>NZ_OZ257132.1:997500-1327500 GCF_965279025.1 Ancylobacter sp. | reverse complement strand
AGTTCCTGAAACCGGATGCCTACAAACAGTAGGAGCCCAAGGTTCGTCCTGGGTGACTGCGTACCTTTTGTATAATGGGTCAGCGACTTAGTCTGGCGAGCAAGCTTAAACCGATAGGTGTAGGCGCAGCGAAAGCGAGTCTGAACAGGGCGTTCAGTTCGTCGGATTAGACCCGAAGCCGAGTGATCTAGCCATGAGCAGGTTGAAGGTGCGGTAACACGCACTGGAGGACCGAACCGGTGCCCGTTGAAAAGGTCTCGGATGACTTGTGGCTAGGGGTGAAAGGCCAATCAAACTCGGAAATAGCTGGTTCTCCGCGAAAACTATTTAGGTAGTGCCTCGCGTGAATACTCCAGGGGGTAGAGCACTGGATGGGCTAGGGGGATTTACCATCTTACCAAACCTAACCAAACTCCGAATACCTGGAAGTACTGCGCGGGAGACAGACGGCGGGTGCTAACGTCCGTCGTCGAGAGGGAAACAACCCTGACCTACAGCTAAGGTCCCCAAGTCATGGCTAAGTGTGAAAGGATGTGAGAGTCCGAAAACAACCAGGAGGTTGGCTTAGAAGCAGCCATCCTTTAAAGAAAGCGTAACAGCTCACTGGTCTAGGATTCTTGCGCCGAAAATGTAACGGGGCTCAAGCCATGCACCGAAGCTTAGGGTTTGCAACTTGTTGCAAGCGGTAGCGGAGCGTTCCGTAAGCCTGCGAAGGAGGACCCGTGAGGGCCTCTGGAGGTATCGGAAGTGCGAATGCTGACATGAGTAACGACAAACAGTGTGAGAGACACTGTCGCCGAAAGTCCAAGGGTTCCTGCGTAAAGCTAATCTGCGCAGGGTTAGCCGGCCCCTAAGGCGAGGCCGAAAGGCGTAGTCGATGGGAATCAGGTGAATATTCCTGAGCCTGTGGGTAGTGACGAATCCCGTGTGTTGTCAGACGAATTGGTTCTGTTCTGGCTTCGAAGGGGTTCCAGGAAATAGCTCCCACATTATAGACCGTACCCGAAACCGACACAGGTGGACTGGTAGAGTATACCAAGGCGCTTGAGAGAACTATGCTGAAGGAACTCGGCAATTTACCTCCGTAACTTCGGGATAAGGAGGCCTTCCGTTTGGGCAACCAGGCGGGAGGGGCACAGACCAGGGGGTGGCAACTGTTTAGCAAAAACACAGGGCTCTGCGAAATCGCAAGATGACGTATAGGGTCTGACGCCTGCCCGGTGCCGGAAGGTTAAGAGGAGAGGTGCAAGCTTTGAATCGAAGCCCCGGTAAACGGCGGCCGTAACTATAACGGTCCTAAGGTAGCGAAATTCCTTGTCGGGTAAGTTCCGACCTGCACGAATGGCGTAATGACTTCCCCGCTGTCTCCAGCATAGACTCAGTGAAATTGAATTCCCCGTGAAGATGCGGGGTTCCTGCGGTCAGACGGAAAGACCCCGTGCACCTTTACTGCAACTTTGCACTGGCATTCGTGTCGGTATGTGTAGGATAGGTGGTAGGCTTTGAAGCGAGGGCGCCAGCTCTCGTGGAGCCATCCTTGAAATACCACCCTTATAGATATGGATGTCTAACCGCGATCCGTTATCCGGATCCGGGACATTGCATGGTGGGCAGTTTGACTGGGGCGGTCGCCTCCCAAAGAGTAACGGAGGCGCGCGATGGTGGGCTCAGACCGGTCGGAAATCGGTCGTCGAGTGCAATGGCATAAGCCCGCCTGACTGTGAGACTGACAAGTCGAGCAGAGACGAAAGTCGGCCATAGTGATCCGGTGGTCCCACGTGGACGGGCCATCGCTCAACGAATAAAAGGTACGCCGGGGATAACAGGCTGATGATGCCCAAGAGTCCATATCGACGGCATCGTTTGGCACCTCGATGTCGGCTCATCACATCCTGGGGCTGGAGCAGGTCCCAAGGGTTCGGCTGTTCGCCGATTAAAGTGGTACGTGAGCTGGGTTCAGAACGTCGTGAGACAGTTCGGTCCCTATCTGCCGTGGGTGTAGGAATATTGAGAGGATTTGTCCCTAGTACGAGAGGACCGGGATGAACGTACCTCTGGTGGAGCTGTTGTGGCGCCAGCCGCAGTGCAGCGTAGCTATGTACGGTCGGGATAACCGCTGAAAGCATCTAAGCGGGAAACCCACCTCAAAACGAGTATTCCCTTGAGAACCGTGGAAGACGACCACGTTGATAGGCCGGGTGTGTAAGTATGGCAACATATTGAGCTTACCGGTACTAATCGTTCGATTGGCTTGATCGTTCTCATCCTCGATGGTCATCCATCAAGGATTAAAGCAATCCAGAGACCAGAGCCTCACAAGGCCCGATCCGAAAGGATCCTTGCTTCGCAAAATGCTGTGCTTCGCCGGCCTGGTGGCCATTGCGAGGAGCCCCAACCCGATCCCATCCCGAACTCGGCCGTTAAACTCCTCAGCGCCGATGGTACTATGTCTCAAGACCTGGGAGAGTAGGTCGCTGCCAGGCCTGCAAAGCACAGCAAATCAACGCTTCTTCACACCCACCAAAAACCCCGCCCAGGACACGTCCAGGGCGGGGTTTTTGCTGTCACACACATCACACCCTAGCCGCCCAAAAGCGCGGCTGAAGAAGCTGCCGGCCGATGCCGGCGTGGCGTGTTCCCATTTCAGGCGTTGCCTGAATGCTGCGTGGCTCCCACGAAGCCAGCCTCGCATTCTGGAGGATGGGCGCGCGGGCAGCGAAGCGGCGACGCAGCTCGCCACGTGACGCTATCCGCGCCCGCCTGATCCAGAGATGGCGCGCGAGAGTCTCCTGTCGCGACAACATCGTCGACCCGGCGTGCAGGACCGGGTCGCCCGCAGCGGAGGGACGGATCCGCATGGCGCACCTAGTGGGGCGGGTGCCGGTGGCTGTCGATCCGAATCTCAGCCAACATCCGAAAGCACCCCCCTCTAAGCTCGCGCGGCATCGTCATAGCCGGTCCGGGTGCTGGATGTACCACCCGCCGCGGCATACGGCACACGGCGCAGTGAACTGCCCGGCCGCTCTCCCTCGATGCCGAACCAGATGTTTCACGCCCGCAGCGGGGCATCCCAGGCGATACGCACCGAAAAGCGTCACTTATGGTGCCAGGAAGCCGCCGCCTTAGGCGGACGTCGCGCGGGTACAGCCATCATGACGCATCCCGCATGACGGCACAGCGCCCTTCCGAGGCGCCGCTGCACGTCGGGTCGCAGCTGCACCTCCCCCGATGCTATGGAATCCGCCCGTCCAGTACCGGGTATCGGGGCCGAAGGCGTCCGAATAGGCGTGCGTAATTATTGATCAGTGGCACGCCGGCACCGCCCGCCTGCCTGCCGGTCGAGGCTGCCGCCCGCGCCCGCGCCGCGCCCGTCCAATTCGCCCGAGCCAATACGCCTTCGCGCTAACCAATTGATCTGACGTCATTTCCGCCGCTGTACCGCCACCCGGCGGCGGAGCGGCGGGCGTCAACGCGTCTGGCATGGGGATTGCGGAGCCGAAGCCACCACGCGGGCGGGTGCCGTCTGCCCGCCGCGGTGCCCGGCGGCTCGTTGCCGCCAGCTTGTGGAGGAAAGATGAAGCTTCCGGTCAGTGCCAGCGAGAGTTTCGTCGAGTTCGCCGGCGTCCAGAAGACGTATGACGGCGAAGTCCTGGTGGTGAAGGATCTCAGCCTGCGCATCCGCCGCGGCGAGTTTCTCACTTTGCTGGGACCCTCGGGCTCGGGCAAGACGACGACGCTCATGATGCTGGCCGGATTCGAGACGCCGACCTCCGGCGACATCATGCTGGACGGGGCGCGCATCGATTCGCTGCCGCCGGAAAAACGCAATATCGGCATGGTGTTCCAGAACTACGCCCTGTTCCCGCATATGAGCGTGGCGCAAAACGTCGGTTACCCTCTCAAGGTGCGTGGCCTGCCGAAGGCCGAGATCGCGACACGCGTCGCCGGTGCGCTGGACATGGTGCATCTCGGCAGCTTCGCCTCCCGCATGCCCGGCCAGCTTTCCGGCGGCCAGCAGCAGCGCGTCGCCCTTGCCCGCGCGCTGGTGTTCGAGCCGAAGCTTGTGCTGATGGACGAGCCGCTCGGCGCCCTCGACAAGCAGCTTCGCGAGCACATGCAGATGGAGATCCGCCATCTGCACGAACGCCTGGGAATCACCGTGGTCTACGTCACCCATGACCAGAGCGAGGCGCTGACCATGTCGGACCGCGTCGCCGTGTTCAATGCGGGGATCATCCAGCAGGTCGCGCCGCCTTCGGAACTGTATGAGAGCCCGGCAAACTCCTTTGTCGCCCAGTTCATCGGCGAGAACAACCGCCTGCCCGGCCGCGTCGAGGCGGCAAACGGCTCCTTGTGCTCCGTCGTGCTCGCCAATGGCGACATCGTCACCGCCACCCTCACCGACGCGACGCGGGTGGGGGAGGACTGCCTGCTCTCCGTGCGTCCCGAGCGGGTCAAGATCGCCCCACCCGACGTCCCGTTCGACAATCGCTTCGAGGCCCGGATCGCCGAGATGATCTATCTCGGCGATCATGTGCGCGTGCGCTGCGTGCTCGACAGCGGCGCCGATGTGGTCGTGAAGATCAGCAATGTCGAAGACCGGCCGGTTCTCACCGTCGGCGCACGCATTCCGCTGGGTTGGCGCGCACAAGATTGCCGCGCCCTCGACGCCGCCTGACATCTCCCGCCAACCGCCACCAAGGGTCCAGTCCCATGCAGATGAAGTCGCTCACCTTGACGCTTTCCGCACTCGCCCTCTCGGCGACGTGCGGTGCCGCCTTCGCGGCCGACAACCTCACCATCACCTCCTGGGGTGGCGCCTATCAGACCAGCCAGGACGAGGCGTATTTCAAGCCCTACACCGCCAAGACCGGCTCCAAGATAACTCAGGAAGAGTATAATGGAGAGGCCGCGCGCATCCGCGCCATGGTCGAATCCGGAAATACCACCTGGGACGCGGTCGATGTCGACGCTGCCACCGCGCAGCAGGGCTGCGACGAAGGCTTCCTTACGCCGATCGACTATTCCAAATTCGGCGGTGAGGGGGCCTTTGTGAAGGGCTCGACCTTCGAATGCGGCATCCCGACCATCATCTATTCGACCATCTACGCATATGACGCGGACAAGATTAAGGACGGCCCGACGACCCTTGCCGGCCTGTTCGACACCAAGAAATGGCCGGGCAAGCGCTCGCTGCAGAAGACGCCGTTCGGCAATCTCGAATTCGCGCTGATGGCCGACGGCGTGCCCGCCGACAAGGTCTACGAGACGCTGAAGACCAAGGAAGGCGTCGACCGGGCCTTCAAGAAGCTCGACACCATCAAGAAGGACATCGTCTGGTGGGAGGCTGGCGCCCAGCCGCCGCAGCTGCTCGCCTCCGGCGAAGTGGTGATGGCAACTGCCTGGAACGGGCGCATCTTCAACGCCAACAAGGTCGACAAGAAGAACTTCAAGATCGTCTGGGACGGCCAGCTGCTCGACTATGATCTGTGGGCCATCCCGAAGGGCGTGAAGGATCTCGACGCGGTCTACAAGTTTATCGAATTCGCCTCCAGCCCGCAGGCGCAGGCCGATCAGACCAAGTACATCTCCTACGGCCCGGCCCTGCTCGCGGCCACGCCGCTCGTCGCGCCCGACATCCTCAAGGACCTGCCCACCGCGCCGGACAACGCCAAGACCGCCCTTGCCAATGATCCGGTGTTCTGGGGCGACAACAAGGAAGAGCTGCTGAAGCGCTTCAATACGTGGATCGCCCAGTAATCTGGATTGGCCTGTGATGGAGCTGGCCGCGATGGCCCGAGCCGCATGGGCAAGGCGACGGCGCATCGCGACATGAAGACGGCTTTTCCTCAAAAAGGGGGAGCCGGAACTGGCGGCCGGGACTCTCGGTGTCCCGGCCGAAAACCGATCGAGCCGCAGCCCATCCGGCGGACGGCCCGACACCAGCCGAGGGGGATTTCGACATGGCCGTGGCAGCCCTGAAGGGCGACGCTGAATCCACTTTGGACGGCACTTCGCTCAAGACCAAGTTGAGACGCGCCGAGCGGCTGAACCGGGCGCGCTCATTCTCGCTGGTGGCGCCGCTGCTGCTGTTCGTGCTCGCGGTGTTCGCGTTACCGATCGGGCTGATGCTGCTGCGTTCGGTCGAGAACACGGAGGTGCGGGACGCGCTGCCCAAGACGATGACGGCGCTCGGCCAATGGGACGGCCGGACAACGCCAGGCGAGGATGTCTTTGCGGCCTTTGCCGATGACCTTGTTCAGACGCAGAAGGATCGCACCACCGCGCTGGTCGGCAAGCGCATCAATTACGAGGTGCCCGGCGCCCGCTCGCGCTTCCTCAAGGCTGGACGGCTGATCGATGCCGGCGGCGGCGGGCCGTGGAAAGAGAAATTCGTCGCCAGTGACGCCGAATGGGGCTCCGTCGACTTCTGGGCCATCATGAAGCGGGCCGGCAACACGCTGACGCCCTACTACCTCTTGACCTCGCTCGATCTGCGGCAGGATGCCGAGGGCGCGATCAAAAAGAATTTCGCCGACTATTCGATCTTCGTCGACATCTTCATCCGCACCATCTGGATCAGCCTGCTGGTGACGCTGGCCACGCTGGTGCTGGGATATCCGGTGGCGCATCTGCTGGCGATCCTGCCGCCACGCCATGCGAATGTGCTGATGATCCTGGTGCTGCTGCCCTTCACCACCTCGATCCTGGTGCGCACCACGGCGTGGATCGTGCTGCTGCAGAGCAATGGCGTGATCAACGACATCCTGCTGGCGCTGCATCTGACCACAGAGCGGGTGCAACTGATCTTCAACCGTTTCGGCACGGTGCTGGCGATGACGCATATCCAGCTGCCCTTCACCATCCTGCCGATCTATTCGGTGATGAAATCGATTCCGGCCTCGCATCTGCGGGCGGCGCGCTCGTTGGGGGCGGGGCCGCTTACCGCCTTTATGACCGTATACATGCCGCAGACCCTGCCGGGCGTTGGCGCGGGGTGCCTGCTCACCTTCATCCTGTCGCTGGGCTACTACATCACCCCTGCGCTGGTGGGCGGGCCGCAGGACCAGATGGTCAGCTATTTCGTCGCGCTCTACACCAATCGCGAGATGAACTGGGGACAGGCCTCGGCGCTAGGCGGCATCCTGCTGCTCATCACGCTGGCGCTCTATACCGTGTTCAATCGCCTTGTCGGTATCGACAAGGTCAAGCTGGGCTGATCGACATGCTGGCACCCTCTTATGCGACCCCGCGCGAAAAGCTCACCTACTTCTTCTTCGCGCTCTTCTGTGCGCTGGTGTTCCTGTTCCTGATCGGCCCGATACTGGTCATCATGCCGCTCTCCTTTTCGAGCGAGCCATGGTTCACTTACCCGCTGCCGGGTCTCAGCCTGCGCTGGTACGTGGACTTCTTCACCGACGAGCGCTGGCGCATCGCGCTGCAGAACAGCGCCATCGTCGCGGTCTTCTCCACGCTGATCGCCACCGGCCTCGGCACGCTCGCCGCGCTCGGCCTGTCGCGCGGCAACGTTCCGTTCGCCGGGCTGATCCTGTCGATCCTGATCTCGCCGATGATCGTGCCGGTGGTCATTGTGGCCGTTGCGATGTTCTTCGGCTTCGCCGCCGTCGGGCTCAACAACACCTATTTCGGGCTTGTTCTCGCCCACTCGATCCTCGGCACGCCGTTCGTCGTCATCACCGTCACCGCGACGCTCACCGGCTTCGACCGCTCGCTGACCCGTGCGGCGGCCTCGCTCGGCGCGTCGCCCTGGACGACGTTCCGCACCGTGACCCTTCCGCTGATCGCCCCGGGCGTGACCTCCGGCGCGCTGTTCGCCTTCGTCACCTCCTGGGACGAAGTGGTGGTGGCGTTGTTCCTTTCCAGCCCGGAGCAGCGGACCCTGCCGCGGCAGATGTTCTCGGGCATACGCGAGCAGATATCGCCGACCATCACCGCCGCCGCGACGCTTCTGGTGATCTTCGCGTCGCTGCTGATGCTGACGCTGGAACTGCTGCGGCGCCGCTCGGAACGCCTGCGCGCCGGCGGCGCCTGACCCCGGGGGCGCCTGACCGGCCGCGCGATCAGCGGCCGAACGTCTCGCGCAGCCGGTCCCATTTGAGCCGGGCCTTGACGGCCAGCGGCCACAGGGCATGGCCGAGAATGGGCGCGATGCGGGTGACCGGCAGATCGAGAACCTCCTGGCCGCCGCCGCTGGCGCGCCGGGCCAGCATCCGCCCCATGGCCGTGGCCATGGCGACGCCACGGCCATTATAGCCGAGGCCGATCAGCAGGCCCGGCTCCGGCTCGTGGAGATGCGGCAGGTGATCCCGGGTCACGGCGACCTGCCCGTTCCAGCGATGGGTCCATTCCACCGCCTTCAGCACCGGAAACAGCCGGGTCGCGTGGTCGACCAATGCGCGGAAATCGTCCGGCGCGCTGGCCGGACGCAGCACGCTGCGCCCGCCCATGACGAAGCGGCCAGCCTCGTCGAGGCGGTAATAGGCATAGGACGCCGACATCTCATAGAGCACGATGCCGCTCGGCATGATCGGCGCCGCCAGATCCGGTGGCAGCGGCTCGGTGGCCGTGATCGAGGAAAAGACCGGGATCACGCTGCGCCGCAGGCCCGGCCATAGATTGTCGCTGTAGCCATTGGTGGCGAGGATCACCTGCGCGGCGCTTATGCGGGCCTTGGGGGTCGACAGCTCCCATCCTCCCGCATGGCGCGCGAGACGGATCGCCGGCGTGTCGGTGAAGAGGCGGGCGCCGGCCGCCTGTGCCGCCCTGGCGAGACCGCGGCAATAGCCGAGCGGGTTGACCTGTCCACCACGCCGGTCATGCGCGCCCAGCGGGTAGGCGCCAGTGCCGGTGAGCGCGGCCATCTCCTTGCCCTCGGCAATCACCACGTCGGCGCCGCGTGCCGCCCATTGGCGCTGATAGGCACGCACGCCCTCGGCGGAACGTTCGGAAACGGCAGCGCGCAGCGTGCCGCCCCGCTTGGGCGCGCAGTCAATGCCGTGGCGGGCGATGAGGTCGAACACCAGAGCGGGCGCCTCATCGCCGAGCCGCACCATCCGCCCGCCGAGATCGGCGCCAAAGCCATGCTCCAGTTCCTCCGGCTCCCATTTCAGGCCGGGATTGACCTGCCCGCCATTGCGGCCCGATGCACCCCAGCCGATGGCGCTGGCCTCGACGACGACCGTGTCGACCCCGGCCTCGGCGAGATGCAGCGCGGCGGACAGGCCGGTGAAGCCGGCACCGACAATAACCACCTGCGCGCTGATGTCGTGGTCGAGCGCACCGGTTTCCGGGGCCGGCGCGGCGCTCGCGCGGTAGAGCGTGCGCGGCATGGGGCGGCGGGCGATGGTCTCGGCCATGGTGGTCTCCGCTTGAAGAAGGCTGAGGGCTCAGAGGCCGGCCATGGGGCGCGGGCGCAAGCCGTCGAAGAAGCGCGACAGGCGATAGGGGTGCGGGTCGGCGATGGGTTTGGCGCCGGTCACGAGATCGGCGACGAGATGGCCGGCGCCGGGACCGATGCCGAAGCCGTGCCCCGAGAAGCCGGTGGCGACAACGAGCCCCGTTATCGCGTCGACCGCCGAGATCACCGGCACCGCATCCGGCGTGGCGTCGATGAAGCCGGCCCAGCTCTGCACGATCCGCGCGTCCGCGAAGGCGGGGAAGCGCCGCTGCAAGGCTTCGAAGGCGTGCGCGAGGTAGCGGTTGTCCGGGGCGGGATCGAGCACGCGCACCGCCTCATAGACCGAAGGCTCGTCGAAGGGCCGGCGTGCTGCCTCCTGCCATTCGGTCGCGAAGCGCGGCCCGAGGCGCAGGCGCAGCGAGGCGAACTCCATTCGCAGGGCGGGGAGGAAATCCAGGGCGAAGCGGAAGCTGTCCGGCACGATCGGCACCACGTTCACATGGCCGTTGGCGAGGGTATAGCCGCCATCGTCCCGGCGCCGGAGGGCAAAATCATGGTCCCATAGTGCCGGTTCCGGGCCGCCGGGCACCGGGGAGGTGCGCAGCACGCTGGCACGCACCTTCAATTGCGGCAGGTCGATGCCGACATCGCTGAGGATGCGCCGCGTCCACGCCCCGCCGGCGACCACGACATTGGGCGTGGCGATGCGTCCGCGCTCGGTCATGGCGGCGATCACCCGTCCGCCGCCGGTCTCGACACCGCGCACCGCGCAATCGGTAAGGATGACGGCGCCACGACGCCTTGCCGCCTCGGCGATGGCAGGCGCCGCCTTTTGCGGTTCGGCGCGCCCGTCCGAGGCGCACCAGAGGGCGGCCGGCGGCGGCTTCGTGTCACCCGGCATGTGCCGGGATATGTCGGCGCGGGAGAGCATCTGCGCCTCAATGCCGGCGCCGGCGGCCTCCTTTACCCAATCGGCGAAGGAGGCCTCCTTCTTCGCGTCATTGGCGGCGAACAGGATGCCGGTGGTGGTGAAGCCGGTGGGGGCGCCGATATGCGCATCGAGGCCGCGCCAGAGCCTCAGCGCCTCGCGAATGAGGTCGAATTCACGCGGGTCACGCTTGGCCTGCCGGCACCAGCCCCAGTTCCGGCTGGATTGCTCGCCGGCAATGTGGCCCTTCTCGCACAGGACGACCTTCAGGCCGCGCTCGGCGAGATAGAGCGCGCTGGTGGTGCCGATGATGCCGCCGCCGACGATCACTACATCGGCGTTCGGCGGGCAGTGGGCGTCGGAGGAAACGGGTACGACCTGGGGTCCCATGATGGCCTGTTCACGCGTGGAAAGACGTCCGCTTGTTCATGCGACAAGCGGACGTCCCAGACCAGCAAAAGCAGTGCCAGAGACCGCCGTGTCAGGCGACGAGGAAGCCGGCGCCGACCGGGTCCTTGCGGTCGATCAGCCAGCGGGCGGTGCCGAGCAGGCCGGCGGTGCCCTTCACGGTCGGGCGCACGGCGCGCACGTCGTTGAGCCGGGTCTCGCCGATCAGCTCGCCCTCGAAAGTGCCGGTGCCGAGCAGGCCCTCGGAGGTGATGGGCTGGTGGAGGCCGATCACGCCGCGGGCCTCGAACATCGCCATCATTGCGCTGGTGCCGGTGCCGCCGGGGGAGCGGTCGAGTTGGCCGGCGCTGAACACGTGCACGTTCTTGTACAGCGCGCCCTGAATCGTCGGCTCATGCCAGAAGGTGACGAAGTTGAAATTGTTGATGTGGCCGGCGGTCGGGTGCTGGATCTTCACCTTCTCGCGGATGGCCTCGCGGGCGAGGATGCCGAGGCGGGAGAGCTCCGAGCCGTTCTCGGCGCCGATTTTCAGCGACGTGCCGCGTAGGTCGATGATGCCGAAATAGTTGCCGCCCCACACGATATCGGCCTTGAGCGGGCCGACGCCCGGCAGGTCGAACGCCACATCCTGCGCCGCGACATAGGCCGGCACGTTCTCGAAGCGCGTCCACAGCACCTCGTCGCCCTTCGTGGCGACCTCGGCCTGCACGAGGCCGGCGGTGGTTTCGAAGCGGATCTTGGTGATGCCGTCATCCGAGCGGCGCACGAAGCCATGGGCGACCATCGCCATCGCGACGGCGATCGTGCCGTGTCCGCACATGTGGGAGTACTGCGTGCCGTCGATATAGATCAGGCCCGCGTCGAAATCCGGCGAGGAAGGCGGGGTCAGGAACACGCCGAACATGTCGCGATGGCCGCGCGGCTCGCGCATCAGCGCTGTGCGCACCCAGTCGTAATTGGCCTCCAGGAAGGTCCGCTTCTCGAGGATGGAGGAGCCGGCCGGGTAGGGGATGCCGCTATGGATGATGCAGAGCGGCTCGCCCTCGGTGTGCGTGTAAATGACGTCGAAACTATCCTGCTTGCGCATCGCGAAGGCTCCGTTGGACTTAGGGCTGTTGGCGCTCGGACAACATGTCGAGGCCGATCAGCAGATCGAGAAGGATGATGACGAGCGCAGCCGCGACGATGGTGATCGCGGAGACTGCCGCGATGGTGGGATCGATCGTGTACTGCACGTAGTTGAACATCTTCACCGGGATGGTGTTGAGCGCCGACGTCGTGTTGAAGATCGACAGCTCGACATTGATCCAGGAGGAGATGAAGGCGAGGAGGCCGCCCGAGACGATGCCGCCGCGGATCTGCGGCAGAACGATCAGGAAGAAGGTCGCCACGGGCGTGGCACCGAGGTCCATCGACGCGTCTTCCAGCGCGCGCTGCTCCGGGGTGAGCAGAGGCAGCACCGAGCGCAGCACGAAGGGCATGACGATGACGACATGGCCGACGAGCAGTGCCTCGAAGGAGCGGGCGAGGCCGAAGGCGGTGCCGAACTGAAGCAGCGCCGCGCCGAGCACCACATAGGGAAGCACGAGCGGCGACATCAGCAGCGAGGAGACCGCCTCGCGCCCAGCGAACACATAGCGCGCCAGCGCAAGGCTCGCCGGCACCGCGAGCAGCACGGCCACCACCGTCGCGGCCAGCGCCAGCAGGGTCGAGGTGACGAAGGCCGACACGTAGGAGGGATCGTCGAACAGCACGCCGAACCATTTCAGCGTCAGCCCCTGCGGGGGAAAGGCGAGATAGCTGGTCTGGGTCAGCGAGGCCCCGATGATCACCACCAGCGGCAGCATCAGATAGGTCATCGCCGCCAGCGCGATGATCCGGATGAGGAGACGCGCGATCATGCCGCCCTCCTTCCCGTCTCGCCGATGCGGCCGGCAATGGTCACGAGGACCAGCGTCAGCACCAGCAGCGTGACGCTGAGAGCGGCACCGTAGTGGAAATCGAATACCGAGGAATATTGCTGGAAGATCAGCATCGAGAAGACGGTGATCTGGCCGCCCGACAGCAGGGCGGGCGTCACATAGGCGCTCACCGCCAGCGCGAACACCATGATGGCGCCGGAGATGGCGCCCGGCAGGCACAGCGGCAGGGTGACGAACCAGAAGGTGCGCGCCGGCCCGACGCCGAGATCGGCGGAAGCATCCTCATAGGCGGTGTCGATCTTGGCCAGCGCATTGCCGACCGACAGCACGACGAAGGGCATGAGGATGTAGACCATGCCGATCAGGATGCCGGTCTCGGTGCCGAGGAAGCGGATCGGCCGCTCGGTGAGGCCGAGCCCCATCAGCCCCTGATTGATGAGGCCGGTGCGCCCGAGCAGCACCATCCAGCCGAAGGAGCGCACGATGTTCGAGGTGAACAGCGGCACGATGATCAGGATCACGCATGCCCGCCGCCACGCCCGCCAGCGTACGATGCGCACGAGATACCAGGCGAGCGGAAAGCCGATCAGCAGGCAGAGCGCCGTCGTGGCGAGGGCGATGCGGAACGTCACCCACAGCACATCCCAGTGATACTGGTCGAGCAGGATCCGCGCATAATGGGCAGTGGTGAGGCCGCCATTGTCCGTCGTGATGCTGGAGAGCGCCACGACCACCATCGGCGCCAGGAAGAAGGCGGCGAAGAAGGCCAGCGGCGCGAACAGCAGCAGTGCCACGGCGGTGCGGGGACGGGTGGTGCGGGAAGCGGCCACGGGGCTCATTCCGCAATCAGGTGGAGCGCGGCCGGACGCAAGCCGAGGGTCACGGCGCTGCCCGGCGTGAGGTCGGCCCCCGACATGCCCAGGCGTGCCACCTTCAGCACCACCTCGCCGCAGCGGACGAACAGGGTCGTGGTGGGGCCTATGGCGAGCACTTCCTCGATCACGCCCGGAAAGGTGACAAGATCGGCGGCCGGCATTCCCTCGACAATGACGATGTCCTCGGGCCGCACCATGGCGCAGCGCATGGCCGCCGCTGCCGGCAGTTCGAAGCCGCCGATCGCGAGGCGCGCGCGCCCGGGTCCGGCCGGGGACAGCGGGAGGAGGTTGGGCTCGCCGACGAATTCGGCGACGAAGCGAGTAGTGGGCGCGCGGTAGATCGCGGCGGGGGTACCGGTTTGTTCGACGCGGCCGGCATTCATCACCACGATCCGGTCGGCCATCGCCATCGCTTCCTCCTGGTCGTGGGTGACGAAGACGAAGGCGATGCCGAGCTTTTCCTGAATGTGCTTGAGCTCGATCTGCATGCGCCGGCGCAGCTTCAGGTCGAGCGCGCTCAGCGGCTCGTCGAGCAGCAGCAGCTTGGGGCGGTTGACGATGGCGCGGGCGAGCGCCACCCGCTGCTGCTGGCCACCGGACAAGGCGCGCGGCAGGCGCCCGCCCATTTCCTCCAGCCCGACCAGCGCCAGCGCCTCGCGCGCCCGGTTCTGCGCCTCCGTGCGGCCGACGCCGGCGCGGCGGGGGCCGTAGGCGACATTGTCGGCGACGCTCATATGGGGGAACAGAGCGTAGCTCTGGAACACCGTGTTCAGCGGCCGGCGATAGGGCGGGGCGCGGGTGATGTCCTCGCCATCGATGAGGATCCGGCCCTCGTCCGGCGTCAGGAAGCCGGCGATGCAGCGCAGAAGCGTGGTCTTGCCGCAGCCGCTGGGACCCAGCAGGGCAATGAACTCGCCGGAATCGACCGTCAGATCGACGTCTCGCAGCGCGTGATGCGCGGCGAAACGCTTCGAGACGGCTTCGATGGTGAGAAGTGGCGGCACGGATCGTGTCCTGGCTGGAGAGGCGGACGGTGCAGGGCGAGGCCGCCCGTTTCGGGGCAGCAGATTACGCCAGAGCGTCCGCCGACCGGGCATGAAGCCGGATCGGGAGCGATGCCCGCGCTGGGTGGGCCGCGGGGTCCCTGCCTGGATCAACGCGATCCGGGCAGGGATGCGAGTGTCGCGAAGGCGGCGCGGGGAGGTGCGCGCCGCTACCCGCGCGCCGCTACTTGCGGGCGATCTCGCGGTTCCAGGTGTCGACCAGTTCGGCGCGCCGGGCGTTCACGTCCGTCCAGTTGAGCAGATAAAGGCTTTCGACCGAGCCCTTCTCGCCCCAGGGCAGCTTGCGCGCGGTCTCGGCGGAGACCGTGACGTCCTTCACCGAGGGCCCGAGGAACAGCTTATCGGCAAGGCACTGCGACGCCGCCGGGGTGAGCGCGGTGTCGATGAATTTCTGCGCCAGCTCCTTGCGCGGGGCGTTCTTGACGAGGTGCAGCCGGGCGTCGGTCGCCCATACGCCCTCCTTCGGCACGGTGAAGCCGATCGGCAGGCCCTTGGCGATAAGATCGAAGGCACCGACGTTGAAATGCGCGCCGATGGCGGCTTCGCCGCTCTGGAAGGCGTTGGAGGCGGCGCCCGAGGAATCGAAGAACAGCGCCGGCTTCAGCTCCTTGATCTTGGCGAAGACCGGGGCGAAATCGCCGGCCGGGGCATTCCAGATCTTGTGCAGGAAGAACAGGAAGGGCACGCCGGAGGAATTGGCCGGCGAGGGAATGGTGACCGCGTCGGCATATTCCGGCTTCCAGAGATCGTTCCAGGAGGTCGGCGCCTGCGGAATTTCCTTGGTGTTGTAGGTGAGGCCGAGCGAGTAATAGCCGGTGCCGACGGCGTAGATGCCGTTGGCGTTCGTGTAGATCGCCTGCGGCAGGGTGTTCGCCAGATTCGGCACGCCGCTCTCGGTGATCGGCTCGAGGACTCCGGCGGCTTCCGCCAGCTCGCTGACGCCGCCATCCATCCACGCGACGTCGATGGTGGGGGCATCCTTCTGCTGCTGCAGCTTCGAGAGGGTAACCGTGGAGGTGCCGACTTCCGGAACGACATTGATGCCGGTCGCCTTGGTGAAGGGATCGGCGACGCAGGCCTTGAAGGCGTCGCCCCAATTGCCGCCATACCAGGCGACATGCAGGGCGTCCTGCGCCGAGGCCGGCGCGATGGCGGCGGCCAGCGCGAGCGCCGATGCCGTAACAAGACCGGGTAAGCGTGCCATGTTGTTTTCTCCCCTCATGTGCAGGCAGTGGCCAGTGTCACCCCCTGACGCTGCGGCGGCTTGCAGGATCGGGTCAGAAACTTTGATATGGGCGACATGCTGCAGAAGCCATCCCCCGCTGCCGAGCCCGTGCCCGTAACGGCCGCGCCGCTTCAGGCGTCCCGCGCCTCGCCGCTGCGCGTCGGCTTCGTGCTGCTCGACCAGTTCACCCTGGCGGCCTTTGGCGGCCTGATCGACGCGCTGCGCCTTGCTGCCGACCATGGCGGGCGGAGCCGGCAGATCCACGCCTCGTGGAAGGTGATGAGCCTGGACGGCACCGCCCGCCGGGCCAGCTGTGGGGTGATGATCTCCGACAGCGCGCCGCTGCTCGACCCGGCGCAGTTCGATTACATCGCGGTGTGCGGCGGCAATGATTACCTCAACGAGCACCAGCCGCCGGCGCTGCTGGACTATCTGCGCCGGGCCGCAAGCCAGCGCGTGCGGCTCATCGGCGTGTGCACCGGCACCTTCGCCATCGCCCAGGCGGGGCTGGCGGAGAAACGCATGGTCTGCATCCACTGGAACGTGCTGGACGCCTTCCAGGCCCAGTTTCCAACGCTGAACGCGGTGACCGACAAGCTGTTTGTCGACGAGGGGGATCTGCTCTCCTGTGCCGGCTCCACCGCCGCCATCGACCTCGGCCTCTATCTCGTCACCCGCCATTGCGGAGCGGCCAAGGCCAACCAGGCTGTCCGTCACATGATGCTGCAGGGCATGCGGTCCTCCGCGCTGCCGCAGCCGCATTTCTTTGCCGACCTTGCCGGCATTGCCGATACGCGGGTGCATCAGGCGGTGCATTTCATGGAGCAGCGGCTCGACGATCCGCCCTCGATGGACGCCATCGCCCGCTATGTCGGCTGCTCCAGCCGGCAGCTGGAACGCGCCTTCAACGCGGCGCTGGGCGCTTCGCCCGCCGCTTTTCAGCGCCGACTGCGGAAGGATTATGCCTGCTGGATGCTGGAGAACAGCCCGCGCAGCATCACCGAGATCGCGTTCGATTGCGGCTTTTCGGATGCGGCGCATTTCTCGCGCGAGTTCCGCAGCGCCTTCGGACAGTCGCCGCGCCAGTACCGCGCCGCACGTCTTGCCGAGCGGGTCGGCTAGGGGGGCAATCAGAAGCCCATCGCCGCGCGGGTCGCTGGCGCCTTCCAGCCGGCCGTCGGACTGGCGGACGATGGCGCCGGCATGGAAGTCGGCTTCTATCATGTCACCCGGCCGTGGCTACATCGCTGCCAGAGGCAATCGGCTGGTAGCCGCAGACGCGTGACATGCCGATACCGTTCGTGCCGCTGCGGCATGGCGACCTCGCCGCATCATCTGACCAGCGAGGCGGGGCTGTACTCCCGCTACGCGCTGCCCGGGCAGGAAATGGCAGGTCTCCGTCACCACGCCGCGTTGGCTGCTGGTGCGCACCTGGGGCGCGAAAACCGTGACGCTGAAGCTGGAGGGCCGTTTCCCGCCGACGCTCATCGATGTCCTGCGCGCCGCCGGGCGCGAGGTGGAAACGGTGCCAGCGTTCGACACAATGATGGGCCATGCTCGTAGGCCGAGTTCTTGCGGTAGGCCGAGTTCTTGCGCGAGACATTGCGTTGCCGGCTATGTTCGGCACGGCATTCGGCCTTGATACGGCGGCGCGGGCCTTCCACCATGACGACAGTCTAGACGGGCGGATCAAGCGCGAGGTGATCACGGTCCAACGCACCGACGCCGCAGCCCGCCGCGTTGTCGACGTTCGCGAGACGATCGACTATCCGCCGTGCCGGTGACGCTTGGCGCGTCGACACGCCCCGCGCGCGGCGTTCAGATTTCCTGTTCACGCGTGCGGAAGCTCGGGAGCGCGCGCAGCGCGAAGGAGGTGAGGTGCTCGGGATTGCGGAGCCCGGATTTCGCGCCTTCCAGGATGGCGCAGGCCAGAAGGCTGCGGATGCCCTCGCCGATGACCAGCCGCTTCGAGACCAGCTCGCACGCATTGGCAAAGACGGTGTCCAGCAGCGTGACGTCTTCCGGCTCATAGGCCGCGCCGGCCAGCGCATCGTCAAGGGCGGCCGGGTCGATGTGCTGCAGAATGTGGGACGGCATGCGCCGGCCTCCCCTGGAGTTGAAAGAAAGAGAGGATGCTCCCGGATCGCCGTCACCGGGCGCTGCCGAACCGCCGACGACGCCAAGGACGTAACATGGAACCCGCCGCCGAGGGCCGGGTGCGGATACCTTCTGGCGCAGATTTGATACAAGGGCGGACGGTTGCGATGTCTACTGGGATCAACCTTCATGCCCCCGCTCTCGTGGTACAAGAACCTGTGATGCGGCGGCGTCGGTGGAATATTCGGATCGTCGGCACAGGCGTTGAACTGTCCTACCGCGCGAAAATGTGCCGGTTACTCTCTTACGCCGGAGGCTTGGGTGGGCCGTCCGCCGGCTCGGGGCGGGGGGCCGTCTCGACTTCGCCGGTGATCAGCCGTGCGGCGCGCTGATAGGTGAGGTAATTCCATAGCCAGCTCATCGCCACGGCGATGCGGTTGCGGGCGCCTACCAGAAAATACACGTGCACAAGGCCCCAGAACATCCAGCCGAGGAAGCCCGCCAGTTCGAAGCGTCCCAGCTTCACCACCGCCGAGTTGCGCCCGATGGTGGCGAGGTCTCCGGCATGACGGTAGCGGAAGGCAGGCGGGGGCGTGCCCGCAAGGCGGGCCTCGATCACCGTGGCGACATGGCTGCCCATCTGCTTGGCGGCCGGAGCGATGCCCGGCACGGGGCGGCCATGGCTGTCGGAAACGGCGGCGGCGTCGCCGATGATGAAGATGTCGCGGTGCTGCGGCACGCTCAGATCCGCCTCGACCTGGCAGCGCCCGGCCCGGTCGGCGGCAGCGCCGAGCCATGACGCGGCGGGCGACGACCGCACGCCGGCCGCCCAGATCTTGGTGGAGGCGGGAATGTTCTCGCCGCCGGCCAGCCCAATATGGTCCGGCCCGATCTCGACCACGGGGCGCCCGGTGAGCACCTCCACGCCCATCTTCTCCAGCCGTCTGCGTGCATAGGCGGAAAGCCGTTCCGGCAGGGTCGGCAGCAGGCGGTCGCCCGCCTCGATCAACAGGATGCGGGAGGTCCGCGGGTCGACGCGCTTGAAGTCCGGTGCCAGCGCGTGACGCGCGACCTCGGCGACCGACCCGGCGAGTTCCACCCCGGTCGGCCCGCCGCCGATGATGGCGAAGGTGAGCAATCGCCTGCGGATTTCCGGATCGGCGGCAACCTCGGCGCGCTCGAACGCCAGAAGGATGCGCCGGCGCAGATGCGTGGCATCCTCGATGTCCTTCAGCCCCGGCGCATAGGGCGCCCACTCGTCATGCCCGAAATAGGAATGGGTGGCGCCCGTGGCGAGGACGAGAAAGTCAAAGGGGATGCGGCCTTCGCTGGTGACAAGGACGCGGTCGCCGAGGTCCACCCCTTGGGCCTGCGCCATGAGCATGGTGATATTGGACTGCCGGGAGAGAATGTGGCGGATCGGCCAGGCGATATCCGCCGGCGAGAGCGTGGCTGTGGCCACCTGATAAAGCAGCGGCTGGAAGCAATGATAATTGTGCCGGTCGATCAGCGTGATGTCGACGGGCGCGTCGGCAAGTCCGCGCGCGGCCTGCAGCCCGCCGAAACCGGCACCAACAATCACGACATGCGGACGCGCGGAAGGGGCGCTCTCGATGCTTTTTACCTGGCCGCGGGGACCCGTCTCCGTGTCATCCGCGCCAGCGTCGTGTGGAGCCATGGCAACCTTGTTCCATCGATGGCGTCTGCCCTGCCGCACTGCGGCGCGACGTTATCGATGCACCCGCACCAGGCCCGGTGCAACCCTGTGCGATCGCCACTGCCAACGGCAACGGTGACGGCGCCGGCCGGATATAACCGGAGCCCCATCCGAGGGGCCACGTCGCGAGGGGATGTGCGGAGAAGCGAAAGGGCGCCAACCATCCGGTCGGCGCCCACATCGCCTCACGCAGCCTTGAGCGCCTTCTGGTTGGCGACCTGGTCGGCCAGCGCCGACAGGCTGTCATCGGTCATCGACTCTTCCTTGAGCGTCGCGTCCAGCAGCTTGACGGCGTCCTTCATGCCGAGCACCTGAGCCCAGCGCTTGAGCGTGCCGTAGCGGGCGATCTCATAATGCTCGACAGCCTGCGCAGCGGCGACGAGGCCGGCATCCAGCGCCGGCTGGCCCTTGAACTCCTCAAGGATCTCTTCGCCCTCTTCGAGGATGCCCTCGATGGCGGCGCAGGTCTTGCCCTGCGGGCGCTTGCCGATCAGCTCGAATACCTGCTGGAGGCGCTCGATCTGGCCTTCGGTTTCGTCGCGATGCTTCTCGAACGCCGCCTTCAGCTCGGGCGACTGTGCGCCGCGCGCCATTTTCGGCAGCGCCTTCACGATCTTGCGCTCGGCGTAATAAATGTCCTTGAGGGTTTCGTGGAAGAGGGTTTCGAGAGTCTTTTCGGCCATGTCGGTCTCCTGGGGTGTGCGTTACTGCTTCGGGCCGACAACAGCGGGAACGCGTCTTCGTTCCCGCCAGGGATGCAAGACTATGGCAATACCACCGCTCTGCTTGGGGCCTTCTCGCACGATTCACTCCCTGAGCTTCCATGACTCGGCGAGGGGAACGCCGAGCGGGCGATGCCGTTGAGTCGAAGCGCCAACGAGGCGTCTGTTTTTGAGGTCTCAACCATCCATGGCCCCCCAAGCATCCGTCCGGCGCCTGGCGCGCCGGTTCGATCTGACCATCGCCTCGCCCGCCGATCTGCCCCTGCGCCGTCGCAAACGCGGACGCGGCTTCGGCTATGAGATGGCGGACGGCACGCCGATCGTCGATCCCGAAACGCTTAGCCGGCTGCGCAGCCTCGCCGTGCCGCCCGCTTATGCGAAGGTGCGCTTCGCTGCCGATCCGCGCGCGCATCTCCAGGCGGTCGGCGAGGATGCCGCCGGGCGCGTGCAATACCGCTACCACCCCGACTGGACCCTGGTGCGCGAGACGCTGAAGGCGCAGCGGCTTTCGGGTCTCTCCCAGGCCCTGCCCGCCATTCAGCGCGCCGTGCGGCGCGGGCTACGCCGGCCGGCTTCCGACCGCGGCTTCGCCCTCGCCGCCGTGGTGCAGCTGGTGACACTCACGGCCATTCGTGCGGGGAGCGAGCAATATGCGCAGGATCACGGCACGCGCGGCGCCACCACCCTGCTGAAATCGCATCTGACGATCGACGGGGACACGGTAACGCTCGCCTTCACCGGCAAGGGCGGCAAGGCCATTCGCAAACAGGCGAAGGACAAGGCGCTGGCGGAAGCCCTGACGCGGCTGAAGGCGTTGCCGGGCGCGCGGCTGTTCAAATATCGCGGTGACGACGGCGCGCTCCATCCGGTGCGGGCCGGCGACGTGAACGTCTTTCTCAAGGAGGTGAGCGGCCACGACATCTCGCTGAAGGATTTCCGCACGTTGACCGCCTCGCTCGGCGTGCTGGACCAACTCGGCCGCATGGTGCCGGAGGGGAGCGAGCGCGCCCGGCGCCGGCAGATCCGCGAGGCCATCGCCCCGCTCGCCGACGAACTCGCCAACACCCTTACCGTGTGCCGCACCAGCTATGTGCATGACAGCGTGATCGCCGCCTTCGAGGCCGGCCGGCTGGCGAAAGCCGCGCAGCCGGCCCGCTCGCCGACCGCCCGCATGCAGCTTCTGGCGCGTCTGCTGCGCAGCAAGAATTGCCGCCCGGCCCGGGAGCAAAGCGCGCCGACCGGCTGAGCGGGCAGGACGGCGGGCCCCGGATTGATCCGCCGGCGAAACCAGCCCGTACCTGAAGAAAGATCGACGGGTCGTTTCAGGGGCACACCATGCAGTTCATCGTCGCTTACGCATCAACAGGGTTGGTCTTCCTCGCGCTCGATGCCGTCTGGCTGGGCTTCATGTCGAGCCGGGTCTACCGGCCGTTGATCGGCGACCTGATGGCCGAACAGCCGAACTGGCCGCCGGCCGTGCTGTTCTACCTGCTCTATATTGTCGGCGTGGTGGTGTTCGCGGTGCAGCCGGCTCTGGCCTCGGGCCGGTGGACCACGGCGCTGGCGCTGGGCGCCTTTCTCGGCCTGATCGCCTATGGCACCTATGATCTTACCAACCATGCGACGCTGCGCAACTGGCCGGCGGCGATGACGGCGATCGACCTTGCCTGGGGCACGCTGCTCACCGGCGTTGCCGCGACCATCGGCATGCTGATCACCCGCGCCTTTACCGACTGAGACGGCTCAGTCGCGCGGCGGCCCCGGCCAGAAGGCGTTGACCCGGCGCTGATAATCGCGGAACGCCGCACCGCGCGAGCGCAGCATGTGCGCTTCGTTTGGCGGAATGCCGGAGGCATGGACCAGCAGCACATACATCAGCGCCGGAGCGACCAATGCCGCGAAGCCCCAGCCATAGCCGCCCGACAGCGTGATGGCGATAACCGGATAGGCCACCCAGCCGAGCCACTCGAAAAAGTAATTGGGGTGGCGCGTCAGGCCCCACAGGCCGGCGTCGCAGACTTTTCCGCGGTTGGCGCTGTCGGCGCGGAAATGCGCGAGCTGCCGGTCGGCCAATCCCGCGCCGACGAGGGCGGCGATGAACAGCAGGGCGCCGAGCCAATCCCCCACCTGCCAGAAGGTGCCGGGCTTGTGCGCGGCCGCCGCGACCGCCACCGCCAGCGCCAGCCCGGCCAGCGCCTGCGTCTGCAGGAACAGGAAAAGACGACGCGACGCCGACGTGCCCCATTGCCGGCGCAGATCAGCGTAGCGCGGGTCGTCATGGCCTTGCAGCGTCCGCTGCAGGATGTGGGAGCCGAGGCGCAGCGACCATACGCCCACGAGTGCCGCGACGAGCAACTGCCGTGGCAGCCAGCCTGTCCGCCCGAGCGGCATCAGCGCGGCGGCGACGCCGGCCAGCCCGGTGGCGAAGGACCACACCGTGTCCACCCAGCCATGATTGCCGGTGCGCTCCGCCGCCCACCAGGCCCCGGCCATGGCAAGCGACAAGCCGAGGGCCAGCAGAGCGAAGGGCCAGAGCGCGGTCACCGGGCATTCCCGGGTGGGGGCGCCCCATGCATGGTGACGCGGTCGAGGAAGCCGCTCACATCGTCCAGCACCGGGGCGACGAGGCGCAGCGGGCGCGAAAACGCCCCGAGGATCAGGCGGTGGTCCGCCTTCTTGTAGACAATGAGGGTCGCCTCGCCGCCCTTCTGGCGGATGCGGGCGGCAAGTCGGGCGCTGTTGGCCGGGTCGACCGTGGTGTCGTTGGCGCCCGTGGCGAGAAAGGCCGGGGGCTCCTCGCCGGTGACGACGTTGATCGGCTGGCTGGATCCGCGTCCCGGTTCGGGGAAGATCTTCTTCAGCTTTGCGCTGCCCAGGGGGAGGAAATCATAGGGGCCGGCAAGGCCGACAACGCCGGCAAGGTCGCGCCGGGGAACCATCTTCACCGTGGCGAGCCATTGATCGTCGAAGGCCAGCAAGGTGGCGATCTGGGCGCCGGCGGAATGACCGATGAGCACAAGCCGCGAAGGGTCGCCCCCGAATTCGGCGGCGTGGTCCCGTGCCCAGCGCACCGCCCGC
Organism: Ancylobacter sp.; assembly: GCF_965279025.1. Classification (NCBI taxonomy): domain Bacteria; kingdom Pseudomonadati; phylum Pseudomonadota; class Alphaproteobacteria; order Hyphomicrobiales; family Xanthobacteraceae; genus Ancylobacter; species Ancylobacter sp. The sequence goes on along the minus strand of NZ_OZ257132.1, from coordinate 1,304,046 downwards.
GCGCCGTCCTCGACAAAGGCCGGGAAGCGCACCTCGGGATAAAGCCGGTAGTCGGGAATGATCGTGACGAAGCCCCGGCTGGCCAGCGCGGCGCCGACGAAGCGGTACATGGCGCGCTCGCCCGCCTCCCAGCCGCCGCCATAGAAGAACACTACGACCGGCCGGCCCTGCCCCTGCCCCGAGGGCGCATATACGTCGAGGCGGTGGCGCGGGCCGTCGGCATAGGAGAGGTTTTCCGTGACCTGGACAGCCTCCAGCCGCGCCAGCGCGTTCAGCGCCGCCACGGGCCCTTCGGCCGCCGTGGCGGCGCCCACGTTCAGGAGAGACAGGGCGAGGAGAGCCGCGCGCATGGCGGCCTAGAGCCGCACGAAGGGTTGCACCAGCCGGCCGAAGAAGCCGCTCAGCCTCATGCTGCCTTCCAGCGCTGCGAGGCAATAGCACTCGCCATCGCTGTCGACGATCGGCTGGTGCTCGATTTCATGATCCATCTCGCTGAGGTCACCCGGCCCATAGCGACCGAAATCATCGGAGAACGAGCCGGAGATCACCTGGGTGAATTCGGTGCCGTAATGGCCATGCTCGGGCAATTTACGCCCCGCGCCGACGCGAAGCAGTGTCAGCCGGGCCTGCGGGTCCTCCGGCAGCTTCACCGCACGTGCCCGCACCCCCAGACCGATCCAGCGCCAGGGGCCGAGCTCGCAATCGCGCAACGGCGCGGGAAGCGGGATGCCCCCGGGCAGGATCGCCGGCGCAGGGGCGCGGTCGGCTCGCACCGGCCGCGCGGCCGGTTCGGCGTCGATGGCGCGCATCGCCGCGGCGAAGGCGTCCGGCGCCATGGGAACCGGCTCCATCGATTCCACCAGCGCGCCGCCGACGGCCTCGAATTCGGCCAGGCGTTCGCGGCAGGCGGGGCAGGTGGCGAGATGCACCGCGACAATGCGGCCCGGCCCCGCCGGCAACTGCCCGGCGGCATGGCGCATCAGCGTTTCATCGGTCGCATGATGACGGATCGTCATGATTGGCTTTCCAGCAGCACGCGCAGCCGCCCGAGGGCGAGGCGCACGCGCGATTTCACAGTGCCGAGCGGCAGGCCCAGCTCGCGGGCGATTTCCGAATGGGCCTTCTCGCTGAAGAAGGAGAGGCGCAGGACGGTGGCCTGCTCGTCGGACAATGTCTTGAGCGCCTCGCGCACCCGCCTCTCACGTTCCGCCGTCAGCAGCAGGGCCTCGCCCGAGGGCGCGGTCTCGCTCTCCTCCGGCTCGTCATGCTCGGCGGCTGCGGCGACGCGGGCGCGGCGCAAATGGTCGATGCGCAGGTTTCTGGCGATGGTGAAGATCCACGTCGCCGCTCCCGCCCGGCTGGGATCGAAATAGGACGCCTTCCGCCACACCGAGAGCATCACCTCCTGGACGATTTCCTCGGCGGCGTTGGCCGGCAGGCCGGACTTCCTGAGAAAGGCGTTCAGGCGGGGGGCGAAATAGCTGTAGAGCCGCGCATAGGCCTGCCGGTCGCGGTCGAGGGCGACCTTCTCGATCAGCCCGGCCAGCTCCGCGCCGTCGGGCACGGCCACTTCCTTCGTCAGACGCGTCAATACCGACCTCCGTCGCGGGGACGAAGCCGCCGTCTTCTCTCCGGATCGGGCATGTTCGAGCAGGGCATTCATGGGTCCTTCTACGCGCCGACCGCGCGGCCGGATCATCCCGCTCGAGGGGTGATCCATCGCGAGGCCGGCGACGTACACACTAGACAACCTTGCCCCGCCGCTCCACCGGCCCGGAGTGCCGCGCCATGAACATTCGTCAGGACTTCGTGCCCGGCTCCGCCCGGCGCATCGCTGTCGTCGGTGCCGGGATTTCGGGCCTCGCCGCCGCCTGGCTGCTGTCGAAGCGCCATGACGTTACTCTGTTCGAGGCCGAGAGCCGGTTGGGCGGGCATTCCAATACGGTGGAGGCGGACAGTGTCCCGGTGGATACCGGGTTCATCGTTTATAATGAGAAGACCTATCCCAACCTGACGGCCCTGTTCGCTCATCTCGACGTGGCGACACGGGCGTCCGAAATGTCCTTCGCGGTGTCGCTGGACGGCGGGCGGCTGGAATATTCAGGCTCGGGGCTGCGCGGGCTGTTCGCGCAGCCGCGCAACCTCGTCTCGCCCCGCTTCGCCTCCATGATGCGCGACCTTCTGCGTTTCTACCGCAACGCGCCGCGCGACCTTGCGGGGTTGGGACTGGAGAGCCTCGACAGCTATCTCGACGCGCATGGTTATGGGACGGCCTTCCGTTACGACCATCTCTACCCGATGGCGGCGGCGATCTGGTCGACCCCCGCCGCCGAGGTCGGGCGCTACCCGGTCGCGGCCTTCGTGCGGTTCTGCGACAATCATGGGCTCCTCCAACTCACCGATCGCCCGGTGTGGCGCACCGTCGTCGGCGGCAGCCACCGCTATGTGTCCGCGCTGCGTGAAGACTTCCGGGGCCGGGTCGTCGCGGGCGGCGCGATAGGCGCGGTGCGCCGGCATGCGTCCGGGGTGACGCTGCTCGACGCGGACGGCAATGAGCAGTCTTTCGACCACGTCATCCTCGCTACCCATGCCGACCAGGCGCTCGCCTTGCTGGAAGCGCCCAGCGTGGCCGAGCAGGACGTGCTCGGCGCCTTCGGCTACAGCCGCAACGAGGCGGTGCTGCACTCGGATGCGCGACTAATGCCCAGGCGCCGCGCCGCCTGGGCGGCGTGGAACTACCTTGCCGACCGACGCGCGGGCGAAAAACTATGCGTCACCTATTGGATGAACCGGCTGCAGGCGATTCCCGAGACGCACCCGCTTTTCGTGACGCTCAATCCTATCGAACCTCCCGCTGAGGCCTCGGTGTTCTACCGCGCCGTTTATGAGCACCCGTTGTTCGACGGCGGGGCGATGGCGGCGCAGAAGCGCCTCTGGTCGCTCCAGGGAGAGGGTGGAGTGTGGTTCTGCGGCGCCTATTTCGGCGCCGGCTTCCACGAGGATGGATTGCAGGCAGGCCTCGCCGTCGCCGAAGCCCTCGGGGGCATGCGCCGGCCGTGGAAGGTGGCGGACGAATCCGGCCGCATCGCGCTGCCGGAGGGCCACACGCCCATGACATACGAGCTGGCGTCATGAACGGAGCTTCCGCGCTCTATGCCGGCTCGGTGATGCATGTGCGGCTGAAGCCGCGGCGGCACCGGCTGTCCTATCGGCTGTTCTCGCTCCTGCTCGACCTTGACGACCTCGACGCGGTGGACGGCCGGCTGCGGCTGTTCTCGCGCAACCGCTTCAACGCGTTCAGCTTTTTCGAGCGCGACTATGCCGACCCGGCAGGCGGGCCGCTCAAGGCACAGGTGGAGCGCCTGCTCCATTCCGCCGGGTTGAAGCCCGATGGCGGCGCCATCCGGTTGCTGACCATGCCGCGCCTGTTCGGCTACGCGTTCAATCCGTTGAGCGTGTATTTCTGCCATCGGCGGGATGGGGTGCTGATCGCGCTGCTGTATGAGGTGAACAACACCTTCAGCCAGCGCCATTCCTACCTCATCCCGGTGGGTGCCGACGCGGGCGCGCCGCTGCGGCACACATCCGAGAAGCGGTTCTATGTGTCGCCCTTCATGGATATGGACCTGACCTATTCCTTCCGCGTCACCCCGCCCGGCGAGGAACTGCGCATCGCGATCCTCGCCAGCGACCCCGAAGGCCCGGTGCTGAGCGCGGTGCACACCGCCACGCGCCGACCGCTGACCGACCGTCAGCTGGCGCTGGCGTTGGTGCGCTACCCGTTGCTAACATTGAAGGTGATCGCGGGCATTCATTGGGAGGCGGTGAAGATCTGGATCAAGGGCATTGCCCTGCGTCCGCGCCCGAAGGCGCCTGATGCGCCCGTCACCATTTCGCCCTCGCATCGATCCTGAGGACAAAGCCGCATGCCGCGCGACGCCGACAGCCTTGCCGACCGTCTCACCGACGTGCCTGGCACTTTTGAAGCGCCGGCCGCCCGCCGGGGTCTGCGCGAGGCGGCGCTGGCGCGGCTGCTGCGTCAGCTTTCCATGGGCAGCCTCATTGTCGTGACGCCGGAGGGGCGGCGCCTGGTCGGGCGCGGCCGGCTGCCCGGGCCGGAGGCGACCCTGGTGCTGCACCGCTGGCGGGCCCTGCGCCGGCTGGTGACCGGGGGCGATATCGCTTTCTCGCAGGCCTATATTGCCGGCGACTGGTCGAGCCCCGACCTTCCCGCCCTCATCGAACTCGCCGCGCATAATCTGCCGGTGCTGGCCGGGCGGATCGATGCGCTGCCGCCGGTGCGGCTGTGGAATCGGTTGCGTCACGCGCTGCGCGGCAACTCGAAGACCGGCAGCCGCCGCAACATCTCGTTCCACTACGACCTCGGCAATGACTTCTATCGCGCCTGGCTCGATGCCGGCATGAGCTATTCTTCCGCAATCGCCATCGCACCCGGCCAGACGCTGGAGGAGGCGCAGCAGGCCCGTCTCGCGCGCATCGTCGACATGCTGGAGGTTGCCCCCGGCCAGAGCGTGCTGGAGATCGGCTGCGGCTGGGGCGGGCTTGCCGCCACGCTGGCGCGGGCGGGCACGGAGGTCACCGGCATTACCCTGTCGCGCGAGCAGCTTGCCTATGGGCAGGCCATGCTGGCCGCCGATCCGTCGTTGGCCGGCCGCGCCACGTTGCGGCTTCAGGATTATCGCGACGTGGCGGAGCGTTACGACCGCGTCGTCTCCATCGAGATGCTGGAAGCGGTGGGCGAGGCCTATTGGCCGACCTATTTCGCCAAATTGCGCGCCTGCCTGAAGGAAGGCGGCACGGCGGTGCTTCAGGTCATCACCATCGCCGAAGACCGCTTCGAGGGATACCGGCGCCATACCGATTTCATCCAGCGCCACATCTTCCCCGGCGGCATGCTGCCGACCAAGACGCACCTCGCCCGGCACGCACAGGACGCGGGTCTCGATCTTGTCGAAACCCAGTGCTTCGGCCTCGGCTACGCGCAGACTCTGGCCGAATGGCGCGCCCGCTTCCTCAACGCCTGGCCCGATGTCGCGCAACTCGGCTTCGATGCCGATTTCCGGCGGCTGTGGGAGTATTATCTCGCCTATTGCGAAGGCGGCTTCCGCGCCGGCGCCATCGATGTCGGGCTCTACCGGCTGAAGGGCTGAGCCGGCACGCCGCAGCCGTCACGCCGCAGCCGGCGGACCGAGCTGCAAGGGTGGCTGCCGGTCGAGCTGCCGGCGCTGCTGCCACGTCAAGCTGCCGAAAGCCCCTTTCCAAGCTGCGGCCCCCGGCCGATCGGGCGCGCTTGCGATTCGCGGTGGCGCGCTGTTTTATGCGCCGCGTCGATGCACCCATCGATTCATCATGGTGTCCGGATGGGGAAGCCTTTCCGGATGAAACGGGAACGGGGTAGGGCGCGACGACCCGCGAGGTCCTCGCCCGAAGCCCCGACCGCCCCCGCGACTGTAAGCGGCGAGCGGCCTTCCATCGTGCCACTGGAACGACCCCTGCGGGGCGAGGACCGGGAAGGCGGAAGGCATGCCGTGACCCGCGAGTCAGGAGACCGGCCATGGTGATGAATCCCACACGCGCCGTCGGGTGAGACGGCACAGGAGAACACCATGCATATCGAACCCGGCCTCGTGGCCGAAGGAAAGATCTGGCTCAGCTATGTGACGGCGGCCGGAGCGGGCGCCTACACGCTGAAGCTCGCAGCGGAGGCGGTGGCCGAGCGCGGCGTCGTCTCGCTCATTGTCCGCAGCCTCGCCACGACGGCGCTGGTCTTCTGCTTCTTCGAGATGCTGCCGCACCATCCGGTCGGTGTGTCGGAGGTGCATCTCATCCTCGGCTCGACGCTGTTCCTCATCTTCGGCGTGGCGCCGGCCGCCATCGGCCTTGCCGCCGGCCTCGCCCTCCAGGGCGTGTTCTTCGCGCCCTTCGACCTGCCGCAATACGGCATGAACGTCACCACCCTGCTGGTGCCACTGTTCGCACTGGCGTCACTGTCCACCCGACTGATCGCACCGAACACGCCCTATGTGGAGCTTAAGTACCGGCAGGCGCTGGCGCTTTCCACCACCTACCAGGCCGGCATCGTTGTCTGGGTGGCGTTCTGGGCCTTCTACGGCCACGGCTTCACCGTGGAGAACGCCTCGTCGATCTTCTCCTTCGGCGCCGCCTACATGCTTGTCATCATTGTCGAACCTCTGGTCGACCTTGCCGTGCTGGCGGCCGCCAAGGCGCTGAGCGGCCTGCGCGGCACGCCGCTGTTCGAGCGCCGCCTCTACGACGCGGCGTGACCTGACAGAGGCTGGGGGCATCCGTGCTCCCCAGCCTCTGTCACCAGGCATGGCGGCGAACCTCGCGCCGTGCCCACCAGCCCGCCTGCGCGGCGGCTGGTTTCGGCGCGGCACTTTGCTTAAAGAGGAAGGAGCACCGGCCGCGTGCGGCCGGCAACCGACAAGAAGACGTGTGAGGAGCGCCCGTGATGGAAGCGTCCCGGCAGGGTTCCGCGGAGGGGCCGCTGAGCGGCATCCGCGTGATCGAGCTCGGCAATCTCATTGCCGCGCCCTTCGCCGCGCGGCTGATGGCCGAATTCGGCGCCGAGGTCATCAAGGTGGAGGCGCCGGGCGAAGGCGACCCGCTGCGCAAATGGCGCAAGCTGCATGAGGGGACCTCACTCTGGTGGTATTTGCAGTCGCGCAACAAGAAATCCGTCGCCATCAATATGCGCCTGCCCGAGGGCCAGGAGGTGGTGCGCCGCCTGGTGCGCGAGGCGGATGTGCTGATCGAGAATTTCCGCCCCGGCACGCTGGAGCGCTGGGGTCTCGGCTGGGAGACGCTGAAGGCGATCAACCCCAACCTCGTCATGGTGCGCATTTCCGGCTTCGGCCAGGACGGGCCCTATCGCGAGCGCCCCGGCTTCGGCGCGGTGGGCGAGGCGATGGGCGGCATGCGCTTCACGACAGGCGAGCCGGACCGCCCGCCGGCGCGCACCGGCATCAGCATCGGCGATTCGCTCGCCGCCCTGCACGCGGTCATGGGGGCGCTGATGGCGCTGCTGCACATCAAGTCCGGGCGTGGCACCGGCCAGGTGGTGGACGTCTCGCTGTTCGAGAGCGTCTTCAACATGATGGAGAGCCTGGTGCCGGAATTCGACGCGTTCGATTTCGTGCGCACCCGCTCGGGCGGCGCGCTGCCGGGCATCGCCCCCTCCAACTCCTACCCCACGGCCGAGGGCACCTATGTGATCGTCGCCGGCAATGGCGATGGCATCTTCCGTCGGCTGATGGGGGCGATCGGGCGCGACGACCTTGCCAGCGACCCGCGCCTCGCCTCGAATAATGGGCGGGTGACCCATGTCGAGGAGATCGACGGCGCTATCACCGACTGGACCAGCCGGCATTCGCTCGACGAGGTGACCGCCGCGCTCGACCGCGCCGAGGTGCCGAACGGGCGCATCTATTCGGTGGCCGACATCGTCGACGACCCGCAATATCTCGCCCGCGACATGATCCTGCCCTCCATTTTGCCGGACGGGCTGAAGGTGAAGATGCCCGGCATCGTGCCCAAGCTCTCGGCGACGCCCGGCGCGGTCAACTGGCTCGGGCCGGCGCTCGGCGAGCACACCGCTACCGTCCTCGCCACGCTCGGCTATGGCGCGGCGGAGATCGCGGCGCTGGTGGCGGCCGGCGCGGTGGCGCAGGCGGCCGACGCGCCGGCGGGAGAGCCCGCATGAAGGCCGGCTTTCCCCCGCGCGCGTTCATCCAGGAAGTGGTGACGCGCGACGGGTTGCAGATCGAGCCGCGTTTCCTGCCGACCGAGGACAAGGTGGCGCTGATCGACGCGCTGTCGCAGACCGGGGTCGCGAAGATCGAGGTCACCTCCTTCGTCTCGCCGCGCGCCGTGCCCAATCTCGCCGATGCGCGCGAGGTGGCCCGCGCCATCACCCGCCGGCCGGATGTGACCTATGTCGCGCTGGTGCCCAATCTGCGCGGCGCCGAAGCGGCGCTGGAGGCGGGGATGGACGAGCTCAACCTCGTGCTCTCGGCCAGCGAGACGCATAACCTCGCCAATATGCGCATGACGCCGGCGCAGTCGCTGGGAGGCTTTCGCGCCATTGCCGGCGCGGCGGCCGGCACCGGGGCAAGGCTCAACGGCTCGATCGCCACCGCCTTTGGCTGCCCGTTCGAGGGGGAGCAATCGCCCGAGAAGGTGCTGGACCTGGCGCAGGCCTATCTCACGGCCGGGCTGCAATCGGTGACGCTGGCCGATACCACCGGCATGGCCAATCCGGCGCAGGTCTTCGCGCTGGTGCGCGGCTTTCGCGCGCGGTTCGGCGACGTGCCGCTGACGCTGCATTTCCACAATACGCGCGGCATGGGCCTCGCCAACGCGCTCGCCGCGCTGCAGGCGGGGGCGGACCGCTTCGACGCCTCGCTCGGCGGCATTGGCGGCTGCCCCTTCGCGCCGGGCGCCACCGGCAACATCTCGACCGAGGATCTCGTCCACATGCTGGAGGCGATGGGCGTCGAGACCGGGGTCGACCTTCCCGCCCTGCTGGCGCTGGCCCGCAGCCTGCCGGCGCTGCTCGGCCACGACATTCCCGGCCAGGTTGCCAAGGCCGGGCGCAGCGGCGACCTTCACCCCGTGCCGGCGCTTCTGCGCGCCGCCCAATAGGACGACAGATGGCAGGACAGCCCATGGAGGCCGCTGCGGCGCACGCCGGCACCCCGCCGGCGGTGGCGCTCGACGACATCGCCATCAGCTTCGCCGTCAAGGGACGGCCGGTGTTCAAGGCGGTGGCGCCGACCTCACTTCATGTCAACGAGGGCGAGTTCGTCGCCATCGTCGGCCCCACCGGCTGCGGAAAGTCCACGCTTCTGAACGCCACGGCGGGCCTGCTGGCGCCGGCGGGGGGCACGGTGTCGATCTTCGGTGAACCACTGGTGGGCCTCAATGCGCGGGCTGGCTACCTGTTCCAGCAGGACGCGCTGATGCCGTGGAAGACGGCGCTCGACAATGTCGCCATCGCGCTGGAAATCGGCGGCATGCGCCGCGCCGAGGCCAAAGCGCAGGCGCTGGACTGGCTGAAGCGGGTGGGTCTCGCCCGCTTCACCGAGCGCTACCCGCACGAGCTTTCCGGCGGCCAGAGGAAGCGCGTGGCGCTGGCCCAGATGCTGATCCGCCAGCCGAAGATCCTGCTGATGGACGAGCCCTTCGGCCCGCTGGACGCGCAGACGCGGCAGATCATGGGCACGCTGCTGCTGCGGCTATGGGCGCAGGACCGCAAGGCGGTGATGTTCGTCACCCATGACCTTGAAGAAGCCGTCGCGCTGTCCGACCGCGTCGTCATCATGTCGGCCGGGCCGGAGGCACGGATCATCGGCGACTACCCGATCGACCTCGCCCGCCCGCGCGACACGGCGGAAATCCGGCTCGACCCGCGCTTCCACGCGCTGCACCGGCTGATCTGGAACCAGCTCAAGGCCGAAGTCGCCAAGACCTATGGCGACGATCTCGCCGGGGAGGATGTGCGGCGCGAGGAGGTGCCGTCATGAAAACCCATCCCGCCAAGCTGCTGCTCCTGCAGGTGCTCGTCGCGGTGGCGGCGCTCGCCTTTTGGCAGATCGGCGCCACGGTGCCGATCGGCGGCGAGTATCTGCTGCCCGAGTTCTTCTTCTCCAAGCCGTTCGACGTGCTCTCCAGGGTGGTCGACCTGTTCGTCTCCGGCACCATCTGGAAGCATCTCTGGATCACGCTGACCGAGACCGTGCTGGCCTTCCTCATCGGTTCGATCGGCGGCGTCGTCATCGGCTTCTGGTTCGCCCGCAAGCCGGTGGTGGCGGCAGTGTTCGACCCCTATGTGAAGATGGCGAACGCCCTGCCGCGCGTGGTGCTGGCGCCGATCTTCATGCTGTGGCTGGGCCTCGGCATCTGGTCGAAGGTGGCGCTGGGGGTCACGCTGGTGTTCTTCATCGTGTTCTTCAACGTCTATCAGGGCGTGAAGGAAGTGAGCCCGGTGGTGCTCGCCAATGCCCGCATGATGGGGATGAACGAGCGCCAGTTGTTCCGCAATGTCTATTGGCCCTCGGCCATGTCGTGGATGTTCTCCTCGCTGCACACGGCGGTGGGCTTCGCGCTGGTGGGCGCGGTGGTGGGCGAATATCTCGGCTCGTCCGCCGGGCTCGGCTATCTCATCCACCAGGCCGAGGGGGTGTTCGACGTGACCGGCGTGTTCGCCGGCATGTTCATCCTCGCCGCCTTCGTGCTGCTCATCGACTGGATCGTGACGCGGGTGGAAAAGCGCCTGCTGGTGTGGCGCCCGCAGGCGGCCAGCGAACAGAACTGACGCTCCAACCACGATAAACGGGAGGAAATGCCATGAAGATGCGTGCCCTGCTGCTGGCGGCCAGCCTGCTGGTTCCCGCCCTCGGTTCCGCCCATGCCGGCGAGATCGAGAAGCCGAATTTGACGCTGGCGGTCGGCGGCAAGCCGCTGCTGTACTACCTGCCGCTGACGCTGGCGGAGCGGCTCGGTTATTTCAAGGACGAGGGCCTGACCGTCGAGATCAATGATTTCGGCGGCGGCTCGAAGGCGCTGCAGGCGCTGATCGGCGGCTCGGTCGATGTGGTGACCGGTGCCTATGAGCACACGATCCGCATGCAGGACAAGAAGCAGGACATCCGCGCCGTCATCGACCTCGGCCGCTATCCCGGCATCGTCGTCGGGGTGAGCAAGCGCAAGGCGGACACCATCAAATCGGTCGCCGACCTGAAGGGCGCCAAGATCGGCGTCACCGCGCCGGGCTCTTCCACCTATATCCTCGTGCAGTATCTGATGATGAAGAACGGCATGTCGGCGGACGATGCTTCCTTCATCGGCGTCGGCAGCGGGCCCTCGGCGGTGGCGGCGATGCAGAAGGGCGAAATCGACGCCATCTCGCATCTCGACCCGGTGATCTCCAAGCTGCAGGACATGGGCGAGCTGAAGATCCTGGTCGACACCCGCACCACGGCCGGCACGGAAGCGGTGTTCGGCGGGCAGAATCCCGCCGCGGTGCTCTACTTCAAGGAGAGCTTCATCAAGGCCAACCCGAACACCGTGCAGGCCATGACCAACGCCTTCTACAAGACGCTGAAATGGCTGGAGAAGGCGACGCCGGACGAGGTGGCGGCGACGGTGCCGCAGGAATACTGGCTCGGCGACAAGGAGCTGTACATCAAGGCGTTCAACGCCTCGCGCGAATCCTTCTCGACTGACGGCAATATCGACGAGGCCAGCATGAAGAGCGCGCTGAACCTCATCACCACCACCGACCCGAAGATCGATCCGGCGAAGATCGACCTGTCCAAGACCTTTGACGGGTCCTTCCTCGCCAAGGCGAAGGCCAAGTAGCGAACAGCCGGCGCGAAATTGGCTGGCGCGAAGTCGGCTGGGTCGAAATCAGCCGGGGTGAGTCAGATCACCCCGGCCTCGCGCAGGGCCTGCCGCTCGGCGGGGTCGAGACCCAGCAGGGTCTCCAGCACCTCGTCGGTGTGCTGGCCCAGCAGCGGTGCGGCGGTGGCGGCGCCGGGCGGGGAATCGCTCAGCCGCAGCGGGCTGCGCACCCCCGGCGCGCGGCCGCCGAGCGGGTGCGGCAGGCTCATGGCGAGGCCCCGGGCGAGCGCCTGCGGCTCGGCAAAGGCCTGGGCGACAGTGTTGATCGGCCCGGCGGGAATGCCGGCGGCGTCCAGCATGGCCAGCCATTCGCCGGTGCTCTGCCGCTTCAGCGCAGCCGCGATGACCGGGATCAGCGTTTCACGATGCGCGACGCGGTCGCGATTGCTGGTGAAGCGTGCATCGGCGGCGATGTCGGGCAACTCGGCGATGCGGCAGAAGCGGGCGAACTGCGCGTCATTGCCCACCGCCAGAATGAGATGGCCGTCCGCCGTCTCGAAGGCCTGATAGGGCACGATATTGGGGTGGGCATTGCCGAGCCGGCGCGGCGCCGTGCCGCCGACGAGGAAATTCAGCGCCTGGTTGGCGAGGCTCGCCACCGCGACGTCGAACAGCGCGATGTCGATATGCTGGCCGCGCCCGGTGCGGTGGCGCTGCTCCAGCGCCGCCAGAATCGCGATGGTGGCGTTGAGCCCGGTGAGGATGTCGACCAGCGCGACGCCGATCTTCTGCGGCTCGGTGTCCGGGCTGCCGGTGACCGACATGAGGCCGGACATGCCCTGGATCATGAAATCATAACCGGCGCGGCCGGCTTCCGGCCCGTCCTGGCCGAAGCCGGTGATCGAGCAGGTGACGAGGCGCGGGTTGAGCGCGGCAAGGCTCTCATGATCGAGCCCGTAGCGCTTCAGGCCGCCGACCTTGAAATTCTCCACCACCACGTCGCTCGCCGCTGCCAGCCGGCGGATCAGCGCCTGCCCCTGCGGGCTCGCCATGTCGATGGTCACCGAGCGCTTGTTGCGGTTGGCGGTGAGGAAATAGGCGCTCTCGCGCGTCGGCCGTCCTTCGCCGTCGGGCAGCCAGGGCGGCCCCCAGCCGCGCGTGTCGTCGCCCTCGCCGGGCTTCTCGACCTTGATCACCTCGGCGCCGAGATCGCCCAGCGTCTGCGTCGCCCAGGGACCGGCGAGAACGCGGGAGAGATCGAGCACCCGGATCCCGGTCAGCGCCGGCGCGGGGGGGCGGCTCGTATCGTCATCGGTCATCGGGAGGGGGTCCTGCGGGCGGGGCGGCGCGCACGATAACCGCGCCAGGCGGGCCGCGCCATCGGGGTGTTGAAGCCGCGTTTGCTCGGCTTAAAAACCTTGACGCGGCGGGTTTTCCTTGACAGGGCGGGGCCTGCTTTGTAAGGAGCCGGCCTGCGTCGTGGGATCCTGTGTCCCGTGCGTTTATTTCAACCGACCGAAAGAAGCCGGTCCAGGCGGCAACGCCGGAGACCGGCATCGAACGAAAGGACAAAACATGTTCGCGGTCATTAAGACGGGTGGCAAGCAGTATCGCGTTGCCCCCGATGCGCTGGTTACCGTCGGCAAGATCGAGGCCGAGGCGGGTTCTTCGCTGACCCTGCCGGTGCTCATGCTGGGCGGCGACAGCCCGAAGATCGGCGCTCCGCTGATCGACGGCGCTTCCGTCACGCTCGAGGTGGTCAAGCACACCCGTGGCGCGAAGGTTATTGCCTTCAAGAAGCGTCGCCGTCAGAATTCGCGTCGCAAGATCGGCCACCGCCAGGACTTCACCGTCGTGCGCGTGACGTCGATCGTCGGCGCCTGAGACCGTCCGCTAGGAAATAGGAGAGCAACATGGCTCATAAGAAGGCAGGCGGTTCCTCCCGCAACGGTCGCGACTCGGCTGGTCGTCGTCTCGGCGTGAAGAAGTTCGGCAGCGAGAAGGTCGCCGCCGGCAACATTATCGTGCGCCAGCGCGGCACGACCTGGCATCCCGGCATCAATGTCGGCATGGGCAAAGACCATACCCTCTTTGCGCTTATTGAAGGCCGCGTCGAATTCCGAGCCAAAGCCAATTCCCGTACGTACGTATCCGTCATTCCGGCCGCCGAGGCCGCCGAATAAAGCCGGTGAGGGTTCTTGGAAATCCCGCCGGTCTCGCCCGACCGGAAGGATTTCCCGAACGTCCCTGATGGACACCCGGGGTACCCGACAGGGGAGGCGAGGAAACCGCCTCCCCTTCGTCGTTCCGGTCCCAGGAGCCCCCAGATGACCATTGTCGAAGCGACCCTCGGGTCACCCCTCGTCGAGAGCAGTACCGCCGTCCTCGAAACCGGTCGCCTCATCCTGCGCGTGCCCCGGATCGAGGACATGACGTGGATCGCCGAGCTCGCCGACAACCGCAAGGTGGCGGAGATGACGGCGAACATCCCCCATCCCTATGGCATGGCGGATGCGGCGTCCTTCGTCGCCAACCTGCCGGGCGGCCCGGAGGCGGCGACCTTCGCCATCTTCCTCAAGAACGAGGCGACGCTGCGCCTTCCCGGTTCCGCCGGGTTCGGGCCGGCCATCCCGGTCGGCATGTGCGGCTTCAACCGCCGCGACGAGGACGTGCCGGAGATCGGCTACTGGCTCGGCGAGCCCTATTGGGACCACGGCATCGCCACCGAGGCGGTGCGGGCGCTGATCGACCACGCCTTTGGCGACCGCAAGCTGAACGCGCTCGCCGCCTCCGCCCGCGTCGTCAACCCGGCCTCGCGCGGCGTGCTGGAGAAGTGCGGCTTCCAGTGGACCGGCGTGGGGCTCGCCAAGGTCCGCGCCATGGGGGCTTCCGTGCCGGTGGACCGCTTCCGGCTGGAGCGGCGGCTGTGGACCTCGCTGCGCGCCTGGGGTGCCACCCAGCCCGCGCGGCTGCATGAGCTCGACGCCGTCCGGCATTGAGCCGGCGTTTCTGCTATCCTCGACGGGTTCCCGACGCTGCGGGGACCCCGCAACATTGAGCCGTAACGATGAAGTTTCTCGACCAGGCCAAGATCTATGTCCGCGCCGGCGACGGCGGCGCGGGCTGCCTCTCGTTCCGGCGCGAGAAGTTCATCGAGTTCGGCGGCCCGGACGGGGGCGATGGCGGGCGCGGCGGCGATGTCTGGATCGAGTGTGTCGATGGGCTCAACACGCTGATCGACTACCGCTTCCAACAGCACTTCAAAGCCAAAAAAGGCGGCTACGGCATGGGTTCCAACCGTGCCGGGGCGAAAGGCGACGATGTCGTGCTAAAAGTGCCGGCGGGTACTGAGGTTCTTGAGGAGGACGGTGAGACCGTTCTGGCCGATCTGACCGAGGTCGGGCAGCGCATCCGCTTCATCAAGGGCGGCAATGGCGGCTTCGGCAACGCGCATTTCCAGACCTCGACCAACCAGGCGCCGCGCCGGGTGAATCCGGGCCAGGAGGGCGAGGAGCGCTGGATCGTGCTCCGCCTCAAGCTCATCGCCGATGCCGGCCTCGTCGGCCTGCCCAATGCCGGCAAGTCGACCTTCCTCGCCGCCACCACCGCCGCCAAGCCGAAAGTCGCCGACTACCCCTTCACCACGCTGCATCCCGGGCTTGGCGTGGTGCGGGTGGACGGGCGCGAATTCGTGCTGGCCGACATTCCCGGCCTGATCGAGGGCGCGCATGAGGGCGTCGGCCTCGGCGACCGGTTCTTGGCCCATATCGAGCGCTGCCGCGTGCTGCTGCATCTGGTCGACGGCACCTGCGAGCATGCCGGCAAGGCCTACAAGACGGTGCGCGCCGAGCTGGAGGCCTATGGCCATGATCTCGGCGAGAAGGCGGAAATCGTCGCGCTGTCCAAGGCGGATTCGCTTGACAAGGAAACGCTGAAGACCCAGCTCGCCCGGCTGCAGCGCGCCGCCAAGCGCAAGCCGCTAGTGCTTTCCGCCGCCTCCGGCGAGGGCGTGCGCGAGGCGCTGCGGGCGCTGGTCGGCGTCATCGACGAGGGCCGCGCGGTGGAAGAGCAGCGCGCCGGCGTTCCCGAGCCCTGGCACCCGTGAGGGCTGCTCCCTCTCCCCTCCGGCGAGAGGGTTGGGGTGAGGGGGTGTTGCGCCCCGGCTCTGTTCGGCCCTTGCCCCTCACCCGCCGCTGCGCGGCGACCTCTCCCCCACGGGGAGAGGTGAGAGGCGGGCCTTCCCTACAATTCCCGCGCGCGGGCGGGCGAAACCGCGTATGTAGCGCGCCGTCTCTCCTCTGATCGAAGCCCGCCGTGATGACCCTTCCCACCGATGCCGCCCCCCACGCCCTCCACGCCGAGGCCGCGCCGACCCCTGCCGTGCCGCAGCTCGGCGCCTTTCGCCGCATCGTGGTGAAGGTGGGCTCGGCTTTGCTGGTGGATTCGGCGCGCGGCGCCCTGCGGCATGCGTGGCTGGCGGCGCTGGCGGAGGATGTGGCGCAGCTGCACCGCGAGGGCAAGGAAGTGCTGGTGGTGTCCTCCGGCGCCATCGCGCTGGGGCGAAACGTGCTCAAGCTGCCCAAGCGCCCGCTAAAGCTGGAGGAGAGCCAGGCCGCCGCCGCCGTCGGGCAGATCGCGCTGGCGCGGGCCTGGTCGGAGGCGCTGGCGCATGAGGGCGTGGCCGCCGGGCAGATCCTGATCACGCTGGGCGACACCGAAGAGCGGCGGCGCTATCTCAACGCCCGCTCGACCATAGCGAAGCTCCTGGAGCTGAAGGTCGTCCCGGTCATCAACGAGAACGACACGGTGGCGACGTCGGAAATCCGCTATGGCGACAATGACCGGCTGGCCGCCCGCGTCGCCGGCATGACCAGCGCCGATCTGCTCATCCTGCTGTCGGACATTGACGGCCTCTACACCGCCCCGCCGAACGAGGACCCCAATGCCGCCCTCATTCCCGTGGTGGCGCGCATCACGGCGGAGATCGAGGCGATGGCGGGGGGCGCCGGCACCGAGCTGTCGCGCGGCGGCATGAAGACCAAGGTGGAGGCGGCCAAGATCGCCACCACGGCCGGCGCGCATCTCGTCATCGCCTCCGGCAAGGTGAAGAACCCGCTGCGCGCCATCGAGACCGGGGCGCGCTGCACCTGGTTTCTCGCCCCCGCCAACCCGGTGGCTTCGCGAAAACGCTGGATCGCCGGCGCGCTGGAACCGCGCGGCACGCTGCACCTCGACGCCGGCGCCGTCGCCGCCCTGCGCCGGGGCTCATCCCTGCTGCCGGCCGGTGTCGCCCGGGTGGAAGGCGATTTCAGCCGGGGCGACGCGGTGATCCTGCGCGGGCCGGATGGCGCGGAAGTCGGGCGCGGGCTGGTGGCCTATGACCACGACCACGCCGAACGACTCAAGGGCCGCTCATCGGACGAGATCGTCGGGATTACCGGCTTCGAGGGCCGCGCCGCGATGGTGCACCGGGATGATCTGGTGTTGGGGGGTGGGTAGTTGAAGCAGCGGCAGGACTCGAACCTGCAACCTCCTCACCCGTGCCTAGCACGACGACGGCGAGGGCTCTTTCCCGTTGAGCTACGCTGCGACAACGCTCTATTCCTAAAGGAGCATTCGTCGTCGCAGTTGACGCTAAGTTTGGGCTCAGTCGTGATTTCCCGTCAATCGCATGGCCCGTCTTAGTTCGCCCACCTCTCGCTCCAACGCCTTTCTTCCGGCGACTTCGGCCTGAAATTTATCCCACCATTCGGGATCAGCTTCGGCAGGGACGAAAATTGGAAGCGGGTGAGGGCCAAGTTCCGTCAAATTTTTTTCCAGTTCCCTAATGTATATTCTCGCTATATCCAGCGCCAGCCGCTGCGCGCCTTCTTGAATATCATTAAAAGATGCCTGATCTAGATAAAATCGGCAAATCTTACGTAGTTTTAATGTATTTTTACGCTTGTGATAGAAGTTATCTTTTATCTGAAGTTCCTCATGTTCATATTCTTCCGTTCTTTCATTATCCCATTGTCGCCGAGAGTCACTTCTAGCAAATCGATTTATCGTGCCAGCCAGTGATGAATCTTTTTTTCCGGTGATAATTTCAAAAAGTATACTGCACATATTGGAGAATGATGATCCAGGCGTGGTCAATAACGGGGGTCCATCCCAGAAATCGGCCATCTTATACGCATATTCTACAATGCTAGCTCTAAGGCTTCTTATGTTATTTCGCAATTGGGAATGTTTGCGCAAAAACGCCGAACGGTGTATGCGGAAGAAATCTGGAATGCGCTCGATCGCATCCTTTGTATTGCAATGAGAGAATAGCCAATAATTAGGATGATCGGCATTAACAATAGATTCTTGAATAAGTATATCAGATAAATCTATATCAATATTTTTTTCGATGTAATCTATATCTCTGATTAGGGAAGAAGACTTATTGATTATAGAATCTATCTTTTTTATTAATAAACCGTTCAGTTTGTCTTCCCTCTCGCGTCCTTCTGTTAAGTTTGAGTCATTAAAGCAGTCGCTTACGCACATGGCGTGATTAAATATTCGTTCGTCCTCGGGGACATTAAAAAATTCTAGGAAGTGTGGATATAATCTGCGAAGCCTAGAGAAAAATTTCTTCTGTCGCATTATTTCTTGTATATAAACGTCTTCCGATAGCTCTCCGGAAATTAGCCGGCTCATCCAACGAGAATCTAGATAATCTCCCGATTCTGGTAAAATAGAATCGGCAAAAACTGCATCGCTTGGTTCGACGCGTCGCGCTTGTCGCATAAAGACAATCATATCGGCGGTCGACGCATCTCCAGACCTGATCCTCTGAACTATGCGCATATCGTGCTCGGCCGAAAAGTGAGGGAATATTGTATCCCTTCAGGAGCATCAAATAGAAGCTCGCCTTCAAATTTTCCTCCCCCCTTCGTGACCACCCTTCCGCTCCGCCCGCCCTATCTTCTCCGGCATGCACCGTCGTTCCCTGCTTGCCGCTCCGCTGCTTCTGATCGCCCCGCGCCTCGCGCGCGCTCAGGCTGAGCCGCCGCCCCAATCCGCCACGCCCGCGCTGAGCGCGGTGCTCGACCGCGCCGGCGGGCTGGAGCCGTTGCGCACCGTGCTGGTCAGCCGGGACGGCGAAACGCTGGCCGCGCGGGGCTATTCCGGCGGACGGGTGGACCGGCCGACCAACATCAAATCGGCCTCGAAAAGCATTCTCGCCATGCTGGCCGGCATCGCCATCGACAAGGGCGTGCTGGAGGGGGCGGCGCAGAAGATCGCGCCGCTGCTGAAGGCGGATTTGCCCGCCGACCCCGACCCGCGCCTTTATGCGATCACGCTCGGCAACCTTCTCTCCATGCAGGCGGGGCTGGAGCGCACCTCCGGCGCCTATTACGGCGCGTGGATCGCGAGCCCCAACTGGGTGCGCGCCGCGCTGGCGCGGCCTTTTGTCGATGAGCCCGGCGGGCAGATGCTCTATTCCACCGGCTCCTCGCACCTTGTCTCGGCGATGCTGACGCGGGCGAGCGGGCGCTCGACGCTGGCGCTGGCGCGGGACTGGCTCGGCCCCATCGAGGGTTTCGCCATCGCCAGCTGGGAGCGCGACCGGCAGGGGGTGTATTTCGGCGGCAACCAGATGGCGATGCGCCCGACCTCCCTGCTCGCCTTCGCCGAGTGCTGTCGCAACGGCGGCCGCAACCGTGCGGGGCAGCCGGTGATCCCGGAAGCGTGGATCGCCCAGTGCTGGCAGGCGCGCACCGCCTCGCGCTTCACCGGCGACGCCTATGGCTATGGCTGGTTCACCCGCGAGATCGACGGCGCGACGGCGCATTATGGCTGGGGCTATGGCGGGCAGATGCTCTATGTGGTGCCCTCGCGGGGCGTCTCGCTGGTCATGACCTCCACCGTCGACGCGCCCTCCGGCCGCACCGGCCACCGCGACGACGTGCACGTGCTGGCGGGGCAGATTCTCGCCGCCCTCGCCTAGGCGCCCGATTCAAAGGCAGGCCGGCGCGCGGGCGTGATGAAAAGCGCGCCAGTGGCGGTTGTGTGTCGCGTCGTTACAACGACGCTGTCGGGACCGTGCAACGCGGCAGCCGGCGCGCGGCGCTGGCATGCTTCGTGCTCCACCTCCCCCGATCCATCGCCATCCCGAGGGGAAAGTCGTGACGAAGAAGATCGAGCCCAATAATTCGTCCATCGAAACGCTGCTCGCCGCCCGCAGCTTCACCCGCCGCGTGCTGTTCAAGGGCGCGCTCGCCGCCGGTGCCATGACCGCCGCCGGCCCCTATCTGGTGCGCGACGCGTTCTCCTCCTCCGGCGAGCTGAACCTGCTCAACTGGGCGGACGAGCTGCCCGAGCCGGTGATCCCCGAATTCACCAAGAAGACCGGCATCAAGGTCAACTCCACCCCGTTTTCGCAGAACGAGGAGCAGATCAACAAGCTGCAGGCCACCGAGGGCGACGGCTTCGACCTGTGCGCCCCCACCCGCGACCGCGCGCCCCAGTTCAGGGAACTGGACGTGCTCGCCCCCTACGACACCTCCAAGCTGAAGCTCGACCAGGTGCTGCCGGCCATGATGGAAGGCTCCACCAGCGTGTGGACCTGGGATGGCGGCCTGTACCATGTGCCGCATTGCTGGGGCTCGGAGGCGATTTCCTGGCGCACCGACCTCGCCAAGCTGGAATACCCGACGCTCAGCTACGGCACGCTGTGGTCGCCCGAGTTCAAGGGCAAGATGCAGGGCCGCCCTCACTCGCTGCTGCTCGGCATCGGCCTGTGGTGGGACAAGACCGGCAAGCTGCCCTCCAACCGCATGCTCGACGCCTTCAAGGACGAGGCGACGATGAAGAAGATCTACGACCCGATCCTCGCCTTCGCCATCGCCAACAAGGCGCAGGTCAAGCAGTTCTGGGATTCGGCCGACAACACCAAGTCCGGCTTCATGGAAAATGGCTGCGTCATCGGCCAGACCTGGGACGGCCCGCCGCTGTCGCTGAAGAAGGACGGCAAGCCGATCGCCTATATGGCGCCGCAGGAAGGCGCGGTGACCTGGATCGACGGCTGGTCGATGACCAAGGCGGCGAAGAACACCGCGCAGGCCTATGAGTTCATCAACTTCATCCACACGCCGGAAATCTCGGCCATGGTCGCCAATGGCTCGGGCTACAACCCGGTGGTGAAGGGCGCGGACGCCTTCCTCTCCGAGGTCGCCAAGAAGAACTTCGCCGAGGCCTATCCGGGCAACGCGCTCGACAACCTGTGGAGCCGTCCGCCGGAGCCGTCGTGGTACGCCGAGCTGCGCACCCAGTACGCCGAGAAGTTCAAGGCGGCGTGACGCCTCCCGCGAGGACCGTCATGGCCGGGCCTGGCCCGGCCATCCACGCCTTTCTGAGGCCGCTGGACCGGGCGGGCAGTCGTGGATGGCCGGCCCAAGGCCCGGCATGACGGCGTTCTTTCCGACCGGGCTGCCCGCGTCCGCCCGCCCGTCCCCCACTCCCGGACCGCCGCCGTCGCGGCGTCCGGGAGGACGGCAACCCAACTGAACGGAAATCCGCATGGCCGCTGCCGTCGAGCTTGAGGGCGTCAATGTCACCTTCGGCGATTTCGTCGCGGTGAAGGACGCGAACCTCACCATCGAGCCGGGCGAGTTCTTCTCCTTTCTCGGCCCGTCCGGCTGCGGCAAGACCACGTTGCTGCGCACCATTTCCGGCTTCATCGAGCCCACGCGCGGGCAGGTGCGCATCGGCGGCGCCGACATGAAGGGCATCGGCCCCAACAAGCGGCCGACCGCGCTGATCTTCCAGAACCTCGCGCTGTTCCCGATGATGACGGTGGCCGAGAATATCGGCTACGGCCTGCGGGTGCGCGGCGTGCCCCGGCACGAGCGCGACGAGAAGGTGAAGAACCTGCTGATCCAGGTCGCGCTGTCCGAGCACGGCCACAAGCGCGTCTCCGAGCTTTCCGGCGGCCAGAAGCAGCGCGTGGCGATTGCCCGCGCCCTTGCCGTGGAGCCTTCCGTGCTGCTGCTCGACGAGCCGCTCTCGGCGCTCGATCTCAAGCTGCGCCAGCACATGCGCTCGGAGCTGCGGGCGATCCAGAAGCGGGTGGGCATCACCTTCATCTACATCACCCACGACCAGGGCGAGGCGCTGACCATGTCGGACCGCATCGCCGTGATGAATGCCGGCGTGATCGAGCAGGTGGGCGATGGGCGCGCCGTCTATGCCGAGCCGCGCACGCCCTTCGTCGCGTCCTTCGTCGGCGAGAACAACCAGATTCGCGGCCGCATCACCGCCCGCGAGGGGGCGCTGGCGACGCTCGACACCCCGCTCGGCCCGCTCACCGGCCGCAACCCGGTGGCGCTCGATGTGGGGCAGGAGGCACTGCTGTTCGTGCGGCCGGAGGCGATGCAGCTGCGCGCCAATGGCGGCAGCGCCGGCTTCGAGGGCGAGACGCTGGATGTCGCCTATGAGGGCAGCGTCACGCATGTGACGCTGCGGGTGAAGACCGGGCAGAAGATGATGGCGAGCCTCGGGGCCAGCGCCATCTCCGCCCTGCCGACCACCGGCGAGCATCTGCGCATCGGCTTCAAGCCGGAGGACGCGCTGCTTCTGGCGCGGGCGGAAAGGCACTGAGATGAGCGGCAGCCTCGCCTTCGTCTTCGGCCTGCCGCTGGCGGTGATCGCGTTCTTCTTCGGCCTCGCCGCCTATGAGCGGCGCACCGGGCTGGCGACGGGGTCCAGCTTCTTCCAGCGCAACGGCCTCGCCATCGGGCTCTATCTCGTGGTGGCGGTGGGCTTCTGGGCCTTCTTCATCATCCTGCTGCCGCAGCTCGCCATGGTGGACATGTCGTTCCGCCCGAAGCTGCCACCGGCGCAGATGGGCGGACCGAAAGACCTCTACACGCTGGAGAATTACCGCTACTTCCTGTTCGGCTCGACCACCTCGACCGAGGAATGGAACTGGCTGCACATCAAGGCCTTCTTCCTCACCATCGGGGTGAGCATCGTCATCACGCTGCTCAATTTCGTCATCTGCTACCCGCTGGCCTTCCACATGGCGCAATCGGCCACGGCGGCGCGGCTGCGGGTGCTGCTGCTCCTGCTGATCCTGCCCTATTGGGTGAACGAGATCCTGCGCGCCTTCGCCTTCCGGGTGCTGCTGTCGTCGGGCGGCATCATCAACCAGATGCTGATGGGCAGCGGGCTCACCGCCGAGCCGATCGACTTCCTCGGCGCCGATGTCGGGCTCTATATGGGCCTGTCCTACGCGTACCTGCTGATGATGATCTTCCCGCTCTACAACGCCATTGAGAGCCTCGACAAGAACCAGGTCGAGGCGGCGCGGGACCTTGGCGCGCCGTGGTGGCACATCCATGCCTTCATCGTGCTGCCGCATGCCAAGCCGGGCATCGCCTCGGGCTGCACGCTGGTGTT
The DNA here is from genome assembly GCF_965279025.1 of Ancylobacter sp. Taxonomy (NCBI): domain Bacteria; kingdom Pseudomonadati; phylum Pseudomonadota; class Alphaproteobacteria; order Hyphomicrobiales; family Xanthobacteraceae; genus Ancylobacter; species Ancylobacter sp. The sequence continues at coordinate 1,281,228 of NZ_OZ257132.1, read as the reverse complement.
CATGCTCACCGCGGGCGCGCTGGCGGCGCCGCTGGTGCTGGGCGGGCCGCGCACGCTGTGGTTCACGCCCATCGTCTATGATCGCTTCTACCAGGCCTTCAACTGGCCGCAGGGGGCGGCTTATGCCTTCATCCTGCTGGTGAGCTGCATCATCTTCGTGCTGGTGGTGCTCAGGGCGTTCAAGCTCAGCCTTGGAGAAATCACGCGATGAATCCGGGTCCGTTCCAGCGCGTGATGTTCGCGGTCTATGCGGTGGTGTTCTTCCTCTATCTGCTGGGCCCGCTGGCGGTGATGGCGGTTTCCGCCTTCAACACCCCGCAATACCCGCAGGTCTGGCCGATCGAGGGGGTGACGCTGGACTGGTTCGCGGCGCTGTTCGCCGACCAGGACATGATGACCGGCTTGAAGATGAGCCTGTGGATCGGGCTGCTGGTGGTGTGCATCTCGGTGCCGATCGGGCTGGCCGGCGCCATCATCATGACGCAGATCCAGCCCCGGGTGCGCTCGCTCTATTACCTCGTCGTGGTGTCGCCGGTGCTCACCCCAGGCATCATCATCGGCATTTCCACCGTGGTGTTCTGGCGCCAGTTCACCGGGCAGACCGGCACGCGCTTTCTCTATGACGGCGTGGTGCTGACCGTGCTGGGGCAGGCGAGCTTCATCTCCGCCTATTGCATGCTGATCATCCTCGCCCGGCTGCAGCGCTTCGACCGCTCGCAGGAAGAGGCGGCGCTCGATCTCGGCGCCAGCTACCCGCAGGTGTTCCGCCACATCCTCCTGCCGTTCCTCAAGCCGGCGCTGGCCTCGGCGGCGGTGCTGGCCTTCCTCTCCTCTTTCGAGAACTACAACACCACCACCTTCTCCATCCTCTCGGACAAGACGCTGACCACGGTGCTGGCGGGGCGGGTGCGGCAGGGATCGACCCCGGCGATCTCGGCGCTGGCCGTGGTGATCGTCGCGGTGACCATCATCGGCGCCATCGCCTTCGAAATCTACAAGCGCCGCGCCGATGCCGCGAGCGCCCGGCGCCAGCGCGCGGCGCTGGAGGCCGAGGAAGCCGAGCTTGCCGGCACGCCGGCGGCGGCCATGAGCTGAGGCAGAAGGCCCCGCGCGCGGCGAGAGGCCAAAACGAAACGGCCGCCCCGCAAGGGACGGCCGCAGTCTTGCCGACGAAGAGCTCGATCAGCCCTTGATGAAGGCGAGAATGTCCGGGTTGACGACGTCGGCATGGGTGGTGAGCATGCCGTGCGGGAAGCCGGGATAGACCTTCAGCGTGGCGTCCGGCAGCAGCTCCGCCTGCAGAGCGCTGGCATTCTTGTGGGGCACGATCTGGTCGTCATCGCCCTGCAGGACCAGGGTGGGGACGGTCATCGCCTTGAGGTCTTCGGTCTGGTCGGTCTCGGAGAAGGCCTTGATGCCCTCATAATGCGCCTTGGCGCTGCCGATCATGCCTTGGCGCCACCAATTGTCGATCACGCCCTGCGAGACCTTGGCGCCGTCGCGGTTGAAGCCGTAGAACGGGCCGGCGGCGACATCGACATAGAACTGGGCGCGGTTGGCGGCGAGCGCCGAACGGAAGCCGTCGAACACTTCGATCGGCAGGCCGCCGGGATAGGCTTCGGTCTTCAGCATGATCGGCGGCACGGCGGCGACCAGCACGGCCTTGGCGACGCGGCCCTGCGGCAGGCCGAACTTGGCGACATAGCGCGCCACCTGGCCACCGCCGGTGGAGTGGCCGATATGCACCGCGTTCTTCAGGTCGAGATGCTCCACCACGGCCGAGACGTCGGCGGCGTAATGGTCCATGTCATGGCCCTCGCTCACCTGCGCCGAGCGGCCATGGCCGCGACGGTCGCTGGCGACGACGCGGAAGCCCTTGCCGAGGAAATACAGCATCTGCGCGTCCCAGTCGTCGGACGAGAGCGGCCAGCCATGGTGGAAGACGATCGGCTGGGCGTCCTTCGGACCCCAATCCTTGAAGAAGATCTCGACGCCGTCCTTGGTGGTGACGTAACCCATGATACCGGTCCTTTGCTGAAGTGCGCGATGAGGTGAAGGAAGGTGACGCTTGTCGAAGGCGCGGGCACGCTTCGACGATGAGGCCGTTATGCGGCGTGCGTGACACACCGGGCGAAGGCGGCGCGGGGAGCGCTGCGCGGATCGGGCCGGAACGGGAGGGAGCGTGTTTCCCGCCGCCTGCACCAGCCGTGACCCGAAGATATTTGAAGGGCGCGAAGGCGTAATCCAGACGAGGGTGTCAGTCCCCATTACCTCCGCATGGCCGCTACATACGGAAGTATAGCTGCATTCCCGCCGGCAGGCATTTGGCGGGAAGGTGCCCGCCGGTTCAGCCCGGCTGGATGCCGACCTGGCCGCGCGGGAAGCGGGCGATGACGGCGGGATCGATGTTGAGATGCTGGGCCACCAGTTCCGGCGGCGCGTGGGTCAGCCAGTCGGAAAGGTCGACCTCCTGATATTCCGGCGCCCGGAACACGGCGAGCACCTGCACGTCCTCGTCGCCGATATTCTCGATGTAGTGGCCCTGGCTCTTGGGCACCACGCCGAGATCGCCGGGCTGGAAGTCGATGGTCTGGGCGCGGGGGCCGTTATTGAACACGGTCATGCGGCCGCGACCCTTGATCCAGTACTGCCACTCATCGGCATTGGGGTGCCAGTGCATGCGGCGCAGGCCGCCGGGCTTGATGGTCTCGATGGCGGCGGCGATGGTCTTCGAGGCCTTGAAGGTGCGGCTGTCGGCCAGCTGCACATTGCCGGCCTCGTTCTGCTTCACCGGGGTGGTGTCGGTGAGCGAGAAGGTGAACGGGTCGGCCGGCGACTGGCCGGTGGCGACGGCGGCCTGGTCCACAGCCAGCGGCGGCGGCTCCTTGCCCTGGAAGATCCACAGATCCTGCAGCGGGATGTTCTTGAAGGTGTCGGCCGGCACGCCGAAATTCTGCGCCAGGATCTTCGGCGGGGTGTGGGCGAACCAGTCGGTGAGCAGCAGCGTGTTGTATTCGGACTGGTAGGCGTCGTCGAAGACGATGAGGAATTCGCAGCCCTCCGGGCCGAGGCCCTGCAGCGAGTGCGGGTAGCCGGCGGGGAAGAACCACAGATCGCCGGCGCCGACATCGCGCACATAGGGGTTGCCGTCCTTGTCGAGCACGGTGATGCGGCAGCGGCCATTGGTCATCAGCGCCCATTCGCCGGCGAGGTGCCAGTGCATCTCGCGGACGCCGCCGGCGGCGAGGCGCATATTGACGCCGGAAACTTCCTTTGCGGCGGGAAACTCGGTGGCGGTGATCTGCCGCGCCCAGCCGCCGGCCTGGATGCGCTTGGGCATGATGTTGAAGGAGGACCACATCATCGGCATGTTGCCGACATCGGTGGCGGGCGGGCTCTGGAAGGCCGGAATCTGCGACGCCAGCGCCGGGCTCTGCGGGCCGGGATCGGACAGCGCGCCGAGGCTCGCATTGATCGCGCCTTCCGCCGGCTGGTCCGGGTTGCCGAATGTCGCGGCCTGGGCCGCGCCGCTGGCGACGGCGGCACCGCCGAGAGCGCTGAGCGCGAGCATTGTGCGTCGGGACAGGTTTTCCATTTCCGCTCTCCTCATGGGCTGGGCAGGCCCGCCTCCCTGTGCGGTGGCATCCTGCGGTGGGGGCAATGTGCGGGGGCGGCGGCGGCAATTCTTCCACGCCCGCATTGCCGGGATCGCAGGGCGGGCGCTTGCGCAATTTCCAGCCGAAGGGAGGCTGGCGGCACCCCTTGGTATGATCGGCGCGGGCTGCGGCACCTACCGCCGCACCGGGGCGTGACCTATGCCGGCGCGGCGGTGGTTTATGCGCCGGCGGCAAGCGTCTATCATGGGGAAAACGCACCCGGGCGCGCCACCCCCGGCGCTTCGGCCTCGAGCCTTAGGGAACCACCATGCACGCGGGACCGACCCAGCACGAGAACGCCCTCGAACTCGCCTTTGGTCGCGGTGCGCTTGCGTTCACCCTGCCGCCGGGGGCGAAGCCGACCGTGCTGCGCAAGGCGGCGCTGCCCAAGCTGCCGGACAATCTTGCCGCCATCCGCCACGCCTTCGACCACCCGGTCGGCGCGCCGCCGCTGCGCGAGCTGGCGAAGGGGCGCGCCAGCGCCTGCATCCTCATCTGCGACATCACCCGCCCGGTGCCGAACGGGCTGTTCCTGCGGCCGATGATCGAGACGCTGCTGGAGGCCGGCATTCCCCGGGAGGCCATCATTGTGCTGGTGGCGACCGGGCTGCACCGGCCGAACGAGGGCGAGGAACTGGCCGAACTGGTGGGCGACCCCTGGGTGCTCGAGAATGTGCGGGTGGAGAACCATTTCGCCCGCGACGAGGCCGCCCATGTCGATCTCGGGCCGACGCCGACGCGCGGCACGCCGGTGCATATCGACCGGCGCTTCATCGACGCGGAACTGCGCATCGCCACCGGCCTGGTCGAGCCGCATTTCATGGCCGGATGGTCCGGCGGGCGCAAGGTGGTGGCGCCGGGCGTCGCCGGGCACCAGACCATCCGCACCTTCCATTCCGCCCGATTCATGGAAGACCCTTTGGCGGTGCAGTGCAACCTCGTCGGCAACCCGCTGCACGAGGAGCAGCTGGAAATCGTCCGCAAGGTGGGCGAGATCCACGCGCTGAACACGGTGCTGGACGAGGAACGCGACCTCGTTTTCGTTTCCTTCGGCGAGGTCATCGCCAGCCATCTCGCCGCCGTGGCGTTCGTGGAGGGCGCCACGGTCATCGAGGCGCCGCGCCGCTACCACACGGTGGTGACATCTTCAGCCGGCTATCCACTCGACAAGACCTACTACCAGACGGTGAAGGGCATGGTGACGCCGCTCGACATATTGGAGCCCGGCGGCACGCTGATCATCGCGTCGGAATGTTCGGAGGGCTTCGGCAGCGAGGAATTCCGCGCCGCGCAGGAGCGGCTGGTGGAACTCGGCCCGGAGCGCTTCCTCGCCACGCTGACCGCCAAGACGCTGGCCGATGTCGACGAGTGGCAGACCGAGATGCAGCTGAAGCCCATGCGGGTGGGGCGCATCCAGCTGCACACCACGGGGTTGACGGACGAGGAACGGCGCATCACGGCGGTGGAGATCGTGCCCGACCTCAGCGCGGCGATCGCCGCGAGCCTGGCGCGTTCGGGCGACAACGCGCTCGCCATCATTCCCGAGGGACCCTATGTGATCCCGGTGTGCCGGGAACGGCAGGCTGCGGCGTGAGGCGCATCCACCTCGATGCAGTAGGCGGCATTGCCGGCGACATGTTCGTGGCCGCGCTGCTCGATGCCTTTCCCGAACTGGCCGGGCGGGTGCTGGCGGACGCGGCCGCCGTGCTGCCGCCCGGCGCCGGCGCACCCTTTTTGCGCCAGGGGCTGAGCGGCGCGGTGGCGGCGCAGCGCTTCGGGCTGGAAGGCGCCCGTGCTCATTCACACGCCCACGCTCATGCACACGCGCAAAGCGGCGAGCACGGTGATGAGCCGGCTCACGAGCATGCCCATGATGACACGGCCGGCACGTATCGCGACATGCTGGCCCGCATCGCCCGGGCGCCGCTGAGCGCGGGGACGGGCCGGCACGCCGCCGCCATCCTCGGCCTTCTGGCGGAGGCGGAAGCGGCGATCCACCGCGTTCCGGTCGAGGAGGTGCATTTCCACGAGATCGCCGACTGGGATTCGCTGCTCGACGTGGTCGCCGCCGGCAGCCTCGCGGCGGCTCTCGACGGCGCGGTGTGGACCGTCTCGCCCTTGCCGCTGGGCGGCGGGCTGGTGAAGACCCAGCACGGGCTGCTGCCCGTGCCGGCGCCGGCTACCGCCGCCCTGCTCGCCGGCTTCGACTGGCGCGACGACGGCGTGACGGGCGAGCGGGTGACCCCCACCGGCGCGGCGATCCTGAAGCATCTGGCGCGCCCCGGCCGGCCGGCCGGCGGGCGGCTCGTCGCCTCCGGCACCGGCGCCGGCACCCGCGCCTTGCCGGGAATGCCGAATGTGCTGCGGGCGCTGGTGTTCGAGGAGGCGGGGCAGGCGGGGGACACGGTCACGGTGATCACCTTCGACCTTGACGACATGACCGGCGAGGAGATCGGCACCGCGAGCGAATGCCTGCGCGCGCAGGCCGGCGTGCTCGATGTCAGCCTCGGTCAACGCCTCGGCAAGAAGGGGCGGCCGGTTGCATCGATCCGCCTGCTGGCGCGGCCGGAGCAGGCCGAGGCGGTGGCGCAGGCCTGCTTCGCCCAGACCTCGACCATCGGGCTGCGCCTGCGCGAGGAGCGCCGGCTGACGCTTTCGCGCCAGGCCGACGACAAGGACGGCGTGCCGGTGAAGCGGGTGGCGCGGCCCGGCGGCGACACGGTGAAGGCCGAGAGCGATGCGCTGGTCGGCGAAACGCTCGCCGAGCGGCGGGCGCTGAAGCAGCGGGCGGAGCGCGGCGATGACTGAGGCCGCGCCGCATGTGGGGGCGCCCCCCGCCGAAAGGCTGGCGCGGGTGCTCGATCGCTTCGCCGGCCTGGCGGTGGCGGTGAGCGGCGGGGTGGATTCGCTGACCCTCGCCAGCTTCGCCCACCGCCACGGCGTGACGCTGACGGTGATCCATGCCGTTTCCCCCGCCGTGCCGGCGGAGGCAACGTTGCGCGTGCGCCGGCTGGCGGCGGCGCAGGGCTGGGCGCTGACCGTGACCGGCACCGGCGAGTTCGACGACCCGCGCTACCGCGACAACCCGGTGGACCGCTGCTATTTCTGCAAGACCAATCTCTATGACCGCATCGCCGGGCTGACGGCGCAGCCCATCGCCTCGGGCGCCAATCTCGACGATCTCGGCGACTACCGGCCGGGGCTGATCGCCGCCGCCGAGCGGCGGGTGGTGCATCCCTTCATCGAGGCCGGAATGACGAAGAGCGATGTGCGGACGCTGGCGCGCGCGCTCGGGCTCGACGCTGTCGCCGAGCTGCCGGCGCAGCCCTGCCTCGCCAGCCGGGTGGAAACCGGCATTGCCATCGATGCCGGCGACCTCGCCTTTGTCGAGATGGCCGAGCGGCGGCTCGCCGACCTCACCGGCGGGGGCACGCTGCGCTGCCGGATCACCCATCAGGGCGTGGTGGTGGAGCTCGACGGTGAGGCGATGGGCCAGGCGGGGGCGGTGGAGGCGCTGATGGCGGGGCTGTGCGCCGAGGCCGGGCGGGCCTATGCCGGCAACCGCCCCTATCGCCGCGGCGCCATGTTCGTCGGCGCCAAGCTGGTGAGTACCAAGGTCGTGGGGGCCTGAGCCATGGACTTCACCTTCGACTGGCAGCGCACGGCGCGCACCGGCCTTCCCGAGGCGGTGCTGTGCAGCGCCAAGTCGTCCGGGCAGCTGGCGGAAATCCTTGCCGCCGCGCGTGCGCGCTCCGCCCGGCTGCTGCTGACGCGGCTGGAGCCGGCGGGCTTTGCGGCGCTGGACGACGCCGCGCGCGCCGGGCTCGACTATGACCCGGCCTCACGCACCGCCGTGCTCGGCGGTCCCGTGGCCCTGTCGGGCGACGACGTGGCCGTGGTGGCGGCGGGCACCTCCGACCTGCCGGTGGCGCGCGAGGCCGTGCGCACGCTGGCCTTTTGCGGGCATGAGGCGCTGCTCGTCGCCGATGTCGGCGTCGCCGGGCTGTGGCGGCTGATGGAGCGGATCGAGGCCATCCGCGCCTGCCGGGTGGTGATCGCGGTGGCGGGAATGGAGGGCGCGCTGTTCAGCGTGCTTGGCGGGCTGGTGAGCGCGCCTGTCATCGCCGTGCCGACGTCCGTCGGCTATGGCGTCGCGGAGGGCGGCAGGGCGGCGCTGTCCTCGGCGCTGGCGAGCTGCGCGCCCGGCGTGGTGAGCGTGAACATCGATAATGGCTTTGGCGCGGCCTGCGCCGCCATTAAGATGCTCGGTGTGGTTTCGCATCACGGCGGGGGCGTTCGCTGATGAAGTACCGGCCCGAGATCGACGGCCTGCGCGCCGTCGCGGTGCTTCCCGTCATCCTGTTCCATGCCGGCTTCGGTGTGTTCTCCGGCGGCTTCGTCGGCGTCGACGTGTTCTTCGTCATCAGCGGCTATCTCATCACCACCATCCTGGCCGGCGAAATGGAGGCGGGCGATTTCTCCCTCGCCCGCTTTTACGAGCGACGGGCGCGGCGCATCCTGCCGGCGCTGTTCGTGGTGGTGCTGGCCTGCGTGCCTTTCGCCTGGCTGTGGATGTTTCCCTCGCAGCTCAAGGACTTCGCGCAGTCCGTCGCGGCGGTGGCGCTGTTCGCCTCCAACATCCTGTTCTGGCGGGAGGCCGACTATTTCGCCCCCACCGCCGAGGAGAAGCCGCTGCTCCACACCTGGAGCCTGGCGGTGGAGGAACAGTTCTACATCCTGTTTCCGCGGGTGCTGTTTTTCCTCTGGCGCTACGGGCGCCGCAATGCCTTTCTCGGCATAGCCCTGCTCTCCTGCCTCAGCCTCGCGCTCTCCTATATCGGCTGGAATCACAGCCGCGAGGCGAGCTTCTATCTGCTTCCCACGCGGGCCTGGGAACTCGGCGCCGGGGCGCTGTGCGCGCTTTTCCTGCGCGAGCAGAAGGTGCGGCCGAACGCGGCGCTGTCGCTTGCCGGGCTGGGGCTGATCCTGTTCGCGGTGTTCGCCTTCGACGAGCACACGCCGTTTCCCCAGCTCTATGCGCTGGTGCCGGTGGGCGGGGCGGTGCTGATCCTGCTGTTCGCAGCGCCGAGCTCAGGGGCGGGAAGGCTGCTGGCGGCGCGCCCGCTCGTCGGAGTGGGGCTGATCAGCTACAGCGCCTATCTCTGGCACCAGCCGCTTTTCGCCTTCGCCCGGGTGCGCAGCCTCGACATGCCGGGACCGTGGCTCATGCTTGGGCTGGCGGCGGCGACGCTGCCCCTCGCCTGGCTGTCCTGGCGGTTTGTCGAGCGCCCGTTCCGCCACGGCGCTTTCGCCCGGCGGATCGGCCGACGCGAGATCTTCGCCGGGGCGGGCGTGGTTTCGGTCGCCTTTTTCTGTATCGCCGCCTTCGGCATCGCGTCCCAAGGCGCGCCCTGGCGCATGCCGACGGATGTGCGGGCGTTGCTGGAGGCCCAGCGCATGGGTGGAGAGGCTCTGGCGGCCTGTACTTATTCGGAGGAGAATCCGCTGCCGCTCGAGCCGACGCCAGACTGTGGCCGCTTTATGCGAGAAGGCCGGGCGGATGTGGTGATGATCGGCGATAGCCATTCGGCCGCTATCGCCCCGGAACTGCAAAAGGCGCTATGGGCCGAGGGTATCTCCTCCTATGCCGCCGGCTATCATGGCTGTGTCGGCTTGCCGGGCTTTTACCGGACGGAGCGGACGGCCGCCCATGCCTGCGACGCCTATAACCGGGCGATGCTGGACTTCGCCCGCCACCACGGGGCCAAGGCCGTGGTGATCGTCTCGCGCTTTGCCGCCTATGTCGACGGGACGCCCTTCGACAATGGCGAGGGCGGGGTCGAGACCGGCCTGTACCCGCGGGTCGACCTCGTGGGGCAGCCAGGTGAGCCCGAAGGAGCGCGTCGCCGGCGGGTGTTGGGCGCACTGGCGCCATCGATAGAAAAAATCGCCGACGGGCTGAACGTAGTGCTGGTCTATTCGGTACCGGAAGCCGGCTGGAACGTGCCGCTCCGCGCAGCAAGGCGCGAGCTGGAGGTGGGGGCCCGCGCCGGGCCAATAACGACGTCCCATGCGCGCTTTCTCGAACGCAATGGCGACGTGATCGCCGTCTTCGATGCCATTGACCACCCCCGCGTGTTCAAGGTGCGCCCGCACGAAGTGTTGTGCGACAAGGAGCAGGGGCGCTGCCGCAACAGCGAGGACGGCATCGCCTATTATGTGGATGATGATCATCTCGCGCCGGCTGGCTCCCGGCAACTGCTGCCGGCGCTGGTAGCGCAGGTGCGCGCCGCGCTGGCGCAGGTTCCGCCCGATGTGGCGGCCACAGCGCCGTGAGGGAGAGCTGAATGGCCCGCGTTCTGGTCACCGGCGGCTCCGGTTTCATCGCGTCTTATGTGATGCTGGCGCTGCTGCACGCCGGACACGAGGTGCGGGCGACGCTGCGTGATCGCGCCCGCGAAGCCGGGGTGCGGGCGATGCTCGCGCAAGCCGGCGCGCCGGCGGGCGGCGAGGTGAGCTTCCACAAGGCGGAGCTGCTCGCCGATGAGGGCTGGGCGGCGGCTGCCGCCGGTTGCGATTACGTGCTGCATGTCGCCTCGCCCCTGCCGGCGGGGATGATGGCGAGCGACGAGGGCCACCTGATCCGCGCGGCGCGGGAGGGCACGCTGCGGGTGCTGAAGGCGGCGCGGGAGGCGGGCGTGCGGCGGGTGGTGCTGACCTCTTCCTTTGCGGCGGTCGGGTATGGCCACCCCCCGCGCGCCGGGCTGTATGACGAGCGCGACTGGACCGATCCCGAGGGAGCGGATGTCGACGCCTATACGCGCTCCAAGACGCTGGCCGAGCGGTCGGCATGGGATTTCATCGCGCGCGAGGGCGGCGGCATGGAGCTCGCCGCGGTCAACCCGGTCGTCGTGCTCGGCCCGGCGCTGGGGCCTGACATGTCGGCCTCGCTGGATCTGGTACGGGCGCTGCTCGACGGCGCCCTGCCGGCGACGCCGCGCGTCTATCTCGGCCTCGTGGATGTGCGCGACGTCGCCGAGCTGCATGTGACGGCGATGACGGCAGCGGAGGCGGCGGGCGAGCGCTTTCTCGCCACGGCGGGCGAGGCAATATCGCTGCACGAGATGGCGCGGACGCTGCGCGCGGGGCTGGGACCGGCGGCGCGGCGGGTGCCGCGCTTCGAACTGCCGGACATCGCGGTGCCCCTCGCCGCCCTCGCCCTGCCGATGGCGCGCCTCGCCGTGCCGCGGCTCGGCATCCGCCGCAGCGCCTCCAGCGAGAAGGCGCGGCGCCGGCTGGGCTGGTCGCCTCGCCCGGCGCAGGAGGCGATCCTCGCCACGGCGGAAAGCCTGATCCGGCTCGGTCTGGTGAAGAGGTGATCGCCGTCCGTGGCAGGATGGACGCGATCCCGGCTCTCGCTGCGGGGGGCCGGGATGACGCTGCGGTTTTCAGCCCGGCGTGCCGAGGGGCTGCTGCTGGGTGATGCAGTGGATGTTACCGCCGCCGAGGATGATCTCATGCGTGGGCACGCCGACCACCTCGCGCCCCGGGAACAGGCGGCAAAGGATGGCGTGGGCGGCCTCGTCCTGCGCCGGGTCGAGCAGCGGCATCAGCACGAAGCCGTTGCCGAGGTAGAAGTTGGCATAGGAGGCGCCGAGGCGCTCGCCGGGGCGGCGTGACATGCTGCCGGTCTCGGTGCCCAGATCCAGCGCCTCCGCGCCGCTGCGGTATAGCGGGCCCGGCAGCGGCAGCGTGACGATCTCGATCGCGCGCCCGCGTGCGTCGGTCATCTTTGAGAGGCGCTCGCGGGCATCGCGGGAGATGGCGTATTGCGGATCGAGCGGGTCCTCGCAGCCGGTGAGCGCCACCACGCCGGGACGCACGAAGCAGGCGAGGTTGTCGATATGGCCGGACGTTTCGTCGTCGACCAGCCCGGCGCCGAGCCACAGCACCTTGGAGACGCCGAGATAATCCTTCAGATGCTGCTCGATTTCCTCGCGGGTGAGGTCGGGGTTGCGGTTGGCGTTGAGCAGGCATTCCTCGGTGGTCAGCACCGTGCCCTCGCCATCGACATGGATCGAGCCGCCTTCCAGCACCAGCGGCGCGGCGTAGCGCGGGGCACGCTCGATCTCCAGCATCTTGGCGGCGATCAACTCGTCCTGTTCGTAGGGGCTGTAGAGCCCGCCCCAGGCATTGAAGCCCCAATCGACGCCGCGCAGCCGGCCGGCGGCGTCGGTCACGAAGGTGGCCCCGCTGTCGCGGCACCAGGAATCGTCCGAGGACGCCTCGACCACACGCACCGAGGGCGGCAGGGCGGCGCGGGCGTGGCGCCATTGCCGGGCGGTGGCGAGCATGGTGACCGGCTCGAAGCGGGCGATGGCGGCGGCCACCGCCGCAAACGCCGCCTGCGCCGGCTCGGCGCCGTCGCGCCAATTATCCGGCCGCTCCGGCCAGATCATCCAGGTGCCGGCATGCGGCTCCCATTCCGCTGGCATGCGGAAGCCGTCGGCAGCGGGAAGGGTGGCGAGTGTATCGCTCATCGTGTGTCGCTCATGAGGTCATCCGATCGCCCGCGTCGGGGCGCGTCCGTCGAGGGAGAACAGCGGGCCGTACAGGTCCGGCCGGCGGTCGCGAAAGACGCCCCAGCTCTGGCGCTGGCGGGCGATGCCGTCGAGGTCGAAGGTGGCGGTGAGCACGGTCTCTTCGTCGCGCCCGGCTTCCGTGACCTTCTCGCCGGTGGGGCCGGCGATGAAGGAGGAACCGTAGAAGGTGATCGACGTGCCGTTGCGGCCCTCCTCCCGGCCGATGCGGTTGGAGGCGATGAGCGGCATGAGGTTGGCGCCGGCATGGCCCTGCATCACCCGCTGCCAGTGGCCGGCCGAATCGAGGCTGGCATCCTGCGGCTCGGAACCGATGGCGGTGGGGTAAAGCAGTATCTCGGCGCCGAGCAGCGCCATGGCGCGCGCGGATTCCGGGAACCACTGGTCCCAGCAGATGCCGACGCCGATGCGCCCGACGGCCGTGTCCCAAACCCGGAAACCGGTGTCGCCGGGCGAGAAGTAGAACTTCTCGGTGTAGCCGGGCCCGTCCGGGATGTGGCTCTTGCGGTAGAGGCCGAGCACCTCGCCATCCGCGTCCAGCATGGCGAGGCTGTTGAAGGTGGCCTGGCCGGCGCGCTCGAAGAAGGAGATGGGCAGCACCACGCCGAGTTCGCGGGCGAGCGCGGAAAAATGCGCGATCAGCCGGTTGCCCGCGAAGGGTTTGGCGAGGTCGAGGAATTCGTGCAACTGGTCCTGGCAGAAATACGGGGTCTCGAACAGTTCCTGCAGGAGGATGAGCTTTGCCCCGCGCGCGGCCGCCGCGCGCACCAAACCCTCCGCCCGGGCGATATTGGCCTCGATGTCCCAGTCGCAGCGCATCTGGGTGGCGGCGACAGTCAGGCTGCGCATGGAAATCTCCGAATCGGCGGGCGGGTCAGTTGACGGCGCGCAGCGGCTTTTCCAGCACCGTGATCACCCGCGCAAGCTCATGGCCGCGCTTGAGGATGAGGCCGGTCTGCGACACCACCGTGTAGGCGCCCTGCTTGCGGGCGAGGCGCGGGTCCTTCTCGATGCGATAGATCGGCACCTCGGTGGCACGCCGGAAGATGGAGAAGATGGCCTTGTCGCGGGTGAAATCGATGGCGTAGTCGCGCCATTCGCCCTGCGCGACCATGCGGCCATAGAGATCGAGAATGCGGTCGAGCTCGCGCCGGTCGAAGGTGACGCGGTCGACGCGCGCGCCGACCGGCAGGACTATCGGGTCGGTTTCCGCCACGCGGCTCCTCCGCTCGGTGCGGCCCCGCGCATGGGGCCGGCGGACTCAACGGGTGTCATGTCGGCGTCATGATCCACCGGGCGGCGGGCGGCTTCAAGCGCCTTTTCGGCGGAAGGCCGGCGCGAGGCGTCCGGCCGACAAGAAAAAGGGCCGGCGACATGGCCGGCCCTGAAGAGCAATTCGGGGATTGAACCTAGAGATAACGTCAGGCCGGTCCACAAGCACCGCGGGGGGCTGGGGGGCTGGGAAACCGATGCACTCGCGAACCGGCCCAACGCTATGAGACTGAGATTGGTAGGGGCCGGGGGCATTGCAACGGCCGAAATCGGGCCGTCTTGTGTTTTTCGTTAACGAGCGTGTGATCGACGCCGCACTCAGTCGAGCGGCTGCAGCGCCGCGCCCAGAATGCTGCCGGGCTCGGTGGACGAACCGGACTGCACGATGATGGCAACCGCGTCGGTGGGATCGCCCGGGAGCCGATGCACCGTCGCCTCGAAGCTGGCCTCGTTACCCTCCCAGGCGCCGAGCCGCGTCCAGCCGCGCACCACATTGTGGTAGACCACGTTGGCGCCCTCGTTTTCGCCGCGGGCGATGGTGACCTCCATGCGGCTCGCCACCGGGCACAGCCACACCTCACCCTTGGCCGAGCCGGGAGCGGCGGCGATGTGGACCTTCACCTTGCCGCCGGCACTCTCGACCGTGACGGGGACGGGCGGCGCGGCGATGCTCGCCAGCGTACGCTCCAGCGCCGCGCTGTCGGAGCCGATCATCATGGCGCGGCCATTCACCACCGCCTGCGGGGTGAACAGTTTTCCGTCGCCGCGCAAATGGGCATAGGCCTTCTGCCGCACGGAATGGCCGTGCTTGGCCAGTGTGTCCTTCCACCCGAGATAATCCCAATAGTCCACCGCCAGGGTGAGCGCGACGACATCCGGCCGGGCGGCAAGCTCGCCCATCAGCTTGTCGGCCGGCGGGCAGGACGAGCAGCCCTGGCTGGTGAAAAGCTCGATCACCGCCTTCGGAGTCTTAACAGGCTTCACCGGCTCGGCGGTCTCGGCGGGCGCCGGCGTGTCTTCGGCGCGGGCGGCGCCCGGCAGCGCCAGTACAAGAGCCAGCAGCGGGAAGGCCAGCGCGCGGGCGGTAAGCGCTGGCAGGCGGGGGACGAAGGCGGTCACGGACATGTTGGGCGGGGGTCCTTGGTCGCGGAATCGTCGGGCACGTGGCGGGCCGGTCCGCAGGGACGGCCGCTGTCGCAGGGCGTGGGATGGACCCGGGCCGGGCGCTGCCGGCCGGATCCGCCTCTAGCCAATAAGACCCGGCGCCTGTTGCGACCAGTCACATTCGGGTGTCGCCGCGCACGCCGCCGTGAGAGGTCGCGCACGGCGCGCGGCGGGGCTTCGCAAATGCAAAGCCGGCGCGAACCGAAGCCCGCGCCGGCTGATCATGAGGGGTGGCTCGCGCCCGCTCAGGCCGCGAGATTGCGCAGCACGAAAGGCAGGATGCCGCCATTGCGGAAGTAGTCCAGCTCGTCCAGCGTATCGATGCGGCAGGTGAGCGGCACCTGCTTGACGGTGCCGTCGGCGAAGGTGACCTCGGCGATCAGCGTCTGGCGCGGCTTGAGGTCGCCCTCAATGCCCTTAAGGGTGACGATCTCGTCGCCCTGGATGCCGAGCGACTGCCAGGATTCCTCGTTCTGGAATACCAGCGGCACCACGCCCATGCCGACCAGGTTCGAGCGATGGATGCGCTCGAAGCTCTGGGCGATGACGGCGCGGATGCCGAGCAGCGCCGTGCCCTTGGCCGCCCAGTCACGCGAGGAGCCGGTGCCGTATTCCTTGCCGGCGAACACCACGGTGGGCACGCCTTCCTGCCTGTACAGCATGGCGGCATCGTAGATCGGCATCTCCGTGCCGTCCGGCCAGTGGCGGGTGAAGCCGCCTTCCTTGCCGCTCAGCATCTGGTTCTTGATGCGGATATTGCCGAAGGTGCCGCGCATCATCACCTGGTGATTGCCGCGACGGGTGCCGTACTGGTTGAAGTCGGCCGGGCGCACCTGATGGTCGCGCAGATAATGGCCGGCGGGGCTGGCTTCCTTGATCGAGCCGGCGGGCGAGATGTGGTCGGTGGTGATGGAATCGAGGAACAGCCCGATCACCCGCGCCTGGATGATGTCGGTGACCGGCTCGGGCTCCATCTTCATGCCCTCGAAATAGGGCGGGTTCTGCACATAGGTGGAGGCGTTTTCCCAGGCATAGGTCTCGCCCAGCGGAATGGCGATCTTCTGCCAGTTCTCGTCGCCCTTGAAGACGTCGGAATACTTCTCCTGGAACATCTTCTTGGTGACGTTGGCGCGGATGAAGGCGGCGATCTCCTGGTTGGACGGCCAGACGTCCTTAAGGAACACCGGCTGCCCGTCCGAGCCGATGCCGAGCGGCTCGGTGGTGAGGTCGACCTGCAGCGAGCCGGCAATGGCATAGGCGACGACCAGGGGCGGGGAGGCGAGGTAGTTCGCCTTCACGTCCGGGTTCACGCGGCCTTCGAAGTTGCGGTTGCCGGAGATGACGGCGCCGGCGACGAGGTCGTTCTTGTTGATGGCCTCCGAGATCGGCTCCGGCAGCGGGCCGGAATTGCCGATGCAGGTGGTGCAGCCGAAGCCGACCAGGTTGAAGCCGAGCGCGTCGAGATCGCCCTGCAGGCCGGCGGCGTTGAGATAGCCCTCGACCACCTGCGAGCCGGGCGCCAGCGACGTCTTCACCCACGGCTTGGACGTCAGCCCCTTCGCCACCGCGTTGCGGGCGAGCAGGCCGGCGGCGATGAGCACGCTGGGGTTCGAGGTGTTGGTGCAGGAGGTGATGGCGGCGATGGTCACGTCGCCATGGCCGAGATCGTAATCGGTGCCGGCCACCGGAACGCGCTTGCCGGTCTCGCCGGCCTTCTTGAACTCGCCTTCCAGCGCGGCGAGGAAGCCCTGCTTGGTGCCGGAGAGCAGCACGCGGTCCTGCGGGCGCTTGGGGCCGGCGAGCGAGGGCAGCACGGTGGAGATGTCGAGCTCCAGCACGTCGGTGAACACCGGGTCGGCGGTGCCGGCGGTGCGCCACATGCCCTGCGCCTTCGAGTAGGCCTCGACCAGCGCGATGCGCTCATCGGTGCGGCCGGTCTCGTCGAGATAGGCGATGGTTTCCTGGTCGACCGGGAAGAAGCCGCAGGTGGCGCCGTATTCCGGCGCCATGTTGCCGATGGTGGCACGGTCGGCGAGGGTGAGGTGATCGAGGCCCGGGCCGAAGAACTCGACGAACTTGCCCACCACGCCCTTCTTGCGCAGCATCTGGGTGACGGTGAGCACGAGATCGGTGGCGGTGATGCCCTCCTTCATCTCGCCCGTCATCTTGAAGCCGATGACCTCGGGAATCAGCATGGAGACCGGCTGGCCGAGCATGGCGGCTTCCGCCTCGATGCCGCCCACGCCCCAGCCCAGCACGCCGAGGCCGTTGATCATGGTGGTGTGGCTGTCGGTGCCGACGCAGGTGTCGGGATAGGCGACGGTGTCGCCGTCCTCGTCCTTCGTCCAGACGGTCTGGGCGAGATATTCGAGGTTCACCTGGTGGCAGATGCCGGTGCCGGGCGGCACCACGCGGAAATTGTCGAAGGCCGACTGGCCCCATTTCAGGAAGCGGTAGCGCTCCTGGTTCTGCTTGTATTCCTCATCGACATTCTTGCCGAAGGCGGCGTTGTCGCCGAAGAAGTTCACGATCACCGAATGGTCGATGACGAGGTCGACCGGCACCAGCGGGTTGATCCGCTTGGGGTCGCCGCCCAGATGCACCATGGCGTCGCGCATGGCGGCGAGGTCGACCACGGCGGGAACGCCGGTAAAGTCCTGCATCAGCACGCGGGCGGGACGGTAGGCGATCTCGTTCTCGACCTTGCCGCGATTGATCAGCCAGTCCTTGATGAAGACGATGTCCTTCTTCGAGACGGAGCGGCCGTCTTCGAAGCGCAGCAGGTTCTCCAGCAGCACCTTCATCGAGAAGGGCAGGGCCGAGACGCCGTCGAGGCCGTTCTTCTCCGCCTCCGGCAGGCTGTAATAGACGTAGGTCCTGGACCCGACGGTGAGGGTTTTACGGCTTTTGAAGCTGTCGAGAGACGTCACGGCTGGCAGGTCCCCGCTAACAAAGTGACAGGATGCGCTGGGCCTTGGAGGGAAGAGGGCTCGCAGGCTATAGCTCGGGCAAGCCCTGGCACGGCACGGGGCGCAT
Organism: Ancylobacter sp.; assembly: GCF_965279025.1. NCBI lineage: Bacteria > Pseudomonadati > Pseudomonadota > Alphaproteobacteria > Hyphomicrobiales > Xanthobacteraceae > Ancylobacter > Ancylobacter sp. The sequence goes on along the minus strand of NZ_OZ257132.1, from coordinate 1,263,500 downwards.
CGTTCAGATTTCTATATAGAGCCATTTCAAACTCCGATCCTAGAGGCTTGACGCAATGCATCGGAAATTTGTGCGGCGCGTCGCCGGCGGTAAGCGGGGGAAGGGTTGATGCGGCTGGTGGTGGAGAATCTCGCCTGCCGGCGCGGCGAGCGGCGGCTTTTCGCGGGGCTGGGCTTCACGCTGGAAGCCGGGCGGGCGCTGATCGTCACCGGGCCGAACGGCACCGGCAAATCCTCGCTGCTGCGGATCCTCGCCGGGCTGGCGCGGCCAGAATCAGGCCGGCTGCGGCTCGAGGGCGCGGCCGAGCCGGAGGATTTCGCCGAGGAGGTGCATTATCTCGGCCATCTCGACGCCCACAAGGCAGCCTTGAGCGCGCAGGAGAACCTCGCCTTCTGGCGCGCCATGCTGGGGCGCCCGGCGCTTACCGTAGCGCAGGCGATGGAGGCGGTCGGCCTGGGCGGGCTGGAGCGGCTGCCGGTGGCGGTGCTTTCGGCCGGGCAGAAGCGCCGGCTGGCGCTGGCTCGCCTGCTGGTGGCGCAGCGCCGGCTCTGGCTGCTGGACGAGCCGACCACGGCGCTTGATGCGGCGGCGCAGGCGCGCTTTGGCGAACTGGCGCGGGCGCATGTGGAAAAGGGCGGGCTGATTGTCGCCGCCACCCACGCGCCGCTCGATTTCGGCCCGTCCGACGCGCTCGATCTCGGCGCCTGGCGGCCGGCCCTCGCTGTTGCCGAGCCCGTGGAGATGGAATGAGCCGGGCCTTCCTCGCGCTGCTCACCCGCGATCTGCGGCTCGCCTTGCGCGCCGGCGGCGGGGCTGGGCTCGGCGTGGTGTTCTTCCTCGCCGTGGTGGTGGTGACGCCTTTCGCCATCGGGCCGGACCTCGCTCTGCTGGCCCGCATCGGCCCGGCGATCCTGTGGATCGGCGCGCTGCTGGCATCGCTGATCGGCCTCGACCGGCTGTTCGCCGCCGATGCCGAGGACGGCTCGCTCGACGTGCTCGCCATGGCGCCTTTGCCGCTGGAACTGGTGGCGGCGGCGAAAGGCCTGGCGCACTGGATCGCCACCGGCCTGCCGCTGGTGGTGGCGGCGCCGGTGCTGGCGCTGCTGCTGAACCTCGCGCCCGCCTCGACCGGCGCGCTCACCCTGACGCTGCTGGTGGGCACGCCGGCCATCACCTTTCTCGGGCTGATCGGCGCTGCCTTCGCCGCCGTGTTCCGGCGCGGCGGGCTGCTGGTGGCGGTGCTGGTGATGCCGCTGACCATTCCGGTGCTGATCTTCGCGGTGGCCGCGACCGGCACCGCGCTCGGCGGCACCGTGCCGTTCGGCACGCCGTTCCGAATCCTGCTCGGCCTGTCGCTGGCGGCGATGGTGCTGGGGCCGATCGCTGCCGCGGCGGCGCTGCGGGTGGCCCGCGACTGACCTCGCGCCGCCAGTGCGGGATGGCTCTGGCATGCCAGAAGCCGCGACATCCACGCGCAGCCGTGGAAAACCCGGTGCCTCGGCCGGGCGCCGGCGCGGTGCAGCAATGCGCCGCAGGCCGCACAAAGCCTTGTGGCGCCGGGAGATGGCGGGTTCGGCGGCATTCTGCGGCCGCTACGTCATTTGCCCCGCTTTTTCCCTCACGCCCTCGTGTTGCAGCACGCCGAGAGCCGTGTTAGGGAACCGCCGACCTTGGGGCCGGGTAAGGGAAATCCCTACGCCGCCTTGAGTTTGACTCCTTCCAGTCCGGAAGCAGGCGTCCCCTGTCGGGCGGCACGTGCTGCGGACAAGCCCCGAGAGAGGCAAAGTGGCCGAGACCTACGTATCCGGAGTGGCAGGACGCTACGCGACGGCGCTCTTCGAGCTGGCCCGCGACGCCAATGCTGTCGATGCGGTCAAGGCGGACCTGGAAAGGTTCAACGCCATGATCGCCGAAAGCGCCGACCTCAAGCGCCTGGTGCGCAGCCCGGTGTTCTCGTCCGAGGAGCAGGTAAAGGCGGTTACCGCCCTGCTGGCCAAGGCCGGCATTGACGGTCTTGCCGGCAATTTCTTCAAGACCGTGGCGGCCAATCGCCGCCTCTTCACCGTCGAGGCGATCCTTCGCGACTTCGAGCTGCTGGTCTCCGCCTATAAGGGCGAAGTGACGGCGGAAGTCACCGTCGCGCAGCCGCTCTCCGACGCCCACGCCGCTACGCTGAAGCAGTCGCTCGACGTGCTCACCGGCAAGAACGTCAAGCTCGCCATCGAGGTCGATCCCTCGCTGCTCGGCGGGCTGAAGGTCAAGGTCGGCTCGAAGCTCGTCGATGCCTCGCTCAAGACAAAGCTCAATTCGATCCGCACTGCGATGAAAGAGGTTCGCTGATGGATATCCGCGCCGCTGAAATTTCCGCGATCCTCAAGGAGCAGATCAAGAATTTCGGCCAGGAAGCCGAAGTCTCCGAGGTTGGCCAGGTTCTGTCCGTTGGTGACGGCATCGCCCGCATCTACGGGCTCGACAACGTCCAGGCGGGCGAGATGGTCGAGTTCGAGAACGGCACGCGCGGCATGGCGCTGAACCTCGAAATCGACAATGTCGGCGTCGTGATCTTCGGTTCCGACCGCGAGATCATGGAAGGCCAGACGGTCAAGCGCACCGGCGCCATCGTCGACGTTCCCGTCGGCAAGGGCCTGCTCGGCCGCGTCGTCGACGCCCTCGGCAACCCGATCGACGGCAAGGGTCCGATCGAGTTCACCGAGCGCCGCCGCGTCGACGTGAAGGCGCCGGGCATCATCCCGCGCAAGTCCGTGCACGAGCCGATGCAGACCGGCCTCAAGGCCATCGACGCGCTGATCCCGATCGGCCGTGGCCAGCGCGAGCTGATCATCGGCGATCGTCAGACCGGCAAGACCGCCGTCGCGCTCGACGCCATCCTGAACCAGAAGTCGATCAACGCCGGCACCGACGAGAAGGCCAAGCTCTATTGCGTCTATGTCGCGATCGGGCAGAAGCGTTCCACCGTCGCGCAGTTCGTGAAGGTGCTGGAAGAGCAGGGCGCGCTGGAATATTCCATCGTCATCGCCGCCACCGCTTCCGACGCCGCGCCGATGCAGTTCCTGGCGCCGTTCTCCGGCACCGCCATGGGCGAGTTCTTCCGCGACAACGGCATGCACGCGCTGATCGTCCATGACGATCTGTCGAAGCAGGCCGTGGCCTACCGCCAGATGTCGCTGCTGCTGCGCCGCCCGCCGGGCCGCGAAGCCTATCCCGGCGACGTGTTCTATCTCCACTCGCGCCTGCTCGAGCGCGCCGCCAAGCTCAATGACGACAACGGCGCCGGCTCGCTGACCGCCCTTCCGGTCATCGAGACCCAGGCCAACGACGTGTCGGCCTACATCCCGACCAACGTGATCTCGATCACCGACGGCCAGATCTTCCTCGAGTCCGACCTGTTCTTCCAGGGCATCCGCCCGGCGGTGAACGTCGGCCTCTCGGTGTCGCGCGTCGGCTCGTCCGCCCAGATCAAGGCGATGAAGCAGGTTGCCGGCAAGATCAAGGGCGAGCTCGCCCAGTATCGCGAACTGGCCGCCTTCGCCCAGTTCGGCTCCGACCTCGACGCCTCGACGCAGAAGCTGCTGAACCGCGGCGCCCGCCTCACCGAGCTGCTCAAGCAGTCGCAGTTCTCGCCGCTGAAGGTCGAGGAGCAGGTGGTGGTGATCTACGCCGGCACCAACGGCTATCTCGACGTCCTGCCGGTGTCCAAGGTCCGCGAGTTCGAGCAGGGTCTCCTGCTGTTCCTGCGTTCCCGCCACGCCGAGATCCTCGACACCATCCGCACGTCGAAGGAACTGTCCAAGGACACCACCGAGAAGCTCGTCAAGGCGCTCGACGCCTTCTCGAAGACCTTCGCCTGAACGGCAGAGCGGAGCACAGGGACACATGGCCAGCCTTAAGGATCTGCGCAATCGCATCGCTTCGGTGAAGGCGACGCAGAAGATCACCAAGGCGATGCAGATGGTCGCCGCCGCCAAGCTGCGGCGCGCCCAGCAGGCGGCCGAGGCCGCGCGTCCCTATGCCGTGCGCATGGAGAGCGTGCTCGGCAACATTGCCGGCACGATTTCCGGCGGCCCGGACGCGCCGCTGCTGCTGACCGGCACGGGCAAGGACCAGACGCATCTGCTGCTCGTGCTGACCGCCGAGCGCGGCCTGTGCGGCGCCTTCAACTCGTCGATCGTCCGCCTTGCCCGCGAACGCGCCCTGGCGCTGATGGGGCAGGGCAAGACGGTCAAGATCTTCTGCGTCGGCCGCAAGGGCCACGACGCGCTGCGCCGCCAGTTCGAGAAGCAGATCGTCGAGGTCGTCGAGCTGCGCACCAGCAAGGGCGGCGTCACCTTCGCCGACGCCCAGAAGATCGCCGACAAGATCGGCGCGATGTTCGCCGCCGGCGAATTCGACGTCGCCACCCAGTTCTTCAGCCGCTTCCAGTCGGTGATTTCGCAGGTCCCGACCGCGCAGCAGCTGATCCCGGCGACCTTCGCCGCGCCGGCCGCCGCCGCTACCGGCGCCGAGGCGGTCTATGAATATGAGCCTGGCGAGGCCGAAATCCTCGCTGACCTGCTGCCGCGCAATCTCGCGGTGCAGATCTTCAAGGCGCTGCTCGAAAATGGCGCGTCCGAGCAGGGCGCGCGCATGAGCGCGATGGACAACGCCACCCGCAACGCGGGTGACATGATCAAGAAGCAGACTTTGACCTACAACCGCACCCGCCAGGCAATGATCACGAAGGAACTCATCGAGATCATTTCCGGCGCCGAGGCGCTCTGAGGCAGGACCGGAAGGACGACGAACATGGCTAATGTCGGACGCATCACGCAGGTCATCGGCGCCGTCGTGGACGTGCAGTTCGAGGATCACCTCCCGGAGATCCTGAACGCGCTGGAGACCACGAATAACGGGGTCCGCCTCGTGCTCGAAGTGGCGCAGCATCTCGGTGAGAACACCGTGCGCACCATCGCCATGGACTCGACCGAAGGTCTGGTCCGCGGCACGACGGTGACGGACACCGGCGCGCCGATCTCGGTGCCGGTCGGCGCCGGCACGCTCGGGCGCATCATGAACGTCATCGGCGAGCCGGTGGACGAGCAGGGCCCGATCGTCGGCGAGACCACCCGCGCTATCCACCAGCAGGCCCCCAGCTACGCCGACCAGTCGACCGAGGCCGAAATCCTCGTCACCGGCATCAAGGTCGTCGATCTGCTGGCCCCCTATTCCAAGGGCGGCAAGGTCGGCCTGTTCGGCGGCGCCGGCGTCGGCAAGACCGTGCTGATCATGGAACTGATCAACAACATCGCCAAGGCGCATGGCGGCTATTCCGTGTTCGCCGGCGTCGGCGAGCGCACCCGCGAGGGCAACGATCTCTATTACGAGATGATCGAGTCCAAGGTGAACGTCGACCCGCACGAGCATGGCGGTTCCACCGAAGGCTCCAAGTGCGCGCTGGTCTATGGCCAGATGAACGAGCCCCCGGGTGCCCGCGCGCGCGTCGCGCTGACCGGCCTGACCGTCGCCGAGCATTTCCGCGACCAGGGCCAGGACGTGCTGTTCTTCGTGGACAACATCTTCCGCTTCACGCAGGCCGGTTCCGAGCTCTCCGCTCTGCTCGGCCGCATCCCCTCGGCGGTGGGCTATCAGCCGACGCTCGCCACCGACATGGGCGCGCTGCAGGAGCGCATCACCACCACGACCAAGGGTTCGATCACCTCGGTGCAGGCGATTTACGTGCCGGCCGACGATCTGACCGACCCGGCGCCGGCCACCTCCTTCGCCCATCTGGACGCGACCACCACCCTGTCGCGCTCGATCGCCGAAAAGGGCATCTACCCGGCCGTCGACCCGCTCGACTCGACCTCGCGCATTCTCTCGCCGCTGATCCTCGGCGAGGAGCACTACAATGTGGCGCGCTCGGTGCAGCAGACGCTGCAGCGCTACAAGTCGCTGCAGGACATCATCGCGATCCTGGGCATGGACGAGCTTTCGGAAGAGGACAAGCTCACCGTCGCCCGCGCCCGCAAGATCGAGCGCTTCCTGTCGCAGCCCTTCCACGTCGCCGAAGTCTTCACCGGTTCGCCCGGCAAGCTCGTCGACCTTGCCGACACCATCAAGGGCTTCAAGGGCCTGGTGGAAGGCAAGTATGATCACCTCCCGGAGCAGGCCTTCTACATGGTCGGCACCATCGAAGAGGCGATCGAGAAGGGCAAGAAGATGGCTGCCGAAGCCGCGTGATCCGCGCGCCCCGGCCGCTGACGGCACGGGGCGTCGATCATTGACGCTGACGCACCCCCTGGAGGATCCATGGCCACCTTCCCGTTCGAACTCGTCTCGCCCGAGCGTCTGGTCTATTCCGGCGCGGTGACCGAGGTCATCGTTCCCGGCACCGAGGGCGAGTTCGGCATTCTCGCCGGCCATGCGCCCTTCGTGTCGACGCTGAAGCCCGGCGTGCTGACGATCAAGGGCGACGGCGCGGCGAAGAAGCTCTTCGTGCGTGGCGGCTTCGCCGAAGCCAACCCGCAGGGCCTCACCGTGCTCGCCGAGACCGCCATCCCGCTCGCCGAGCTGCGGGCCGAGAATCTCGCCAAGATGATCCGCGACGCGCAGGAAGACGTCGAGGACGCCCGCGACGAGACCACCCGCGCCAGCCGCCAGCAGTTCCTCGAACAGCTGACCTCTGCGGCCGCCGCGATCGAGGCGGATGCGCGCCTGTCGCACTGAGGCTCGCCGCACGGCCTGAAATGACTATGATCCGGGCCGCTCTCCAGCGGCCCTTTTCATTTCCGGAGTTATGCCCATGAGCGACGGCTCGACCTTCAGCGCCCATGCCTGGGGCCGCAACCTGCCGACCTTCGAGGCCATCCGCACCATGCCGTTCAATGCGGCGCTGGCCGACGGCACGCTGTCGCCCGAGCGCTTCCGGCACTACATGGTGCAGGACGCGCATTACCTGATCGCGTTCGGCCGCGCGCTGGCGATCGCCGCGGCGAAGGCGGACGACCCGGACGGGCTGGTGCAGTTCGCGGAAGGCGCCAAGGTCGCCGTGGTGGTGGAGCGCTCGCTGCATGCCGACTTCTTCACTGCGTTCGGTGTCGATGCCGACGAGTTCGAGCGCACCCCGACGTCGCCGGTGTGCCATCATTATTCCAGCTTCCTGATCGCCACAGCCTATGCCGAGCCCTATCCGGTGGTGCTGGCGGCGCTGCTGCCGTGCTTCTGGATCTATGCCGAGGTCGGGCGCGACATTCTGGGCCGCGCGGTACGGCCGAACCCCTATGACGCCTGGATCGACACCTATGCGGGCGAGGAATTCCACGCGGCGGTGCGGGCGGTGATCGCCACGACGGACCGCGCGGCGGCCGGGGCCTCGCCGGCCGTGCTCGCGCGGATGCACGCGGCCTACAAGCGGGCCACGGAACTCGAATGGATGTTCTGGGATTCGGCCTGGCGCCTCGCCGACTGGCCGGTCTGAGCGGAGCGTACCAGACGCTCGTCACTTCGACAGCGCGCGGACGCCGTCCCCAAGGCTCAGGGCGTGAGGCTGCCGGGCATGACGCCCGGCTGCTCAGCGGCGACGGCCCGGGGGAGGACGACGCTGGCCGCTACCGATCGGCGGCGTCGGGCCACCGGTCTTGTGGCGGAAGTTGATGCGGCCACGATCAAGATCGTAAGGCGACATCTCGACGACGACACGGTCGCCGACGATGGTGCGGATACGGTTCTTCTTCATCTTGCCCGCCGCATAGGCGAGTATCTCGTGTTCATTGTCGAGCACGACGCGGAAGTTGCCGTCGGGCAGAACTTCCGTCACGGTGCCGTCGAACTCGAGCAGTTCCTCTTTCGCCATTAATGGCTCTCCTCGTACAGGCTGCTGCCGGCCTTGCCGCTAGGCAAATACCCTGCCGGCCGGCATTTGTCTTGTGCTGATAATGCTGCGGGGCAGCAAACGCCAGAGGACCCCGCGCACCTTTCGGCACGCGAGGTCCCGTCTCGACACTGGATCAGGTCGCGGCGTTATAGGCCTTGCGACGCGGCGGGCGACGGCCCTCGCGCGGCGGGCCGTCCTTGCGGACGTCCGCCCCTTCGGGGCGCGGGCCGCGATTGAACGGGCGGGCGCCACGCGGGGCGTCGCTGCGCGGTCCACGCGGATCGCGCGCCGGGCGCGCACCTTCCGGACGACCTTCCGAGCGGAAGCCTTCGAGGCGCGGGGCGCCTTCGCGGCGGCTTTCGCCACGGCGGTCTACCGAGGGGATGGTGATCTTGATCAACCGCTCGATGTCACGCAGGAAGGCGCGCTCCTCGCCATCGCACAGGGAGACGGCGATGCCCTCGCGGCCGGCGCGTGCGGTGCGGCCGATGCGGTGGACATAGCTTTCCGGCACGTTGGGCAGGTCGTAATTGATGACGTGGCTGACGCCCGGCACATCGATGCCGCGCGCGGCAATGTCGGTCGCCACCAGCACCTTCACCACGCCCTGACGGAACGCGGCGAGCGCCCGCTCGCGCTGCGGCTGGGACTTGTTGCCGTGGATCGCCTCGGCGGCGATGCCGGCACCGGCCAGACCCTTCACCACGCGATCCGCGCCGTGCTTGGTGCGCGAGAAGACGAGGGCGCGGTCCATTTCCGGCTCGGACAGCAGCTCGACCAGCAGGTTCGGCTTGCCGGCGCGGTCGGTGAACAGCACCTTCTGCTCGACGCGATCGGCGGTCTTGGCGACCGGGGTCACGGCGACGCGGACCGGGTTGGTGAGCAGCGAATCGGCCAGCTTCTCGATCTCGCGCGGCATGGTGGCCGAGAAGAACAGGTTGCGGCGCTTGGCCGGCAGGCGGGCGCAGATGGCGCGGATGGCATGGATGAAGCCCATGTCGAGCATCTGGTCGGCTTCGTCGAGGACGAGGACTTCGACCATGTCGAGCCGCACGGCATTGTTCTCGAGCAGGTCAACGAGGCGGCCGGGGGTGGCCACCAGAACGTCGACGCCATTGGCCAGCGCGCGGGCCTGGCGGCCGATCGGCACACCGCCGATGGCGAGCGCCGTGGAGGGGCGCACATGCTTGCCATAGAGCCGGAAGCTCTCGAGGATCTGGCCGGACAGCTCGCGGGTGGGGCTCAGCACCAGCGCACGGGCGGAGCGGCGCTCGGGGCGGAAGCGGTTGGTGACGAGATGCTGGAGAATCGGCAGCGCGAAGGCGGCCGTCTTGCCCGTGCCCGTCTGGGCGATGCCGATGAGATCGCGCCCGGCCAGCACCTGCGGCACGGCCTGGATCTGGATCGGGGTGGGGGTGGTGTGGTTCGCTTCCGCGAGGGCTTTCAGGATAGGCTCGGCAAGGCCGAGTTCGTTGAAGGAGTTCAAGTAAAATTCTTTCATGGGCGATTGCGTCCGCGCGCACATCGGGCGCGAACTGCGAATCACGGGGTGTTGAGACACCCCGCGTGGCCTGGGACGTCGGCGATTTCAGATGATGAAGGGCCGAAGACTGCCGCGGCTCAGAAGTGGAGGCGGAAACTCGATCAGGAAAACCTGACCGAAACCAGCTCCCAGCCGAAGCGGACATCGAGCGACGCGGCCCCGATACGGACGACACATCCGCATGCCCCGTCTATGTGGCCTAAAAGGGTGGTGATTTCAAGGCGTCATCGCTCTCGCTATAAGGGAAGCCATGTATCCTGATGTCGTCGGCCTCCGCAGCTTCTATGCCCACCCCCTCGGCGTGGTGACCCGCCGCCTCGTCGGACGCGCCATTCGCGCGCGTTTCGACAATGTGCGCGGCCTGTCGCTGCTGGGCATCGGCTATGCCACCCCCTATCTCGGTGTGTTCCGCGAGGAGTGCGAGCGCTCCCTCGCCTTCATGCCGGGCGCGCAGGGGGTGACGCGCTGGCCCTCGGCCGCGCCGACGCTCGCCGCTCTCGTGGACGAGACCGAGCTGCCGCTGCGCAACGCCATGATCGACCGGGTGATCGCCGTGCACCTGCTGGAGATGACCCCCGATGCCGGCGAGGTGCTGCGCGAAGTGTGGCGCGTGCTGGCCCCGGGCGGCCGGCTGCTCTGCGTGGTGCCGAGCCGGCGCGGGGTGTGGGCGCGCACCGAGAACAACCCGTTCGGCCACGGACGGCCCTTCTCCCGCACACAGATCACCGATCTGCTGCGCGGGGCGCTGTTCACCCCGGTGGGCTGGGACGAGGCGCTCTACATGCCGCCGGTAACGCGCAACTGGTTCCTGCGCTCGGCGGTGGCGTGGGAGCGGGTAGGGTCGAGCCTGTCGCTGCCCTTCGCCGGGGTGCACATCGTCGAGGCGACCAAGCAGGTCTACAAGCCGGTCCCCACCAAGCGCCGCGCCCGCCTGCGGGTGTTCGAGCCGGTGCTGGCGCCGCAGCCGATGGGCGGGTGAGGGGGAGCTTCAAAGCGGACCGAATTCGGACTATATTCGGCCTGGCATCAACGAGGCCCGCCATGAAGCTCTCCGACCGCATCAAGCCGATCAGCTATCTCAAGGCCAATGCCGCCGAGGTGATCGGCAAGCTGGCCGAGCACCAGCAGCCGATGATCATCACCGTCAATGGCGAGGCCAAGGCGGTGCTGCAGGACATCGACTCCTATGAGGAGATGCAGGAGGCGATCGCGCTGATGCGGATCATTCAGATAGGTCAGCAGGAAATCCGCGAGGGCAAGGTCGTGCCCCTGGACGAGGCCTTCCAGCGCATCCACGACGGGTCAGTAGATTGAGCCGGCGGGCGATCCCTGCATGCGATACGATGTTCAGCTAACGCTCGGTGCGGCGCGCGATCTCGCCGAAATCCGCCGATTTCTCACCGAAAGCGAATCTGCGGCTCGTGCCGGGCAGATTCTTTCCGCCTTGCAGGGAAGGCTTGCCACTCTGGCGGAGATGCCGAGCCGCGGCAACATGCCGAGGGAGTTATCCCATCTTGGTGTCGTCGGCCTTCGCGAGTTGCATCACCAATCCTACCGCATGATCTATTTGATCGAGGGCAGGGTGGTATCCGTGATCGCCGTCGCCGATGGTCGGCGCGACATGCAGTCCTTCCTGCAGCGCCGCCTTCTGCGTTGACCGTACCGCCTATCCCTTCCGCGACAGCAGGAACACCGCCTGCTCGCCGAGCAGGTTCCACACCGCCCAGGGCAGGTTGAAGCGCACGGGGTGGCCATAGCCGTTCAGCGCCGCCGCGCGGTCGATGCGGGCGCCGACCTCCTCCACCAGCGCGACGAAATCGCGGATGGTGCAGAAATGGATGTTCGGCGTGTCGTGCCAGCTATAGGGCAGGTTTTCCGTGCTCGGCATGCGGCCGTTCAGCAGCAGATCCAGACGCATGCGCCAGAAGCCGAAATTGGGGAAGGAGACGATGGCGTGGGTGCCCACGCGCAGCATCTGCTCCAGCACCCATTTCGGCCGGCGCGTGGCCTGGATGGTTTGCGAGAGGATGACATAGTCGAAGGAATTGTCGGGATAGTCGGCGAGATCGACATCGGCGTCGCCCTGGATGATGGGCAGGCCGCGCGCCACGCCGGCATTGACGCCCTCGCGGGAGAGCTCGATGCCGCGCGCGTCGCAGCCACGGGTGGTGGCGAGCAGTTCCAGCAATTCGCCGTCGCCCGAGCCGACATCGAGCACGCGCGAACCCGGCCGCACCATCTCGGCGATGAGCAGCAGGTCGACGCGCGCGCCGGCGACGCGGGCGGCCTCGCGCATGGTCAGGTCGCGGGTCGCCATCATTTCACTCCCACGGCCCGGGCGGCGGCATCGATGAAGCCGCGCGTGATGGCGAAGAATTCCGGCTCGTCGAGCAGGAAGGAATCGTGGCCCTTGTCGCTCTCGATCTCGGCGAAGGAGACCTGCGCCCCCGCAGCGTTGAGAGCATGGATGACCGCCCGCGAGGCGGAGGTCGGAAACAGCCAGTCGGAGGTGAAGGAGGCAAGGCAGAAGCGCGTCCTGGCGCCCTTGAATGCATGCGCAAGCACGCCGTCATAGTCTGCCGCGAGGTCGAAATAATCCATGGCGCGGGTGACATAGAGATAGGAATTGGCATCGAAGCGGTCGACGAACGACTCGCCCTGGTGGCGCAGATAGCTTTCCACCTGGAAGTCGGCGTCGAAAGAGAAGGTGTGCCCGTCGCGGTCCTGCAGCCGCCGGCCGAATTTCCGGTGCAGCGAGGGGTCCGACATATAGGTGATGTGGGCGGCCATGCGGGCCACGGCGAGGCCGCGCCTCGGGCTGGTTCCCTCGGCGAGGTAACGCCCGCCGCGCCAGTCGGGATCGGCCATCACCGCCTGCCGGCCGACCTCGTGGAAGGCGATGTTCTGCGCCGAATGGCGCGCGGCCGTGGCAATGGGCATCGCCGCGAAGACGCGCTCGGGATAGCTCACCGCCCATTGCAGCACCTGCATGCCGCCCATGGAGCCACCGACGACGGCGAGCAGCGTCTCGATGCCGAGATGGTCGATCAGCATGGCCTGCGCCCGCACCATGTCGCGTATGGTGACGACGGGAAAATCGAGCCCATAGGGCTGGCCGGTGGCGGGGTTGGTGGAGGAGGGGCCGGTGGTGCCGAGGCAGCCGCCCAACACGTTCGAGGCGATGACGAAGAAGCGATCGGTGTCGACCGGCTTGCCCGGGCCGACCAGCGTTTCCCACCAGCCCGGCTTGCCGGTGACCGGGTGGACATTGGCCGCGTGCTGGTCGCCGGACAGCGCGTGGCAGAGCAGGATGGCGTTGGAACGCGCCGCGTTCAGCGTGCCATAGGTCTGGTAGGCGATCTGGAACGGGGTAAGCGTGCCGCCCGCGTCGAGCGGCAGCGGCGCCTCGGCGCCGAAGCGCACCACGGCGGAATGCGGGTGGTCCGCTTCGCCGCGGGCTTCGTGAGACGAAAGATCGCGCAGGGCGGTGTTGTCGGACATGGGAACCGTCATACCGGACGAAGAGTTCTTTATACCGGACGATCGGATGATCCCACAGGCCACACTTGTCAATAGAGCCGGGCCCCCGATTTTGCTTTGCGCGCGACGCGCGCGGGGTTTACGACATCCCCTGATGGACACGAAAGCCAACATCGCCGCCACCCCGCAGGCCCCCGCGCCGGCAGGCTCCTCCCCGGTCCCGGCCGCCGCGCCGGACCTTGGCAGCCTGCGCGCCGAGATCGACCGCATCGACGCGGCGATGCACGCGCTTTTGATCGAGCGCAGCCAGATCATCGACCGGCTGGTGGCGGTGAAGCGGGCGCAGGGGACGGAGAGCGGCTCGGCCTTCCGCCCGGCGCGCGAGGCCTCGATGATGCGCCAGATCGTCGATCGGCACCGCGGCATCCTGCCGCTCGACACGGTCGAGGGCATCTGGCGGGTCATCATCTCCACCTTCACCTATGTGCAGGCGCCCTATGCGGTGCATGCCGACCTCGCCTCGGGCGAGGCGGCGATGCGCGATGCCTCGCGCTTCCATTTCGGCTTCACCGTCCCGTTCATCGGCCATATGGGCGCGGCTGGCGTGGTGGCGGCGGTGGCGCGCTCGCGCGGCGATCTCGGCCTCGTGCCGGCCTTTGCCTCGCCTTCCGCCGGGGCGTGGTGGACGGCGCTGGAAGGCGAGCACGCCCCAAAGATCATCGCCCGCCTGCCCTTCGTCGAGCGGGCCGACCACCCGGCCGGGCTGCCGGTGTTCTGCATCGCCCACCCGGTGACCGACGGGGCGGTGACCGAGGTCGAGGCCTGGAGCCTGCATGTTTCCGGCTGGAACGCCCAGGCGGCACGGGCGCTGGCGCCGCTCGCCGACGTCATCGCGGTGCCCGATCGCGGGCTGGACGGGGCGGCGCTGCTGGCCTCGATCCCGGTCGGCGGCGCGGTCAATCTCGATGCGGTGCTGGCGACGCTGCGCGAATGCGGGGCTTCCGTGCGCGCGGTGGCTCTCGTCGGCAGCCATGCGAGCCGCTATACCCACGCGCCGAAGGTCAGCCAATCCCCGCTTGGCTGATCCCCGCCGGCCCGTCGCCTTCCTCCACCCCTGATGCCCGCCGCCCTTCGGAGCCCCGTCATGTCGACCGACGCCACCCGCCCCACCCGTCCCGTGCCGCGCGCCAGCGTGCTGGAGATCGAGGCCTATGTGCCGGGCAAGTCGCAGGCGGGCGCCGGGGTGAAGGTGCATAAGCTCTCGGCCAACGAAAACCCGCTCGGCCCCAGCCCGAAGGCGCTGGCCGCCTTCCAGTCGTCGACGGCGCTGGAGCTCTACCCCGACGGCTCCTCGACCCGGCTGCGCGAGGCGATTGCCGCCACCTACGGGCTCGACCCGGCGCGCATCGTCTGCGGCACCGGCTCGGACGAGCTGCTCATGCTGACCGCCGCCGCCTTTGCCGGCCCGGGCGATGAGGTGCTCTATTCGCAGCACGGCTTCCTCGTCTATCGCATCGCCACGCTGGCGGCGGGGGCGACCCCCGTGGTGGCACCGGAAAAGGACTACCGTTCCGATGTCGACGCGCTGCTGGCGGCGGTGACCGAAAAGACGCGGGTGGTCTTTCTCGCCAACCCCAACAACCCGACCGGCACCTATCTGCCCTTCGACGAGGTGAAGCGGCTGCAGCGCGGCCTGCCGCCGCATGTGCTCCTCGCGCTCGATGCGGCCTATGCCGAGTATGTCCGCCGCAACGATTACGAGGCGGGCATCGAGCTGGTCGCCACCTGCCCGAATGTGGTGATGCTGCGCACCTTCTCGAAGATCTACGGCCTTGCGGCGCTGCGGGTCGGCTGGCTCTACGGGCCGGCCGAGGTGGTGGATGCGGTGAACCGGATTCGCGGGGCGTTCAACGTCTCGGCGCCGGGGCTGGCCGCCGCCGTGGCGGCGATCGAGGATGCCGGGCATGTCGACGCCGCCATCGCCCATAACCAGACGTGGCTGCCCTGGCTCGCAAGCGAGCTGACGGCGCTCGGCCTCACCGTGACGCCGAGCGTGGCCAATTTCCTGCTGGTGCATTTTCCCGATACGCCGGGCCGCACCGCCAAGGAGGCCGACGCCTTCCTGAGCCAGCGCGGGCTGATCCTGCGGCGGGTGGATTCCTATGGGCTGCCGGGGGCGCTGCGGCTGACGGTCGGCACCGAGGAGGCGAACCGCCTGCTGGTCGCGGCCCTGAAGACGTTCTTCGGCAAGGAGACGGGCGATGGTGCTTGATCCGCCGCTCGCCCAACCGCTGGTCGGCCGGCTGACCGTCATCGGCATCGGCCTCATCGGCTCGTCCATCCTGCGGGCGGCCAAGGCGCGCGGGCTTGCCGGCACGCTGGTCGCCTATGACGGCGAGGCGGCTGTGCGCGAACGCGCCGGCGCGCTGGGCCTCGCCGATCGCGTCGCCGAGACCCCGGCGCAGGCGGTGGACGGCGCCGACATCATCATCCTGTGCGTGCCGGTGGGCGCGATGGGCGCGGTCGCGGAAGCCATCGCCCCGCATGTGAAGGCCGGCGCCATCGTCTCCGATGTCGGCTCGGTAAAGGGCGCCGTGGTGACCGCCCTGCGCGCCCATCTGCCGGGCAATGTCCACATCGTCCCCGGCCATCCGGTGGCGGGCACGGAATATTCCGGCCCGGATGCGGGCTTCGCCACGCTGTTCAAGAACCGCTGGTCGATCCTCACCCCGCCGGAGGGGACGGACGAGGACGCGGTGGCGCGGCTGGTGGCGCTGTGGACCGCCATGGGCGCCAATGTCGAGACCATGACGCCCGAGCACCATGATCTGGTGCTGGCCATTACCTCGCATGTGCCGCACCTCATCGCCTACAACATCGTCGGCACGGCGGCGGATCTGGAAGAGGTGACGCAGTCCGAGGTGATCAAGTATTCGGCCGGCGGCTTCCGCGACTTCACCCGCATCGCCGCCTCCGACCCGACCATGTGGCGCGACGTGTTCCTCAACAACCGCGAGGCGGTGATCGAGGTGCTGGGGCGCTTCACCGAGGACCTGATCGCGCTGCAGCGGGCCATTCGCTGGGAGCAGGGCGACGCGCTGTTCGACCTGTTCACCCGCACCCGCGCCATCCGCCGCTCGATCATCGAGATCGGCCAGGAAACCGCCGCCCCGGACTTCGGCCGCGAGCGGGAGTGAGGGGCGTACGTTCTCTGGCGGGGGCTGCGGATGGCCGGGCTGAGCGTGAAGATACCGCGGGGTGGGCTGCCGACCCGCTATACAAGCGCCCGCCTGAAACGGGAGACGCGCATGAAGACGCTCATCAACCTTGCCGCCGGGCTCGCACTGACGCTGGCGGCGTCTGCGGGGGCGCAGGCGGCCGAGACGCCGGCGGCCGACGGGCTGGTCGGCCGCGTCTGGGTCGAGACCGACCCAGCCTCGAAGCTGCCCGGCATGATGCTGGTGTTTCTGCACGGCGGCACGCTGCTGATGGATTCGTGCTGGGAGACCTATGCCCTGCGCCGATGGACCCGCACCGCGCCGGACGCGATTTCCTGGGATGAGGACGGCGCCACGATCACCGCCAAGGTGCAGAAGCTGTCGGCGACCCAGCTCATATTGCGGGTGAAGGCCGGCAAGGATGTGGTCGAGCACCGCTACGCCGTGGCGCAGGTGCCTTATGTCTGCCCGGACATGAAACGGTAGGGTGTGCGGGGGGGCTCCCACAACGGTCGTCATCCCGGAAGGACCGCAGGTCCTATCCGGGATCGCGTCAAGGAAGAGCGCGCTTCCATCTGCGCACGATCCCGGCTCTGCGCGTTGCTTCGGCCGGGATGACGGCCATTCCCTGCCTCAGCCGCTGGTCGGCATGACGAACTGGGCGCCCTCGCGGATGCCGGTGGGCCAGCGGGCGGTGGTGGTCTTCATCTTGGTGTAGAAGCCCACGCCCTCCATGCCATAGACGTTGCGGTCGCCGAACACCGAGCGCTTCCAGCCGCCGAAGGAGTGGAATGCCACCGGCACCGGGATGGGCACGTTGATGCCGATCATGCCGGCCTTGGCGTCGCGGTCAAAGGCGCGGGCGGCGTCGCCGTCGCGGGTGAAGATGGCGGCGCCATTGCCGTATTCGTGCTCGTTCACCAGCTTGAGCGCCTCGTCATAGCGGTCGACGCGCACCACGGAGAGCACCGGGCCGAAGATCTCTTCCTTGTAGATCTTCATGTCCGGGGTGACGTTGTCGAACAGGCAGCCGCCGATGAAATAGCCGTTCTCATAGCCCTGCAGCTTGAGGCCGCGCCCATCCACCACCAGCTCGGCGCCGGCGGCGACGCCGTCATCGACATAGCCGGAGACCTTGGCGAGGTGCTCCTTGGTGACCAGCGGACCCATCTCGCTGTCGGGGTCGAGGCCGGGGCCGACCTTGAGGGCGCGTACCTTCGGCACCAGCTTTTCCATCAGCGCGTCGCCGACGCCGCCGACCGCCACCGCGACCGAGACCGCCATGCAGCGCTCGCCGGCCGAGCCGTAGCCCGCGCCCATCAGCGCGTCGACGGTCTTGTCGAGATCGGCGTCGGGCATCACCACCAGATGGTTCTTGGCGCCGCACAGCGACTGCGCCCGCTTACCGTTGGCGGCGGCGGTCTTGTAGACATATTCGCCGATGGCGGTGGAGCCGACGAAGCTGACCGCCGCGATATCGGGATGGGTAAGGAGGGCGTCGACCGCCTCCTTGTCGCCCTGCACCACGTTGAACACGCCGGCCGGCAGGCCGGCCTCGGCCAGCAGTTCCGCCAGCATCAACGAGGGGGTCGGATCCTTTTCGGAGGGCTTGAGCACGAAGGCGTTGCCGCAGGCCAGCGCCACCGGGAACATCCACATCGGCACCATGACGGGGAAGTTGAACGGCGTGATGCCGGCCACGACACCGAGCGGGTGACGGGCGGAAAACACGTCGACGCCACGCGCCACCTGCTCGGTGAAATCGCCGCGCAGCAGATGCGGGATGCCGCAGGCGAACTCGACCACCTCGATGCCGCGGGTGACTTCGCCCTTGGCGTCCTCGAAGGTCTTGCCGTGCTCGCGGGTGATGGCGGCGGCGAGCGCGTCGATGTCGCGCTCCAGCAGCGCCTTGAACTTGAACATGATGCGGGCGCGGGTCAGCGCCGGCGTATCGGCCCAGGCGGGGAAGGCCTTGGCAGCGGCGGCCACCGCCTCGCCCACCGTGGCGACGCTGGCCAGCAGCGTCTCGCCCGACTGCGCGCCGGTGGAGGGATCGAAGACCGGCGCGCTGCGCCCGGCCCTGGTGACGGACTTGCCGGCGATGTAGTGACCGATGACCGCCATTGCGATCTCCCCTCTGGTTTTTCCTGCCTGCGGTTGTGCTTGTCGAAACTCGTCACTTCAACGACGATGTTTTCGCATCCGTTGTGCGGCTGCGCACAATTGGCTAGGCATGGTGCCATGGATTGGGATCATCTGCGCATCTTCCTCGCGGTCGCCCGTGCCGGCCAGATGCTGGCGGCGGCGCGCCAGCTTGGGCTCGACCACGCCACCGTCGGACGAAGGCTCGGCGCGCTGGAGGCGAGCCTCGGCTCCAAGCTGCTGGAGCGGCGCACCACCGGCAGCGAGCTCACCCCGGCCGGCGAGCGGCTGCTGGCCCATGCCGAGCGTATCGAGACCGAGATGCTGCAGGCGCAGGCGGCGCTGGGCAATGTCGACCTCGCGCTGGCCGGCACGGTGCGGATCGGCGCGCCGGACGGGTTCGGCACCTATTTCCTCGCCGGCCGCCTCGGCCGGCTGGCCGAGGAGCATCCCGGCCTGTCGATCCAGCTGGCGCCGCTGCCGCGCAGCTTTTCGCTGCCCAAGCGCGAGGTGGATATCGCGGTGACGCTGCAAAGGCCGAGCGAGGGCCGGCTGGTGGCGCGCAAGCTCACCGACTACACGCTCGGCGTCTACGCGGCGCGGGACTATCTCGCCCGCACCGGCCCGGTGAACACGCTGCGCGATGTCACTGGGCGGCTGTTGGTGACCTATGTGCCCGATCTCGTCTACTCGCCGGCGCTCGACTATTTCGAGGTGTTTCGCGAGGTGGACGCGCGGCGGCTGGAATGCGCCAGCGTGGTCGGCCAGATGGAGGCGGTGCGGCAGGGCGGCGGCATCGGCATCCTGCACGACTACGCCGCGCTGGATCACCCCGAACTGGTGAGGCTGCTGCCGGAGCTGAGCTTCCGCCGCGCCTATTGGCTGGTGACCCATGCCGACATTCGCGACCTTAGGCGTATCCGCACGGTGGAGGACTTCATCGTCGGCGCGGTGCGCGAGGAACGCGCCGGCTTCACCCGCGATGCACCGCGCGACGAGGAGCGGGCCGCCCCGGCGTGAGGCCGGCCGCGCGGCCCGGCGGGTTCAGGCGGCGGCGTGATGATGATGGCGGCATTCGCCATGGTCGGCGAGGATCTCGATCACCCGGCAGGTGGCGACATGGCCGTGCGAGCAGCCTTCCACCATGCGCTGCAACTCGCCGCGCAGCGCCGTGAGGCTGGCGATGCGGCGCTCCACCGCGACCAGATGGTCGCGCGCCAGCGCATCGGCGGCGGCGCAGGACTGCTCCGGCTCGTCCTGCAGCTTCAGCAGGGTGCGGATGGCGTCGATCTCGAAGCCCAGCTCGCGCGCATGGCGGATGAAGGCCAGCCGGCGCAGATCCTCTTCGCCATAGGAACGGCGGCCGCCCTCGGTGCGCGGCGGGCGCGGCAGCAGGCCGATCTGCTCATAATAACGGATCGTCGGCACCTTCACGCCGCTCGCCCGTGCCGCATCGCCGATGGTGTGGTTGCCCGTCATTCGCGCCGGCTCCATTTCCCGCTTGCTCCTCTAGTCGCTAGAGGAAGTAGGGTGCCCTCGGCGTCGCGACAAGTCCGGGCGCAGGGAGTGGCATATGTCGGCCGAAAAGACCCGCTACCGTATCGAGGGCATGGATTGCGCCTCCTGCGCCATGAAGATCGATACGGCCGTACGTCGCCTTGATGGCGTCGAGGAGGTGTCGGTGTCGGTAACCGCCGGCACGATGACGGTGGAGCATGACGGCGCCGACCTCGCGCTGCTGGAGCGGCGCGTCACCGGCCTCGGCTACGCCATCGCGCCCCTGCCGGCGACGGCGCGGGCCGCTGCAGGCGGCACCGCTCCGCTCGCGCCGGCGCATGACCATGACCACGGGCACGACCACCCGCACGATCACGGCCATGAGCACGACCATGAGCACGGGCCCGGCTGTGGCGGCGATCATGCGCATGCCACCAGCGGGCACGACCACGCTGCGAAGGCGCCGGCAACGCCGACGGCCCCGGCGCCCGGTGGCCATGCGCATTTGCCCGACGACATGCCGTGGTGGAAGACCGGCAAGGCGCGGCTCACCCTGCTGTGCGGCGCGGCGCTGGCTGCCGCCTATGGGCTCGGCCATTTCTACCCCGGGCTCGACCCGTGGATATTCATCGCCGCTCTGTCGCTCGGGCTGGTGCCGATCGCCCGGCGGGCGCTGATGGCGGCCTTGTCCGGCACGCCCTTCTCCATCGAGACGCTGATGACCATCGCGGCGGTGGGGGCGGTGATCATCGGCGCGTCCGAAGAGGCGGCGGCGGTGGTCTTCCTGTTCCTGGTCGGCGAATTGCTGGAAGGCGTCGCCGCCGGCCGCGCGCGCTCCTCCATCCGCTCGCTCACCGCTCTGGTGCCGAAGACCGCCCGGCTGGTGGAAGGCGGCGCCACGCGCGAGGTGCCGGCCGACAGCCTCAAGGTCGGCGACGTGATCCTGGTGCGGCCCGGCGAGCGTATTCCCGCCGATGGGCAGGTGCTGGAGGGCAGGGGCTCGGTGAACGAGGCGCCGGTGACCGGCGAAAGCGTGCCGGTGGCCAAGGAGACCGGCGACGCGGTGTTCGCCGGCACGGTGAATGGCGAGGCCGCGCTCACCATCCGCGCGACCACCGAGCCTTCCGACAACACCATTGCCCGCGTGGTGAGGCTGGTCGAGGAGGCGCAGGAGAGCAAGGCGCCGACCGAGCGCTTCATCGATCGCTTTTCGCGTTGGTATACCCCGTTCGTCGTGGTGCTCGCCGCGCTGGTGGCTGTGGTGCCGCCGCTGCTGTTCGGGGCGGGATGGGACGAGTGGGTCTATAAGGGCCTCGCCATCCTGCTGATCGGCTGCCCCTGCGCGCTGGTGATCTCCACCCCCGCCGCCATCGCCGCCGGCCTTGCCTCCGGCGCGCGGCGCGGCCTGCTGATCAAGGGCGGCGCGGTACTGGAGGTGCTGCGCACCATCAATGCAGTGGCATTCGACAAGACCGGCACCCTGACCGAGGGCAAGCCGAAGGTGACCGACATCCTCGTCTTCGAGGGCGATGAGGCCAGCCTTCTGGCTCGCGCTGCCGCGCTCGAATCGGGTTCCACCCATCCGCTCGCCAGCGCCATCCTGGCAGAGGCGGCCGCACGCGGCCTTGCCGTGCCTGCGGTGCGCGAGGCCGGCGCGCTGGGGGGCGAGGGGGTGAGCGGCACGGTGGACGGCGTGGCGCTGTTCCTCGGCTCGCCCAAGGCGGCAGCGGCACGTGCCCCGCTGGCCGAGGCGCAGCTTGCCGTCATCGCAACCCTCAACGATGCCGGCAAGACGGTGACGGTGCTGCTGGGCGATGGCCGGGTGCAGGGGCTGCTCGCCCTGCGCGACGAGCCGCGTGCTGACGCGCGGGCCGGGCTCGACAGCCTCAAGGCCGCCGGCATCCGCACTGTGATGCTGACCGGCGACAATGAGCGCACCGCTAAGGCCATCGGCGCCGCTCTCGGCATCGAGGTGCGCGCCGGGCTGATGCCGGCGGACAAGCAGCGCATCGTCGGCGAGTTGCAGCGGGAGGGGCTGAAGGTCGCCAAGGTCGGCGACGGCATCAACGACGCGCCGGCCCTCGCAGCCGCCAATGTCGGCATCGCCATGGGCGGCGGCACCGACGTGGCGCTGGAAACGGCGGATGCCGCCGTGCTGCACGGGCGGGTGGGCGATGTTGCGGCGATGATCGGGCTTTCGCGCGCCACCATGGGCAATATCCACCAGAACATCACGCTGGCGCTGGGGCTGAAGGCGGTGTTCCTGGTCACCACCATTGCCGGCATCACCGGCCTGTGGCCGGCCATCCTCGCCGACACCGGCGCCACCGTGCTGGTGACCGCCAACGCGTTGAGATTGCTGGGGCGGAAGGCCTGAGCCCCGCCGCAAGAGCGACGTCAGCCCCGGGCCTGGCCCGGGGATCCATGGCTTCGAGGGCAGGGAACGCAAAGGCGTGGATGGCCGGGCCAGGCCCGGCCATGACGGTAGCGCGCGCTTATTTCGCCAGCTGCTTCATCCAGCGCTCGGCCTGGGCGCGGACATTCTTGGGCGCCGTGCCGCCATAGGAAACGCGGCTCGCCACCGATTTCGACACCGACAGCACGCCGAACACCTTCTGGGTGATGCGCGGCTCCACCGACTGCATCTCGGCGAGCGAGAGCTTGTGCAGCGGCACGTCCTTGGCCGAGGCGAGGCCGACGATGCGGCCGGTGACATGGTGCGCCTCGCGGAACGGCAGGCCGAGCACCCGCACCAGCCAGTCGGCGAGATCCGTGGCGGTGGAGTAGCCGGAGCCCGCCGCCGCCTTCATCCGCTTCTCGTCCGGCGCCATGTCGCGCACCATGCCGGACGTCGCCGCGATCATCAGCGAGAGGGTGGAGAGCGCGTCGAACGTGCCTTCCTTGTCCTCCTGCATGTCTTTGGCATAGGCGAGGGCGAGGCCCTTCATCACCATGAGCAGGCCGGAGAAGGCGCCGGCGATGCGGCCGATCTTGGCGCGCACCAGCTCCGCCGCGTCCGGGTTGCGCTTCTGCGGCATGATCGAGGAGCCGGAGGTGAAGCGGTCGGAGAGCTTCAGCAGGCCCACCAGCGGCGAGGTCCAGATCACGATCTCCTCGGCGAAGCGGGAGAGGTGCATGGCGCAGATCGAGGCGCTGGCCAGCGTTTCCAGCACGAAATCGCGATCCGAGACGGAATCGAGCGAATTCGCCGTCGGCCGGTCGAAGCCGAGCGCGCTGGCGGTGGCATGGCGGTCGATGGGGAAGGAGGTGCCGGCGAGCGCGGCGGCGCCGAGCGGGCACTCGTTGAGCCGCACGCGGGCGTCGCGGAAGCGCCCGCGGTCACGCCCGAGCATTTCGACATAGGCCAGAAGATGGTGGCCGAAGGTCACCGGCTGGGCGGTCTGCAAATGGGTGAAGCCGGGCATAACCGTGCCGGAATGCAGCAGGGCCTTCTCGGCAAGTGCCTGCTGTAGATCGCGAATTTGTGCGTCGAGCGTGTCGATCGTGTCGCGCACATAGAGCCGGAAATCCGTCGCCACCTGGTCGTTGCGCGAGCGGGCGGTGTGGAGGCGGCCGGCGGCGGGGCCGAGCAGGGTGGCGAGGCGCGATTCCACGTTCATGTGGATGTCTTCCAGCCCGCGCTGGAAGACGAAATCGCCGCCGTCGATCTCTGACAGGATCGTGTCTAGACCGGCGACGATCTTTTCGGCATCTGCCTTGTCGATGATCCCCTTCGCCGCCAGCATCGAGGCATGCGCCTTCGATCCCGCAATGTCCTGCGCATACAGGCGCTGGTCGAAACCGATGGAGGCGTTTATCTCCTCCATGATGGCATCGGGTCCGGTTTCGAAGCGGCCACCCCACATCTTGTTGCTCATGCTGACTTTTTCTCCGCGAGGACGGCCATGACCGAACGACCCGAGGACGCAGGCGAACCGCAAAGCCAGGGTTCGCCGCGCCGCATCGGCCGGTTCGCCCTGGTCATGGCGGCCGCCTTGGTGCTGGGCGCCATTGTCGGGCTGGCAGGCGTATACGGGATAGGGGGCGGGGGGCGCAATGTCGTTGCCACCGGACCTGTTGCGCCGGCGCCGTCCGGCGTGGCTAGTCAGGCCGATGAGGTGGATGGTCGGTGCAGTGCGGCCAGTGAGACCGGCAAGCGCCTGGCCTCGCTCGCCAAGGGAGAGCTCGCCGCCTTCGCGCCGACCGAGAAGCCGACCCGCATCCCCGACCTCGCCTTCCTCGCCCCGGATGGCCAGCCGACCCGGCTGTCGCAGGTCGGCGGCGACGGGCTCAAGCTCGTCAACATCTGGGCGACCTGGTGCGTGCCCTGCCGCAAGGAAATGCCGGCGCTGGACCAGCTGCAGGCCGAGCTGGGCCGCCCGACGGCGGCGGGCGTGCCGGGCTTCGAGGTGATCACCGTCAATATCGACACCCGCGACCCCGCCAAGCCGAAGACCTTCTTCCAGGAGACCGGGCTCCAGCGGCTCGCCCTCTATACCGACCCGAAGGCGCAGGCCTTCCAGGACCTGCGGGTGGTGGGCCGCGGCTTCGGCCTGCCGACGACGATGCTGATCGACGCGCAGGGCTGCGAGATCGGCCATATTGCCGGCCCGGCGGAATGGGCGAGCCCCGACGCGCTGGCGCTGGTCCGGGCGGCATTGGCCGACACGGCGAAGGCGACGCCGTAGCGCCCGGCGGGCCCTTGCGGCCGTCATCCCCGGGCTTGGCCCGGGGATCCAAGACTGGGACTCGGCGCTTGTGGACAGGGAAGACGTGGATGGCCAGGTCGAGCCCGGCCATGACGGTGCGCTTGCGGGCGCGCCGGGCAGGCCGATGGGCCGGCTTTCGTCCCCCGTCGCCGGCCACCCCTCGTGCCCCGTCATGCTGAGGTGCCGGCCGGAGGCCGGCCTCGAAGCACGCAGGCGCGTGGCGCTTTCCCGTTCCTTCGCGCGGCGGGGTTGTGCGTTCCTCAACGCCCGGCGCTGCCGGGCACCTCAGGATGACGAGCGGACCGGGGGGCGACGGGGCTGCCTATACGCCCGTCGCCCCGTCATCTCCCGTCATCCCCGGGCTTGGCCCGGGGATCCACGAATGCGACCCGGCGCTTGTGGACAAGGAAGACGTGGATGGCCGGGTCGAGCCCGGCCATGACGGTACGCCTGCGGGGCCGCCCGTCGTCCCCCGTCGCCGGCTACCCCTCGTCCCCCGTCATGCTGAGGTGCCGGCCGCAGGCCGGCCTCGAAGCACGCAGGCACGTGGCGCTTTCCCGTCCCGTCGCGTGGCGGCGTTGTGCGTTCCTCAATGCCCGGCGCTGCCGGGCGCCTCAGGATGACGAGCGGGAGTGGCCTGCCGATGGGCTGCCCGCCGGAATCGGGTGGCGCTCGACCCCGGGAAGGACTAGAACGCCGCTCCACGCGTTGCAGGAGCCTTCCATGTCCGCCTCGGGGCCTGTCCACCGCACCGGGCTTGCCACCTCGCTGGCCGGCCCGCTGCCGATGGCGCCTTCCGACTGGGGGGCGCTGGCGCTGCTGGGGCTGATCTGGGGCGGCTCGTTCTTCTTCGGCAAGGTGGCGATCGCGGAGATACCCCCGCTCACCATGGTGCTGACGCGCGTCGCCATCGGCGCGCTGGCGCTCTGGATCATTGCGCGCGCGCGCGGCGTCCACCTGCCGATGAACCGGCGACTGATCGGGGAATTCCTGGTGCTGGCGGTCATCGCCAACATCATCCCCTTCGGGCTGATCGCCTGGTCGCAGCAGCATCTGCCGAGCGGGCTCTCCTCCATCCTGAACGCGGCGACGCCGCTGTTCACCGTGCTGGTGGCGCAGGCCTTCACCCATGACGAGAAGTTCACCATCGGCAAGCTGACGGGCGTGTCGCTGGGCTTTCTCGGCGTGGCGGTCATGATGGGTCCGGCGCTGCTGGGCCAGCTTGGCGGCCATCAATTGCCGGCGCAGCTCGCCGCCATCGGCGCGACGGTGTCCTATGGCTTCGCTGCCGTCTATTCCCGCCGGTTCCGCCATCTGCCGCCGCTCGGCGTCGCCATGGCGCAGCTCGCCACCTCCAGCGTGCTGCTGCTGCCGGTGGTGGCGCTGCTGGACCAGCCCTGGCGCCTGCCGGTGCCCTCGCTGCCGGTGATCGGCGCGCTGATCGGGCTCGGCGTGCTCTCCACCGGCCTCGCCTATATCCTCTACTTCCGCATCGTGGCGCGGAACGGGGCGACCAATATCTCGCTGGTGACCTTCCTAGTGCCGGTGAGCGCCATCCTGCTGGGCGCGCTGGTGCTGGGCGAGGCGCTGGAGCCGCGCGAATTTCTCGGCTTCGCGATCATCGCGCTCGGGCTGGCGGCCATTGACGGGCGTCCGGCGCGGTGGCTTCGCGCGCGCCTCGGATAGGCCGGGGGAAACCGCTCAGAGCCAGCGCAGCCAGGCGTTCCAGTCGGGATGGTGGAACTGGTTGCGGGCGCGCATGTACTTCCACATTCCATATTTGTGGAAGTCGAAGTCAAGGCTGGAAACCGCCTCCTGGATCATCGCCCAGGTCGACCATTTGAGGTCCGCCAGCCCCTTGAGCACGTTGATGCGCGCCTCGACCTGCCGGCTGACATGGCCGAAATAGGCTTCGGTCATTTCCCGCTCGATGCCGCGGGGAAACGCCATTTCATCGAACCAGCCGGCCAGCTCATAGGCGCGCTCATTGTTCGAGGCGTATTCGAAATCGACGATCATCACCTCGTCGGCGGCGTCGATCATGAAATTGCCGGCCAGCGTGTCGTTCATGCAGGGCACGAGGTCCATGCCGGAGGCGGTGAACGCCGCCTTGGCCTCGGCGCAGCGGCGCATGAGGAAGGACTGGTCGGCCGGCAGGCTGCCGCCGACCTCCCGCGCCTGGGCCTCATGTTCCTCGATCATGTCGAAAATGGTCTTGGTGAGCCCCAGCGGCGCGCTGTCATTGAAGGCTTTCAGCGCCCGCACCGCGTTGCGGCGGACCGGGGGGCGCAGGAAATCAAGCGTGGAGGAGGCGCGGAAGCCTTCCACGAACACGAAGATTTCGACGCCGAGATCGGGAAGGAAATCCACCGCCTCCACGCCGAAGCCGCTGGCATGCGCCCGCCGGCTGGCCTCATGCGCCGCCACGCGGTCGATGAACATCTCGGTGCCGCGCCCGGGGGCTTTCAGGAAGTAATCGCGCGGGCCGCCCGCGTCGATCCGCCAATTGGCGTTGCTGATGCCGCCGGAGACCGGGCGGTAGCGCAGCGCCTGCCCCCTCCAGCGCGGCGTGCGGGCGAGAATGGCTTCCAGCTCGTGCTCGGCGGCGGTTTCCGCCGCACCAAGGGTCTTCCAGGACATCGCGGCCTTCTCCCCTCGCCCGCCTATAACCGGCGGAGCCACGTCTCGAAGCCGCGCGCCGCCACCTTTGCGTGCGCATGCGACAGACGCCAGGTTCCATATTTGTGGAATTCGATGCCGGGCCGGGGCGTCGCCGCCGCGCGGGCGAGGCCCCAGAGGCCCCACATCGTGTCGTCCACGATGCCGTAGAGCCGGCAGCGATTGAGCACCCGCTCCTCGCACGCGCCGGCATAGGCCTCGATGGCGGCGCGCTCATCCGCCTCGAACCGGCAGGCCTCGTTGATCAGTGCGCCGACATCGAACCAGGGGTCATTGTCGCCGGCGAGGTCGAAATCGACGAGAAGGACATCCCCTCTCTCGCCGTGCAGCATGACATTCGAGGCCACCCCGTCATTGTGGCAGAAGGTGAGGTCGATGCCGCTGGCCTCGACGGCCTCGCCGATCAGCGCGCAGGTGGCGACGAGGCGCTCGGTGTCGTCCGGCAGAGGCGCACCGGCGGCGACGACCTCGGCAAACAGCGAGGCGAGGCGGGCGAAGGGGTCGACGCGGTGGCCGATGGGGCCGTCGACATGCAGCACCTTCTTCGCCGCCAGCACCTTGGCGAGGAGGGCGGCATCCTGCAGGTCGCCGACGCGGGCATAGCGCCAGGGCGTATCGAGCCATGCCAGCGCCAGCGCGCCGTCTGCCGCCTCGATGAGGGCCGGCGTCACGCCGCGCGCGGCCGCCTTGCGCACGGCTTCGGCGGCGTGCGGGGTGACGTCGGCGGCGCAATCCTCGTGATGGATCTTCAGGAACACGCTGGCGCCGTCGACGAGATCCAGCCGCACCCCGTCGGAGGCAACGCCGCGATGCATGGGCGAGGCCACCGGGGCGACGGCGAGGGCGTGCGAGCGGACCCGCCCGGACAGGCCGGGCAGGCGCGCCAGCGCGGCCTCGATGCGGGCCTCAACGGGCAGTGTGGACGGGATCGCACGCATCAGCGGCTCCATGGATCGCGGCCTCGACCATCCCGCCCGCGCGGCACAGCCGCGTCGCCGCTTCCAGCAGCAGCCGGAAGCCCGCTTCGAGATCGCCGGGGGCTGTGTATTCGCGCTCGCTATGGGCGATGCCGCCGGCGCTGGGGACGAACACCAGCCCGGTGGGGCAGAGGCCGAGCAGGCTGAGGGCATCGTGGCCCGATATCGTGTCGAGGCCGAGATGCGGCAGGCCGAGCGCTTCGGCGCAGGCTGCCGTTAGGTCGCGCATGTCGCGCGGCAACTCCCGCCCCGGCCGCTCCGCCGGCTCGAACACGCCGACATCGACGCCGGCCCGTGCCGCCGCGTCGCGGACGGCGTCGGCGGCCAGCGCGGCGGCCTCCGCCAGGATGCGGTCATCGGCGGCGCGGATCTCGACCGACAGGCTCACCGCGCTAGGAACCACATTGGACGAGTTCGGCAGCACGAGGAGGCGGCCGACGGAGGAGTGGACAATGCCCGGCCACCGGTCGGCAATGGCGCGGGTCTGCGCGATCAGATAGGCCGCCGCCAGCAGGGCATCGCGGCGGCGCGGCATCGGGGTGGGGCCGGTATGGGCCGGCTCGCCGTCGAAGCGGACCTCGAACTTGGCGGCGCCCCAGTTGCGGCCGACAATGCCGATGGTCGCGCCTGCCTGCTCCAGCGCGGGGCCCTGCTCGACATGGAGTTCGAGATAGGC
The DNA here is from genome assembly GCF_965279025.1 of Ancylobacter sp. Classification (NCBI taxonomy): domain Bacteria; kingdom Pseudomonadati; phylum Pseudomonadota; class Alphaproteobacteria; order Hyphomicrobiales; family Xanthobacteraceae; genus Ancylobacter; species Ancylobacter sp. The sequence goes on along the minus strand of NZ_OZ257132.1, from coordinate 1,234,709 downwards.
CGCCGGCGTTTTCGGCGGTGCGTCGTTCCCGCATTGGCCGATGGCGGCGAGGGCCTCGCCCAGCGAGGTGCCGGAATCGTCGGTGCGGGCGAGGGCATAGGCGGCATCGTGCCGCCCGGCGAAGAAGCCGCTTCCCAGCAGGCTGGGGCGGAAGCGGGCGCCCTCCTCATTGGTCCAGTTGACGGCACAGAAATCGGCCGCGAAGGGCGCGCCCGCCGTCTCCGTCGCTTTTTTGGCCGCCATCAGCGCCGCGCCGGCCGCCACCGCCGCCGCCACGCCGAGCGCGCCGTCGAAGCGCCCGCCCTGGGGCTGGCTGTCGAGATGCGAGCCGCACATGACGAGCGGTACATTCTCCTGCGGCACATCATCCTGCGGCGCGCCGTGCCGCGGCGCCAGCGCGAACAGCCCGTACTGGTTGCCGACCGCGTCGATGCTGACGGTGCCACCCGCATCGCGCACGGCGGCTGCGAACACGGCGCGGGCCTCGCCATCGGCGGGGCTGGCGCAGAGCCGGTGAACGCCGCCGGCCGCCGTCGCGCCGCACGCGGCGAAGGCGTCGAACAGGCTGTGGAAGCGTTCGACCCGTGGGTCGTGCGGCGGCGGGGAAAATGCGCTCAAGCTGTTGCGTCGGCTGTTCGGGAAGGGCGGCGGGAATGCGCCTAGACGTCTAGTTGAAGCAGATATCTAGACATTTGCAACAGCTTATCGCGCCGCTCCCCGGCTCATGCGGGAGAAGGCTTTCAGGCCGGCAATCCCGGCGCGTCAGAGCCCGACGAGGCCGCGCGGGTTGGGGGAGGTGATCGGCCGGGTCGGCGGGGTGCGGCCGCTCATCCAGGGGGGATAGATGAAGCGCTCGGTGTTGTAGGGCTCCGGCGCGATCATCGAGAGCGACTTCCGGAAGTCCTGTATCTGATAGAAGATGTGCGGCATGCCGAGCGAGGGATCGTGCGTCACCACGGGGTAGGGGACGACGGCCTGCCAGTCGGGATGATAGCGGATCGTGCCGTGCACGCTGCGGTAGATCATGCCCTTGAGGGCGAAGGCCACCTTGCGGTTCTGCTCGAAATCGCCGGGCGGGCCGGAGCCCCCGGCCATGGCGGCCGCCACCGCATAATGGTGCATGTTGCTGTAGGACTGGCAGCCAATGGTGGCCGTGGAGCCCTCGCCGAAGCGCGCATTGTAGCGGGCTTCGAAGCGCTTGCCCATTTCATCGCGCAGCAGGCCGATGACCGAGGAGACGATGACGCCGTCGCTGGCCTCCTGGGCAATGTCGTTGAAGGTGCGGTGCATCGCGCCGTACTGAAGATAGACGATGCAATCCATGGGGTTGGCGCGGAACTGGCGCTGGAAATGCGCGAGGTCCACCGCGTAGAAATGGGTGTTGGCGATGACCGCCGGATTGGTGGCGCGCACCTCCTCCAGCACATCGCGCCAATGATGCGTCGGCGTCTGCACGATCTTCGGCCCGAAGGCCACGTGCCAGCCGAAATCCGCCGCCGCCTTCGCCATCGCATTGGCAATGACGATGCTGTAGGGCTTCGAGCCCGAGATGATGGCGATGCGGTTGGAGTGCGGCGTCCACTGGCCGGAATCGCGTAGCCACGAAATGAACTTGATAAAGCCGGGCCCGTACCAGTAATCCGCCGGGTCCGCCATGAAGCAGCCGAAATAACGGGCGGGGTCGCTCATCACCGTGTCGTGGTGCTGCAGCAGCGTATTGGAATGGACGTAGATGATGCCGGCATCGGCGATCGGCTCGTATTCGGAATTCTGCGGCCCGATATTATAGCCGTTGATGATGGCATGGACGTTGTGCTTCTCGATCAGCCAGCGGGCGGCGCTGACCACTTCTTCCGCCGTCTGGCGGCAGGTGTCGGCGAAGATCGGCTGGACCGGCCGGCCGAGCAGCCCGCCACGGGCGTTGAGTTCCTCCACCGCGAGGATCATGCCCTTGCGGAACTCCGCGCCATCGGCTGCCGAAGGCCCGGTGAGCGGCACCATGCTGCCGATGGGCACCGGCTCGTTGTGCGCGCTCACGTAAGGCTCCTCCTGGGCTGGACCGCCGCCGGCTCGCCGACATTCACCAGCGAGGGCTCGAACAGCAGATTGTGCATCAGCACGCGCAGCCGTGGCGGGCTGACCGGCTTGACCAGCACCGGCAGGCCGGCATTGCGGATGATCTCGATGACGCGCGGCTCGGCATCCGCCGTCACGATCATCGCCGGCACCTTCGCGCCGATGGCGGTGCGCAGCCTCTCGACCACGTCGACGCCCATGCGCGCCTTGAGATTATAGTCGGCGACGATAAGGCGCGGGGATACCCCGCTTTCGATCAGCCGGATGGCGTCCGCCTCGTCCGCCGCCGCATGCACTTCCATGCCCCAGCGCTGCAGCAACTGGGTCATGGTGTGGCGCAATATGTCGTCATCCTCGACCAGAATGACCGGCGTGCCGACGAACTCGCCCGCCACCGTCTCGCTGATCTCGATCTCGTTCGCCTCGCTGTGCCAGATATTGCCCAGCGGCACGGTGACGGAGAAGATCGACCCCCGGCCGACTTCCGTACGCAGGCGGATGGGAATTTCCAGCAGGTCGGCCAGGCGCTTGACGATGTTGAGGCCGAGGCCGAGGCCGCTCTTCTGGGCGCGCTGCTCTTCCGCCCGGAAGAACTCGTCGAACACCCGCTCGCGGTCTTCGTGGCGGATGCCGCGCCCGGTATCCACCACCTCGATGCGCAGGCCGTTGGCCTCGCGCCGGCAGCCGACCACGATGCCGCCGACCTCGGTGAAGCGCACGGCATTAGCGACGAAATTGCTCAGGATGCGTTCCAGCAGCGCCCGGTCGGTCGCGATGGTGCCGCGCGGCGGGACGAAGACGAGCCGCAGGCCCTTCTCGCGCGCCTGGTGGCGGAACTGCACGTCGAGCCGCTCGAACAATTGCGAGAGCTGGAACGAGGTGATGCGCGGCTCCACGCGGCCGGCGTCGAGCTGGCCGATCTGCAGCAGGGCACCGAGCAGGTCCTCCATGATGGAGGTGGCGATGCCCATGGCGTGCAGCATGTCGGAGCGATGCGCGGCATCTTCCTCGCGCAGGCAATTGTAGACAAGGATCTTGAGCGAGGCGAGCGGCTGGCGCAGATCATGGTTCGCCGCCCGCAGGAAGCGCGACTTGGCCTCGTCCGTCGCCTCGGCAGTCTCCTTGGCGAGTTGCAGGGCGCGCTCATTGCTCTTGATGGCGGTGACGTCGGAGAACGACATCGTCATGCCGCCGGAGGCCGTCGGCACCTGCGTCAGGTTCAGCACGCTGCCGGTGGCGAACAGGTAATCCTCGCTGCGCTCGGTTCCGAAGGCCGCGATCTGCTGGCGCTCCCACGCCTCGGGCTCGATCGGGAGCACGCATTCGCTCGCATGCGCCATGGTGGCGATGAACGCCTCGAAGCGCATGCCGGGGGTGACGGGCAGATCCCAGCTGCGCTTGAAGCGCTCATTGGCATAGAGCAGCCGCCGCTCGGCGGACCAGATCAGGATGCCGAAGGGCGCGATATCCAGTCCGGCGAAAATCTCGTCGAGGTGATCGGGGCCGACGGAAGCGGGCGCGCCGGCCACGTCAGACCGACTCGCCCGCGCTGAAGCGGCCGATGGCGTAGTGCACGGCGGCGGAGCGATCCCTGATGTTGAGCTTGCGCATGGCATTGCCCAGATGCACCCGCACCGTCTGGCTGCTGAGCTCGAATTCCTCGGCGATGCGCTTCACCGAATAGCCGCGACCGAGCAGGCCGAGCACGTCGCGCTCGCGCGGGGTCAGCAGATCGAGTTCGTCGCGGGGCTCGTCCGCCGGCGCGGCCGGCGCCGGGCTGGGGGCGGGCGGGGCGGGCTTGGCGATGGGCTTCGAGGTGCTGCTGCCGGCGGAACGCTCGATGATCCGCCGGGGGAAGCTCACCTCGCCGGCCAGCACGCGTTCCAGCGCGCGCTCGATCTCCGAGCCGCCGGCGGATTTCGGGACATAGCCGATGACGCCCTGTTCCACGGAACGCAGCACGTGGTCGACATCCTCATGGACCGAGACCACCACCACCGGCACGTCGGGAAAATTCGTCCGCAGCTTGTGCAGGCCGTCAAAGGCATCGAAGCCGGGCATGACGAGATCGATCAGCACGAGGTCGATATCGGGGTGCTCGACCAGCAGCGCCGCGACCTCGTCGAAGGTTTCCGCCTCGAAGATTTCGAGTTTCTGCCGCAGGCGACGCATGACCTGCTTCAGCGATTGGCGGACCACCCAATGGTCATCGGCGATGAGAATTTTCATATGCCAGCGATCGCTGCTTCCGACGGTCGTCGACGCCCTCGGGACGCGAAACAGCGCCAATCGAGCCTGCGTACTCTCAATCCTAGATAAGCCCTTCTGTCACGATTACGACATTATTTAAAGGGGGCCGGCGCAATTACACTAGAGAATGCGCGCGACCGGCACCGCGTTGCGGCCGCCAACCTAACGAAACATCTAGCTCGCGGCCCGCCCCGGCGCTTGTGCTCCCCGGCTGGATGTCGGCTGGCGGTTCTTCGGCAGGGCAAGAATTCCCGCGCCCGAGCGGCGGGCATGGGCCTCGCCGGCATTGTCGGGAACGCCGCTGAAATCGCTTATTATCAAGGCATTTGGTCAGTTCTTGACCGGGCTTTTGGCGCGTGCCGGTGCAGTTTTTAATCGTGACAAGAAACTTTGATAACTCGGACGAAAAGCCGTTGACGCCGGCTTCGCTCCCAACCTATCATCTAGATGATTAGTCTAGTGACGGATAAAAGCGTCCGGACGCGCAGGTGAATTGCCCAGTCAACACGGGATGTCCGAAGGGTCGCAGACATGAAGATCACACGCCGCAACATTCTCAAGTCCACCGTTGCCGCCTCGGCCGCTCTTACTTTGCCTCATCTTTGGCTGCCCAAATCCAGCGAAGCCTGGGGAGCGACCCTGAAGAAGGGCGAGCCGATCAAGGTCGGCCTGCTGTTCTCGCTCACCGGCTCGCTCGCCGTGCCGGAAGAGGACTCCACGCTGGTGATGCAGTACGCCATCGACGAGATCAACAAGGCCGGCGGCGTCGCCGGCGTGCCGATCGAGCCGGTGATCGTCGACGCCAAGTCCGACTTCGCCGTCTATTCCGAGAAGGCCAAGGAACTGATCCTGCGCGACAAGGTGATCGCACTGTTCGGCTGCTACACCTCGGCGAGCCGCAAGGCGATCCTGCCCACCGTGATGCAGCGCGACCACCTGCTCTACTACCCCACCTGCTACGAGGGTGCCGAATGCACCCAGAACACCATCTGCACCGGTCCGCTGGCGAACCAGCATTCGCAGGACCTCATCCCCTTCATGGTGCAGCAGTTCGGCAAGCGGGTGTTCTTCGTCGGCTCCAATTATGTGTGGCCGAAGGAATCCAACAAGAACGCCAAGGTGTGGCTGGAGAAGGCCGGCGGCGAATTGCTGGGTGAGGAATACATCCCGCTCGGAAGCTCGGAATTCGGGCCGGTGCTGAACAAGATTCGCGAGGCCAAGCCGGACTTCATCTTCTCCACCGTGGTCGGCGCCTCCGACATCGCCTTCCACAAGCAGTTCAAGCAGGAAGGCTTCAAGGTCGACAAGATGCCGATCGCCTCGCTCACCACCGGCGAGATCGAGACCCGGGCGATGGGTGCGGAATTCGGCGCCGGCCACTTCCTGTCGGCGCCCTACTTCCAGTCGCTCGACACCCCGACCAACAAAAAGTTCGTCGAGAGCTTCCTCGCCAGCAAGTACGGCAAGAACGGCACCACCCATTACAACATGGAGGAGACCTACACCTCCGCCTATGTGTTCAAGGCCGGCTTCGAGAAGGCCGCCGCCGCTGTCGGCTTCGAGAACGTCACCCCGCGCATCATCCGCGACCATTCCGGCGGCATCCGCGTCGAGGACGACGTCTCGCCCGAAGGGCTGATCTGGATCGACGAGAACAACTTCAACACCTGGCTGAAGCCGAAGATCGGCCAGTGCCAGGCCGATGGCACCTTCAAGATCGTCAAGGCCGCCGAGAAGCACGTCGCGCCCGACCCCTACTCGATCTACCCCGACGCCGGCATCTGCACCAAGGACGGCCTGAAGGCCCCGGACGGCAAGATCCGCAAGAGCGTCATCTGACGCGCAAGGGGCCCGGCGGCGCGCATCGCCGGGCCCTGCCGCCTCACGCCTGCTCGCGCTCCCGCCGCGCGGAGGACCCGCAAGGGCTCAACGGATAAGGTTCAATGGATCTGAGTTCGCTCCTGAATGCGCTCATTCTCGGCGTCAGCATCGCCAGCATCTGGCTGATCGCCGCGCTGGGCCTGACCATCATCTATGGCACGGCGGGCGTCATCAACATGGCGCATGGCGAACTGATCATGCTCGGCGCCTACAGCTCCTACATGCTGCAGTTCCATCTGGGCCTGCCTTATCTGCTGTGCCTGCCGGCCTCCTTCGTCATCGTCGCGCTGGTGGGGCTGGCGCTGGAGCGCGGGCTGATACGCTATCTCTACAACCGACCATTGGACACGCTGCTGGCGACGTATGGCGTCTCGCTGGTGCTGATGCAGGGCGTGCGGCTGCTCTTCGGCAGCGACCCGAAATATCTCGCCGTGCCGGAAATCTTCCAGAGCAACGTGATGCTGGGCTCGGTGTCGATTTCCGCGTTCCGCATCGTCGTCCTCGCGGTCACGGCGCTGCTGGTACTGGGGCTGTGGCTGCTGTTCTACAAGACGCGCTATGGCGTGCAGGTGCGCGCGGTGATGCAGAACAAGGAGATGGCGGCGTCGTTCGGCATCAATGCCGGCCGCATCTACATGTTCACCTTCGCGCTCGGCGCCGGGCTGGCCGGCGTGGCGGGCGCGCTGTTCGGCGTGCTGGCGATCGTGCTGCCGACCATGGGGTCCAGCTATGTCGTGCAGGCCTTCCTCATGGTGGTGGTGGGCGGCGGCTCGCTGGCCGGCAGCGTGGTGGCGAGCGGCGTGACGGGCGAGCTTCAGTCGGTGTTCGCCTTCTTCACCAACGACACCATGGCCCGCTTCATCATCTTCGTGCTGATCGTGATCTTCCTGCGGTATCGCCCGCAAGGCCTGTTTGCCCAGGCGGGAGCCCGGCGATGAACGCCCCCGTCGTCAGCCACGCCGCGTCAGGACGGTTCTGAAACATGGGCAACCTCTACCATAACAAGACGGCGCAATGGGCCGTGTATGTCGTGTTCTTCGCGGCGCTGGGGACCCTGCCGCTGATGATCAGCGATAGCTTCCTGCTGAACCAGTTCGCCACCTATGGCGTCTACGGCATGCTGGCGCTCTCCATCAGCCTGTGCTGGGGGTTCGGGGGCATCCTGAACCTGGGGCAGGGCATCGCCTTCGGCCTCGGCGCCTATGGCATGGCGATGACCATGCAGATGCAGACCCAGACGGAATCCAACCCGATCCCGCCCTTCATGCTGAACAACAGCCTCGATTCCCTGCCCATGCTCTGGCAGCCCTTCCAGAGCACCACGCTGGGGCTGATCCTGGCGGTTGCCGCGCCGACGCTGTTCTGCGCGGTGTTCGGCGGCATCATGTTCCGCGCCCGCGTTTCCGGCCCGTTCTTCGCCATCATGACGCTGGCGATGCTGTCGGCCTTCTACACCATCATCCTCGACCGCCAGCCCTATACGGGCGGCGTCAACGGGCTGACGCCCCCCGCCGCCTTCCAGTTCGGCGATATCGAGATCGATCCCTACAGCCCCACCGCCTATTGGGTGGTGTTCGGCCTGCTGATGGGCGCCACCTTCCTCACCAAGCTGATCACCCAGAGCTCCTTCGGCCTGGTGACCCAGGCGATCCGCGACGATGCCGAGCGCGTGCGCTTTCTCGGCTATAGCGTCGCCGGCTATGAAACGGTGATCTACACCATTTCCGGGCTGATCGCGGCGGTGGCGGGCTGCTGCTGGGTGATGCTGGTGCAGTATGTCTCGCCGGCGCAGATGGATGTCAGCTTCAGCCTGTCCATCGTTATCTGGGCAGCCATTGGCGGGCGCCACTCGCTGCTCGGCTCCATCCTCGGCGCCTTCATCATCCAGGGCGCGCAGAGCTATCTCGGCGATACCTTCCTCGCCACCTGGCTGCTCATTCTCGGCGGCTTCTTCATCGTGGTGGTGCGGTTCCTGCCGAACGGCCTCGCCAGCCTGGTGGAGAAGGCGTTCGGCCTGCTCGAGCGCCGCGACACCACCTCCTCGCCTGCGCCGGACGGCGGCAGGCCCCTGCCAGCCGAGTGAGCGCGCCGATGTCCGGTCTTCTCGAAATCCGCAATCTTTCGAAGAGCTTCGACGCCACGAAGGTGATCAACGACTTCAGCATGGAGGTTGTCGAAGGCACCATATGCTGCCTGGTGGGGCCCAATGGCGCCGGCAAGACGACGACGATGGACCTCATCACCGGCCGCATCAAGCCGACCTCCGGCAAGGTGTTCTTCGCCAATGACGACATCACCGCCAAGCATGAGCACCTGATCGCCCGTGCCGGCATCGGCCGCAAGTTCCAGGTGCCGGCGGTGCTGCGCGACATGAGCGTGCAGCAGAACCTCGAAGTCGCCTTCAGCCGGCAGACCAACCCGTTCCGCAACCTGTTCAAGTTTCGCAAGGCCGGGCTGAAGGACAAGCTGGACGAGGTGGCGACGCTGGCCGGCCTGACCGGGCGGCTGAACGAGCGCGCCGGCATCCTCTCGCATGGCGAGACGCAATGGCTGGAGATCGGCATGGTGCTGATGCAGGAGCCGCGGCTGCTGCTGATGGACGAGCCCATCGCCGGCATGACCGAGGGCGAGGCCGAGAAGACCGCGCGCATCTTCAAGGACCTGCGCAAATCCGCGACGCTGCTGGTGGTGGAGCACGACATGGGATTCGTGCGCGAGATCGCCGACGTGGTGGTGGTGATGCATATGGGCTCGCTGCTCGCCCAGGGCACGATCCAGCAGATCGAGGCGGACCGGCGGGTGCGGGACGTCTATCTCGGCGAGCAGGAGGCGGCATGAGCGCGCTGCTGAGTTTCGACAACGTCACGTCCTATTACGGCGCCACCCGCATCCTGAAGGACGTCTCCTTCGAGGTCGAAAAGGGGCAGTGCCTGTGCGTGCTGGGCCGCAACGGCGTGGGCAAGACCACGCTGATGCGCACCATCATGGGGCTGACCGACCGCTCGGTGGGTGCCATCCGCATCAACGGCGCCGAGATGAGCGGCGAGCCGACGCATGTGCGCGCCACCCACGGGCTCGGCTATGTGCCGCAGGGGCGCGGCATTCTCTCCAATTTCACCGTGCGGGAGAACATCCTGCTCGGCACCTTCGCCCGCGCCGACAAGTCGAGCGAGATCCCGGAACTGTGCCTGCGGATCTTCCCCTATCTGAAGGAAAATCTCGACCGCCGCGCCGGGCTTCTCTCCGGCGGGCAGAAACAGCAGCTCGCCATCGCCCGCGCCCTCGCGGTCGATCCGCAGATCCTGCTGCTCGACGAGCCGACCGAGGGCATCCAGCCCAATATCGTGGTCGAGATCGGCGAGATCCTGAAGATGCTGAACCGCGAACTGGGCATCACGCTGATCGTCACCGAGCAGCACATCAAGGTGGCGCGCAAGCTGGGCGACGCCTTCCTGATGGTGGACAATGGCCGCGTGGTGGCGGAAGGCCCGATGTCCGACATGACCGATCAACTGGTCGAGCGGCATATGACCATCTAGACGAAACGATAAACTTTTCCGAAATCGTCAAATATCATTGACGAAATGTCTAGTATCGGTAAAATTCTAAACTGCGGCGCCTGCTGATGTGGCGCTCCGAATATTCAGCCCCTGCGTCGCCCGTCCGCTCAATACAGGACGCGTGGTGACGTTTCTTCGACCAGGACGGAGAATATTGGCGATGATACCGATTCCGAAGAAAGGCACGCCCGAGCGGGAAGCCATGATCAAGGAGCACAAGGCGTGCGTCGACTCCATGAAGGGAGTGGCGGGCTTCTCGGTGCTCAAATGCGAGACGCCCGGCGACACCACGGTGGTTACCGGCGGCGTGCATGACAACCCGGACCTGCGCCGCGTGCTGCTGCGCATGCGCGGCGTCTCGCCGAAGGGCAAGCTCATCGTCATCTGCACCAAGGTGGATGCGGAATGGCGCATCGGGCGCCTTTCCGGCATTCGCGGGGTGCCGCCGGAATTCGTGAACGACAAGGTTTATGATTCCGAGCAGGAAATCCAGCACGACATCTTCCTGATGCGGCTCGACGAGCTGCCAGAGACCGCCGGCATGCCCGAGAACTTCGAGGAAGGCTGGAAGCATCGGGACGACAACTGGCCCGTTACCTGATCCCCCGGTTTCACGCGCGCCGCGCCGCGCCGCTCTAGCTTCGCCTCAGCGCCGGTTCTGTCCGCGCGGCCTTCCCGGCCGCGAACGGGAGCGGCTTGCCTGACGCCGGCTTCATTGTTGGAGAATCGATACATGTGCGCCATGCGGCTGACGGGCTATGCCGACAAGTTCGGTGTCCATCCCGGCGACACGATCAAGTTCTACGTCAATTGCGACGGGCCGGCGGAGTTCACCGCCGAAGTCGTCCACATGATCAATGGCGACACCAACCCGCGCGGCCCGGGCTTCATCGAGAAGCCGATCGCGGCGGACGCCAACGGCACCTATAAGGGCCGCAAGCAGATCATCCATGGCGGGTCCTACGGCTATGTCGAGGACGCGCCGCAGTTCCATGTCGACAGCTTCACCCTGCAGTGCCACATCTGGCCGACCACGCCGAAGACCCATCCGCGCTACTGGAAGCACGGGGCGCAGGGGCTGGTGACCAAATGGATGGACGGCAAGGGCTATGGCCTGTTCATCAATGAGGCCGGCTTCCTCGAACTGCGCATCAACGAGCACACCATCACCACCGGCGTGCCGATCCGCGACCATGCCTGGCATTTCGTCGCTGCCAGCTTCGATGCGGCGACCGGCGAGGCGGTGCTCTATCACGAGCCGCTGATCGTCTATGCGCTCGATCCCATCATCGAGCCGGTGAAGGCGACGCTCGCCACCAAGATCATCCACACGGCGGCGCCGGTGGCGCTGGGCGCCTATGTCGAGACGATCAACGACGATCCGCTCGGGGCGTCCTCGCTGCCCGCCGGCGTGTGGTTTGCCGGCAAATATAATGGCAAGATCGACAGCCCGCGCATCGTCAAGAAGGCGCTGAGCCGCTTCGAGATCGAGCAGATGAAGGGCGGTGCGCAGCCCGGCCTGACCGAGCGTCGCAATTCCGGCCCGACCGGCGAGCTCTCCGCGCTGATCGTTGCCGCCTGGGATTTCTGGGACGGCATCGACACCATCACCGCCAAGGATAACGGCCCCTACCGCTTCGACGCGACGCTGGTGGGCTGCCCGACGCGCGCCCTCACCGGCTATAGCTGGGCGGGCGAGAATTTCGACTGGAAGCACGCCAAGAAGGAATATGGCGCGATCCATTTCCACGACGACGATGTCGACAATGCCCGCTGGGAGGTCGATGTCGAATGGACCGTCCCCGAGGAGATCAAGAGCCGCTTCTACGCGCTGAAGCTGACCACCACGGATGGCGACGAGGACTATATCCCGTTCTGGATCGTGCCGAAGATCGGCAAGGAACAGTCGAAGATTGCCGTCATGGTGCCGACGATCAGCTACATGGCCTATGCCAATGAGCATGTGGCCTGCAATGCTGGCGGCGCCGAATTGTTCGTCTACCGCGTGCCGATCATGCAGCACCAGAACATGTTCCTGGCCGAGCACCGCGAATATGGCGGCTCGATCTACGACACCCACACCGATGGCTCGGGCATCTGCCTGTCGTCGCGGCTGCGGCCGATCCTGTCGATCCGGCCGAAATACGACCACTTCCTCGCGCAGGCGCCGTGGCAATACCCCGCCGATCTCCATCTCATCTACTGGCTGGAGACGATGGGCTACGACTATGACGTGATCACCGACGAAGACGTCACCTATGACGGTCTGGCGCGGCTGGAAAACTACAACGTCATCATCACCGGCTCGCATCCCGAGCACAATTCGGGCACGCAGCTCGACGCACTGCACAACTACACCCAGCGCGGCGGGCGCCTCATGTATATGGGCGCCGACGCCTGGTACTGGGTGCACTCGTTCCATCCGGCCTATGACCATCTCGGCCGGGGCGTGGTCACCGAGATGCGGCGCTGCGAATCCGGCATCCGTACCTGGCGCGCCGAGCCGGGCGAATATTACCACCAGGGCACCGGCGAGCTGGGCGGAATGTGGCGCTTCCGCGGACGCTCGCTCTATTCAGTCGCCGGCGTCGGCATGACCAATGAAGGCTTCGACATCTCGACCTATTACAGCCGGACCCCGGACAGCCTCGACCCGCGCGTCGCCTGGGCCTTCGAGGGCATCGCCTATGACGAGCCGATCGGCAATTTCGGCCTGGTCGGCGGCGGCTGCGCCGGGCTTGAGCTCGACATTGTCGACGTCACGCTCGGCTCCCCGCCGCACACGCTGGCGGTGGCGACCTCGGCGGGCCGGCATACCGAAGCCTATCTCCTCGTCATGGAGGATTTCGGCTTCAACCAGCAGGGCCTCGACGGCACCACCCACCCGCGCGTGCGCGGCGACATCGCCTTCCACGAAACGCCGAATGGCGGCGGGTGCTTCGCCTTCTCGTCCATCGCCTTCTGCGGCTCGCTGCCGTGGAACGAAGGCCGGAACAACGTCTCCACCCTGGTGAAGAACGTGCTCGACCGGTTCTCGGCGGATGGCCCGCTGCCGCCCGCGCCGGCGGAGGCGATCAAGCATCGCGGCCGCGCCGATTACGAATCGCCCGCGCTCGCCACCACGGCCTGACCCCTCGGGCAAAACTGCCGGCACGCGCGTCCCCCCGCGCGCGTGCCGGCCCTTTCTCGCAGGACGCCGGACATGACCCACAGACGCGATCTCGGTTACTGGGACGAAGGCCGCAACCTCGCGGAGGCGTCCTTCTATGCCGACGCGCTCGGCCCGGAGCCGCGTGTGCTGCCGCCGGTGGCGTTTCGCTCGCGGCGGTTCAGCGAACTGGAAGACGAGGCGGTGTGGACGCGCGACTGGGTGTGCGTCGGCGCGCATGAGGCCATACCGGAAAACGGCGATCTGCTTCCCTTCACCGTCGGCACGCATGGCGTGCACGTGCAGCGCACGGCGGGCGGCATCGTCGCCCGGTTCAACAAGGCGCAGCATGGCGGCTGCCGGGCGGTGCCGCTGCAGTGCCAGACCGGTGCCAAGACCAAATGCTCCTTCACCTCCTGCGGCTACAGCCGCGACCGCGCCGCCATCCCGGCCAGCGAGCTTGGCGACGGCACGCCGGAGATGCACCAATATCTCGGCCTGCGCCCGGAACGCCTGCTGACCGCGCAGGCCCGCAGCTGGGGCCCGCTGATCTTCGTCAATCTCGATGTCGCCCCCGTCTGGCCCGACGCGGAACTGGCGGCGCTGGGGCGGATGGGCGGGTTCTTCGGCGCCCACAAGCCCAGCCGCTCGCGCGAGCTATGGCTCGAATATGCCGCGAACTGGAAGCTGATGGGCGAGTCCCTCGCCGCCGGCGGGCCGGTGACCGGCGAGCGCGATGTGTGGATGCTGGCGCCCACCACCCTGTCCGACGGCACCCCCGCGCAGGCGGCCTGGCTGTTCCCCAATCTGGTGCTGATCGCCACGGCGGCGAGCACCGCCGTTGTGACCTTGCAGCCCACCGCCATGGGACAGACCCTGTGCCGGCTCTCGACCTATGGCGCAGACCCGCAACACGACCTGGCGTTCTGGCGCGAGCAGATCGGCCGGCGGGCCGCGCAGGCGGAGGCCGCGCATCTCGACCTCGCCCGCTTTGGAACCCAGCACCGCCCGCACACGATCGCCGCCGCGCCGCCGCGCCAGAATGGGGCGGCGGGAGCCTGGATGCAGGCGGCGCTGGCCGCCCGCCTGGCGCGCCTGCCGGCCGATGACCTGCCGCAACCGCTTTACCAGAACCCGAGGGGCTGAACCCATGCTGTCGCTGGATCTCTCGCCCCGCACCGAAACGCCGCTCGGGGCCGCCATCGGCCATTATGAGCGCGGCGATTTCGCCGAGGCCCTGCGCCTGTTCGCGACGCTCGCCGAGGAGGGCGACGCGGACGCCACGAGCTGGCTCGGCGCCATGCACGCCAATGGCGAGGGCGTCGAGGCCTCGCCGGCCCGCGCCTTCGCGCTCTATATGGAAGCGGCGCAGGCCGGCATCGTGCTGGCGCAGACCAATGTCGGGGCCATGCTGTGCATGGGGCAGGGCACGCCGCGCGACATTCCCGCCGGCGTGCTCTGGCTGGAAAAAGCGGCGGCGAGCGGCGATCTGTTCGCGCAGTACAATCTCGCCACCCTGCTGTCGAAGGGCGACGGCCTGCCGGCGGACCCCGCCGCCGCCGCGCATTGGTACCGGTCGGCGGCGGAGCGCGGCCACTACCCCTCGCAGGCGCGCCTCGGCTTCCTCTATGCCAACGGCCTCGGCGTCGCCAAGGACCGCGTGGAGGCCTTCACCTGGCTGTCGCTGGCCGCCCAGCACGGCGTCGGCACCGCGCTCACCGCGCTGGAGGCGGTGGTGGCGCAGATGTCGTCGGAGGAAAAGCAGGCGGGTACGGCCGCGGTCGGGCGCTGGCGCGGCCGCACGGCGGACGCCTCGCGCCATGCACGCCTCAACCCCGTTCCCGGGTGACGGGCATGGTGTTCAGCCCGCAGCAGGTGAAGTTCGAGTTCCTCAGCTACATCAAGGAATTCGGCGGCAGGCCGGCGGAATGGTGCGTCGGCTGCGCCGACGACGCCGCGCTGGCGCTGTTCGACCGCCACGGCGTCGATCCCGCACGCGACATCTGGCTGTGGAAGCCGACCTTGTCGAAGGCGGCGGCGCGCATCGTGTTTCGCTATCTGACCGAACAGCTGCACATGCCCGCCGCCGACGAGGGCGCGGGACGCTGCATCTATCTGTTCCGGCGCAGCCTGGCGGAGAACGGCGTGCCCCTGCCCGCGCGGCCGGGAGACGCCTGATGCGGCAAGTGGCCCGCCCGGCACCGCTTATCCACGCCTGCCCCGGCTGCAACCTCCGGCATGGCTGGCCATCGCGCCAATGCGCGCTAGGATGCCGGACCGGCACCTCTTCGTTCTCGGAAAGCTGACCATGTTGCTTGTCAATCGCGTGCTCGGGAACCGGCTGGACGAGGATTTCGCCGACCCTCTCCATCACCTCGAACACCATGGCGAGGTGGAGTGGCTGCTGCTTCCCGCCGCCGAACTGGCACGCCGGCGGTTTCGCGCGGTGACGAGCCGTGGTGCCGAGGTGGCGGTGGCCCTGCCGCGCGACGAGCCGTTGACCGACGGCGCCGTGCTGCTGTTCGAGCCGCACCGGGCGATCGTGGTGAAGGTGGACGCCGAACGCTGGCTGCGGCTCACGCCGCGCGATCTCGCGACCGCGCTGGAGCTTGGCTATCATGTCGGCAACCTGCATTGGCGGGTGCGGTTCGCGGCCGGCTCCATCGAGGTCGCGCTTGAGGGGCCGCAGGAGAGCTATGTCGCCCGGCTGGTCTCGCTCGGCCTCGACAGCCGCATCGAGATGGCGCCGCGCCCGGCCGACGAGGCGCCATGCTGAGCCTTTTCGCCACGCTCTGGCAGGCGGATTCGGCCTTCCCGAATGGAGGCTTCGCCTTTTCCAACGGCATTGAGGGGCTGGCGGATCTCGGCCAGCGCTTCGACCGCCAGGGGCTGGCCGATGTGCTGGCCATGACGCTCACCCATCGCTGGATGGGCATGGACCGCATCGCGGTGGCTCTGGCCTATGCCGCCGGCGACGACATGGCCCGCCTCGCGGAGATCGACCACCGCTTCGAGGCCGCGACGCTGCCCGCCCTGCAGCGCACGGGATCGCGCCGCAACGGGCTGGGCTTCCTCACCGCCCATGCGCGACTCGGCACCGGCGCCGCCGCCGCGCTGAAGCGGCAGGTGGAGACGGGCGGCATGCTCGGCCATCTCCCGGTGGTGCAGGGCGCGATCTGGCGCAGCTGCGGCATGGACGCGACATCCGTCCTCGCCGCCTCCGCCTATGGCGTCGCCGCCGGCATGACCAGCGCCGCCGTCCGCCTCAGCCTCATCGGCGCCGTGGAGGCGCAGAGCTGCCTCAGCGCGACGCTGCCGCTGATGGCGCGGCTGGTGGACGAGGCCGGCCGCGCCGGCCCCCTCTCATGCGACGATTTCGAGAGCCTGACCCCGATGCTCGACATTGCCACCATGCGGCATGCGACATCGGAGGTCCGGCTGTTCTCGAACTGATGCCGCTCCCCTCCGCAGGAAGAAACCCATGCTCCTGACCCCGACCGAACTCGAACGGCTGACGATCTTCACCGCCGCGGAGCTGGCCCGAAAGCGCCGGGCGCGCGGGCTGAAGCTCAACCATCCCGAGGCGGTCGCGCTGATCACCGACGAGATACTGGAAGGCGCGCGCGACGGGCGCAGCGTGGCGGAGATGATGGGCTTCGGCTCGACCATTCTGAGCACGGACGACGTCATGCCCGGCGTGGCGTCGCTGATCCCCATCCTCCAGGTGGAGTGCGGCTTTCGCGACGGCACCAAGCTGGTCACCATCCACGAGCCCATCCGCCCGCGCGAGGGAGCCGATGCGGACGCGGTGGAGCCGGGCGCGCTGCTGCCGCTGGACGGCGAGATCGAGCTCAATGCCGGGCGGGCGCGCACCGAGATCACGGCGGTCAATACCGGCGACCGGGCCATCCAGATCGGCTCGCATTTCCATTTCTTCGAGGTGAACAAGGCGCTCGAATTCGACCGGGCGAAGGCCTATGGCAAGCGGCTCGACATACCCGCCGGCACGGCGGTGCGCTTCGAGCCCGGCCAGAGCAAGCAGCTGGTGCTGGTGCCCTTCGGCGGGGAGCAGAAGATCAGCGGTTTCAACAATCTGAGCGACGGCACCGCCGATCTCGACGCGGCGATGCGCCGGGCCCGCGACGGCGGTTTCAAGGGAGCCTGACCATGGTCAAGATGCTGCGCAGGGACTACGCCCACATGTATGGGCCGACGGTCGGCGACGGGATTAGGCTCGGCGACACCTCGCTGGTCGCCGTGGTCGAGAAGGACCACACGGTCTATGGCGACGAATGCCTGCATGGCGGCGGCAAGACGCTGCGCGACGGGGCGGGCCTCGCCGCCGGCGTCACCTCCGCCGAGGGCGCGCTCGACATGCTGCTGTGCAATGTCGTGGTGATCGACGCGGTGCTCGGCGTCGTCAAGGGCGACCTCGGCATCAAGGACGGCAAGATTGTCGGCCTCGGCAAGGCCGGCAATCCGGCGATCATGGACAGCGTCGATCCCCGGCTCATCGTCTCGCAGGCCACCACGGTGCGCGATTGCGAGGGGCTGATCGCCACGGCGGGAGCGATCGACGTGCATGTGCATTTCGACAGCGCCGGCCTCGTCCAGCACGCGATTTCCAGCGGCATCACCACGATGATCGGCGGCTCGCTCGGCCCCATCACGGTGGGCATCGATTCCGGCGGGCCGTTCAATACCGGCAAGATGCTGCAGGCCGCCGAGGAATGGCCGATGAATTTCGGCTTTCTCGGCCGCGGCAACAGCCACAAGCCGGCCTCGCTGGTGGAGCAGATGCGAACCGGCTGCCTCGGCCTGAAGCTGCACGAGGACTGGGGGTCGATGCCGGCGCCCATCGACACCTGCCTGCGGGTGGCCGACGAACTCGACTTCCAGGTGCAGATCCACACCGACACACTGAACGAGAGCGGGTTCCTGGAGGACACGCTGGCGGCCATTGGCGGGCGCACCATCCACATGTACCACACCGAGGGTGCCGGCGGCGGCCATGCGCCCGATATCATCCGGGTGGCCGGCCTCAGCCATTGCCTGCCCTCGTCGACCAACCCGACCAACCCCTACACGGTCAACACCTTCGACGAACATCTCGACATGACGATGGTGTGCCACCATCTCAACCCGGCGATTCCCGAGGATGTCGCCTTCGCCGAAAGCCGCATCCGCCCGCAGACCATCGCGGCCGAGGACGTGCTGCACGACCTCGGGGCGATCTCGATGCTGGGCTCCGACAGCCAGGGCATGGGGCGTATCCACGAGGTGATCTGCCGGACCTGGCAGCTCGCCTCGAAGATGAAGGACCAGCGCGGCCTGCTGCCGGAGGATGTGGCGGGCATGGGCGACAATGCCCGCATCCGCCGCTATATCGCCAAATACACCATCAACGCCGCCCGCAGCTTCGGCATTGCCAGCCATATCGGCTCGCTGGAGGACGGCAAGATGGCGGATATCGTCATCTGGCGCCCCGGCTTCTTCGGCATCAAGCCGGAGTTGGTGGTGAAGGGCGGCTTCATCGCCTGGGGCGCCATGGGCGATTCGGCGGCGTCGCTGATGACCTGCGAGCCGATCATGATGCGCCCGCAATGGGGCGCCTTCGGCCGCGCCGCGCCGGCGCTCTCCGCCTGCTTCGTGCACCCGCTGGCGATCGAGGACGGGCTCGGCCGCTCGCTCGGCCTGTCCAAGGCGCTGCTGCCGGCCAGCGGCACGCGCACGCTGACCAAGCGGGACATGCTGCACAACGACGCCTGCCCGGATATCCGCGTCGATCCGCAGACCTTCGAGGTGTTCGTCGACGGCACCCTGGCGACCTGCGAGCCCTATGACGAGCTTCCCCTCGCCCAGCGGTACATGCTGCGATGAGCCGCATGGATGCTTCCCCCGAAGAGCCGGCGGGCCGCGCGGTGGCGGCGCGCGTCGGCATTGGCGGGCCGGTCGGCTCCGGCAAGACGGCGCTGATCGAGGCGCTCATCCCGGTGCTGCACGCGCGGGGCGTCGACCTCGCCGTGGTGACCAACGACCTGGTGACCAAGGAGGATGCTGAGCGCCTGCGCCGTTCCGGGCTCATCGACCCGCAGCGCGTCTCGGCCGTCGAGGCCGGCGCCTGCCCGCACACTGTCATCCGCGAGGACCCTACGCTGAACATCGCGGCGGGCGATGAACTGGAAGCCCGCTTTCCCGGGGTCGAACTGATCCTGTTCGAATCCGGCGGCGACAATCTCGCCTCCACCTTCTCGCTCGACCTGGTGGATTGGTGGATCTTCGTCATCGACGTGGCGGGCGGCGACGACATTCCCCGCAAGAAGGGGCCGGGCACGCTGCGCTGCGACCTGCTGGTGATCAACAAGCAGGACCTTGCCCCCCATGTCGGGGTGCATCTTCCCCGCATGCTGGAAGAGGCGCGCGGCGTGCGCGGGCAGCGGCCGGTCATCGTCACGGATGCGCGTCGCGGCAGCGGGGTCTGCGAGGTCGCCGACCAGATCATGAAGGCGGTGCTGTTTCGATGAACGTCCCGCCCCGCATGGCCGATCTGCGGCCCGCCTCACCGGCGCCGGCCGGCGCGGCGGGGGCGCGCGACGTGGCGGCGCATCTGCGCTTCATCCGTGGCGGGGGACGCACCGTGCTGGCGCGCCAGCACGTGCCCTATCCCTTCCACATCACCCGGCCGTTCTGGCTCGACCGGGCCTTGCCGGAAATGGCGACGCTCTATCTGCAATCCTCCTCCGGCGGGCTCTATACGGGCGACCGGCTGACGCTGGACATCGAGGTCGGCAAGGGCGCGCAGGCCCATATCACCTCGCAGGCGGCGACCGTCGTCCACCGCACGACAGACGACGAGGCACGCTTCTCGACGACGCTGCGCATCGAGGCCGATGCGTTCCTCGCTTTGACCAACGACCCCTTCATCCTGTTTCCCGACGCGCATCTGAGTTCCAGCACGCAGGTGGTGCTGGCCCCCGGCGGGCGCGCAATTCTTGTCGACGGCTTCGCCACCCACGACCCGGCGCAGGGCGGCCGGCCTTTCGGGACCTTGCGTACCGAGCTGAGCGTGCGCGACGCCGGCGGCCGGCTTCTGGTGCGGGATCGGGGGGGCCTGACCGGCCTGCACTTTGCCAGCCCGGCCTCGCCGCTCGGCCCCTATCGGGCCATGGGCAGCCTGGTGGCGCTCGGCCGCGCGCACGGGGACATGGACATCGCCGCGCTGATGAGCCAGCTCGACGCGCTGGACTGCCGGGTCGGCATCAGCCCGCTGCCCAATGAATGCGGGATCGCCGTGCGGTGCCTCGCCCCGAGCGGCGGTCACCTCGCGCGGGGCATGGCCCTCGCCTTCGCGGCGGTGTTCGAGGCGTGGATGGGCCATGCCCCGCCGCCGCTGCGGAAATAGCCGGCGTATCGCGCGCGGCGCGATGCGCCGATGGTGTCAGCGGGCCGGCGTGCCCCGCCTCTACCGGGTCGGCACCGGCTTTTCGCCGCGATAATCGTAGAAGCCGCGCTGGGTCTTGCGGCCCAGCCAGCCGGCCTCGACATATTTCACCAGCAGCGGGCAGGGGCGGTACTTCGAATCCGCCAGCCCCTCATGCAGCACTTGCATGATGGAGAGGCAGGTGTCGAGGCCGATGAAATCGGCGAGCTGCAGCGGGCCCATCGGGTGGTTGGCGCCGAGCCGCATGGCGGTGTCGATGGCGTCCACCGAGCCGACGCCCTCATAGAGCGTGTAGATCGCTTCGTTGATCATCGGCAGCAGGATGCGGTTGACCATGAAGGCGGGGAAATCCTCCGCCACCGCATAGGTCTTGCCCAGCCGGGTGATGAAGGCCTTGGAGAGCTCGAAGGTTTCGTCCTCGGTGGCGATGCCGCGCACCAGCTCCACCAGCTGCATCAGCGGCACCGGATTCATGAAGTGAATGCCGATGAAGCGCTCCGGCCGGTCGGTGGAAGCGGCCAGGCGGGTGATGGAGATGGACGAGGTGTTGGTGGCGAGAATCGCTTCCGGCTTCAGGAACGGGCAGATGGAAGAGAATATGCGGCGCTTGATCTCCTCCTTTTCCACGGCGGCCTCGATGAGGAGGTCGACCTCGGCGAGGTCGGCGGCCTGGTCGGTGCCGTGGATGCGGGACAGCGCGGCCTTCTTCTCGTCCTCGGCATAGAAGCCCTTGGAGACCTGCCGCGCCATGTTGCCATTGATCGTGGCGAGGCCGGACTTGATGCGGTCCGCCTCCAGATCGTTCAGCACCACGTCATAGCCGGCGAGCGCGCACACATGCGCGATGCCGTTGCCCATCTGGCCGGCGCCGATGATGCCGATGCGCTTGATCTCGAAAGCCATTGCTCGTCCGTCCTGCCCCTGCTGACGCGGCAGTATAGTGTCCCGTCAGCCTTTTGCCTTAGCTATTTCGGCCGTGAGCGCCGGCACGATCTCGAACAGGTCGCCGACCAGCCCGTAATCCGCCACCTGGAAGATCGGCGCGTCCTCGTCCTTGTTGATGGCGACGATGACCTTCGAATCCTTCATGCCGGCGAGATGCTGGATGGCGCCGGAAATGCCGAGCGCGACATAGAGGTCGGGCGCCACCACCTTGCCGGTCTGGCCGACCTGCCAGTCGTTCGGGGCGTAGCCGGCATCGACCGCGGCGCGCGAGGCACCCACCGCCGCGCCGAGCGCATCGGCCAGCGGCTCGACGACGGCGTGGAAGTTCTCCGCCGAGCCGAGCGCCCGGCCGCCGGAGACGATGATGCGCGCGGCGGCGAGGTCCGGGCGGGCGCTGGCGGCGATTTCCTCGCCGACGAAGCTCGAACCGCCGGCGGGCTCGGTGAGGTCGAGGGCGCGGATCGGCGCCGACCCGCCTTCGCCGGCGGCGGCGAAGGAGGAGGTGCGGATGGTGAGCACCTTGGTCGCGTCGGTGGCGCGCACCCGCTGGATGGCGTTGCCGGCATAGATCGGCCGGTCGAAGGTGTCGGGGGCGACGACGGCGAGGACGTCGGACACCTGCATCACGTCGATGAGCGCGGCGATGCGCGGCATGACGCTCTTGCCGAAGGCGGTGGAGGGGGCGACCAGCGCGTCGTAATCCCTGGCGAGGGCGACGCCGAGCGCCGCGACCGGCTCGGCGAGGCGGTGGGCGAAGCCGGGGCCGTCGGCCAGCAGCACTTCGGCGACGCCGTCGAGCCTGGCGGCGGCTTCGGCGGCGGCGCGGGCATTCTCGCCCGCCACCAGCACATGCACGGGGGCGCCGAGCGCCAGCGCGGCGGTGAGGGCACGGGCGGTGACCGGGTTGAGGCTGGCATCGTCATGTTCGGCGAACAGCAAGGTGGCCATGGTCAGAGCACTCCCGCCTGCTTGAGATGACCGACCAGTTCGGCCGGCGAGGCCAGCTTGACGCCGGCGGTGCGGCCCGAGGGCTCGGAGGTGGAGAGGATGTCCAGCCGGGGGCTGATGTCGACGCCCAGCTCGGCGGCGCTCTTCTCCTCGATCGGCTTCTTCTTCGCCTTCATGATGTTGGGCAGCGAGGCGTAGCGCGGCTCGTTGAGGCGCAGATCGGTGGTCAGCACGGCGGGCAGCGCGAGGCGCAGCGTCTGCAGGCCGCCATCGATCTCGCGGGTGACGTCGAGCGCGCCCTCGCCGACGACGACCTTCGAGGCGAAGGTCGCCTGCGGCCAGCCGAGCAGGGCGGCGAGCATCTGGCCGGTCTGGTTGCAATCGTCGTCGATCGCCTGCTTGCCGAGGATGACGAGCGCGGGGCCCTCGGCCGCGACGATCTTTGCCAGCAGCTTGGCGACGGTGAGCGGCTCGATACCCGCCTCGTCGGTCTTCACCCAGATGCCGCGATCGGCGCCCATGGCGAGCGCGGTGCGGATGGTCTCGTCGGTCTTCACCGGGCCGATGGAGACGGCGATGACCTCGCTCGCCGTGCCGGCTTCGCGCAGGCGCAGCGCTTCCTCGACGGCGATCTCGTCGAACGGGTTCATCGACATCTTGATGTTGGCGAGCTCGACGCCGGAGCCGTCGGCCTTCACCCGGATCTTGACGTTGTAGTCGACCACCCGCTTCACGGGCACGAGGATCTTCATCACCTGTCTCCCCCTCGGGCGGGGGGCAAGAACCCCGCCTCTGGCAGCCGCGTTGGGGCAGGGCCACCGCCGCGCAGGGCCGCGCAAGGAGCCGGAGAGGGGCGCTTGAGGGCGGTGCGTGGAGGGCGGGAGCAGCCTGCGAAAAGCGCCGGCAAACTATGGTTCGGTCCCGGCACTGTCAACGCTCACTGCGGCGTGCGCCGGGCTCGATTACACCGGCGGCCGCCCTTCCGGCGTGCCGTCGCGCGTCATCACCCACAGCGGCACCCCCGGCCGGCGCAGGAACACGATGAGCACCGCGCCCGCGGCGAGCCCGGCGACATGCGCCCACCACGCGGTCTCCTCGTCGCCGGACATCAGCAGGTTCCACAGCTGGAAGCCGATCCACGCGCCGAGCGGCAGGATGGCGGGCACCCGCAGCGGCACGCGCAGGAACATCAGCACCCAGATGCGCACATTCGGGTGCAGCATGAGATAGGCGCCGACCAGCCCGGAAATCCCCGCCGAGGCGCCGACCAGCGGCGAGGCCGAATCCGGCACGGCGAGGGAATGGGCGAGGCCGCCGGCGACGCCGCAGAGCACATAGAACAGCAGGAAGCGGGCATGGCCGAGCGCGTCCTCGACATTGTCGCCGAACACCCAGAGGAAGGCCATGTTGCCGGCGAGGTGCAGCCAGCCGCCATGCAGGAACATGTAGGTGACGAGGGTCAGCTCGGCGGGCAGGCGGACATATTCCTCCGGCAGCACGGCCGCATGCGTCACCACGGCGGGAATGGCACCGAAGCCGAACACTGCGGGGATGTCGATCTCGGCGCGGTAGCCATGCTGCACCAGCAGGAACACCAGCACGTTCACCGCGATCAGCGCCCAGGTGACATAGGCGTGGGCGATGCCCTCCAGCGGGTTGTCGTCGTTGAAGGGGATGAGCATGGGGGGGGGACTCGAAGGGGCGGGGTGCGGCGCGGCACCACATTGCCGCGTCGCGGGTGAAAACGCCATCCGGGGGCGCCAGAAGCACGCTCAGCCGGCGGCGAGGCCGAGCTGTCGCATGGAGGCGCGGGCCGCCAGGCGGGACCACCAGTCCGTGAGCCCCGGATAGGCGGCGAGCAGCGCCGCGCCTTCCGGCGCCTGGCGGAAATAGAAGACCATCGGCGCGAGATAGAAATCGGCGAGGCTCGGCTGGGTGCCGGCGAGGAACGGCCCGCCATCCATGAGCGCCGCGAGGGCGGCGAGACAGCGGCCCGCTTCGGCGAGCGCGGCGGCAAGGCGGGCCTCATCGCTCGGCGCGCCCTGCGCGGGCTTTTCCACCCGCTCGACATAGACCCCCCAGACCAGCGGATGGTAGGCGTAGGCATCGGTGAGGCTGATGATCTGGTTGGCGCGGGCCCGCGCCCTCAGTTCGTCGGGCAGAAGGGCAGGGCCCTCGAAGGCCTCATTAACATAGCGGGTGATGGCGCCGGTTTCGTAGAGACGGAAGCCGTCATGCTCGAAGGCCGGAATCCGCCCGAAGGGGTGGCGCTCACTATAACCGGGCGGCAGACCTTGCGGCGCAAAGGGATCGACCGGCACCAGATGGTGGTCGATACCCTTCTCGATCAGCGCCAACCGGACAATGCGGACATAGACGCTGTCCGGCGTACCGAAGACGCGGGGCGCCGCTGCGCTCACTCCCGCCCCGCCGCCGGGACCCAGAGCACGTCGCCGGCGTTCTCTCCGCCGGCCTGTTCGCTCCCCGCCTCGGCCGCCGCGCGGTGATTGGCCACGCGGCTCATGACGAAGAGCAGGTCGGACAGGCGGTTGAGATATTTCACGGCGTCCGGGGTGACGAATTCGCCGAGCGTGCCGGCGAGTTCCACCACCAGCCGCTCGGCGCGGCGGCAGACGGTGCGGGCGACATGCAGATGCGCCGCCGCCGGGGTGCCGGCCGGCAGCACGAAGGAGCGCAGCGGCTTCAAATCGGCATTGAGCGTGTCGATGTCGCGCTCCAGCCGGTCGACCTGGGAGGCGACGATGCGCAGCGGCTCATAGCCGAGGTCCTCGCCGGTCTCCGGCGTGGCGAGGTCGGCGCCGAGGTCGAACAGGTCGTTCTGGATGCGCGCCAGCATCGCCTCCATGTCGGCCAGCGCCGGGGCGGCGGCGGTGTGGAGGCGGGCGACGCCGATGACGGCGTTGGTCTCGTCCACCGTGCCATAGGCGGCGACGCGCAGATCATATTTCGGGCGGCGCTCGCCGGTGCCGAGCGCCGTGGTGCCGTCGTCGCCGGTGCGGGTGTAGATGCGGTTCAGCACGACCATGAAAGGCGCCTCAGCTCTGGTTCATCAGGATGATGGTGAGCAGTACGAAACACAGCGCCACCGCCTGCAGCAGCACGCGCCACTGCATCAGCTTCTGCGACACCAGCGGCGAGCCGCCGCGCGCCATGTTGGCGAGGCCGAGAACCAGCACAAGCGCCACCGAGCCGAGCGCGATGGGCAGGACGATGAACTTGGCGATGGTGACGAGTTCCATCGAAATCTCCGGCGGCGCCCGAGGGGACGTTCATTCAGGGCCGCTCAATTCAGGGCGACAATGGCAGCATTCAGCGCGGTGGCATAGGACACCCACGCCAGATAGGGAACCAGCAGGCCCGCCGCGATGCGGTCGATCCGCGCGCAGGCCCAGATGGTGGCGGCGATCGCCACCCACATCGCCACCACGACGATAAGCGCCGCCCCCGGCGCCTCCAGCCCGAAGAAGATGGGCGACCAGAGGGCGTTGAGCGCCAGCTGCGCGAACCACAGGCCGATTGCCAGGCGCCGCTGCGGCGAGGGGTTGTGCAGCTGCCACAGCCGCCAGAGCGCCACCGCCATCAGCACGTAGAGGATCGTCCAGGCGATGGGGAACGCCGCGTCGGGCGGGGTCCAGGAAGGCTTGGCCAGCGCCGCGTACCAGGTCGGGATCTTTGGCGAGGTGGCGAGCGAGCCGACGGCGCCCACCGCCAGGCAGAGGCCGACGGCGAGGACGAGGCGGAAGAAGGACAGGGTCTTCATGGTGCTCCTTCAGGACGCTGTGCCGGCGGCGGTTCCGGCTATGCGGGGCTCGCCCTTGATCGTCAATACGCGGCTGCGCGCCATCGGTTCACCCTGGCTGGCCGGCGGGGCGCGGATTTGCCGCGCGGGGCGTCGGTGCCGTGGCGGCAAGCTCGCGAAAGGCGCGGGAGGCACCGTCGAGCCGGGCGGTCCATTCCGGATCCGGCCGCTGGCCGGCAGTGACGCGGTGATAGGCCTGGAGAAGCGCGGCGATCGACAGCGGTTCGATCAGCGCCGCCTTCAGCGCCCAGGCGACGATGAAGGCGAAGACAACGCCGAAGGCCGCGAGCGGGCCGGGAAGCGCATAAGCGAGGCCGATGGCGGGGCCAAGCAGAAACAGGAAGAGGAGCGCCGCCGTGCCATATTCGAACAGCGCGATGAAGACCGCGTTGCGCAGCAGCGGACCGGCATTCTGGGCGTAGAGCACCAGTCCGTCCCGCGCCGCCTCCGCCGGGGATTCGCCGCCGCGCCGGATGATGACGGCGAGGATGACCTCGTCGACCAGGCCGAGCGCCACCTTCAGCACGGCATCGAGCGCGGCGCTCAGCGTGCGGAAGCCCGGTATCCACGCGGTGAGCAGGTTGAGCAGGCCGATCAGCGCCCGCACCGCGCCGCGGATGAGCAGGTCAAGGGCGAAGAGCAGGTTCACCTCGACGAAGCGCGCCTTCACCGTGGCGAGGGCATAGTCGATCTGCGCCCGCCCGCCGGGAAGGTCCCGGCCCTGCAGCAGCGCGTCCATCGCCGCGACATGGCCGGCCTTGACAAGATAGACCAGATATTGCTGCACCCACCACAATACGCCGCAGGCGAGGCCGAGGCCGCCGAAGGCGCCGACCATTGCCCCGATGAGCGGGCCATCGCCAGCAAAAGCGTGGCCGATGGCGAAGCCGCAGCCGGCGCCCACCCCGACGCCTAGCCCGAAGCCGCCGGCAATGGCGGTGTAGACGACGAGGCGCAGCAGCACGAAGGGCCAGGTGCGCAGAACCAGCGCGAGCGTGGTCGCGATCGAGAAATCCCACATGCCCGCCCCCGCGCGCCCACCGCAAAGCCCCGCCGCCGGGGAATGCCGGCGGCGGGGCAGGGTAGTCCGCTTTTACCGCTGAGGAAATCGGCGCCGGCATTGGGCGATCTCCAGCGCGGGGTGGCGGCGGCTCAGGCCGCCAGATGCTTCTCGATCTCGTGGATCGGCAGCTTGACCATGTCGCGGTCGACCTCCGAGGCGACGATTTCCTGCACGCCCTTGGTGAGATGCGGGCGCAGCGCGCCGAGTGCGCGCGGGGCGGCGACGATGACCAGCGACTTGACCTCGCCGGCGGTGACGGCGGCATCGAGCCGGCCGGCGATCTCGCGCATGAAGGCGCGCTCGCCCTCTTCCTGCCAGTCGGTCGGCTCCACCGAGGAGCGCGCCGTGCCGACGGAGGCATGCACGCGGCCGGGGGCGTCGGTGCCCTGTTCGCGGGTGGGCGGATTGTCCTGCTCATGCACCTCGTGGGTGCGCAGATTGGGGAAGGTGGCGTCTCCCTTGTTGCACAGGACCAGCGCCTTGCGGCCGTCGCACACGAGGACCCACGCGCCCTCCTCGATCCTGATCTTGTCGTAGCTGGTGCTCATGCAAGCCTCCTTCTCAACTCCACGGCGCCATTGGGCACCCGGATCGCACCGGCGTGCCTTGACCTTGGTCAAGCGGCGGGAGGGTGGGGAGGTTCCCCTCAAACCGGGGGCGGGCGCCTAGAGGCGGCCTTCTCGCGCGCGGCGGATGGCGGCGTTGAGTTCGCCGCCATACACGAAGATGGAGGCGGTGGTGTAGAGGAAGACCAGCGCGATCATCACCGAGGCGAGGCCAGCATAGGTGGTGACGTAGTTGTTGGCGAATTCAGCGAGGTAGCGGCCGAAGGCGGCGCCGGCGGCAAGCCAGAGCGCCAGCGTCACCAGGATGCCGGGCGCCACCTCGGTCATGGTGCGGCGGCCGGCCGGCAGCCACATATGCGCGACCACCAGCGCCACCACCAGGATGGCCGAGGTCGCGGCATAGCGCAGGAAGGTGATGACCCAGCCGAACGGCTCCAGCGCCGGCACGTAGCGCACCGCCGCCAGCCACAGCACCGGGCCGAGCACCACGAGGAAGGACAGCGCCAGCAGCCCGGCCGCCCCGACCACGACATAGCCGATGGATTCGAGCCGCAGCCAGTACCAGGAACGCGGCTCGCGCATGCCATAGGCGCGGTTGAGGCCGATGCGCAGGCTCTCGATGCCGTTCGACGAGAAGTAGATGGCCAGTACGACACCGATGGTCAGCACATCGGTGCGCACCTGGGTGAGCACGTTGCGGATTTCGCGGCCGATGGGGTCGGCCACCTGCGCCGGCCAGGCTTCCAGCATGAGCTGCACCGTCTCGTCGGCGAGGTTCTTGAAATCGAAGAACGCCGCCAGGGCGGTGACGAAGATGAGGAAGGGGAACAGCGACATCAGCGCCGACAGCGCGATGTGGCTGGCAATGGCCCAGCCATCATCCTCGACGAAGCGCCAGAAGGCGTCCCAGGCGATGTCGAAGGCGCGAAACAAGGGCTCCGGTCTCCTCGCGGATGCGGACCTGCGGACAGGCGGTCGCCGTGACATCGGACGTTGGACGGCAAATGACAAGGCTTGGCGGCGCGATATGGTAAAGATGGGCGCCGATCGCCATTTCGTTTTGGTGTCGCCGCCGCCCCCTGTGCTAGACAGGGCGCCCGTTTGACGACCCCTTGATGAACCTAGCTGGGTGAAGCCATGACCGCCTCCTCGTCGCTGCGCGCCGTTCCCGCCACCGAGACCCGTCTCGGCGCGCCGGCGCCGCGCGGCCCGGGCGGGGCAATGGAAGACGTGCCGGCCATGATGGCCGGGATCGGCGCCCGCGCCCGCTCTGCCGCCCGCGCGCTGGCGCTCGCCCCCGCCGCGGCCAAGCGCGACGGGCTGATGGCCGCCGCCGCCGCCATTCGCGCCCAGGCCGCCGCCATTCTCGCCGCCAATGCGCAGGACGTGGAGGCCGCGCAGGCCGCCGGCATCAGCGCCTCCATGCTCGACCGGCTGACCCTCACCGCCGCGCGGCTGGAGGGCACCGCCCGCGCGGTGGAGGAAATCGCCGCGCTGGACGACCCGGTCGGCAAGGTGACGGAAAGCTGGGAGCGGCCCAACGGCCTGCGGCTGGAGCGCGTGCGCACCCCGCTCGGCGTGGTCGGGGTGATCTATGAGAGCCGCCCGAACGTGACGGCGGATGCCGGCAGCCTGTGCCTGAAGGCCGGCAATGCAGTGATCCTGCGCGGCGGCTCCGACAGCTTCAATTCCTCGCGCGCCATTCATGCCGCCATGGTGGAGGGGCTGGTGAGCGCCGGCCTGCCCGCCGACGCGATCCAGCTGGTGCCGACCCGCGACCGCGCGGCGGTGGGCGAGATGCTCGCCGGGCTCGGCGGCAATATCGACGTGATCGTGCCGCGCGGCGGCAAGAGCCTGGTCGCCCGGGTGCAGGCCGAGGCGCGGGTGCCGGTGTTCGCGCATCTGGAAGGCCTGGTGCACATCTATGTCGACAAGGCCGCCGACCTCGAGAAATCGCTCGCGGTCGTGAAGAACGCCAAGCTGCGCCGCACCAGCGTGTGCGGCGCCGCCGAGACGCTGCTGGTCGACCGCGCGGACGCCGCCCGGCTGCTCGCCCCGCTCGTTGCCATGCTCATCGACGCGGGTTGCGCGGTGCGCGGCGACGCCGCCGCCCAGGCCGCCGACCCCCGGGTGACGCCGGCGAGCGAAGAGGACTGGCGCACCGAATATCTCGACGCCGTCATTTCGGTGAAGCTGGTGGACGGGGTAGGGGCCGCCATCGACCATATCGAGACCTATGGCTCGCACCACACCGACGCCATCCTCACCGAGGATGCCGGCGTGGCGGAGCGGTTCCTCAACGAGGTCGATTCGGCCATCGTGGTGCATAACGCCTCGACCCAGTTCGCCGATGGCGGCGAGTTCGGCTTCGGCGGCGAGATCGGCATCGCCACGGGGCGCATGCATGCGCGCGGGCCGGTGGGCGCCGAGCAGCTCACCTCGTTCAAATACCGGGTGCGCGGCACCGGCCAGATCCGCCCGTGAGCGCAGGCGCCGCTTTCGAGGCGCGGATTCCCCCGCTCGCCCCGGGCATGCGCATCGGCCTCTATGGCGGCAGCTTCAACCCGGCGCATGAGGCGCACCGCGCCGCCAGCCTGCTGGCGCTGAAGAAGCTGCGGCTCGACCAGGTGTGGTGGCTGGTGACGCCCGGCAACCCCTTGAAGGACAACCGCGCGCTGCCGCCGCTTCCCGCGCGCCTGGCGCGGGCGCGGGCGGTGGCGAACCACCCCGCGCTGGTGCCGACCGGGCTGGAGGCGGGGCTGGGCACCCGCTACAGCTTCGACACGGTAGCGGCGCTGGTGCGGCGCTTTCCCCGCGTCGATTTCGTCTGGCTGATGGGGGCGGACAACCTCGCCTCCTTCCACCGCTGGCAGCACTGGCGCGACATTGCGGCGCTGGTGCCGATCGCGGTGATCGACCGGCCCGGCTGCACCTTCCCCGCCATGGCCAGCCCCGCCGCCGCCGCGCTGGCCCGCTGGCGCCGGCCGGAGAGCGAGGCGGCGGCGCTCGCCGCCTTGCGCCCGCCGGCCTGGGTGTTCCTGCACGGTCTGAAATCGCCGCTGTCCTCGACGCGGATACGGGAGGCGGACCCGTCCGGCCACCGGGCAGCGGTGTCTCAGCCGAGCGAGCCGACGACGCCCTCGATCAGGTAGTCGGTGCGCTGCAGCGCGTCGGCATAGGGGCCGTAGGTGGTTCCGGCCGGCACCACCCGCGTGCCCTTATTATCCTTGATCGGCCCGACGAAGATCGGCGCGCCGCGCTTCATCCGGTCCATGGCCTGCAGCGCCGCGCTTCGCGCTTCCGGCGTCGCGCCGGCGCCGAAGGGGCTGGAGCGCACCAGCCCGGTGTCATAGCCGCCCACGGCGAATTTCGGCAGCGCCTGCCCGCGCGCCACCGCCTGCGCGAAGCCTTCGAACAGGCCAGCCCAGTGATAGTCGGCGCCGGTGATGTAGCCCTTGGGCGCCAGAGGGTTCTGGTCGAAGGCGTGGCCGCAGGTCTTCACGCCGCGCTTCTCCGCCGTCGCGATGGCCACTTGCGGCGCGTCGAGATGGCAGGCGATGACATCGCAGCCGGCGTCGATAAGCGCATCGGTGGCCGCCGCGTCGTGCACCTCGTCCTCCCAGCCGCCGGTGAACAGCACCCGCACGCTGGCCTTGGGGTTGGTGGAGCGCGCGCCGAGCAGGAACGAGTTCACGTTGAGCAGCACCGGCGCGAAGGGCAGGCCGGCGACGAAGCCGAGCGTGTCGGTGGCGGTGCATAGCCCGGCGGCGACGCCGTTGACATAATGGCCCTGGTTGATGAGCGCGTTCTGGCTGCCGAGATTGGCGGGCGTGGCGTCAATCGCCAGCGCGGAGGCCTGCCGGAACATCACCTCGGGGTGCCTCTGCGCTGCCGCCACCAGGAACGGGTCGTGGCCAAAGGAAGTGGAGAACACCAGCCGCGCCCCCTCTGCCACCAGCGCGTCGAGCGCCTGCGCATAGGCGCGGGTCTGCGCATCGTCGCGGCCGCTGTCATAGTCGGTGCTCTCGGGGAGATAGCCGGCCTCCAGCGCGTTGACGCCCGACGCCCGCAGCGCCTGCGCCGCCGTGGCGAAGGACTGGTTCCACCCCCAGTCGAGCCAGGGGCCGATGGCGACGAATCCGGTCGTGAACCCCTGCGCGCGTGCGGCGCCCGGCAGGAGCGGCACGGGCGCGAGGCTCGCTCCGGCGAGGGCCAGACCCTTCAGCAGATGGCGGCGGGTGGGCAGGCCGGGCATGGGGTTCATCCGCGTGAGGGACGCCGGCTTCAGCCCGCGATCCGATCAGGTTAGACCAATCCGATCGGTACATCGCCGTCTAACACTGAATGGTGGCGCCCTACCGCGTCGGGTGCAGGGGCCGGCAGTTCAGCGCCACGGTCTTCATGGTGCGGCCGGCCTTGCCGTCGCAGCCGAGGCGGATCGTGTTGGTGAACGGCGGATCGAGGAAATACTCGAAATCGTCGGGGTCGTCATGCTCGATCAGCCGATAGAGCTTGTAGGGATTGCCGTCGCAGATCAACTGTTCGCTGTCGACGAACAGCGCGGCGGGAAGCACCACGATGTGCTCCACCTTCGGGTTCGCCGGGCACCATTTGGCGGTGAGCTCGGCCATGCTGCCCGCCTGGATGATGAGGGCGTCGGGGTCGGAGGCGGCGGGCTGGGCAAGGGCGGGCCCGGAAAGCAGCGCGGCGAGGGCGAGCGCGGCCGTGGCGGGGGCGAAAAAAGCAACCAGTCGATTCATTGCATCCCCGTCCGGTGAACGGCGACGATGCCACCGCAGGGTGAGGCAAGGCAAGGCGCGCTTGGGGCCTGAAAAGGTGGCGGCGCTGGTGCCCGCCGCAGGGATCGACCGGCCCGCTGAACCGCCGGCGCCATCCGACAAGCCTTGGCGCCCGACCGGCGAGCGTGTCGAGATGGCCCATGGGCGCGCGGGTTGCACATCGCCCGGCCGCGCCGTCCGGTGGCATTTGGCTGCCTCCCATGGCATTCTACCGCTGCGGGTGGGGTGTACCAATGACGGCTGATCTCGTGGGTTATGTGGCGGGCTCTCTGTTCGCCTCGCTGCTTTTGACATGGGCGGCGCTGCTTTGTCTGCGCGTGTTTCTGCAAAAATATCTCGCCGTCTTGCTTTCGTGCCTCATCGTCCTGTTAGCAAGATCATCGGTCTATCAGGGTGGATTTGAAGATGGCATCGCTCTTTACGCGCTGCCGCAGGGTCTTTGCCTCATATTATTGTCGCTCAACGAGCTGAGGCGTGCCCGCAAGCAGGCAAAGGTCCCGGCGCCGAAGCCGACCGTGTCGGAGTCGATGGAGCCGGGGCAGGCCGCAGACGCCGCTCCGCCGATCCTTGCTGTTGAAGACGGCGCTCCCGCGCTGCCGAGCGTGCCGCCCGTTGCCGCGGGGCCGACCAAAAGCTGGAACGTATTTTCCAACCACTGGAGGGGATGCTACTCCCTTGGCGTGTCCTACTGGGTTGTCGGACTGTTGAGTGCTATACCTATATTTATTATAACAGTAGCAGTAGTCATTGTTCAATTGCTCGATAGTATTTATCGACCGAGTAATATATTTTGGTCCATCGCATTTCTCTGGGTTTCATTGGGGCTGATCACGGTATGGCAATATGTTGGCGTATGGCGCTCGGCCAATCGGAATATCGCGGCGCGAGTAGCCATCGGCAAAAAGCCGATCTGGGCCGGCATCGCCAAGCTCACCATCGTCCTCGGCACATTCTGGTCCCTTGTCTCGGTTATCGATATCGCGATCCCGCAGTTCAAGGAAACATACCGGATGGCCTTTCAAGGTGATCCGCGTATTCCCGATTACGGACTGCGGATCATGCGCGATGGTACCGAGGTCGAGATCACGGGCGGTATCAAATACGGCCTGACCGACGAGTTGCTGACGCTTTTGAAGGCATCACCACGGATTGACACGATACACCTGAACAGCACCGGTGGCCGGCTCGGCGAAGGGTTGAAGCTGAACGAGGTGATCCGCGACGCCGGGCTGACGACCTATGTCTCCGGCATGTGCGCGTCGGCCTGCACCATCGCCTTCGCGGGAGGAGCGGAGCGCTGGATCGCGCCGAACGCAAAGCTGGGCTTCCATGCGGCGGCGGCGCCGGGCTTCTCCAGCTTCGACGCGGCGGCCGCCAACGAAAGCCAAAGGGCGCTTCTGGTCCGGTCCGGCTTTGACAAGGCCTTTATCGACAAGGCGCTGGCCACTTCCAACAGCGATTTGTGGACGCCCGATCTCAAGGAACTGCGGGACGCAAAGGTGGTGACGGACGTGTCTGACGGTTCGCAATTCGCAGCGTCGGGCTTCGGGGCGAAGGCGAGCAAGGAGGCATTCGCTTCCGATATGGTCAATGAAAGCGCCGTTCTCGCCTGGCAGAAGGACGCCCAGCCGGAGGCGTTCGATGATGCCGTCGATGATTATTACAAGGATTACCTCGACGGCGTGACCGATGACGAGTTGATGGCAACGCTAGATTATTGGGAATACCGCGCGATCATCCGCAACATAAAGGCTTCCGGTGACGATGACTCCGTCGTCGATCTTGGCCGCCTGTTTGTTGAGGAACTCAACCTGCTGCGCGCGGAGGACGCCTACCGATGTGCCCGCTTCGGCTTCAAGGGGGGCGCGGTGTTTCGCACGCAGTACGACTTCGATCCCGACATTCTCGACCGCTACCGCGACATCGGCTGGCGTGTCGTCGCGGAGAAAGACCTGCGCCCGGCGCCGGACAAGGAGGCGGTGGCACCGCTGATCGCGGACGCCCTTGCGCGGATGCGCGGCACGTATACGCCGAAACAGGTCGCCCTGCTGGGCGAAGGCGAGCCCAAGCGTGCGGAAGCGGCGGCGTATTGCGCCGCGGCGATCGGCTTCTACGATGCGATTCTCGAGGCGCCCCACGCCGAAGCGGCCGCCCTGTTGCGCGCGCATATGGGGGGCGAACTCGCCTTGCCCGCTCTTGTGTCTGAACCCCCCGGTTGAAGAACGGCCCCATCCGCACTATCCTAAGGGGGCATGTCCGGGGCGGGAGGTCCGCCGGGGGCGATGCGGTTTCGACGAGAGGATCAGGACCCCTGTCCATCATGGCGCTTGCAGCGGCCGACACCAGCCCGGCGACTGCACCTGTCTCTGACGCGCGCTTCGACGCCGAGGAGATTCTTGCCCTCGTTCTCGCCCGTCTCGATGATGACCAGGCCGAGGACGTCGTGTCCATCGAACTGCGCGGCAAGACGACCATCGCCGATTACATGGTCGTCGCTTCCGGCCGCGCCCAGCGCCATGTCGGCGCCATTGCCGAGCACCTCGTCGAGGCGCTCAAGGCGCGTGGCGTCAAGGGCGTGCGGGTCGAGGGCTTTCCGGCCTGCGACTGGGTGCTGATCGATGCGAGCGACGTCATCGTCCATGTCTTCCAGCCGGAAGTGCGCGGGTTCTACAACATCGAGAAGATGTGGTCGGCCGCCATTCCCGGCGGTCCGGCGAATTTGACGCGCGGCTGAGCGCGCCTTGCGCCTGCTGCTTCTCGCCGTGGGCCGGCTGAAGGCCGGGCCCGAGAGAGAATTGTGCGCGCGCTATCTCGACCGCGCCGGCAAGGGCGGCCGCTCGCTCGGCCTTTCCGGGCCTGATGTGACCGAGATCGCCGAAAGCCCGGCACGGCGCCCCGAGGACCGCATGGCGGAGGAGGGCGCCGCGCTGATCGCCGCCCTGCCGGAGGCCGGTGCCGTCATGGCGCTCGATCCGCGCGGGCTGGAGATGAGTTCTGAGCAGATTGCCGCCGATCTCGCCGCCCTGCGCGACCGCGGCGCGCGCCACCTCGTTTTCGTGATCGGCGGCGCCGACGGGCTGAGCGAGGCGGTGCGCGGGCGCGCCGACCGGATGATCGCCTTCGGCCGCGCCACCTTTCCCCACCAGCTGGTCCGCGTCATGATGGCCGAGCAGATCTACCGCGCGACGACGATCCTCGCAGGCCATCCCTACCACAAGGC
Source organism: Ancylobacter sp. (assembly GCF_965279025.1). NCBI lineage: Bacteria > Pseudomonadati > Pseudomonadota > Alphaproteobacteria > Hyphomicrobiales > Xanthobacteraceae > Ancylobacter > Ancylobacter sp. Next base: position 1,198,992 of record NZ_OZ257132.1, on the reverse strand, counting down.
CTGAACGGGCGCCGGCGCGCTAACCTCACCTTAACCATGCCGGCCCTTCCTACTCCGATGCCCGTGCGCCGCACCGCTTCGCCCCCCGCGCCTCATCCGCTTCGCGCGGCGGGTTGGCGCGCCTGTGCGCTGGGGTTGGGGCTATGGGTGGCGCCGTCGCTCGCCCAATCGCCACCGCCGCCCTCGCAGGAACAGCAGCAACGGATCGAGCGGCTCGACGCCGAGCTGAAGGATTCCACCGCCGCGCAGACCCGCCTTGCCACGGAGATGGCGGCGCTGGAGGGCGACCGGGCCAAGCTGAACGAGGCCTTGCTCGATACCGCGATACGGGTGCGCGACACCGAGGCCAAGCTCGACACCAGCGAGCAGCGCCTGCTGCAGCTCAGCCGCGAGGCGGCCGACATCAAGGAATCGCTCGACGCCCGCCGGGCGGTGCTGGCCGAGGTGCTGGGGGGGCTGGTGCGGCTGGGTCGCCGGCCGCCGCCCGCACTGATGGTGCGCCCCGACGACGCGCTGCAGTCGATCCGCTCCGCCATGCTGCTCGGCGCCGTGCTGCCAGAACTGAAGGCGGAGACCGACCTGCTGGCCAGCGAGCTCGCCGCGCAGGAGCGCGTGCGGCAGGACAGCGCCCGCGAACGCGACGCTCTCGCAGAATTGAAACTCTCCCTTGCCGATGAGCGGGCGCGCACGGCCGCCCTCATCGACGAGAAGAAGAAGTCGCTGCAGGAGGGCGAGGCGGCCCTGACCGAGGAGAAGACCCGCGCCGCCGCGCTCGCCGCCGAGGCGGGCAATGTGCGTGAGTTGATGGAGCGGATGGAGACCGAGGTCTCGGCCACCCGCAAGGCCGCCCAGGATGCGGCGCAAACCGAGGCGGGGCAAGGGGCCGGTGGCGGGCCGGCCGACCGTCTGGCGGCGCTGCAGAACCCGGGACGGCTGGCGCCCGGGGTGCCGTTCGAGGACGCGAAGGGGTTGCTGCGGTTGCCGGTCGGCGGCGCTTCGCTGAAGGCCTTCGGCGCCGATGACGGCTATGGCGGGCAGGAAAAGGGCCTGTCGCTCGCCACCCGCGTCGAGGCGCAGGTGGCCTCACCGAGCGATGGCTGGGTGGTGTATGCCGGGCCTTTCCGCTCATATGGACAACTGTTAATTATCAATGCCGGCGGCGGGTATCATATCCTGCTGGCCGGAATGGATAAGATCACTGTGGAATTGGGTCAGTTCGTGCTGTCGGGCGAGCCGGTGGGAGTGATGGGGCGTGGTCCCCAGCTCGTGTCGTCGGCCGGCCTTGGAACCGCCCAACCCATTCTCTACGTCGAGTTCCGGAAGGATGGTAACTCGATCGATCCAACGCCATGGTGGGCGACGAGCGAAAGCGAGAAGGTACGCGGATGATGCGCAGGACGTCAGTATTTCTCTTCGGTGCGGCGGCCGGCGCCTTGATCGCGGTCGGTGCCACCCAGCCGCGGCTGCTGCTGCAGCCGACCCAGGCGATGGCCGCCGCCTCGGATACCTACCGCCAGCTCAACCTGTTCGGCGACGTGTTCGAGCGCGTACGCGCCGACTATGTCGAGAAGCCGGAAGATTCGAAGCTGGTCGAAGCCGCCATCAACGGCATGCTGTCCTCGCTCGATCCGCACTCGACCTACATGGACGCGAAGGATTTCCGCGACATGCAGGTGCAGACCCGCGGCCAGTTCGGCGGGCTCGGCATCGAGGTGACGATGGAGGACGGGCTGGTCAAGGTCGTCGCCCCGATCGACGACACCCCGGCGGCCAAGGCGGGCGTGCAGGCGGGCGATCTCATCGCCAAGCTCGACGGCGACGAGGTGAAGGGCATGACCCTGAACCAGGCCGTCGAAAAGATGCGCGGCGCCGTGAACACCCCGATCAAGCTCACCATCGTCCGCAAGGGCGCGGACAAGCCGATCGAGCTGTCGATCACCCGCGACATCATCAACATCAAGTCGGTGCGTGCCCGTGTCGAGAACGGAGACATCGGCTATATCCGCATCACCTCCTTCAGCGAGCAGACTGGCGAAGGCCTGAAGAAGGCGGTTGCCGACCTCACCAAGCAGATCGGCGAGGACAAGCTCAAGGGCTTCATCATCGACCTGCGCAATAATCCGGGCGGGCTGCTCGACCAGGCGATCGACGTCTCCGACACCTTCCTCGACCGCGGCGAAATCGTCTCCACCCGCGGCCGCGACCCCGAGCAGACCGAGCGGCGCAATGCGCGGCCCGGCGACCTCGCCAAGGGCAAGCCGATCATCGTGCTGGTCAATGGCGGCTCAGCCTCGGCCTCGGAAATCGTCGCCGGCGCCCTGCAGGACCACAAGCGCGCCACGGTGCTCGGCTCGCTGTCCTTCGGCAAGGGCTCGGTGCAGACGGTCATCCCGGTTTCCGGCAATGCCGCGATCAAGCTGACCACCGCGCGCTACTACACGCCGTCGGGCCGCTCGATCCAGGCCAAGGGTATCCAGCCGGACATCGAGCTGGTGCAGGACGTGCCGCAGGATGTGAAGGAGAAGGCCGAGGCTGCCGGTGTCGAGACCACGCGCGGCGAGGCCTCGCTCAAGGGCCACCTGAAGAACGGCGAGGACGAGCAGACCGGCTCGCCGGCCTATGTGCCGCCGGAGCCCAAGGACGACACCCAGCTCAAGCTGGCGATCGACCTGATCGAGGGCGTGCAGAAGAACGCCGCCTACCCGGCCGACCCCAAGGCCGCCGTCCCGAACTGACCGCGACCCGGCGCGCGCCTCGCCGCGCCGTGATCGCCCCCCTGAGGCCCGCTCTCGCCGAGAGCGGGCCTTCGCTTTTTTGCGCTGCCGCCGCGTCCGCCCGATTCTGCCGCGATCCTGCCTTGGTCGGCGGCGACAAAGGCAGCCATGAACAGAGTGCGTCCCCTCCGCCTCCCGCATGCCCGCTCGTCGGGAACGATGTCGTCGACGGAGACGCTGCCCGGCGAGGATGCCGGCCGCGACAGCGCCTGTCATTACGCGGCGGTCGGCATCTTCGGCGTCGCCGCGCTGGCGATCGTCAGCCTCGCCGTCACCGCCTATGCCTTCCGCGACAGCGCGCCGCTGGCGTCGCAGGCCGCTCCCTTCGCCCATGGCGACGATGGCTTCCCGATGATCGGCATCGCCGGCGACATGCCGACGCTGCGCCCGAGCCTCGGTGCCGATGACGGCGACAGCATCACCGTGTTCGACGGCGCGACCGGGCGAAGCGAAGTGATGTCGCGGCCCGGCCCTCTCGACACCGCCGACGCCGCGCATTTCACCGGCGCGGACAGCGGGGCGGCGTTAACCCCGTGACGAAGCGGCGGCGCGCGGCCCCTACGCGCGGGCGTCCGCCTCGCCTATGATCCTGCCGGCGCGTGCGTTCCAGACCCCGGTGCTTCATGATCCCTTTCGACCAGCTTCCCTATCGCCCCTGCGTCGGGGTGGTGCTCGTCAATCGCGCCGGGCTTGTCTTTCTCGGCCAGCGCCTCGGCGGGCCGGAAAAGGTCGATGCCCAGCACGCGTGGCAGATGCCGCAGGGCGGCATCGACGAGGGCGAGAGCCCCGAGGAAGCGGCGCTGCGCGAACTCTATGAGGAGACCAACGTTTCCTCCGTCGAGACGCTGGCTGTCGCACCCGACTGGTTCGCCTACGACCTGCCGGAGCCCATCGCTCGCAAGGCCTGGAAGGGACGCTATCGCGGGCAGAAGCAGAAATGGATCGCGCTGCGTTTCACCGGCACGGATGACGAGATCGACGTTCGCCATCCGGGCGGGGGCCATCACAAGCCGGAATTCATCGGCTGGCGCTGGGAGCGGCTGGAGCGGACACCGGAATTGATCGTCCCCTTCAAGCGCCCCGTCTATGAGCGGGTCGCGGACGCGTTCCACGCCGTGGTGGCGCCGGCGGAATAGACGGCGACGGCATGAGCGCGCCCCGTCTCCCGGCACCGATGGATATGCGAACGAACGTTCGTTCTTGACTCGTTTCCGGCGCATGTCTAAATGCGAACGAACGTTCGCTCCCATTATGGATGGTCGATGACCGCGCATCTTTCCCGCATCTCCGTACCGCCGCCCGGCGAGAAGCCCGCTGCGCGGCGTCGCGGCACGACGGCTCCGCCGGCGTCTTCCGGCGCGATGCCGGAAGATGCGCCGCGCCGCGAGCCGCGCCGGCGGGTGCTGGATGCCGCCATCGCCTGCTTCACCCGCGCCGGCTTCCACGGCACCTCGATGCAGCAGATCTGCACCGAGGCCGGCATGAGCCCCGGCGCGCTCTACCGCTATTTCCCCTCCAAGGAGGCGATCATCATCGCCATCGTGGATGAGGAGCGCGCGATGCGGATGAGCTGCCTCGAACTCCTGGAGACCGCGCCGAGCTTCGTCGAAGGCCTCGCCCGCATGGGCGACGTGCTGTTCTCGGCGCAGACGCCGATGGTGTGCCTCGAGCTCGGGCCGGAAATCTATGCCGAGGCGGCGCGCAACCCGGCGCTGAAGCCGACCTTCGACGCTGTCGAGGACGAGATGAACGCGGCGATCCGCGCGCATCTGGTTGCCGCGCAGGCGCGGGGCGAGATCGATGCGGGCATCGACCCGGATGTCGCCATGCTGATGATCAACGCCATCGGCGACGGCCTGGTGCTGCGCCACAGCCTGGAGCCCGGCCTGCCGCTGGGCGAGATGATGCCGGCACTCGCCGGCCTGATCGCCCGCATGCTCGCGCCCGCCACGGCGCCGACCCTTTCACCGGACCGCACACCATGACCGTGAAGCCGCCATCCCTGCGCGGGCGCGTGTTGCTCGCCCTCACCATGACCGCGGTGGTCGTCGGTCTTGCCGGCTATGCCTTCCGCGACCGGATTGCCACCGGGCTGAGCCTCGCCGAGCCGGCGCAGGCCGAGGTCGCCACCCCGGCGCCGAACGCGGTGAAGGGCATCACCATCTCCGTCGTGCCCGCCGCGCGCCGCGAGGTGGTCGAGAGCCTGCCCGTCACCGGCACGCTGGTGGCGCGCGAGGAGATCATGGTCGGGCCGCAGATCGACGGCTACCAGATCACCGAGATCCTCGTCGAGGAGGGCGACCGGGTGGAGAAGGGCCAGGTGATGGCGCGCCTGTCGCGCGACATGCTGGAGACGCTGCTCGCCCAGAACACCGCCAACTCCGCCAAGGCGCAGGCCGCCATCGCCCAGCAAAAGGCCCAGCTCCAGCAGATGCTGGCGCAGCTTACCGAGGCGGAAGCCGCGGTCGAGCGCGCCCGCACGCTGATCAAGACGGGCGCCACCTCCCAGGAAGTGCTGGACCAGCGCGAGCGCGCGGTGAAGGTTTCGACCGCCCAGGTGACGGCGGCGCAGGAGATGGTGACGGCGGCCGAGGCGGAGGCCGCCCAGATCAAGGCCACCCGCGACGAGATCGAGGTGCGGCTCGCCCGTACCGAGATCAAGGCGCCGCTGGCCGGCATCGTCTGGGCCCGCTCGGCCCGGATCGGCGCCATCGTCCTTTCCGCCAATGCCGAGCCGCTGTTCCGCATCGTCAAGGACGGCGCCATCGACCTCGATGCCGAGGTTCCCGAATCCGCGCTGCCGCGCGTAACGCCGGGCCTCGGCGTGGCGGTGACGCCGGCCGGTTTCGACGTGCCGCTGCACGGCACGGTGCGGCTTGTCGGCGCCAAGGTCGACGCCAGGACCCGCCTGGCCCGCGTGGCGGTGGCCCTGCCGGACGATACGCGGCTGCGGCCCGGCGCCTATGCGCGCGGCCTTATCGAGATCGCGCGCCATGACGGCGTGGCGCTGCCGCAATCGGCGGTGCAGTTCGCGCCGGAAGGCGTCTTCGTGCTGGTCGTCGAGGGCGATCTCGTCCGCCAGCGCGCGGTGAAGATCGGGCTCAAGGGCAACGGCTTCGTCGAGGTGCTGGAAGGGGTGAGCGAGGGCGAGAGCGTCGTCGCCCGCGCCGGCGGCTTCCTGCGCGACGGCGACCGGGTGACGCCGACCCCGCTGGTGGCCGACAGCGCGAAGGACGGCGTCTGATGGCCCTCAACATCTCCGCCTGGGCGATCCGCAAGCCGGTTCCGTCCATCGTGCTGTTCGTCGTGCTGACCGCGATCGGTCTCTACACGTTCGACCAGCTGCCGATCACCCGCATGCCCAATATCGACGTGCCGATCGTCTCCGTCGCCATCACCCAGCCAGGCGCCGCGCCGAGCGAACTCGAGTCGCAGGTGACCAAGATCGTCGAGACCTCGATCGCGGGCGTGCAGGGGGTGAAGCACATCTCCTCCACCATCACCGAGGGCACCTCGCTCACCGTGGTCGAGTTCCAGCTCGAAACGCAGGTGGACCGCGCGGTGAACGACGTGCGCGACGCGGTGACCAAGGTCCGCACGGACCTGCCGCAGGACATCGAGGAGCCGCTGGTCCAGCGCGTCGATGTCGAGGGCATGGCCATCGCCACCTATGCCGCCTCCGCCCCCGCAATGACCCCGGAAGAGCTGTCCTGGTTCGTCGACGACACGCTGGTGCGTGCCCTGCAGGGCGTGCGCGGCGTCGCGCAGGTGAAGCGGGAGGGCGGCGTCGACCGCGAGATCCGCATCTCGCTCGATCCCGACAAGCTCGCGGCGCTCGGCGTGACGGCAGCGGATGTCAACCGCCAGCTCGCCGCCACCAATATCGACCTTGCCGGCGGGCGCGGCGAGATCGGCACGCAGGAACAATCCGTGCGCACGCTGGGCGGCGCCAGCACCGTGGCCGAGCTCGCCGAGACCCGCATCGCCCTGCCGGCGACCGGAGGCGGGTCCCCGCGCCATGTGCGCCTGGCCGATCTCGGCACGGTGACCGACGGGGCGGCCGAGCCGCGCATCTTCGCCCGCCTCGACGGCAAGCCGGTGGTGGCCTTCGGCGTCTACCGCGCCAAGGGCTTCTCCGACGTGGTGGTCGCCGATAATGCCGACCTGGCGCTGCGCGATCTGGAGAAGCGCCACCCGGAAGTCGCCATAACGCTGATCGACTCCACCGTGAAGTATACGCAGGCGGACTACACCTCCGCCATGCACACGCTCATCGAGGGCGCGGTGCTGGCGGTGATCGTGGTCATGCTGTTCCTGCGCGACTGGCGCGCCACCATCATCACGGCGACGGCGATCCCGCTCTCCATCCTGCCCACCTTCTGGGTGATGGACCTGCTCGGCTTCTCGCTGAACGGGGTGAGCCTGCTCGCCGTCACGCTGGTGACCGGCATTCTGGTCGACGACGCCATCGTCGAGATCGAGAACATCGTGCGCCACATGCGCATGGGGAAATCGGCCTACCGCGCGGCGATCGACGCGGCCGACGAGATCGGCCTCGCCGTGGTGGCGACCACGCTGACCATCGTGGCGGTGTTCCTGCCCGTCAGCTTCATGGGCGGCATTGCGGGCCAGTATTTCCGCCAGTTCGGTATCACGGTGGCGGTGGCGGTGCTGTTCTCGCTGCTGGTGGCGCGGCTGCTGACGCCGATGCTCGCGGCGTATTTCCTGCGCGACCATGGCCATCGCGAGAAGCCCGACAGCGCGCTGATGCGCTTCTATGTCGGGCTGCTGCACCGCTCGATCCGCCACCGCTTCCTCACCGTGGCGGCGGGCATCGTGCTGTTCATCGGCTCCATGTGGCTCTCGACCCTTCTGCCGTCGGGGTTCATCCCCAATTCCGACGTCTCCCGCTCGGTGCTGGCGCTGGAGCTGCCGCCGGGGGCGACGCTGGAGGCGACGCGACGCGTCGTCGACGAGGTCACCACCAAGCTGAACGCGCAGCCCGAGGTCGCGAGCGTCTTCGCCACCGCCGGCTCCGGTGCCACGGGCGGCTCGGTCAATGGTGCCGGCGAGGTTCGCAAGGCGACGATCATCGTCAACCTCGTGCCGCGCAGCGAGCGCACGGAGACCCAGAAGCAGTTCGAGATGCGCCTGCGCGAGGAGATCGCGCGCATTCCGGACCTGCGCTTCAATTTCGGTGCCTCGGGCGGCGCCGGCCCGGGCGGGCGCGAATTCACCATCATCCTCTCCGGCTCGGATGGCGCGGTGGTGGAAGCCACGGCGCTTGAGCTGGAACGCGAGATTCGTTCGCAGGTGAAGGGCCTGTCCAATGTGCAGACCTCGGCGGCGCTTCAGCGGCCGGAGCTGCGGGTGGTGCCGAAGCTCGCGGAGGCGGCCGAAATCGGCGTCTCGGTGGCCGACATCGCCCAGACCGTGCGCATCGCCACGCTCGGTGACGTGTCGCAGAATCTCGCCAAGTTCTCCGCCGGCGACCGCCAGGTGCCGATCCGCGTCCAGCTCGACGAAAAGGCGCGTGGGGCGCTCGCCACCTTCGAGACGCTGAAGGTGCGCACCACCTCCGGCGCCTCCGTGCCGCTGCTGTCCGTGGCGGATATCTCGTTCGGCACCGGGCCCTCCAGCCTCGACCGCTACGACCGTGCCCGGCGGGTGGCCATCGAGGCCGACCTCGCCGGCAACACCCAGCTCGGCGAGGCGCTGGCGGAGGTCTATGCGCTTCCGGGCGCCAAGAACCTCCCGCCCAGCGTGGTGCTGAAGGAGACCGGCGACGCCGAGATCATGGCCGAAGTGTTCGGCGGCTTTGCTACCGCCATGGGCGCCGGCGTGATGATGGTGCTGGCGGTGCTGGTGCTGCTGTTCGCCAATGTGCTGCAGCCGATCACCATCCTGATCGCGCTGCCGCTGTCGGTAGGCGGCGCCTTCATTGCGCTCCTGCTCACCAACAACGCCATGACGCTGCCGGTGGTGATCGGCTTCCTCATGCTGATGGGCATCGTGACCAAGAACGCCATCCTGCTGGTCGATTTCGCCATCGAGGCCGTGCATGCGGGGGTAGACCGCACCACGGCGCTGATCGAGGCCGGCCGCAAGCGGGCGCAGCCGATCATCATGACCACTATCGCCATGGTGGCGGGCATGATGCCCTCGGCGCTCGGGCTGGGCGAGGGCGGCGACTTCCGCTCGCCAATGGCGATCGCGGTCATCGGCGGGCTGATCGCCTCCACCTTGCTGTCGCTGGTTTTCGTGCCGGCGGTGTTCACCCTGATGGACGATTTCGGACGGCTGATGGTGCGGATCTTCGGGCGCTTCGTCGGCGCCCGCGACGAGCCGGACGAGCATGGCGAGGCACCGGCGGTGCGCACGGGCCTGCACGCCGTCGATGCCGGGCCACATTCCACGCCCCGCCCGCCGATCGCGGCGGAGTGAGAGGCGGCGCATCCCGCCGATCCGGGGCCCAGGCGGCCGGGGCGGGGCGCGTTCGGTTAAAACGGGAAATAGCCAAAGGGTTTTGCGGTGGGTCCCGGCTCTGCGCTTCGGCTGTGCCTGCGCGTGGCCGGGACACGGGTGAGGCGGGGGCTATTGCAGCGTGCCGTCGCCCTCGCCACCGGTGCGGGCCATGGTCATCTGGGTGACGGCGATCAGCATCTCGGCGCGCGAGGCGAGGCTCGGGGCCTCCAGCAGCGCCTGCTTCTCGCGCGGACCGAACGGCGCCATCATGGCGAGCGCGTTGACCAGCGCTTCATTGGGCGCATCCTTGATGCTCTTCCAATCCGCTTCCAGCCGGTTGGCGTCGAGATAGTCGGCCAGCGTGCGCAGCAGCGTGCCGCGATCCACCGCATCGGCGCCGGCATTGGGCGTGAAATCGGCGCGGAACGGTTCGTAATCGACCTTGGCCTGCCGGAACGGCGTGCCGGAATCAACCTCGGCCACCACCTTGAAGCGGGCGATCCCGCTGAGATTGAGCAAATAGCGCCCGTCCCCGCTCTCGGCGATCTCGGTGATGCGGCCGACGCAGCCCACCCCGACGATCTCCGGCGCGCCCGGCACGGTGAGCGCCGGCTGCTCGGGGGCGGTCTGGATGATGCCGATCAGCCGGTTGCCGGCCAGCGCCGCGTCGATCATCGCGACATAGCGCGGCTCGAACACGTTGAGCGGCAGCTGGCAGCGCGGCAGCAGCAGCGCCCCCTCCAGCGGGAAGAGCGGGATGATCGACGCCAGCTCGGACGGGGCGGTGTAGGGGTTGTTGATCGCCATTGGGTTCCTTGCGGCACGCCGCGTGGCCTGTCGGGGCCGACAGTGTCAGGCGAACAGGATGGAGGACAGGCGGCGCCGGCCATAGAGCGTGTGCTCGTCGGTCGGGCCCCATGCCTCGAAGAACTGCACCAGCTGCTTGCGGGCGCCGTCATCGTTCCAGGTGCGGTCCTTGCGGACGATGGAAAGCAGCTCGTCCACCGCCTCCTCGCGCTTGCCGCGGGCGCTGAGCGCCACGGCGAGATCGTAGCGCGCCTGGTGGTCGAGCGGGTTGGCGGCGACCTTGGCCTCCAGCTCCCGCACATCGCCCAAGGCGCTCGCCGCCTCTTCCAGATCGATGGCGGCGCGGACGGCGGCGATGGCGCTATCCGTGGCGGCGGCCTCCGGTGCCAGCGCGAGGGTGGCGCGGGCCTGTTCGAGATTGCCGGCGGCCAGCTCGGTGCGGGCGAGGCCGGCAATGGCGGCGAGATTGGCCGGCTCCTCGCCCAGCACGGCCGAGAAGATTTCCGCCGCCCCGACGAGATCGCCCTCGGCGAGCGCCGCGTCGCCGCTGGCGAGGATCTCGGCGATGTCATCGCCCCCGCCAGAGGCAACCAGCAGCTTGTCGACCAGCGCCTTGATCTGCGCCTCCGGCTGCGCGCCCATGAAGCCGTCGACCGGCTGGCCGTTGACGAAGGCATAGACGGTGGGCAGCGACTGGATGCCGAGCTGCTGGGCGACGGCGGGGTGCTCGTCGGTGTTCATCTTGGCGAGACGCACCTTGCCCTTGGCCGCGCGCACCACCTTCTCGATGATGGGGGTGAGCTGGCGGCAGGGGCCGCACCAGGGGGCCCAGAAGTCGACCAGCACCGGGCGCAGGCGCGATTCCTCAACCACGTCCTTCATGAAGCTCTTGGTGGTGACGTCCATCACCACATCGTCGCCGGCCGGCGCATCGCCAGCGGCGGCGGGGGAGGAAGGCTGGTTCAGCAACATGGGTCGTCCTCGCAATAGGTGCTCGTACTCGGCGTCTAAAATGGTCTGCCCGGCCGCGAATGCAACGGGCGGCGCCTAGCCCTCGCTCTCCGATACGTTGCGGCGGGGCACCGCGATGATGAGCGGTTCGTGGCCGGTGGCGCGCAGGAAGAGGAGGAGATCGGCACTGGCGATGGTGGTCGTGGCGGTGTTCACCAGCGGGTGGCAGTTGACCGCCTCATGCGCCATCAGCCCGGCGTCGAGCACGACGGTGACACGGCCGCCCGTGTCGTTGACCGGCCCGAAGGCGGTGACGGCGCCGGGCTTCACCCCGAGCACCTCTTCCAGCAGTTCGGCGCTGCCGAAGGAGAGCTTGCTCGCCGCGCCGAGGGGGCCGTGCAGGCCCTTGAGATCGACCTGCGTCTCCTCCTCGACGACGACCAGGAAGAGGTTGCCCTTCTTGTCCTTGAGGAACAGGTTCTTGGTGTGGCCGCCGGGAATATCGCCGCGCAGGGCCTGCGAATCCTCCACCGTGAACAGCGGGGGGTGCTCGACCGTGCGCGTGGCGATGCCGAGCGCGGCAAGGCGGGCGAGGAGGTCGTCGCGGGACAGCGGGGCGGAGGGGGCGTCTGACATGGCGGGGATCGCAAAAGCGGCAGGGAGAAAAGGGCGTCGGCGGGTTTTAATGCCTTGCCGCCATTGGCCGCAAGCGCCGGCGGCATCCGGCGCGGCGCAACGGTTTGGAGGGCGTCTCGGCGGGGACGGTCACGGCAGCTCCACCCGCAGGGGATGGTTGGAGCAGGGCAGGAAGCGCTCGGTCGGCGCGTAGATCAGGATGTCCGGCTTGAAGCGGTCGATGAGGCCACGGTCGAGCTGACAGCTCTGGTGGTGCGTCCATAGGAAGGCCGAGCTTTGGGCGGCCAGCAGCCCGCGCCAGAAGCTGCGGGTGAAGGAATCGCCCATCACCATGATGCGTGGGCCGGCATGGCCGGTTTCCACGGCCTCGGTAGGGAAGAGCGGGTTCTCATTGCCGGTGATCATCCCGTCGAGGGGCTTCAGGCCCTGCGGGGCGGCGAAGGCCGGATTCCACTGATAGCGCTCGTCGGGCGGGTCGCGCTGGTCGAGGCCGCCGAGACGCAGCAGGTCGCCGCCCGGCTTGACGACGCGCGGGCCCAGCGCCTGTTCCGGGCTGACCGCGAGGTCCGGCCGGCCGGCGGCCGTCATCGCGGCATTGAAGGCGACGAGCGCGGCACGCTCGTTCCAGTGCGTGTCGTAGCGGAAATAAGTCCGCCCGTCCTTCGAGGCCGCCGCGAGGAGCGGGCGCAGGTCCACGAAGGGCGTGCCCTCCGCCGCGAGGCCTGCCGCAATGAGATCATACTCGGTCGGCGCCTTCTTCTGCCGCCGCGCATAGGCCGGCAGCTGATCGAAGTTCACGGTGTGCGCATTGGGCGGGATGAGAAGGACGAAGCGCCCGCCCAGCGCCGTCTCCTGCGCGTCGAGCGACGTGGCGAAGTCGATGAAGGCGGCGACCATCTTGGGCCGCACCAACTGGCCGATGGACTGCTCGAGCGCGTTGTTGTCGCGGATGAAGAGCACGCCGCCCTCGCCCTGCAGCACCCGCTCGCCCTGCGGCGCGTCGATGAAGCGCAGATAGGACTGGTGCGCAGCCAGCACCGCGCCACGAAAGCCGAAGGCGTTGTTGATGTAGGGGTCGAGGCGCTGGGAGGCGTGCTCCCACCAGCGCGCCTCGGGCTCCAGCACGGTGCGCATCGGCGCGGGCATGTCCGGCACGATAAGGCCGAGGGTCGGCAACGAGAGAATGGCGACGAAGAGAAGTGCCCACCAGCGGCGGAAGGCCATGAGCAGCGGCATCGTCTCCCTCCCCCTCAGAACCGGAAATAGAGGAAGGGCGAATAGGTCGCCGCTCCCACCGACAGGACGCACAGGCCGAACAGCAGCGCCACCACCACGGTGTCGGTAACCCCGAACAGCGCAAGTCGCAGCCGCTGCGACAGCGCCTTCCCGCTGGGCCGGGGCAGGCCGAACATGGCGAGCGGCCAGGCCAGCACCATGATGGCGATCGTCACCGGCTGGAGATCGGCGATCAGGTTGACCGAGAGCGGCCCCGCGCCGTTGAGCCCGGCGAGCCCGGCGAACAGGTCGAGCGCCTGTGGCAGGCTTTCGGCGCGGAACCACACCCAGCTGGTGAGCACCACCAGCAGCACATAGGCATGGTTCACCACGCGCGGCGCGGCGCGGAGCGCCGCCCCGAGGCGGGTGCGCTCCAGCACCAGGAAGCTGCCGTGGTGGATGCCCCAGATGACGAAGTTCCAGCTGGCGCCGTGCCACAGGCCGCAGAGCAGGAACACCGTCCAGAGATTCAGGGCCGTAAACAGATGGCCGCGCCGGTTGCCGCCGAGCGGGATGTAGACATAGTCGCGGAACCAGCTCGACAGGCTCATATGCCAGCGGCGCCAGAAATCGGTGATCGAAAGCGCGCCATAGGGCAGGTTGAAGTTGCGCGGGAATTTCAGCCCCATGGCGACCGCGAGGCCGATCGCCATGTTGGAATAGCCGCCGAAGTCGAAATAGATCTGCAGCGCATAGGCGCTGACGCCGATCCACGCCTCCCCGAGGCTCGGCGTGGTGGTGCTGTCGAACACCACCGCGACCAGCGGCGCCACCTCGTCGGCGATCAGCACCTTCCAGGACAGGCCGATGACGAAGATGCGCAGCCCCGCCGACACGCGGCCCAGCGTGGTTCGCCGCGCCCGGATGCGGTGCGCGATGGTGGAGTAGCGCACGATCGGGCCGGCGACGAGCTGCGGGAACATGGTGATGTAGACCGCAATCTCCTCGAAGCGGCCATTCGCCCGCGCCTTACCGCGATAGACGTCGACCAGATAGGAGATGGCGTGGAAGGTGAAGAACGAGATGCCCAGCGGCAGTGGCAGGTGCACGACGGGAAGCTGGGCGCCGGCCGGCAGCAGCAGGTTGACGTTCTCGGCCAGGAAGCCAGCATATTTGAAGGCGATCAGGCCCGCGAGGTTCGCCGCCACCGCGAGTGCCAGCATGCGCAGCCGCCAGGGCGCGGCGCGTGCGTCGATCAGCAATGCGAAGAGGTAGTTCGCTCCGATGGAGACGGCCAGCACCGCCACATTGGCGAGCCCGCCCCAGGCATAGAACACCAGCGAAAACGCCAGCAGCACCAGGTTGCGCGCCCGCACGCCCGGCATCGCGAAATAGCAGATCAGGAACGCCGGCAAAAAATAGAAGAGAAAGGTGACGGATGAAAAAACCATGAGCTTCCGGCGGCGGCCTGCGGCGGAGGGATGGCCCTTCATACACGAAGAATCACGCTCGGAAACTCTTGGCCATCTCCGGCCCGCGCCGCAGCGCGCAAGAGGTGCTGCCTGCGCGTGACGTAGGGCCCGCCCCGCGCTGGAGGCAGGGCGGGCGTGCGCGCCGGTGCCGTTGACAGCCGGCCGGGGGCGGGCCCACATCTGGCAGGCAGAGTGCGGGAGACATCATGCGTCCAGTCATCGGTGTGATCAGCGACGTGAAGGCGCTTGGCGGCCACGTGCTGCATGGCGTCACGGAGAAGTACATCTACGCGGTCGCGCGCGGCGCGCAGGCCATGCCCGTGCTGATTCCGGGCACGATCTCGGCGGTCGATGGCGACATGGCGCCCGAGCGCATTGTGGTCGACGAGATTCTCGATTCGGTCGACGCGCTGTTCCTGCCGGGCAGCCCTTCCAATGTCGGGCCGCAGCATTACGGCGATCTGCCGCACGACCCGCCCTTGCCGGCGGATCCGCACCGCGACGACATCTCGCTGCCGCTGATCCGCGCGGCGCTGGAGCGCGGCGTGCCGCTGTTCGGCGTGTGCCGGGGGTTCCAGGAAATGAACGTCGCGCTCGGCGGCACGCTGTTCCAGAAGCTCTACGAGCAGCCCGGCCGCTTCGACCACCGCGAGGATTCCGGCCTCGACATCGACGGCCAGTACGCGCCTGCCCATGAGGTGACGCTGGAGGCCGGCGGCCTGCTGGCGAGCCTCGCCGGGGCGACAAGCTGGCAGGTGAACTCGCTGCACGGGCAGGGCGTCGCCCGGCTGGCGCCCGGCGTCAGCGTGGAGGCGCGGGCACCGGACGGCACCATCGAGGCGTTTCGCGTGACCGACGCGCCGGGCTTCAACATGGCGATCCAGTGGCACCCGGAATGGCGCTTCTGGCAGGACAAGCTCTCCAGCGGCATTTTCACCGCCTTCGGCGCCGCCGCCCGTCTGGCGGCCGAGCGCCGGCGCGGCGGAGCGAAGCTGAAGGCGACGGGCTGAGGCTCGCTCGTCCTCCCCGCGCATGACGGCGCCGGCGTGGTGCGCGTAAAGCGCCGCCTATCCCAGCTGCGCGAGGAGGTGGCCGATGCCGTCGCGAATGTCGGCCTCGATGGCGCGGCGCAGCGCGGCCTCGTCACGGTCACGCAGCGCCGCCAGCGCCTGCGCATGGCGGTCGACGGGGTAGTGCGCCTCGAGGTCCGCCAGCGCCATGCGCATGAAAGGGCCGATCTGCAGCCACACCGATTCGATCAGCGGCAGCAGCACATTGTCCGCCCGCCCGCCATAAAGCGCGCTGTGGAAGGCCAGATTGGTCTCGATCATCGCCTCGGTGTCGCCGGCGGCCACCGCCGCGTCGGAGGCGGCATTGAGCGCGTCGAGCCGGGCGATGAAGGCGGCATCCGCAACGGTGAGCGCGCGGGCGGCGGCCTCGCATTCCAGCAGCGTGCGCGCCGCCATCAACTCCTCGAAGCGGCGGGCGGTCATCTCCGGAACCCGCACCCGGCGATTGTCGAGCAGCACCAGTGCCCGCTCGGCCACCAGCCGGCGCAGCGCCTCGCGCACCGGCATGGAGGACACGCCGAGCGCATCCGCCAGCCCGCGAATCGTCACCGCCTTGCCGGGCGGGAAGCGGCCGGCCATGACGGAGCGCCGCAGCCGGCGGAACACCCATTGCTGCAGCGTCTCGCCGTCGAGGCGCGGTTGCTGGGCGAGATCGAGCGCGGGAGAGTCCATCGTTCCGTAAGGCTGGCGGGTGGGGGGCGATGACGTGAGAATGTCAGCGAGCTGCGCTATATAGCCGGAATACGCTGCATCCGTTCGTGAAGATCGAGAGAACCCTGTCCATGGCCGCAACCCCCCAGATTCCCGCCGCGCGTTCGGGCTACGAGATCGACCCGAAGCTCCTCGAATTGCTGGTCTGCCCCGTTACCAAGGGGCCACTCGACTATGACCGGGCGGGCCATGAGCTGGTCTCCCGCGCGGCGCGGCTCGCCTACCCGATTCGCGACGGCATCCCGATCCTGCTGGCCGACGAGGCGCGGACGCTGACCGAGGAAGAGGCGGCGCGGTAGGTTCTAGAGAGCTTCCCCGCGCAGCAGGCGCGGCGAGGCCCCGCCAATGCCGGCGGCATCGCGGATGAAGAATGCCTTCAGCGCCGGAGCACGCTCGACCAGGCCGAGGCCCACGTCGCGCGCCAGCCGCACCGCGTCCGAGCGCATGCCGAACAGACGGTTGAGGCCGTCCGTCGCCATTCCCATGGCCAGCGTGTCGAAGCGGCGCCAGCGCTGATAGCGCTCCAGCACGCCCTCGCCGCCAATGTCGAGGCCGAGCCGGGCGGCGTCGGTGACCGCCTCGGCCAGCGCCGCCACGTCGCGCAGGCCCATATTGATGCCCTGCCCGGCAATGGGATGGATGGTGTGGGCGGCGTCCCCCACCAGGGCGAAGCGATCCCCGACAAAGGCGCGCGCCATCTGGAAGCCGAGCGGGAACGCCTTCGGCTCGTCGAGGATGTCGATCTCGCCCAGCTCCAGCCCGAAGCGCTGCTCCAGTTCGTCCTTCAGCAGCACGCGGGGAAGGGAGAGCAGCCGACCGGCCGTGTCGGTCTCCTCGGTCCAGACGATGGAGCAGCGATTGCCGGTGAGCGGCAGCATGGCGAAGGGCCCGGCGGGAAGGAAATGCTCGATCGCCTTGCCGCCATGAGGGCGCTCATGGCCCACCGTCATCACGATGGCCGACTGGCCATAAGGCCAGCCGGTGACGCCGATGCCGGCCAGCGCCCGCAGCTTCGAGCGGCCTCCGTCGCAGGCGGCGAGCAGCGAGGTGGCAGCTTCCGACCCGTCGGCGAGGCGCAGCGCGGTCCGCGCCGGGGCGTGCGTGAAGCCGGCGATGCGGGTCGCCAGCAGCTCGATGCCGCGCGCTTTGGCGAGCGCGGTCATCGCGTCCTGCAGCACGGCATTGGGCACCATATGGGCGAAGGGCTCGCCGGGCTCCACTTCGCCGTCAAAGGACAGGAACACCGGGCGGGCGGCGTCGCCGAACTTCGAATCGGTGATCTCCATGGCAAGGATCGGCTCGGCCTCGGCCGCGACGCGCTCCCACACGCCGAGCGCCTCGAACAGGCGGCGGGCGCCGGCGGCGATGGCAGACGCGCGCAGGTCCGAACTCGCGGGCTGGACGGCGGCGAAGGCGGGGTCGGCAACGGCGAGACGGGCGCTGTCGCCCAATCCCTGCCGCAGCGCCAGCGCGAGGGACAGGCCGGCGAGGCCGCCGCCCGCCATTACCGCATCATATCGCTGGCCCTGCTGCATGGCGTGCGCCTCCGTCTCTCGATCATCCGCGCATTGTGCGCGGGCCATCCTATGCCTTAGCTACGCACCCCGGACAATGCGCGCGGTCAAGGCGGCTGCGCTGCCACGATCCTTGTTCAGGTGAGGAGCCGTACGCCGATGACCAACAGCGCCGCCGAACTCGTCGCCCTGCTCGATCTGGAGCGGCTGGAGGATAACCTCTTCCGGGGTGACAACCCGCCGGAATCCTGGCCGTTCCGTACCCGCGTGTTTGGCGGGCAGGTGCTGGCGCAGGCGCTGGTGGCGGCGCAGCGGACCGTGGAGGGCGCCAGCGCCCATTCCATGCACGCCTATTTCCTGCTCGGCGGCGATCCGAACGTGCCGATCATCTATGATGTCGAGCGGGTGCGTGACGGGCGCAGCTTCTCCACGCGGCGCGCGGTGGCGATCCAGCACGGGCGGCCGATCTTCATCATGTCGGTGTCGTTCCATCGCGAGGAGAAGGGGCTGGAGCACCAGCTCGACCTCGACATGGCGGTGCCCGCGCCGGAGGAGGTGCCGGGCATCGACGAACTCCCGGCGGACATTCTGGCGCGTCTGCCGGCGCCGGTGCGGAACTACTGGATGCGGCCGCGCCCCATCGAGCTGAAGCCGATCGGCCTCGGGGCCCCGGCGCAGACGCCGCGCCGCGCGCTCTGGTTCCGCGCCAATGGCGCGCTGCCGGATGACGAGGGCCTGCACCGCGCCGTGCTCGCTTATGCGAGCGACATGACGCTGCTGGAATCGACGACGGTTCTGCACGGCACCAGCGTGCTCGGCGAGACGCTGCAGGCGGCAAGCCTCGACCATGCGCTCTGGCTGCATCGCCCGTTCCGGGCCGACGACTGGCTGCTCTATGCCCAGGACAGCCCGAGTGCGGCAGGCGCCCGCGGGCTGGCGCGGGGGCTGATCTACGACAGAGCGGGCCGGCTCGTCGCCTCGGTTGCGCAGGAAGGTCTCATCCGTCCGGTAGCGCCTTCGGATCGGGCATCTGCCTAAAAATTGATCTTCATATGGCGAATGTGCGGCGGTGACTCAGGATGGGTCAGGGCGCCGACCAAGAATTGAGCAAGCGGGCCGTGTCTCACCCGCGCAGGGCGTCTCCTGCGTGCGTGGCGCAATGGCATCGCACAACCGGCCCGTGCCGCGGGAACCGTTGATGCGGCTGGGTTGGCACGTAAATTGTTTCTCTTTGCCCGGCTTGACCGAACGGTCGGAATAATCCGCCTGGCCGAGTCCGACATGAAACGCCCAGAACCCCGCCAGCGGTTCGGGGCCAAGCGGGGACACGAACCATGAAGATCGTCATGGCTATCATCAAGCCTTTCAAGCTTGAGGAAGTCCGGGATGCGCTCACTGGCATTGGTGTGCACGGACTGACCGTCACGGAGGTCAAGGGATATGGCCGGCAGAAGGGCCACACCGAGATCTATCGCGGCGCGGAATACGCGGTGAGCTTCCTGCCCAAGCTCAAGATCGAAGTCGCCGTGCCTTCCGATCAGGTTTCCAAGGTCATCGACGCGATTACCACCTCGGCCAAGACCGGCCAGATCGGCGACGGCAAGATCTTCGTCTACGCGATCGACCAGGCCGTGCGCATCCGCACCGGCGAGACCGACGCCGACGCGCTCTGAGCCCGTGCCACTGATCCCGACATTTTCCGATTGCGACGGAGCATTGAACCCATGACGACGAAGAACTGGATACGCGCGGGCCTGCCTGCGCTGGCGACGACGGCGCTCTTTGCAGCCGCCGCTTTCGCGCAGGACAACCCCGCCACCGGTGCGGAAGCCACCGCCGAGGCCGCTGCAGCGGTCGCCACGGTGGACAAGGGCGACATCACCTGGATGATGATCTCCTCCATCCTCGTGCTGTTCATGACGGTGCCGGGCCTCGCGCTGTTCTATGGCGGCCTGGTGCGCGCCAAGAACATGCTTTCCGTGCTGATGCAGGTCACGGTCATCGCTGCGGTGATGATGCTGATCTGGGTGTTCTACGGCTACTCGCTTGCCTTCACCTCGGGCAACGCCTTCATCGGCGGCTTCGAGAAGGCGTTCCTCGCTGGCGTCACGACCGAGAGCCTGGCCGACACCTTCTCGGCCAATGTGAAGATTCCGGAATATATCTTCATCGTCTTCCAGATGACCTTCTCGGCCATCACCCCGGCGCTGATCATCGGCGCGTTCGCCGAGCGCATGAAGTTTTCGGCGATCGTGCTGTTCAGCATTCTCTGGGTCACGTTCGTGTACTACCCGATCGCCCACATGGTGTGGTTCTCGGAAGGCTACCTGTTCGCGATGGGCGCGCTGGACTTCGCCGGCGGCACCGTGGTGCACATCAATGCCGGCATCGCCGGTCTGGTCGGCTGCATCATCATCGGCAAGCGCACCGGCTACGGCAAGGAACTGATGCCTCCCCACTCGCTGCCCTTCGCGATGGTCGGCGCCAGCGTCCTGTGGGTCGGCTGGTTCGGCTTCAACGCCGGCTCCAACCTCGAAGCCAATGCCGGCACCACGCTCGCCGTGATCAACACCTTCGTCGCCACCGCCGGCGCGATCGTGGGCTGGACGCTCATCGAGTGGCTGGCCAAGGGCAAGCCCTCCATGCTCGGCGCGATCTCCGGCATGGTGGCCGGCCTTGTCGCCATCACCCCGGCGGCCGGCCTTTCCGGCCCGCTCGGCGCGATCGTGCTCGGCTTCGTCGCCTCGATCGTCTGCTTCTTCTTCTGCACCACCATCAAGAACGCGCTCGGCTATGACGACAGCCTCGACGTGTTCGGCGTCCATGGCGTGGGCGGCATCGTCGGTGCCATCGGCACCGGCATCGTCGTCGCCCCGGCGCTCGGCGGCCCCGGCGTCGCCGACTACGAGATGGGCCACCAGATCTGGGTGCAGATCCAGGCGGTGGGCATGACCATCGTGTGGTGCGGCGTCGTCTCGGCGATCCTCTACTACATCGTCAACATCATCGTCGGCCTGCGTCCGTCGGTGGAGAAGGAGCGCGAGGGTCTCGACATCGTCGAGCACGGCGAGCGCGCCTACCACAGCTGATGGAGGCCTGAGCCCGGATCACCGGCAGGCGGTTCGCCGCGTGCCGGCCTTCCGGGACCTGCCGCCGCCCGATATCTGCTTCCGCAGCTCCCGCTGCCTGAAGGCCCCGGCTTCCCGCCGGGGCCTTTTCTTCTGGCGACTTCCGCGCCCACGAGCGCGCATGGTTAAGAACGCCTTTACCGCAGCGCGGCTATGCTGGTGCAAGACGCCGCATTCCCGCGGCCGAGGCGAGACGCTTGCCCGTGCCCGACGCCCGCTTTCCCCATGCCCCCGCGCCGCCGGCCGGCGCGACCCCCGATGCGGGGCCGGCCGCGCGTTCGCCCTTCGTGCGGCTGACCGAACTGCTGGCCGACCTCGCACCGGGAAAGCCCGCGCTCAGCCTTGCCGTGGGCGAGCCGCGCCACGCCATGCCGGGCTTCGTCGGCGACGTGCTGGCCGCTCATCTCGACGGCTTCGGCCGCTACCCCGCCGGCAAGGGCCTGCCCGAATTCCGCCGTGCCGCCGGCGACTGGTTCGCCCGCCGCTACGCCCTGCCGCGCGCTCTCGATCCCGAGCGCGAGGTGCTGGTGCTCAACGGTTCGCGCGAGGGGCTGTTCTTCGCGGCGCTGATGGCGCGCCGGCTGCTCTCGCCGCACAAGCGCGCCCGCATCGGTGCGCAGGAGCCGGCGGTGCTGCTGCCCAACCCGTTCTACGCGGCCTATGGCGCGGGAGCGGAGGCGGCCGGCTGCGTGAGCATCGACCTGCCGCTGCCGGTGGATGGCGGCTGGCTGCCGGACCTCGACGCGCTGACCCCGCAAATGCTGGACCGCTCGGTCGCGCTCTATTTCGCCTCGCCTGCCAATCCGCAGGGCACCATCGCGCCGCGCGCCTATCTGGAGCGGCTGGTGGCACTGTGCCGGGCGCATGAGGTGATGGTGTTCGCCGACGAATGCTATTCGGAGATCTGGCTCGGCGCCACGCCGCCCACCGGCATACTGGAAGTGGCGGGCGCCGATTTCGCCGGCGTCGTCGCCTTCAATTCGCTGTCCAAGCGTTCCAGCCTGCCGGGCCTGCGCTGCGGCTTCTGCGCCGGCGATGCGCGCTTCATCGAGGCCTTCGCCGAGTTCCGCAACGTTGCCGCGCCGCAGGTGCCCGAGCCGATCCAGTGGGTCGGCATCGCCGCGCTGGCGGACGAGGCGCATGTGAACGAGAGCCGCGACCTCTACAGAGCCAAGGTCGACATCGCCGACGAGGTGTTTGGCGGGCATTTCGATTACCAGCGGCCCGATGGCGGCTTTTTCCTCTGGCTGAACGTCGCAGGCCTGTGCACCGCGACGCGCAGCGCCGGCGAGGAGGCGGCGCGCAAGCTCTGGCAGCGCGAGGGGCTGCGCACCGTGCCGGGGGGCTATCTCTGCCGCACCGGCGCGGAGGGGCGCAACCCCGGCGCGGACTATCTGCGCATCGCGCTGGTGCAGGATCTGGCAACCACGCAGGAGGCGCTGCCACGCCTTCTGGCCGGTCTGTCCTGAGCGGGGCGGGGCGGTTGGCGCGGCGGGGCAAGGAAACGGGGCGGGAGACCGGGCGGGACATGGGGACGCAGACGACGATGCGGGCGCCGCGGCTTGAGGCCGGCCCCTCTCGTGCCGCTCGGCCAAGGCTCCGGGTGGATTCCGCTGGCAACGGCAAGGCGGCGGCCAGCGGCGCGCGGGCGCACCGGGCGGGCAAGAGCGCGCCGGGCGGCTTCCTGCCCGAGGAGATCAAGGGGGCCATCAGCCGCCGCTCGGCGGAGCTGGTGGGCCTCGCCTTGCTGTGCACCTGCGCCTTGATGCTGCTGGCGCTGGCGACCTGGTCGGCCGACGATCCCAGCCTCAGCCGCTCCAGTGCCGCGGCGCCCTCCAACGTGATGAGCCTGCCCGGGGCGATCTTCGCCGACCTGATGATGCAGCTCTTCGGCGTTGCGGCGCTGGCGGTGGTGCTGCCGATTGGCAGCTGGGGCTGGCTGGTGCTGACCCATCGCCATCCCGGGCGGCTGAAATCGCGCCTCGCGGCGCTCATTGTCGGGGTGGTGTTCGCCGCCGGCTTCGCCGCCTGCCTGCCCCGCTTCGGCGGCTGGCCGCTGCCCAGCGGGCTGGGCGGCGTGCTCGGCGAGAGCGTGCTCGCCGTGCCGGGGATTTTGCGCGCGGGCTGGCTCACCAGCGCCGACTATGCGGTGGCCGGCATCATCTGCCTGGTCGGTGCCGTGCTGACCCTGCCGCTGGCCGTCGGCTTCGGCCTGCGCTCCGGCGACCCGGCGGCAGGCGCCGAGGATCTGCACCGCGCTCCGCCCACCGGCGACTTCGAGGAGGACGAGCCGGGCTGGCTGGCCTTCCTGCTCGGCATGACCACCCACGCGCTGCTGTCGTTAAAGGCGCGCCTCGTGCCCGGCGCGCCGCGGCGGGCGCGGCAGGCCCGCCCGTCCCGCGGGCTGTCCGAACGGCTGCGTGGCGCCATGGGTTTCGACGGCGAGGACGAGGATGCCGGCGAGCGGCGCGCCCGCCCGGACATGGGACGGCACGAGCCGAGCTTCGGCCGGCGCGAGACGTTCGACGAGGAAGAGGACGTTGCCGGCTTCGAGAGCGCCGATGACGACCTGCCCGATATTCTGGAGGAAGAGCCCGTCGCGCCGGCACCCGCGCCCATGGGGCGCGCGGCCAAGCGCCCGCCGCCGCTCCGCTCGATCCGTGGCGGCCGCGCCGCGCTGGAGGAGCAGCGGCGGCGCTATGCCATGCCCGGCCTCGATCTTCTGGCGCCCGCCCCGGCGCGCAGCGCCCCAGCATTGTCGCGCGAGGCGCTCGACCAGAACGCCCGCGATCTCGAAGGCGTGCTGGATGATTTCGGCGTGCGCGGCGCCATCGTCAATGCGCGCCCCGGCCCGGTGGTGACGCTCTACGAGCTGGAGCCAGCGCCCGGCATCAAGTCGAGCCGCGTCATCGGCCTCGCCGACGACATCGCCCGTTCGATGAGCGCGATCTCCGCCCGCGTGGCGGTGATTCCCGGCAAGAACGCCATCGGCATCGAACTGCCCAACCCCAAGCGCGACAAGGTGCTGCTGCGCGAGATCCTCGCCGCCCGCGATTTCGGCGAGGCGGCGCACAAGCTGGCCATCGCGCTCGGCAAGACCATTGGCGGCGAGCCGGTGATCGTCGATCTCGCGCGCATGCCGCATCTGCTGGTCGCCGGCACCACCGGCTCGGGCAAGTCGGTCGCCATCAACACCATGATCCTGTCGCTGCTGTACCGGCTGCGGCCGGAACAGTGCCGGCTGATCATGATCGACCCGAAGATGCTGGAGCTGTCCGCCTATGACGGCATCCCCCATCTGCTCACCCCCGTCGTCACCGATCCGAAGAAGGCGGTGGTGGCGCTGAAATGGGCGGTGCGCGAGATGGAGGAGCGCTATCGCAAGATGTCGAAGGTCGGCGTGCGCAGCATCGACGGCTTCAATGCCCGCATCGCCGAGGCGCAGGTCAAGGGCGAGCAGATCGTGCGCACCGTGCAGACCGGCTTCGATAAGGAGACGGGCGAAGCGATCTATGAGCGCGAGGAGATGGACCTCTCGCCGATCCCCTACATCGTGGTCGTGGTCGACGAGATGGCCGACCTGATGATGGTTGCCGGCAAGGAGATCGAGGGCGCCATCCAGCGGCTCGCGCAGATGGCCCGCGCCGCCGGCATCCACATCATCATGGCGACGCAGCGCCCCAGCGTCGACGTCATCACCGGCACCATCAAGGCGAACTTCCCCACCCGCATCTCCTTCCAGGTCACCTCGAAGATCGACAGCCGCACCATTCTCGGCGAGATGGGCGCCGAGCAGCTGCTCGGCCAGGGCGACATGCTGTACATGGCCGGCGGCGGGCGGATTTCGCGCGTGCACGGGCCCTTCGTCTCCGACCAGGAGGTCGAGCGCATCGTCGAGCATCTGAAGGCGCAGGGCGCGCCGGACTATCTCGACGAGGTGACGATCGATCTCGACAGCGAAAGCGACGACGGCGCCGTCTTCGACAAGAGCGCGATGGGCGGCGAGGAGGGCGGCGACCTCTACAGCCAGGCGGTGGCGGTGGTGATGCGCGACAAGAAGTGCTCCACGTCCTACATCCAGCGCCGGCTGCAGATCGGCTACAACCGCGCGGCCTCGCTGGTCGAGCGCATGGAGCGGGAGGGGCTGGTCGGCCCCGCCAACCATGCCGGCAAGCGCGAGATCCTCGTCGAGGCCGGCGGTTCGGAGGGCTATTGACCCGATGAGCGCTTTGCCCCCGGCGCGCCCTCGCCCGGCGCGGCCTTTCCCCGCCTGCCCTGACGCTGCGTCGGGGCCACAGGATCGCCACAGCGGCGCGCTACCCGCCTCATCGACACCGACACGCGCACCCGGCCGCTCTTGCGCCGCGCGCCCAGCGAGACGTGCCCCATGCGCCACATGATCCGTATCTGCACCGCCGCCCTTCTGCTCCTGCCGGCGGGCCTCGCCCTGGCGCAGGTGCCGCCGCCGCCCTTCGCGCGGGTGCCGCCGAAGAAGCCGGCGGCGATGCTGACCCGCACCGCGCAGGCGGACACGGCGGCGCCGTTCGCCTCGGCCGGCGATCCGAACATCCAGGTCGCGGCGGTGGCGAACCAGCGCGCGGCGGCGGACACGGTTCAGCGCATCAACGATTATTTCAACAGCTTCAAGACGATGATCGGCAATTTCGTGCAGGTCGATCCCGACGGCACGCGGCGGCAGGGGCAGTTCTACATCCTCAAGCCCGGCCGGGTGCTGTTCGAGTACGACCCGCCCAGCCCGATCGAGCTGGTGGCGGATGGCCGCTCGGTGGCGGTGCGCGACAAGCGGCTGAAGACTCAGGACATTTCGCCGCTCTCCGCCACCCCGCTGCGCTTCCTGCTGTCCGAGAACTTCAACCTCGCGCGCAACGCCAACGTCACCGGCGTCTACCAGGACGATATCTTCGCCACGGTGGTGATCGAGGAGAAGCAGGCCATGGTCGGCACCTACCGGCTGATGATCATGTTCGACGCCAAGACCATGCAGTTGAAGCAATGGACGGTGACCGACCCGCAGGGTTACGACACCACCGTCGCGGTCTCCAATCTCGACACCGCCCAGCGGCCCGACCCGATGCTGTTCGTCATCAACCGGAATTGAGGGGACGACGGTACGATTGGGGTCGGAGCGCCGTCATGACCCCGCCTGTCTCGTCATCCGCCTCCTGAAGGACGGACGAGCGTGAGGTCGCGGCTTCGTCGTACGGGGCGGAGCCGATAAGGCCGCGTCAGAAGTCGCGCAGCAGCCTTTCGAGATAATCGAGTTCGAGCCGCGGCCGGTCCGGCTCGCCGAAGCGGCGACGCAGTTCCTCCAGCACCCGGCGGGCGCGCTGCATGTCGATTTCCTCGGGCACCTTCACCGTATTGTCGTCGCCATAGTCGCGGGAACGCATCGGCCGGCCGAGCGGATCGGTACGCTCGGCGCTCTGGCCGGAGGGACCGCCCGGTCCTTCGCCCCCGGGGCCGCCCTGCTGTTGCTGCATCGCCTCGGCCATCTGCTGGGCGCCGCGGCGCAGCGCCTGAAGCGCCTCGCTCTGCGCATCGACCGCGCCGGTGCCGTCGCCCTCGCCGAGCGCCTGCTCGGCCTCGCGCATCGCCTGCTCCGCCTGCCCGAAGCCGCCATCGCCGGGCATGCCCTGCCCCTGGCCGCGTCCCTGGCCCTGGCCTTGCCCCTGCTGTCCCTGTCCCTGTTGGCCTTGCCCCTGCTGTCCTTGGCCGTTCTCGCCCGGCTGCTGGCCGCCTTCGCCTTGCTCGCCCTGTCCCTGCTGGCCGCGCATGGCTTGCTGCATCTTCTCGCGCAGCTGGCGGAGCTGCTCGCGCAGCTGCTCCTGGTTCTGCTTCAGGTCGTTGAACGCCTGGTCCTGCTGGCCCTCGCGCCCTTCCTTGAAGGTGCGGTCGCGCAGCTGCTGCTGGCGGCGGATCATGTCGCCGAGCTGGTCCATGGACTGGGACATCTGGCTCTGGCCCTGCTGCTGGCGCTGCTGCTGGCGGCCGGCCTGCAGGCCGTTCAGCATGTTCTGCAGCTCGCTCAGCATCTGGCGCGCCGCATCGCGGGCGCCATTGCGCGCCATGTCCTCGATGCGGTCGAGCATCTTCTGCAGGTCCTGCGGACGGACCGTGCGGGTGTTGGGGTCCATGGGCTGGTTGGCGTCGGCGCGGTTCTGGTTGCGCTGCGCCTCTTGCGCGAGCGCCTTCATGAACTCGTTCATCGCGTCGCGCAGTTCCTGCGCCAGGCGCTTGATCTCCTCGTCGGGAGCGTTGTTTTCCAGCGCGTTCTGCAGCGCCTGCTGGGCGTCGCGCAGCCGCTTCTCCACATCCGACAGGTCGCCATCCTCGATGCGGACCGCCATCTCCCAGAGATAGTCGACCACGCCGCGCAGATCGTCGTCGCTGCGGGCATTGGCCAGCCGGAAAGAGGCCGTGCGCAGGCCCATATAGTGCGAGGGATCGGGCGTGAAGAGCTCCGGCGCGATGGCCAGCGCGTCGAGACCGGCTTCCACGCGGGCGCGCTGGTTGGCGTCGAGCGCCAGCGTCCGCCGCTCCTCGATCAGCGCCCGCGCCAGCGGGTTGGAGAAGTCGCGCTGCGGCAGGGTCAGGCTGCGCGGCCGGGACTGGCCGACATGGCCGGCCTGGTCGCGCGCCACCAGCGTCATCTCCACGCGCGTGCCCGCCCAGGGGTTCTCGGTGAAATCCTTCGTCGTCTGGCCCGTCGCCGTCTTGGCGCGGCCACCGGCCAGCGGCAGCGGGAAGTTCGGCGCCTCGACCAGCGGGCGCGCCTCGGCCGGCTTTGCGGCGTTCTTCAGCGCGTGCAGCGGTGCGGGCGGCGGCAGCGACTTGAAGCGCGCCTCGGCACCGGCAACGCCGTAATCATCCTCGGCCTTGTAGCTCAGCGCCAGCGCGTTGTTGCCGGACGCCTGCGGTTCCTTGGTCAGCTCGATGGTCGGCGGGTTGTCCGGCTGGGCGCGGAAATGCCAGGACACGAAACGGCCATCGGGTCCCTCGACCCGCGCCGAGCCGTCTGTGGCGATCACGAAGCGCCGCTCATCGCCGGCAGCACCCGGAGCGGTGGAGGGGGCTTTCTGGACCGCAGCCGGGGCGGCCGTCGGGGCGGCAGCCGGCTCGCTCTCCTTCGGCGGGGCGGCGGCGATGCCGCCCTGCGTGACCAGCCGGGCATCGTCGAGACCGATAATGCGGACCACCAGCTCGCTGCCGGCCGGCACCGTCATCGCGGTCGCCTCAAAGGAGGAACCGTCCGCGGCGTCCGGGGACGCGTTTCCGGTACCGCCCTGCGCGATCTCCTGCGAGCGTAGTCCCGGCAGCATCACCGGCGCGCGGCCCGTATAGCCGGGCGGCGTCACCCAGGCATCGATGCGGTAGGGCTTGGCCGGAATCAGCGCCTGCCAGTCAAACGCGGCGGCGACGCGCCGGAGATGGTCGCCCGGCACCATGAAGAAGGTGGCGATCACGCCGAGCAGCACGAGCGCGCGCAGCGCCTGCCCGTCCTTGGCGGCGACGCCCGGCGCGGGAAGCCCGACGCGAAGCTGGCTGATCTGCGCGGACATCCGCCCCAGATGCGCGCGCCAGAGCGCAACGCCGACGGGATCGTCCGGCTTCGAGGCCAGATGGTCTGAAAGTGCCGTGGCCGGCCGGTGCGGCAGCCGGCTCTCGCGATCGAGCCGCGACAGTGCCTCGCCCGATGAAGGTGGCCGGATGCGCAGCGCCGGCACGAGGGCAAGCGCGAACAGCGCGGCGAAGAGGACAAGGCCGACGATCCGGCCCAGCGGCGGCAGCGCCAGCCAGAGGCCGAGCCAGGAAGCGATGAGGAACAGGCCGAGCGCGGCACTGACGGCGACGATCGCCGGCCAGATGCGCTCCCACATGAGCACGCCCCAGGCCCGCTGCAGCGCGGCACCCATGCGCTGTTCGGCGCGGCGGCTTTCGGTGAGGCGGATTTCGGTCTGGCGAGCCTCGGCCCGCGACTTCTCGGCGCGCACGGCCGTGCTTGCCGCCGGGCGGCCCTCGCCTTCCGTTCCATCCGGTGTTGCCGTCACGCAGCCGACCTCCGACGCTTTCAGGTCCACACCAGCCCCAGCGTCACCTTAACATGGCGAAACCGACGCGCCAGCCCTGCCGCAGGAACGGGCACGCCCACTTCATCATCACATTGTGAAAGCGCGCGCCGGGCGAATGTGGCGGGCCTCGCCCGCCGCGCTCAGGCCAGCCAGCCGGGAAGGCGGTCGAGGGCGATAAGCTCGTCCACCTCGACCCGCGGCCGCACGACCGCGAATTCGCCGCCCTTTGCCAGCACTTCCGGGATCAGCGCCCGGGTATTGTAGGTGGAAGCCTGCACCGCGCCATAGGCACCGGCGGTCATGACGGCGATGAGATCGCCGGCCCGCAGACCCGGCAGCCGCCGCCCCAGCGCCAGGAAATCGCCGGATTCGCACACCGGACCGACGACGTCCGCGACCATCTGCCCCTCGCCGGACACCGCTTCGCGCACGGGCAAAATTTCGTGATGGGCGTCGTAGAGCGTCGGGCGGATGAGGTCGTTCATCGCCGCGTCGACGATGACGAAGTGCTTGCCCTCGCCTTCCTTCACATAAAGCACGCGCGCGACCAGGATGCCGGCATTGGCAACCAGCATGCGCCCAACCTCGAAGACCAGCCCCAGGCCGAGATTATGCGTGTGCCGCTTCACCAGCGCCGCATAGGCGGACGGCAGCGGCGGTTCCGCCTCACCCGCGACATAGGGCACGCCGAGCCCGCCGCCGAGATCGAGATGGGTGAGGGGATGGCCGTCCGCCATCAGGTCGCGGGCCAGTTCCACGAGCAGCGCGGTGGCGTTGTCGAACGGGCCAAGATCGGTGATCTGGCTGCCGATATGCATGTCGACACCGGTGATGCGCAGCCCCGGCAGCGCGGCCGCGTAGCGATAGACCTCGCGGGCGCGCGACACCGGAATGCCGAACTTGTTGTCCGACTTGCCGGTGGAAATCTTGTGGTGGGTCTTGGCGTCGACGTCCGGGTTGACGCGGATCGAGATCGGCGCCGCCACGCCATGGCTGACCGCCACCTCGGAAAGCGTCAGCAGCTCCGGCTCGCTCTCGACATTAAAGCACATGATGCCGGCATCGAGCGCCGCCGCCATTTCCTCGCGGGTCTTGCCGACGCCGGAGAACACGATCTTGCGCGGTTCCACCCCCGCCGCCAGCGCCCGCTTCAACTCGCCACCGGAGACGATGTCCGCCCCCGCGCCGAGCTTGGCGAAGGTGCGGATCACCGCCTGGTTGGAATTGGCCTTCACCGCGTAGCACAGCGTCGTGCGCATGTCGGCGAAGGCCTCGGTGAACACCCGGTGGTGCCGCTCAAGCGTCGCCGTGGAATAGGCATAGAAGGGCGTGCCGACCGCGTGGGCGATGTCGACAAGGCTGACATCCTCGGCGTGGAGGATGCCGTCACGATAGGCGAAATGATGCATGGCGCGGTTCAGCCGGTCAGAGCAGGCCGTCGAGGATGAAAGGCTGGTTCGGCTTCACCGGGCCGGTATCCTTCGGCACCTTGCCGTCCGGGCCGGGGTGCGTCTGCGGCGAACCGGGCGGCGGCTCCAGCGGGCCTTTCACGCCGCACCCGCCCAACGCCAGCGCGCCACTGAGCGCGAGCGAAACGGTGAGAACACGGCACAGGCGGGAGAGAGCGCGGGACAAGGAGGCTTCCTCGACTGGGGCAGGAGACGATCACGCGCAACCTATAACGCCGCCTGCGGAAAGGCGAGCCCGCAACACGCGCCTGCGGCCTTACGCGTCGAAGCTGGTGATGATGGGGACGTGGTCGGAGGGGCGCTCCCAGCCGCGCGCCTCGCGCAGCACGGTCATCGCCCGGGCCAGCGGGGCGAGAGCCGGCGTTGCCCACACATGGTCGAGCCTGCGGCCGCGATTGGACGCCGCCCAGTCGGCGGCGCGGTAGCTCCACCACGTGTAGAGCTTCTCCTCCGGCGGAATGAAGGTGCGCATCACATCCACCCACTTGCCGGCTGCCTGCAGCTTCGCCAGCTTGTCCACCTCGATGGGGGTGTGGCTGACCACGTCGAGCAGCTGCTTGTGGCTCCATACATCGGTTTCCAGCGGGGCGATGTTGAGGTCGCCCACCAGCACCGAGCGGGCGGCGGGATCAAGCGGGTGCAGATGTTCCCAGGCGGTGGCTTCGTCGAGGAAGGCCAGCTTGTGGCGGAACTTCTCGTTCACCTCGGGGTCGGGAACGTCGCCGCCGGCCGGAATGTAGAAATTGTGGATGGTCAGCGGCGCGGAGAGCCCCGCCTCGCGGCCGAGCACCACCGAGATGTGGCGCGCGTCGCCCATGTCGCAGAAACCCTGCCGGCTCACCGCCTCGAAGGGCCGCTTCGAGAGGATGGCGACGCCGTGATAGCCCTTCTGGCCGTGGATGGCGGCGTGGGGATAGCCAAGCCTGGCCGCCTCCTTCAGCGGGAAGCGATCATCCGGCGTCTTGGTCTCCTGCAGGCAGATGATGTCGGGCTGGTGCTCCTCGGCGAGCTTGCCGACGAGCCCGATGCGCAGGCGCACCGAGTTGATGTTCCAGGTGGCGATGGAAAGCGGCAAGGCGGGGGAACCTGTTCGGGCGGGAATCGGCCGCGACACTAGAGCATTTTCGCGTGAAGGGGAGTCCCGCTTGCCGCCGTGACGGCCGTCACACCGTCATCCTCCGGCTTGGCGCGGGGAGCCGATCCGGAATGATGGCGGCGGCACCTATTTTTCAGCGTCGGGGATGTAGCCGATGAAGGGAAGCTGGCGGAAGGCGTGCGACACATCCATGCCGTAGCCGACGACGAAATAGTCCGGGCATTTGAAGCCGACGAAATCCGCCTCGATCTGCACCGCCCGCTTGAGCGGCTTTTCCAGCAGCACGCACACCAGCACGCGCCGCGCCCCGCGCGCCGACAGCAGATCCTTGGCGAAGGCCAGCGTGCGGCCGGATTCGAGGATGTCGTCGATCAGCAGCACGTCGCGCCCACGCACCTCCGTCTCGATGTCGCGCAGAACGGCGACCTGGCCGGAGGAGACACGGGCATCGCGGTAGCTCGACAGGGTGATGAACTCGACCTCCGGCGCCAGCCCGGCGGCGTGCATGGCGCGGATGAGGTCGGCGGCGAAGACGAAGCTGCCCTTCAGTACGGCGATGACCACCAGCTTCTCCGGCGCGGCGGCGACGATTTCCGCGACCAGTTCGCGATTGCGGCCGGCGATGGTATCAGCGTCGAACAGCACCTCGATGGCGGCGTTCTGATAGGCAGGACCGGCATCAGCAGAGGTCGAGGGGGCATTTTCTTCGGTCATCGGCTTCCTCTTGCGCGGCGCGTGGCGCACCCTGTCCTGAGCCGGTCAGGATGAACGGGCCGTTGACGCCCGTCCAGCCGAGGTTTCCAACTACCGGGAGCGTCTGACGCGCCGGCGTGTCTTTTGCGACGTGGCGGACACGCTATGTTAGAGGTCGCGCCATCAGAATCAGCGGGCGTCCGCCCCGCCGAAGGATTGAGTCTTGGTTCGCTTCGAGAATGTCGGTCTGCGCTACGGCATGGGCCCGGAGGTCCTGCGGGATGTCACCTTCGGCATTCCCGCGCACTCATTCCAGTTCCTCACCGGACCGTCCGGCGCGGGCAAGACGACGTTGCTGCGCCTGCTGTTCCTTTCCCTGCGGCCGACACGCGGGCTGATTACCATTTTCGGCCGCGACGCCGCCAAGCTGGCGCCCGATGAGACGGCGGCGCTGCGCCAGCGCATCGGCATCGTGTTCCAGGATTTCCGCTTGCTCGATCATCTCAGCACCTATGAGAATGTCGCGCTGCCGCTGCGCGTGCAGGGGCGCGAGGAGGCGAGCTATCGGGCGGAGGTGACCGAGCTGCTGCACTGGGTGGGGCTTGGCGAGCGCATGCATGTGTTGCCGCCGGTTCTCTCGGGCGGCGAGAAGCAGCGCGCGGCCATCGCCCGGGCGCTGATCAGCCGACCGGAAATCCTGCTGGCCGACGAGCCCACGGGCAATGTGGACCCGAGCCTCGCCCGCCGGCTGCTGCGCCTGTTCCTCGAACTGCACAAGACCGGCACCTCGGTGCTGATCGCGACCCATGACATCGGACTGATGGACCAGTTCGACGCGCGCCGTCTCGTCATCAATCAGGGGCGCCTGACCGTCTATGACTGAGCACCGACCCACGGGACGATTGGCGACGATCACCGGCCGGCTGCGCCGGCCGGGCGCGGCCGGGGCGTCGGTGGCGGCCGCGCCGGAACAGGGCGGACGGCCTGTCACCCCTGCCGCCCGCGCCGCGGCGAACGCTGCCGCGTCGCCCCGCTCGGCCGCCCAGCGCCCCATCGTGCCCAGCGCGACGGTGACCGCCCGGGCGCTGATCGCGGTGATCGCGATCATGACCTTCCTTGCCGGCATCACCATCGGCGCGGTCTCGGCGGTGAGCAATGTTGCCACCGAGTGGACGGCGGACATCGCGCGAGAGACCACGATCGAGATCAAGCCGGGAGACGGGCTGGATGTCGAGGCTGCGCTCGCCAAGGCGGTCGAGGTCGCCCAGGGGACGCCCGGCGTGGCGTCGGCGCGTGCCCTCGACCCCGCCGCCACCGCCAAGTTGCTGGAGCCCTGGCTCGGCACCGGGCTCGATCTCGCCAACCTGCCGGTGCCGCGGCTTGTGGCGGTCAGCCTCGAGTCCAACGCGAACGCGCAGACGCTGGAGGCGCTGCGCGCCGGGCTTACCCTGCAGGTGCCCTCCGCCAGTCTCGACGACCACCGCCTCTGGGCCGAGCGCCTTTCCACCACGGCACACACGGCGATGGCGATCGGTCTCGCCGTGCTGGCGCTGGTCGCCGTCGCCACCGTGCTGTGCGTGGCGGTGGCGACCCGCGCGGCGGTGGATGCGGCGCGCTTCGTCGTCGAGGTGCTGCATTTCGTCGGCGCGCGCGACACCTTCATCGTGTCGGAGTTCCAGCGCCATTTTCTCACCGTCGGGTTGAAAGGCGCGGCGATTGGCGGCGGCGCGGCAGTCGCGCTGTTCTTTCTCGGCTCGACGCTGCCCGGCTGGCTGAGCCTCGACCGGCAGATCGACACGCTTGTCGGCGCGCTGACCATCGATGCGCGGGGCTATGGCGGGATCGTCGGTGTCGCGGTGCTGGTGGCGCTGGTGACCACGCTCACCTCGAGCGCCACGGTCTACCGCACGCTGCGCGGCATAAGCTGAGGCCGCGCCCGGTGACGTCCGCCTATCCCTCCGGCCCTCCTGCCGTGCCGCCGCGGTCCTCGGGCCTGCGAATCCTGCTCCGGCTGCTCGGCGTCGTCGCGGGGCTGCTGGCGGCGACGACGCTTGCGCTGCTCATCGGCTTCGCCTTCTTCGTGGCGGGGATCGAGGGTCGCGAGGCGCAGACGGATCGCCGCGCCGACGGCATCGTGGTGCTGACGGGCGGTTCGGAGCGCATCGTCGATGCCACCAACCTGCTGCTCGACGGGCGCGGCAAGCGCCTGCTCATCACCGGCGTGCATCCCGACACCACGCTGGACGAGATCGTGCGCACCGTGCCGGCGACCCGCGAGGCGCTGGAATGCTGCGTCGAGCTCGGCCGCTCGGCGCTCAATACGCAGGGCAACGCGATCGAGACGGCGGAATGGGCGCACGGACATCATTTCCGTTCGCTGCTGGTGGTGACCTCCGCCTGGCATATGCCGCGCGCGCTGGTGGAACTGCGCCGCACCATGCCGGACATCGTGCTGGTGCCCTACCCCGTGGTGCCGCAGCGCGCGCCCGATGCGGACGGCCCGATGCCGCGTGCCAGCCTGCGCCTGCTGGCGATCGAATATGTGAAGTTCCTCGCCGCCTATGCCGGGGTACGTTCCTGGCCGGCGGTGACCTCACAATTGCGCGAGGGCGGGGACGGCCCGCCGCCCTGACGCCACATCAACGGAACCTTCAGCATGTTTGCGGATTCATCCCAGGAACCGAGTTGACGCCGCAACCAGATGTTCTAGATTTGTTCCCATGATGACACGCGACACGAAGTGCTTCGATTCGCTGCAAGACGCCGGTCCGCTCAGCGCCAGCGGTCTGCTGGCACGGCGTTTCCGGCTTTGGCGGGGGACGGATGGACGCCGCCAGGTGTTCTCGGTCTACGCCGCCGAGGAGGCGCCCGACTATCCCGCAGCGGTGGCTATCGCCGTGCGGATGGACGGCACCCGCCGCATTCCGATGTGGACCGGACCGGCCGGCGCCAAGGCGCGCAGTGCCGCCATGGCGACCGGCGCGCAGGAGATTCATCTGCGCATCCTGCCGGAAACCGACAGCGGCGCGCTGGCGCCTCTCTGAACGGCCTGCTGGGAACGCGCGGCCGGCCTCTCCGGCGCGGCGCGCCTCTACAGCCGCTCGACCAGCCAGCCCACTTCCTCGTCGCGGATGCCGAGTTCGGCAAGATGCACGGCGGTGGCGCTGACGTAATCGGCATTCGGCCCGCCCACGCCATGGCCCTGCTGGATCAGATGCAGCCGTTCCTCGGCCGTGATCCGGCCGGCATATTGCGGGTGGCCGCGATCGACCAGAAACACGACGGCCGGCACCGTGCGTGCGCTCCCATCCTTCAGCCACACCCGCCGTACCGCCTCGCGGTAGATGTTGGTCACCTGCTCGCGCTCGCGCAGATAGGCGAGCGTTGCTTCCGCTCCTGACGGCGCGACGCGGAAGGCGATGCCGACACAGGCGCCGCCACGATCGAGACCGAGCACCAGGCCCGGCTTTTCCGGCGTGCCGCGCCAGTGGACGGATTTCACGCAGAAGGAGCGGTGCGCGCCGATGAGCTTGCCGGGCACGCGCTCCTCAAAGTCGAAACCGGGATTCCACATGAGCGAGCCATAGCCGAACACCCAGAGCGGCTCGCCGGGGGCGGGGGGATGGGCGACAAGACCGGCGGCGGGCATAAGGTGACCTGTGGTGGAGACGGAATCGGTGCGCTTGCCGTGCCAAACGTCCTTGCCTGCGGACGCGCGATGGCGCAAGCGGTGCGCGTGATCTGAAGCCGTCGCACATGTTCGAGGTGCGACTATGTTTTTGCCGGGGCGCCCGCCCGCGAACCCCCAGCGCCTTAAGCCTGCCGCATCGGCGGTCGAGCGTGCGCCGGCCGTCCTGCCTGGAGTTGCTGCATGAGCGTTTCCGATGTCCGCCCCGATCCCGTCGCGCCCCGTCGCCGATGGCTGATCGCGCTGCCCTTTGCGGCGATCGTGCTGCTGGGCATCGGCTGGTCGCTGGCGTGGAATTGGGGCGCCGGCCGCGCGGCGGCGGAAATCGACGCGTGGATCGCCCGCGAGGCGACGGAGGGGCGCACGTGGAACTGCGCCAGCCGCGAATTCGGCGGCTATCCCTTCCGCTTCGAGCTGATCTGCGACGCCCCTACCGTGACGTTTTCCGGCCCCACGGACTGGAACGCCCGCATGACCCGCGCCCATGCCGTGGCGCAGGTGTGGAACCCGCGCCATATCATCGCCGAGTTCGAGGGACCCTCGGTCCTGACTGAGGCGGGGACCGGCCGCGAGATCACGGCGAACTGGTCGCTGCTGCAGGTCAGCGGCGTGGGCCGCGAGGGACGTGCCGAGCGCGTCTCCATCGCCGCCAATGACTACACGCTGGCCGAGGGCGGCACGACGGTGTTTTCGGCGCGGCGTCTGGAACTGCATGTGCGCCACCATCCCGGCGAGGCGCTGGGCACGCTCGACATCGCGCTCGGCTTTACCGGTGCCAGCGGCATGGCGCTGAGCACGCCGCAGGCCCGCACCTCCGGCGTTGCGGCGGCGCAGGCGGCGGCGCTCGCGGCCAAGTCGATCAACGGCGAAGTGGAAGCGACGGTGACGCAGGTGCCGCCTTTCCGCTCCATGCCGGCCGCCCAGCGGATGGCGCTGTGGCAGCAGGCGGGCGGGCGCGTGAAGCTCGAACTGGCGCGCATCACCGGAGGCGGCGGGGCGCTCAGCGCGTCCGGCGACCTCGGTCTGGATGCGCAGCGCCGGCCGGACGGGAAGCTGGACCTCGCCGTGGTGAAGGCGCAGCCGCTGTTCGAGGCGATGGCAACGGCCGGCCTCATGCCTGATTTCCTGGCCAATCTCGCCCCCGCCATGATGATGGCCGGCTTGCCGACCACGGTCGACGGGCAGAAGGCGAGCTCCTTTCCCTTCGCGTTCCGCGACGGTCGGGTGATGCTTGGCGTGCTGCCGCTCGGCAAGATCGGCCCGCTCTACTGAGTGGCGCCCGGCCGATGGCCGGGCACTCCCCATGACGGTCAGCCGTCCCGGCGCCGGCGTTGCCGGTTGTGTAGCCGGTTAAACGGCGAAGATGCTGGCCCCCGTGTCGGCCGTGCCGACGGCGGCGCGGAAGGCGGCGAACAGCTCGCGCCCGACGCCGACATGCGACGGGGCGAGATTGGCCGGCGTCGGCGCGCGCTCGGCCCAGACTTCCGGGTCGACCAGCACCTTCAGCGTGCCGTTGACCGCGTCGACACGGATCATGTCGCCATTGCGAATGAGCGCGATGGCGCCGCCATCGGCGGCTTCGGGGGTGACATGGATGGCCGCCGGCACCTTGCCGGAGGCACCGGACAGGCGCCCGTCGGTGACCAGCGCGACCTTGTGACCGCGATCCTGCAGCACGCCGAGCGGCGGCATGAGCTTGTGCAGTTCCGGCATCCCGTTGGCCTTCGGGCCCTGGAAGCGCACCACGGCGATGAAGTCGCCGGTGAGCGAGCCCCTCTTGAAGGCGGCCTGGAGTTCCTCCTGGCTGTGGAACACGCGGGCCGGCGCCTCGATGATGTGCCGCTCGGGCGCGATGGCGGAGGTCTTGATGACCGCCCTGCCCAGTTCGCCGGCGAGCAGCTTGAGCCCGCCCGTCGCCTGGAACGGCGCCCCGGCGCCCCGCAGCACCGCCTCGTCGCCGCTTTCCACCGTTCCTTCGCGCCAGCCGAGCGAGCCGTCGGCGGCAAGCATGGGTTCCTGCGTGTAGGCGTCAAGGCCACCGCCCCAGACCGTTTCCACGTCGCGGTGCAGCTTGCCGTCCGAGATGAGCTCGCGAATGACGAAGCCCATGCCTCCGGCCGCATGGAAGTGGTTCACGTCCGCCTTGCCGTTCGGGTAGACGCGGCACAGCAGGGGGGTGACGTCGGCGAGGTCGGAGAAGTCGTCCCAGGTGAGCTTTATCCCGCCCGCCGCCGCCATGGCGACGATGTGCAGCGTGTGGTTGGTGGACCCGCCGGTGGCGTGCAGGCCGACAATGCCGTTCACGAAGGCCTTCTCGTCGAGCATGCGGCCCACCGGCACGTAGTCATTGCCCAGTGCCGTCATCGACATGGCGCGCTCGGCCGCGGCCGTGGTGAGAGCGTCGCGCAGTGGCGTGTTGGGGTTGACGAAGGAGGCGCCGGGCAGATGCAGGCCCATGATCTCCATCATCATCTGGTTGGTGTTGGCGGTGCCGTAGAAGGTGCAGGTGCCCGGCCCGTGATAGGACTGGCTCTCGGCCTCCATCAGCGCGTCACGGCCAACCTTCCCTTCCGCGAAGAGCTGGCGGATCTTGGCCTTCTCGTCATTGGGCAGGCCGGAGGTCATCGGCCCGGCGGGAATGAACACCGCCGGCAAATGGCCGAAGGACAGCGCGCCGATGACGAGGCCCGGCACGATCTTGTCGCAGATGCCCAGAAACACCGCGGCGTCGAAGGTCTGGTGCGACAGGGCGACGGCGGTCGACAGCGCGATGACGTCGCGCGAAAACAGCGACAATTCCATGCCGGCCTCGCCCTGGGTGACGCCGTCGCACATGGCGGGCACGCCGCCCGCCACCTGCGCCGTGCCGCCGGCGCGTCGGGCGGCGGCGCGGATGAGATCAGGATAGGTCTCATAGGGCTGGTGGGCGGAGAGCATGTCGTTATAGGCGGTAACAATGCCGAGATTGGCGCCGGGGCCTTCGCGCAGCATCGCCTTGTCGGAGGGGCCACAGGCGGCGAAGCCGTGTGCCTGGTTGGCGCAGCCCAGCTTGGCGCGGGTGGGGCCGCGCTCGGCCGCCGCCGCAATCCGTTCCAGATAGCGCGCGCGGGTGTCGCGCGAACGCGTGGCGATGCGCTCCGTGACCTCGCCGATGCGGGCGTTCACGCTGGACGGTATGGCGTTGGCCATGCGGCTCTCCTCAGAAGCATCAGCGGCCGGCAATTGCGGCCGCTCCTTGGTGACCGGCGGCCCGGGCGGGTCGCCGGAGGCGTTCGGTGCCTGCTCAGGGGCACCAGAAGATGTCGAGCCCCGGCTTGGCCCGCAG
Source organism: Ancylobacter sp. (assembly GCF_965279025.1). NCBI lineage: Bacteria > Pseudomonadati > Pseudomonadota > Alphaproteobacteria > Hyphomicrobiales > Xanthobacteraceae > Ancylobacter > Ancylobacter sp. The sequence goes on along the minus strand of NZ_OZ257132.1, from coordinate 1,159,888 downwards.
CACGGCTCGGATGGGCATCTCGGTCGCCGGGCCCTCGCCCAGCGCCTTTTCCAGCACCGGCCTCTTGGCCTCGCCCTCGATGTGCAAGGCGAGCGCATCGGCGCCCAGCAGCACGGGGAGGGTGAGGGTGATGCGCGGCTCGCCGGCATCGGGCGCGCGCATCGGGATGAGGCCGAGCGCCGCGTCCGGGTCGATCGCTTCTTCCAGATGGTCGCCATTGGGGAAGAAGGAAGCGGTGTGGCCGTCATCGCCCATGCCGAGAATGGCACAGGCGAGCGGCCACGCCATTTCCTCCAGCGCCTCGTTCACGGCGAAGAGGCCGTCTTCCGGCGTCGGCGCGTCATTGGCGAGCGGCACGAACCGGGCGGCGGCCGCCTTGTTCTGCATCAGATGCTGGCGCACCAGCCGGGCATTGGAGCGCTCCGACGTCTCGCGCACCCAGCGCTCGTCCACCAGGGTGACGGCGATCCTCTCCCAGGGCAGGTCGCGGGTGGACAGTTCCTCGAAGAAGCGGGTGGGTGTGCGCCCGCCGGAGACCGCGAGGCTTGCGAAGCCGCTGCGGGCCACGCGGGCGCTGAGCGCCGCGCCGACGAAATCAGCCACCGCGCGCGCCACCTCGGCGCTGTCCTTCAGTTCGTGCAGTTCCGGCATGCTCCCGCGTGCTCCCTTTCGTGCCGGCCAGCGGCCGGACCCCTTGCCTCATGGCGGCGCGCCGCGCCGTCCGCCGTGAGTATAGGGCAGTTGCGCGGCGTCCGGGGACCGGCCGCCACGCCTCTCGCATGGGCACCCCGATCTCCCGGCAGGGCGCCGTCGTCACGTCAGCGGCGCCGATAAGGCGCCGTCCTCTTCGAATCGCGGGCGCCGGTCCGGCGCCGTCTTCGAGCCCAAGGCGCCGATCAGGCGCCGTCTTCGAGCCACGTCCGGCCGTCGCGCTCGATGAGCGCGATGGCGGCCGAGGGCCCCCAGGTGCCGGCGGTGTAGGGGCGCGGCGGCTCCTTGGCACCACGCCACGCCTGCAGGATCGGGTCCACCCATTTCCACGCCGCCTCGACCTCGTCGCGTCGCATGAACAGGGTCTGGTTGCCGCGCACCACATCGAGGATGAGGCGCTCATAGGCGTCCGGGTTGCGGACCTTGAACGCCTTGGCAAAGCTCATGTCGAGCGGCACATGGGTGAGGCGGATGCCGCCGGGGCCCGGGTCCTTGATCATCAGCCACAGCTTCACGCCCTCGTCCGGCTGCAGGCGGATGACGAGACGGTTCGACTCGATCGGTCCCACATTGGCGTCAAACACCGAATGCGGCACCGGCTTGAAGCCGACCACGATCTCCGAGACGCGCGAGGCGAGCCGCTTGCCGGTGCGCAGATAGAACGGCACGCCCGCCCAGCGCCAGTTCTCCACTTCCGCCTTCACCGCGACGAAGGTTTCGGTGTGGCTGGTGGAGGAGCCGAGCTCGTCGAGATAGCCCGGCACGGCGCCCCCGGCAGAGGCGCCGGCACGGTACTGGCCGCGCACTGTGACGGCGGCCATGTTGTGGTCGTCGATCGGCTTGAGGGCGCGCAGCACCTTGAGCTTCTCGTCGCGCACCGCATCGGCGTCGAGCGAGGCGGGCGGCTCCATGGCCACGAGGCAGAGCAGCTGCAGGATATGGTTCTGCACCATGTCGCGCATCGCGCCGGCGGTGTCGTAATAGCCGGCGCGCTCCTCGACCCCCAGCGCCTCGGCGACGGTGATCTGCACATGGTCGATATGGGCGTTGTTCCACAGCGGCTCGAACAAGGCGTTGGCGAAGCGCAGCGCCATCAGGTTCTGCACCGTTTCCTTGCCGAGATAATGGTCGATCCGGTAGACGCGCTCTTCCGGGAAGATGCGGCCGATCTGCTGGTTGAGCGCGACGGCCGACTTCAGATCCTTGCCGATGGGCTTCTCGATGACGACTCGGCCATGCTCGGCGAGGCCGTATTTGCCCAGCCGCTCGCAGATCGGCCCGAAAAGGTGCGGTGCCGTGGCGAGATAATAGACCGGAATATGCTCGGGGGAGGTGCCCACGCGCTGCGCCAGCTCGGGCCAGCCGCCATCGGCGTCGGCATCGGCGGCGACATAGGACAGCCGGGCGAGGAAACGGTCGACTTCCGGCCCTTCCAGCTCGCTGGCAGGAATATGGTCGCTGAGCGCCTGCCGGGCGAAGGCGCGGAACTGATCGTCGCTGAGCGCGCGGCGGGAGACGCCAATGATCGAGGCATCGTCCGGAATCTGGCCGTCGAGGTCGCGGTGAAAGAGCGCCGGAATGAGCTTGCGGCGTGAGAGGTCACCCGTCGCGCCGAAGACGGTGAGCGTGAAGGGAGCCACCGGAATCACACGGCTGGTCATTTGGACAGTGTCTCCTTGATGTCCCGAATCCGAGACGGCAGGTAAAGGTCGGTCCGCTTCGCGGCCTAATTGGGGAGGCGGTGCCATTCGCCCGTCTCCTAGCAAAATCGATTCCGCGCCGCGACCGTGCCGCGACGGCAGGCGGCGACTTTCTCCCGGAGTTTCACCCGTCCTCGTGAAGGCGTGGTCGAAATCCCCTTCAGAGCTCGAACCGGATGTGCTGCACCGCAGCAATATGGCGGCAAAGTGGGCGATATCGGGGCAAAGTCGGGCAGAACTCGCCGGGTTATGTATTCGCGTCGTGCGGTCAAGAAAACCGGTTCTCAGCCTCGATGGTCGCCGGGCACCACACCCGGTCAGCCGTGGGGAGAGCGGGCGGGCCGGCAGCCATGGCCGGAAAAGGCTTCTGGCGCAATGGTTTGCGTAATAAGATATGCGTACGTAAAATATGAATTATTAAGTATACCAGAGTTGGTATGCCAGATTCATAATAACGTGAATACGTAATACCAGTTGACCTTGCGTTGCAACATTGCACTTTAGAATTATCGCTTGGCTTCGGCTTATTCTTGGTACAAGTTATTACACAGAATATCCGGCGGAGAGACACAACAAAGTCGCCGGTTATCAGAGGTCTTGCCCCGGCTTCGGACGAGAGGCAGGCCCCCAAGCAAAGAGCCGACCATTCAATGAGTCGGCCGTTCGCCAAACCCTTTGGGAAGGAAACGCCAAATGAAACATCTGCATGCTCTCGGCCTCGGTGCCGTGACCGCTCTTGGCATGACGGCCCTGTCCATGCTGCCGGCCGCGGCCGCCTGGGAGCCCACCAAGCCGGTCGAGTTCATCGTTCCCGCCGGCACCGGCGGCGGCGCCGACCAGATGGCCCGCACGCTCCAGGGCATCATTGCCAAGCATGACCTGATGTCGACGCAGCTCGTCGTCATCAACAAGTCCGGCGGCGCCGGCGGCGAGGGCTTCCTCGACGTGAAGAGCAACAAGGGCAATCCGCACAAGATCGTCATCTCGCTCTCCAACCTGTTCACCACCCCGCTCGCCACCGGCATTCCCTTCAACTGGAAGGACCTGACCCCGGTCGCCATGCTGGCGCTCGACGAGTTCGTGCTGTGGGTGAACGCCGAGGCGCCCTACAAGACGGCGCAGGAATACGAGAAGGCGATCAAGGACGCTCCGGACAACACCTTCAAGATGGGTGGCACCGGTTCCAAGCAGGAAGACCAGATCATCACCGTCGCCATCCAGAAGGCGCTGGGCAAGAAGCTGACCTACATCCCCTATAAGGGCGGCGGCGAGGTCGCGGTGCAGCTGGTCGGCGGGCACATCAATTCGAGCGTGAACAACCCGATCGAGGCCGTCTCCCAGTGGCGCGGCGACAAGGTTCGCCCGCTCTGCGTGTTCGACTCCAAGACTCTGCCCTACACCGACAAGATTCAGGGTGACCTGTCCTGGTCCTCGGTTCCGACCTGCAAGTCGGAAGGCCTGGACGTCGAATATCTCATGCTGCGCGGCGTCTTCATGCCCCCGGGCGTGACGGATGAGCAGGTCGCCTACTTCGTCGAGCTGTTCAAGAAGGTGCGCGAGACCCCCGAGTGGAAGCAGCTCATGAAGGATGGTGCCTTCAACCAGACCTTCATGGCCGGCGACGAGTTCAAGGCCTGGCTCAATCAGGCCGAGACGACCCACAAGGGCCTGATGCAGGAAGCCGGCTTCATCGCCGGTAACTGATGCGCCTCGAAGACTGGCGCGCACGCCCGAGAACAGCCGGCTGAAGGCCGGCTGCGGAATCTGCGAACATCGTGGAAACACGGCGAAGGGCGGATGGTCGAAGCACCATCCGCCTGGCCGCCCCCGGGCCTGCGAATACCAACGTAACAACGAGCAAGCGTGACCTGCCGCCGCCGGGGCCTACCCGCCGGGTGGGCCTGTGCGCGCATTTTTCGGAGATATCTTGATGGAACAGGCTCACCACGGAGCCGCAGCGGGACCGAAGCAACGTGCCGTCGAGATCGGCACGGCACTGCTGACCCTGCTGTTCGGCCTCATCGTCATTTATGGCAGCGTCATCGTCGGCTTCGGCTGGGGTTCGGATGGTCCGCAGGCCGGCTTCTTTCCTTTCTATGTCGGGCTCATCATCTGCCTGTGCAGCCTGATCAACCTCGTCATGGCCCTGCGCGAGCACGAAACCGGCCTGTTCGCCGAGTGGGGCCAGCTTGGCCAGGTGCTGCGGGTTCTGATCCCGGCGACGATCTATGTCGCGCTGATCCCGTTCCTCGGAATTTATCTTCCGTCCTTCCTGCTCATCGTCGTGTTCATGACGTGGCTGGGCAAATACGGCTTCCCGCTCTCGCTGGCGGTGGCCATCGGCGTGCCGGCGTTCTTCTACGTGACGCTTGAGCGCTGGTTCCTCATCCCCCTCCCCAAGGGGCCGATCGAGGCAATGCTCGGACTCTGAACGCCAACAGATAAGACGGGGCCGGTTGCGGCCGCTCCCAGGGAAACGCGCCCATGATTGTCGATAATTTCATCAACCTCTATCACGGCTTCTACATAGCCGGCGATCCGTTCAACATCCTCCTGATGGTGATCGGCATCCTGCTCGGCGTGATCATCGGCGTGCTGCCGGGCCTCGGTGGCGCCAATGGCGTCGCGATCCTGCTGCCGCTGACCTTCTCGATGTCGCCGACCTCGGCGATCATTCTTCTGACCTGCATCTATTGGGGCGCGCTGTTCGGCGGCGCCATCACGTCGGTGCTGTTCAACATTCCGGGCGAACCCTGGTCCGTGGCGACGACCTTCGACGGTCATCCCATGGCGCGAAACGGCCAGGCGGGCGAGGCGCTGACCGCTGCCTTCACCTCGTCCTTCGTCGGCGCCTTCTTCGCGATCGTGATGATCACCCTCATCGCGCCGCTGGTCGCCCAGTTCGCGTTGCAGTTCGGTCCAGCCGAGAAGTTCGCGGTCTATTTCCTCGCCTTTGCCTCCTTCGTGGGCATGAGCAAGGAGCCGCCGGCCAAGACCATCGTGTCGATGATGATCGGCTTCGCCCTCGCGGCCGTCGGCCTCGACATGGTGACCGGCCAGCTGCGCCTGACGTTCGGCGTGACGGAACTGCTCAACGGCTTCGACTTCCTGATCGCGGTCATCGGCCTGTTCGGCATCGGTGAAATCCTGCTCACCATGGAAGAGGGCCTGGAGTTCCGCGGCAAGGCGGCGAAGATCGACCCGAAGGTGGTGTGGAAGACCTGGAAGACGCTGCCCAAGTACTGGGCGACGTCGCTGCGCTCCTGCATCATCGGCTGCTGGATGGGCATCACGCCCGCCGGTGCGACGCCGGCCTCGTTCATGGCCTATGGCATTGCCAAGCGCGTGTCGAAGAACGGCAAGAACTTCGGCAATGGCGAGATCGAGGGCGTCGTGGCTCCCGAGACCGCCGCTCACGCTGCCGGCACCGCCGCCATGCTCCCGATGCTGGCGCTGGGCGTTCCCGGTTCGCCGACCGCCGCGGTTCTGCTCGGTGGCCTGCTGATCTGGGGCCTCCAGCCCGGTCCGATGCTGTTCGTCGAGCAGGCTGAGTTCGTGTGGGGCCTCATCGCCTCCATGTATCTCGGCAACATCGTCGGCCTCATTCTGGTGCTGACCACGGTGCCGCTGTTTGCCTCGATCCTGCGCATTCCGTTCTCGATCATCGCCCCGGTGATCCTGGTGATCTGCGCCATCGGTGCCTACACGGTGAACAACAACGTCTTCGACGTGCTGATGATGATGGTGTTCGGCGTCCTCGGCTATCTGCTGAAGAAGACGAACTACCCGCTGGCGCCGCTGGTGCTGGCCATCGTTCTCGGCGACAGCGCCGAGGAAGCCTTCCGCCAATCCCTGCTCGGCTCCGGTGGCTCGCTCGCGGTGTTCTGGTCGAACCCGCTGGTCTCGACGATCATGGGTCTCGGCCTCGTCGCCGGCCTGTGGCCGCTGATCGCCATGGGCTTCAGCAAGCTGCGCGGCAACACCACCCAGCCGGCCTGAGGCGGGCACGAGAACGAACCCGCCGCGCGTTGATCGTGCGGCGGGCTCTGCCGCGAGAGAGGTGACCTAGCGTTACTTTTCTCGGGCGCCCAGGCGAAGGGCGGGGCCAATCGCTCTTCCGCCGAATCCCTCGCCCCCGGAGAGGGAGATCGGGCCATCAACGGCCGCGTGACACGCCGTCGTCCGAGCCACGCACCAGAAGGTGGCCGGCGGAACGGAAGCGCGAGCCGGCGTTTCGGGGGGACGGGAGGCAACGCCAATGTTTTATGCCGATACAGGGCTTCGTTTCCGATGCCATAGGCAACTGCCCCGCACCGGGCCCGGGATGGAAGCATCATGATAAGCGTCGAAAGCACCATTCGCCGGGTGAATGGGGGAGCCGCCAAGCTCTCCGTGGCGCCGCTCGAGGACACGTCCACCTTCAAGAACCGCGCCTACACGGCGTTGAAGGAGGTCATCGTCTCGCTCAATATCTACGATCAAACCAACGAGGTGCGCCTGGACGAGCGTCAGCTCGCGCAGAGCCTCGGGGTCAGCCGGACGCCGGTGCGCGAGGCGATGGCCCAGCTCGAACGCGAGGGCTTCGTGCATTCGGTGCCGCGGCGCGGCATCTATGTGGTGCGCAAGACCCGCCGCGAAGTGATCGAGATGATCCAGGTTTGGGCGGCGCTGGAGAGCCTCGCCGCGCGGTTGATCACGATGCACGCCAGCGACGATGAGATCGGTCGGCTGCGGCAGATGTTTGCCTCCTTCGACGAGGCGGGCGGCGCGCCGCATGCCAAGCTCGACGAATATTCCGAGGTGAACATCCAGTTTCACCAGACGATCATCGCCATGGGCGGCAACGGCATCCTCGTCAATCTGGCCGAAAACCTGTTCACCCACATGCGGATGATCCGGCGCAAGACCATTGGCGAGGAAAACCGGGCCGACCGCTCGATCCAGGACCATCTCGCCATCATCCAGGCGCTGGAGGCCCGCGAGACGGACGCCGCCGAGGTGCTGGTGCGCAACCACGCGCTCGGCCTCGCCGACCATGTCTCGCGCTACGCCGACTATCTCGAATAGGGCGAGGCGCGTGGCGGCCCCCGCTCCGCGTCCGCAGCGTCCCCAACCTCCTCCCGGCCGGTTCCTCGACCCGGCCGGGCTCTTTTTCAAACGGCGGGGCAGGCTCTAGCACCGCTGTCGGCCTGCCTTTGCCAAGGAAGGGTGTGGCGTGCCTGCACCGATGCCGCGCCTTCTGTCGCGCGCGGCCGACCGGCCGTTGCGCCGTTGCGGGGATTACGTTACCCACGGCTCAGGTCCGCAGGCGGACCCATCCCATCGCTGAACTGATCGTCCCGCCGGAGGAGCCGCCTGGCATGCTGCGCTCGCTGACCGATTTCATTGCCGAGATCGCCGGAGGCGGGCGCGAGGCGTCGGCCTTTGCCGAGAACGACTACCGGCTGGCGGCTGCCGCACTGCTGGTGCATGTCGTGACCATTGACGGCGTTATCGGCGCCGATGAGATGGACAAGCTGCGCGGTCTCCTGGCCCTCCGCTTCACGCTGTCCGAAGATGAAGCAGAGAAGTTGCTGGAGGCGGCCATCGCCCGCGATGCCGAGGCGGTCGACCTCTACGGTTTCACCAGCGTGCTTAACCGCGCCATGGACGAAGAGGGACGCCGCCGCGTCGTGGAGATGATGTTCGAGGTGGCCTATGCCGATGGCGGGCTGACCGAGTTCGAGGACAATCTCGTCTGGCGCGCGGCGGAGCTGCTCAATATCAGCTCCCGCGACCGGGTGGATATTCGCAAGCGCGTGCGCGACGCCTTCGAGGGATAGCACGTCGTCGTCGCACGACAGCCCTGCGTGCCAGGGGGTTGATGGGCCGGGCGAAACGTGGCGTCATACTTGCTTGGGATGGTGACCCCCGCGCCAACCCGGACCCGTGCCGCACCGAGATCATGGCTTCTGCAGAGTCTCCGCTTCCCGTTCTCATTGTGCTCCACCAGGAGCATTCCTCGCCCGGCCGCGTCGGGCGGCTGCTGGCCGAGCGGGGGCACCGGCTCGACATAAGGCGCCCCTGCCTCGGGGACGCGTTGCCCCGGACACTCGCCCGCCATGCCGGAGCGGTGGTGTTCGGCGGACCGCAGAGCGCCAATGACTGCCATGACTATGTGCGGGCCGAGATCGACTGGATCGGCGTGCCGTTGCGGGAGGACAAGCCTTATCTCGGCATCTGCCTCGGCGCACAGATGCTCGCCCGCCATCTGGGCGCCCGCGTGGCCCCCCATCCCGAAGGGCTGGTCGAGATCGGCTATTACCCAATCCGCGCCACGGATGCCGGTGCCGGCCTGCTGCGCGAGACGCGCGGCGATGCCGCCGGCGCCGGGTCCTGGCCCGATCATGTCTATCATTGGCATCGCGAGGGGTTCGATCTGGCTGCCGGTGCGGAACTGCTCGCCGAGGGGCCGACCTTTCCCAACCAGGCGTTCCGCTTCGGGCGCGGCGCCTATGGCATCCAGTTCCACCCGGAAGTGACGCATCACATGATGTGCCGGTGGACGGTGCGGGGAAGCGAGAGGCTGGACCAGCCGGGCGCCCGCCCGCGCCGGGCGCATTTCGCCGACCGGTTGCAGCATGATGCGCGCATCCGGCTGTGGCTGGAGGCCTTCGTCGACCATTGGCTGGCTTCCGATGCCGCGCTTGACGTAATGGGCGGAAACTGACGCCACGCCTCGAGGGCACTCCGGGAGGCCGGCGGAAACGAAAAAGGCCGCGCCGACAGGGCCGGCGCGGCCTTTTTCATGTTGTTACATCAATGGCTGAGGCGAACGCTCAGGCCACTTTCTTGGCGCGGCCGCGCGGCTTCGCCACGGGGGCGGGAACCGGCTTCTTGCGCTGCTGGCCGAGACCCATCTTCTTCGCGAGATTGGAGCGGGCTTCAGCATAGCTCGGGGCGACCATGGGATAGTCGTTGGGCAGGCCCCACTTGGCGCGGTATTCTTCGGGCGTCATGTTGTACTTGGTGCGCAGGTGACGCTTGAGCGACTTGAACTTGAGGCCATCCTCAAGGCAGATGATATATTCCGGCGTGACAGACTTCTTGACCGGAACGGCGGGCTTGAGAACCTCTTCGACCACGGCCGGTGCCGGAGCAGACAGACGAAGCAGCGCGCCATGCACCTTGGCGATCAAATCCGGAAGCTCGGCGGCCGGCACCGAATTATTGCCCACGAAGGCGGCAACGACATCCGCGGTAAGGCCCAGATAGTCGGCCGACACGCTCTCCTGCTCAGACATCTATTTTCTCCATTGAAGCTGACACGGATTTAACACCAAACCCGAAAACGTCAATAAGCAATTGACAAGCAGAGTGGTTCCGTCACTGCGATTTCTTCGTCGGACATAAAAGCTAGCGGTGAACGGCAGATATTTCCGGATGTGTCCCGCTCTAAATGGGCCTAGGACCGAGACTATTATACCAACGCGATGAAGTTGCCGAGCCAGCGGGCTTTTTCATGGCGCCCGACAAAGACATGCCATGAGTTGAGCGTGCCCGGGATGATCTGTGGTCAAAGTCGTCTGCCGGACAAAAGGAGAACCTGAGTGAAATAAAGGATGCCAAGCATCAGCGCACAATCTTTTGATGAAGGCCGCTTCGTAATGCAATCTCTGGGCGCTCCACGTAGTGGGGGCCGGTTTGTCGAATCACTCGTAGATGTGATCGAAGAAAGCACGCTCCAAAGTCACCGCGCGGCGGAAAAAGGCGGCAGCCTCGGCCCGGCCATCATCATCTGCTGCCGCCCCGACACGATCGAGTTCGCTGCGCAGCCAAGTCACGAAGGTTCGGAACCCGTCATTATTGTGCAGGGTGATCCACTCCGCGTGAACGAAGTCCGGGGGCAGCTCCTCGACAGCCCGGTCCGCCCAGGACAAGTAAAGCCACTCCGCCACAGTGAGCACGGCCAGGCACGCGCTGTAGTCGGCACTGTCGGCGGCATGCTTCATTAGCGCCTGGAAGCCGGCGGTGGGCGCGGTGAGCACGGGATGCCGGCGCTCGGCATCCGGCACGCCCAGCGCATCGAAACTGCGCTGGAAATAGGTGTTCTCGTCGCTGGTGATCATCGCCGCGAACTGCGCGAAGCGGATGCGCGATTCGAAACGGTCGGCGGTGGCAATGGCCATGCCGAGCAGCGAGACGAAGCCATCGATGAACTGATAATCCTGCGTCAGATAGCGGCGCATCACTTCGGGCGGCACCGTGCCGGAGAAGATCTCCCTGACAAAGCGGTGATCGACGCAAGCATCCCAGTCCGGCGCGCACGCCTGGCGCAATTCACTGCTGAAACTCACCGCTTTTCCTCCGAAACATCCAGACGCTTTGCCGCTATCTAGAGCGTTTGACGGCGGGGTGGAATCTCCTCTGTTGAAAACGGCCTGATCTCGCGGGCTACATCCTCACCGTCTGCCCGCCATCCACCGTGAGGACATGGCCATTGACGAACGAGGCCTCGTCCGACGCGAGGAACACGGCGGCGGCGCCGATTTCATGCGGCCGGCCCCAGCGCCCCAGCGGCACCCGGACATCGACAAACGCGGAGAAGGCGGCATCGGCGACCAGCCCGGCATTGGTCTCGGTGGCGAACATGCCGGGAGCGATGGCATTGCTGGTGATGCCGGCGCGGGCATAGTCGACCGCCAGCGCCCGCATCAGACCCGTAAGGCCAGCCTTCGCGGCGGTATAGACCGGATCATGCCGGTTGGCGACCTGGCCGGCGATGGAGGTGACGGTTATCAGCCGCCCATGGCGGTGCGCTGTCATGTGCTCGGCCGCCTCGCGCGCCAGCAGCATCGGCCCGACCAGATCGGTGGCGATGAGCGACGCGATCTCGCCGGGCGCGAAATCCTTCAGCGGCCGGCGGTCGCGCGCGCCGACATTATTGACCAGTATGTCCAGCCGGCCGTGGCGTTGCGCGATGGCGGCGATGGCCGCGCGCCCGGCGTCGGGATCGGCGACATCGAAGGGGGCGGTGTCGACAACCCTGCCGGTTTCCGCCGCGAGCGCGGCCGCAGCCGCCTCCAGCCGGCCGGCATGGCGACCGTTGATCACCACGCTCGCCCCGGCGGAGGCCAGCGACTTCGCCATTTCAAAGCCGAGCCCACGGCCGGCCCCGGTGACGAGGGCGACGCGCCCATCGAGACGGAACGGGCGCGGCAGGGGCGGGTGGGCGGAAGGCGAATCGGCAAGGGGGGGCATGGCAAGCTCGCATGGAGGGCGTTGCAGCCATTTTCGCCCCTCGCCCTGCCGGACGCCACCCGGTTTCGCGCCATCCCGCTGCAGCGGGGCCGGCACCGGCACCGGCTAGCCGCTGCGGCGTTTCGGCCGGACGGCTTTCGCGCCGCGCCTTGCGGTGCCAGACTGGCACCGGTTTCGCATACGGATCGGCAGCCATCCGATCTGACGGGAGTTGTGTCCATGCCGCTCATTCGTAACAGTTACGGCAAGGGGCGCGTGCGTATCATGCGGGTGCAGCGCGAGGCGGCGCGGCACGAAGTGCGCGAGCTTTCCGTACAGGCGATGCTGAGCGGAGACTTCGAGGCCGCCTATACACAGGGCGACAACCGGCAGGTCATCGCGACCGATTCAATCAAGAACATCATCAACATCGTCGCCCGCGACCATGTCGGGGCGGAGAACGAGGTCTTCGCCGGGGCGCTGGCGCGGTATTTCCTCGACCGCTACCCCCATGTGAGCGGCGTCGAGATTTCCGCGCACGAGACGAAATGGCGGCGGATCGAGGTTGAGGGCGGCGCGCATGACCACGCCTTCGTTCTCGACGGCAACGGCACGCCCACCCTCACGCTCGCCGCCACGCGCGCGGGCACCCGCCTCGTCTCCGGCATCAAGGGTTTCACCTTCCTGAAGACCACGCAGTCGGGCTGGGAGGATTACTGGTTCGACGAGGCGACCACCTTGAAGCCCACCGCCGACCGGCTGTTCGCCACCTCGATGGAGGCGGAGTGGCTGTGGAGCGGCGTGCCGGCGAGCTACGCGGCGGCGAATGCGGCGGTGATCGAGACGGCGCTGACGATTTTCGCCACCACCTACAGCCCCGGCGTGCAGGCGACGCTGTACCAGATGGGCGAGGCGGTGCTGGCGGCGGTGCCCGAGCTGGCGGAAATCTCCATGTCCTGCCCGAACAAGCATTATCTCCCCATCGACCTCTCGCCCTTTGGCCGCTCCTTCGACGGGCAGGTTTTCACGCCGACCGACGAGCCGCACGGACAGATCGCCTGCACCGTGGCGCGCGGCTGACGCGGCAACGGCGCGTCAGGAGGCAAACCGATGGACCTCAACACCGTCACGGCGATCCTGCACCCGCGTGAACGGGCCGAATTGCCGCCCGCGCGGGAGGGCGACGCCGTACTGGGCGGCGGAAGCTGGCTGTTTTCCGAACCGCAGCCGGATATTCGCCGGCTCGTTGATCTCGCCGGGCTTGGCTGGGAGCCGCTGCGCGTCGACGCGGAAGGGCTGAGCATCGCCGCCACCTGCACCATTGCCGAGCTGAACGGCTTCGAGCCGCCGGCGGGCTGGCCGGCCGCGCCGCTGATCCGTGCCTGCTGCAGCGCCTTCCTCGCCTCGTTCAAGATCTGGAACATGGCGACGGTGGGCGGCAACATCTGCCTCGGCCTCCCCGCCGGGCCGATGATTTCGCTGGCGGTCGCCCTCGATGGCGAGGGCGTGCTCTGGGCGCCGGAGGGCGGCGAGCGCCGCGTGACGATTCTCGATTTCGTGCGTGGGCCGCGCGAGGTGGCGCTGGCCCCGGGCGAGGTGCTGCGGGCGATTTACCTCCCGGCAGCGGCGCTGCGGCGGCGGGCTGCCTTTCGCCGCGCCTCGCTCACAGCGCTCGGGCGCTCCGGCGCGCTGCTGGTCGGCACGCGGGGTGACAAAGGCTTCCATCTGACCGTCACGGCCGCGACCCGCCGGCCGGTGCAACTCGCCTTTCCCGCCGTGCCCACGCCGGACGAACTTGCCGCGGAGCTGGCGGCGGCCATTCCCGATGCGCTGTATTATGACGACATGCACGGTCGCCCCGACTGGCGTCGCCACATGACCGCCCTGCTGGCGGAGGAAATCCGCGTCGAGCTTGAAGGGGAGCGCGCGTGAGGCTCACCGTCAACGGCCGCGCCTTCACAGCCGAGCCCAGCCCTGGCCAATGCCTGCGCACCCTGCTGCGGGAACTCGGCTGGTTCGGGGTGAAGAAGGGCTGCGACGCCGGCGATTGCGGCGCCTGCACGGTGCATCTTGACGGCCGGGCCGTGCACAGCTGCATCACCCCGGCCTTCCGCGCGGCGGAGCGCTCCGTGACCACGGTCGAAGGGCTGGCCGCGACAGGGGAGGGTGACGGGCTGCACCCGATGCAGAGCGCTTTTCTGAAGGCGCAGGGTTTCCAATGCGGCTTCTGCACCGCCGGCATGGTGATGACCGCCGCCGTGCTCGACCAGAGCCAGCGGGCGGACCTGCCGGAGGCCTTGAAGGGCAATCTCTGCCGCTGCACCGGCTATGCCGCGATTGCCGATGCGGTGGCGGGCGTAGTGACCGCGCAGAGCGATGCGGGGCAGGGCGGGGTCGGGTGCAGTCTCGCCGCGCCGGCCGGGCCGGACATCGTGACCGGTGCCAGCCGCTACACCATGGATGTGGCGGCGGAGGGCGAACTCGAAGGGCTGCTGCATCTGAAGCTGCTGCGCTCCCCCCATCCGCATGCGCGCATCCTCGCCATCGACACGGCGGCGGCGCGTGCCGTGCCCGGCGTGGTCGCGGTGCTGACCCACGAGGATGCGCCCCTGCGGCTGTTTTCCACCGCGCGGCATCACCACGCCACCGACGATGTCGACGACACCCGCGTGCTCGACGATGTGGTGCGCCATATCGGCCAGCGTGTGGCGGCGGTGGTGGCGACAAGCGAGGCCGCCGCCGAGGCCGGCTGCGCGGCGCTTCGCGTGGATTATGAGCCGCTTGCAGCCGTGTTCGACCCCGAGGCGGCGATGCTGCCGGGGGCGCCGCTGGTGCATGGCGAGAAGGGCCCGGCCTCGCGCATCGCCGATCCCTCCCGCAACATCGTCGCGGCGCTGGAAGGCGAGGTGGGCGATGTGGCGGCGGGGTTCGCGCAGGCCGACGTGATCCACGAGGCCACCTATGAGAGCCAGCGGGTGCAGCACGCGCATCTGGAGACGCATGGCTGCATCGGCTGGCGCGATGCGGAGGGCCGGCTCGTCCTGCGCAGTTCCACCCAGACGCCGTTCCTCACCCGCGACGCGCTGGCCGCGCTCTACGACCTGCCGCGCGAGGGCGTGCGGGTGTTCACCGGCCGGGTGGGCGGGGGCTTTGGCGGCAAGCAGGAAATGCTCACCGAGGACATCGTCGCGCTCGCCGTGCTGAAGACCGGGCGGCCGGTCAAGCTGGAATATACACGCGCCGAGCAGTTCGCGGCCTCGACCAGCCGCCACCCGATGAAGGTGACGGTGAAGCTCGGCGCCACGCAAGAGGGGCGGCTGACCGCTTTTTCCATGCGGATGCTGCTGAACACCGGTGCCTATGGCAACCACGCCACCGGCGTGCTGTTTCACGGCTCGGGCGAGAGCGTTGCGATTTATCGCTGCCCGAACAAGAAGATAGAGGGCTGGTCGGTCTATACCCATGCTTTGCCCAGCGGCGCCTTTCGCGGCTATGGGCTGAGCCAGACCATCTTCGCGGTGGAATCCGCCATGGACGAGCTGGCGCACAAGCTCGGCCTCGACCCGATCGCGTTGCGGCGGCTGAACATGGTGCGGCCGGGCGATGCGATGGTGTCGTCCTGCGCCCCGCATCACGATGTCGAAATGGCCAGCTATGGTCTCGACCAGTGCCTCGATCTCGTGGAGGCGGCGCTGGAGACGCCTGCGACGGCGACTCTCTCATTGGCAGGGCTGTCACCCGACTGGCATGTCGGGCGCGGCGTGGCGGCGGCGATGATCGACACGATTCCCCCGCGCGGCCATGTGGCACAGACACGGCTGAGGCTAACCCCTTCAGGGAACTATGAATTACGCACCGGCACGGCGGAATTCGGCAACAGCACAACGACCGTTCACGTGCAGATTGCCGCCACCCTGCTCGGCGCGCGGCCGGACCAGATCCGCGTGCTGCAATCCGACACCGCCCATGTCGCGCACGACACCGGGGCCTATGGCTCCACCGGAACGGTGGTGGCCGGCGAGGCGACGCGGCGGGCGGCGCTTGCTCTCGGGGAGACGATCCGTGCCGCCGCTGCCGCCCGGCTGGGCGTGGCGGCCGAAGAATGCCGGATCGAGGGCGAGGCGGTGATGACCGGTTACACGCGTATCGCCCTTGCCGATCTCGCGCCGCTGGAGGCGGTGGGCGATGCCGACGGCACGCCGCGCTCGGTCGCCTTCAATGTGCAAGGCTTTGAAATCGCAGTGCATTCCCGCACCGGCGAGATCCGCATCCTGCGCTCCGTCCATGCGGCGGATGCCGGGACGGTGATCAACCCCATGCAGTGCCGGGGGCAGGTGGAGGGGGGCGTGGCGCAGGCTATCGGCGTCGCGCTCCATGAGCGGCTGATGATGGACGGGCAGGGCGCCGTGACCAATGCGAGCTTTCGCGGCTACCATATTCCCGCCTTCGCCGATGTGCCGCGCACGCAGGTGTTCTTCGCGCAAACCCATGATTCCATTGGGCCCATGGGAGCGAAATCGATGAGCGAGAGCCCGTTCAACCCGGTTGCGGCGGCGCTCGCCAACGCGATCTTCGATGCCACCGGGGTGCGGCTGCGGGCGACCCCGTTCATGGCCGACGAACTGTATGCGCTGCTGCCATCCCAAGCTGCAGAAGGCGCCTCATCATGAGAGAACCCAGCTGCAGGATGGTGCTGCGCGGGCCGGCGGCGACGCTGGCGGGAAACCCGTTCGAGCAGCCCTCCCGTGGCTGCCTCGTCACCCATGACGACGCGCTTGTGGTGATCGAGGACGGGATCATCACCGCCTTCGGCCCGCATGCCGAACTGAGGGACACGCTGCCCGGCGGCGTCGACATCGTGCATTACCCCGATCACCTTCTGGTGCCGGGCTTCATCGACGCGCATGTGCATTACCCGCAGATGCAGATGATCGGCGCCTTCGGCGCGCAATTGCTGGAGTGGCTGGAGACCTACACCTTCCCCGCCGAGATGAGCTTCGCCGATGCCGGCCATGCGCAGCGGGTGGCGCAGCTGTTCCTGCGCGAATTGCTGCGCGCCGGCACCACGACGGCGATGGTCTATTGCACCGTGCACCCGCATTCGGTGGACGCGTTCTTCACCGAGGCAGCGCGGTTCGATGCCCGGATGATTGCCGGCAAGGTGCTGATGGACCGCAACGCGCCTTTGGGCCTGCTCGACACCGCGCAGCGCGGCTATGATGAGAGCCTCGCCTTGATCGACCGCTGGCACGGGCGCGGGCGGGCGCTCTATTGCGTCACGCCGCGCTTCGCGCCGACCTCGACGGAGGCGCAGCTCGACGCCGCCGGCGCCTTGTTGAAGACCCGCGACGGGCTCTTCCTGCAGACGCATCTGTGCGAGAATCCCGGCGAGGTGGAATGGGTGCGCGAACTGTTCCCCGCGCGCTCTTCCTATCTCGATGTCTACGCCCATGCCGGGTTGATGGGGCCGCGCTCGATGTTCGGCCATGGCGTGCATCTGCACGAGGGCGATTTCTGCACCTGCCACCAGAGCGGGGCGGCGCTGGCGCATTGCCCGACTTCCAACCTGTTTCTCGGCAGCGGCCTGTTCAGGCTGTTCGAGGCGGTGGACCCGCGCCGGCCGGTGAAGGTGGGGCTCGGCACGGATGTCGGCGGGGGCACCTCGCTCTCGCAGCTCCAGACGCTGAACGAGGCCTACAAGGTCGCCGCGCTCACCGGCCATAAGCTCGACGCGGTGCAGGGCTTCTACCTCGCCACGCTCGGCGGCGCGCGGGCGCTGGGGCTGGAGGACCGGCTCGGCCGGCTGGCGCCGGGGATGGAGGCAGATATCTGCGTGCTCGACCCGAAGGCGACGCCGCTCATGGCGTTCCGCGCCGGCTACTGCGCCTCGATCGAGGAAATGCTGTTTCTTTTGATGACGCTGGGCGACGATCGTGCCGTGCGCGCCACCTATGTCGCCGGACGCTGCGTCTATGATCGCGAGCGGACGGGCGACCCGTTCGTGCCTGTCCTGCCGCGCGAGGAGTGAGCCCGTGCCTGAACCCCTTTCCCTCGACGAGCTGAACGCGCGCGACCAACACGGTTTTGTCGCCGCGCTGGACGGCGTGTTCGAGCACGCGCCCTGGGTGCCCGAGGCGGCGTTCGCCGGCGCGCCCTTCGCCACCGTCTCGGCGCTGCACGCGGCGCTGATGGGCGCGGTGCGGGCGCGGCCGGAGGCCGAGCAGGTGGCCTTCGTGGCGGCGCATCCCGACCTTGCCGGCAAGGCGGCGCGGGCCGGCGACATGGCGGCGGATTCCGTCTCAGAACAGGCCGGGCTCGGGCTGGACCGGCTTTCCGACACCGAATATGCGCGCTTCGAGCGGCTGAACGGCGCCTATTGGGCGCGCTTCGGCTTTCCCTTCGTCATCTGCGTGCGGCGCCAGACGCGCGACGCGATTCTCGATGCCTTCGAGGCGCGGCTCGCTCATGACAGGGCTGACGAGCTTGCCGCCGCTCTCGCCGAGATCGGCCGCATCACCGCGCTGCGGCTGGTGGAGCGCGTGGACGGGCCGGGCCTGCCGAAGGTTTACGGGCGGCTTTCCACCCATGTGCTCGACACCCACAAAGGCGGGCCGGCGCAGGGGGTGCGGGTGGAATTGTTCGAGGTGGGGGCGAGCGGGCGCGCGCTGCTGCGCGGGGCGCTGACCAATGAGGACGGGCGCACCGACGCGCCGCTTATCTCGGGCACGCCGCTGCGCGCCGGGCGGTATGAGCTGGTGTTCCACATCGGCGCGTATTTCGCCGCGCGCGGGCTGGCGCTGCCGGAGCCGGCCTTCCTCGACGAGGTGCCGGTCCGCTTCGGCATCGCCGAACCGGAGGGGCATTATCACGTGCCGCTGGTGGTGACGCCGTGGAGCTATTCCACCTATCGCGGCAGCTAGATCATCGCCCGCGTGAATAGGCGTTGATGGTTTCCTGCCAGCGAATGGCGGCGTCGCCGTTCAGCGCGGCCTGATTGGTGGCGCGGGGCTGGGACGCGTAGTTGCGCAGCCACGGGAAACCCGACGGCGGGCTGCTCTGCGCCTGCGCGACGGCCGGCAGCGTTAGGGTGGCGGCAAGCGCGGCGGCGGCGATAATCCTTGAACGCTTCATGATGGGCACTCCCTGACAGGCGTGCGACATGCACGCGCCTCACCATGTACGGTCGCGCCTCACGTGACGCTTTTCGCAGCGCGCGAAATTCCGCGGGGATCACCGGCTGTTGAAGAATGGCGCGCGGCCGGTGTCAGTCGTCGGTCGGGCCGGAGAGCGTGTGGTAGCGCCGGTCGTAATAGATCAGGCTCTCGTCCGAGCCGCCCTCGGCGACGCCGACCACTTCGCAGAACAGCACGTCATGCGTGCCGACCTCGACCGTGCGGACGATGCGGCAATCGAAGGCGACGACCGCCCCGACCAGCATCGGCGCGCCGGTGGCCGCCACCCGCCACGCGCCGCTGGCGAAACGCTCTTCCGGCGGGGTGCGGCCGCCGAACAGGTTGGAGAGCGGCTCATGCCCCGCCGCCAGCGTGTTGATGCACACAACGCCATTGGCATGGACCGGGCCGGCCGCCGAGGACGATTTGTTGAGGCAGACCAGCAGGGTCGGCGGGCTGTCGGTGACCGAGCACACCGCCGAGGCGGTGAAGCCATGGCGCCCGGCCGGCCCGTCGGTGGTGACGATGTTCACCGCCGCGCCGAGCCGCGCCATGGCGTTGCGGTAACCCTGCCGCGTCACCTGCGGCGGGGCATTGTCGGGAGCGCCGTCGTGCGGCGAGCACTGGGTCATGCCCTCTCCTTCCAGCCGGAACATCGCCGGCACTAATGGGGCGCGGCGCGGCCGCACCCCGGACAGATGCGCTCAGAACTCGCGCAGATTGTCGCGCAGCAACTGGTGCTTGTATTCGGTGCGCACCAGGCCGCGCGCCTGCAGCTCCGGCACCAGCCCGTCGCAGATCTCGGTGATGTAGCGCCGCGAGACGCGCAGCACCGGCGTGGTGATGAGGAAGCCGTCGCCGCCGACTTCGGCCATGGCATCGCCCATCTTGTCCGCCACCTGCGCCGGCGTGCCGATCAGCTCCATGGAGGAGACGAGACCGCCGCCGCCCGAGGCGGCGAGCTGGCGCAGCGTCTTGCCCGAACCCCATTGCTGGAACTTGTCGAGCGTGCCGGATTCGCCGTTGGTGACCAGCTTTTCCGGCAGCGGCTTGTCGAGGTCGTATTGCGCGAAATCGATCTCGGTGATGGCGGAGATGGAGATCAGCACGTCGGTGACGAAATTGTCCGACATGGTGACGTTGTCGTAGCGGGCGCGGGCTTCCGCCTCGGTCTCGCCCAGGCTCGGGCAGATGCAGAAGAACACCTTGATCTCGTCCGGGTCGCGCCCGAGCGCGGCGGCGCGGGCGCGGATGTCGGCGCGGAACGCCTTCATGCCCTCGACGCCATTGGCGACGGAGACGATGGCGTCGGCATGGCGGGCGGCGAAATCGCGCCCGCGCGGCGAGGCGCCGGCCTGCAGATAGACCGGGCGGCGCTGCGGCGACGGCACGGTGTTGAGCGGGCCGCGCACCTTGTAATAGGTGCCGTCATGGTCGATCGTGTGGACCTTGGAGCCGTCGGCATAGATGCCGTTGGCGCGGTCGAGCACCACGGCGTCCGGCTCCCACGAATTGAACAGCTTGTCCACGACCTCCATATATTCCTCGGCCATGGCGTAGCGGTCCTCGCGCGGGGGCAGCTTGTCCATGCCGAAATTCTTCGCCATCAGGTCCTCGGCCGAGGTGACGACGTTCCAGCCGAAGCGGCCCTTGGTGAGGCTGTCGATGGTGGAGCACAGGCGCGCCAGCATGAAGGGCGGGTAGGCCATGGTCGACAGGGTGGCCACCACGCCGAGATGGCTGGTCGCCATGCCCATGGCCACCGCCAGCGGGGCGGGATCGGCCTTCGGCACCATCATGGCGTGCTTGAGCGAGAGATCGCGCGAGCCGCCATAGGTCTCCGGCACCATCAGCTTGTCTTCGATCATGATGAGATCGAAGCAGGCGCGCTCCATCGCCTGCGCCATCTCGACATAGAAGCGGCCGTCCCACGGATTGCCGCCCTGGCCGAACGGTTCGCGCCATTCGTCGGGCGTGAAGTTCATGAACCAGGCGAGATGGAAGCGGTTGTCGGCCATTGCTGTCAGTCCTTCACTAAAGCAGTCTCGAATGCCGGGACGGCCGGGTCGTCCCCGGTTGCGGGCGTGCCGGCGAGGAAGGTCAGGCGCACCCTCTCGCGCTCTGCCTCGAAAGCTCTGGATTCCCGCACGCTGCGGCACTTGGCTTCGAAGTCGGAGACGATGGTGGCGCCGAAGCGCTCGGGCGCCTGCGGGTCGTTGCGCCGCCGGTCGACGGCGATGACGCGCGTGCCGAGCAGGAAGGCCTCGGGCAGATCATGCGTGACCATGACGATGGTCATGCGGTTTTCCTCCCACAACTCGCCCACCAGCTCGTGCATCGACTTGCGGGTGCCGGGGTCGAGGGCGCCGAAGGGCTCGTCGAGCAGCAGCACCTTCGGCTTCATGATCAGCGCCTGCGCCAGCGCAAGGCGCTGCTGCATGCCGCCGGAGAGCTGGGCGGGGTACTTGGCCGCGTGCTCGCCGAGGCCGACGCGGGTGAGCAGCGCCATGGCGCGCTCTTCGAGCGCCGCGCGGCGGGCACCGAAGAAGCGCCCGAGCAGCGGCGCGCCGGCCCATTGAGGGCCCATCATCACATTGCCCAGCACGGTCTTGTGCGGGAACACCGAATAGCGCTGGAACACGACGCCGCGGTCGGCGGTGGGCTCGGTGGCGATCGGCTCGCCATCGAGCAGAATGCGCCCGCGCGTCGGCTGTTCCTGCGAGAGCAGCATGCGCAGCAGCGTGGTCTTGCCGACGCCGGAGGGGCCGATGATGACGAGAAATTCGTGGTCGGCCAGCGACAGGTTCACCTGCTCGAGCACGACCCGCTCGTCATATTCCTTCCAGACGTTCTCGAAGCTGATGGTGGTCATTTCAGGCCGCCTTTATCTGGTCCCACGGATAGGCGGCGACGCTGAGGCGACGCAGCGCGTAATCCATGAGGAAGGCGAGCAGGGTGATCCAGATCACGTAGGGAAGGATCACGTCCATGGCGAGATAGCGCCGCACCAGGAAGATGCGGTAGCCCAGCCCGCCTTCGGACGTGATGGCTTCGGCGGCGATGACGAACAGCCAGGCGGCGCCGAGCGACAGGCGCACGGAATCGATCAAGCGCGGCATCACCTGCGGCAGCACCACGCCCGAGATCATCTGCCAGGTGGAGGCGCCCAGCGTCTGCGCCTTGATGATCTGCTCGGCGGGAATGGCGGAGACGCGCAGCATCACGTCGCGGATGATGAAGGGGGCAATGCCGAACACGATCAGCACGATCTTCGACGCCTCGCCGAGCCCGAACAGGATGAACAGGATGGGCAGCACGGCGAGGGGCGGGATGAGCGAGAAGGCGGCGAAGAAGGGTTCGAACGTCGCCCGCAGATAGGGGACGAAGCCGACGATGATGCCGAGCACCAGGCCGAGCAAAGCCGAGATGCCGAGGCCGAGGAACAGACGCTGCAGGCTGAGCCAGGTGTCCCACCACAGCAGATACTGCTTGGTGGCGATGTCGATCGTGGTCGCCATGCGCACCATGGTCGCCCAGAAGCTGGCGAAGCTCGGCATCAGCTTGTCGGCCGGCTCCACAGCGAGGCGGGCATTGGAGGCGAGAAGATAGATCGCCAGCACCGCGACGAAGGGCAGGAGGGCGAGGATGAGCCGGACGCCGGGACGTGGCGCGTAATTGATGATGCGGCGCATGGCGGCCTTTCGGTTGCGATCGTCATCCGGGAGGCTGAACCTCCTCCCGCGATGATGGCGCTTCGGAGCAGTCTCTCAGGGCTCGGCCGGAGTGTTTCCCGGGCGTGTTTCCTGGGCCCCGGATCGGCGCCGCAGCTTCGTGCGGCTCGTCCGGGGAACGGAACGGGGCACGGCCTCTCACCGTTCCGCATACCCCCTCACGCCAGCCTCTCCCGACAGCGGGAGAGGCTGGCGCAACCGCTCACAACTTCCCGTCGGCGGCGTCCTTGGTGAAGCTGGCATTGACCCGCATCTTGATGTTCGCCTTGTCGCCCAGCACCGTGCCGTCGGCGACCTCGATGCCGATGGTGTCGACGCTGGTGGCGCCCTGGCCGAACAGGCCCTGCTGGAAGCAGAAGGTGCGGATGCTGTTCCAGATCTTGGCGTTGTCGGCCGACATCAGGAAGCTGGCGGCTTCCGCCGGCGTGTAGAAGAAGTGGGTGGTGTCGAGCTGCGCCTGCAGGCCGCCGGCATCGGTGCCCATGGCGCTGGTCATCACGGCGCGCATCTCCTCGGCGGGGGCGCCGCCGGCCTTGAGGATGCCGAGCGCCTCATACCAGGCGCCGACCATCGCCTTGGCGAAGTTCGGGTTGTCCTTGATGTTCTGGGTGTTGCCGATGAACACGTCCATGATCTCGCCGGGGATCTTGGACGAATCGAACAGGTTGGTGGCGCCCTTGACCTTGAGCATGTCCTCGGTCAGCGGCTTCCACGAGACGGCGTGCTTCATCTCGTCCTGCGAGACGAAGGCGGCGGAGATCTCCGCGTCCGAGATGTTCACCGTCTTGGCGGCGGTGGGATCGTCGATGCCGGCGAGTTGCAGGCCGCGGTTCAGCAGATAGTGCGAGACGCTGTACTGCAGCAGGTACACGTCCTGGCCGGCCAGTTCCTTCACATCCTTGGCGGTCTTGGAGACGACGATGTCGTTGCCGTTGGAATAGTCGGTGATCAGCAGGATGGAGGTGTCGACGCCGCCGGCGGCCGGCATGGTGAGGCCGTCCATGGACGCCACGCCCACCGCATCGATCTCGCCGGCGATGAACTGGTTGATCGAGCCGACATAGTCGTTGGCCTGGATGATCTCGACCTCGATGCCGTATTTGTCGGCCCACTTCTTCATGATGCCCGAGGACTTCATGTAGGCGAACGGCATGAAGCCGATATAGACAGTGTAGGCGACCTTGAAACTCGTCTTCGGCGCGGCCTGCGCCGCGGGCGCTCCCGCGAGGGCGACGGCAGCGAGGCTGGCGAAGACGGCTGCTGCCCTGAGTATGCGCTTCATGAGGGGTGGCTCCGGTCGCTGAAATGGCTGGACCGGGCTATTAAACGGTGACTTAATATCGCGTGCAAGCCCAACAAATGGGCACGCTTAGCATATGAGCAAGGCAGAAAATTCCGTAAAAATACGGAGGAAACGCATGACCGCCCGCACCGCGCGCAAGCGCCTCCAGCCCGCCGAGCGGCGGGGGATGATTCTTGAGGAAGCCTTGAGATTGTTCGCCGAGCGCCACTTCTCAGTGGTCACCGTGCGCGACATCGCGCTGGTCTGCGGCATCAATGTCGGCCTGCTCTACCACTATTTCGACAACAAGGACGACCTGGTGCGGCGCGCTCTTGGGCACGCGATCGAGCAGCTCATGGCAGGCTACGAGGAACGGCGCGCCGCCGGCGTGG
This sequence comes from Ancylobacter sp., assembly GCF_965279025.1. NCBI lineage: Bacteria > Pseudomonadati > Pseudomonadota > Alphaproteobacteria > Hyphomicrobiales > Xanthobacteraceae > Ancylobacter > Ancylobacter sp. Next base: position 1,135,681 of record NZ_OZ257132.1, on the reverse strand, counting down.
AGCCGCTGGCCGAAATCCTCGCCTGGCTGGACACCCATATCGAGCTTGCCCCCACGCTGGCGCTGATGGTCAAGCTGATGAGCGACTATGCGAGCTCGGGCCTGCGCGACGACGAGGTCGACGCGCTGATCGCCGGCTTCTACGCGCGCGAGAAGCAGCTGCTGGAAAGCGCGCTCCAGCGCGGCATGGACAGCGGCCGGTTCACGCCGGTCGACATTCCCCGCACCGCTCGCCGCATCGGCCTGATGCTCGACGGCATCTTCCATGCCTCGGCCAGCCGCGGCGACGACCGCATTATCGACGACATCACCGACCTCGCCGATTTCGTGCGCGACATGCTGGGGGCGCGCGCCGAGGTGGCGGCGTGAGGGATTGCACAACCGCACGCCCGGGCGCGGCAGGTCACGGAACGGTGATTAGATGATGGTCGTCATGAAGCGGTAACTTCATAGCGGGAGCGCAGACATCACGGCTTGCCGCCGCCGGGAGGTGATTGCGGGCCGTTCGTAGTTGCGCGTCCTCATCCCTAGAAGGAGAGGGCGACTGATGAAATTCACACTCAACGGACGCGAGCAGACCCTCGATGCCAATGGCGACATGCCGTTGCTGTGGGCGATTCGCGACATTGCCGGCCTGACCGGCACCAAATTCGGCTGCGGCGCCGCCCTGTGCGGCGCCTGCACGGTGCATCTCGACGGCGCGCCGGTGCGCTCGTGCCAGACCTCGCTGTCGGATGTCGAGGGCAAGAGCGTCACCACCATCGAGGGCGTCGCCGCCACCGGCGAGATCGGCAATGCCGTGGTCACGGCCTGGCGCACGCTCGACGTGGTGCAGTGCGGCTATTGCCAGCCCGGCCAGATCATGTCGGCGGTGGGCCTGCTCAGCGAGAACCGCAAGCCGACCGATGACGACATCGACGCAGCCATGGACGGCAATGTGTGCCGCTGCGCCACCTATCAGCGCATCCGCGCCGCCATCCACGAAGCTGCCTCCAACCTCGCGTGAGCGCCATGCATCTCATCAAGCCCGAACACTACCGGCAGATGCTGGCGGGGATGGGCGCCCCGGTTGCCGCCTCCCGCCGCAGCTTCCTCAAGGGCCTCGCGGCCGCCGGCGGCGCGCTTGTCATCGGCGTCCACCTCGACCCGCGCGTCGCGCTGGCCGAGGAGGCCCCCGCCGCTGCCGCGCCGCCCCTGCCGAACGCCTTCGTGCGCATCGCCCCGGACAACACGGTCACGGTGCTCATCAAGCATCTCGACATGGGGCAGGGCGTCACCACCGGCCTGTCCACCATCGTCGCCGAGGAACTCGACGCCGATTGGAGCCAGATGCGGGCGGCCTTCGCGCCGGCCGACGCCAAGCTCTATAACAACCTCGCCTTCGGCCCGGTGCAGGGCACCGGCGGCTCGACCTCGGTGGCCAATAGCTGGCAGCAGCTGCGCCGCGCCGGCGCCGCCGCGCGCCAGATGCTGGTCGCAGCGGCGGCCACGACGTGGGGCGTGCCGGCCGACAGCATCACCATCGACAAGGGCGTGCTGAAGAGCGGCAGCCATTCCGGCACCTTCGGCGAATTCGCGGAAGCGGCGGCGGCGCTGCCGGTGCCAGCCGAGGTGTCGCTCAAGGAGCCGAAGGATTTCCGGCTTATCGGCACGAAGCTGCCCCGGCTGGATTCCCCGGACAAGACCGACGGCAAGGCGATCTACGCGCTCGACATCAAGCGGCCGGGCATGCTGACCGCCGTCCTCCGCCGCCCGGACCGCTTCGGCGCCACGGTGAAGAGCTTCGACGCGACGGCGGCGAAGAAGGTGCCTGACGTGGTCGACGTGGTGGCGGTGCCCAATGGCATCGCCGTGCTGGCGAACAACACCTGGGCGGCGATCCAGGGCCGCGACGCGCTCACCGCCATCGAGTGGGACGAGGCCAAGGCCGAGAAACGCGGCACGGCCGAGCTGTTCGACGAATACCGCAAGCTGGCGCAGACGCCGGGCCTGCCCGCCGCGCGGCGGGGCGACGCCGCCAAGGGGCTGGCGGGCGCGGTCAAGACCATCGAGGCGGAGTTCAGCTTCCCCTATCTCGCCCATGCGCCGATGGAGCCGCTGAACTGCGTGATCGAGAAGACGGCGGATGGCGTCACCATCTGGACCGGCTCGCAGTTCCAGACCATCGAGCAGGCGGTGACGGCCAGCATTCTCGGCATCAAGCCCGAGCAGGTGAAGATCGAGACGCTGTGGGCCGGTGGCTCCTTCGGGCGCCGCGCCAACCCACCGGCGGATTATGTCGCCGAGGCCGCCACCATCCTCAAGGCGATCGACGGGCGGGCGCCCGTGCACCTCGTCTGGACCCGCGAGGACGACATCAAGGGCGGCTATTACCGCCCGATGTTCTACCATTCGGTGCGCGCGGGCCTCACCGCCGACGGCAAGATCGCCGGCTGGGACCAGCGCATTGTCGGCCAGTCCTTCATCGCCGGCACGCCGTTCGAGGCCTTCATCATCAAGGAGGGCGTCGACGGCACCTCGGTGGAGGGCGCTTCCGACACGAACTACGCCATCGGCGATTTCCGGGTGGACCTGCACTCGCCGAAGGTGAACGTGCCCACCTTGTGGTGGCGCTCGGTCGGCCACACCCACACCGCCCATGTGGTGGAGGTGATGATCGACGAACTCGCCCATGCGGCGGGGCGCGACCCGGTGGAGTTCCGGCTGGAGTTGCTGAAGGACCAGCCGCGCCACGCCGCCGTGCTGAAGCTGCTGGCGGAGAAGGCCGGCTGGGGCCCGAAGGCGGGCGCCGGCAAGGGGCGCGGCGTGGCGCTGCATGAGAGCTTCGACACGGTGGTCGGCAGCGTCATCGACGTGTCGGTGGTGGATGGCAAGATCAAGGTCGAGCGCGTCGTGTGCGCGGTGGATTGCGGCATCGCCATCAACCCGGACGTGATCGCCGCGCAGATCGAGGGCGGCGTCGGCTTCGGCCTCGGCGCGGCGCTGCATGACGAGATCACCCTCGACGGCGGCGTGGTCGAGCAGGCGAATTTCGACACCTATGTGCCGCTGCGCATGTCGGAGATGCCTGTGGTGGAGGTGCATATCCTGCCCTCCGCGAATGCACCGACGGGGATTGGCGAGCCGGGCGTGCCGGGCGTCGCGCCGGCGCTCTCCAACGCCATCTTCGACGCCACCGGCCAGCGGCTGCGCTCGCTGCCGTTCCGGCTGGAGGATTTCAAGGCCTGAGGCTGCCTCAACTCGCCCTTGGAAGACCGTCATCCCGGCCGCAGCCGGAGGCGAAGAGCCGGGATCGTCCACCGGGAGGCCTTTGCGATCCCGGATAGGGCCTTCGGCCCTTCCGGGATGACGCCTCTGGCGGCGTGCGCGGGGCCGACTCGGCTCTTGGGGGCGAATGCCTGCTGAAATTGAAAAGGCCGGTCGCGAGACCGGCCTTTTTGCTGTTCCGCTGCCTTCCCCTGCTCAGAGGCTGATGCAGACATATTTGGCGTCGATATATTCCTCGATGCCGTATTTCGAGCCCTCGCGGCCGACGCCGGATTCCTTGACGCCGCCGAAAGGCGCCACTTCCGTGGTGATGACGCCGGCATTGATGCCGACCTGGCCATAGCGCAGGTCTTCCGAGACGCGGAAGGCGCGGGAGAGATCGCGGGTGTAGAAATAGCAGGCGAGGCCGAACTCGGTGTCGTTGGCGAGGCGCACCGCCTCTTCCTCGGTCTCGAAGCGGAACACCGGGGCGACCGGGCCGAAGATCTCCTCGCGGGCGAAGTTCATCTCGGGCGTGGCGCCGGCGATGACGGTGGGCTGGAAGAACTGCCCGCCCAGTTCATGGCGCCCGCCGCCGGTGACCACCTTGCCGCCCTTGGCCAGCGCGTCGGCGATGAAGCTCTCGGTCTTGGCGACCGCCTTGTCGTCGATCAGCGGCCCCTGCACCACCCCCTCGTCGAGGCCGGACCCGACCTTCAGCCTGGCCGAGGCCTCGGCGAATTTGGCGACGAAGGCGTCATAGATGCCCGCCTGCGCATAGAAGCGGTTGGCGCAGACGCAGGTCTGGCCGGAATTGCGGTATTTGGAGGCGATGGCGCCTTCCACCGCCTTGTCGAGATCGGCGTCGTCGAAGATGAGGAAGGGCGCGTTGCCGCCGAGCTCCATCGACACCCGCTTCACCGTGTCGGCCGCCTGCTTCATCAGCAGCTTGCCGATGGGGGTGGAGCCGGTGAAGGTGATCTTGCGCACCGCCGGGTTGGCGGTCATCTCGCCGCCGATGGCCGAGGCCGAGCCGGTGAGGATGTTGACCACGCCCTTGGGATAGCCGGCCTGTTCGCACAGCACGCCCCAGGCGAGCCCGGAATAGGGCGTCTGCGTCGCCGGCTTCACCACCGAGGTGCAGCCGGTCGCCAGTGCCGGGCCGATCTTGCGCGCCAGCATGGAGGAGGGGAAGTTCCACGGCGTGATGGCGGCGACGACGCCGACCGCCTGCTTGGTGACGAGGATGCGCCGCTCGCCCCACGGGGAGGGGATGACATCGCCATAGACGCGCCGGGCTTCCTCGGAGAACCACAGCACATAGGCGGCGCTGGCACCGACCTCGCCCATGGATTCGGCCAGCGGCTTGCCCTGCTCGAGGGTGAGGAGTTCGGCCAGCGCCCGCTGATTGTCCATGATGGCGGCATGCAGGCGCCGCAGCATCTTCGCGCGCTCATCCGCCGTGGTGCGCGAGAAGGTCTCGAAGGCCTTCGCCGCGGCGGCGATGGCGCGGCGGGTCTCGTCCGTGCCGGCGTTGGGCACGGTGCCGATCACCTCGCCGGTGGCGGGGTTGGTGACCTCGATGGTGCCGCCGGCATCGGCGCCGACCCATTCGCCGCCGATGAGATTGGTATCGCGCTTGAAATCCGACCAGTTCATGGGATCCGCCTCTCCATCCGGGGGAGACTGATTCACCGGCCAGGCTGTGCGACCCGACCGGATCAGGCTCCCGGGGCGCGGACCCTGCTGGCCAACGCCGGGCCCGCCTTGTACCGCCCGGCGGGGCGGCGGACAATCGCGGCGGCGGTCACATCGGTTGTGAGGGCATGGGCGGAAGGGCTCACTCCTTGCGGGCGTCGAGCAGCGGGGCGAAGCCGCCGAAGATCATGCGCTGGCCGTCGAAGGGCATGTCGGTCATGTCCTTCAGGCGCGGATCCTCCATGAAGGCCTTCATGCCGGCGTCGCGGGCGGCGCGCGAGGGCCATTCGATCCAGGAGAACACCACGGTTTCCTCGGGCGTCGCCTTCACCGCCCTGCGGAAATCGGTGACCTTGCCGTCCGGCACGTCGTCGCCCCATGCCTCGACCGCGCGTAGCGCGCCGTGCTCCAGGAAGATCGGCGCCGCCTTCTCGGCCATGGCGCGGTAGGCGTCCTTCTTGTCGGTGGGCACGGCGACGACGAATCCGTCGACATAGCTCATGGTTTCCTCCTCGTTCTTGCTGGCGAGGGCGAAGCCTAGAGTCATTCCGTAACGGAAATGCGGCAGGGCGGAGGGCCGCGGAAACGAAAAAGCCCCGGCGCGGGGCCGGGGCTTCGGTGGTCAGTGGAGCGCTGCGGCGGCTCAGTTGTTCCGGTTGCCGAACAACTGCAGCAGCATCAGGAACATGTTGATGAAGTCGAGATACAGGGTCAGCGCGCCCATGATGGCCTTGCGGCCCGCGACGACGTCGTCGTCACCGGCGAAGTACATTTCCTTGATGCGCTGCGTGTCATAGGCGGTGAGGCCGGCGAACACGAGGACGCCCGCCACCGAGATGATGAACTGCAGCATCGAGGAGCCGAGGAAGATGTTCACCACCATCGCGACCAGGATGCCGATGAGGCCCATGATCAGGAACGAGCCGAGGCCCGAGAGGCTGCGCGAGGTGGTGTAGCCATAGAGGCTCAACCCGCCGAACGCCGCTGCGGTGATGAAGAACACCCGGACGATGCTCTCATGCGTGTAGACCAGGAAGATGCTGGCCAGCGACACGCCGACGAGCGCGGCATAGACCCAGAAGATGGTCTGCGCGACGCCGACGCTCAGCCGGTCCACCCGGAAGCTGAGGAACATCACGGCCGCCAGCGGGGCGAACATCACCACCCAGCGCAGCGGGCTGCTGAACAGCGCGGCGCCGGTCTCGGTGAGGTAGATGCCGGCCAACTGATATTCGGTCGGCGTGCTGGAGACGGCGAGCATGTAGATGCCCAGCGCCGCCGCGCCGGTGATGGCCAGGCCGAGCGTCATGTAGTTGTAGACGCGCAGCATATAGGCGCGCAGGCCCTGGTCGATATCGGCCTGCGTCCGGGCCGCGGTCGCCCCGAAGCGCGGCACGGAGACGTTGCGGTTAAAGTCGGACATGGTCGGATTCTCTCCCGATAATCCCGTGACCCACCCCGCCACCAGCGACATGCCGGGGAGTGTGGGAACTCAGCGTGAATATGAGGGGCGCATCGGCCTGCCGCAAGTGAAGTTTGCGACAGGAATGACGCTGGGGCAGCGGGTTCTGCCGATTCGCACTCACAGATTGCGCAGGATGCGCGCCGGTTTCTGTCCCAATGCCCGCCAGGTGCCGACGAGACCGAAGCCGACGGTGAGCACCAGCGCCACCGCCACCGCGCCGAGCGCCGCGCCGGTGGACCAGGCGAAACCGAGCTTCATCACATACACCACCACCACATAGGCCGCCGCCGTGCCCGCCCCGACCGCCACCACGGCGGTGACGAGGCCGAGCGCGGCATATTCCAGCGCATAGGCGGCCACCAGCCGCGCCCGCGTGGCGCCGAGCGTCTTCAGGATCACGGCGTCATAGACGCGATGATGCTGGCCCGCCGCCAGCGCGCCGGCGAGCACCAGCACGCTGGAGAGCAGGGTGACGAGGCTGGCGCCGCGAATGGCGATGAGCAGATTGGCGACGATCTCGCCGATCTGGGTCAGCGCCTCCTTCACCCGCACGGCGGTGACGGCGGGAAAGTCGGTCGCCACGGCGCGGCCGAGGCTGCGCTCGGTGCCGACATCGCCGCCCTCCGGCAGGGTGAGGGTGGCCAGCGAGGTGTGCGGCGCGCCGGCGAAGGTGTTGGGCGAATAGACCATGACGAAATTGATGGCGAGCCGCTCCCATTCCACGTCGCGCAGATTGGCGATGGTGGCGGTGATGGAGCGGCCGAGCACGTTCACCGTCACCTCGTCGCCGATCTTCAGGCCGAAGGCGTCGGCGATCTCGCGCTCGAAGGAGACCAGCGGCGGGCCGGCATAATCGGCCGGCCACCACTCGCCGCTGGCGAGAACGGAGCCCTCGGGGAGGCCCTGCGCATAGGTGATGCCCCGGTCGGAGGACAGCACCCAGGCGAATTCCGCCGGCGGATCGAGGCTTTCCACCGGGCGCCCGCCGAGCGTGACAATGCGCCCGCGCAGCATCGGCACGACTTCGACCTCGCCCTCCGGCGCCTTCTCGTGCAGGAAGCGCACGAAGGTGTCGGTCTCGCTGTTCTGGATGTCGAGGAAGAAGAAGCTCGGCGCCTCGGTGGGCAGGCGCGAGGTGAGCTCGCGCGTCAGGCTGCGGTCGATCAGCGCCAGCGTCACCAGCAGCGTCAGGCCGAGGCCGAGCGACAGCACGATGGTGGGGGTGAGCGCCGCCGGCCGGTGGATGTTGGCGAGCGCGAGACGCAGCGCGGTGGAGCGCGGGCGCGGCAGACGGCGGGCCACCGCCATGATGCCGGCCGCGACGAGGCGCAGCGTCACCAGCACGCTCGCCGCCGCCGCGAGATAGATCATCGCGACATAACGCTGCTCCGACGCGTAGACCGCGAGCCCCGCCAGCGCCAGCGCCGCCAGCGTGGTGAGGGCGATATAGACGAGGCGCGGGCGCCGCCGGGCGCCTTCCACATGCTCGCGGAACAGCGCCGAGACCGGTACGTCATGGGCGAGCCCCAGCGGCCACAGGGCGAAGGCCAGCGCGATCAGCGCGCCATAGGCCAGCGCAAGCAGGATCGCCCTCGGCTGCAGGCTCGGCTCGATGGCGATCGGCAGCAAATGGCCGAAGGCGGCATCGGCGAGGAAGGGCAGGGCGGAACCGACGACGATGCCGATGCCGATGCCGATCAGGGCGATGAGGCCGACCTCGGCGAGATAGATCGCGAACACCGTCACCCCCGGCGCGCCGAGGCTCTTGAAGGTGGCGATGACGCCGCGCTTGGCGTCGAGATGGCTCTTCACCGCATTGGCGACGCCGACCCCGCCGACGAGCAGCGCGGTAAGGCCGACAAGGGTGAGATATTCGGTGAAGCGGCGGACGTTGTTCTCCAGCCGGGGCGCGGCCGCGTCGCGGGTGCGGGCCTCGAAGCCCGCCTCGGGCGCGCCTTTCTGCACGCCGTCGACGAAGCCGGCGAGTTCCGCCGGGCGGTCCATCTTCACCCGGTAGTGCCAGCGCACCAGCGAGCCGGGCTGCAGCAGGTCGGTGGCGCGCAGCGCGTCGAGCGACACCAACACGCGCGGGCCGAAGCCGATGCCGGTGGAGAGCAGGTCCGGCTCGCGCGCCAGCGTGCCCTTGAGGATGAGCGTCGCCTCGCCGAGCTGGAAGCGGTCGCCGGTCTTGAGCTGCAGCCGGTCGGCGAGCGAGGGGTCGACGAGCGCGCCGAAGGCGTCGCCCTCGGCGGCGAGCGCCCCGGCGAGCGGCTGCGGCGGTTCGATGTCGAGCGTGCCGACCATCGGGTAGACGCCGTCCACCGCCTTCACTTCCGCCAGCGTGGCGTCGAGCGATTCGCCGCTGCCGGCGCGCGCCATGGCGCGCAGCGTGGCGATGGTTGAGACCGGCCCGCCGGCGGCGATGAGCGCATATTCCTGCGGGCTCGCCTCGCGCTGCACCAGGGTGAAGGCGGCGTCGCCGCCGAGCAGCGTCGTGCCCTCGCGGGCGAGGCCATCGGTCAGGGCGCGCGAGAAGGCGCCGACACCGGCAATGGCCGCGACACCGAGCGCGAGGCAGGCCAGGAACACGGCGAAGCCGCGCAGGCCGCCGCGCAGTTCGCGCAGGGCGAAGCGCAGCGGCAGCGTGCGGCGGCCGGGACGGCGCAGCAGGGCCACCCGGCCGGCTTCCGCCGCCGGGGTCGAAACCTCTCCGGTGCTCATGCGCCGGCCCCGGCCAGCGCTTCCTCGGGCTCGACGGCGCCCGAGCGCAGCCGCACCGTGCGGTCGCAGCGGCGGGCGAGCGTCGCGTCATGGGTGACGATGACCAGCGTGGCGCCGCGCCGCGCCTGCGCCTCGAACAGCAGGTCCATGATCTGCTTGCCGGTCGCCTCGTCGAGATTGCCGGTCGGCTCGTCGGCGACGAGGATGCGGGGCTCGGGTGCCAGCGCGCGGGCAACGGCGACGCGCTGCTGCTCGCCGCCGGAAAGCTGGGAGGGGTAATGGTCGAGACGCGCGCCGAGGCCCACGGCGGTCAGCTCGGCGGCGGCGCGCTCGAAGGCGTCGGCACGGCCGGCGAGTTCCAGCGGCACGGCGACATTCTCCACCGCCGTCATGGTGGGGATGAGATGGAAGGCCTGGAAGACGATGCCGACATGGCGGCCGCGAAAGCGCGCGAGGGCGTCCTCGTTCAGCCCTGTCAGCTCCTGTCCCGCCACCTCGACCCGTCCGGCGTCCGCCCGCTCCAGCCCGGCGAGCACCATCAACAGGCTCGACTTGCCCGAACCGGAGGGGCCGACAAGACCGACGGCCTCGCCCTGGCGTATGGCCAGCGACACGCCCTTGAGGATGTGCACGCGCGCCGCACCGCTGCCGAGGGAGAGTTCCACGCCGTCGAGGCGGATGGCGGTGGCGGTCTGCGCGCCTGTCGGCACCCGGGCCGACGGCATCGTGACGGGAGGCTTGGTCATTGGAGGCATGGGGCTCTTTTTCGCGTCTGTTCCGGTGCGGGAACGGCATCGCCATTTTGCGGCCGGCATCTGGCGCACCATATGCTGCGCTGCACCGTTTCCGAAAGGGTAGGCCCGTGTCACGATTGCTCCATCGGCTCCTCGCTCTCGGCGGCCTCGCCTTGTTCGGCGCGGCGGCCGGCGCTTCCACCCCGGCGATGGCCGAACCGCTGCGCATCGTGGCGTTCGGCGACAGCCTGACCGCCGGCTATGGCCTCCCCGCCAGCAAGTCGTTCGCGGTCCGGCTGCAGGACGCGCTGAAGGCCAAGGGACACGACGTTGTGATCGTGAATGCCGGCGTCTCGGGCGACACCACCAGCGCCGGCCTCGCCCGGCTCGACTGGTCTATCCCCGACGGAACCGACGGGGTGATCCTCGAACTCGGCGCCAATGATGCCCTGCGCGGGCTCGACCCGGCGATTCCCGAGCGTTCGCTCGATACCATATTGGCGCGTCTGAAGGCGCGCGGCGTTCCCGTGCTGATGGCCGGCATGCAGGCGCCGCCCAATCTCGGCGCGGCCTATCAGAAGCGCTTCGACCCGATCTATGAGCGGCTGGCGGCGAAATATGACGTGCCGCTCTACCCGTTCTTCCTCGACGGGGTAGCGGGCAACACGGGGCTGAACCAGCCGGACGGCGTGCACCCGACCGCCGCCGGGGTGGACATCATCGTCGGGCGCATGCTGCCGAGCGTCGAAGCCTTCCTCGCCACGCTGAAGGCCCCCGTTCCGGCCGCCAATGGCGCCCCTGGCACCGCTGCGCCGGGATCGGCCGACCCCGGCTGAGCCTGCCCGCGCGGCCGGGGGTGGCGCGGGGACTGTTTCCAAATGTGACGAACTGTTGCCGCCCGGTTATCGACGCTGGGGTTCGGGTGGGGTATCGCTCGGCCTGGGGCCGACGTGCCGTGTTCTGCCTGTGCCGGGGGCATATGAAATACCGTAGCGAGATCGACGGGTTGCGTGCGGTTGCCGTTGTTCCCGTGATCCTGTTCCACGCTGGCTTCGGGGCGTTCTCGGGCGGGTATGTGGGCGTCGACGTGTTCTTCGTGATCAGCGGCTACCTGATCACGATGATCCTGCTGGCGGAGATCGAGGCCGGCACCTTCTCCATCGGGCGGTTCTACGAGCGGCGGGCGCGGCGCATCCTGCCGGCGCTGTTCGTGGTGATGGCGGCGTGCGTGCCCTTCGCGCTGCTGTGGATGATCCCCGACCAGTTGCGCGATTTCGGCCGCAGCGTCACGGCGGTGGTGTTCTTCGTCTCGAACTTCCTGTTCTGGAGCGAGGAAGGCAGCTATTTCGCCGCCGCCGCCGAGCTGAAGCCGCTGCTGCACACCTGGAGCCTGGCGGTCGAGGAGCAATATTACCTGATCGCGCCGCTGAGCCTGGCTTTGCTGTGGCGCTTCGGCCGGCGCACCGTGTTCTGGCTGGTGGTGGCGACGGCGGTGGTGAGCCTCGCCGCCACCGAATGGGGCTGGCGCTTTGCGCCGCGGGCGAATTTCTACCTGCCGCAGTTCCGCATCTGGGAGCTGCTGGCCGGCTCGATCTGCGGATTTCTCGCCGCCAGCCATGCCCGCCCGAACAATGTGCTGAGCGCGCTGGGGCTGGCGATGATCGTGTTCGCGATCTTCGCCTTCGATGCGGCGACGCCGTTCCCCAGCCTTTACGCGCTGGTGCCGGTGGGCGGGGCGGCGCTGATCGTGATGTACGCGCATAAGGGGACGTTCGTCGCGCGGGTGCTGTCGGCGCGGGCTCTGGTGGGCATCGGGCTGATCAGCTACAGCGCCTATCTCTGGCACCAGCCGCTGTTCGCCTTCGCCCGGATCCGGGCGCTGGCCGAGCCGGCGCCGGCGCTGATGATGGGGCTGGCGGCGTTGTCGCTGGGGCTCGCCTATCTGAGCTGGCGCTTTGTCGAGCAGCCGTTCCGGCGCGGGCGGCCGCTGCTGCCGACCCGGCGGGCGGTGTTCGCGGCCAGCGCGGTGGCGGGCGCGGTCTTTGCCGGCTTCGGCGCCTATGCCAGCGTCAGCGGCGGCATCCCCTCCCGCCTCGCGGGTATCGAACCCGGCTCCTATGGCGCGACGCTGCTCGCCTCGGTGCGTCACAACAGGCTGCTCGGCGACTGCTATGACGGGATCGACATGCTCGACGCGGCAGGTCGCGCCCGGTTGTGCCCGGCCTTCGACCCGCCGGACCCGGAACTGCGCATCCTGGTGATCGGCGACAGCCATTCGGGCACGCTGCTGCCGGCCTTCGCCGGGGTGGGGCAGCGCAACGCCGTCTACCGGCTCGGCATTGGCGGCTGCCCGCCGATCCGCCATGCGGAAGTGCGCACCGGCATATTGGCGCCGGGGGCCTGCCCGGGCATGACGCAGGCGCAGATGGAGGCGGTGCGGGACGGGCACTTCGACGTGGTGGTGCTGGTGGCCCGCTGGTCGCTCTACACCCAGCAAGGCGGCCGCTATTACATTCTCGCGCCGGAGGCCGGCCGCCCCTATGCGCCTCCGCGGGAGACCTTCGAGACGCTGCTGCCCGCCACCGTGGCGGAGTATCGCGCGCTTGGCGCGGCGGTGGTGGTGATCGACCAGGTGCCGGAGCAGAACGTGCCGCTGCGCGCGCTGGTCGAGCAGGCGGCGTTGCTCGCGAGCGATGGCGGCCTCGACGCGACGCGTTTCGAGCAGGCGGTGCGGGAGGTGTCGGTGACGGTCGAAGAGAATACGCGCCGCCAGGGCTATTCCGAGAGCGTGCTGGATCGGCTGCGCGGCGACAAGGTGTGGGTGCTGTCCTTCGACGAGCTGTTCGCGCATGACGGGCGCTATCTCGCCGGCGACCGGAACGGGGCGTTCTATGGCGACACCGATCATCTCACCGCCTATGGCGCCGCCATGCTGGCGCCGGCGATGACGGCGGCGTTCGACGAGATTTCGCGTAGCCTGCGCACTCCCTGAGGCGGCAGCGGCCCGGTGCCGGAGAGCGCATGACGTATCGCGACGAGATCGACGGGTTGCGTGCGGTTGCCGTTGTTCCCGTGATCCTGTTCCACGCTGGCTTCGGGGCGTTCTCGGGCGGGTATGTGGGCGTCGACGTGTTCTTCGTGATCAGCGGCTACCTGATCACGATGATCCTGCTGGCGGAGATCGAGGCCGGCACCTTCTCCATCGGGCGGTTCTACGAGCGGCGGGCGCGGCGCATCCTGCCGGCGCTGTTCGTGGTGATGGCGGCGTGCGTGCCCTTCGCGCTGCTGTGGATGATCCCCGACCAGTTGCGCGATTTCGGCCGCAGCGTCACGGCGGTGGTGTTCTTCGTCTCGAACTTCCTGTTCTGGAGCGAGGAAGGCAGCTATTTCGCCGCCGCCGCCGAGCTGAAGCCGCTGCTGCACACCTGGAGCCTGGCGGTCGAGGAGCAATATTACCTGATCGCGCCGCTGAGCCTGGCTTTGCTGTGGCGCTTCGGCCGGCGCACCGTGTTCTGGCTGGTGGTGGCGACGGCGGTGGTGAGCCTCGCCGCCACCGAATGGGGCTGGCGCTTTGCGCCGCGGGCGAATTTCTACCTGCCGCAGTTCCGCATCTGGGAGCTGCTGGCCGGCTCGATCTGCGGATTTCTCGCCGCCAGCCATGCCCGGCCGAACAATGTGCTGAGCGCGCTGGGGCTGGCGATGATCGTGTTCGCGATCTTCGCCTTCGATGCGGCGACGCCGTTCCCCAGCCTTTACGCGCTGGTGCCGGTGGGCGGGGCGGCGCTGATCGTGATGTACGCGCATAAGGGGACGTTCGTCGCGCGGGTGCTGTCGGCGCGGGCTCTGGTGGGCATCGGGCTGATCAGCTACAGCGCCTATCTCTGGCACCAGCCGCTGTTCGCCTTCGCCCGGATCCGGGCGCTGGCCGAGCCGGCGCCGGCGCTGATGATGGGGCTGGCGGCGTTGTCGCTGGGGCTCGCCTATCTGAGCTGGCGCTTTGTCGAGCAGCCGTTCCGGCGCGGGCGGCCGCTGCTGCCGACCCGGCGGGCGGTGTTCGCGGCCAGCGCGGTGGCGGGCGCGGTCTTTGCCGGCTTCGGCGCCTATGCCAGCGTCAGCGGCGGCATCCCCTCCCGCCTCGCGGGTATCGAACCCGGCTCCTATGGCGCGACGCTGCTGGCGTCCCTGCGGATGGGGACGCTGGACCGCCGGTGCGCGCCGGCCGGCGAGGGACCGCACCGGCCCCAGCTCTGCGCCGTCTACACGCCGGCAAACCCCGAGCTGCGCATCCTGGTGATCGGCGACAGCCACTCGCTGGCCCTGCTGCCCGCCTTTGCCGGGGTGGGCGAGCGCCATGCCGTCTACCAGATGGCGCAGCTGAGCTGCCCGCCGATCAACCACGTGTCGCTGCACCGCGCGATCTTCGACATCGGCGTGTGCGAGCAGGCGGCGCGCGACCAGATGGAGGCGGTCCGGCAGGGCGGGTTCGATGTCGTGGTGCTGGCCGCCCGCTGGTCGGTCTATGCCGGCCGCGAGGGACGGCGCGGCTTCGCGCTGGCACCGGAAGGCGATGCGAGCTTTCCCTCGCTCGCCGTCTCGCGCGCGACCTTCGCCAGCCATGTGGCCGCGACGGTGCAGGACTATCTCGCGCTCGGCGCCACGGTGGTGCTGATCGACCAACTGCCCGAGCAGGACGTGCTGCCGCGCAAGGTGATCGAGCAGGCGGTGCTGCTCGGCGTCGATGGCGGCGTCGACGCGGAAAGATTCGCCCGCGCGGTGCGGGACAGCTCGGTGGAGATCGCGGCGGACGAGACGATGCAGGCCTTCGCCGAGGCGACGCTGGAGAAGCTGCGCGGCGCCAAGGTGTGGGTGCTGTCCTTCGACGCGCTGTTCGCCCGCGACGGGCGCTATGTGTGGGGCGACCGCGACGGGGCCTATTACATCGATGGCGACCACCTGTCCGCCTATGGAGCCGCGCGGGTCGAGCCGGCGCTGACGGCGGCTTTCGCGGACATCGCGGCCGAGGCGCGGTTGCCCGCCGGCGGCTCCCGGCCATGAGGGCGGCCCGGCCGGTTGCCGGGCGGCGCGCGGCTACCTATCTTGCGCGCATCTCCTTTCCTCTTTTTCCCGAAAAGCACCGACATGCAGTATCGCCCGCTCGGCCGCACCGGCCTCGAGGTCTCCTCGATCTGTCTCGGCACCATGACCTATGGCGAGCAGAACACCGAGGCGGAAGGCCATGCGCAGATGGACGCCGCCCTCGACCGCGGCATCAATTTCTTCGACACCGCCGAACTCTATTCCATTCCGCCCAAGCCCGAGACGCAGGGCTCGACCGAGCGCATCATCGGCAGCTGGTTCAAGGCGCGCGGCAACCGTGACAAGGTGATCCTCGCCACCAAGGCGTGCGGCCTGTCGCAGATGACCTGGTTCCGCGACGACGGGTCGCCGGCGCGCCCGACGCGCGGGCAGATCCGCGAGGCGGTGGAGAAGAGCCTGACGCGGCTGCAGACCGACTATATCGACCTCTACCAGCTGCACTGGCCGGGCCGGCCGGTGGATGTGTTCGGCGCCAACCCGACCCGCTGGAAGCGTGCGCCCGGCGCGGAAACCCCGATCGCCGAGACGCTCGCGGCGTTTGGCGAGCTGGTGACCGAAGGCAAGATCCGCCATTTCGGGCTGTCCAATGAGAGCGCCTGGGGCACGATGTCGTTCCTGGCCGAGGCGGAGCGCACCGGCGGGCCGCGCCCCGTCTCGCTGCAGAACGCCTATAATCTGCTGAACCGCACCTATGAGACGGCGCTGGCCGAGGTGAGCCTGCGCGAAGATGTCAGCCTGCTGGCCTATTCGCCGCTCGGGCAGGGCTATCTCACCGGCAAGTACCAGAACGGCGCGCTGCCCGAGGGCTCGCGCACGGCGCTGTTCCAGCGGGCGGTGCGCTATCAGGTGCCGGGGGCGGAGGAGGCGATCGAGGATTACCTCGCCATTGCCCGCGACGCTGGGCTCGACCCCTCGCAGATGGCCATCGCCTTCTGCCTGACGCGCGATTTCGTGACCTCTGTCATCATCGGCGCGACGACGATGGCGCAGCTCGCCACCGATATCGACGCGGTCGATCTGGTGCTGGCGCCCGATGTGCTGGCGCGCATCGACGCCGTGCACCAGCGGCGCGGCAATCCGTGTCCCTGAAAACGACCGGCGGCGGGCGAAAAGCCCGCCGTCAGGGCCTGTCGCCCTGGCCCTTGCTCTCGGGCGGGGCGTGGCGGGTCATCAGCGGCATCTGCGCCATGGCGAAGACCAGCGTCAGCGGGAGATAGCCGAAGGTCTTGAACGCCACCCAGGTATCGGTCGAGACGCTGCGCCAGACGATTTCGTTCAGCACCGCCATGACCAGGAAGAACACGCCCCAGCGTATGGTGAGCACGCGCCAGCCTTCGTCGGTCAGCACGAACACGTCGCCGAGCACATAGGGCAGCAGCGGCTTGCGCAGCCACAGGCCGCCGAGCAGGGCGATGCCGAACAGCGCGTTGACCAGCGTCGGCTTCATCTTGATGAAGTGGTCGTCCTGCAGCACCAGAGTGAGGGTGCCGAACACCAGAACCACGCCCGCCGACACCAGCGGCATGACCGCGATCTTGCGCGCGATGATCCACATCACCGCCAGCGCGGCGAAGGTGGCGACCATGAAGGCGCCGGTGGCGAGGTAGATGCCGCCGCGCCCATTGGCGATGAAGAAGACAACGAGCGGCCCCAGCTCCAGCGCGAATTTGAGCAGCGGATGCATGGTGCGCAGAGGCGTGGCGGGCGGCGTTGCGGGCGGCGTGCCGGACGATGAATCGCTCATGGTCAGTTCTCCAATCCGACGATGGCGCGGGCAAAGTCGCGCGCCTCGAAAGGTTGCAGGTCGTCGACGCCCTCGCCGACGCCGATGAGATGCACGGGCAAGCCGTGTTTCGCGGCAAGGGCGACGAGAATGCCGCCACGCGCCGTGCCGTCCAGCTTGGTCATGACGAGGCCGGTGACGCCGGCCACCCGCTTGAACGCCTCCACCTGCTGGAGGGCGTTCTGCCCCACCGTGGCGTCGAGGGTCAGCACCACGGCGTGCGGGGCGGTGGCATCCTGCTTTTTGATGACGCGGACGACCTTTTCAAGCTCCGCCATCAGCTCCACCCGGTTCTGCAGCCGGCCGGCGGTGTCGATGATCAGCACGTCGGCTCCCTCGGCCCGGGCCTGCTGCAGCCCGTCATAGGCGACGCCGGCGGCGTCGGCGCCCGGCGCACGGGAGACGACGGTGGCGCCGGTGCGGTCGGCCCAGACCTTCAGCTGCTCGATCGCGGCGGCGCGGAACGTGTCGCCGGCGGCGAGCACGACCTTGCGCCCCTGCGCCTTCAGCGTGGCGGCGAGCTTGCCGATGGTGGTGGTCTTGCCGGAACCGTTGACGCCGACCATCAGCAGCACGAAGGGCTTGCTGTCGCTGGCGAAGACCAGCGGCACCGCGACCGGCTTCAGCACCGCCTCGATCTCGGCGGCGACCACGCTCCGCACCTCATCGGGCTCTATGGTCTTGTCGTAGCGCCCTTTTCCGACCGCCGCAGCGATGCGCGCGCTCGTCTCGACGCCGAGATCGGCGCGGATGAGCATGTCCTCCAGATCCTCCAGCGTGTCGGCGTCGAGCTTGCGCTTGGTGAACAGGTCGGTGATGCCGGTGGACAGGCCGGTGGCGGTGCGCGTCAGCCCCTGGGTCAGGCGTTTCCAGAAGCCGGGGCGGGTGCTGGTCGTGTCGTCGTTCATGTCGGTCATGCCGCGATCAGCCGAACGCCGTCATGGCCGGCGATGCGGAGTTGGGTGAGCGTGCCGGGCGCCAGCGGGGTGGAAAGGCGCACCGGGGTGAAACTCGGCGTGCGGGCGAGGCCGCCGCGCTCCGCCAGCACGTCGCGGCGCGCCCCGACTTCGCCGGCGAGGTGGCGCAGCAGCGCGTGCTGGCCTTTTTCGCGCAGGCGTCGCGCCCTCTCCTTCGCCAGCCCGGGCGCGACGGGCGGCATGCGCGCGGCCGGCGTGCCGGGGCGGGGGGAGAAGGGGAAGACGTGCAGATGCGTCAGCCCGCAGGCATCCACGAGGTCGAGCGAGGCCCGGAACTGGGTCTCGGTCTCGGTGGGAAAGCCGGCGATGAGATCGGCGCCGAACACCACATCCGGCCGCAGCCGGCGGATCTGCGCGGAGAAGCGGATGGCGTCGGCGCGCAGATGGCGGCGCTTCATGCGTTTGAGAATGAGGTCGTCGCCGGCCTGCAGCGAGAGGTGCAGATGCGGCATCAGCCGCTCCTCCTCGGCGAGCGCGCGCAGCAGTTCTTCATCGACCTCGACCGAATCGATGGAGGAGAGCCGCAGCCGGGGCAGCTCCGGCGCGTGGCGCAGCAGCGTGCGCACCAGCGTGCCGAGGCGCGGCGCGCCGGGAAGATCGGCGCCATAGGAGGTGAGGTCGACGCCGGTGAGTACGATTTCGCGCGCGCCCTCGGTCATCAGCTGGCGCACCCGCGCCACCACGGCGCCCATCGGCACGGAGCGGGAGTTTCCCCGGCCATAGGGGATGACGCAGAAGGTGCAGCGGTGGTCGCAGCCATCCTGCACCTGCACGAAGGCGCGGGTGTGCCCCTCGATGGTGTCGGCCGGGCCGGCGAGCAGGTGGCCCGCCGTCTCGCGCACCGCCATGATGTCGCTGACGGCGATCTTCGCGTCGCGGCCGAGGCCGAAATCGTGTCCGGAATCGAGGGCGGTGCGGGTGGCGCGCCAGGCGTCCGGCGCGGTCTTCTCGGCATTGCCGAGCACGCGGTCGACCTCCGGCATCTCGGCGAAGCCAGCGGGCTCGATCTGCGCGGCGCAGCCGGTGACGAGAATGCGGCGGGAGGGGGCCTCGCGCTTGAGCCGGCGAATGGTCTGGCGCGCCTGCTTCACCGCCTCGGCGGTGACGGCGCAGGTGTTGACCACCACCACGTTCTCGAGCCCGGCCGCTTCGGCCATGGACTTGGCGGTGGCGGAATCGAGCGCGTTCAGCCGGCAGCCGAAGGTGACGACCTCGACCGGGGACAGGGGCGCCGCTGGCTCCAGCTGCATGGTCACGCGGCGCCGGGTCTGGCGCCGGCGGGCTCGGCTTCGCCGAGCATGGCGGCGTAGGACTCGGCTTCGCCGAGCATGGCGGCGGTGAGCCGGCCGTCGAACTCGAACTCGGCCGGGCCGGTCATCAATATGTGGTCGTCGCTTGGGCGCCAGTCGATGACGAGATCGCCGCCAGGAAGGGTGAGGGTGACGCGCCGGCCGGTGAGGCCGAGGCGCGCGGCGGCGACGGCGGTGGCGCAGGCGGCGGTGCCGCAGGCACGGGTGAGGCCGACGCCGCGCTCCCACACCTTCAGCACGATGTGCTCGGGCGAGACGACCTGCGCCACCGAGATGTTCGCCCGCTCGGGGAAGATCGGGTGGTGCTCCAGCTCCGGCCCGAGAGACGCGAGGTCGATGGCCTCCACATCCTCGACCCAGAAGATGGCGTGCGGGTTGCCGACATTCACCACGGAGGGGCCGCGCAACACCGGCGCTTCCGCCGGGCCGGCCTGCAATTCGATGGCACGGGTATCCGTGACCGGGCCGGCGAGCGGGATGTCGTGCCAGCCGAAGCGCGGCACGCCCATGTCGACGGTGATGCCCTCCGGCGCCAGCGTGCAGTCGAGCGGGCCGGCGACGCTCTCGAACACCATGTGGCGCTCGCCGGTGCGGCCGGCCTCATAGAGCGCGATGCAGCGCGTGCCATTGCCGCAGGCGCCCGATTCCGAGCCGTCGGCATTGATGATGCGCACGAAAGCGCGCGTGCCCTCGGACTGCGGCGGGTAGAGCGCCATGATCTGGTCGAAGGGCAGCACGTCCGGCCGGGCGAGGGCGCGCGCCTCCTGCGGCGGGACGGCGAGCGGCGCGTCGCGCAGATCCAGCACGACGATCTCGTTGCCGAGGCCGTTCATCTTGACGAAAGGTCGGTTTTCCAGCGCAGCCATGGGCCCGGTTTCGCGGCATGCGGCGGGCGGGCCGCCGGGGAGTACGGAAGAGGGTGCGGTCCTTATATGGCGAAGCGCCGAGGATTGGCCAGACTTATCGGGCATGGCGGGGCGCTGCCAATGGCGCTGCAGAAGTGTCGCGTCGCGGCGACAGGGCCGGACGAACACCGCTCCGTGTCCCGCGCGCCGGTCGCGGGCGGCGGGCGGGAATGCTAGATGTCGCGGGTAGATGTCTTCGGCGTCGCGCCCGTTCCGGTGAACCGATCATGATGGTGAATTTCCCTGCCCGCGCCCTGCCGCGCCGGCTGTTGGCACTGTTGGCGCTGTTCGCGGCGCTCGCTCTGCCGGCGCCGCTCTGGGCGCAGACTCCGCCGGCCGGCGCGCCGCCCGCCGCTGCGCCCGAGATCACACCCAGCGATCCGGCACCCGCCGAGCCCAAACCGGCGCCCGATGCCGCCCCGCTGGACGAGGACGACATGATCGCCCCGCCGATGATCGACCCGCGCGGTGTGGAGACGCAGAATGTCGCCCCGGCGCCGGACCCGCTGACCCGGCCGGACGGCTTCGGCGAGCCGGCGACCCTGCAGCCGGTGCCGGTGCTGATGAAGAAGGCGCATGCGGGCTGGGACGACGCGTTCAAGACCATCGTCGCGACGCTTGGGGAAATCGACGCCGAGATGGCGCGGCTGAAGCTGAAGCCGAACGGCGCCTCCTTCATCATCTACACGGCGACCGACGATCTCGGCTTCGACTTCGAGGCGGCGGTGCCGTTCGAGGGGGCGACGGTGGAGAAGCCGCAGAACGGCATGGAGTTCTCCGCCTCGCCGGCCGGCAAGGCGCTGCGCTTCACCCATCGCGGGCCCTATGATGCGATGGACCCTACCTATGAGCAGATCGCCAATCTGCTCGACGCCAAGGATCTGGAAGCGCAGGACCTCTATGTCGAGGAATACCGTTCCGACCCGCGCACCACGCCGGAAGACAATCTGGTCATCGACATCTGGGTGCCGCTGAAGTGAGCGACATAGCGTCCTCCCGGACGGTCCACAGGACCGAGCCGGGATGGTGGCTACGTGCGTCGAGGCCGATCTGAGGGCGCGCGCTCCGCCCCTGCCCGTCATGGGTGGCCCGGCATCCGCGCCTTCCTTTCCCCAAGCGCCCGGTCCACGTCGTGGATGCCCGGGCATGACGATGTGACGGGGATGGGGTGCGGAGATGGGGTTCGCTGAAGAGTCTTTGCTGGGTCCCGGCGCGGCGCTCCGCCTTTGGCGTCGCTGGTCCGGGACACGGGACTGCCTGCGGCGTCGCTGGTCCGGGATGCGGGTCTGCCCTTGGCGTCGCTGTGCGGGATGCGGGGCCCGTTGCCCGGACGAGGCGCGCGTCGCGCGCCGATGATCCGGGCCCCAGCGGAAGACTTTCTGGCGATGTCCTTGAGGTTGGCGTGGGCCCGCGCGGCCTTGCATGGGTGCCCGGCGCCGCTGCCTATTCGCCTCGCCGGCCGCTCTGTGGTATGAGGCGCGCAAACGGACATCATCGATAGCGACATGAACCTCATCGACACCACTGCGGCCGCCGCCGCCGGGGCGCGTGCTCCCGTAGAGAGCGCCCGCGCCGAGACGCCGCGTACCGAGACGCGTCGCTCGCTGGCGGGGCTGGACCGCGCCGGGCTGGCGCAGGCGCTGGCCGAGATCGGCGTCGCCGAGCGCGAGCGCAAGATGCGCGTCGCCCAGCTCTGGCACTGGATCTATCTGCGCGGGGCGCTCTCCTTCGACGAGATGACCAATGTCGGCAAGGGCCTGCGCGAGAAGCTCGCGGGCGCCTTCACGCTCGACCGGCCGGAGGTGGTGGTCGAGCAGGTGTCCAATGACGGCACCCGCAAATGGCTGCTGCGCCTGCCGCCCGACATTGCCGGCGACAAGCCGCACGACGTCGAGATGGTCTACATCCCCGAAAGCGACCGCGGCACGCTGTGCGTGTCCAGCCAGGTCGGCTGCACGCTGAACTGCTCGTTCTGCCACACCGGCACGCAGCGGCTGGTGCGCAACCTCACGGCGGCCGAGATCGTGCTGCAGGTGATGGTGGCGCGCGACCGGCTCGGCGATTATCCCGGCCGCGACCGCGCCGTCGGCCCCGGCCTGCCCACCGAGGGCGACCGGCTGGTGACCAACATCGTGTTCATGGGCATGGGCGAGCCGCTCTACGCCTATGATTCGGTCGCGAAATCCATCGAGATCCTGGCCGATGGCGAGGGGCTGGGGATCGGCAAGCGCCGCATCACCGTCTCCACTTCGGGCGTGGTGCCGGAGATCGAGAAGCTGGGCCGCGAGGTCGGGCCGATGCTCGCCATCTCGCTGCACGCGGTGCGCGACGAATTGCGCGACGAGCTGGTGCCGATCAACAAGAAGTACCCGCTGAAGGCGCTGCTGGAGGCCTGCCGCACCTACCCGCCGGCCTCCAACGCCAAGCGCATCACCTTCGAGTACGTCATGCTCAAGGGTGTGAACGATTCACCCGCCGATGCCCGCGCGCTGGTGAAGCTGCTCGCCGGCATTCCGGCCAAGATCAACCTCATCCCGTTCAACCCGTGGCCCGGCACGAAATATGAGTGCTCGGACTGGGAGACGATCGAGCAGTTCTCCGACATCGTCTTTCGCGCCGGCTATTCCAGCCCGGTGCGCACGCCGCGCGGGCGCGACATCCTCGCCGCCTGCGGCCAGCTGAAGAGCGAGACGGAAAAGCTCTCCGCCCGCGAGCGGCTGGCGCTGCGCGCCATGGCGGCGGCGGCGGAATAGGCGGCGCGCATGGACGATCTGCTGCGCCTGCTGCTGCGCTTCATCCTCGTGCCGCTCGGCATGATCTGCGGCTTCATCGCCTCCTTCGTGGTGGTGCTGTTCGGCTATTGGCGCCTCGGCGACCTGCTCGCCGGCAATGTGGATGTCGAGGCTATGGCGCTGGTCGATGCCTTCGCCACGGCCAGCTACCTGCTGATGGCGGTGCTGCTGGCGATGTGGGCGGTGGCGCTGGTCGGCATCCTGTTCGCCGAGGTCTTCGGCGTGCGGTCGTGGATCTACCATGTGGCCAATGGCGCGATCTCGGCCTGGCTCGCTGCCTCGGTGTTCGCGCCCTATGCGCAGGCGCCCGTGCCGTTCGACGGCGACCTCTATGTGGTGGCGGCCGGCCTTGCCGGCGGGCTGGCCTATTGGCTGGTGGCCGGCTGGAATGCCGGCTTCTGGAAGCCGCTGCGCGCGGAACGGCTGCCCGCGCCGATGCCCGCCGCCCAGCCGGCGCCGCCGCCCGCCCTGCCGCCGGCGAACTGACACGCGCACATGCGGAGGTGCATACTTGCACGCGCCCGCCTCATGCCTATAGTCCGCGCGCCCTGCCGGGCTCGATCTTCCCGCGGACTCTGACTCTCTCGGAATTTGACATGGCGAACGATGTGAAGAAGGTGGTGCTTGCCTATTCGGGCGGTCTCGACACCTCGGTGATCCTGAAATGGCTGCAGACCACCTATGGCTGCGAGGTGGTGACCTTCACCGCCGATCTCGGCCAGGGCGAGGAGCTGGAGCCGGCGCGCAAGAAGGCGGAGCTGCTCGGCATCAAGCCGGAGCACATCTTCATCGAGGACGTGCGTGAGGAGTTCGTTTCCGACTACGTGTTCCCGATGTTCCGGGCGAACGCGCTCTATGAGGGGCTTTATCTGCTCGGCACCTCGATCGCCCGCCCGCTGATCGCCAAGAAGCAGATCGAGATCGCCCGGAAAGTCGGCGCCGATGCGGTCTCCCATGGCGCCACCGGCAAGGGCAATGACCAGGTCCGCTTCGAGCTGAGCTATTACGCGCTCGAACCCGAGATCAAGATCATCGCGCCGTGGCGCGAATGGGATCTGCGCTCGCGCGAGCAGCTGATCGCCTTCGCCGAATCCCACCAGATCCAGATTTCCAAGGACAAAAGGGGCGAAGCCCCGTTCTCGGTCGACGCCAACCTGCTGCACTCGTCCTCCGAGGGCAAGGTGCTGGAAGACCCCTCGGTCGAGGCGCCGGAATTCGTCTATCAGCGCACCATTTCCCCCGAGGACGCGCCTGACAAGGCGACCTACATCACGGTTGGGTTCGAGAAGGGCGACGCGGTGTCGATCGACGGCGAGGCGCTCTCCCCCGCCAGCCTGCTGACTCGCCTCAACGCCCTCGGCAAGGAAAACGGCATCGGCCGGCTCGACCTGGTCGAGAACCGCTTCGTCGGCATGAAGTCGCGCGGCGTCTACGAGACGCCCGGCGGCACCATCCTCCTGCAGGCGCATCGCGGCATCGAGAGCATCACGCTCGACCGCGGCGCGGCGCATCTGAAGGACGACATCATGCCCCGCTATGCGGAGCTGATCTATAATGGCTTCTGGTTCTCGCCCGAGCGCGACATGCTGCAGGCGCTGATCGACAAGAGCCAGGAATTCGTCACCGGTGAGGTGCGGATCAAGCTCTACAAGGGCAATGTCGACGTGGTCGGGCGTACCTCGCCCTATTCGCTGTACAATCAGGACCTCGTGACCTTCGAGGAAGGCGCGGTGGCCTATGACCACCGCGACGCCGCCGGCTTCATCAAGCTGAACGCCCTGCGTCTGCGCACCCTGGGCAGCCGGGCGCGCAAGATCGGCGGCTGACGCCTTAGGCGACGGCGTCGAGGCCCCGAGACCGACGGGGAAGGCGTGAATGCCCGGCCCGAGGCCGGGCATGACGGTGTTTTCCGAAGCCCGTTTTTACGCCGCTTTAGGCAATAGATCATCCCCGGGCTTGGCCCGGGGATCCACGTCTGTGCAAGAGCCGCAAGGTGGCGTGACCACCGCGCGGCGCTCTTGCGCGTCGCCCTCAGTCCAGCGGCACCTTGCGGTTTTCGCCGAGGTCGGTGGGGGC
The DNA here is from genome assembly GCF_965279025.1 of Ancylobacter sp. Classification (NCBI taxonomy): domain Bacteria; kingdom Pseudomonadati; phylum Pseudomonadota; class Alphaproteobacteria; order Hyphomicrobiales; family Xanthobacteraceae; genus Ancylobacter; species Ancylobacter sp. The sequence continues at coordinate 1,110,878 of NZ_OZ257132.1, read as the reverse complement.
GCCGGTCAGGCGCGCGGCCATCATCTTGAACATCACGCCGATCGAGCTGGACGGGCCGTCCCAATATTCGGCATCCTCGGGCACGAAGCGCAGCACGCAGATGTTGGGGTCGGTCTTGCCGTTCGGCCAGAACGCCTTGTTCATGTCGCTCCACAGCTCGTCGATCTTGGCGCGGTCATCGGAAACCTCGGCCTGGCCGGAGACCGAGAGATAATTATTGTTGCCGGGATGGGCGAAGGTGAGGGCGGCCTGCGGGTCGCGGTTGATCTCGTCATCCTTGTGGCCACGGCGGTCGGACAGGAACCAGATGCAGCCTTCCTCGCGCGAGGGGTGGGCGTCCATCGGGCGGGCGCGCAGGGTTTCGCCCTCGCGGGTGACAAGCATGCAGATGCGCATGTCTTCCATCATCTCCCACGCGCGGTCGATGGCCTCGGCGGTGGTGCGTTCATTGTCGCTCATTGGGGTCGCCTCCTGCGGATGATCCGGTTCAGCAAGGCAACACGGCGGGCGCCGCGCGGTTCCGCTCCCCCTGTCGCCGGACGCGCGCTGGGCTATGGTGGGGTCCCGCTTCAGGAGAATCTTCCATGCCCTGGTCGCTGACGGTCGGCTATGTCTACGGCACCGCGGTGCGCATCCACGTCACCTTCCTGCTGTTCCTGGCCTGGATCTGGGTCGCCTATTACCAGCGCGGCGGTGCCGGCGCGGCATGGGAAGGTGTGGCCTTCGTAGCGCTGCTGTTCCTGTGCGTGCTGCTGCACGAGTTCGGCCACATCTTCGCGGCGCGGCGCTACGGGGTGAAGACGCCCGAAGTCACGCTGTGGCCGTTCGGCGGCATCGCCCGGCTGGAGCGCATTCCCGAGAAGCCCTCGGAGGAGCTGGTGGTGGCGCTGGCCGGGCCGGCGGTCAATGTGGTCATCGCCGCCGTGCTCTTCGTGCTGCTCGGCGGCCATGTCGGCGTCGAGCACATTGAAAGCATCGAGAACCCGCAGGTGAGCCTGCTGGCCAAGCTGGCGGCGGCAAACATCTTCCTCGTGGTGTTCAACCTCATACCCGCCTTCCCCATGGATGGCGGGCGGGTGCTGCGGGCGCTGCTGGCGATGAAGATGAGCCACGCGCAGGCGACGCAGATGGCGGCGTCGATCGGCCAGGGCCTTGCCATCGGCCTCGGCGTGCTCGGCATTTTCGGCAACCCGATGCTGATCATCATCGCGGTCTTCGTCTTCCTCGCCGCCTCCGGCGAGGCCGGGCAGGTACAGATGAAGCAGGTGGCGCAGGGGCTGCTGGTGGAGGACGCGATGATCACCCAGTTCGAGACGCTGGGGCCGACGGCGAGCGTCGGCGACGCAGCGGAGGCACTGATCCGCACCACGCAGAAGGAGTTTCCCATTGTCGACGGCGCCGTGCATCTGCGCGGCGTGCTGACCCGCGACGCCATGATCCGGGCGCTGCAGGCGCAGGGACCGGGCGCCTCGGTGCTGGAGGCGATGCAGGCGGATGTGCCCACCGTGGGCACGCGCACGCCGCTCGACAGGGCGCTGGCGCTGCTCACCCAGAAGGGCGCGCCGGTGGTCGGTGTGGTGGATGCCGGCGGGCGGCTGGTGGGCCTGATCTCGCCGGAGAATGTCGGCGAGATGATGATGCTGCGCGCCGCCCAGCCCGAGGGGCGCTTCGGGCCGTGGGCCAAGCGCCCGGCGCCGCCGCGCCCGACCGTCTGAGGGGCGCGGCGCGCGGGCCTATTCGGCGTCGGAAGGCTTCACGTCGCCGGTGATGCCGCTGAAGGCGGGCGGATCGCTGGCGGGGAAGCTGTCTTCCAGCGCTTCGTCGACGTCTTCCTCGGTCGGCTCCGGTGCGGGCAAGGCGGCCGCCTTCGGCGCCGGTTCCGTATCCACGGGCTTCACCTCGTCGCCGGTGATGCCGCTGAAGGCCGGCGGATCGCTGGCGGGGAAACTCTCTTCAACGCTCTCGTCGATTTCCGCCTCGGTATATTCCGGGCTGCCCGGCTTGCCGCTGTCGTGAACCATTGCCCCACTCCTTGCGTGCTGATCGGTTCAAGGTGGGCTGAAGATCGGGTTCACACAAGGGTTTGCCGAGGTCGGTAACGGCGATTGCGGCAGGGCGGAACCTTCGCGCCGGGCGGGGCGTTGGCACAAATGCCGCGTCTTACCCACCGGCGCGCGGGCGCGGCGTTTTCCCCGTCGCGCGCCGAGGAGGAAGGTTCATGACAGCCACTCACGAACCCGTCCGGCTGCAGTACTGGCCCCCGTCCCATACCGTCGATGCGCCCGACAACTGGCCGAAATCCTATGAGTTCGGAACGGTGGACGATGCCGTCGCCTTTGCCATGACCCAATCGCCCGCCGATCGCGAGGTGGCGTGGCTGCGGACGGCGGAAGGGCAGATCCTGAAGCCGGCCCAGATCCGCCGCCTGTGGGAGCTCCGCCGCGACCACTAGGCGCTTTTTCGCCGCTTCTGACGGCGCAATCGGCATCCGGCGTTGATCTCGCGGGCGTTCTGAGTATAGTGCGCCGCAAAATTCATGCGGGTCCGAAACCGTTCGGGCCCGCTTTTTGGTGTTTTCATATGAAGCTGCGCAACATCGCCATCATCGCCCACGTCGACCACGGCAAGACCACGCTGGTGGACGAACTGCTCAAGCAGTCCGGCTCCTATCGTGAGAACCAGCGCGTCGCCGAGCGTGTGATGGATTCGAACGATCTCGAAAAGGAGCGCGGCATCACCATCCTCGCCAAGGCCACTTCGGTGGTCTGGAAGGACACCCGGATCAACATCGTCGACACCCCCGGCCATGCCGATTTCGGCGGCGAGGTGGAGCGCATCCTCAACATGGTGGACGGCGCCATCGTGCTGGTCGATGCCGCCGAGGGCCCGATGCCGCAGACCAAGTTCGTGGTCGGCAAGGCGCTGAAGGTGGGCCTGCGCCCGATCGTGGCGATCAACAAGGTCGACCGCTCGGACGCCCGCTCGCAGGAAGTCATCAACGAGGTGTTCGACCTGTTCGCGGCGCTGGACGCCAATGACGACCAGCTCGACTTCCCGATCCTCTACGGGTCCGGCCGCAATGGCTGGATGAACACCTCGGCCGACGGTTCGCAGGACGAGGGCATGGCCCCGCTGTTCGACCTGGTCCTGAAGCACGTTCCCGAGCCCACGGTCGATGACGGCCCGTTCCGCATGATCGGCACGCTGCTGGAAGCCAACCCCTTCCTCGGCCGCATGATCACCGGGCGCATCACCTCCGGCTCGATCAAGCCGAACCAGTCGGTCAAGGTGCTGGCGCAGGACGGCAGCGTCGTCGAGCAGGGCCGCATCTCCAAGATCCTCGCCTTCCGCGGCATCGAGCGCCAGCCGATCGAAGAGGGCGTGCAGGGCGACATCATCGCCATTGCCGGCCTTTCCAAGGGCACCGTCGCCGACACTTTCTGCGACCTCTCGGTCGACGCCCCGCTGAAGGCCCAGCCGATCGACCCGCCGACCGTCACCATGTCGTTCATCGTGAATGACTCGCCGCTCGCCGGCACCGAGGGCGACAAGGTCACCAGCCGCGTCATCCGCGACCGCCTGCTGCGCGAGGCCGAAGGCAATGTCGCGCTGAAGATCGAGGAATCCGCCGACAAGGATTCGTTCTTCGTCTCCGGCCGCGGCGAACTCCAGCTCTCCGTGCTCATCGAGACCATGCGCCGCGAAGGCTTCGAGATCGCCGTGTCGCGTCCGCGCGTGGTGTTCTCCAAGGACCCCGAGACCGGCGAGATCCTTGAGCCGATCGAGGAAGTGCTGATCGACGTCGACGAGGAATATTCCGGCGTCGTCGTGCAGAAGATGTCCGAGCGCCGGGCCGAGATGGTCGAGATGAAGCCGTCGGGCGGCACCCGCCAGCGGCTGGTGTTCTACGCCCCCACCCGTGGCCTCATCGGTTATCAGGGCGAGCTGATGACCGACACGCGCGGCACCGCCATCATGAACCGGCTGTTCCACGCCTATCAGCCGCACCGTGGCGAGATCCCCGGCCGCCGCAACGGCGTGCTGATCTCCAACGAGGCCGGCGAGGCAGTGGCCTACGCGCTGTGGAACCTCGAAGATCGCGGCCCGATGATGATCGAGCCCGGCTGGAAGGTCTATCAGGGCATGATCGTGGGCGAGCACAACCGCGAGAACGACCTTGAAGTGAACGTGCTCAAGGGCAAGAAGCTCACCAACATCCGCACCACGTCGAAGGATGAGGCGGTGCGCCTCACCCCGCCGATCCGCATGACGCTGGAGCGCTCGCTGGCCTGGATCCAGGACGACGAGCTGGTCGAGGTGACGCCGAAATCGATCCGCATCCGCAAGCGCTGGCTCGACCCGAACGAGCGCAAGCGCGAGGAGCGCCGCAAGGAGTCCGAGGGCGTCTGAGGCCCTCGCCCCTTTCGGGCGCGTCCGCTCTCCCTGCCATTGGCGGCGCCTGCGGGCGCCGCCACTTTGTGTCGCGCGCGGTGTGCGCATGGCCCCGCGCGCGCGGGTTACAGCGTGGCGTTCGCGCCACGCTCCGGTGGAACGATCGCGTCTTCCCTGCGGAAAGACCTTGATCCCGCCGGTCGCATTTGCTCCCATCAGGGACATGAGCACGCTTCTCGTCGAGACACGCCGGGCGCAGCCGGCCGATGCAGGCGACATTGCCGATATCCACGATTCGGCATGGCGGTTCGCCTATCGCGGCCTCATTCCCGGTGCCGAACTGGAAAAGATGATCCTGCGCCGTGGCCCGGCCTGGTGGCAGACCGCGCTGAAGCGCGGTTCGCGCGTCATCGTGCTGACCTTCGGCGATGCCGTGGCCGGCTATGCCAATGTCGGGCGCAACCGCGCGCGCGGGCTGCCCTTCGAGGGCGAGATTTACGAGCTTTATCTGAGGCCGGAATATCAGGGGCTGGGCTTCGGCCGCCGCCTGTTCGGCGATGCCCGCAAGGAACTCGCCAGCGTCGGCTTCGACGGGCTGGCGGTGTGGGCGCTGGCGGCCAATGAGCCGGCGCTGGGCTTCTACCGTGCCATGGGCGGCCTCGGCGTCGCCCGCTCCACCGAGACCTTCGGCGGGCGCTCACTGGAAAAGCTCGCCTTCGGCTGGAACGGCTGAGCCGACCGCTCGGCTTCCCACGAGGTGCTTTACGGCTGCGGCGTGTCACCCGCGAGCGCGGCGAGGCGCGCGGCGATATCCTGCGGGTCGCCGGTCAGCCGGAAGCTCTTGGTGCGGCCCGTGGCGCCCGACAGCAGTTCCACGCGCGAGGGGGCGATGCCTGCGGCTTTGGCGAGGAGCCTGGCGAGGGCGGCATTGGCCTTGCCGTCCTCGGCGGCGACGCTGACCCGCGCCTTGAGGGCGCGGCGCCCGTCGCCCAGGGCGACGATGCCGTCAATGGCATCACGCCCGCCGCGCGGCGTGGCGCGCACGGTCACGCTCACGCCTTCGGCGGCGAGGGTCCACGGGGGAGCCGGGGTGGACGGGCTCACGCGCCGGCGACGAGCTCGAACACCAGGTTGCGGATGAAATAGAGCAGCACGATCAGGATCACCGGCGAGATGTCGATGCCGCCGAGATTGGGCAGTATGCGGCGCAGCGGCGCCAGCACCGGCTCGGTCACCCGCCAGAGGAATTCGCCGATGCTGCGGACGATCGGGTTGTGGGCGTTGACCACATTGAAGGCCACCAGCCAGGACAGGATGGCCGAGGCGATGAGGATCCAGACATAGAGCGTGATCAGCGTGTCGAACAGCCAGAGAACAGAATACATCGGCAGCCTCGAAACAGGGGCGGGAGCACGGCGCGGCTCTACGCGCGCACTGGTGCCGAACCGGTGCCCCACCGGATCGGATCAGGCTGCGGAGCGCCGTCCGCCCAGATGCTTAATGGTGCCGCCGCATTGCGGCAACCCTCATTCACAGAGCGGTGCGCAACCGCGCCGCGCCACCTTGACAGGGGGGCGACGGCGAACGTACAAGGCGCGGCCTGAAGCATGGGGCCGTAGCTCAGTTGGGAGAGCGCTGCAATCGCACTGCAGAGGTCAGGGGTTCAAATCCCCTCGGCTCCACCAGGCAAATCATCCAATAATTTGAAATCGTTGCCGAATTTTTGAGTGCGCAGTGGCGCACCCCAACATTTACCCCAACACGCGGTTGGGCTTCAGGCAAACGTAGGCGAACTTTCGCGGGATCAAACGGGATTAGCCGTGATCCGGCGGGATCGCCTCCGCCAAACTCGACTGCATGAATGATTGGGCCTTAGGCTCCCTCCCGAATTTGGGAGGCGGCCATGGTCGATCTGCGTGTTATCGAGGGCGGTGGTAGCCCGGAGGAGCGACGAGCTGCATATGCAGAAGCCATGGCGGCCGACGCATTTGCCGGGCTTGCCATTGAAGTTCTGCGGGCGGTCGCGCGCGGGCCCGACAATGCCTATCGCACCAGCATGGCCCTCCAGTTTCTGTACGAGAGGCTGTCTGCCGCCGATGTGCATCTTCACGCCTCAATTCATGAGGGGGTGCGGGATGTCCACGAACGGTTGATGCCAAGTGGCAACGATTCGTATGACGCGGAACTGCGATGGCTTCTGCAAAGCGCGCTTCGGCTTGCGGCCGAGATGCTGGCGACGGATGGTTTCGCGAAAGGCCGCGCTTCACAACGGCACGACGACTTCAGGCGGGCGCTTGAAAGCTACCTGATCGACAGAGAGGAAGTGTCGAGGCAAGGAGGCGGAAGCTATCTCTCGGGATTGCTGAGGCAGTTGGCGCCGCTGCCCCCAACACCTTCTCGACCTCGCGCCTCGGGCAAGCGGAAGACGAAAAAGCCAGCGAAGCCCGCAAGGACATAGTCTGCTGCCCCACGTAAGGGGCGTGGCGGGCGGGGGGGGCTTTCAGCGTCACTCGTAGCAATCGGGCTCTCGCCCGCCTGGGCGGCTATAGGCGCTCGACCCTCCACATCGGGCACCGTTTCGCTTCAAGTCGTAGGGGCAATCACACGTCCCGACATAGGGCGCTCTCACGGCACGGCCAGAAAAGGCGCGGACGGCCGGCGCAACAGTAGTTGGCGCCTGCGTCCGCATAGGTCGCTCAGGTTCTCGCTCGGTCGGCGGCGACGGACTGACGTACCCGGCGCTTACCCAGCCGCTCTTGTCGCCGTGCATTATTTGATACCAATCGCCCTGCTTATCGAGGACGAGAATCGATGTGCCTTTTGTCGCCTGGCCCAGCACATCGGCTGATGTGGAGGGCTGGGCACGGATGTTGACGTTCGCCGTTGCGTACATCCGCCTGGAGACGGGATTGGACGAGGCGCCCAAGCGGGATGGCGATGGGCCAGGCAACTCGCCACCCCCGGCACGGGGGGCCTGCTCCAATAGCGGGAGAGGTCTGTAGGAGGCGGCAGCGGGCTGCCTGACTTCTGGCTCTTTCTTTCGGGGTGTGCACCACGCCAATGCCGCTGCGCCGATGAAAATCCAGACGAGAGTTCCGGCCGCTTTCGAAGCCACAGGCGCCGCTCCTTCGAGGCGGACGGCGACCGCCCTAACCAACCAACGGCTGATGGTCTCCGATGGACAATCGCGAGTCGAGGGTATTTTAAAACCGGACCTAGCCCGAGGCGTGGCGCCAGCTGGCCGGAGTTCGAAGGACCATTGACTAGTGAGGCAGCTTAAAAGGGCGTTCCTGAGGCGCGGCTTGGGGATTGCCGTTGTGCGCCGAACAGCCACTCGCTAGGTATCGGCTATGAAAGCCAAACTCGAAGCCCTTCGCGGGCGGCTGCTCGCGGCCCAGCGTCATCTCATCGTTGTTGCTGCGGAGGCCGGCACGATCCCCTCCGACAACACGATGCGCAAAATTGCCGATATAGAGGTCACCCTCGGTGCTATCGAGGCGATGATCGATGAGGAGCGGGGCTCCTAGGCGGCTCATCGCGGGCGCCAGCGATGAGCCTGGGCGATATGGCGGCGGCGATCCTCGACATGATGCGTTCGTGTCGCGTTTAGAGGCCGGAATGGCGCGGCGCCTCGCAGAAGCGCCCGAACCGAACCTCATTCCACTTGCAACGCTATTTCTGACCCGTGAGTAGCAAAGCTTCGCGCCAGGCCGGCCTCTCTATGCGCCGCGAGCGTAGTCGAAACGGGGCTCCATGTTTCGATGCAAAGGCGACAAACGCCATCCCATCAAGGCGCAAGTGACCAGCTGATCATGCTGATCTCGTATCTCAATCGGGTCTTGTCGAAGGCCGTGGCGCATCCCGTGGGCATGGTCGACGGCTTCATGAATGAGGGCGAAGCGGGCTCGCTTCAGAGGTCCCATGCGCCCATCCAAAGCCCGCTCCGTGAAATAGAGGATGTAATAGGGGGCGCTGGCGTTAACCCTCATTTTTTGATCTGCTTGCGGCATTGCTCGACCTCCTGGACGCAGCGGCTATCTAAATGCCGCAGGTCCAACAGAGCCCGCTCTCTCAGGAGCGTGGGCAGTTGCGAACATGGGGCTAACACGACTCGAAGCAGTGTCTTTGCAAACGTCGGAATGTGACCGCGGTTCCGATCACGATTTGCTACGGCCAGGAAAGCGCCCGGCCGTGGCGGAACGCCCGACGACATGTTCACGTTTTCCCAGCAGTGCGTGGCCGCCGTACAACGTTGAGAGCGCGCCAGTTGCCCGCGATAACCATCGAGACGACCTGCGGCGCGCGCCCGGCCACAGGGCATATTTTTCCATGAGGCGCGAAGTTGCGGGGCAAAGGCGTCCGCTGGGATAGGCATCAACACCCCCTCCGCGACCGGGGAGATGCGCAAAAGCCATTTCTGGTTGAACGGCTCTAGCGGAGGCGTCGCGCGCCGCTATCGGGCGCTGGTCGCTTCAGCAATGGGCACCCCGCTTTTGTTCATCGTGCCCCGATAGTGCTGCAAAACGAACAACCGTAAGGCAGAAGAGAGATTGCCGTGCAATCTCTCAGCATCGATATTCGTGACGAGCTGTGCTATCGACTGGCCCTTGTCGTGGGCAATATCTTTCAGAGACGTCCAGAATTCTTCCTCAAGGGAAACGCTCGTCTTGTGCTGTCCTACGACAACTGAGCGCTTAACAACAACGCGTGCACTCCTATCCATGTGACGCTCCAATGCGGGATTGTATGTCCGTCGCCGCCATGTGTCGGGACTCCAAATTCAAACCGCCGTGGCGACGATGAGAGCGATTTTTGCCAGCGAATTCAGGTGGGCGCAACGCGCTCCGGGCCGTCTACGTCGGAACGTTCTCGCGCGGCCGTTCACGACCAGCGACGACGGGTCAGCTTCGACCGGCAGGATAGTACACAGAGGGCCGATGCAGATGGCCGCTATCGTCCGCTCCGGCGTTCAGTTACCATGTGTTGTCCGACCAGCTTGATAAATCGAGCTATTTTCGGACCGCCGGGCGCGCTGCGGGGCGTTGTCCGGCGAAGGCTCGCTTGCCTAATGCGGGCCACCTTTGATTTTCGTTTGATTGTTTTTCAAAGGCCATGGCGAACCGGACGGCTCGGTCCTTGGACACAAAGAGCCTTTAGGGACTGACATAACTCCGAGATCTACCGAGCCGGCCCTTTCGGGCAGAACTCCTTTTCCCACTCTTCCTCCGACAACGGCTTGTCGGTCACCTCATAGGTGAAGGTGCGGTTCTCGGTCTTGTCGACCACGAGGCCGTTGAGCTTGGCGATATCCATCAGCGCTGCACGGGCGACCGAAAGCCCGGACGCCTCCTTGATTGCCTCGGCTGCGTCCGCGATGCGATAGAGCCGGGCCGTAATGTCTTCGACGGTCGTCATGGTGCGCTCCGCTGCTGCTGCCATCAATTCTGCCACGCGGGAGGTGACGTTCACATTTGTCGACAGGCGCGATGCGGCGGAACGGCTCTCGGAATATCCGGCCTCAACATATGCCTCGCTGGCGCTCTTCCCCTCCACCAGCGCGCGGGCGAAAGCCTCATGGCGGGCATTTTTCAGCGCTGGCATCCGGAGCCCTTCCCTTTTAGGGACTCAAGAAACTCTGGCTCCCCTTCGGCGTCGGCGGCCGCGACGATGGCCATAAGCTCGTCGTCGCTAATCTGTTCCAGAGGGCGCGCGGTCTCGACCTTCATCTCACGGGGCATGAGGGAAGCGATGACCTTCAGGTAAGCGGCAGGCGCTTCCGTGCGCACACTGGCGATGACGGCAGAACCATGCTCGGCGAAGTCAGTGGAGAGGGCGGCGATGAAGTCCTCACCCAGCTTGTTGCGGGCGCCCCTGGGTCGGCCGGCGGGGTTGCCGCTCCTGCCGGGTTCGAACGGGACGCCTCGCTGTTTCATCGCTGATCTATCAGCGCGCTCGGCCATCATATGCTTCCATCGCTTTGCAGGGTCTGCATGGAATTGTGCAGGCCCTGAACCGGCGCCCGCCCTTGATTAATCTTGATTGATTTCAAGCCGCGAGCCCTCGATCTGGCGCACCAATGTGCCTACTCCCCGTCGGCCGGATTCACCATCGTGCGCGTGAAACGCTGCAAGAATGACAGCACGTCCTTCTCTGTCGGCTTCGGCGGTGCCTTGGTGAGGAGGAGCAATCCCCGCTGAGGATTCAGCATGGCATCGGTGAGCAAGTCGTCGACCTTCTCCATGCCAGCCCGACGAAGGGCGGCGAGCGCTTGGCCCCCGCCAATGGCCGCGATGCCGCCGATAGGGCCACCAAGAGCGAAGCCACCTCCGCCCTGCGCCAGCGCGGCGAGGAAGATGCGCCCCCAAGATTGCGGCTGCGAGGATTGGGCGAGGGCGACAAGATCCTGCGCCGTATTCGAGCCGCCCGGCAGTTTCACCGAGGTAATGGAGCGGTTCGCCCGCTGGAGGTCGTCGCCGATGGCCTTCAGCATGGAGATTTCCGCCGGCTTCAACACCTCTTTCAAGGCCGCTTCATTCTGGCGGACGAAATTCTGAAACTGATCAGCCTTGATGAGGGCACGGCCGGAGGTGGCAACCTCGGCATTGGAGACGAGACGCTGCACCATGCTATCGGCAACGGCCTTGCGCAGGCCCTCGACCGCTTCGCCATTGCCGCGCACCTGTTCGGCGAGCTGGCGCATCAGGGTTGCAGGCTGGGGCGAGGTGAACACCGAACCGATGGCGCGTGTCACGTCCTCGGGATTGTCGACGCCGATAAGGCGGCCGGTGAGCCCCTGGCGATAGGTGTCGAACGACTGTTTGCGCTGAACGGCAAGCTGCTCCATCGCCTGGGAAGCACGCACTGGATCGGCCACCATGCCGTCAATTTCAGGGAAGGCGCGCAGGGCATCGCGATAGCGCGATTTCCAAAGCTGCACCTTTGCAGGATCCAGCGTGCCGTCTTCCCGCATGGCAGAGCGGCGCAGGGTCGAAAGCGCATAGTCTCGAATAGATGCCACGGTTTCGGGATCGCCGGCCGCCTGACGCAGGGCCTGTACGTTTTCATAGCCCTTGGAGCCAGGACGAAAGAACCGCTCGGCAACGGCAGAGGACGGAACGTTGTAGGGGCCTTCTGAGCCAGAGCGGCGGAGCACGTCACCGACAGGCCCGCGCCCATAGGTCTGCGCGCGCTGCTTCGTCGCCTCGCTGGCGGCGTTCAGTCGGTTTTTGGCTCCGGCGTCGAAGTTGGGGGCGAGGCCTCGCTGATCTCCCGGTATTCCTTGAGAGCCCGCAGCACCTGAAAATTCCCCTCGGCCTTGGCCCGCGCTTCCGCGTGCACCAGAAAAGCCGCCCGCTCCGCTGGAGCCATCGGATCCAGCACCGGCATCAGCTCTTGCCCGAGTCGCTTGTTCTTCTCGCCAGCCATCCCGCCATCCAGCGACAAGCGCCGCCATCGTGTCTTCCTGACGCATAGCGCCCGAAGCCACGGCCTCTGCTTCCTGTGCAGCCTTCCCGGTGACTGCGTCCTCGATATTGCGCTCGATGGCACCGCGAAGCTGCGAGAGTCGAGCATATACTGGGCTGCGACCGTTCTGCGAGAGTTCGCGGCGCATTTCGGTGGACACTCGCGACCGCAGCGCCGTCACCTCCTTGAACGGCATCACAGGGCCGAAGCCTCCCGCTGCCGCGAAGATGGCGCGTTCCTCTCCCTCCATCGGCCGGGCAGCCTGCGGCAGCGAGCCTAGCGCCTTCTCAACCTCCTGCCGTACTCCACCCGTGGGCAGCGCCAACGAGCCATCCGGGTCCACCGCGCCCCAAAGCGCGCGCTCACGCTCACGCGCCGTGTTTTCCGCATCCATCAAGCGCTGCCGAACCGCAGAGCCGTAGCCCTCGGGGGTCCCGGCGCCGCCGATAGCCGCCGCGCGTTCCTGTGCCGTGCGCGTCGCCCCCTGAAGGGCCTCGCCGGTCATCTCGTCCAGATCCGCGAGGTTAGCGCGCAGCGCGCTAACGATAGCCTGCGGGCTCCCCTGGGACTGGACGTCGCCGAGGGCATCAAGACGGGCCGCGTTCTGATCGGAACGGCGCTGCATGAACTGGTCTGGGGAAAGCGCGGACACCGCACGCTCTAGGGCGCCGAGCCCCATATCTCCCGATTGCTGGAAGGTCGTCGGCTGCGAACCGGGCACAAGCTCCCCATTGCGGGCGAGAGCGTCGCGGGCTGCTGCCGGATCGCTGGCGGCGTCCCGAAGTGAGGTCGCGGCCAATCGTTCACGGCCGGCCTCGGTCAATGGCGCGATGTAGTCCCCGGCCATCCGGGCACCTTCCGCTGCGATTCGCGGCGTGGAAGCAGCCAGAGCACCAAGCCCGCCACCGACGAGCCCGCCTGCCATCTCCGCCAGAGGGCGAGCCGATTCCGGCGCCACCTGGCCGGCAAGAGAAGCGCCAGCGCCGCCGGCCGCGCCAGCGAGCGCATTGCCCGCCACGTCACCAACTGTGCGGGACTCGCCGAAGATGGAGCGGAGCCACGGCCCAATGGTCCGGCCGGCCGCCTGCGCCACGCCACGTGCCGCCAATTCGGGCGCGACCATGTATCCGATACCCTGGCCCGCTCCGCGCGCAATCTTCTCGCCAGCAGTTGCGGCTTCAATGTCGGCAGGGTCGGGAACGCCAGCTGCGCCGAATGCTTGGGCAATCGACCGGCTACCGCCAATTGGGTCCTGAATGGTCGGGAGTTCCGTGCCAGTCGCGGCATTGATGCCGCGTACGCCGAGATTGATCGCTCCCGCCGCCAGGTCCACGGGAGCGCCGAGCGTTCCATAGATGCCCTCGTTCAGGCCGGCGGTGGTGTTCATGAAGGCGCCATCACCGCGCTGGCCGGGGCGCTGATCCACGCGGGTTTCAGCGCCGCTGGGTTCGTCCAGCACGAAGCCCGGCGGCAATGCCACGCCCGCCGCTCCACCAGCGGCAGACATCGGCTCGTCGAGTACAAAGCCTTCAGGAAGCTGGGCCATCAGAGCGGACTCCACTGACCATTGCGGAAGATGACCTTTTCGCCCGTCTGCGGGTTGGTCGCGGTCTGTCCATCACTGGGCGCATTGGATTCCCCAGATTTGGGGGCACCGCTGCGCGGGGCGGTTACCACGCCGCCGACGTCGAGGTCGATCAGATTATTCGTCGCCCGGCGCAGGCCGATCTGGTTCTGTTTGAACTCTCCAGCTGAGGCGTTGTAGCGCTGGATTTCCTGAAGCCGCTGCTTCACGACGGCCGGATCGTTGATATTGGCGAACACCTCGTTCCATGCGCGTTGCGCATCGCCTTCGGTCTGGACGCCCTTGTTCAGGCGCAGGCTCTCGTTGCGCATCTGCTCCATGCCGGCGACGAAACTGGCGTAGTTGCGCGAGGCGTCATTCGAGTTGCCGGCCCAGTTCTGCAACTCCGAAACTCGGTTCTGCGCCGGACCCAGCACGAGCTTGCCGCTGTCGATCTGGTCGACATAGCCGCCGAGGCGCTGATTGAGCTGCCCAAGGGTCTGCACGTCCTGAAGGTCGTCGCCTTCAGCTTTCTGGATGGCCGCCGGAACGGGACGCTTCGGCGCCTGCTTCGTGCCACCGATGGGCTTCCAGTCGCTCACGCTCGCATCCCACTGCGCCGTCTGCGGCTGGCCGGTCTCGGGATCGTAAATCGTCGTGGTGCGCGGGGCATTGTCTTCAAGGCGCGCACCGGCCCGCGCGCCAGCCTGCCGCTGGATGTCGAGGCTCTGGCGACGGTAATCCTGATCGGCGGAGAACTTGCGCTCGGAGAAGCTGCGATCCCACGTCTCACTCTCCCTCTCACGATCCAGTTCGCCGCCCGGAATGAGCATCAGGCCAAGCCGGCGGGTCTCAGGATTGGCAAGGAGACGCTCGACCGCCGCGCGCGGAAGGCGGGGTGCGTTACCTGGCGCCGCCGCCGACGGGACAGCTCCGGCACCCGATGGCGAAGAGGGAGAAGCCCCGGCCAGAGCCGGAATGCTGGTGAGAGGGGCATTGGACTGCGGGGCTGCGTTGATCTCCGCCGCCGTGAAGCCCTTGCGCTGGGGCGAGGCGGAGGGCGCCATCCCTGTTGCAGCGGGCGCCGCCCCGGGGACGGTCGGGGCCTGCGCCACCTGAACGCCGCCAGCGGGAGCCTGCCCCACGCCCAAAAGCTGAGAGAGGAAACCTACCGTCTGCGGCGCACTCTCGGCTCCGTAAACGGCGTCCAGATAGGGCGCGAGAGCAACCGCTGCCTGGCGGTCGTCAAGCTGCTTACTCCAGCTTTCGGCAAGGCCCGACAAGAAGCCGCCGCCTCGGGCAGCCGGAATGCGCGGGGTATCGGCGTCGGCACTCGCTGCGAACAAATCCGTGCCAGAGGCATTCTGCCGGCCAAATCCGAACGTTGCCATCAGTGAGCCCTTTCCTGCTTCGTGGGCTCGTCGCTCGCGGGGATCCCCGAGGCCATCGCCTGGCGGAGGACTTCGCTCAGCGGGGAGCCGGTCTCACGTGCGCGGCGCGCGAACACGGCGTGCATGCGGTCGGGGATGCGCAGGTTGATATGCCTGTCGAATTTCATGGCCGCCTCCCTCAATGGATGATGTCGGGAGCATCGTCGCCGCTGGCGGCGACGGGCGCGGCCACCTCTGGCGTACGCGCGCTGTCCGTCGCCACCAGCTTGCCGGCCAAATTATCGAGGGCCACCTGGGCGCCCCCGTACAGGTAAAGCTCGTAGGCAAACGCCTCTCGAACCATCTGCTCGGGAGTGCCGGCGGTCTTGGTTGCCGCCGACAGGCAAATCGCACGAAGCTCTACTTGATCCATATCGCCCCTCAAACCTGCAAGACCCTCGTAGGGCCTTCGAATTTGAGGAGATTATCGCATGTATTCGCGAGTATTACAAATTGAATTACATCGTGTTACTGACGTACTATTATATTTACTGACGTTTACCGACGTTTCTTCACGGGAGCGACTCCAGACGACCTCGCCTTTAGGGGCTCCGAAAACTCGGCGGCACAGCCGACGTGCACCGCGCTTACCGGATAGGATCGCTACCGACGCTGCCCAACGCGACCGGCCCAGCCGCTTGCCGCATCAGGCCGGCTTGATTATCTCTGATTAAAATCAATCGCTGGCGCGCGTTGCGGTTCCTTCCGGCCCGCCTCCTGGCGGCCAAACGCTCTTGACGCCTCCCCAACCCGCCCCACGTCCCTGCATTGGCTCTTGGAATGGCGATAGGCCCCAGCTTGGGCGCAGCACTCGGCGCGGCGGTCTTCGACAACGTCGCCATCGGCGCGGGGATGGATATCACTCTTGCGCCGCCATCTCCCGCCGTACCGGTCTGCGCCGCACATAGCCCCGGCTGGCCTCCTGCCGCGCCTCGTCCAACTCGCGTTCGAGAAATTGCCCGGCAATTAGAAGCGCCCTGATGGTGGCGCGGGGGTCGCCGCCGCACGCATCAAGCGCCATGTCGACGTCGGCATCGGTGACGTCGATCGGCACTGCTTCAGCTTCCACCTCGTCCATCACGGCAGCCCTTCATGACCGGCGGGCCAGGCTTTACGCTCGCCGTCCATAGCGCCCTGCAACTGGCGATCCATCAGGATCAGTCCGCTATTGAGGCTCTCCAGCGCGACGTACGCCGGCTCGCCAATCGGCAGCTTTCCGGCCCAGGTTCTCGTCACGTGGTGAAACGCGCGCAGCTCGCGCTGCATCTGCGCTGCCTCATGGGCAGATAGGCCTCTCTTGCTTCGCTGGATCATTCCGACCTCCATCACGCCGCCATGGATTCCATGAGAACAAAAAGCGAACAAGGCCAATTCCGCAGCCGGAATGATCAAGGAGCCAGTAGTGGTAGCCAGTGATGGAAGGTCACTCGCAGAGCCAGCCCGAGGCGCTCGGGCACCGCCGGGAACTGCCACAGCCCCCTGTGGGTTTACCAGGCACAACCATGGGAGTGCTCACGATGGATCATACCAACCACACTCGGCTTCTGCCTTCCGAACTCACATCGGATACCCTTGATGGCGCAACCATCTATGGTCCCGACGACGAAAAGATTGGGCATGTCTCGCATCTTCACGGTGCCGGCCCCGCAGCCACCGTCGTGGTCGACGTCGGCGGGTTCCTCGGCATCGGTGCCAAGCCGGTGGCTCTTCCGATACAGGATCTCGACTTCATGCGGGACGAGGATGGCGATGTGCACGCCATTACGCGCTTCACCAAGGATCAGCTGAAAGAGCTGCCGGAGCACACGGACCGTCCGGAATTTCGGGTCTGAGGAAGGCGCCGACGTGCAACACACGCTAGAGCGGGTGTGCCGGAATACGGTTGCCCCACGGTGCCTATGTCCCCGACAAGGCGCCTTCTAGAGACCCCGCGCTTGATGCCTAGCTTCATGCAGTGATGCGATTGGATAATGATTATGGCAGGAACGGCATTGGTCGTCGGCGCGAGCGGCATAGTCGGCAGTGCGACGGGGGCGTTGCTCTGCGAAGAGGGTTGGAAGGTTTACGGCCTTGCGAGGCGCTCGGTGGAGCAGACGGGCGTGGTCCCGCTTTTAGCGGACCTTCAGGACAAGGCCGGCACCGCGTCCGCCTTGTCCGATATTCGGCCCGACGCCGTATTCATCACGACATGGCTCCGGCAGGACAGCGAAGCCGAAAACATCCGCGTGAATTCAGCCATGGTGCGCAATCTGCTCGATGCCTTGAGCGCGCATAGCAGCACCCGCCACGTCGCGCTGGTCACGGGGCTCAAGCATTATCTCGGGCCTTTCGAGGCTTATGGAAAGGGCTCGCTGCCGCAAACGCCGTTTCGCGAGGAACAGGGACGGCTCGACGTCGAGAATTTCTATTACGCCCAGGAAGACGAGGTTTTTGCTGCTGCCGAACGTGATGGATTCTCATGGAGTGTACATCGTCCGCACACGGTTATCGGAAAGGCGGTCGGCAACGCGATGAACATGGGGACCACGCTCGCGGTCTATGCGACGATCTGCCGTGAGACCGGCCGTCCGTTTCGATTCCCCGGCTCTGGTGCCCAGTGGAATGGGCTCACCGACATGACGGACGCGCGGCAATTGGCAAAACATCTGCTGTGGGCGACGCAAACCCCCGCTGCGCACAACGAGGCGATTAACGTTGTCAATGGCGATGTGTTTCGCTGGAGCTGGATGTGGTCTCGCATTGCTGAATGGTTTGGTCTCGAACCGGCGCCATTCGATGGAACGGTGCAGACCCTCGAGCAGCAGATGGCGAATGATGCCGATGTGTGGCGACGCATTGCCATGCGTGAAGGTCTAGTGGAGAGGGATCTCAGCCGCCTGACTTCGCCCTGGCACACTGACGCCGACCTCGGACGCCCAATTGAGGTTGTCACCGACATGGGGAAAAGCCGCCGCCTTGGCTTTACCGGATATCAGTCGACTGATGATGCGTTCAGCGCGCTCTTTAATAGCCTGCGGGCTGACCGGATTATTCCATAAGCAACCTGGAAGTGACCCGCGCTTTCCTGGAGGACGGCGGTCCCGATGCGTCTCGGCCTTACCGTCGGCTGTGTGTCTTCATCGGCGCATGATCAAACGTTCACGGCAGTTTCCACAGGCGTTCTAGCCGAGCAACGTGCGGTATTCGACCGAGAGAGAATTGATCTCATCGACGGCGTACGGCCAAGGATCATCCGCAATGCCTTGACGGATCTCATTGGCGAGAACGGGCCAGAAACGCTCGACCAGCTCCGGAATGCGCTCCTCATCGATTCCCCGCTGACGCAGATCAATGGCGCAGAGTTGGCGGGCAGTGTCTTCGGTGTGCTTCACGCGGCGGTCCTCGGGCATGAGTTCCGGGCCAACGCGCAGGGCGCCGGAGGCCAAAAGCGCTAGCACGTGATCAGCCTGAGGAATGTTCCCTAGAGCACACAAAACTGTCAATAAAAGTACCTTGCCACCGTGGCGCTATCTTCCAGCACCATGAACGCCAGCCCATCGGCGGTTCGTCCCGTGGGGCGAATGGCAATCCATCGGCCGCTTTCGGTGACCAGTGTCGCCCGCCCGGCCGCCATAGCCTCAACCATCATTGTCATTTCAGTTTGCACCCGACCGCTTGCCGGACTGGTCGAAAGATCAATCTCGAACTTTGCCGTCGAAGAGCCAAAGCCGCTAGCCCTGAGCCACCCCGTCGCCTTGATCATCCTGCCCATGCTCGATCGCTCGGAGTTGCCAGCTGCGCCAGATGCCGAGAAATGCGGCCATCGACATAGCGCGCGCGAAAACCCGACCCGGATCCAAGGCGCAGGGAAAACTGAGACCCCAAGGTGCGCGGCGAACTTGACCACGTTCCAGGAGCGATTGACGACGCCAATGTCGAGAGCGGACATCGGTTCCTCCCATTTCCGTTGGGACAGGAAGCCAACCGTCGCGGGGTAACCATGTTCCCCATGCCGCCGTGCAGTCGGAAAACGCGGTTAAGCAAGAGTTGCGCAACCGGCTGCCCGAACGCCCCACTACGTAATGACACCGCCGCCTCTGACTCGTGTTGCCGACGCCTTAGAGATACGCCGCAGCGCCCGAAGGTTGGATGTCGAAGATTGGATGCTTTCGCCGGAACGCCTGCCGAGGGACGCCTCGCGCGCCTGCACCTGCACCTGCACCTGCACGCGAGGCGTCCGATGAACCCGACGCTCGTGTAGTGGCTCTCGAAGAACGAGCAGTTTCGAGAGCAGTACGCGCTCGCGCGCGAGAAAGCCGCCATCAGCGTCGCAATAACGACGAAGCCGCCGTACTGCCCCGCGACCGGCTCGATTCGCGGTCTTAGCTCACGCCTCGACTGCGAGTTGTCCGGGCAGCTCGGACGACGGCTGCCCAGGCTCGATGTAGACCCATGCCTTCTTCGCGGCGAGGGCGTTCGTCTGTCCGTCGGAGAGCGCCTGGATGTAAGGCTCAGGAGTAAGGAATTTCGTCCCCTGCACCTTCCGGAGCGGGGTGCCTTCCTCTAGCAGCCGTTTCCGGATTGTCAGCGCCCGGGTGACGTCCTCGAAGATGAAAAGAGCGATTGCCGCAGCATTGTGCTGATGCGGGTGCCCTGTCGTGAGCGCGACGCGCAGCGTGTTGCAGAACACGAAGACCGGCACCTGGTCCTCTTGCAGGATCGAATCGTACAGAGCGACGGTGATTTCCGGCCTCACAAGTTCGCTCTGAAGCGTGTGCATCTTCAGCGGCCGGTTCGGATCCGTCTCAGCCATGTCCTTCAATTCGAGCCAGCTGGCGTAGAGATTCCGCAGGGTCGCCAGATAGCCGGTGATCCGATGCACGGCGTCGTCGCGCGTGCTGGCGGAATGGTTGTAGAGCACTCCGAGATAGGCCAGCGCGCCGGCGGTGACGGTCGCGAGAGCCCCCAGGATCGCCCCTGTGAAGCCCAGCCAATTTGAAAGGTTCGCATCATTGATGCCGACCAGGAGCCGATCCCAGAACGTGGCGGCCAGCGCAAAACCGATGCCTATGCCGAGAAGCGCACAAGCGGCACCGATGACCGCCATCCGGAAATTGTCTTTCATGCGCCTTCCTCTCGGGATTTGATCCTAGCAGTGCAGATCGGTGGTCGCCAGCAGGGCCGACATCGCGACACCACCGGCACGCCAAGTGCGCGAGGCCAAGTGACTTTGACGTTTACGCCGTACTCTCCAAATCCCCGCATTTGACTCCTGACGGGCGTTTTGCGGTGCGTGACCCCCCTCGGGGGGGCACGTAGTGGCTAAACAGCCGTCGGTGGGGCGTCCCTGACTCGGGAAATGGCCCTCAAAGTTGCAACGGCGTTCCGCCTAGCAGCAGAAGTTTGCCGAGTAGATCTAGCGCCCGGAAGGACAACCCCGTCATTGCCGTACCCCCACCGGTGACGGCATCAGGTTGAACTTCGACACTTGGTTGGTCTGGCGAGAGTCGTGATCAAAGGATCACCAGGGCGGGGGCCCGACAGTCCAGGCCACTGGTTGCAGGAGAGTGCATCGCGGACGCGGTCAGGCGCTTGGATTCGACGGCCAGCCGTCCGGGATCGGCGGGATCGATGTCGCTCAGAAGCCGGCCCGAACCTAACGCACAAAGACACAGCTCTCGAAACCTGCCTGACAGTCAGGTTGTCGCCGCCAGACATGGCGACTGTGAGTCGGAGATAGGTCCGCATCAGTGAATGAGAACGCGTTTAGTCCGACCTAGCAAAATGTCCCGCCACTTTTGCGTCACATTCCCGTTGCGGCGCGCCCATAACGTGCACTAGCCTTGTGTGCACGCATATGCAGTTTGGTGGGGCGGGATGACCTTTCTTGGCAGCGTTCGTCGTCGTGCAGTGTCGTCCAGTTCCCTCCTTGCCTTGGTGGTCATCAGCGTAGCGGCCGTCACGCTCTATGCGGGCAACGGCGCCGTGGCGCAGGCCCCTCCGTCACCCACTGGGCAAGCGGCGCCGCCAGCTCCCGATGCCGGTGCGCCGGCGACAGTCGCACCCGCCGGTCCGGAGACGAACTCCTCGGCAGCAGCAAAGCCCGACGCGAACGCGCCGGAGGGGCAGGAAGCGCCTGGCGAGGAAGCAAAGGCTGGCACGGAGCCCGGCGAGCCGAGCGAGGCCGACAATGCGGGGCAGCAGGCCGCTGCCGTCCTGGCGGCCGGCGACGATGATGACGGCGGCTTCACCGACTACAGCAACATTTCGCCGGATGCCGGCGAGACCAGGCCGAGCAAGGCTCCCTATAATGGCAGCTACACTCAGGTCGTCGATCTGAAGGTGCCGGCCTTCCGGGGCCTCGAGCCGGATCTGGACCTCGTCTATGATTCCAGTCTCGGGCTGCGCGCCGGCGGCTTCTTTGCGGGATATGTCGGCGTAGGCTGGCAGGTGTCGGGCCTCAGCGACATTGTCCGCATCTCGGTGCGGCAGGGCGCCCCGGCGTTCGACGCCAATGACACGTTCGCCCTCGACGGCACGCCGCTCGTCCCGTGCGCGACCGCGGCGACCAATCCGAGCTGCGCCTCCGGCGGCACCCATGCGACCCGCGTTGAGAGCTATCAGCGCATCGTCTTCGCGTCGGGCGACAATAGCTGGACAGTGACGGCGAGGGATGGCACCCGTTCCATCTATCGCCCGGTCTCGGCCTGGGGCAGCACGGTACCCAGCGGCGATGACGATCCCGACAAATTGCGCAATCAGTTCCGCTGGCTGCTGGCGCAGGTGATCGATACCCACGGCAACGCGGTCTCCTATGCCTATAGCTGCGGGATCCTTCCCTCGTGCTGGCCGACCCAGATCACCTATGCCGGCGTGCAGATCGACTTCATCGCCGACACGGTCGCGGACACCCAGACCTCGGCCACCGGCCGCAGCCTGGCGGTGCAGGACAAGCGCCTGAAGCGGATCGAGATCCGTGTCGATGGCAACAAATACAAAGCTTATCTGCTGGCGCAGGAGGCAAGCCCGATCACCGGGCTCGCCCGGCTGACCTCGGTGCGGGAGTTCGGCAGCGATTTCGCCATACAGCCGGACGGCTCGGCGACCGGCACCGCCCTGCCACCGACCACCTTCAGCTATTCGAACCCGAGCATGGAGTACACCTCGGAGAGGTTTCTCGACGCGGCATCCGATAAAAAGTCGCAAGGCGTTGGTGACTTCAACGGCGACGGAAAGGCAGAATTTGCTAAGCCGGCCAATCTGTTCCCGTACGAGCTTAACCGCTATTGCAAATTCATGGGGTATTTGGCCCCCAACCTTGTGGTTTGCCCGACCGTAAACAGCAGGGGAACCGGCTGGGTCGAGGATAATATCGTCCTTGACTTCAACGGGAGCGGGACAGACGACTTTATCTGGTCGCAGTCATATCGTGGAAACTGCGAGGGCCTCACTCAATGCCCGCAGCTACGAGGTGGGTCAGATGTCTACAGCATTGACCACACCAAGCCCACAAACAAGCTGAGCATTAAATCGGTGAGCATTCCAACGCCGTGGTATCAGTTCAGTCTCAGGGATCCCGTTCCGTATAAACACAATATCGTCGTCGGCGACTTCAACGGCGATGGCGGCGAAGACATATTTATGACGAGTGATGCCGTCGGCGTTACAACGGGGTCCGCCATTCGGCTGTTCAGCTATAATGGGTCTGCCTTGAGCGGACGAACCGTTACAATCGCCGGTCTGTCCACATTGCCGGCGAGTTCGTTTCCTTCACCGTCATTTGCTGCGCCAGACATTGACGGCGATGGCCGGTCGGAACTCGCGCTCGGCACGAAACTCTATAACTTGAACGCGGCGGGCGGGAACTTCGCTCCCAGAGCAACGATCCAGAAGGCCACGTATTCTGCCGATTTCAATGGCGATGGGAAGTCGGATCGCATTGCGATGGGTGCCGGCGGCGGCACAGCCCTTTCTATTGCGTACTCAAACGGCGCGACGTTCGACCCCCCCGTAGACGTTGTCAGTCTCAACTACGATTCACCTCGTATCACCCTTGGGGACTTCGATGGCGACGGCCGGGCCGATATCGCTTTCCAGCCCAGGAGCCAGACCTATTCGAACCTCACCACCCGCGTTTATCTTTCGCGTGGGTCGCAGCCTTGGGAGCGGATCGATCTGCCTCCCATCTATGGAGCGGCCGACTTTAATGGCGACGGGCGGGCGGACATCATCAGGGCTGCCGCCACTCAAGTCTACAACTCGACGAGGGTGAACTATTCGCTCGACGGCCGGGTGTATCTGGCGACCTTCGGCGTGCCGGACCTCCTGACCTCAGTCACCACACCTTACGGCGCGGTGACAAGCGTGACCTATGCGCCGTCCTCAGAATGGACGCGCAGCAATCGGCTGCCCTCGACCTACCAGACGGTGAAGGAGGTCTCGGTCTTCGACGGGCGGGCGACCACCTCGACCACTAAATACGCCTATGCCGGCGCGCTCTATGACTTTGCCGAGCGGCGCTTCCTCGGCTATCGCACCGCCACCATGACGCTGCCCTGCGAGAGCTGGGAGACGGCGTGCCCGACCCGCGAATACACCTTCCGCCAGGATGTGGCCTCGGCCGGCAAGATCGAGCGGCTCGTCTACCGGGACGACAGCGGCGCCGTGCTGCGCGAGGATGTCGAGAGCTATGAGGACATCCGCCTGGACCTGCCGCCCTTCTACTCCCGCAACACCGCCTCCGACCGGGTGATGTGGGCGGGCGGCCAGTCCCGCACCGCCCGCACCGAGCGGGTCTTCGATCTCTATGGCAATGTGACGACGCTGCAGGAGCGCGGCCTCGTCGGCGTGGCGCAGGATGACCGTTCGACGGTAAAGGCCTTCGCGCCGAACAGCACCGCCTACATCGTCGACAAGCCGCGCGAAGAACTGCGCTATGGTTCCGGGGGCACCGCGAGCACGCCGCTGGCGCGCAGCCTGGTGTTCTATGACGGCGCCACCATCAACACGACGCCGCCGGTGCGCGGCGACCCGACGAAGATGCGGCGCTGGCTCGGCCCGGCCGATAATTGGGTGGAGCGAACCGCCGAGTATGACAGCTACGGCAACCGCACCGCCGAGATCGACGAGGTCGGCAACCGCACCGAACACGTCTTCGACGCCGTCCATCACCTGCTGGAGGTCGAGACCAAGCAGCCGCCCTATTTTGACGGCGATACCCGCTTCCGCACCACCACCGCGTGGAACCCGACCTGCCGCGCCGCGGCGGTCGAGACCGACATCAACCTGCAGCCGACCACCCGCTCCTATGACGCGCTGTGCCGGCTGACCCGACTGGTGCCACCGGGCAATGACTTCCGCGGCTATGAATACCGCGACATCGGCAATCCGGTGAGCCAGGGGATCATCGTCACCCGGCCCGGTGCGACGGCGGCGGGCGATGCCTGGACCGGCTACTTCTTCGATGGGCTCTCCCGCGCCTATCTCACCTCGTCGCGCGGGCCGGCGGCGAACCAGGCCATCGTCCTGCAGCGCAGCTTCACCACGCGCGGCGAGACTGCCACCCTCTCTTTGCCCTATTACCAGAACGAGACGCCGCAGTTCTCGAACATGACCTATGACGGCCTCGACCGTCTGACCCTCACCGTCCTGCCGGACGCGGCCACGATGATGCAGAGCTACGGCCTCAGCGCCGCGCCGCTCGGCCTTGTCAGTGCGACCACCACCGACCCCAACGGCAATGTCGCGGTGGTCCACACCGACGCCTTCGACAACAAGGTCCGCGAGGACCGCATGCTCGGCGGCTTCGCCGTCTCCACCAACTATGGCTGGGATGGGCTGAACCGGCTCGCCACCATCACCGATCCGATCGGGGCGCCGTGGTCCTATCAGTACGACACGCTGTCCCGCCGAACCGTCGCACAGGATCCCGATGCCGGGGCCTCGTCTTACACCTATGACGCCGCCGGGCGCATGCTGACCCGCACGGATGCGCGCGGCACGGTGACGACCTTCACCTATGACCGGCTCTCGCGCGTCACCTCGCAGACGGTGGCGCCAAGCGGCGGGCCTTCCGAGGCCACGACCTCAACCTATGACGAGGCGCGGGCCGGCTTTTACAATGTCGGCAAGCTCACCACGCAGACCAAGGCCAACATCTCCGCCACCCGCACCGACTATGACATGGCCGGCCGGGCGGTGCGCGAGCAATGGACGGTGCCACCCTCAGGCACAGGGTCAGAGACCTTCACGCTGGAGACCCGCTATGACGAGGGCGGGCGCCTGCGGGGCAAGAGCTTCCCCAATGGCGACGTCGTCGGCACCTCGGCCAGCCCGTGGACCTATGACGAGGCCGGCCGGCTGCTCACCGTCCCCGGCCATGTCAGCGCCTTCCTCTATGACGCCGCCGGCAAGACGACCTCGGCGACCTATGCCAATGGCGTGACCACCGCCTTCGCCTATTCGCTGCCGCGCGGCTGGCTCGACCAGGTGACCACGGCGAAGGCTGGCACCACCCTGTTCCAGGCGATCTATCAGCACGATGCCGGCGGGCGCATCACCTCGGTGGCCACATCAGGCACCGCGCCGACCGTGCCGGGCGACAGCTGGACCTACAGCTATGACGACCTCGACCGGCTGATCACCGCGGACAATACCGACGACAGCCGCGACCAGAGCTTCACTTATGACAATGCCGGCCGCCTGACCTCCGCCACCGGCGTCGGCGCCTACACCTATCCCGCGCCGACCGCGCCTCGCCCGCATGCGCCGCTCACCATCGACGGCGCGGCGCTGAGCTGGGATGCCGGCGGCAACCTCACCAATGGGCGCGGACGCACCCTCGCCTGGGACGGCGAGAACCGTCCTGCCACCATCACGCTCGCCGGCGCCAGCGTGGCGATGACCTACGGCCCCGAGGGCGAGCGGCTAAAGAAGACCACCGCGACGGAGATCCCGCCGGGCTCGGCCTGCACATCCCCGGCGCCGCAGAAGGTGACGCTCACCGTTACCGGCGATATCGAGCGGGTGACCTCCTATTCGTGCGAGGGCACGCCTGCCGCCTGGACGGCGAAGACCTCCTGGCGGCTCGATGTCCACGCCGACACGCAGCTGGTGACGCCGGATGCCGGCGGCGCCACCGCGCCGGTGTTCCTGCATCGTGACCATCTCAAGAGCGTAAAGCTTACCACCGACGCCACCGGCTGCGTCGCCAGCCGCTCGGCCTACCGTCCCTATGGCGACCGGACGCAGGCCGAAGCCCCGTCCGTCCCCGGCTGCTCGCCCGCCGCCCCGGCAGAGCCGCGCGGCTTCATCGGCGAGCGGCACGACCCGGAAACCGGGCTGCTCTATCTCCACGCGCGCTATTACGACCCGGTGATCGGCCGATTCCTCTCACCCGACACGCTCGACCCCATCGAGCCCGGCGTCGGCACCAACCGCTACGCCTATGCCGACAACGATCCCATCAATAAGAGCGATCCGAATGGACATGCGGTATTTTTGCTCGCAGCACCCGCAGCATATGACATAGCCGCAGCCGTAACGTTAAGCCTATACGCAGCGGACCTAGCAGATGATGGAAGCTTTAATGGATCGCCCATATCTGGATTGATCTCCAGACTCGCCGATGCATTAGGGTTCGATCCTGCCAGCTCTCAGCCTGTACGCCACGAGGCGCGAAGCTATGGCCCTAAAGATATTTCTTGGGGTGGGGGCACCAAGGACTGGGGCACTTCGGGACCCCACGTCAAGGTCGGAGGACCCAGTGGACCGCATGTCGGCATCAACCCAGGGCCTGACGGCAAGGTAACCCTGGGTCCCGTGTATGGTAAGGACCTGAAGCATCCCGGCTATGATGATGCGATTGATGCAATGGAGGATTCCCTTAATACAGCCAGAGGTCGCAATAAGGCGATCGATATGATCGACAAATATGCGAAAGAGTCAGATCCACAGCGCGCCAAAGAATTAAAAGAGCTGGCTGATCGCCTAAGAAGCGGTGCGAAAATTGACCGCACAAAGAAGACTCCAAAGGAACTCAAACAAGAAAGCGAAAAATCTGATAAGTCTGACAATTCGGATAAAAATGATAAATCTGATAAAGATAAATAGTAGAGATAATGAAATAATGGATAATAGTGATAAAGCAATAAATGGCGACGCGTTAGAGATGATTCGATGCGGCCGGTTCGGCGCGATTTCTGTGGGAGATACACTGGAGAATGTTAAAGAATTCTTGAATTCAATTTATGAATTGGAAAAAGATTATTTTTCTTGGGGGGTTTATGACGACTCGATACCGGACCAGTGCGGCTTCGCTGTTGGTGGGTTGCGGATACATTTACAAAAAGATTTTGACCATATATTCAGGATAATTGCGATAGTGGTCTCAAGCCTGAAAAACGATGAAGATTTCCTCGACATTGATAAGTATATTTATTTCAGATGTCATGGACTTAATGCGGGAGATAAATTATCGACTATAAAGAAAAAGCTTGATAATTTTGGTATTAATATAATTAGACAAATAACATTGACATATTCTGTTGAGCTTCACACAAGCCCGTTTGGTGTTTTAGTGTTCGAATATTACCCCCCTGAGGGAATATTCGAAGATAATGCGTCATTTTTACAGTTTGAGCTTAGAAAGAGTTTATAATTTATATAGATTTGCCCTTCGATCCGTTAATTGATAACGCCCCTAATCTAACCTCGACATTTATGATATCCGGGAGGTTTTCATGGGGGTGCAGCCTTCCATCCAGTTCGTGCCACATCGGCCGGCGGCCGCCCATCCTCCACGCGCATCCACGGCCTCGAGCATTCCTCGCCATCGCCTTCCTCAACTCATCAAGATGGTCCACCCACAACAGCATCATGCGCACGCGCTCGTCTTAGTACAGCGGCGTGGCTGTCGGCGCGGCGCCAGATTCGCAGAATGGCCGCTGGCGGGCACTCTGGTGTCGGCGCTAGGCACGGAGCCATTAGGGCTTGTTTTGACTCCCTGCGCGAATTCTGGAGCGTCTCGAGGCCTTCCATTTCCGATCATGCCGCCGCTCCCGTTGCCGAGGCCCGTTCAGCGATCCAGTCGGCCGCAATCGCTTGTGGCACGCGGCTCCCGTCCGCCCCCGGTTCTGCCCCCCAGGCATCGCGGGGCCACTTTCCAGACTGCCATGTCGATTTGACGAAACTCGGGGCGGGAAGGTTGCGGGGCCATGCAGCAAGCTGCGGGTCATTCCCAGGCTCGGCACCCGGGCCGCCGTACTCCTCCCATGCGCCCGACAGGAACGTGGCGGCCTGCTTCACGTAGCTCGTGCCGAGGTTGCCCTTGCGCACGGCCTCGGCGCAGTAGGCGCGTGCGGAGGCGATGAGCCGATCCGGCGGAATGCCCTTGCCGACGAGTGAGGCAAACCGGGTTTTCGCCTTCGCCCAATCCTGCGATCCATCGCGTTTCGGGTAGGCATGCCTGAACTCTCGAAAGGGGCCTTCGATGTCAGGTTTTGGCGAAGGGACTATAGGGTTAATTCTAGTATATGGTTCTAGAACGGGCGCGCGATGCTTGAGCCCCGCTATAAGCCCGGTTTCAGCTATGTCGTTGTTATCACTCGTATCGCTTCGATTTTCAGCCCGATTACGGCGAGTTTCAGCCGATTTATATCCGCCTTTCGCGCCGTTTTCAGCCAGTTTTCGCGCCGATAATTCTTCGTTCGCGACTTCGCGCAACGCTCGTTCATTACCCAGCTTCCCATCTTCCAGGACCAATTTCCCGGCCTCTATCAGCTCGGCGCGAATGCGGTTCCACAGGCGCACCGAGCACCCGCAGTGCCCGGCGATCCACCGGGCATCGTCCGGAATCGGGCCCCGCCGGTCAAAGATCAGATCGAGCACGACGGAATATGCTCCCTTCACCTCAAGGGACATGCCGGCGGTTCCGTGCAGGAAGTCTGAGGGATAGCGACGATACCAAGGGCGTTCGCTCATCAGTGCACCCCTTCCTTGCTAAGATCCCGCACGGCGGAGGCGGCGATATCCACCTCCAGCGTCACCGAGGACGTGGGTCCGTTCCGGTTCTTGGCGGCGATCAATTCGACCGTACCGCGCACCTGATCAAGGCGAGCCAACGTCTCCGGCTTGCAGTCCTTCCCCTCCGCTTCCCGCGTGAGGTAGTATTCCTCGCGGAAGACGAAGAGCACCACGTCGGCGTCGGCTTCGATGTCGCCGCTTTCGCGGAGGTCGGATAGCTGGGGGCGCTTGTCGTCGCGGGCTTCAACCCCGCGATTGAGCTGCGCCAGCAGCACCACGCACACGCCCATTTCTTTGGCCATGGCGCGCAGGCCGGCGGTAATCTCGCCAATTTCGTACACACGGTTGCCCTTATAGCGGTCCGTGGCGGTGAGATATTTGAGGTAGTCGATGTAGACGGTGCGCAGCTGCTCGCCCTTGGCTGCCAGGCTGCGCTTGGCGGCAAGAACGCGGGCTTTGATCTGCGCCACCGAAAGCCGGCTGGAGAAGTCGGCATAGAGCGGGAGTGTCTTCAACCTCGCATCCGCTTCGAGGAGGCGCTGCATCTGCCAACCCATAAGACTGGCCCGGCGCACGCTGGCGTAATGGATCGCCTCGCCCCGGCTGGTCGCCATGTCCGCCAGGACGCGCGCGCTCCAATCTTCCTCGCCAAGCTCATGAGAGAAGAACAGGCCGGGGTTGCCAGCGGCCGCGCTTTGCCACGCCGAGGACGTGCCCACGGTCGTCTTGCCCATGCCGGGTCGGCCGGCGATGACGACCAACTGGCCCGGTCGCCACCCGCCCATGAGCGCATCGAGGGCGGGCCAGCCCGACGTCGCGCCGCTCTCTATCGGTTCGCCCATGCGGGCCGCGTTCACCCGCTCCACAAGGGCACCGGAAACCTCGCCGGCCGCCCGGCGCGCTCCCTCCCGCTCGACGACAAGGGCACGCGCTTCATCGACGGCGGTAAAGATGCGGGTGAGTTGATCGCCCGGTATCCCGCCCGTCGTCGTGGCCTCAGCCACGGCACCGGAGAGAAGCCGCAGCGCGCCGGAATCCCGCACATCGCGGGCGTGCGGCCGGATCATGACAGCGGGAGCCGGCGCGGTCGCTAAGCGTGCGATGTACTGGCCCAGCGTCATGCCCAACCCTTCCAAGGGCTGGAGCCAATCGCTCCCGAGATCCACCGCAAGCGTCGCCGGATTGGCGGGTGCCCCCGCCGTCTGACGGGCTTCGAGAGCCGCGAAGATCCGTGCGTGGATCGGCTCCGCGAAATGCTCCGGCGCGACGATGCCCGCGACCGCCGCGAATGCGTCCGGCATGGTGAGGAGAGCGCCCAGCAATTCCTGCTCCACCTCGACAATGGCATAGCCATCACGCGGGTGAACAGCGCCCCCCGAATGGGGAGCGCCGTGCGTGTCAGTGGAGGGCATCGGGCGCCCCCTGCAAAAGGTCGACGGTACGCACACCGTTCTGACGCCACGCCGCCAGAGCGGCGCAGCCCTCATCATAGGAGGGGCCATCCCACACGCCGAGGCGGTCGCCTTCCTCATCGACGTACTCGACGAAGAACCAGAACTTGCCGACGTTGGACGGGTCCGTGTCTTTGGCGATGACGCCGCCGTTCAGCACGGCGAAGGGGCGGTTGCGGTAGCGAATGACGTTCACGGGCGCCTCCCGTATTCCAGCGGCGCGCCGGCCGGGACAGGCGGTGGGGGCGGGGCCGTGGCGCCGGTACGCTCCAGCACCTCAACCGGCGAGCGGAGGATGTACCGGGCATGGGTGCCGGCAAAGGCGCCCGCGTGCGGCTCGTCCACGGTCTCGATAGCGACGCCATCGCGGCGAAGTCCAAAAATGTAATGGCTCCACCTCGGGGCGGGATTGGAAACTGGGGTGAGCCCCCGGTCGCCGGCCTTCATCAGCTGATCCAGCGCCCAGGCCGCACGCCCGTTCACCGTGATCACCTTGCCGTCTTCACCACCGAGGCGGGCGCGGATGAGGAGAGATTGCGGGCCGCGCATTAGCAGGCCTCCTTACCGAGGCCCGCCTGTTCGGCGTGGGCGAGCGCAACATGGAAGGGAACACGGCAGCGCTTGGCGAGACGGCGGGCAATGACGTGCAGGGGGTTCGCATACAGCGCCCGCGAGGGGCGCCAGTCGAAGAGCGGAAGGCCAGAGCTCGGCTGAATTTCCTTGCCCGGATTCCGGGCGTGGGCTACATAGGTCATGAAATTCTTTCCTGGGGAGGAACGGGTTTCAAAGCGAATTCCAAAGCCCAACGCTGTGGCGGCGTTGGGCTTTTCGCGTTCTTAGGCGGCAGTGGTCGCAACGCGGGGTAGGTTGCTAAGCCAGGCCTCGATGGCGGCGCGCGGGATCACAGTGCGGCGCCCAACTTTCCGGGCATCAAGCCGCCCAGCGGTAATCTCGTCATAGAGCTTGTTGCGACCGATGCTCAGGACGCGCATGGCGTCGTTCACGTCATAGGCCAGGGTTTCGGTGTCGATACGGTCAGACGGCTTGCGCATGTCGTGTCCTCAGCGGTGAAACGTCGATGACGTGTCCGGCGTTTGTTGCCGTTGCTGAGGAGAATGCGGGCGGCGTCAGGGAGATTTGAGGGGGGCTTTTTTCACGCGCGAGAGCTTTTTCTTTATCAGGTCCACGC
Organism: Ancylobacter sp.; assembly: GCF_965279025.1. NCBI lineage: Bacteria > Pseudomonadati > Pseudomonadota > Alphaproteobacteria > Hyphomicrobiales > Xanthobacteraceae > Ancylobacter > Ancylobacter sp. The sequence continues at coordinate 1,079,387 of NZ_OZ257132.1, read as the reverse complement.
CCTCAGGAGCCACAACGCGGACTGAAAGCAAAAGCGCCGTTTCCATCAACTCACGAGCGTCGAATGTTGTTTCCTTAATGAGGCTGTCAAATGTCTCTTGCTCATAGAATGGAATTCGGCCCGGCTTGGATATTCGGTCTCGTTCCGACAACTGTCTATGCCAGCTTTCTATTACGGCGAAGAACTCTCTCTTGGAGCTGGGGGCAATGCATAGAGCCAGTATGCCGTACTCATCTGCGATCCACTTACACGCCGCCCTTCTAGTGCTGCCGCTTTCGATCAGCCTCTGTACTGCAGCCGCTACCCAACTTCTCGCGGCCCACACTCCGGTCGGGTCCCTCGGGCGAGCGGTAACTTCGGCTGGCTTCAGAAAATGCGGGATTGTGCCGCGATCCAAATCCTGGAGCCCTTGAGCGAGCGCGATTAGTTCGCCGCTAATATATTTTGGAAATCCGACGGCGTTCATGTAGCCGCTGAGCACGACCAGCGCGGCGACATATCGGTCGCGGTGCCTGGGGGATTTATCTGGTAGTTGCCTGTGGAAGAAAATCTCCTTGAGTTCATCCGCATGAACGGTCACTTGAGCTTCAAGCTCGAAAGCTCGCTTTATGCGCTCCTCTAGGCTCCGGTGCACCGGAAGGGGATGACCAAGCGTTGCGGTTACTGCGCCGCCATACGACCATTTGTCTGAGGCAATAGCTTTCGTAGGTGGTTTTTTCAAAGGTAGGTTCCGAGGCTTCGGCGGAATCGCATAGCTGGTCGCGGCTAACCGTGCGCTACGGCAACGGCGCGACTATTTTCATACCTCACAACCGCTACTGTGGCTGGTGAGGCTATCCCCCATCAGCACTCATATCCAACTCCTCCATGTCTGGGTCGCCGTCGATCTCGTCGAGCAGGAGCATCAGATCCTCGACGACGTTCTCGATGAGTTGGCGCATTGTGGGCGTGATGGCGATGAAGGTCGTGGGCTCGGGGCGGCGGTTCATGACGCCACCGGGCTGCTCGGGGAGCCGCCCGTCGGATCAGCCAAGGGGTGCATGCTCAGTATGGCCTGCGTTTCGAGATATCCGAGCGTCGCCCGGATCAGTCCCCCGGTGAAGCCGCAGAGGTCGTCGCCCTCTTCATGCAGCGCGGCCCGCAGCGCCGCCATGGCGCCTTCCAGGGTCGTCGGCGTCGGCAGCACCTCCATGCTGTAAATGCGGCCCCAGCCGGCGGCATCGATGCTGTCTTGCTCAGGTGATACCGGCGACGTGTCGGCGTTGTATCGCTGCAACTCGGCTTCGTAGATGGCGAGCACGGAAACCATGGGATCATGGGTATGGAACTGCATGGCAGTCTCCTAGGGCTTGCTGATGATTGGCAGTGACGGATTTGGGGCCGCGCGGTTAAGCGCGGGCCTCGAAGAATGCGAGCGCAGCGCGGGCGAGGTTCGGTGTCGCATAATCGCCAGGGGTTTCATCACCCAGGCGGACGGCGAGGCGCAGCGCGTCGAGCGCCACTTCCCGCGACTGCGCAGGCGGCAATTCATCATCGCCGAGCGCAGCGAAGGCCGCATGCTCGAAGTCATCGGGGATATCGCCCGGAAACGAGCGCATGACGGCTTCTTCGTCGTGAAAGGCCCGGATCATATCGGCGAGCGGATCGCGGGACGGAAGCGCAGGCGCAGGCACGGAAACCGGCAGCGCGCCGATATCCTGCGGTGCGGCCGGCAGGAGCGCGGCGGCAGCGGCGGCGAGCGTCGCAAAGTACATGTCTTCACCGGTCCGCTGGTCGGCTCCGGCGGTGCCACGGCCGGGCCACCAATAGGTAAGGTCCGCTTCGCCAACGCTCAAAAGCCAACCCGCGAATTCGCAGAACGAGCGGAGGCCGGCGGGCGACGTGGGCACGGTCGACAAGGCGGCGATTGCCGCCAAGCTCTCAATGCGGCCCGTCGCATCCACGTCTTCGTCACTCTCCCATCGCTGGCAGGCGTCGACATAGGCCGCGCGCGCGACTTTGTAGGCGTTCACAGCATTGATGGAAGGATCAGCCTCGGTGGACCAAGCGAGGGCGGGCAGCGCTCCGATGACCGGAGCCAGAGCAGCGGCGCGGAGAAGATTGCGGCGTGTCGTCATGGGTTTCTCCAGCTGTTTGGCGCTTCAGTTCACAAGGGTTCGCGGCTCGTTGCTGCCGCGCGCGAGACCGACTGATTTTGCCGGCCCGGATATCTGGCGAAGCAGCGATGCTACGGCTTCGGCCGGAATGACGACCTTGGCGACGACAGTTCTCTCGCTCGCGCCGTCGCACCCGTGAATGGTCTGAGCGACCGCGAAGGTGAGGCGTAGGCAAGGGCCGATGCTCTCGACCAGGGCCAACTCGGAACAGAAAGTGTCGGTGATGACGCAAGGCTCAGTGAGCGGGCCTGCGAAGGTCTCGGGCATCGTTTTCGAAGTCATGTTTCACTCCTCAGTGATGGACGTGCGCCAAGGCGGCGCGGGAGAGTTCGGCCGCACGGACGTGCAGAGCCGGGAGCATGGCGCTCTCGGTGCGCGTGAGCCGTTCGGCGGCGTGGATGGAGAAAATGCGAAGCTCGACCTTGGCGAGTTCGGCGGAAATGGCCGGAGCACCCGGCGCGGGCTTGCGGGCCTTTTTCGCTTCAGCCCAGGCGAACCGGAGACCTTCCGACATGGCGGTGCGCCACGTCGGCAGCTTCATCGCCGGGCGCTTGCCGCCGTAGCGGATTTCGGCGGACCAGCGGCGCAGGTAATGCTCTCGCTCCCGCTCGATCATCGCCCGCGCAAAGACCACGGCTCTCCGCATGACGGCGGAACGGTCGTAGCGGCAGGGAGTAGGCAAGCCGGTGGCGTTGGCCGGAACGATGGTGTTCGGCATTGGGGTTGCTCAGTGCGTTTAATTTCGATACCCTAGGAATAATTCAACTCCTGAGGTCACGTCAATGCCTCAGGGATAAATTTATCCTTCAGGATTAATTTTAACGATGCTGACGAGCGAACAGGTACGAGCCGCCCGTGCGATGCTTCGATGGGAGCAAAGACAGTTAGCGGAAGCCTCGGAAGTCTCGCTTCCTTCGATTAAAAGGCTTGAATCGCTACCGGGTCCGCTTGCGGCCCAAGCGCGTACTGTGACTGCTATCCAGCGCGCATTCGAAGCCGCCGGCATCGAGTTTATTCCAGAGAATGGCGGCGGCGCGGGTGTCCGGCTGATGAAGAAGGCGGAATAAGCGTCCAGGGCTTTGAGTTGAGGCAAAGGTGCAGAGCGGGTCCCAATGTCTTTGATGGAGCTAAGTGCGAGCGAGCTGTCTCGCCTCATAGCAACCCGCGCGCTGAAGCCATCCGAGTTGATGGACGCCTATCTAACGCGCCTGACCGCCGCCAATCCGTCCGTAAATGCCATCGTCTCCTCGCGCGAGCCGGAGGAACTGTTGGCCGAGGCGAGGTCGATAGATGACCAAACTCCACGCGGTTGGCTCCACGGCATTCCGATTGCGGTGAAGGACCTGGTTGAGGTGCGCGGCATACGAACCACGTTCGGCTCGCCGCTCTATCGGGATCATGTGCCCGAACAGGATGATCTGATCGCCGAGCGCATGCGCGCAGCCGGGGCCATCTTTACCGGCAAGACCAATACGCCGGAGTGGGGTCAGGGCAGTCACACCTTCAACCCGATATTCGGGACCACTCGCAATCCCTACGACCTGAGCCGCTCCGCAGGGGGATCATCGGGCGGCGCGGCTGCCGCTCTGGCGGCACGGCTAGTGCCTGTCGCCGACGGGTCGGATATGATGGGAAGCCTGCGAAACCCAGCCGCCTTCTGCAACGTCTATGGATTCCGACCCAGCTGGGGTCTCGTGCCGGCCGATGCGACGGGCGACACTTTCCTGTCGACGCTGGCGACCGACGGGCCCATGGCGCGCACTATCGAAGATATCGCCCGCCTGCTCGAAACGCTCGCCGGGCCCAATCCTGGCGTGCCCTTCGGGCGGCAGGCGACGACATTTTCGCACCAGCTCGACACCAACCCGCGCGGCCGTCGAGTAGGCTGGCTTGCCGACTGGGGCGGCGCCTATGCGTGCGAGCCGGGCATTCTTGAATTGTGCGGCCAGGGCTTGCGAGTGCTTGAGGAGCTTGGCGCCAAGGTCGATCTGGTTTCCCCGCCATTCGCAGCGGATCAACTGTGGGAGGCTTGGATCAGATTGCGGGGCTTTCTCAATGCGGGTTCGAAAGGTGCCCTTCTTGCGGATCCGAAAAGCCGAGACCTCCTTAAGCCGGAGGCCCAATGGGAGATCGAGTTCGGCCAGACAGTGACGGCATCACAAGTCTATGCCGCAAGCGTCACCCGGTCGCGCTGGTACGCGGAGGCCACGAAGCTCTTCGAGCAGTACGATTTCCTTGTTTTGCCCTCGGCGCAGGTTTGGCCGTTCCCCTCGGATTGGCGCTGGCCCAGTTCGATCAATGGTCGTTTGATGGACACCTATCACCGCTGGATGGAGATAGTCGTCCCCGTTAGTCTAATCGGGCTTCCTTCGCTGGCTCTTCCCTGCGGATTCGGCGCGAGTGGTCTGCCCATGGGAATGCAACTCATAGGGCCTGATGGCGGCGATGCCGACGTTCTGGCTGCCGGGAATCAATACCACTTGGCCACGAACTGGCCCGCGATTGCCCCAAAGGACATGCGAGCGTAGCTGTGGGACACAGTGGAGTGCTCAGTTCCCTTGACCTTCGGCCAGCTGCACGGCCGGCCGCAGTCAGATCCATCAGGCTCCGAAATGCCAAGCTCACGTGCCGCCGCCCGGACGCCAGCCTCAGGGCGGCCGCCTTCCGGTTTCGGTTCAACCTGAGACGAAACCCTCTTCAACTCGATCAGCTCAACCCAGCGGGAAAGAGCAGCTGGGGAAGATGGTTTGCATAGGCGACGACCTGGCACAGGTGCTCGACTCCCCAGATCTGGACACCCCCGCACCAAACCACGCAAACCCCTCCAAGCCCCTGACGATGCTAGACTGCTCAAAATTGAGCAGTCTAAGCGCCCCCGGCCTCCGAGGTGACGGGAACCGAGAAGTTGCCGATGAAGATTGCTGCCGCTGCCGCTGCCGCTGCGCTCGTGAATGCCGTCCTTTGCCATCCCACCCACGCCGAGCAGATCCAAGGGCAAGCCTCAGTCATTGATGGTGATACCCTTGAGATCCACGGCCAGCGTATCCGCCTGCACGGAGTCGACGCGGCCGAAAGCCGTCAACTCTGCGAGCGAGCTAATGGAGCAGAGTATCGCTGCGGTCAGGTCGCAGCTCTCGCCCTGGCAGATTGGATCGCGCGCGCGGCGGTATCGTGCCGGCAGACCGACGTTGACCGGTGGAGGCGGGCCATTGCAGTCTGCACCGTTCGCGGAGAGGACATGGGCGCCTGGCTCGTGGCCTCGGGGCACGCACTCGCCTTCAGGCGCTACAGTCTCGACTATGTGGCCGATGAAGAGGCAGCGAGAACGGCACGGCGAGGGGTGTGGCAGGGTCACTTCGTGCCGCCCTGGGAATGGCGCAACGGTGAGCGTTAGGGCGATGCCGAGCGGTTATGAAAAGTCAGACGACTATGGCGGTCCCGACCCCGGATGGGGTGCGCGCGTTATGATCGCATTTGTGTGCTTGCTCGCGTTGATCACAGCCCTGGCGCTTCAGTGGCAATGACTGGTCCCGGCCTTGCGATCCATATGGCAGCATTGTCCGGGCGGTGAGTCTTTCCGGCAACCGCCGCCATCTGCATCAGCCGTCTGCGCCAGCGCCAACAGCATTCCGACTGTTGCAATGATGTGCATCGCCATCTCCACCATAAGCGACTCACCCCTCCCATAGCACCCTCGACTCTCGATTGCAGATGGTCCAGCATCTCGCTCGGGTTGGGGAGAGTTCAATGAAATTAGCGTTCGTGCTGGCGGCTTCGCTAGCGCTGTCGGGGTGCGTCACGAGCGAAAAGGCTCACTTCAAACCATCAGCCGGACAGGAGGCGATAGTTCGGGACGGCAATGCCGCCATCGTCTCCAAAAAGCCGCGCTCGATTGTGCTCGTCCGGCCCGCGAAGCGCGAAATGGTCCCTGGCGGGCGTCCCGTCTATGTGATTGCGGCGTACAACGACGGGCCCGATTCCACCCTGCTTTCTGTCAGCAACATCACTGTCGAGCAGATGGCGGGCGGGGAGCCGATTGGCGACCTTAAGGTCTTCACCTATGAGGATCTACTGAGAGAAGAGCAGGCACGCCAAGTGATGGCGGCCATCCTCGTAGGCGTGGCTGCTGGGGCAAATGCGGCATCAGCCAGCAACGCCGGGTACTACAATAGCCGATCTACCGTCTACACTCCGCACGGAACGGCGACCGTTTATACCTCAGGCTATAGCCCCGCAGCGGCTTCGATCGCCCGGAACAATGCGGCATACCAAAATGCGGCAATGACGGCTTCCGTGATCGAGCGAGGGCAGCAAAATCTCGCAGTGTTGGAAAATCAGGTCCTCAAGGACAACACGATTATGCCGGGGGAGTGGATCGGCGGACAGGTGCATATCGCGCCCCCGGCTAACAACGATACTGGTAAGGAATATCGCATCACGGTCGTCGTGGGTTCAGACGTGCATCAGATCGACGTCGCCCAGCGGCCGGCCGGAAGCTGAAGATTGAAGCCTGATGGCGTCGACTACGACTTCGCACCTGCGGTCTACAATCCACAACGAGTGCAGCCCAGCCTCCACAGGGTCGTCATCAGCGGAAGACAACCGTCAAGAGCGGCGGCGGGGAAGATTGATATCTTACGGAATATTACGGGCGCCTGACAAAATGCGGCGCAGAGGGATACGTAGCAAAATAGAGGGCTTGCAGAACTTGCAGTTCCGGCGGACGATCAGGCCTACCACAGGTGGCATCTGATCAATCACTCTAGCTGCGGGGGCGGCGATGACGGCGAGGACCACAACGGACGGGGAAGCTCTGCCCGAGACGGAGAGCATAGGGGCCGTGATCTGCGAGCGTATGAGCGACCTGCGCTATGTCTGCGAGGCCCATGGCTGGAGCGATCTACTGTACCTACTCGATATCGTCGGCCACGAGCTTAAGACGCGTCTGGCACCCCCGCCGCAGATGAGCGTCGATCTCTCGGATGTGACGGCATAGGCGGGCGAGCGCCTCCGGCTCCGCGCCATCGATTGCCATACGGTCACGTACGGCGCTCATGGCCGCCCGTGCCGCCTGCATACGCGACGGATCTCGGTCAAGCAGCGCATCGGACGCGGCGATGATGGCGGTGGTGGCACTGGAGTCAGGCGGCGGCAGGCGGGACGGGCTCATGATTATTTCGCCCTAGGCCAAGACCGTGGCAGGATCACGTCGCGAGCCTGGGCTTCGCGACAGGTTCCTGATGCGAGCCCCGGCACCGTCATCGCCGTTCGCTGGTCGAGGTATCTGCTCGGTGGACGCTCGCCCACTTCGGGGCGCCACGAACTTCCCATTGGTCAAATGCCGCGTCCATCTAAGCGCTGCCGCAATCCAACAATCGCGGTCGTGTGGGCTCGCGTTCGCGGCACACCTATGCCGGACTGCGGCGAAGGGCTTGCAGTGACAATCAGATGAGGCCGGATTGGTGTCGCTTTTCGTCCTGGAACCAACATGCTTCTCGTCCGTTGGCCAACGTTCCTCGTCGACGTTAAGCCATGGGAGCCCTGCAAATGCTCGATTATCCGCGCCCGCCGTTCGAGGAGCAGCAGCAGTCGGTGCCCGGACGGACTGAGGCGATGTTGCCCCGTCCAGACCATGGCGAGGACAGCTACAAAGGCTCCGGCCGCCTCGACGGAATGAAGGCTCTCATCACTGGCGGCGACAGCGGCATCGGGCGCGCCGTGGCGCTGGCATATGCGCGCGAAGGCGCGGACGTCCTGATCTCCTATCTCGACGAGCACGACGACGCCGAGGCGACTGCCGAGCTGGTGCGCGAGGCCGGTCGACAGGTGGTGCTGGTGCCGGGCGACATCCAGCACGCGGCCCAGTGCCGGGCGCTCGTGGACAAGGCAGTGGAGGCGTTCGGCCGCATCGACATCCTCGTCAACAATGCCGCGCACCAAGCCACTTTCACCGACATTTCCGAGATCAGCGACGCGGAATGGGAGCTGACCTTCAAGGTCAACATCCACGCGATGTTCTACCTCACCAAGGCGGCGGTGCCGCACATGAAGCCTGGCAGCGCCATCATCAACACCGCGTCAATCAACTCCGACAAGCCGAACCCCACGCTGCTTGCCTACGCCACCACCAAAGGGGCAATCCAGAACTTCACCGCAGGGCTGGCGCAGATGCTGGCGGAAAAGGGCATTCGCGCCAATGCGGTCGCGCCGGGACCAATCTGGACACCGCTCATCCCCGCCACCATGCCGGTGGAGAAGGTGGCGCATTTCGGCGAGCAAGTGCCGATGAAGCGTCCCGGTCAGCCAGCGGAGCTTGCCACGGCCTACGTGATGCTCGCCGACCCGCTCTCTAGCTACGTCTCCGGCGCGACCATCGCCATTACTGGCGGCGCGCCGATGATCTGAACGGCCTCGGCGGAGGAGAACGAAGGTTCCGCAGTTCCTGCGCGGCAGCGATGCCAGGGGCGAGTCGAGAGTGATGGCGATGCCGGCTATGCCGGCAAGAGGCCGCCGCCTGCACCGCCATCCACGACGGCTATTCGGCCAACGCTTCCCTTTGCTGAATAAGGTTGTCCAATATCGCCTGCTGCTGCGCGATGCGGTCGGCCGCGCGTTCTTCATCGCTGGCGCCTGAGAAGGCTGCTGCTTGCTCGGTGAGTTCCGATAGATTTTGACGCGCCGCTGCAATGCGCTCGTCAAGCTCGATCAATTGGACTGCATCAGACATGGGGGCACTCCTTTTTGTCCAGGGTTAAGCGGCAACTGGCGAATTTGGTTCGGCGGTAGCTGATCCGTTCTCACCTGGCTCAACCGGCATCGGAGGAATATCAGGGCGGCTGCGCGCATCACGAAGTCGCGTCGCTGGCCCGGCCCGATTGGCACAAGGCAATAGGCTCCGAGACGCGCAAGCGGATTTACGACATGGTCGCTACCGAGCGCAGAGATTTGAATGACAGAGAATTCCCCGCCTAGCTAAAGCCGATCAAGCAATTCGGCCTTCTTCGCGGTGAATTCCTCTTCGGTCAGAATGCCCTTGGAATGCAGGTCGGCGAGACGTTCGATCATGGTGAAAATGTCGCCAACGCCGCGCGTTTCATTACCGGAAGCCGGAGGGGCTGAATTTGAGAAGGGAACGGCGTTCTTTTCGGGGGTAAGCGAGGTCGCTACGCCTTGTGGCGGAGCACTGGTGGTTTGGCCGTGATTTCCCGGTTCGTCGCCCGTCCCACCAGCGACTTGTTTCGCACTGTCAATCCGGGGCAGCTCGGCAAGCCTCACCAGTCCGAACTGGCTTGAGAAACTCAGCGACTGGTCGCCGCCCTGCTGCTGCGAAACCCCAGAAATCATGTGCTCCCCAGTATCGTAAATGGTCTGAGCGCCGGCGCTCTCCACCACGAGACGCCGTGCCGCAGGAAAGAAGGCGTAGCTCAGGTCGTTCTGCGCGCCCGAGGAACTCGGATTGCCGAATTCCTCGGGCCACCAAGCTCCCAGGGAGGAAAGGCTGGAGCCAGATGTGGGCGGCCGGGACTCGGCCGCCAGTGCGGGATTCTGCATCAACGCATCAGAAATCTCCGTGCACAGCCTGTCCACCCGGTACTTAAGATCCTGGTTGAACATGTCGCCAACCATGATCATGCCACCGCGCGACCACTGACCCATTCCCCCGAGATCCGGATGGCTGAACTGGGCCATTGTGCCTCTGCCGGCGACTACAGCGCTCAGCAAACTCTCCACCGCGTCGGCTCCGATGCCGTGGCGCGCGGAGAATTCCTCAATGAAACGTTGCTTCATAATCCCCACACAGTCCAACTCTCGGGGCACACTGCATCGCATTTCGCGATTATCGATACCAACAGCGCGTCCGCCAGCCGCCCCTCACTCTAACTTGGCGGCATACGCGCCGCCGCCGCCACCGGCGTCGAGGCGTTACCCAGTAGCGGCGTCCGCGTCTCCATACCCAGTATGTGCTGTCCGCCGGGGTGCCATCTGGTGCCACGCCATACGGTCCGTCCGCGCCCGTCTCTTCCGGAGGCACGGCGCTTTTCAGTGCATCTAGCGGAGTTGCTTCGGCGGGAGCTGCTATCATCGGGCTAAGTGCAGCGATCCCGGCTACTGTCGTCGCCGCACCGCACAATGCGAGTAAGAAAGACCTTCTGTTCATCGGCCTTCTCCACATTTCGAGGAAAACTCTTCCTCCAGGGCGAAGCATACGCCAATCTTTGGGACATGCATCCGTTTCAGCGGGCGTCGGTCAAGCGTTTCTGACCAAGGGAACGACGTTCTCCGCCGGTCTTGCCCCAATAAACTTAGCCCATGCATCCATGAGCTTTCGCCGTTTCTCAAGCGCGTCGCCACGACGGTAGGCGCGCTCGACTTCGTCCCCAACGACGTGGGCCAGCGCCGCTTCGGCAATCTCGCGAGGAAATGCCGTGCGCTCGCCGGCCCAGTCGCGGAAAGATGAGCGAAAGCCGTGAACGGTCACTGTCGGAAGATCCATGCGCTTCTGAAGGAGTGCCAGCATCGCCATGTTCGAATGTGGCTTACCCTTCCGGGGGCCGGGGAAAACAAAGCCGTCCTCCCGTCGAATCACCTGAGCCGCATCGAGGATCTCCATCGCCCTGTCGCTAAGCGGAACACGATGCTCCTTTCCGGCCTTCATGCGGGATGCAGGGATTGTCCAAGTCCTCGCCTTGGGATCGATCTCCTCCCATCTGGCTCCGACGACTTCGCCGGAGCGGGCAGCGGTGAGGATCGTAAACTCCAGCATGAGTGCTGCGACGGCCTCGCGCTTGCGCAGATCGATGATGAACGCCGGCACATCGGCATAGGGCATCGCAGGGTGATGGCCCCTCTGGAGCTTCTGACGGCGCGGCAGAAGGTTGTCGAGGTGACCACGCCACCGGGCAGGGTTCTCACCCGCCCGGTGGCCCTTGGCCTTCGCCGCATCCAAGACACGCTCGATACGGCCTCTTAGCCGGGAGGCCGTCTCCTGCTTCGTCTGCCAAAGGGGTTGCAGCACCTCCAACACGTTCTCGGTGGTCACGTCGCCAATCGGAATGGGGCGGAGCTTGGCGGCGTAGACCTCAAGTGTGTGCTTCCATTGCCAGCGGTGCTTCTCATTTCGGAAGCCCGACTTGATGTCGTCAACGAGTTGGTCCGCGAACGCGCCGAATGTGACGGCGGCGCTCTTCTCTGCTTCTTCCGCGCGGCGGACGAGAATTGGGTTTTCGCCGGCAGCGACGGTCTTGCGTGCCTCAGCGGCCTTCTCCCTGGCCACAGCCAAGGAGACCGACGCAGCCCCGCCCAATCCCATTTCCTTCAACTTGCCCTGCCAGCGGAACAGAAACAGCCACCGCTTAGCTCCGCTGGGATCAACCACGAGATAGAGCCCGCCGCCGTCGGAATGCCGGCCTGGCTTACTGAGGCTTGCCACCCCGCGCGCCGACAGCTTGTTCACCTCGCGAGCCATCCGGCACCCCAACTTACCCCAACATTTACCCCAACAAATTACGATGCTTCCGGCAAACGTCAACAAACATCGAGCGTACGAAGGTGGCGCAAAACCCCATAGACACTAGGCTTCCCAGGACGCCAGCAACTGCAGAAGGACACGAGTTGGGTGGACCTCGGCTCCACCAGGCACTCGCTTCAGAGAGTTGATCGTTCCGCGGAATATCTCATCCGCCAGAGCTGATCCCAACACCTTCCCCGTTACCTCCCCCATCCGACCATGATCGTGCCCGCGAGACCTCGCGGAAACGGCTATGGGCCGCCTACTGCGCCTCGCCGAGCGTATCGGCCATGCGGGCTCCGCGCATGCCCATGGGCAGCGGCGCGCCGGTGGTGGTGTCAATGGCCGTCTGGTGCTCGATCTCGGCGTTCAGTTCCGCGCCGAGGAGAATCACCGTCACCGACAGCCAGATCCACACCATGAAGCCGATGACCGCGCCCAGCGAGCCATAGGTTTGCTCATAGGAGGCGAAGTGGCTGACATACCACGAGAAGCCCGCCGACATCGCCAGCCAGAGCAGGGCGGCGACGGCGCTGCCCATGCTGGCCCACCGCCATTTCGGCCGCTGGCGGCAGGGGCCGAAGCGATAGACCACGGTGACGAGGACGGCCACGACCACGGCGAGCACCGGCCATCGCAGCACCGAAATGAGCCGCTCCGTGCCGCTGGGCAAATAGAGCGCGTCGAGCACCAGCGGCAGCGCCACCACCGCCGCGAGGGCGATGACCGCAAACAGCACCGCCGCGAGGGTGAAGCCGAGCGTGACCAACGTGAAGATCAGGAAGGAACGGCGTTCCTCCTCCTCATAGGCGATGTTGAGCGCCTCGATCATGGCCTTGGTGGCGGCATTGGCGCTCCACAGCGCGGCTGCCAGGCTAAACGCGAACCGCCAGCCCAGGCTGGAATTCTCCGTCGTCGCCAGCCGCACGATCTGGTCGCGCATCACCTCGATGGCGCCGGATGGCAGCAGCCACGACGCCGCTTCGAGCTGGCCCCGAATGGACGCCGGATCGAGGAACAGCCCATAGAGCGACACGATCGCCGCCAGCGCGGGGAAGGTCGCCAGCAGCGTGTAGAAGGTGACGCCCGCCGAGAGGCTGAGGACGCGGTCGGCGAGGAACTCGTTGAAGGTGCGGGTGAGAATATCGCGCCAGCCACGCCGGGGAATCTGAGTGGGGTCGACCGCCATGCGCCCGCGCGCGGCCTCCAGCGCCGCGGCCGGGTTCGCGTGGTTGCCAGCCGGTCGTACACCCGCCGGGCCCGAGGTTCGGCCGAGCAGCGCGGGCAGTGCGGCGCTGGCCAATGCGCCGATCACGGCGCCGCACAGCGCTGCGCTCCAGAGTGCCCGTCTCTTGCTCACGCCACTTCTCCCCACCGTCCCCGCAACGCCGTTGAAAGGCAAACGCGGAGGGCGGGGCGCTGTTCCGGCGGGGATCAGCCCTTGGAGGGCTCGCCCCGGCCGATGCCGACATAGGTGAAGCCTCGACGGATGAGGTCTTCCGGCGGGTAGATGTTGCGCAGGTCGACGACGATGGCGCTGCGCAGCTGGGCCTTGAGCCGGTCGAGGTCGAGGGCGCGGAAGGCATCCCATTCGGTGACAATGACGAGGCAGTCGGCGCCCTCGGCGCATTCATAGGCGCCGGTGGCGTAGTGGATGCCCTCGGGAAGCACCTTGCGCGCCTCCTCCATGCCCACGGGGTCATAGGCGCGGACCTTGACGCCGCGGTCGACCAGCGACTGGACGATGTTGATCGCCGGGCTGTCGCGCATGTCGTCGGTGTTCGGCTTGAAGGTGAGGCCGAGCACCGCGACGGTGGCGCCGCGCGGGGGTACGCTGAGCGCCTCCAGCACCTTGCGCCCCATCGCCGCCTTGCGGGTCTCGTTCACCGTGGCCACGGTCTCGATGAGACGGATAGGGGCGCCCGCCTCCTGCGCGGTGCGGGTGAGGGCGAGGGTATCCTTGGGGAAGCAGGAGCCGCCATAGCCGGGCCCCGCATGCAGGAATTTCGGCCCGATGCGGCGGTCGAGGCCGATGCCGCGCGCCACTTCCTGCACGTCGCCGCCGACCCTCTCGCACAGATCCGCCACCTCGTTGATGAAGGTGATCTTCATCGCCAGGAAGGCGTTGCTGGCATATTTGATCAGCTCGGCATTGGCCCGCTCGGTGAACAGCAGCGGCGCGGCGTTCAGCGACAGCGGGCGGTAGAGCGCGCTCATCACCTCGCGGGCGCGGGGATCGCCGGTGCCGACGACGATGCGGTCGGGACGCTTGAAATCCTCGATGGCCGCGCCCTCGCGAAGGAATTCCGGATTGGAGACGACCGCGATGTCGGCGGCCGGCGTTTCCTCGCGGATGATGTGTTCGAGATCGGCGCCGGTGCCGACCGGCACGGTCGACTTGGTAACGACGACGGTGAAGCCCTTCGCGGCGCGGGCGATCTCGCGCGCGGCGGCGTGGACATAAGAGAGGTCCGCATGGCCGTCGCCGCGCCGCGAGGGGGTGCCAACCGCGATGAACACCACCTCCGCCTCTTCGACCGCTTCGGTGAGGTCGGTGGTGAAGCGCAGCCGGCCGGCGGCGACATTGCGGGCGACCAGATCGTCGAGGCCGGGCTCGAAGATCGGCATCACGCCCGCCTTGAGGCGCTCGATCTTCGAGATGTCCTTGTCGACGCAGGTGACGTCGTGGCCGAAATCGGAAAAGCAGGTGCCCGAGACCAGGCCGACATAGCCTGTACCGATCATCGCGACGCGCATGTGGCTCTCACTCCGGATTAAAGCGGGGGGCCCTGCCGCCGGCCAGGAGCCTTACCTCCTTTAGCCAATCGCCCTCGCGATATCGAGAGGCATGGGCCGTATCGCCCTCTCGGCGCGGATATTTGCAGGATTCTGCGTCGGTTAGGCGACACGTCCCTTTCAGCCGCGCCGCACTGCACAGCGTTGTGATGACGTCAGGTCAAGACGAGACGCATGACTTTAAGTAAAACGGAGCAGATGCCACTATTATTTCTAAATTAGACTAATTAAAAACAAGCAATTACAAAATGTTTAGTTGACAGATCGGGCGCGGCGGAGGGATTAGGCGGCATCCATTGCGCCTCCCGCTGGTATTTTCCGCCCATGCTCCGCCGCTTCCGTGCCGACATTGCCGCCTCCACACGCCGCGTCGCGGCCGGGCTGGCGGTATTGGCCGCTCTCCTGTCCGGTTCGACGCTGCCGGCACGGGCGGAGATCGCGCTGACGGACGTCACCGGGCGTGAGGTGACGCTGGCCGCACCGGCCAAGCGGCTGCTGATCGACGACGGACGCTTCCTCATCGCGCTGGCGCTGCTGCACCGCGACCCGGTGAGCGTGCTGGCGGCGTGGCCGCGCGACATCAACCGCATCGGCGCGCGCACCTATGAGGCGTACCGGGCGAAATTCCCGGCGATCGAGACGCTCGCCAAGGTCGCGAGCTCGGCCGGCGCGCTGTCGGTGGAACAGGTGGTGGCAGCGCGGCCCGACCTCGCGGTGTTCTCGCTCGGCTCCCAGCCCGCACCGGAGGAGCGCGCCCGCATCGAGGCGGCGGGCATCCCGGTGGTGGTGATC
Source organism: Ancylobacter sp. (assembly GCF_965279025.1). Taxonomy (NCBI): domain Bacteria; kingdom Pseudomonadati; phylum Pseudomonadota; class Alphaproteobacteria; order Hyphomicrobiales; family Xanthobacteraceae; genus Ancylobacter; species Ancylobacter sp. The sequence goes on along the minus strand of NZ_OZ257132.1, from coordinate 1,064,135 downwards.
GACTTCTTCACCCATCCGCTGACCAATCTGGAGCCGAGCCTCACCCTGCTCGGCGCTGCCACCGACGCAACCGCGCCGGCAGCGGCGTTTCTCGCCTTCCGCCGCGCCCGCATCGACGCCGTGCGCGCCAAGCTCGAAGGGCCGCCGGACACGGAACGCCCGCGCGTCTTCCTGGAGCCGCACGCGGCGATGACGGCGGATTGCTGCAATTCGCCGGGGCGCGGCAATGTGGGCGACATCATCGAGGCGGTGGGTGGCACCAATATCGGCGCGGCGGTGATCCCGCGCGCCTTCGGCAAGCTCAACCTCGAATATGTCATCGCGCAGGACCCGCAGGTCTACATCGCCACCGGTGGCAGCCATATGGAAGGCACCGCCGGCCTGCTGATCGGGCCGGAATACAGCCCCGCACGGGCGCGCGAGACCCTGGCGGGCGTGGTGGCGCGCCCCGGCTTTGCCGGCTTCGCCGCCGTGCGCGACCACCGCGTCCACGGCTTGTCGCACCAGATGCTGAATTCGCCGCTCGACCTGTTCACGGTCGAGATCCTGGCGAAGTGGATCCACCCCGAACGCTTTGCCGGGCTCGATGTCGACCGCACGGTGGCGGAGGTGAACGAACGCTTCCTCGCCGTGCCGGTCGAGGGACCCAACTGGATAAGCCTCGACTGACGGGCCGCTCGCCGGGGGCGGCGCCGTCCGGAACAACCCGCTCTCATCAACGGAGATACTTCATGCCGAACGACGCGACCTTTGCCCGGCCCCGCCTGCGGACGCTCGCCCTTCACAGGGCCACCTTTGCCCGGGTCACCCTTGCCTCTGTCGCGCTGTTCGGCCTTGCCGGGGCGGCCCTTGCCGACCCGGAATTCGTGAAATCGGTGAAGCCGGGAGACGGCCTGTACGAGCTGGTGTTCAGCGCGCCGATGAACCGCGTCTATGTCGCCGCCGCCGGCGCGCGCGGGGCGAACGAGACCTTCGTCTACGCGCTCGACCCCGCGACGCTGGAGACCAGGGAGACGATCGCGCTCGGCGACGACCCGGTGTTCGGCCTCGGCATCAACAACGCCACCAAGACGCTGTACGGCACCCAGACCCGCGACGGCTCGCTGGCGGTGATCGACCTCGCCACCGGCAAGGTCGTCGCCAAGATCGCCAAGGGCGAGAAGGCGCATGTGCGCGAGGTCGTCGTCGACGAGGCGGCCAACCGCGCCTATGTCACCGTGACCGGCCGTCGCGACACCCCTTCCTCGGTATGGATCATCGATGGCGCCAAGAACGAGGTCGTCGACACGATCGACAACCTGCCGGGTTCGGTGACCGGCATTTCGCTCGACGCCAAGGGCAAGCGCCTCTTCCTCTCCGCCATGGAGAGCAACGAGGTGCATGTGGTCGACCTCGCCAGCAAGAAGGTGACGAGCTTCCCGACCGGCGGCGAGGGCTCCATCAACCTTATCTATGACGCTTCGGGCGACCAGGTGTTCGTGGCCAATCAGGGCTCCGGCGAGGTCGCGGTGCTCGACGCCAAGGATGGCAAGATCATCAAGGAAATTTCCACCGGTGCCGGCGCGCTCAGCCTTGCCATCGACCCGCAGCGCAGCCTGCTCTACGTCACCAACCGGCAGGCCGGCTTCACCTCGCTGGTCGACACCAAGACGCTGGAGCCGGTCGCCAACATCGTCACCGGCTCGATGCCGCAGACCGTCGCGGTCGATGCCGCCACCGGCAATGCCTATGTCTCCAACAAGCTGAAGAGTGCCGGCCGCCCGCGCCCGCCCGCGCCCCCCGCCGCAGGCGCAGCCGCCACGCCTGGTGCCACGCCGGCTGCCGCGCCGGCGGGCGAGGCTCCCCGCGCGCGCCCGGTGCCGATGGTCGACCCCTATGGCGACACCGTCACCCTCATCAAGCCCTGATCGGCGCAAACGTTGATCGGCCCAAACGTTGATCGGCCAAAGCCGGAGCCCGGCCTTTCAATGATGGTCTCTCGATGACGGTCTCTCGATGACGGTCTCTCCTGGAGCGAAGCGCATGCGCGATGGCGCGGAGACGGCAGCCTTGAGCGAGGCGGCCTTCGCCCCCGCCTTGCCCTTTGCGCTGGTTTCCGCCCATGAGACGCTGGTCGCGCGGGGCTGCGCCGGCCTCATCGAGGCCGGGCCCGAATCTGTGGGTGTGCGGGCGCGGCGTCTTCTCGACGCGGCGATTGATGCGCCCGCCCTCCTCGTCGGCGCGCTGCCCTTCCGGGCAGAGGTGCCGGTCCATCTCTACCGCCCGGCCGAGCTCTCGCGCAGCCCCGGCCGGGCGCGCCTTGCCGCCGCCTTTCCCCCGCCGGCGCTGGTGCGCCCGGCCGCGCGCGTGGCGCCGCGCTGGCAGGTGACGCCGGAGCCCTCGCTTGCGGCCTATCGAAGCGCGGTGGCGAACGCGCTGGCGCGGATGGCCGGGGGCACGGACGATCCGCGCAAGATCGTGCTCTCTCGCAGCCTGAAGCTCGTCGCCGACCGGTCGATCGATGCCAGCGCGCTGCTGCGGGCCCTGTCGGAAGATGCCAGCGTCACCGCTTTCTGCGTCCCCCTGGGCGCGGGGCCCAGCCCGCGCACGCTGGTGGGCGCGAGCCCCGAGCTTCTGGTGTCGCGGCGCGGCGCGACGGTGACCTCGCACCCGCTCGCCGGCTCGGCCCGCCGGGCGCGCGACCCCGAGGCGGACCGCGCGGCGGCCGACGCGCTGCTGGCGTCCGAGAAGGACCGGCGCGAGCATCGCGAGGTGGTGGAAGCCATTCTCGACCAGCTTGCGCCCCACTGTGCCGAACTTGCCGTGCCGGAGGCGCCCGAACTGACCTCCACCGCCAGCATGTGGCACCTCGGCACGCCGATCGCCGGGCGCCTGCGCGAAACCGGGCTCCAGGCGCTCGACCTCGCGCTGCTGCTGCACCCCACCCCCGCCGTCTGCGGCACGCCGCGCCTGCCGGCCGCGCGTGCCATCGCCGAGCTGGAAGGCTATGAGCGCGGCTTCTATGCCGGCGCGGTCGGCTGGTGCGACGCCGCCGGCGATGGCGACTGGCACGTGGCGATACGCTGCGCCGAGCTTGCCGGCCGCGAGGCGCGGCTCTATGCCGGCGCCGGCATCGTCGCCGGTTCCGACCCGGAGGCGGAGGGCGAGGAGACGTCGGCCAAGTTCGCCGCCCTGCTGACCGCGCTGGGCATTGACGAGCAGGGCCGCTCCCTGGCGGAGGATGTTGCGTGATACCGCTCGAACAGGTCTGGCCGGAGGAGTTCGCCGCGCGCTACCGCGCCAGGGGCTATTGGAGGGGCGAGACCTTCACCTCCTTCCTGCGCGACCGCGCGCAGGAGATGCCCGAGCGCCTCGCCGTGGTCGGCGGCGAGCGACGCTGGAGCTTTGCCGAGCTTGAGACCCGCGCCGAGACCATCGCGCGCGGCCTGCTGGCGCTGGGCCTGAAGCCCGGGGACCGGGTGGTGGTGCAGTTGCCCAACATCGCCGAGTTCCTGTCGGTGGTGTTCGGCCTGTTCCGCGCCCGGCTGATCCCGGTCTATGCCCTGCCGGCGCATCGCAGCGTGGAAATCATCCATTTCGCCCGCACCGCGCAGGCGCGCGGCTACATCATCGCCGACCGGCATGACGGCTTCGACTACCGGGCGCTTGCCGAGGAGGTGCAGCGCGAGGTGCCCGAGCTGGCGCATGTCGTGGTGGTCGGGGAGGGCGGTCCGTTCGCCGCGGTCGATGCCCTGCCGGACGGATCGGCCGTCGCGCTGCCGGAGGATGCCGATCCTTCCGAGGTCGCCTTCCTGCAGATATCGGGCGGCTCGACCGGGCTCTCCAAGCTGATCCCGCGCACCCATGACGACTATATCTACTCGTTCCGCGCCAGTGCCGAGATCTGCGGGCTGGACGCGTCGAGCGTCTATCTCGCGGCGCTGCCGGTGGCGCATAATTTCCCGATGAGCTCCCCCGGCGTGTTCGGCGCGCTCTATGCCGGCTCGCGCGTGGTGCTGGCGCCCTCGCCCAGCCCGGAAGTGGCGTTCCCGCTGATCGCCCGCGAAGGCGTGACCATTACCGGCCTGGTGCCGCCGCTGGCGCTGCTCTGGCTGCAGGCGGCGCCGGGAAGCGCGCACGACCTCTCCTCGCTCGAGGTGCTGCAGGTGGGCGGGGCGAAGTTCCTCGCTGAATCCGCCCGCCGGGTGAAGCCGGTGCTCGGCTGCACGCTGCAGCAGGTGTTCGGCATGGCCGAGGGGCTGGTGAACTATACAAGGCTCGACGACCCGGAGGAGACCATCGTCTCCACCCAGGGACGTCCGATCAGCCCGGATGACGAGGTGCTGATCCTTGACGACGTGGGCGATGCCGTGCCGGAGGGCGAGGCGGGCAATCTGCTGACGCGCGGGCCCTACACCATCCGCGCCTATCACAATAATGACGGCGCCAACGCCCGTGCCTTCACCCCGGACGGCTTCTACCGCACCGGCGACGTGGTGAAGCGCCTGCCGGGCGGCTACCTCGTCGTGCAGGGGCGGGCCGGCGACCACATCAACCGCGCCGGCGAGAAGATTTCCGCCGAGGAGATCGAAGACCATCTGCTCGGCCACCCCAATGTGTTCGACGCAGCGGTGGTGTCGCTGCCGGACGATTTCCTCGGCGAGCGCTCCTGTGCCTTCATCATCGCGCAGGGCGACAAGCCGAAGGCGGCGGCGCTGAAGGCCTGGATGAGAGGGCGCGGCCTCGCCGATTTCAAGGTGCCGGACCAGATCGTCTTCGTCGAAGGCTTCGAGACCACGGCGGTGGGCAAGGTCTCGCGCAAGGAACTGCGCGCCAGCCTGCGCCGGCGATTCCTCGACGCGGCGGAGGGCTGAATGACCGCGACCTCTGCCGCCAAGGGCCTGCCGACCATCGCCCCTTACGAACTGCCGCGCGCCGGTGAGCTGCCCACGCCGCGCGCGCCCTGGACGCTGCAGCGTGACCGCGCGGCCTTGCTGATCCACGACATGCAGAACTATTTCCTGCGCCCCTTCGTGCCGGATGCGGCGCCCCTGGCGCCGGTGGTGGCCAACATCGCCGCCCTAGTGCAGGCCGCCCGCCTCGCCGGCGTGCCGGTATTCTACACCGCGCAGGAAGGCGAGCAGGACCGGCGCGACCGGGGGCTGCAGGCCGACCTCTGGGGGCCGGGCATGAGTGCCGCGCCCGAGCACCAGCACATCCTCGCCGCGCTGGCCCCGCAGCCGGGCGACAAGGTGCTGGTGAAGCACCGCTACAGCGCGTTCCAGCGCTCCAACCTGGAGACGCTGATGCGGGCGCGCGGGCGCGACCAGCTGATCATCTGCGGCGTCTACGCCCATATTGGCTGCGCGTTGACGGCGGCGGAGGCCTTCATGCGCGACATCGAGCCGTTCATGGCGGCGGACGCGCTGGCGGACTTCTCCCGCGCCAAGCATGACCTTGCCTTGTCCTATGTCGCCGATGTCTGCGGCGTGCCGCTGATGAGCGCGGCCATTCTGGAGCTGCTGTGATGGCGATCGAACCCGGCGACATCAGGCGCATCGTCACTCCCGCCGCGCCGGTGACGCGCGGGCAGATGCGCGCCGACATCGCCCGGATGCTGCATGAGGACCCCGAGGAGATTGGCGGCGGCGACAGCCTGCTCGATCTCGGCCTCGATTCCATGCGGGCGATGAATCTCGTGCTGAAATGGAGCGAAGGCGGGCTGGAGCTGGAATTCGCCGAATTCGCCGAGAACCCGACGTTGGACGGCTGGTGGGCGCTGGTGGATGCGCGCCAGCGTGCGCGAGGATGACGCGATGGCCGATGCCGGCGCGGCGCAGCCGCTGACCGAGGCGCAGGCGGGGCTGTGGTACGCCCAGCGGCTCGACCCCGCCAACCCGCTGTTCAACACCGGCCAATACATCGAGCTGACCGGTCCGCTCGACCGCGAGGCCTTCGCGGCGGCGGTGGCGCAGGCGGTGACCGAGGCCGACGCGCTGGCGCTGCGGATCATCGACGCGCCGGCGGGCCCGATGCAGATCGTTGACCCGGGCCGGCGCCCGGTGCTGGAGGTGATCGACCTTTCCGGCACGGACGACCCGCTGGCCGCTGCGCAGGCCGACATCGCCCGCGACATGGCCACCCCGATCGACCCGACGCGGGACGTGCTCGCCGCCGAGCGGTTGTTCGTGCTGGGGCCGCAGCGCTATGTCTGGCAGCAGCGCATCCATCATCTCGCGATTGACGGCTATGGGATGATCCTGCTCACCCAACGCGTCGCCGAGCTCTACAATGCGGGCCTGCGGGGCACCGTGCCGGGGCCGGCACTGCCGGGTATCGCCGCCGCCTTCACGGAAGATGCGGCCTATAGCGCCGGCGACAGGCGCGAGGCCGACGGTGCCTATTGGCGGGCGCTGTTCGCCGACCGGCCGGAAGTGGCGAGCCTCGCCGCCGGCAGCGCGGTGAGCGCGCCGCGCTTTCACCGCCGGGCCGTGGAGATCGACGCTGCCGCCTTCGCCCGGATTCGGGCGGTGGGCGAGCGCACCGCGATTCCGTGGCCGGATGTGATCACTGCCTTGGCGGCGGCCTATGTCGGGCGCCACACCGGTATGCCCGAGGTGATCGTCGGCGTGCCGTTCATGGCGCGGCTCGGCAGCGCGGCGGCGCGGGTGCCGGCGATGCTGATGAACGTATTGCCGCTGCGGGTGGCGATGCCCGGCGAGGCACCGGTCGACGATTATCTCGGCGCGGTGGCGAAGAGCCTGACGCGGGCGCGCCGGCACGGGCGCTACCGTTCCGAGCAATTGCGCCGCGATCTCAAGCTGGTGGGCGGGCAGCGCCGGCTGCACGGATCGCTAATCAATCTTCTGCCCTTCGACGAGACGCCGCGCTTCGAGGGACTGACCAGCCGGCTCGAGGTGCTGTCGACCGGGCCGGTGGACGACATCACCTTCACCTTCCGCCTGCACGGCACGGACGGGCTGCGGCTGGAGGTCGACGCCAACCCGGAGCTGTATGACGCGCGCACGGTCGAGGCGCAGGCTTGGCGGCTGAAGCACTTCATCGAGGCGGCGAGCACGGCGGAAAGGCTGGACGACGTGCCGACCGCCACGCCTGAGGAGGCACGCCGACATGTGTTCGATCTCAACGCCACCGATCATCCCGTGCCGGACACCACGCTGGCGGCGCTGATCGCGGCGCAGATGCGGGCGACTCCTGCCGCGCCGGCGCTGCGCTTTGCCGGGGAGGCGATGGACTACGCGACGCTGGACGCGCGCAGCCGGGCGCTGGCGGAGCGGCTCAACGCAACGGGGGAGGGCGGCCTCGTCGCGGTGGCGCTGCCGCGCTCCTTCGAGCTTGTGGTAGCGCTGGTCGCGGTGCTGCGCGCCGGGCTCGCCTATCTCCCGCTCGATCTCGCCCAGCCGGATGCGCGCCTCGGCCGCATTCTGGATTCGGCGCAGCCCCGGCTTGTGCTGGCCTTCGCCGAGGATGCCCACCGCTTCGACGGCACCGCCGCCGTGCTGGCGCCCGGCGACTGGCCAACCACGCCCGCAGGGGCGCCGCTCGATGGCCCGGAGCCCGAGGACGCCGCCTATGTGATCTACACCTCCGGCTCGACCGGCGAGCCGAAGGGCGTGGTGATAAGCCATCGCGCCATCGTCAACCGGCTGGAATGGATGCGGGCGCATTACGGCTTCACGCCCGCTGACCGCATCCTGCAGAAGACGCCCGCAACTTTCGATGTGTCGGTGTGGGAGTTTTTTCTGCCGCTGCTGACAGGCGCTTGCCTCGTCGTCGCCCCGCCGGACGCGCATCGCGACCCGCTGGCGCTGGCGCGGATCATCGCCGCGGAGGCGATCACCACCGCGCATTTCGTGCCCTCCATGCTGGCGGCGTTTCTGGCCGAGCCGGCGGCGCAGGGGCTGGCGCTGGCCCGGGTGTTCTGCTCGGGCGAGGAACTGCCGGCGGATTTGCGCGACCGCTTCCACCGGACGCTGCGCGCCGAGCTGCACAATCTCTACGGGCCGACCGAGGCGGCGGTGGATGTGAGCTTCTGGCCCGCCGGCGCCGCCGACGATACGCGCCCGGTGCCGATCGGCTTTCCGGTGTGGAACACGCAGCTCTATGTGCTGGACGCGCAGGGCCGGCCGCAGCCGCACGACGTGCCGGGCCATCTGTTTCTCGGCGGCGTGCAGCTGGCGCACGGCTATCTCGGCCGGCCGGACCTGACGGCCGAGCGCTTCCGGCCCAACCCGTTCCGGCCGGGGGAGCGGATCTACGCCACCGGCGATCTCGCTTTGTGGCGGCCGGACGGGGCGGTGGTGTTTCTGGGCCGTTCCGACCACCAGGTGAAGATACGCGGCCTGCGGATCGAGCTCGGCGAGATCGAGGCGGCGGTGATGGCGACCGGCCTCGTGCGGCAGGCCGCGATCCTGTCGCGCGAGGATCGCGGCACCACGCGGATTGTCGCCTATGTGGCGGCGGAGCCGGGCGCCGATCTCGCGGGGCTAAAGGCGGCGGTCACCGTCCGGCTGCCGGATTACATGGTGCCGGCCGCCTTTGTGCGGCTCGGTGCGCTGCCGGTGAACGCCAATGGCAAGCTGGACCGCGGCGCCCTGCCGGCGCCTGACTTCGCCGGCGGTGGAAGCCGTTTGCCGGCAAGCGAGACGGAGCGAAAGGTGGCGGCGCTGTTCGCTGCGCAGCTCAAGATCGAACAGCCGGTGGCGGTGGAGGACGACTTCTTCTCGCTGGGCGGGGATTCGCTCAGTGCCGTCGCGCTGCTGCTGCGCGTGCGCGAGGCCTTCGGGCGCGATCCCGGCCTCGGCGCGCTGTTCGCCCAGCCGACGGTGGAGGGCTTCGCGCGGCTGCTCGACGCCGAGGCGCCCGACCGGGACATGGGGCTGGCGCCGCTCATCACCCTGCTGGAGGGCGACCCCGCCTTGCCGCCGCTCTTCGTCGTCCATCCGGCCGGCGGGATTTCCTGGTGCTATGGACGGCTGGCGCGGGCGCTTGCCCCCCGTCGCACGGTCTACGGCGTGCAGGCGCCGGCGCTGGTGCCGAATGTGCCGCCGCCGGAAAGTCTGGAAGTGGTGGCCGCCGACTATGTCGGGCGCCTGCGCGCAGTACGTCCGGAGGGGCCGTATCACCTGCTCGGCTGGTCGGTGGGCGGCATTCTCGCCCAGGCGATGGCGGTGCGGCTGGCGGAAGACGGCGCCGACATCGGCGTGGTGGCGATGCTCGATTCCTACCCCTGCGATGTCTGGCGCGGCGAACCCGACCCCGGCGAGGACGGCGCGCTGAAGGCGCTGCTCGCCATTGCCGGCCATGACCCGGACCGCCTGCCGGCGCTGGCGCTGAACCGCGCCTCGGTGCTCGCCTTCCTGCGCGCCTCCGACAGCCCGCTCGGCCGGCTGCCGGACGAGGCGCTAGACGGGGTGGTGCGGGTGGTGGCGGGCAACAACCGCTTGGTGCGCGGGCATTTCCACCGCCGCTATAACGGGCCGGTGCTGCATTTCCGTGCCGCGCTGGACCATGTGGGGCGCGACCTCTCCCCGGCGCAGTGGCGGCCCTATGTGGCCTCCGTCGCGGTAATCGACGTGCCGAGCCTGCACGCCCATCTCACCGGGCCGGAGGCAGTGCAGGCGATCGCGCCGGTGCTGGCGCGGGCGCTGGCGATGGCAGACGCAGACGAGGAAAAATCATGCGCGACAGTGGTTTGAGCGGCAAGATCGCACTGGTGACCGGTGCGGCCGGCGGCATCGGCGCGGCGCTGGTGCGCCAGCTGGTGGAGGAGGGCGTGCGCGTCGTTGCCACCGACCGCGACGAGGGCGGGGCGACGGCGCTGGCCGCCGCGATCGGTGACGCCGTGGTCGCCTTCCCGCTCGATGTGCGTTCGACCGAGGCGGTGGATGCGCTGGTGACGCGCATCGAGCGCGATTTCGGCCCCATCGACCTGCTCGCCCATGTGGCGGGCGTGTTGTCCTATGAGCCGGTGATCAGCCTTTCCGATGCGGAATGGGAGCGGGTGCTCGACATCAACGCCGCCGGTGTGTTCCGCGTGAGCCGCGCGGTGGCGCGGGTGATGCAGCCGCGCGGGCGCGGGGCGATGGTGGTGGTTTCCTCCAACGCCGCCGGCATTCCCCGCCATGCCATGGCCGCCTACGCCGCCTCCAAGGCGGCGGCCACCATGTTCACCCGCTGCCTCGGGCTGGAACTGGCGCCGCACGGCATTCGCTGCAACATCGTCGCGCCGGGGTCGACGCTGACGCCGATGCAGACCGGCATGTGGGCGGACGCGCACGGCGCCGCAAAGGTGATCGCCGGCACGCCGGAGACCTTCAAGGCTGGCATCCCCTTGGGAAAACTGGCAAATCCGGATGATGTCGCCGACGCCGTGCTGTTCCTGCTGTCCGACCGCGCCGGCCATGTCACCATGGCCGACCTCTATGTCGATGGCGGCGCCACGCTGCGGGGCTAAGGCCGCTCACACCGCCCGGTCGACGATGACCTGCAGGAAGCCCTGCGAGCAGTGCTCGACGCGCGCCTCCACCTTGTAGACACGGGCCAGCATCTGCGGCGTGATCGCCTCGCGCGGCGAGCCGTCGGCGGCGACATGTCCTTGTTCCAGAACGACTATTCGTCCGCAATAGCGGGCGGCCTGGGCGATGTCGTGCAGCACGATGACGACGATGATGGAGCGCTCGCGCGCCAGCTCCTCGACCAGTTGCATCACCCGCATCTGGTGGTGGATGTCGAGCGCGCTGGTCGGCTCGTCGAGCAGCAGCACGGTCGGCTCGCGCACGATGGACTGGGCGAGGCTGGCGAGCTGGCGCTGGCCGCCGGACAACTCGTCGAGCCCGCGCTGCGCGAGATCGAGGATTCCCAACCGTTCCAGCGTCTCCAGCGCCCGCGTGCGGGCTTCGGCATTCGACAGCACGATATCGCTGCGGGCCGCCATCAGCGCCGACAGCGTCGCCTCGAACACGGTGAGCGCCACGCGCTGGGGCAGGGCCTGCGGCATGTAGGTGACATGCCGGGCGTGCCGGGAAATGGGCAGGCCGGTCAGTTCGATGGGGTGGACAGTGAGTGCAGTGTGACCAGCGGGTGCAGTGGGACCGAGCCGGATCGACCCCTTCGCCGGCGCCAGCCCGGCTAGGGCGCGCAGGAGCGTCGTCTTGCCCGCCGCGTTCGGCCCGATCAGCGCCGTCACCCCGCCGCCTGTGATGGGGGGGAGGCTCAGATTGTCGATGATCGCCCGCCTGCCATACCCAACGGACAGGCCTTCGATGGTGAGGAGCGGTGCCATCACAGCCGCTCCCGCCGCGAGAGGATCAGCGCCATGAAGAAGGGTACGCCGATCAGCGCGGTGACGATGCCGACCGGCAGCAGGGTGCCGGGCACGATGAGCTTTGAGCCGACCGAGGCCAGCGACATGATGACGGCGCCCGACAAGAGCGACGCGGGCAGGAAGAAGCGGTGGTCCTCGCCCACCAGCATCCGTGCAATGTGCGGCGCTACCAGCCCGATGAAGCCGATGGTGCCGACAAAGGCGACCGAGGTGGCGGCGAGAAGGCTCACCCGCAGCAGCGAGAAGAAGCGCAGCTGCTTGACCGAGATGCCGAAGGAGCGCGCCCGATCCTCGCCGAGGCGCAGCGCCGTCATCCGCCAGGAGGCTTTGAGCGAGAACGGCACGACCACAGCGGTGACGAGGGCCAGCACGCCGAGCTTGCCCCAGCTGGCGCGGGAGAGGCTGCCCATGCTCCAGAACACGAGCTGCTGCAGCGCTTCCTGGCTGGCGACATACTGCACCAGCGCCACCAGCGCGTTGAAGGTGAAGACCAGCGCGATGCCGAACAGCACCAGCGTTTCCACCCCGGTGCCGCGCAGATTGGCCATGGCCTGCAGCATCAGCACCGAACCGAGGGCGAAGATGAAGGCGAAGGCCGGCAGGTTCCATTCGGCGGGGATGAACGGCAGGCTCGCCCCCAGCACCAGCGCCAGCGCCGCGCCGAAGGAGGCGGCGGAGGAGACGCCGAGCGTGAACGGGCTCGCCAGCGGGTTGTTGAGGATGGTCTGCATCTCCGCCCCGGCCAGCGCCAGCGCTGCCCCCACCAGCACCGCCATCAGCGCATAAGGCAGCCGCACCTCCCAGATGATCACGCGCGCGGGCGCATCGAGGCCGGCGGGGTTCAATAGGCCGGACACCACATCGGCAAGCGGCAGGTTCGAGGGGCCGGTGGCGATGTCGACCAGCAGCGCCGCCACCATGAGCGCGCCGAGACCGGCGACGAGGGCGACGCGCCGGCGCACCAGGCGCGCATAGGAGGCCAATTCCGCCGCATGGGCCGCGTGTGGGGCCGCCGTTCGGGCATCGCGTGGGGCGGCGGGCGTGGTCATCCTGTCTCCGGCGGTCCTTCGGCGGCACTGGGTTCTGCATGAGCTGCCGCCGTGGGTCAAGTTCCTGTCAGGTCACGGAAATTTCTGGAACGGTTCCAGTGTGCGGCTACTCGCTGCGAGGCGAGGGGGAGGGAAGGGCGGCCCGCTCGCCTCCTCGCCCCCGTGTGGCATCCCCCGCCACTATCCCCGGGCATTTCCACCGTGTCCCGGCCCAGCGGAGCCGCAGGCGGAGCGCCGCGCCGGGACCCAGCGCCCGACATTTCGGCAATGCCTCGCGACGGTCGCGTGCACGGCGCGTCCGCCCGGTCCTCCTGGGCCCCGGATCGGCGCCGCGCGGGGCGCTGCTGGTCCGGGGAGCGGGGCGGTGCTTTGCCTTGCTGTGCCTTTCCCCACCTGCGACCGTCATGGCCGTCCGTCATGGCCGTCCGTCATGCCCCGGCTCGGCCCGGGCCGCCACCTGCTCCAACGCGCGCCCTTGGCGGCGGGGGCCGGTTAGGGCAAGAGGGAGAGCCGGGTTGTCCGGCACCGACGTCACGGCTCCCCTCCTTGCGACGCTGCCCATGAACCCCGTCACCCTACCCGACGCCGAATGGTTCGACCTGGCGCCCCCCGGCGGCGGGGCGCCGTGGCGCATCTTCGTGGCCTGGCCGCAGGGCGAGGCGCCGATGGCGGGCTTGCCCTCCCTGTTCATGCTCGACGCCAATGCCGGCTTTGCCACCTTTGCCGAGGTGCTGCGGCGCGGCGCGGTGCGCCCTTCCGCGACCGGCATCGCGCCGATGCTGCTGGTCGGTATTGGCTATCCCGAGGGCGAGGATGCGCGGGCGCGGCGCACCTTCGATTATACGGCCGGGCCGGGCACTGAGGGCGGGGACCGGCCGACCGGCGGGCGCGACGCCTTTCTCTCCTTCATCGAGCAGGTGTTGAAGCCGCATCTCGCGGCGCGCTTTCCGCTCGACCCGGGGCGGCAGACGCTGTTCGGCCATTCGCTGGCCGGCTGGTTCACGCTCGACGTGATGGCGCGCAACAATGGGGCGTTCCGCTCCCATGTCGCGGTGAGCCCCTCGCTCTGGTGGGACGAGGCGCGGCTGGTCGACGGGCTGGCACTGGCCCGGAAAGAGCCGCCGCGCCTGTCGATCCTGGTGGGGGAATGGGAGCAGGCGCTGTCGCCCTGGCAGGCGGCGCGGCCCGAAGCGCAGGAAATGGCGGCGCGGCGGGCGCGGCGCGGCATGGTCGACCGGGCACAAGGCTTTGCCGAGCGGGCACGGGCGGCGGTGGGCGCCGACGCCGAGCTGCGGTGCGAGGTGCTGGCGGGGGAGGACCACGCCTCGATCCTCCCGGCGGCGATGGCGCGGGCGCTGCGCTTCGCGCTGGGGTGAGGTGCAAGGCGTGAGGCGGCGGCCGCGCGCGGGAGCTGTGCCTCGGGCAGACGTGATGTGCGGTGCCATTGCGCCGGGCGGGCGAGGCGCTAGTAGTAGCGGCCAACGCTTACCACCCGGTGCTTTGCCATGACCGCTTCGCTCCCCATCGCTTCCGCCGCCGCGCGCGGCACCGTGCGCAACCGCCAGGTAACGGCGGCGCTGGTGGTGGCCTTTGCCAGCGCGGGCACGCTGGCGGGGGCGTGGTATTTTCAGCTGGTGGTGGGGCTGGCGCCGTGCCCGCTGTGCCTGGAGCAGCGCATTCCCTATTATGTCGCCGTGCCGGTGGCACTCATCGCCGCCTTGTGCGCGGTTCTCGGCAAGGCGGGGCCGGCGCGGGTGGCGCTGGCGCTGTGCGGCATGCTGATGGCGCTCGGCGCGTTCCTCGCGGTCTACCATGCCGGTGTCGAATGGGGCTTCTGGGCCGGGCCGGACACCTGCTCCGGCGCCGGGCCGGCGGTGGGCGGCGGCGACCTGCTGGGCCAGCTGCAGGGCGCGCGCGTGGTGCGCTGCGACGAGGCGCCGTGGCGGCTGCTCGGCGTGTCGCTCGCCGGCTACAATGCGGTGATCGCCAGCGCGCTGGTCGTGGTGGCGATGTGGGGCGCGACGGCCAAGGCGTGAGGGCGCCCGGCGCTCACGGGTCCAGGGCCTACGGGTTCGGGGCCTACGGGTCCAGCTCGGTGTCCCAGTAGAGATAGTCCATCCAACTGTCGTGCAGGTAGTTCGGCGGGAAGTGGCGGCCGTTCTGGTGCAGGTCGAACACGCTGGGCTGATAGGGCCGCTGGCGCGGCAGCATGTGGGCGGCTTCCGGCATCAGGCTGCCCTTGCGCAGATTGCAGGGCGAGCAGGCGGCGACGACATTGTCCCACGTGGTCTGGCCACCGCGCGAACGCGGGATAACGTGGTCGAAGGTCAAATCCTCGCGCGAATCGCAGTACTGGCAGGTGAAGCGGTCGCGCAGGAACACGTTGAAGCGGGTGAAGGCGGGCTGGCGCGTCGGCCGGATGAAGGTCTTCAGCGAGACGACGCTGGGCAGGCGCATCTGGAAGGTCGCGCTGGAGACCTGCCGCTCATAATATTCGACGATGTTCACCCGGTCGAGGAACACCGCCTTGATCGCGTCCTGCCACGCCCAGACCGACAGCGGGTAATAGCTCAGCGGCCGGTAATCGGCGTTGAGCACGAGGGCAGGCCAGGCACCCGGAGACAAAGTCGCCGTCAACGCTCGCTCCCTGTCAGGAGCGTCAGCACGGTGTCGAAACGGCGCCGCGTGACGCACGGCGATAGTCTATAGGGAGCGTGTCAGTCTTGTGAAGCGCCCGGGGGCTTTCCGCCGCAGCGCGGCTTGAATGTCACAGGTGCTCAGGCCAGCACTTCGGAGAGGAAGGTGCCGGCGAGGGCGAGGCCGGTGCGGTCGATGCCGTGGGCGAGGCCGTTCGACAGGTGCGCGCGCACCTCGACCCCCTGCCGCTGCAGGCTTTCCACAGCGCGCGGCAGGGCCGTGGGCGGGATCACCTGGTCAAGATCGCCATGCACCAGCAGCACCGGCGGGCGGGCGATGATCTCCGCGTCGAATTCCGCCATGGCCCGCTCGGGCGCCAGCACATGGATGCCGGAAAAGCCGACAATGCCGGCGGGCGGCACCTTGCGGCGCAGCCCGGTGTGCAGCGCCATCATCGTGCCCTGGCTGAAGCCGACCAGAGCGAGGCGCGAACCCGGCAGGTTCAGCCGGGCGAGCTCGGCGTCGAGGAAGCCGCCGAGCGCGGCATGGGCGCTCTGCACGCCGGTCCAGCGCTCGCGGTCGTCGCGCTCGACATAGCCGAACCATTGCCGCCCGACCGGGGCGATGGCGAGCGGCTCGGGGGCGTGGGGCGAAACGAAGGCGGTGCCGGGCAGCATCGGCGCCCAGAATTCGCCGAGGTCGATCAGGTCCCGCCCATCGGCGCCATAGCCGTGCAGCAGCACGACCAGCGAGGTGGCCGGGCCACCGGAATGGGGACCGAGGCGCGGGCCGTCCAGCATCAGTTGATCTCGTCGCCGCGCGCGCCGGCGGCAACCCGGGCAGGCCCGCTATGGTTGAGCAGCGTGTCGATGGTCTCGCGCTCCTTCTCGAAGCTCGCCAGGATCCGCCCGTCCAGCGCGCGGCCGCGCGGCAGGCGGATGCGCATCGGGTCAACGAAGCGGCCGTTCACCAGCACCTCATAGTGCAGATGCGCGCCGGTGGAGAGGCCGGTCGAGCCGATATAGCCGATCAGCTGGCCCTGGCGCACGCGCACGCCCTCGCGGATGCCCTTGGCGAAGCCGGACTGGTGCGAATAGGTGGTGACGTAGCCGTTGGCGTGCTGGATCTCGATGCGGCGGCCATAGCCGGAGGTCCAGGCGGCCTTCTTGATCACGCCATTGCCGGCGGCATAGATCGGCGTGCCGGTGCGATCGGACCAGTCGACGCCGGAATGCAGGCGGCTGTAGCCAAGGATCGGGTGGCGCCGCATGCCGAAGCCCGAGCGCAACTGGCCGCCGGAAAGCGGCTTGCGGACGAGGAACTTCTTCGCGCTCTTGCCGCCATCGTCATAGAAGTCGACAAGGCCGTCATCGGGCGTCTGGTAGCGGTAATAGCGCCGCTCCTCGCCGCCGACGGTGAGGCCGGCATAGAGCACGCCGCCGGCACCGCCGGCTTCGTCGGGCTCGAACACCACCTCGAAGGAATCGCCGGTGCGCACGCGGCGCAGGAAATCGACGTCGAAGGAATAGACGCGGATCATGCTCTCGATGACCGGGCGCGGCACCTCGTGGCGCAGCGCGGTCTCCCAGATGCTGTCATAGAGGGTGATGCCGCGCCCGCCGCCGCCATCCTCGTCGCCATCGTCGTCCGGCGCCACATCGGCGACCTGCACGTCGCCGGCTTCCTGCACGGGCAGGAAGGCACCGCTGTCGGAAAGGGCGACCGTTCCCTGGTGCCCGCTCTCCGCGAACACCGCGACGCGCAGCGGCATGGCGCCCTCGGTGGCGTTGTCGAGCAGGATCTTCAGCCGCAGGCCCGGCGTGAGCTTGCCCGCCAGCTCGCGCGTGCCGAAGGCCCGGGCGGCGCCATTGGCCGAATCTTCCGGCACGCCGAGATCGACGAGGATCGAGGCGATGGTGTCGCCCGCCTTGGCGACCACGGTGCGCTCGGACCAGTCATTGCCGCCGGAAGCATCCTCGGCGGATTTGTCGACCGAGGACATGTTCTCGCGTGCCGGGAGCGCGTTCACCGGATCGGCCGGCCCGGCGGGGGCATAGGCCAGCACGCCGACGCCGGGGAAGGCCGGGGTCCGGCTGTCGGCGGTGGGCACGCTGAACTCGGCGGTCTCGCGCACCTTCATCAGCACGTCTTCCATCGGCAGCTCGGCGGCGAAGCGGGTGCTCGGCGCCAGGCTGGGAATGTCGCGCAGGACGATAGTGAGGTCGCCGGTCGGCTCGGCCTGCACCGCGTCATTGTCGTCATTGGTCGATTCGGCGATCATCTTCGCCGGGTTGAAGCGCGGGACGTCGACGGAAGCGGCGGTGACGGACTGCGCGAGATTGGTCGCGACCTTGGTGACGGCGCGGACCCGGATCATCTCCTTGTCGCCATCCTTGACGGTGGTCGACAGGCGCAGCGTCTGCTTGGCGCTGAAGCTCTCCGAGAGGATCGACATGCGGTCGCCCTTGCGGGCGACATTGGACGGGCGCTCGCCGGCGGCCAGCGCCCCGCGCAGGGCCGAGCGGACGGTTTCCGGCGACTGGGCGAAGCGATATTCGCCATCGAGCGCGGCATAGACCGCGCCGCCCATCAGCGCGGCGCCGCAAATGCCGGTGAGCAGCGTCGCCATGAGCCAGCGGATGGAGATGCGGCGACGATTGATCGGCTCCTCGGCATCGCCATCGACGCCGAGCGGGGGCTCGTCGCCGAGATCGAACGCCGCGAGGTGAGAGCGCCTCACGCCTGCCAGTCCGCGCCTCGTCTCCAACAGGCTTCCCCGCCTTCCCCAACGTGCCCATTGCGCGGTCCGGGACCAGCGTGAGCACCTGTGTTTAAACGTGGCGCCCGTTTGCGGACGCAATGTGTGCCGGAGGCCAGGGCTTCCGGGGCATTCGCTGATAGCTTCCGATACCGTGGCGTCGGAGGTTCTTTATTACCCCCGTAGCGGATGGGTGGCGACGATGCCGCCCGCGCCTTCACCCGTCAACCCGCCCGGCCGGCGAATCGACATGGGCATGGGCCGGCGAGCCCCGATGTAAAGCCGGGGCTCACGGCAAAAGGATGGCGGCGAAGGTCGGCGGGACGCTATTGCACGCTCGCCGCCCGGCCGCGCAGCGGCGAGGGCGGGGGAAGTGGAACCTCGACCGGGAGCGCCGCCGGAATCTGCGCCAGCCGTGTCGCCGCCGCGGCCTGGCCGGTTCCCGCGGGCACGAACCCGGCATGAAGCGGCATGGGCGCGCCCGGGGCGAGGGGCCGGTTGAGCGAGGAAGCGGCTGCGGGGGCCGGGGTGCCCGCGCCGCCTGCCTCGGCCGTTGCCGGCACGATGCCCTGCCAGGCATCGGCCAGCGAGGTCGGCTGGCTCAGGATCGGGCGGGCATTCGGCGAGGACGGGGCGGGCGGCGTCGGCGCCAGCGACAGCGCGGTCGAGGCGGGCGCGGGAGAAGCGGGAGCCGGAGAAGCGGGCGTGGCCGGTGTCGGGAAGGGCACCTGCGTGCGCCCGGCGATCTCGACCGCCGGCGCCGGGGCGGTGCCGCCGAAGCGCGTGAAGAAGGACCAGATCTCCTCCGGCGCGTCGAGCCCGCTGCGGCGCGGGCCGAGCAGCACGGAGGCGAGCGCATCGACCGCATCGGTCGACTGGGAGGGCGGCTGGTGGCCGCCGGCGATCTCGTAATAGGCGACCGCGCCGCCGGGCGCGCAATTGTTCCAGCGGGTGATGCGGGCGTGCGGCGCGGTGGTCTGCTCCGGCGCCGAGCAGCCGTCGAGCCGGGCGAAAAGCGCGGCGGTGGCGTCAGCCGACATCAGCCGGGCGCCCGGCGTCGGACGGCCGAACATCGGCACGATGGGGTCATAGGTGCCGTTCATCAGCAGGATCGGCACCGGCTTCGAGGGGCGGCAGCTTTCGGAATAGCCGACCGGCACCGTCATCATCATGGCCGCATAGGCCTGGAAGCGATCGGCATAGCGGCACGCGACGAAGGCAGTGAGGAAGCCGCCATTGGAAAAGCCCATCAGATAGGCCCGCGCGGGATCGGCGATGCCCTCCGCCGCCAGCGCGTCCAGCAGGTCCACCATGAACTTGCCGTCATCGCGCTTCTGCAGCAGCGGAATGAAACCGGCGATGGAGCTGCGCCCGTCATTCCACAAGAGATTGAGCCCCTTGGGATAGGCGACGACGAAGCCTTCGCGGTCGGCCACCGCGTCGAGGTCCAGATAGCGCTGCATCATGCCCGCCGGCTGCAGCGCGCCATGCACCGCGATCACCAGCGGCCGGGGGCCGGGCGGGGCGTTCTTCGGCAGGTGAAGGATGTATTCGCGGGTCAGGCCGCCGGAGGCGAGGGTGCGAACCGAATCCTGCGACTGGGCCGCCGCGGGCGTGGCCGGGGCAGCGAAAGCGACAAACAGGCCCAGTAATGCGCCGAGCAGGCAGCTGGGTTTCGCGAAATGCATGGACGACGCAACCTCATATGCGGGTGCTCCGCAGGGACCCCACCTGACGGCGGATTTCCGTCAATTAAAAGGCGAAGATGGTTAATAGGCCGTCAGCGCCGTACCGCAAAAGGTGCGGACGTGCCTTTACGAGGGCGGAAATAGGGGGATGCGCCCGGTGCCGGCCATGCGCTAGGGTGGGGTTGCTGCGGCGCAACCGGGAACCGGACGCCGACGAAGGAACGATAGACGCCGCCTTTGGAATGATTGCGAACTGCTATCGTTTCCGCTACGCACACATCATATTCCTGAGTGATCTGGGACACCGACATGGCAGGAGCGGCCGAGCGGCCCCTTTCCCCGCATCTCCAAATCTACCGCCCGATGCTGACGATGATGATGTCCATCGTGCATCGCATCACGGGCTGCGCGCTGTATTTCGGCACGCTGCTGCTGGTGATCTGGCTGCTCGCCGCCGCCGGTTCCGAGCGGGCCTTCACGCTGGTGAACGGGCTGTTCGGCAGCTGGATCGGCCTTCTCGTGCTGGTCGGCTACAGCTGGGCGCTGATCCACCATGCGCTGGGCGGCGTACGTCATTTCGTCTGGGACACCGGCGCCGGCTTCGGCCCGCAGGCGCGCGAACTGTTCGCCAAGCTCACCATTGGCGGGTCGATCGCCCTCACCGCGGTGTTGTGGATCGTCATCTGGCTGGTGAAGGGCTGAACATGCGCGTGTCCCCCGGTTCTTCCATGCGCACCCCGCGCCGGCGGGTCGCCGGCCTCGGCTCGGCGCGCTCCGGCACCGGCCATTTCTGGCTGCAGCGCGTGACCGCGCTGGCCAATCTCCTGCTGATCCTGATCGCGCTGCCGATCATCGTCTATGTGGCGGGGCAGGGGCACGCGCAGACGATCGCGGTGCTCGGCCATCCGCTGGTTGCCATCGTGCTGCTGCTGCTGCTGTTTTCCGTCTGTTACCACATGCGGATCGGCATGCAGGTGGTGATCGAGGACTATGTGCCCGCCGAGGGGGCGAAGGTCCTCGCGCTGATCGCCAATACGTTCTTCACCATCGCGGTCGGTAGCGCCGGTGCCTTCGCCGTCCTCAAGATCAGTTTCGGAGGCTGACCCCATGGCCGGAACCTCTTCCGCCACTGGCGCTGCCAACGGCGCGTCGTTCAAGACCGCCTACCCGATCACCGACCACAGCTATGACGTTGTGGTGGTGGGGGCCGGCGGCGCCGGGCTGCGCGCCGTGGTCGGCTGTTCCGAGGCCGGGCTGCGCACCGCCTGCGTGACCAAGGTGTTCCCGACGCGCTCGCACACCGTGGCGGCGCAGGGCGGCATCGCCGCCTCGCTCGGCAATATGGGCACGGATGACTGGCGCTTTCACATGTACGACACCGTGAAGGGGTCGGACTGGCTGGGCGACCAGGACGCCATCGAATATCTGGTGCGCCACGCCCCCGCCGCCGTCTACGAGCTGGAGCACTGGGGCGTGCCGTTCTCGCGCACCGAGGAAGGCCGCATCTATCAGCGCCCCTTCGGCGGCATGACGGTGGACTATGGCAAGACCCCGGCGCAGCGCACCTGCGCCGCCGCCGACCGCACCGGCCACGCCATCCTGCACACGCTCTACGGCGCGGCGCTGAAGCACTCGGCCGAGTTCTTCATCGAGTATTTCGCGCTCGATTTGATCATGGACGAGGAAGGCCGCTGCCGGGGCCTCGTCGCGCTGAAGATGGACGACGGCACGCTGCACCGCTTCCGCGCGCAGACGGTGATCCTCGCCACCGGCGGCTATGGCCGGGCCTATTTCTCCGCCACCAGCGCCCATACCTGCACCGGCGACGGCAACGCCATGGTGCTGCGCGCCGGCCTGCCGCTGCAGGACATGGAGTTCGTGCAGTTCCACCCCACCGGCATTTATGGCTCGGGCTGCCTCATCACCGAGGGCGCGCGCGGCGAGGGCGGCTACCTCACCAATGCCGAGGGCGAACGCTTCATGGAGCGCTACGCCCCCTCCGCCAAGGACCTCGCCTCGCGCGACGTCGTCTCCCGCTCCATGACCATGGAGATCCGCGAGGGACGCGGCGTCGGCAAGAACAAGGACCACATCTACCTGCACCTCGACCATCTCGACCCGGCGATCCTGCATGAGCGCCTGCCCGGCATTTCCGAGAGCGCCAAGATCTTCGCCGGCGTCGACGTGACCAAGGAGCCGATCCCGGTGCTGCCGACCGTGCACTACAACATGGGCGGCATCCCCACGAACTTCCACGGCGAGGTGGTGACCAAGAAGGACGGCAACCCGGACCATGTGGTGCCCGGCCTGATGGCGGTGGGCGAATGCGCCTGCGTCTCGATCCACGGCGCCAACCGGCTCGGCTCCAACTCGCTGACCGACCTCGTGGTGTTCGGCCGCGCGGCGGCGCTGCGCTGCGCCGATATCCTGACCGCCGGCGACAAGCAGCGCGAGCTGCCGGCCGATTCCGCCGATTTGGCGCTGGCCCGGCTCGATCGCTTCCGCAACGCCAATGGCGGCACGCCCACCGCGCAGCTGCGGCTTTCCATGCAGAAGGTGATGCAGAACAATTGCGCGGTCTACCGCACCGGCGAGGTGCTGGAAGAGGGCCGCAAGCTGATCGCCGACGTGTTCGCCGGCTCCAGCGACATCGACGTGACCGACCGCTCGCTGATCTGGAATTCCGATCTCATCGAGACGCTGGAATATGACAATCTGATCGCCCAGGCGACCGTGACCATGGAAAGCGCTGCCGCCCGCACCGAGAGCCGCGGCGCCCATGCGCGGGAGGATTATCCCGACCGCGACGACGCCCACTGGATGAAGCACACGCTGGCCTTCATGGACTTCGAGGCGCAATCCGTGCGCCTCGACGACCGGCCGGTGCACACCTACACGCTGTCGAACGACATCCAGTACATCGAGCCGCGCAAGCGGGTGTATTGAGCCGGGGAACGATCGCTCGCCATGGTCCAGCTCACGCTTCCAAAGAACTCGCAGCTTGTCGAAGGCAAGGTGTGGCCGAAGCCTGCCGGTAGCAATCGGCTGACCGAGTACAAGATCTACCGCTGGAACCCGGATGACGGGAAGAATCCGAGCGTCGACACCTATTATGTCGACCGCGACGATTGCGGGCCGATGGTGCTGGACGGGCTGATCTGGATCAAGAACAAGGTTGACCCCACGCTGACCTTCCGCCGCTCGTGCCGCGAGGGCATTTGCGGCTCCTGTGCCATGAACATTGACGGCACCAACACGCTCGCCTGCCTGAAGAGCATGGACGAGGTGGATGCCTCGGCGGTGAAGATCTACCCGCTGCCGCACATGCAGGTGGTGAAGGACCTCGTCCCCGACATGACGCAGTTCTACGCCCAGCACGCTTCGGTGGAGCCCTGGCTGCACACCGAGACGCCGGCGCCGGAGAAGGAATGGCGGCAGGCGCGGGGGGACCGCGAGAAGCTCGACGGGCTGTACGAGTGCATCCTGTGCGCCTGCTGTTCCACCTCCTGCCCGAGCTATTGGTGGAATGGCGACCGCTATCTCGGCCCGGCCGCGTTGCTGCAGGCCTATCGCTGGCTGATCGACAGCCGCGACGAGGCCACCGGCGACCGGCTGGACGATCTGGAAGACCCGTTCCGTCTGTATCGCTGCCACACCATCATGAACTGCGCCAAGGCCTGCCCGAAGGGGCTGAACCCGGCCAAGGCGATCGCCGAGATCAAGAAGATGATGGTGGCGCGCCAGTTCTGAGCTTACGGGGCGCGGCGAAGCGGCTATCCTTGCCTATCCGATGCGCCGGTGAGCTTCGGGCATGATCTGCGGGAGGGTGGCCATGGAATTGTCGACGCTGCTCGCCTTCGCGGCCGCCTTCTTTGTCTTTGCCGCCAGCCCCGGCCCGGACAACATGACCATTGTCGCGCGCACCCTCTCGCATGGTGCGGTCTCCGGCATCGCCTATGGAGCGGGCACTGTCGCCGGCGTGCTGATCTTCCTAACCCTCGCCGCCTTCGGCCTGTCGCTCGTCGCGCAGGAGATGGGCTGGGTGATGACGGTGCTGCGCTATGCCGGCGCCGCCTATCTCGTCTGGACGGGCGTGCGGCTCTGGCGCGCCGAGCCGGTGGTGCCGGCGCAGCAGCCGGCAGCCGAGCGGCGGGGCCTGTTGCCGGTGTTCGCGACCGGCGTCGCGCTCAATCTCGGCAACCCGAAAATGCCACTGTTCTACGTGGCGCTGCTGCCCAATGTGGTGGGCTCCTCCCTGACGCCGGGCCAGCTTCTGAGCCTTGCCGCCATCATCCTTGCCGTCGAGGCGGTGGTGGTGGGCGGCCATGTCGTGCTGGCCGGCCGCGCGCGCCGGCTGCTGCGTACGCCGGCCGTGGTGCGCCGGGTGAACCGGACCGCCGGCGGCGTGATGGTGGGCGCCGGCGTCGCCGTGATCGCGGCGCGCTGAGGGCGCCGTGGCGCGCCCCGCCTTCCGCTTTGCGCCCAGCCCGAACGGGTTGCTGCATCTCGGCCATGCGCGCTCCGCCCTTTTGAACGACGCCATGGCGCGCGCTGCCGGCAGGCGGCTGCTACTGCGCATCGAGGATATCGACCCCGCGCGCTGCCGGCCGGACTTCGAGGCGGCGATCTTCGAGGACCTCGCCTGGCTGGGGCTGGAATGGGAGGCGCCGGTGCGCCGGCAATCCGAGCATTTCGCCGACTATGAATCGGCGTTGGCGCGGCTCGAAGCGCTGGGGCTGGTCTATGCCAGCTTCGAGAGCCGGGGCGAGATACGCCGCGCCGTGGCGGAGCGGCCGGGCTGGCCGAGCGACCCGGACGGGGCGCCGCTGTTTCCCTTTTCCCGCGACATGTCGAGCCCGGAGACTCGGGCGCAACGCAGGGCGGCGGGCGAGCCCTATGCGTTGCGGCTCGACATGAAGCAGGCCGCAACGCTGACCGGGCCGCTGGACTGGCAGGAGATCGACGCGGCCGGCGGTGCCGCGCGCCGCATTGCCGCCGATCCGCGCGCCTGGGGCGACGTGATCCTCGCCCGCAAGGAGGTGCCGACCTCCTATCACCTCGCCGTGGTGGTGGACGACGCGCTGCAGGGCATCACCCATGTGGTGCGCGGGGCGGATTTGAAGGCGGCGACCTCGGTGCACCGTGTGCTGCAGGCGCTGCTGGGGCTGCCGGCGCCGCTCTACACCCACCATGCCCTGCTGCTCGATGCGGAAGGCCGCAAGCTCTCCAAATCCATCGGCTCGCAAGGCCTCGACGCGTTGCGGGCGCAGGGGGTGACGCCCGACGAGGTGCGGCGCCAAGCGCTGGGGAAGGCGTTCGCCGACATGACGGGGCGTTGCCGTAACATCCATGTCACTGGAACGGAGTAGCCAAACCACGCATTACTCTGCCCTGAACGGAGCCCCCATGCCCCGACACATCCGCCTGCAGGCCGCCGCCGTCTTCGTCCTCTCTCTCGCCGCGGCGAGCGCGTCCGCCCAGGCGCCGGGCGGACCGGCGGAACTCGGGCCCCGCCCGTTCCAACTGGTCGACCAGATGAAGGACGGGCCGCTGAAGGACGAGCTGGCCCGCTGCAGGGGGCCGTTCGCCACCAAGAACTTCTCCATCTCGCATCGCGGCGCGCCGCTGCAGTTTCCCGAGCACACGCGCGAGGGCTATCTCGCCGCCGCCCGCATGGGCGCCGGCGTGATCGAGTGCGACGTCGCCTTCACCAAGGACCGCGAGCTGGTGTGTCGCCACGCGCAGTGCGACCTCGCCACGACGACCGATATTCTCGCCCGCCCCGAACTCGCCGCCAAATGCAGCGAGGGCTTCACGCCGGCCGACCCGGCCAGCGGGCGCAAGGCGCGGGCGACGTGCTGCACCAGCGATCTGACGCTGGCCGAGTTCAAGACGCTGAAACCGAAAATGGACGCTGCCAACCCCAACGCGACGAACGTGGCGGACTACATGAACGCGACGGCGCGCTGGCGCACCGACCTCTATGTCGACCGCGCGACGCTGATGTCGCACAAGGACTATATCGCGCTGGTCAAATCGCTCGGGCTGAAGTTCACGCCGGAGCTGAAGGCCCCGGACGTCGCGATGCCGTTCGACGGCGACTACACGCAGGACGCCTACGCCCAGCAGATGATCGACGA
Source organism: Ancylobacter sp. (assembly GCF_965279025.1). Classification (NCBI taxonomy): domain Bacteria; kingdom Pseudomonadati; phylum Pseudomonadota; class Alphaproteobacteria; order Hyphomicrobiales; family Xanthobacteraceae; genus Ancylobacter; species Ancylobacter sp. The sequence goes on along the minus strand of NZ_OZ257132.1, from coordinate 1,038,537 downwards.
CTACAAGGCGGCCGGCGTGGCGCCCTCCGACGTCTATGCCCAGTCGTTCCAGCTGCGCGACGTGCTCTATTGGCTGAAGGCGGAACCGGCCTTCGGCGCCCAGGCGGTCTATCTCGACGGCCGCGACGAGACCGGCAGGGGCTTCGACAACATGAAGCCGGAGAGCTGGTCGCCCTCCATGCAGGAGCTGGCGGACCAGGGGGTGAAGATCCTCGCCCCGCCGCTCTGGATGCTGGTGACGGTGCGGGACGGCAGGATCGTGCCCTCGCGCTACGCCGAGGAGGCCAAGAAGGCCGGGCTCGGCCTCATCTCCTGGTCGCTGGAGCGCTCGGGCCCGCTGAAGGATGGCGGCGGCTACTACTACCAGTCGGTCAAGCCGGTGATCGACCGGGATGGCGACGCGCTGACCCTGCTCGACGTGCTGGCCCGCGATATCGGCGTGATCGGGGTGTTCTCCGACTGGCCGGCGACCACCACCTTCTACGCCAACTGCATGAAGCTGAACTGAGGGGAGTGCAGGGCACCCCGCTCTTACGGTGGGCGTGCTTGCCCGGCGGCCCTGATCGGCGCTACCTCGGGGGACGCCCCCGCCGAGACGCCCGATGATTCCCTGGATCCTGCTCGATACCGCCCCCGTGCCCGATGGCGGCGAACTGCGCCTGAAACGGCGGGGCGACGAATTCTCCATCATGGCCGGGGCGACCGAGCTGATGAACAGCCGCCTCAGCGGCTCGGAGAAGGCGCTCGCCACGCTGGTCTGCGCGCGGCTGGGGCCGCGTCCGGCGGCGCGGCTGCTGATCGGCGGGCTCGGCATGGGCTTCACGCTGCGCGCGGCGCTCGGTGAGGTTGGCGCCGACGCGCAGATCGTGGTGGCCGAGCTGGTGCCGGCGGTGATCGCCTGGGCGCGCGGGCCGATGGCGGACATCTTCGGCGACAGCCTGGCCGACCCGCGCGTCGCCCTGTTCGAGGGCGATGTCGCCGGCCTGATCGGTGCGGGCCGCGCGGCATATGACGCCATTCTGCTCGATGTCGACAATGGGCCGGGCGGGCTCACCCGGGCGGCCAATGACGGGCTGTACGGCCCTGCCGGGCTGGGCGCCGCCCGTGCGGCGCTGCGGCCGGGCGGCGTGCTGGCGGTGTGGTCTTCCGCGCCGGACAGCGGGTTCACCAGCCGCCTGCGCCGCGCCGGCTTCGCGGTGGAAGAGGCGCGGGTGCGCGCCCATGGCAAAAGCGGGGCGCGGCACGTGATCTGGCTCGCCGCCAAGCCGGCGGGTGCCGCGCGCGCGCCGCGCCCGCACGGCTGAGGCGGACCTTCCTTTCCTGCGACGAGCTGGAGTGCCGACCCTGGAAACCTCGCTCTATTTGCCGATCAAGCGGTTCCTCGAAGAACGCGGCTTCACCGTGAAGGGGGAGGTCGGCGGCTGCGATCTCGTCGCGCTCTCGGCCGACGAGACGCCGCTGGTGGTGATCGGCGAGCTGAAGCTCAGCTTCAATCTGGAACTGGTACTGCAGGCGGTCGATCGCGCGGGCGCCTGCGACGAGGTGTGGCTGGCGGCGCGGGGCTCGGTGCGCGGGAATGGACGCGAGCGCGATTCGCGCTTCCGCAATCTCTGCCGGCGGCTGGGGTTCGGCATGCTCGTGGTGTCTCCCGCCGGCGAGGTGGCGGTGCTGGTCAGCCCGGACGCGCCGATGCCGCGAAAGGACCCGCGCCGCCGCTCAAAGCTGATGGCGGAGCACCAGCGGCGGCTGGGCGATCCGGCCGTGGGGGGCGGCTCGCGCGTGCCAATCATGACCGCCTATCGCCAGCAGGCGCTGGCCTGCGCGGCGGCGATGGCGGCGGGGCCGCAGCGCCCGCGCGATTTGCGCGGCAGGGCGCCGGACGCCGGCAAGATATTGCGGGACAATGTCTATGGCTGGTTCGCCCGCACGGATCGGGGAATCTATGCGCTGACGCCGGCCGGCTTCGAGGCGCTGGTGCGCTGGCCGCAGCCGGCGCCCGCGCCCGACGCGCCCGGCCACTAGCTCACGCCGAGGATGAGAAACCAGATGGTGATGGTGAACAGGCTCGCCGCCGTCGACAGCGAGACCGCGCTGGCCGAGGCAGTGACGCCGGCCTTGTAGCGCTGGGCGAGCAGATAGGCGTTGATGCCGCAGGGCATGGCGGCGAACACCACGGCGACATCCGCCCAGACCGGCGGCATCGGCAGCACCCGGGTGAGGGCGTAGACGATGGCCGGGTGCACGCACAGCTTCAGCGTGGTGATGAGGACCGCCGGGCCGATATCGCCGCGTATGGGATAGCGGTGCAGCGCAAGGCCGAGCGAGACCAGCGCGCAGGGCACCGCAGAGGAAGCGAGCATGTCGAGCGTCTGCTTCAGCACCCCGCCGGGCACATAGCCGGTGAGCCGGGCGATGCAGGCGGCATAGATGCCGAGCAGGATCGGGTTGCGCGTCAGCATCCGCCACAGCTGGCCCAGCATCGCCCGCGACAGGCCGGCGCCCGCCCCGTCGGCAAGGACGGTGGCCACCACCATCATGACCGGCAGATGAATGGCGAGCAGCAGGAACAGCGGCACCGCCCCCTCCGGGCCAAAGGCCTGGAGGATGAGCGGCACGCCGACGAACACGGTATTGGCCTGGCCGCAGGCGAAGCCCTGGATCACCGATTCGAGATGGCTGCGCCCGAACAGCTTCCTGGCCGCCACCATGCCGAGGGCGAAGACCACGAAGGCGCCGGCGAAATAGGCGATCCAGTAGCCCCAGGGCTGGCCCCCCTGCGGCAGCTGGGCCTCGGCCAGGGTCTTGAAGATGAGCACCGGCACCGCCAGCCCGAACACATAGTCGGACAGGCCCTCGGCGGCGCGTTCGCGTAGATGCCCGGACAGGGAGGCAACGAAGCCGACCCCGATCAGCCCGAAGACCGGCGCCACGACAAGGGCGATGGCGCCGAGCTGGGCGAGCATGCGATCAGGCCGCGATCTCGGTGGCGGCGCTCGACACGAGATGGGAGGCGCGCACCGGCACCATCACGTCGATGCGCGCCCACAGGCGCTCGGCGATCTCGGGGCCGGCGACAAAGGCGATTTCCGCCCGCATGGTGCCGAGATGGGCGGGATCGATCTTGCCGTCCGCCGGGCCGTCGAGCCGGATACGGGTCGGCTGAACGTCATGGACGGCGAAAGGCTCCAGCAGGCGGAGCATGAGATTGGGATGGGCATCCGCCTCGACGACAAGGCGATGGCGGGAAAGGCCGGCAGTCATGATGGCGTCCGATGATGACGAGAGGAATCAGGGAGGTCGAGCGTCAGGAAACCCGGCCGAACCTGTCGGCCGGGCGACGAATTCGCCGCCCTGCGCAAAACTGCGCGCCCTCGTGTGAAACGATCATCATGGCCGGGAAGCTAGGCCTCGCGCGCGCACCCGTCAATGCCGCCGGGGGAATTTGCGCGCGCGGCCGTCGGGGCGCCGTGCTTTTGCGCGATCGCCGCTCAGGGCGCGGGGGCGGGCGCGGGCGGCTCGCTGTCCAGCAGGAGGTAGTCCTCCGGGTCGTCCGGGCACAGGCCACCGCCGCATTCGAGCACGGTGGAGACGCCGTTGGCGAACGCCAGCAGCGCGATCAGCCCGAAGGCCAGCAGCGCCAGCCCGCCGAGCCGGTAGACCCGAGGGCGGGACGCGAACTGCCGGTCGAACAGCAGGAGCAGGGCGCAGCCCCCGACGATGACAACGAACAGAAGCGCCGCCCAGGTGTAGAAGTGCATGCCGAGAAACGCCGCGCCGAAGCTGCCGGAGCCGGGCACGATGTGAAGCAGCATCTGCCGGGCGGCCACCACGTCGCCGGCGATGGCGGACAGCATGGCGAGCGCGTAATGGCTCGGCCGGGGGCCGAATTTCAGGTTGAGCGCCAGCCCCACACCGACGCCGACAAAGCCGGCGCGCTGGAGAAGGCAGAGCGGGCAGGGCAGTTCGCCGCCGACGAACTGGTCATAGAAGGCCATCAGAAGCACCGCGCCGATGGCGAGCAGGCCCAGCGCGTTGAGAAGGCGGGAGAGGTCCGGGGTCAGGGGATCGTGGGCCTTGGGCATGTTCACGGCGCGGCCCTCACAGCGCGATGTCGAGCGCGGAGGTGGCGTGCAGCTTGAACAGCGCCAGCAGAACGCCGACCGACACGAGACCGGCGGCAACTGCGAGGCCCCTTTGGCCGGCGGCCGCGAAGCCAAGGGCGATGCAAAATCCAAAAAAGGGAAGGCTCATCATCTCTGCACGCTCCGCCGCGCCGGCAAATGCTACCGCTTACTGTGAGCAAAGCAGGCGCGCGACGCAATGTCATGACGCAGCGCGGCAGGCGCGCCGGCTTTGCACGACACCCTTGTTCTAAACGAAGCTCTGGGGGTCGATGTCGATGTCCACCCGCAGGCTTCCCGTCGCACGCGGCGCCGCCGCCATCCAGGCGCGGACATAGGCGGACAGGTCGAAGGCGCGCTCCGAGCGGGCGAGCAGCCGGTAGCGGTGGCGGCCGCGAATCAGCGCCAGCGGCGCCTCGGCGGGGCCGAGCACCCGCACCTTGTCGGTGAGGGGCGAGCCGGCGGCGAGCGCGCGTGCATGGGCCTGCGCGGCGTGGGGATCGGTGCCGGAGACGATGAGCGCGGCGAAACGGGCGAAGGGCGGCAGGTGCGCCTCCTCGCGCACCGCGATCTCGCGGTCGTAGAAGGCATCGCGGTCGCCCGCCACCAGCGCCTGCATCACCGGGTGCTCGGGCATGTAGGTCTGCAGAAAGGCGCGGCCTTCTACTTCATGGCGGCCGGCGCGGCCGGCGACCTGGTGCAGCAGCTGGAAGGTGCGCTCGGCGGCGCGGGGATCGCCATGGCCGAGACCGACATCGGCGTCGATGACCCCGACCATGGCGAGGCCGGGGAAGTTGTGGCCCTTGGCGACGAGCTGGGTGCCGATGATGATGTCGACCGCACCGTCCTCGATCGCCTTTAGTTCGGCGCGCAGCCGCTCCACCCCGCCGGCGAGGTCGCTGGAGAGCACCTGCAGCCGGGCCTGCGGAAACAGCTTTGCCGCTTCCTCGTGCAGCCGCTCGACGCCGGGGCCGCAGGGGATGAGCGCATTGGGCTCGTGGCAGTGCGGGCACGCCTCCGGCACCGGCATGGCATAGCCGCACTGGTGGCATTCGAGCCGGCGGCGGAAGCGGTGCTCCACCAGCCAGGACGAGCAGGACGGGCATTTTATGCGGTGCCCGCAGGCGCGGCAAAGCGTGAGCGGCGCATAGCCGCGCCGGTTGAGGAACAGCAGCGCCTGCCCGCCGGCCTCGATCGTCCGCGCCATTTCCTGCGCCAGGCGCGGGGCGATCCACTGGCCGCGCGGCGGGCCCTCGCGCCGCAGGTCGATCGGCTCCAGCCGCGGCACCTTGGTGCCGGCGAAGCGCTCCGGCAAGGCGAGGCGCGTGTAGCGCCCGCGCCGTGCGTTCACCTCGGTTTCGATGGACGGCGTGGCGGAGACCAGGGCGATGGTCGCCGCTTCCAGCCGCGCCCGCACCACCGCCATGTCGCGGGCGTGGTAGTGGACGCCGTCCTCCTGCTTGTAGGCGCTGTCATGCTCCTCATCGACGAGGATGAGCCCGAGGTCGCGGAACGGCAGGAACAGCGCCGAACGCGCGCCCGCCACCACGCTCACCTCGCCCGAGGCGACGCCGCGAAAGATGCGCCCGCGCCGCTTTGTCGACACCGCCGAGTGCCATTCCGCCGGCCGCACGCCGAAGCGCCGGGCGAAACGGTCGAGAAACGCCTGGGTAAGGGCGATTTCCGGCATCAGGATCAGCGTCTGCCGCCCTTGCCGGATGGCTTCCGCCACCGCCTCGAAATAGGCTTCGGTCTTGCCCGAGCCGGTGACGCCGTCGATGAGGAAGGGCTGGAAGGCGCGCGCCCGCACCGACGCCACGAGCCGGGCGGCGGCCTCGGCCTGCGCCGGCAGCAGCTCCGGCGTCGCATGGTCGGGGTCCGGCGGCTCGGCGGCGGGCTCGGGTGGCAGCACCACGGTTTCCAGCACGCCGTCGTCGATCAGCCCATCCACCACGGAGGGCGAGACGCCGGCTTCCTTTGCCGCCTCGCTCTTGGCGCGCAGGAAGCCGTCCTCCAGCGCGGCGATCACCTTGTCGCGCGCCTTGGTGCGCCGCTCCGGGCGGTGGTCGGTGAGGCGCACGCCGGTGCGCTCGCGGGCGATGCCGGCGCTCTCGTCATGGCGCAGGGCGAGGCGCAGCACCATGCCGGGCGGCATCACCGTGTAGTCGGCGATCCAGTTGATGAAGGCGATCATCCGGGCGTTCAGCGGCGCCACGTCATAGCGGCGCTGGATCGGCTTCAGCTTGGCGAGGTCCACCGGTCTGGCATCGGCGGGGCGCGGCCAGACGCAGCCGAGCATGGTGCGGGTGCCGAGCGGCACTACCACGACATCGCCCACCGCCACCTCCATGCCCTCCGGCACGCGGTAGGAATAGGCCGACCCGATGGCGAGCGGCAGCAGCACATCCACCATGCGCTCGCGCGCGGGGAAGAGGGAGGGGGAATCGACGGGCTCGACCATGGCGGGTCTTCATAGCGCATTGGCCGGGCCGGCGTCGCGACCGAGGACGGCGCCGGGCTACGTTTGGCGCTTTGGCTTGCGAGCGACGAGCAGGTAGTTCGCTGTGAAGGTGGACGGCGTGTCGCCCTCCATGAAGGCAAGCCGCACAAAGCTGGCGTATATCCACCGCATGACGCGCCTCACCGGCATGAACAGCCGGCCCCGCACGCTAAAGCGCGGTTCGAAGGGCGCCCGCAGCGCCTCGACGGCAAAGCCGCTCGCCGACATGAGGCGCCGGATCTTGTTGGCACCCAGCGCGTGAACATGGGTGGCGTCGCCATTCTGGAACGGCATGGAGAACGGGCTGTCGCCATTGGGAAACCGCGCCAGCAAGCACCCTTCCGGCTTCAAGATGCGCGCGATATCCCGGCAAAGCAGGATCAGCTCGTCATAAGGCACATGCTCGAAAACATCGAGTGCAACCACAATATCGGCAGTCCCAGCCGGAATTTCCGACAGGTTGTCGACGACTTTGTAACCCGCCTGGCGAGCCCGTTGCTGAAGAGCCGGCTGGATTTCGCTGCCGATGACATCGATCCCGCGGCTCCGCCCCCAGGCGAGCAGCGGTCCATTACCGAAGCCGACCTCGACGAGGCAGGTCTCCGCCGGTCGAGTGTACGCAATATAGGGCCCTATTTCCGCATCGAAATACGCTTTCTGCCCCGGGAGGCATGTTCCGAATGCATCCTCCCGCCAGTCCTTCCATTCGATATAATCGGAATAGGACATGCGTCTCTCCCACATGCATTGGAGGGGCAGCATAAATTACCGCATTGCAATGCGACGTCCGGCAAAGTTCCAATCGATTCATACTTGAAGTTCATGATGTGCAGTATCGAGATGTAGGCTGACATAGTGTCATGCACTGTTCCCTGCGGCAGGGGCTGTCAAAAGGCAGCGTTTGGGCCGAGGGTCTCCGGAAGAGCACGCCTGTTGGCCGAACGTGAACGTGGAGACGTCGTGCATGGCAAGCACGGATGCACAGAAGGCGGAACGCGCCGAGCGGGGGCTGCTGGCGGGGGCGGCGCCGGATGTCGCGGCGGCGCTGGCGGGCTGGCTCGGGCGGCTTGGCCATGAGCGCCGGCTCTCGCCCAAGACCCGCGAGGCCTATGCGCGCGATGTCGCGACCTTTCTCGGCGTGCTGGCCCGCCATATCGGCCACGTTCCGACCATGGCCGACCTTGCCGCGCTTCAGCCGCGCGATGTGCGGGCGGTGATCGCCGCCCGCCGTGCCGAGGGAATCGAGGCCCGTACCCAGATGCGCTTCCTGGCCGCCGCCCGCTCTTTCGGCCGGCACCTCGAGCGCGAGGGGCTCGGCAAGGTGGGGGCGCTCACCGCCGTGCGGGGGCCGCGCGTCGGACGCACGCTGCCGCGTCCGCTGGCCATGGCCGATGCGCGGGCGCTGGCCGACCCCGCGACACGCGAGGGGGATGCGCGCGAGCCGTGGATACTCGCCCGCGACGCGGCAGTGCTGGCGTTGCTGTACGGCTCCGGCCTGCGGATTTCCGAGGCGCTGGGGATGCTGCGCCGGGACATGCCCGAACCGGGGCGCGGCGACCAGATCATCGTGCATGGCAAGGGCGGCAAGGCCCGTATGGTACCGGTGCTGCGACAGGTCATCGAGGCGGTCGATGCCTATGCCCGTGCCTGCCCCTATGACCTTGAGCCGACCGGTGCGCTCTTTCGCGGGGCCAGAGGCGGGCCACTCTCGCCGCGCATCGTGCAGCTGGCGGTGGAGCGCATGCGCGGGGCGCTGGGCCTGCCCGACAGCGCGACGCCGCACGCGCTGCGCCATTCCTTCGCCACCCATCTGCTGGGGCGCGGCGGCGACCTGCGCTCGATCCAGGAACTTCTCGGCCATGCCTCGCTCTCCACGACGCAGATCTACGCGGCCGTCGATTCGGCGACGCTGATGGCGGCGTGGAAGGCGGCGCATCCGCGCGCCACGGTGAAATAGGAGCCAGGCGATGACGCCGATCCAGCCGATGATCGAGCACATGTCGATCGGGGTGAGCAACTATGAACGCGCGCTCGCCTTCTACGACGCGGTGCTGGCGCCGCTCGGCTTCGTGCGCGTTTCCTCGCATGCCGAGCCGGAAGGCGAATCCGCCTGCTGGGGGCCGGAGGGCGAACTGCCCTCGCCCGAGGGCACGCCCGGCGCGGCGCCGTTCTGGATCCAGCACCGGGCGGACACGATCACCCCACCGCCGGGGTTCCATTTGTGCTTCATGGCGCCGACCCGGCGGGCGGTGGAGGCGTTCCACGCGGCCGGGCTGGCGACCGGCGGGCAGGACGCTGGCGCGCCGGGACTGCGCCCGCATTACGGCGAAGGGTATTATGCGGCCTTCCTGCTCGACCCGGATGGCTGGAAGATCGAGGCCGTGACCTACACGGATGCGTGATAGGGCGCCAAAACGGCGCCGCGATGGTGCCGGAGGACCGGAGGCGGGTTTTCACCCAGGGGAAGCTGGGTGACACTTATCGTCTCTTGGACCCCAAGACAGAGGAGACCATCCATGAAGCGTCTCGTGACCGCTCTGTGCGCGCTGGCCCTGACCACGGCCGTGGCCGGAACCGCCGTCGCCGACTGCCCCGCGCATGCGGCGAAGGACACCAAGACCGACGTAAAGGGTTCCTGACCGACCCTGTTCTCCCCCTCGACGCATTTGGCCCGGAAGGCGACTTCCGGGCCGATTTTCGTCGCGGCGGGCCTGCCGGCGGGCTCAAGGAACCCAGCCGGGCAAGGCGGCTGCCTGGCGGATCCAGTCGGCCAGCTGCGCCTCGGCGACCCTGTCGGTCTCGTAAATATCGATCCAGCGCGCCTCCTTGCTGCGCGCCGTTCCACCCGGCGGCAGCGGCGCCAGCGAGGCGCCGGCGAAGAAGGTGATCTTCACATAGCGGGTGAGCACATGGAGGGACAGGAACCAGCCCTGGCCCTCGACGCCATAGAGGGGCGAGTTCCACTTGACCGCCTTGCGCACGCCGGGGATGGTTTGCACGACGAGGGCGTCCACCTGTTCGCCCACCGCACGCTTCCAGCCCGGCATGGCGGCGATATAGGCCGCCACCGGCGCGTCGCCCTCGGCCTTGGCGATCTGCGGATTGCCGCCGGAGAGAAGGATGACCTTCGCCTGCGTTGCGGGCAGGGCGGTTTTCGCGCGGGCCAGCGGCGTCTCCTCTCGGCGCAGGGGCGGCGCCTCACATGTGGATGGCGCGCTTCTCCACCGCCATTGCCGCTTCCTTCACCGCTTCGGAACGGGTGGGGTGGGCGTGGCAGGTGCGGGCGAGATCCTCGGACGAGCCGCCGAACTCCATCAGCACGGCGCATTCATGGATCATCTCGCCGGCCTCGGCGCCGATGATATGTGCGCCGAGCACGCGGTCGGTGGTCTCGTCGGCGAGGATCTTCACGAAGCCGTCGGTCTCGTCATTGGCCTTGGCGCGGCCATTGGCGAGGAAGGGGAACTTGCCGACCTTGTAGGCAATGCCGGCCTGCTTCAGCTCCTCCTCGGTCTTGCCGACGGAGGCCACTTCCGGGAAGGTGTAGACCACTGCCGGAATGACATCGTAATTCACATGGCCGGCCTGGCCGGCGAGCAGCTCGGCGATGGCGACGCCTTCGTCCTCGGCCTTGTGTGCCAGCATCGGGCCGACAATGGCGTCGCCGATGGCGAAGATGCCGGGCACGTTGGTGCGGTAATAATGATCGGTGACCACGCGCCCGCGCGGGTCGGTTTCGACGCCGAGCGCGTCCAGGCCCAGCCCCTCCGTGTAGGGCACGCGGCCGATGGCGACGAGCACCACATCGGCCTCCAGCGTCTCGGCGGCGCCGCCGGCGGAGGGTTCGACCGAGACCTTCAGCGTCGCCCCCGAGGTGTCGACGCCGGTGACCATGGCGCCGAGCTTGAACGCCACGCCCTGCTTTTCCAGGATGCGCTGGAACGACTTGGCGACCTCATTGTCCATGCCGGGCAGGATGCGGTCGAGATACTCGACCACGGTGACGTGCGACCCCAGCCGGCGCCACACGCTGCCGAGCTCCAGCCCGATGACGCCGGCGCCCACCACCAGCAGCTTGCCCGGCACCTTTTCCAGCGCGATGGCGCCGGTGGAGGAGACGATGCGCGTCTCGTCGATGGCGATACCCGGCAGCTTGGCCACGTCCGAGCCGGTGGCGATGACGATGGCCTTGGTCTCCAGCGTCTGCTGCGTGCCGTCCGCCAGGGCGACATCCACCTTGCCGGCGGCAGGAATGCTTGCCGTGCCGTGGAAGGTGTCGATCTTGTTCTTCTTCATCAGGAAGGCGACACCCTTGGTGTTGCCCTCAACCGCCTGGTCCTTGAAGCCGAGCAGCGCCGCATGGTCGAGCGTCGGGGTGCCGACCTTGATGCCCATCTTGGCGAAATGGTGCCCGGCCTCCTCGAAGCGGTGCGAGGCGTGCAGCAGCGCCTTGGAGGGGATGCAGCCGATGTTGAGGCAGGTGCCGCCAAAGGTGGCGCGCTTCTCGACCACCGCGACCTTGAGCCCGAGCTGGGCGGCGCGGATGGCGCAGACATAGCCGCCGGGGCCGGTGCCGATGACGATCAGGTCGTAGGACATGGGGAGGCGTTCCTTAGGAGTTCAGCTTGCCATCAGGCGGTGGACTTCGGCCTGGCGCTCGCAGTCACGGCGCAAGCCATCGGCGCCGAGGTCGATCTCGTAGCCGGTGTCGTCGGTCCAGAAGATATAGTGCCCGTAGTCGCCGAGCATCACGCGGTCGAAATTCGCGTGGTCACGGCGCAGGTAGTCAAAGACCTCGCCATCGGCGATGAGCGGCCGCACGTCCACGACACCTTCGAAGCCGTCAGTAAAGACGACCTTGAGGACGCCATAGATGACAGGCGCGACCGAGACGATGCGGGGAAGTTCACTCATTCCATCGGCCTCAAGGGCAGCTTCGCGATCGCGCTGGTATAGGCGTTGATGAGTTCCGCCTGACGAGAGGCGGCCCACTCGATCACCGCGCGCCGCTTTGCCTCGGGCAGGCTACCTTGGGCGACGCGCAATGTCCGAATGTGAATCACGGCCCGATGTTCTGCAAACTCGGCATGAAAATGAGGTGGCGGATGATCGTTGGCGTAGAATTTAATCTTAACGCCGTCGACTAACGCCACCACCGGCATTGTCGGTCACCCCGGACGATCACAGATCCAGCACGAGCCGGGTCGGGTCTTCCAGGGCTTCCTTGACGCGGACGAGGAAGGTGACCGCGCCCTTGCCGTCGACGATGCGGTGATCGTAGCTGAGCGCCAGATACATCATCGGGCGGGCGACGATCTGGCCCTTCACCACGACCGGGCGCTCCTCGATGCGGTGCATGCCGAGAATGCCGGACTGCGGCGCGTTGAGGATCGGGGTCGACATCAGCGAGCCATAGATGCCGCCATTGGTGAGGGTGAAGGTGCCGCCCTGCATGTCCTCGATGCCGAGCTTGCCGTCGCGCGCCTTGCGGCCAAGGCCCGAGATGGCCTTTTCGATGCCGGCAATGGACAGCTCGTCGGCGTTGCGCACCACGGGCACCACGAGGCCCTTGTCGGTGCCGACAGCGATGCCGATGTGGTAGTAGTTCTTGTAGACGAGGTCCTGCCCGTCGATCTCGGCATTCACCTCCGGCACGTCCTTGAGGGCCTGGATCACCGCCTTGGTGAAGAAGCCCATGAAGCCCAGCTTCACGCCGTGCTTCTTCTCGAACACATCCTTGTACTGCGCGCGCAGCGCCATCACGGCCGACATGTCGACGTCGTTGAACGTCGTAAGCATGGCGGCGGCGTTCTGGGCCTCCTTCAGGCGGCGCGCAATGGTGACGCGCAGCTTGGTCATCTTCACCCGCTCTTCGCGCGAGGCGTCGTCGGCGCTGGACGGGGCGCGGGCCGCTACGGGCGCCGGCGCTGCAGCGGGCGCCGGGGCGGTGGCAAGGGCGGCAAGCATGTCGCCCTTGGTCACGCGCGCATCCTTGCCGGAACCGGCGAGCATGGCCGGGTTCAGGCCGCTTTCCGTCGCGAGCTTGGCCACCGCCGGACCGTTGGAGCCGGCGGGCGCAGCGGCGGGGGCGGGCGCTTCAGCCTTGGGCGCTTCCACTTTGGCAGCTTCGACCTTGGGCGCTTCGGCTTTCGGTGCCTCGGGCTTGGCGGGAGCCGGCGCGGCGGCGGGGGCAGCCTTCGCGGCGCCCGCACCTTCGCCGATCGAGCCGAGCAAGGCGCCGACACCGACCGTCTCGCCGTCCTTGGCGACGATCTCCGAGAGCACGCCGGCCGAGGGCGCGGGCACCTCGATCGTGACCTTGTCGGTCTCCAGCTCGACAATGGGCTCATCAGCGACGACGGTGTCGCCGGCCTTCTTGAACCACTTGCCGATCGTTGCCTCGGTGACCGATTCGCCCAGCGTCGGGACGCGGATCTCGGTGGCCATGCTCGTTCTTCCTCACCGTTTGCCGGCTGCGGGGCCGGCACTCCCTCGGGTCTTGCGGACTTAGGTCTTGTAGTCGGGTCTTGCAGAGTCGGGTCTTGTAGCGTCGGGTCTTGCGGATACTAGCCCAGGGCGTCCTGAAGGAACGCCTTGAGCTGCGCCAGATGCTTGGACATCAGCCCCGTCGCCGTGGCGGCGGAGGCCGGGCGACCGGTGTAGCGCGGCCGCGACGAGGCGGAGCCGGCCTGTTCCAGCACCCATTCCAGATAAGGCTGCACGAAGGCCCAGCCGCCCTGGTTCTTGGGCTCTTCCTGGCACCAGACGATCTCGGCCTGCTTGAAGCGGCCGAGCTCCTGCGCCAGCGTCTTGAGCGGGAAGGGGAAGAGCTGCTCGACGCGCATGATGTAGATGTCGTCGAGGCCCCGGCGCTCGCGCTCCTCATAGAGGTCGTAATAGACCTTGCCCGAGCACAGCACGACGCGGCGGATCTCGCTGTCCGGCTTCAGCTTCACCGCCTCCGTGGGCAGCGCCGCCGCGAAATTGCGGTCGGCATCGTCCCACAGCACCCGGTGGAAGGTGGTCTGCGGCCCGAATTCGGCCAGCGTCGAAACGGCGCGCTTGTGGCGCAGCAGGCTCTTGGGCGTCATCAGGATCAGCGGCTTGCGGAAGTCGCGCTTGAGCTGGCGGCGCAGGGCATGGAAATAGTTTGCCGGCGTCGTCAGGTTGGCGACCTGCATGTTGTCCTCTGCGCACATCTGCAGATAGCGCTCCAGACGGGCGGAGGAGTGCTCCGGGCCCTGGCCCTCATAGCCATGCGGCAGCAGGCAGACGAGGCCGGACATGCGCAGCCATTTGCGTTCGCCCGACGACAGGAACTGGTCGAAGATCACCTGCGCGCCATTGGCGAAGTCGCCGAACTGGGCTTCCCAGATGGTCAGGGCGTTCGGCTCGGAGAGCGAGTAGCCGTATTCGAAGCCGAGCACGGCCTCTTCCGAGAGCATCGAGTTGATGACCTCGTAATGGGCCTGCCCCTGGCGCACATGGTTGAACGAGGTGTGGCGCTCTTCGGTCTCCTGGTCGATCAGCACCGAATGGCGCTGCGAGAAGGTGCCGCGCTCGCTGTCCTGGCCCGAGAGCCGGACCGGGTGGCCGTCAAGCAGCAGCGAGGAGAAGGCGAGCGCCTCCGCCGTCGACCAGTCGATGCCGGCGCCGTCGTCGAGGATCGCCTTGCGGCGGGCATCGAGGAAGCGCTGGATGGTGCGGTGGACATGGAAGCCCTCCGGCACGGTGGTGATGCGCTCGCCGATCTCACGCAACTCGTCGATGCCCACGCCGGTGACGCCGCGGCGCGGGTCGTCCTCGGCGGCGGCGGCCTTCAGCCCGGCCCAGCGGCCATCGAGCCAATCGGCCTTGTTCGGCTTGTAGGCCTGGCCCGCCTCGTGCTCGATATCGAGCTTGGAGCGCCATTCGGCGCGCATGCCGTCGATCTCGCCGGGCGCGATCACGCCCTCGGCTTCCAGCTTGCGCGAATACAGCTCCAGCGTGGTCGGGTGCTGCTTGATGAGCTTGTACATCAGCGGCTGGGTGAAGGCCGGTTCGTCGCCCTCATTATGGCCGAAGCGGCGGTAGCAGAACATGTCCACGACCACGGGCTTGCGGAAGCGCTGGCGGAACTCGGTGGCGATCTTGGCGGCGAAGGTCACCGCCTCGGGGTCGTCGCCGTTCACGTGGAAGATCGGCGCCTCGATGGTCTTCGCCACATCGGAGGGATAGGGCGAGGAGCGCGAGAAGCGCGGATAGGTGGTGAAGCCGATCTGGTTGTTGATGATGAAGTGGATCGAGCCGCCGGTGCGGTGTCCCTTCAGGCCGGAAAGGCCGAGGCATTCCGCCACCACGCCCTGGCCGGCGAAGGCCGCGTCGCCATGCAGCAGCAGCGGCAGCACCTGGGTGCGCTCAGTGTCGCGCAGCAGATCCTGCTTGGCGCGCGACTTGCCGAGCACCACCGGGTCGACGATTTCCAGATGCGACGGGTTGGCGGTCAGCGACAGGTGAACCTGGTTGCCGTCGAACTCGCGGTCGGACGACGCGCCGAGATGGTACTTCACATCGCCGGAGCCTTCCACCTCGTCAGGTGCCCAGGAGCCGCCCTTGAACTCGTGGAACAGCGCGCGGTGCGGCTTGCCCATCACCTGGGTGAGCACGTTCAGGCGGCCGCGATGGGCCATGCCGAACACGATCTCCTTCACGCCGAGATTGCCGCCGCGCTTGATGATCTGCTCAAGCCCGGGGATCAGGCTCTCGGCGCCGTCGAGGCCGAAGCGCTTGGTGCCGGTGTAGCGGACATCGAGGAACTTCTCGAAGCCCTCGGCCTCCACCAGCTTGTTGAGAATGGCGCGCTTGCCCTCGCGGGTGAAGGTGATCTCCTTGTCCGGGCCCTCGATGCGCTCCTGAATCCATGCCTTCTCCTCGGGGGAGGAGATGTGCATGAACTCGACGCCGAGCGTCGCGCAATAGGTGCGCTGGAGGATGGCGACCATCTGGCGGACGGTGGCGAATTCCATGCCCAGCACGTGGTCGATGAAGATCGGCCGGTCGAGATCGGCCTCGCGGAAGCCATAGGAGGCGGGGTCGAGCTCGGGCGCGGCGCGCACCGGCTCAAGACCCAGCGGGTCGAGCTTGGCGTGGAGATGGCCACGCATGCGGTAGGCGCGGATCATCATCAGCGCCTTGACGGAATCGCGGGTGGCCTGCTGGACGTCGGCGGTCGAAAGCTCGACGCCGGCCTTCTGCGCCTTTTCGGAAGCCTTGGCCTCGACCTTGCGGCCGATCGCCTTCTCGACCTCGATCCACTGCCCGTCCATCGCCGAGACGAGTTCGCCATTGGCGTGGATCGGCCAGCCCTCCTTCTTCCAGGAGGCGCCGCGGGCGCTCTTCTCCACGTCGGCCGGGGCGTCCTTCAGCCCGGCGAAGAAGGCCTGCCACTCGGCGTCCACCGAATTGGGATCGGCCTCGTAACGGGCATAGAGGTCCTCGATCCAGGCCGCATTGGCTCCGTAGAGGAAGGAGGTATTGAGAAAGGTCTCGTTCACGTCCGCGCGCGACATCGTCGGCTCCTGGGGGACCGTTCGGGTCCGGTGGCAGTGCTTTCTTGCCGAAGATCGCCAGAGGCCGGTGCCCCGGGCTCACTGCGGTGCTCCGCAACGCGAAGCGAAAGTCGGATAGGCTTTTATATAGGTCTCGTATTCACCTCGGGAATGCCGCAGGAATGCGGCACAGGGATGTGAAAACGCCGTCCATCACCCACAAGCAATAACGGCACCAGCGTTTAAAGCACCAGCGGCAGGGCTTCCCCGCCGCCGACATTCGTTAGGCAGACCGTTCACGTCCTCGCGACACGGGCACCAGGGCGCCCGCGCCGGAGGCCGCCCAGGCTCACGCGCCGAGATCGGGGGCGATCTTCTGGCACTCGCCGACCAGCTCCTTCACGGAGGCAACCGACTTGTCGAGCATCGCCCGCTCATTGGCATCGAGCGCGATCTCGACGATGCGCTCCACGCCATTGGCGCCGATGATGACCGGCACGCCGAGATAGAGGTCATCCACGCCGTACTGGCCGGTGAGATAGGCAGCGGCCGGCAGCAGGCGCTTCTTGTCCCGGAGATAGGAGGTCGCCATCTCGATGGCCGAGGCGGCCGGGGCGTAGAAGGCCGAGCCGGTCTTGAGCAGGTTGACGATCTCGCCGCCGCCCTTGCGGGTGCGGTCGACGATGGCGTCCACCTTCTCCTGGCTGGTCCAGCCCATCTTCACGAGGTCCGGCAGCGGGATGCCGGCAACGCCGGAATAGCGCACCAGCGGCACCATGTCGTCGCCATGACCGCCCAGCACGAAGGCGGTGACGTCCTCGACCGAGACGTCGAACTCGTCGGCAAGGAAATAGCGGAAACGGGCGGAATCGAGCACGCCAGCCATGCCGACCACCTTGTGGGTGGGAAGCCCGGAGGCCTTCTGCAGCGCCCACACCATGGCGTCGAGCGGGTTGGTGACGCAGATGACGAAGGCGTTCGGCGCATATTGGGCGATGCCGGCGCCGACCTGCTCCATCACCTTGAGATTGATGCCGAGAAGATCGGAGCGGCTCATGCCCGGCTTGCGCGGCACGCCGGCGGTGACGATCACCACATCCGCGCCCTCGATCGCCTCATAGCCATTCGCGCCCACGAGCTTGGCGTCGAAGCCGAGAACCGGCGACGCTTCGGCGATGTCGAGGCTCTTGCCCTGCGGGATACCTTCGGCCACGTCGAACAGAACCACGTCGCCGAGTTCCTTGAGGCCTGCGAGAAGGGCGAGAGTACCGCCGATCTGGCCAGCCCCGATCAGTGCAATCTTTGCTCGAGCCATGAGATTTCCTGACTTTCCGAGGGAAGGGTGCGGCGCTACGCCGCGCGGGGTTCCGATAGACCTTATCGCCGCGTGGTTCAAGCGAGGATGAGCATCGGGGTAAATACGTCGGACTACGACTTTCGGTCTAAGTACTGGTATACGAAATACCTAGCCGCGCGCGCTGTAAGATTGCCTTTTAACGGCGGCGGCTGGCGAGATCTTCCATGAGTTCGATCTGGATCGACTGAATTTCCGTCAGACGCTCCCATTGGCGGGTGAGCATGTGGTCGATCTTCTCGTGCAGGTGGCGGATTTCCAGCTCGGCCTTGAGATTGACGCGGTAGTCGTTCTCCGAGCGTCGCCGGTCCTTCGCCTCCTGCCGTTTCTGGCTCATCATGATGACGGGCGCTTGAAGGGCGGCCACGCAGGACAGGACAAGGTTCAAAAGGATGAACGGGTAGGGGTCGAAGGCGCCCATCAACCCCGCAATGTTCATCGCCATCCAGAGGTTGATGAACACGACGAAGGAAATGATGAAGGTCCAGCTGCCGCCGAACGAGGCGATGGCATCGGCGGCGCGTTCGCCGAAGCTGCGGCCGCTTTCGATGTCCTGCTCGACGTTCTCGGTCAGTATGTCGTTGGCGGCGAGGCTCTCGATCACGTCGTGGTCGAGCTGGCTGAGGTCGCCGCGCTCGGCCTTCAGCGTCTCGGCGATGTAGGAGGCTCGCTCCCTCGCCAGCGCCTTGCGGGAAATATAGGCGTCGGGCGCGATGTCGGGATGCAGCGCGCGTATGTGGTCCGCCATGCCCGGCCGCAGCATGTCGAGCCGCACGCCGTCGCGCGCCGACACGACCTTGCCGGTGAGGGCGCAGCTGTGGCGTGGCGGAATGTCGTGGTCCTGACGGGGGCGATTGCTCATGCCGGAGCGTCCATGAAGGGGGTGCCCGCAGGGCGGGCGTGGCCGGCATGTTGGTGGGGCCGGCGAGCCATTCAACCCTCCGGTCAGGTTTCCACGAGGCCGGTGGTGTTGCCGCTGGCCTGCGAGTCGCCGCGCCCGTGCGGACGCGCAATATAATCGTCGGACCGCATCTCGTGCAGGCGCGAGACGGTGCGCGCCCATTCGAAGGCCTCCGCTCCCTCGGTACCGAGATAGAGCTGCTCCGGCTCGGCGGGGGCCGAGGCGACGACCTTGACGCCCTTCTCGTACAACTCGTCGATCAGCGTGATGAAGCGCTTGGCCTCGTTGCGCCGGTCCTGATCGAGCTGCGGAATGTGGTCGATGACGAGGGTGTGGTAGGCGCGGGCCAGGCGCAGATAGTCCGAGGCGCCGAGCGGGGCGCCGCACAGGTCCTCGAAGGTGAAGCGCGCCGCGCCGCCGCCCGCGCGCGGCACCGGGATGGTGCGGCCGCCGGAGGCAAGGGTGGTGGCGATGCCGCCATCGACGCCGGCGACGCGGTGCCAGACCTTGTCCATCTCGCGGTCGATGTCGGCCATGGTCTCGTGCGCGGCCGGCACGTACCAGGTGCGCGCGCCGCCGAGCTTTTCCATGCGGTAATCGGTCGGCGATTCGATCCGCACCACTTCCATGTGCTGCTCGATCATGGCGATGAACGGCAGGAACAGCGCGCGGTTGAGGCCGCCCTCATAGAGGTCCTGCGGCGCGACGTTGGAGGTGGCGACGATGACCACGCCGAGGTCGAACAGCTTCTCGAACAGCCGGCCGAGGATCATCGCGTCCGCAATGTCGGTGACGTGGAACTCGTCGAAGCACAGCAGCCACGCTTCCTCGTACAGCGCGGCGGCGACGGGGGCGATGGGGTCGCCATCCCTGAGGCGGCCTTCCTTCATGTCCTTGCGCACCTGGAAGATGCGGGCGTGAACATCGGCCATGAACTCGTGGAAATGCGCCCGCCGCTTGCGCTTGCGCACCGCGACGCTCTCATAGAACAGGTCGACCAGCATGGTCTTGCCGCGGCCGACCGAGCCATGAATGTAGAGCCCGCGCACCTTCGGGATGGTGTCCTCGCGCCGGGCGAACAGCCAGCCGAGGGCGGAGGACTTGCGGGCGAGCCGGCGCGAGGCGATGCGTTGCTCAAGGCTGGCCAGCGCGCCGACCACGCGCGCCTGCCCCGGATCGGGCATGATGTCGCCGGCCGCCATGCGGGCGACATACCGGGCCGCGAGCACAGACCCGCCCGCTTCCGCCGCCACAGATTCCGCCATATTGGGGCACCCCGCGATGTTGCAGCGCACGCTTAGCGTCACGCAGCCGTTGCGGCAAGCGCCGAGGCGCGTCAGGATGGGGAATGGACGCGGCCGGTGCCGGCTACCTCTGCCATGCAGAGCTTGCATGGCTGTTCTGCGGGAACAAGTGCCGCCGCCATGGCGTTGACGCCATCGCGCCTTGACGTGGTCCCTGTCGCTCCCCCACACTCGCCATCATGTGAACTCAGGCGAGACCGGGATGCTGGTACGAGGTGAGGTCGATTACAGGAAGGCGCCGGCGCTGTGCTTGGCATTCCTGACGCTGTGCGCCACGGCCTTGGTGCCGGTCGCCGCCGGCGCGATCGAGCGCAAGAGCTCCACCTCCGCCAACCTACCGTCCTCCGCGATCATCATCGACGAGGATGATCGGCTTTCCCGTGACGATTATTCCCGCGTCACCGGCCTGTCGCCGGCGGTGATCGCCTCGCGTTTCGGCGCCACCGGCGTGGTTCGCTGCGGCTCGGCGGTGGGCACCGGTCAGCTGGTGGGCGCCAATAATGTGCTGGTGACGGCCTCGCACGTCCTGTTCACGCCCGGCGGCGAGCCGCGCGGCCGAGGGGCGAGCTGCACCTTCGAGATCACCGCAGGCGGCAACCGGCAGAAGATTTCGGTCGATGTCGACAAGGTGGTGTGCGGCGCCCGCGAGCCCTATGGCCAGCCGGCGGTGAAGGACTGGGCGGTGGTTCCGCTCGCGGGTCCGGTGAAGGGCGCCAAGCCTTATATGCCGGGCACGATGCAGGTGCCTGGCAATATCGTGCTCGCGGCGGCGGCCAAGAGCGGCGGCCAGGAGGAATATTCCCTGCAGAACTGCCAGGCCCGCAAGGTGACCACCGCGGCACCGAGCGGCGTGCGCGAGGTGGCGATCGACTGCGACGCCGAGGGCGGCGTTTCCGGCGCCGCCATGCTGTCGCCGGAGGGGGCCTTTCTGGGCGTCTATGTCGGGTTCCGCTCCGCCCATCCCGGCAAGGTCGGGCCGTTCTCGATGAGCCATTATAATTTCGGCCTCTCCGCCGATGGCGCCCTGCGCGAGGCCATCACCGAAGTGGTGACCCGCGCCCGCGCGCTGAGCGCCAGCCGCTAGCCCCGGCGCCGCTAGCCTCTGCGCCGCTTGGCGTAGGCGAGCCGCAGCGAGAGGTGTAGACTGGGTGCGGATCGCGCAGGCTCGCACGCCCCGCATGCGAGCCATGCAGGTACGGGAGTTGTGTCGTTGTGCGGCGCGCATATTTGTGTTGCGCCGCAATATCGTTCCGCGGTCCCGTCGAGGCCGAGCCATGACATCGTCCGCAGACACCCATGCTCCCGTGCCCGGTGCCGATCGCGCGCCGCAGCACCCGCCGGTCGAACGGCTTTCCGGGCATATTCGCAAGCTGGTGCCGGCCGAGCGTGAGACGCTGCTGCAGCACCTGCTGCGTCTCGACCCTCTCAGCCGCTTCATGCGCTTCGGCGGCGTGGTCTCCGACAATGCGCTCGCCCGGCATGCCACCCGGGTGGTTTCGGGCGATGCCAGCGCCGTCGGCTATTTCATCGATGGCGAGCTGCGGGCGGTGGCGGAACTGCACCCGCTGGGCAAGCGCCCCGGCAAGCCGGCGGCGGCGGAAGCCGCCTTCAGCGTCGAACGGCCATGGCAGGGCAAGGGAATCGGCTCGGCGTTGATGCGCCATCTGGTGCTGCTGGCGCAGAATCGCGGCATCGAGGAATTGCAGGTGGTGTTCCTGCCCAATAACGGGCCGATGCGGAATCTTGCCGTGCACCACGCGGCGCAACTCCAGCTCGATGACGAGGAAATGGTCGGGCGGATGCGTGCCCCGCGGGCCACGATTTTCTCGCAGGCGCGCGAAATGCTCGGCGACCTCTTCTCGCTGTTCTCCTCCGCTTTCGACCTGCAGGAGCGGATGTTGCCGCCGCACCTGCGCGGTAACTGAAGGCGGCGCGGAAGCGCGGGTCGCCGCTGCGGAACGCCGCCCGGACCGGGCGGACGCCTTGACTTGGCCTTGATCGGGACTGAGACAGGACGGCCTTTTGGTCGAATCCGTTTCAGCGATGCATTTCAGCCACAGCTCTTCTCCCCCCATCGCCGACGGGCGCCTTGCGCGGGATTCCGTGCGGGCGACCGCTCTTGCACATCTTGCGCTGATGCGGGTGCTTGCTGCCGCGCTGCTGGCGCTCACCGTTTTGCTCGCTGCCAGCGCCAGTTGGGCGCAGATCCCGCCCGAGCAACAGCAGGTGCAGGAAAAGCTGGAAGGCCAGCGCGCCATCGTCGACGGCGTCGAGGCGGCTCTGGGGCGGGAGGGGCTGCGCTCCGTGGATCTCGACGACCTGCGCAACCGGTTGGATCCGGTGCGGACCGATCTCGCCGCCGGCATCGCCGCGCTCGAGCCGCTGGTGGCGGGTCTCAACCATCGGGTGAAGGAAATCGGCCCGAAGCCGGCGGCCGACGCTCCGCCGGAAGACGGCTCGATCACCTCCGAGCGCGACACGCTGACCGCCCGCGCCACCGAGCTCGATGCGGTGCTGAAGCAGGCCAAGCTGTTGAAGATGCGGGCCGACCTGCTCTCGGACCGCATCACCAGCCGGCGCCGGGCGCTGTTCACCGATACGCTGCTGGCGCGCTCCTACAGTGTGCTGGATCCCTCGCTGTGGTTGCAGGCGGCGGCGGCGGTGCCGGGTGAGCTGCGCGGCATCAAATACCTGCTGAACGACTGGTCGGCCTATGCGACCGCCCGCATGCCGCCCCTCGGGCAGATCGCCGTTGCCTTCGGCGCACTGGTGATCGTCGGGCTGATCTTTCTGGCCCGCAGCGTGCTCGCCCGCCCGCTGCATCGCGCCGAGCTTGGCGCACAGGGCGCGCCGCTCTCGCGGCTGCGCGCCTGCGGGCTTTCCGCCCTCGTCGCGCTGTTGCGGATGGCGGCCGCGCCGGCGGCGGTAACGGCCGTGCTGGCCCTGCTGAAGAGCTTCGACCTGCTCCCGGACCGCGTCAACGAGATCGCGCAGGGCGTTCTCCTCACCACCTTCATCGTCGCCACCGGCCGGGGCCTGCTGGACGGCGCGCTGGCGCCGGGTGAGCCGCAGCGTCGCGTCGTGCCGCTGTCGGACGAGATGGTCCGCCTGATCTACGGCCACGCGGCTGTCGGCCTGTGGATCCTCGGCATCGCGGCGACGCTCAGCGCCCTGCATCGGGCCCTCGTCGCACCCGTGCCGCTCACCGTGGCGACCAGCGCGATGATGTCGCTGGGCCTCGTCCTTGTGGCGGCGCGCAGCATGCGCGCGCTCAACGCGCTGTCCGGCGACTCCGACGAGGATGATGCCGTGAGCGACGGCAAGCCGCCGGAGGCGAAGGCCACGGCAGGCAAGGCCGAGGATGGCAAGGCGGAGGACGGCCGGGACGGCCCGTCGCCGACCCAGCTCAACTGGATCAAGTTTCCCTTCTGGGTGCTCAATCTCGCCATTCTCGGCGCGCTGGTCGCCGGCTATGTGAGCATCGCCTCGTTCCTGTCCTCGCGCGCGCTGGTCGCCGTGGTGATGGCCGGCACGCTCTACCTCGTCGTGGCGCTGATCAACTCGCTGTTCATCGACGCCCTCGCCACGGGACCGCGGGCGCGCCACGCGGCGAAGACGCTCGGCGTCCGGCCGGCGAGCCTCGAACTGCTTTCCGTCCTGATCGCCGGCGTGCTCAAGGCGGTGGCGATCATCGGCATCGTCATCGTCGTGGTGGGCACGTTCGGCACCTCCACATCCGACTTCGCCGATCTCGCGAGCCGCGTCACCTTCGGCTTCACGATCGGCAATTCGACCATCGCCGTTGGCGACATATTGAGCGCGCTGCTGTTCCTGGTGGTCGGCATCGTCGTCGCCCGGGCCATCCAGCGCTGGTTCGCGGTGGCGATCCTGCCGAAGACGGCGTTCGACCAGGGCCTGCAGAACTCCATCGCCACCATCATCGGCTATATCGGCTCGATCACCGTGATCGCGATGGCGATGGGGCAGCTCGGGCTGAACCTCGAAAACATCGCGCTGGTCGCCGGTGCGCTCTCGGTCGGTATCGGCTTCGGCCTGCAATCCATCGTCTCGAACTTCGTCTCGGGGCTGATCCTGCTGGCGGAGCGGCCGATCCGCGTCGGCGACACCATCTCGGTGAAGGGCGAGGAGGGCTATGTCCGCCGCATCAGCGTGCGCGCCACCGAAATCGAGACCTTCGACCGCGCGGCGGTGCTCATTCCCAATTCCGACCTCATCACCGGCATGGTGAAGAACTTCACCCATGCCAACACCACCGGCCGGGTGATCGTGGCGGTCAACGTCTCCTATGATGCGGATGCCGACCAGGTGCGCGACATCCTCATCGGCTGCGCCTGCGACCATCCGCAGGTGCTGCGCTCGCCACCGCCGCGGGTGTTCCTGATGTCGTTCGGGGACAGCTACCTGAAATTCGAGCTGCGCTGCGTGGTGGCGAATGTCGACTATGCGCTGACGGTGAAGAGCGACCTGCACTTCGCGGTGCTGGACCGGCTGAAGGCGACGAAGATCGGCATTCCCTATACGCCCTGGGCGATTTATCGCGGCGGGCCTATCGGCGCCGACGCGCCGGCCGGGGACGACGCGTAGGTTCGGCGACGCCTTGCAACGGCTGGCACGGCGCTCAGGGAAGGGCCTGCGCCGGACGGGAGGCGAGAGGCGCGCCCGGGAGGTACATCGGGCGATTCCGGCGGCAATCGGCGGGGATAACGACTTCTTGGTCGCCGGATTAGAGATTGGTTTACCAATCAGGGCCGATTGAATCGGTCTGGATGAGCCTTTGCCGGCCCGCTGCCTCTGCACCCGCCTGTCCCTTACCCGCTCCTTCTCGAGAGTGTCGCATGCCCCTCTTCCTGCTGAAGCGCCTCGCCGGTCTGCTGCTGGTGCCCCTGTTGCTGGGAGGCTGCGCCGCCGCTCCCACGGCGCAGCCGGTGGACGAGACCTTCTATGCCAACATCGCCAAGGGCGGCGCGCTCGACCCGCAGGCCGCCGCCGCGCTGATCAGCGATTACCGGCGCGGGCGCGGCCAGCCGGCGGTGACGATCGATCCCGGCCTGATGGCGGTGGCCGAGCGGCAGGCCAAGGCGATGGCGGCGGCCGACCAGCTGTCCCACAACATCGGCGGACGCGGCCTCACCACGCGGCTGAAGGCGGCGGGGTTCAGTGGGCTGAGGGCGGCGGAGAATGTCGGCGCCGGCTACCACACGCTGGCCGAGGCGTTTTCGGGCTGGCGGGATTCGCCCTCGCACAACAAGAACATGCTGATGCCGGGCGCCACGCGCCTGGGCATTGCCGCCGTGCGTGCGCCGCGCAGCAAGTACAGCGTCTACTGGGCAATGGTGATCGCGGTGCCGGACCCCAAGGTCGAGGCTGCCGAGGCGGCTGGAAAATCCGCTGCGGCTCCGGCTGCCAACACCCCCGCGGTGGGCAGTACGCAGGTGCAGCTCAACGGCGCACCGATGCCGGGCCAGTAGAGGGCGCGCGCCCGCCTCAGCGCCCCCGCCTCAGCGACGCAGCGTCGCCGGCGCCAGTGGGTTGTCGGTGAGGGCGGTGCCGTCCGGCTGGCCGATGGCCGGCAGCCCCATGAAGGCGTCGAACAGCCGGCGGATCACCGCCGGCTCGACATCGCGCACGATCATCACCAGCCGCGTACGCCGGTCGTCGTCCGGCCAGGCGGCAAGCTGGCTCGGCGGGTGGAGGACATGCTGGACGCCGTGCAGCACCAGCGGGTGCTCGGGATCCTCGGCGAGCTTCACGATGCCCTTGAGGCGCAGCAGCTTCGGGCCGTGGGTGCCGCGCACCAGCTCCAGGAACATATCGATGGCGGCGGCGGAAACGGGGGCGTCTGTCGCCACGGTGAAGGCACGGATGCGCTCGTCATGGCGGTTTTCGTCATGCGCGTGCAGGCGGGGGGAGGCTTCCGCCGCGGCGACCGCCTCGTCGGCCAGCCAGCGCGACACGTCGGGGATCTTGCTCGCCGGGTCGTAGAGGCCGGCGCCGAGCAGTGCTCGCGGCGTCGCTTCGCCCCCGGCGGCATCCAGAACCGGCGCGCCGGGAGCCAGGCGGGCGAGGCGCTGGCGCAGCGCGGCGAGGCTCGCGGCCCGCTCCGGCGTGTCGACCAGATCGGTCTTGGTGAGCACGAGGCGATCGGAAATCGCCGCCTGCCGCACGGATTCGGGATGGGCATCGAGCGTGCCGAGGCCGTTCACCGCATCGACCACGGTGACGACGCCGTCGAGCCGGAAGCGCATCACCAGATAGGGGTGCATCATCAGCACGTGCAGGATCGGCGCCGGGTCGGCGAGGCCGGTGGTCTCGATCATCACGCGGCGGAAGGGCGGGATGGCGCCATTGTCCATGCGCCGCAGCAACTGCTCCAGCCCCTCCGCCAGATCGCCGCGAATGGTGCAGCACAGGCAGCCGGAGGCGAGCAGCACGGTGGCGTCGTCGAAATGCTGGACGAGGAGATGGTCGAGCCCGATCTCGCCGAACTCGTTGATCAGCACGGCGGTGTCGGCCATGTCGGGCTGCTGCAGCAGGATGTTGAGCAGCGTGGTCTTGCCGGCGCCGAGAAAGCCGGTGAGCAGCGTGACCGGAATGGGTTCCGGCGGCTGACGGGTCGCCTCGCTCATTAACGAGTTCCTTCGACGTGTTCCGGTTGGGGCACGGGGCGGGCGCGCCAGCTTCCGGCGAGCGCGCGGCGCGCGCACCCTATTGCGGCGGGGGAGGAACGGCGAGGTTCGCGGGCGCGGCTCCCGGCCCGGCGGTCGGCTTTGGCGCCGGCTTGGAAGCGGGCTTGGCGGCGGGTTTGGCAGTAGAAGCCGTGCCGGCAGGGGACGCCTGCGCCGTGGCAGGCTTGGGCTTGGGTTTCGGCTTCGGCTTCGCGGCCGGCGCGGCATCGGCCGGGGCGGCAGGATCGGCCGGGTCGATGATGGCCGTCGTCTGCCCCTTTTTGTCCACCGGCTTCTTGGCGGTGGCGGGCTTCTTCTGCACCGGCGGCGGCGGATAGGCCGCCGCGAGCGCCTCGGCGCTGGGGAACGGGCCGACCCACACCTCGACCGGCGGCATGGAGGGCGGCAGCTTCTGCAGCAGGCTGGCACCGGTGATCTTGTCGCCAAGCTGGGTCATGCCGGCGGCGACGAAGCCCGTCGGCGCGGGGCCGCTGTCGTCATCGGCCTCCGAGGCGGTGTTCTTGCGCTTGCCGCCGCACACTTGCTCGCGCATGTCGGTGGGCGGGCCGGTCTCGTTGCGCAGCGATTCCACCGACGGGGCGATGGAGCCGAACACGTTCCACGACTGCTGGAACCCGCGCTCCAGCAGCAGGGCGGCTTCTTCCGTGCGGGCCTTGCCGGATTCGGTGCCGAGCACCACCGCCAGAAGGTGACGGTCGCCGCGCTTGGCGCTGGCGACCAGATTGAAGCCCGAGGCGCAGATGAACCCGGTCTTCATGCCGTCGGCGCCGGGATAGCGGTCTATCAGCTTGTTGTAGCTGCGGATCACCGCCGGGCCGATCTTGATCGCCGGAATGCGGAACAGGTCGGTCTGCTCGGGGAAATTGAGGAAGATCGCCCGGGCGAGGATGGCGAGGTCGCGCGCGGTCGAGACCTGCCCGGGATCGGGCAGGCCGTTGGGGTTGGCGTAATGCGTGCCTGTCATGCCGAGTTCGCGGGCGGTGGCGTTCATCTCGTCGACAAAGGCCGGCAGGCTGCCGCCGACGCCTTCCGCGAGAACGACGGCCATGTCGTTGGCCGACTTCACCAGCATCATCTTCAGCGCATTGTCGACGGTGACCTGCGTGCCGGCCTTGAAGCCCATCTTGGAAGGCTTCTGCGCGGTCGCATTGTCGGAGACGGTAATGAGGGTCTCGGGTGTCAGCCGGCCGGTGCGTATCGCCTTGAAGGTCACATAGGCGGTCATCAGCTTGGTGATGGAGGCGGGATACCACGGCTTGGTGGCCTCTTCCGCCAGCAGCACCTTGCCGCTCTCGACCTCGATGACCAGCGCGGGGGTCGCCTGCGCCGCCAGCGGCGCGAGGAGCGCGGCGCCGAGCAGGCTGGCGGCCACGACGCGCCGCAGGGCAGGGCGAGGGCGGAACAGGGAAAGGTTCAGCACGCTTCCGGTATCCGTTTCAAACCGGGGCCGGCGGCGCAAAGGGCAGAGCCGGCCGGCCCGAAATGGCATTTCGCCCCCTGCATAACCCGATCCCTCCGGCGGCGCAAAAGGCAAAGCCGGCCGGTCGATCACAGCGGCGCCAGCGGGGGCGCGTTTCTGCCGCGAAGCCTTCACGTAATTGGCTCTAGAATCAACCCTTGAGCCTTCGCCACGCGTGATTCGGCCTGAACGATCTGGGTGACCCGGCATGAGTGATTCAATCCATCGCCTGTACGCCGCCGTGGTCGCGACACGCAAGGGCACCAATCCGTCGCCGCGGACGGAGAAGCTGCTCCGCAAGGGACGCGCGGCGATGGCCAAGAAGGTCGCCGAAGAGGCGGTGGAGGTGGCGCTGGACGGCGTGGTGGGCGACCGTGCCGCCACGGTGCGCGAGAGCGCCGATCTCATCTATAATCTCGTGGTGCTGTGGACCGAGCTCGGCATCGCGCCGGACGATGTGTGGGCCGAGATGCGCCGGCGCGAGACGCTGCTCGGCATGGCCGAGAAGATCCCCAAGCGCCGGACAGCGGGCGGCAAGGTTCTGCCGATATTCGAGGGGGTGGACGGCGCCGGGCCGCTGCTCTGGGAGATTGCCGAGGAGGCCGGCAATGGTGCATCGGTGTCCGGCGGTCCGCGCCGCCGGCGCTGACAGTCTCCTCTTCCCGCCCTTTCCTCCGATGCCGACAGGTCCTTCATGCTGCGCCGTCTCTACCAATGGGTGATCGACCTTGCCGAGCGTCCCTCCGCGCCCTGGGCGCTGGCCGGCGTGTCCTTCGCGGAAAGCTCGTTCTTTCCGGTGCCGCCCGATGTGATGCTGGTGCCGATGTGCCTCGCCCGGCCGAAGCTCGCCTGGTGGTATGCTGGCATCTGCACCCTCGCCTCGGTGGTAGGCGGGCTGGTGGGCTACGCCATCGGTGCGCTGCTCTACGATTCGCTGGGCCTGTTCCTCATCCAGCTCTACGGCTATGGCGCCAAGGTCGATGCCTTTACCGAGGCCTATCAGCGCTACGGGCACTGGATCATCCTGATCAAGGGCCTGACGCCCATCCCCTACAAGGTGGTGACCATCACCTCGGGCTTCGCCCATTACAGCCTGTTCTGGTTCGTCGTGCTCTCGGTGATCACCCGGGGCCTGCGCTTCTTCATGGTGGCGGGGCTGCTATACTGGATCGGCCCCTCCGCGCGTACTTTCATCGAGAAGCGGCTCGGCCTGGTGACGGCGGTGTTCGCGGTGCTGGTGGTGGGCGGGGTGCTCGCGGCGGTCTATCTGGTTTGAGGCGGCCTCAATGCCTGCCGCTGCGGCCGAGGCGGGCCTCCAACACGGTCTTCGCCAGCAGCGTGACGATGGCCAGGAAGGCGAGCAGCGAGGCGACCGCGAAGGACGCCTGGAACTGGTACTCGTTGTAGAGGATCTCGACCTGCAGCGGGATGGTGTTGGTTTCGCCGCGCACATGGCCCGAGACCACCGAGACGGCGCCGAACTCGCCCATGGAGCGGGCGTTGCACAGCAGCACGCCGTAGAGCAGCGCCCATTTGATGTTGGGCAGGGTGACGCGCGAGAACACCCGCCAGCCGCCGGCGCCGAGCGTGACCGCCGCCTCCTCCTCCACCGTGCCCTGCTCCTGCATCAAGGGGATGAGCTCGCGCGCGACGAAGGGGAAGGTGACGAAGATGGTGGCGAGGGTGATGCCCGGCCAGGAGAAGATGATCCTCCAGCCATTGTCGATCAGCCATTCGCCGAAATAGCCCTGCGCGCCGAACAGCAGCACGAAGACGAGGCCGGCGACGACGGGGGACACCGAGAAGGGCAGGTCGATGAGGGTGGTGAGGAAGCTCTTGCCGCGGAATTCGAACTTGGTGATCGCCCAGGCCATCACCAGACCCATGACGGTGTTGGCGGTCAGCGACAGCGCGGTGACCAGCAAGGTGAGGCGTACCGCCGCCAGCGCGTCCGGCTCGACCAGCGCCGCAAGATAGGCGTCCCAGCCCTTCACGAAGGCCTGCGCGAAGACGCTGATCAGCGGCAGGAGGATGAACAGGCCGATGAAGGCGACGGCGATGCCGATGAGGATCGCCTTGACGAGCAAGGGCTCGTCGCGCACGGGCGAGGGGGTCATGCGAGCCTCCCGGTGCGGCTCTGCGACCAGCGCTGCAGGCCGTTGACGACGAAGAGCAGCAGGAACGAGGCCACCAGCATCGTCGCGGCGATGGCCGTGGCGTCGGCGTAGCGGAATTCCTCCAGCCGGATGACGATCAGCAGCGGGGCGATTTCCGACACGTTGGGCAGGTTGCCGGCGATGAAGATGACCGAGCCATATTCCCCGACCGCGCGGGCGAAGGCGAGGGCGAAGCCGGTGAGAAAGGCCGGCAGCACCGCCGGGGCGATGATGCGGCGCACCGTGGTCCAGCGCCCGGCGCCGAGCGTGGCGGCGGCTTCCTCCAGATCGTGGTCGAGGTCCTCCAGCACCGGCTGCACGGTGCGCACCACGAAGGGCAGGCCGATGAAGATGAGGGCAACGAGGATGCCCAGCGGGGTGAAGGCGACCTTGATGCCGAGCGGCGCCAGGAGGCTGCCGATCCAGCCATTTTCGGCATAGAGCGTGGTGAGCGCGATGCCGGCCACCGCCGTGGGCAGGGCGAAGGGAATGTCGATCAGCGCGTCGAGCACCCGCCGCCCCGGGAAATCATAGCGCACCAGCGCCCAGACGATGATGCCGCCCAGCACCAGATTGATGGCGGCGGCGGCGAGCGACAGGCCGAAAGAGATCTTCAGCGCGTTGAGCGTGCGCGGCGCGGTGAGGATGGCGAGGATCCGCTCCGGCGGCAGTTCGGCCGTCTTCAGGAAGAGGGCCGCGAGCGGGATGAGCACCACCAGCGACAGCCACAGCAGGGTGAGGCCCAGCGTCAGGCCGAAGCCGGGGACGACGCTTTGCCCGCGCCGCGCGGCGGGCGGGGGGAGGCTGCCCACCAAAGTGGTTCGATCCAGCGTCGTCTCGCTCAAGGCTTGCCTCCAGGCACGCGGTTTTCACGGCGAAAGCCGTGCCCTGCGGCACGGCCTTGATGGTCGATCGGGAGTGGACGATCGGTATTGTCAGGCGGACGGTGAGGACGATGCGGGCGGCGAGGGCCGTCCTCTCGGCTCATCGTGCCGTACCGTTCTAGTTGGAATAGATCTGGTCGAACACACCGCCATCGGCGAAATGGGTCTTTTGCGCCTTGCGCCAGCCACCGAAGGCCGGGTCGTCGATGGTCACCAGATCGACCTTGGGGAAGACCTTCTCATATTCCTTGGCGACCTCCGGGTCGCGCGGGCGGTAGAAGTTCTCGGCCGCCAGCTTCTGGCCTTCCTTGCTGTAGAGCAGCTTCAGATAGGCATCGGCCGCCGCGCGGGTGCCCTTGCGATCGACATTCTTGTCGACCACGGCGACCGGCGGCTCGGCGAGGATGGAGAGCGAGGGGACGACGATGTCGAACTTGTCGTCGCCGAATTCCTTCTTCGACAGGAACGCCTCGTTCTCCCAGGCGAGCAGCACGTCGCCGACGCCGCGCTCGGTGAAGGTGACGGTGGAGCCGCGCGCGCCGGTGTCCAGCACGGGAACGTGCTTGTAGATGTCGCCGACGAAGGCCTTCGCCTTGGCCTCGTCGCCGCCATTCTGCTTGAGCGCATAGGCCCACGCGGCAAGGTAGTTCCAGCGGGCGCCGCCGGAGGTTTTCGGGTTGGGGGTGATGACCTGCACGCCGTCCTTGGTCAGGTCGTTCCAGTCCTTGATGCCCTTCGGGTTGCCTTTGCGCACCAGGAACACGATGGTTGAGGTGTAAGGCGAGGCATTGTCCGGCAGGCGCTTCTGCCAGTCCTGCGCCAGGAAGCCCTTGTCGGCGATGGCGTCGATGTCATAGGCCAGCGCCAGGGTGACCACGTCGGCATCGAGCCCGTCGATCACCGAGCGCGCCTGCTTGCCCGAACCGCCATGCGAGGTCTTGATCTCGACGCTCTTGCCGCTCTCGGCCTGATAGCGCTCGGCGAACAGCTTGTTGAACTGCTGGTAGAGCTCGCGGGTCGGGTCGTAGGAGACATTGAGCAGGGTCACGTCGGCCGCGCGCGCCACCGTCGGCACGGCAAGCGGCGCTGCCAGCGCGGCAATGAGCGCGGCCACGGCCGCGGGCCTGAAATGGAAAGACATTGTGAAACTCCCCGGCAGCACCCGACGGCGCTGGTGAATGTGATGGGGAGAGGTTTTCACAGGGGTCGGATGCGGTCAATATTAAATCTACATATTCTGTAGAAATATTGGTAGGAGCTGCAGCGCCGCCCTGTGGAATGGTTGCTGCGCAACGCGCCCTCGGCGCCGCGCCCGGCCCACGGGCCCGAACCGACGCTACAGAGGTGATGCTCCCGGCCACGCCGCCGAAAGCGTCCGTGCCGGCGCAGCGTTCAGCCGCACCAGCCCGACGGTGCATTGTAATGACGGGGGATCAGACGGTGGACAGCAGCGTGTGGATGCCGCACTCGGTCTTGCCCTTGCCGCGCCAGCGGCCGGCGCGGGAATCCTCGCCGGCGGCGGCGCGGCTGGTGCAGGGCATGCAGCCGACCGAGGTGAAGCCCTTGGCCACCAGCGGGTGGTCGGGCAGGGCGAAGGCCTTGTGCGCGGCTTCCACGCCCACCCGGTCGAGATTGGCCAGCGGGTTGAACTTGAGGCGCGCGCGGTCGCGCTCCACCACCGGAATGGAGGCGCGCAGGCCGCCCTGGTAGCGCTTGCGCCCGTTCAGCCAGCCATCGAAACCATCCAGCGCGCGCGCCAGCGGCTCGACCTTGCGGATGCGGCAGCAGGTGTCGGGATCGCTGAACCAGAGCTCGCGCCCGGCATCGAGCGCGGCGACCCGCTCCGCATCCGGCTGGATGCTGCGCACGTCGGTGAGGCCGAGCTGTGCCTGCAGCGTGTCGCGATAGGCCAGCGTCTCCTCGAACAGCCAGCCCGTATCGAGAAAGATGACCGGGATCGAGCGGTCGACCTGCGCCGCATAGGCGAGCAGCACGGCGGATTCGGTGCCGAAGGACGAGACGAGGCAGAGCTGTCCGGGCCCGACCGTGCGCAGGGCGGTGGCGATGATCTCGACCGGGTCGGCATCGGCCAACGCGCAGGCGAGCCCGCCGACTTCGTCGCTGCAGGGGACGGCAGGGGTGAAGCCGGTGCCCGGACGCTGGAAACTCATGAACGCACTCCCGGTATGGCACGGCCCAGGCGCTGGCGCAGCAGGCTGGGGCGGGCGTCGGTGGCCGGCTGGTAGAACACGGTGTAGCGGTGGGTCGCTTCGTCGAAGGCTTCGGCGTCCGCCGCCTTCACCGCCTCGATCTGGTCGAAGCCGGAGCGCTCCATCAGCAGGAACTGGTCGCGCAGCGCATTGCCGATGGCGCGCAGCGGCCCGTGCCAGCCGAGCCGCTCGCGCAGCAGCCGTGCCTGGCTGTAGGCGCGCCCGTCGCGGAAGCTCGGAAAATTCAGCGCGATGAGCGCGATCTGGCCCAGATAGGGCTCGATCTCGGCAATCGGCCGGTTGTTCGGCCAGATGATTCCCACCGGAGCCTGACGACCCTTCAGCGCCGCCGCCTCCTTCAGGAAGCGGTCGATGCCGAGAAGCACCGGCACGCCGTCCGGCAGCGGCCCGTCATCGGCGACGCGGACGAAAACGTCCTCGACGATCTGTCCCTTCTCAATGAGCGGCATAGACGCGCTCCTTGAAGGGCTCGACCCCAAGCCGGGCGACGGTGTCGATGAACAGTTCCTGCGGGCCGGCGCGCAGTTCCATATAGGTGTCGACCACGTCTTCCACGAGGCCGGGGACCTGCTCATAGGACACGGCAGGCCCGAGCAGGGTGCCGAGCTGGG
Source organism: Ancylobacter sp. (assembly GCF_965279025.1). Taxonomy (NCBI): domain Bacteria; kingdom Pseudomonadati; phylum Pseudomonadota; class Alphaproteobacteria; order Hyphomicrobiales; family Xanthobacteraceae; genus Ancylobacter; species Ancylobacter sp. Next base: position 1,004,782 of record NZ_OZ257132.1, on the reverse strand, counting down.
CATGCTCGTCCGCCCGCCCGCCAAGGGTGATCTGGTAGAATTCCTGGCCGTTCTTCTCGACGCCGAGAATGCCGATATGGCCGACATGGTGGTGGCCGCAGGCATTGATGCAGCCGGAAATATTGATGTGCAGCCGGCCGACGCCCCGCGCCCGATCGAGATCGGCGAAGCGCTTGGCGATTTCCTGCGCCACCGGGATGGCGCGGGCATTGGCCAGCGCGCAGTAATCCAGCCCCGGGCAGGCGATGATGTCATTGACGAGGTTGACGTTCGGCGTGGCGAGGCCGGCGGCGTCGAGCGCGGCCCACAGCGCCGGCAGATCGCGCTGCGCCACATGCGGCAGGCACAGATTCTGCTCATGCCCGACGCGGATCTCGCTGAAGGCGTAGTGCTCGGCGAGGTCGGCGACGACATCCATCTGGTCCGCCGTGGCGTCGCCGGGAGGGGCACCGACGGGCTTGAGCGAGATGGTGACGATGGCGTGGCCGGGCACCTTGTGGGTGTGCACGGAATTGCGGTGCCAGGTGGCGAAGCGCGGGTCCTTCAGCGCCTCGACCAGCTCGGCCGGCTCGTTCTCCAGCGTCTCGAAGGCGGGGTAGATGAAGCGGTCGCGGATATCGGCGATGGCCTCGTCGGTGAGGTGCAGCGCGCCGTCGCGGATCGCCGCCCATTCGGCCTCGACCGCCTTGGAGAATTCCTCGGCGCCGATCTCGTGGACGAGGATCTTGATGCGCGCCTTGTAGATATTGTCGCGGCGCCCGTACTGATTGTACACGCGCATGATCGCTTCGATGTAGCTGAGCAGCTCGCGCGCCGGCAGGAACGGGCGGATCGACTTGCCCACAAAAGGCGTGCGGCCGAGACCGCCGCCGACCAGCACCTCGAAGCCGAGCTCGCCGGCCTCGTTGCGGTGCAGGCGCAGGCCGACATCATGCACCTTGATCGCCGCGCGGTCGTGGCCGGCGGCGGTGATGGCGATCTTGAACTTGCGCGGCAGGTAGGTGAATTCCGGGTGCAGCGTCGAATATTGGCGCAGGATTTCTGCCCAGATGCGCGGGTCGTCGCATTCTTCCGGCGTGGCGGCCGCCCACTGGTCGGTGGTGACGTTGCGGATGCAGTTGCCCGAGGTCTGGATTCCGTGGACGCCGACCTCGGCCAGCGCGGCCATCGCCTCGGGAAGCTCGTCCAGCTTGATCCAGTTGAACTGGATGTTCTGGCGGGTGGTGAAATGGCCATAGCCGCGATCATAGACGCGCGCGACATGCGCCATGCGGCGCAGCTGGGCGGCATTCAGCGTGCCATAGGGGATGGCGATGCGCAGCATATAGGCGTGCAGCTGGAGATAGACCCCGTTCATCAGCCGCAGCGGCTTGAACTCGTCTTCCGACAGCGCGCCCGACAGGCGGCGGCCGACCTGGTCGCGGAACTCGGCGACACGTTCGGCCAGAAAGGCGCGGTCGAATTCGTCATAGGCATACATGGGCGGGGTCGGCCTTGTGCGTCGAAGGGGGATCGTTCGCGGTTCAGTGCGGCAATTCAAAGGTGGGGCCGTCGACGCGGATGCGTTCGCGCAGATTGCCCGGGGCGAGCGACCCGTCGGCCGCCACGATCACCGGCGCGACATAGGAACCGACGGCGTCGAGATCGCGCTTGCCGGCTTCCGCCAGCAAGGCGATGGCGGCATCGGCCGTAGTCACCACGGCGGCATCCGCCAGCGCCAGCGACCAGCCGCCCGCCGGGGTGCGCCAGACCACGGCACCGTCGGTGAGACGGTTGGCGGTGACGGCGACGGGGCCGTTGACCTTTAGTTTCTGTTGCTGCGGTGCGGCCATGACGCGAATTCCTGCGGGCAATCGGGTTAATTTTCTATCACACCAATTTAGAACGTACAAAAGAAATATATGCACAAAAGTTGCGTGTAATAAGTCGGATGGGTGGAAGCGGCGTGGAATTCAACGGCGCGTGGGGTGGCATCCGTCCCGCAGACATGCGCCGACGAGTCGTGCGCGGCGTCCTCGATCGCCTTCCGCCCGCGCCGTCGGCGTCCGGAATAGCGCGGCGACCCACTCCCGCCGTCATCCCGGCCGAGCGAAGCGAGAGCCGGGATCGGTTGCCGCTTGCCGATGCCACGGCATGCGATCCCGGAACGCCTGCGGCCGTCCGGGATGACGCTGTGTTGCCGGCGTTGCGACGGTGTCCGCGCAAGCCAGCGTAATTTGCTAAGATCCCCTCGCGCTTTTTGCTGGCGTCGGCCCTCGCGTGAGGTGGACTGCAGATGTCATTCTATTTGAAGGATGGTCCGCCTTTCATTGAGGACGAAGCGATGGCGTTCTTCGCATCCAGCGGGGTTTCCGTCGTTCCATTCGATATCGCCAATCGCCTCGCTCCGGTCGAGCTGTTTGAGTCTATCGAAGGCGAGAGTGGATACCTTGCTCTTCCCCGGAAAGAGCGGTTCAATACGCCGATCCCGTATAATCCGGCATTTCATCATAAATATTCTGTCCAAGACAAAGCGATATCGTCTCTTGTTCTGGAATATATAGAGTCGAATCTGTCTAGCAGAAAATATCTATTTTCCGCACGTCCAGATATATGTCTTGCTATCTATTTTCAGGAGTTCACTTATGAAATCATTCGGGAAATAAGCCCCGGGCATCTGACGACGCCTCTGATCCTCTTCGACGATCGCCGAGCAGACTGCATCTTGTTCGAGTGCGATCTGGAAATAAACACCGTGTCCCGTTCATCCGCGCCGGCTGACGCCAAATTTGCGGGGAGAAGTGGTGGTTTCTGGATCCATTATTTCAACGATAATTTCCTGAAAAGCATCGCCTATAATGAACATCACATTGGTCTGATCAACGAGTTCTACGGCCCTCTTTTTCCCGGGCTGCATATTCCTTTGCGATCCGAGACGAAATAGGTGGCCCCTGCGGCACGCGATCCCGGATCGGCCTGCGGCCGTCCGGGATGACGTCTTAAGGCGCGGATGACGAGTCACATCATGGGGGGCGCGCGGCGGCCCGCGCCTCCCCCCTTAAATAATGTTCAGCTCCGCATGCGGGCGGCCGCTCGCGATGCGCTCATAGGAGAACACGTCGAGATCGAGCGAGATCGATCGTCCATGCACCAGCCATTCGGCGATGGCGCGGCCGGCGGCGGGGGCCTGCTGCAGGCCGTGGCCGGAAAAGCCGTTCATGAAGTAGAAATTTCCCACCTCCGGGTGCGGACCGATGACGGCGTTATGGTCCAGGAGGTTCATCTCATAATGCCCGGCCCAGGCGCGGATCACCTTCAGCTCCTCCATCGCCGGAATGCGGTGGGCGAGGTTCGGCCAGATGTTCTCCTCGAACACCGACCAGTCGACCTCGAAATCGCCGGCGGCATCGGGGTCGTTGTCGCTCGCCGGCGGCGCGCCGCAGATCTGGTAGGCGCCCTCGGGGCGGATATAGAAGCCGGACGGGTCGACCAGCAGCGGCAACTTTTCGATCGGCGTGCGGCAATGCACGACGAACACGCAGCGCTTCTTTCCCTCTACCGGCAGGGGGATGCCGGCCATCGCGGCAACGCGCCCCGCCTGCGGCCCGGCGGCGTTGACCAGCGCGCCGCAGCCAAGGCGCCGCCCGTCCGCCAGCGTCGCGCCGGTGAGGCGGGAGCCCTCGCGGGTAAGCCCCACCACCTCGCCGGTGACGAAATGCGCGCCCTGTGCCTTCGCCGCGGCGCGCAGGCAGGCGAGCAAGGCGTGCGCGTCGAACCAGCCTTCGCCGGAACGGCCAAAGGCGCCGGCGGCGAGGTCCTCGACATTCAGCCAGGGGAAGGTCGCCTTCAGCGCCGCCGGATCGAGCAGGGCGATATCCGCGCCTTCCGCCTGCTGGACGCGGTGATTGGCGGCGAGGATCGGCAGGCCGGCCGCGCTGGCGAGGATGAGATAGCCGCCCTCGTGAAAGGCGAGGTCGGTGTCCGGCCCGAAGCGCTCCCTGGCGCTGCGCAGGAAGTCCAGCCCGAACAGCGACATGCGGATATTCTCAGGGATAGAGAACTGCTGCCGCAGCGAGGCGGCCGAAAGGGTGGTGGAGGAATAGGTGAAGCTGGGGTCGCGCTCGACGACGCCGACCCGGCCGCGAAAGGCGGGATCGAGGGTGAGGAAATAGGCGGTGGCGGCGCCCATGATGGCCCCCCCGACGATGAGCACGTCGTAATTCTCGTCCATGGCCTTTACCCACGCCGGCGGGACCGGACACCGGCATCCGATTGGCAGCCCGCCACACAGCGGGATAGGCTCTCTGTACTGTCCTGCCAATGAGCCGAGCGAATCATGTCCACACCCGTCCGTCCGCGCCGCAGCGTGCTGTTCATGCCCGGCTCGAACCCGCGCGCGCTGGAAAAGGCGCGAAGCCTGCCCGCCGACGTCGTCGTCATCGATCTTGAGGATGCGGTGGCGCCCGCGGCCAAGGGGGAGGCGCGGGCCCGCGTGGCGGCCACTCTGCACGAGGGCGGCTTCGCGCCGCGCGAGGTGGTGGTGCGCACCAATGCGGCGGACACGCCGTGGTTCGACGAGGACATCGCCATGATCGCCGCCGCCAGCGGCAGGGACGACGGACCGGACGCGCTGTTGCTGCCCAAGGTGAGCGACCCCGAGACGCTGGTGGTGGTGGGGCGCATGCTGGAGGCGCTCGGCGCCGCGCCATCGCTGCGCGTCTGGGCAATGATCGAGACGCCGATCGCGGTGCTGCGCGCGCTCGACATTGCGTTGGCGGCCAAGAGCCCGGTGACGCGGCTGGCGGCGCTGGTGCTGGGCACCAACGACCTCTCCAAGGAAACAGGCACCCGCATCGTGCCCGGCCGGGCGCCGATGGCGGGCTGGCTCTCGCATTGCGTGCTGGCGGCGCGGGCCGGCGGCGTGGAGGTGCTGGACGCGGTGTGGAACGATTTTCGCGATCTCGACGGCTTCGCGCGCGAATGCGCGGAGGCGGCCATGATGGGGTTCGACGGCAAGACGCTGATCCACCCCGACCAGATCGCCCCCTGCAACGCGGCCTTTTCCCCGCCGCCGCACGAGGTGGAGGCGGCGCGGGCGCTGGCCGCGCTGTTCGACCTACCGGAGAACGCCGGCAAGGGCGTGGTGCAGGTGGAGGGGCGGATGGTCGAGCGCATGCATGCCGACATCGCCCGCCGGACGGTGGCGCTCGCCGATGCGATCGCAGTGAAGGACCGCGGCACGCGCGCCGTCAGGGCGCGGAACTGAGGAGAACGAGGCATGAAGCTCTACCGCTATCTTACCGGTCCGGACGACCAGGCCTTCTGCAAGCGCGTTTCCGCCGCGCTCAACAAGGGCTGGCAGCTGCAGGGCAATCCGACGCTGACCTTCGATCCCGGCAAGGGGCGGGTCATTTGCGGACAGGTCATCACCAAGGAAGTGGACGGCGAGTGGAGCGACGAGGTGGTGCTCTCCGACCATTGAGGGCACAGGATTCCGGCCGTGCGGGCAGCGCTTGGGGCGGGCGATTTCACGCCGCTTGGCGGGCTGGAGAAATCCGGCGCCCAAGGGCCGGAAAGCGGGGCCGGAATTGGGGCAGCAATGCTAACCTGTTGAAAGGTAAGCCCTTCTTACGCAGCGGCCTCGGGTTATCAACAGTGTCGTGAGCCTGTCATTTTTCTGAAAATCCCCGTTGACAGTCCCGAGGGGCTCCCCCTATAAAGCGCCCATCGACGCGGCGCCACCGCAACGGCGGGTTTGGCGCTCCTCTGAAGCACCCCACTTTGGTGAGGCTGCGGCGGCCGGTGAGAACCGGACGGGAGGTTTCGATGTGCTGGTGGGTGCGAGCCCATAGGTTGAGGGACTTCGGTTTCTCGTGAATTTCGGGCTTTGGCCCGGTGGGATTTCGATCCCGGGGTTTCGGCCCAGCTTTTTGACAAGTGAAGAGTAAGAAAGAGAAACGTGGACGGCGGGGTCCTTGCGGACTTCCCCAGCTTCGGTCGGGGAAGTCGGATGAGACTTCGGCGGTCTTACGTTCTCGGAGCCGCGCATCCTGTGAAGGATGTGCCTGGTTCCAACCTCGTCAAGAGGTTTTGAGCGTAGCGACGCAAAGCCGAGATTAATTCTCATTCAACTTGAGAGTTTGATCCTGGCTCAGAACGAACGCTGGCGGCAGGCTTAACACATGCAAGTCGAACGCCCCGCAAGGGGAGTGGCAGACGGGTGAGTAACACGTGGGGATCTGCCCAATGGTACGGAATAATTCCGGGAAACTGGGACTAATACCGTATGAGCCCGCAAGGGGAAAGATTTATCGCCATTGGATGAACCCGCGTCGGATTAGCTAGTTGGTGTGGTAAAGGCGCACCAAGGCGACGATCCGTAGCTGGTCTGAGAGGATGATCAGCCACACTGGGACTGAGACACGGCCCAGACTCCTACGGGAGGCAGCAGTGGGGAATATTGGACAATGGGCGCAAGCCTGATCCAGCCATGCCGCGTGAGTGATGAAGGCCTTAGGGTTGTAAAGCTCTTTCGCCGACGAAGATAATGACGGTAGTCGGAGAAGAAGCCCCGGCTAACTTCGTGCCAGCAGCCGCGGTAATACGAAGGGGGCTAGCGTTGTTCGGAATCACTGGGCGTAAAGCGCACGTAGGCGGATATTTAAGTCAGGGGTGAAAGCCTGGAGCTCAACTCCAGAACTGCCCTTGATACTGGGTATCTCGAGTCCGGAAGAGGTAAGTGGAACTGCGAGTGTAGAGGTGAAATTCGTAGATATTCGCAAGAACACCAGTGGCGAAGGCGGCTTACTGGTCCGGTACTGACGCTGAGGTGCGAAAGCGTGGGGAGCAAACAGGATTAGATACCCTGGTAGTCCACGCCGTAAACGATGGAGGCTAGCCGTTGGTGAGCATGCTCATCAGTGGCGCAGCTAACGCATTAAGCCTCCCGCCTGGGGAGTACGGTCGCAAGATTAAAACTCAAAGGAATTGACGGGGGCCCGCACAAGCGGTGGAGCATGTGGTTTAATTCGAAGCAACGCGCAGAACCTTACCAGCCTTTGACATGTCCCGGACGGTTACCAGAGATGGTTTCTTCTCTTCGGAGCCGGGAACACAGGTGCTGCATGGCTGTCGTCAGCTCGTGTCGTGAGATGTTGGGTTAAGTCCCGCAACGAGCGCAACCCTCGCCCTTAGTTGCCATCATTCAGTTGGGCACTCTAGGGGGACTGCCGGTGATAAGCCGAGAGGAAGGTGGGGATGACGTCAAGTCCTCATGGCCCTTACGGGCTGGGCTACACACGTG
>NZ_OZ257132.1:0-992500 GCF_965279025.1 Ancylobacter sp. | reverse complement strand
AGCATAGGCCGTCTTGTGCCAAGCGCCCGTTTGCGACCACCTCGCCGACGCACCTGGAGCTTTTCCTCTCGATACAGCCGGCGCAGCTTCTTCTGGTTCATCACGATGCCCTGACGCCGCAGCATGACGTGGATCCGTCGGTAGCCGAAGCGGCGGCGCTCGCCGGCCACGGCTTTCATGGCGTCGCGCAGGGCCGCATCGTCAGGACGGACGCTTCGATAGCGCATACTGGTGCGATCGAAGCTCAATGCCTTGCACGCCCGACGCTGGCTCACCCCGTGCTCGGCACAGGCATGGGCCACGGCTTTACGCCTCACATCGAGCGTCACCATTTTTTTGAGGCGACATCCTTCAGGATAGCGTTGTCCAGCATCTGCTCGGCGAGCAGCTTCTTCAGGCGGGCGTTCTCATCCTCAAGCGCCTTCAGCCGGCGGGCATCCGACACGTCCATGCCGCCATACTTTGCCTTGAACTTGTAGAAGGTCGCCGAGGAGATGCCGTGCTTGCGGCACACGTCAGCGGTCTTCGCCCCCGCCTCCTGCTCCTTCAGCATGCCGATGATCTGCTCTTCCGTGAACCGTGAGGCTCGCATCGTCCGTCTCCGTGATCGACGGACTCTACTCAAATCTGGAGGAGGATCGGGGTCTCAGGTCAATGACCATGTCCAGGAACTCGATCTGCTGCGCGCTGGCTGCAGCGTCGCCGAGGAACTCGCTGAACAGATCTGCAACGGCCCGACGATCCAGCCCTACGAGCGAACGCAAGAACCCTCCGAAGCCGGTTGCCAGTGAGCTCGCCGCCTCGATGTGCTGACTTTCGCCGATGCCAGAATCAAGCAGCATCTGGCGCAACTCTTCGATATCCGTGGCGGTGAGCGACTTGCCATGCCGCAGCTTGGCGATCGCGATATGGTCCTGATGGACGCGAAGGAAGTGACGGGCCTTGCTCTTGAACCGCGCGAAATCCACTTCGCCGACCTGCGGCAGTTCGAGCTCGGTCCCCTCCCCGAGTTGATCCTCGAAATCGGTATAGACGATCGCCTTCCGGTGACGCTCGATATGAGGCACGAGACCGCGCAGGCGAAGCCGCACGCGTTCGAGCAGCGGTACGGTGATGCCCTCCCACCAGTCATCGGACAGAATGTCGAGGATCAGCGCGTGCTGGGCCGCGATGGCGGGAATCGCCGTCTGTTCGTCGAGCGCGGAGGCGATAGCGACCAGTTGCTTCTTCAGCTTGTCGAAGCGCCTGGATCCCTTGAGCAGCGCAATCTCAAGATTGAACATCAGGAGATCGAAGCGCTTGGACTCCTCCGGGTCGCTTTTCATGGCGGTCGGCAGCGGCGCGATATGCTCGACCAGGTCCTCCCGCATGGCATCGGAGGGCGCGAGCCAGGGCTCTGGCGCCTGATACTTCTCCACCAGCCTGCGCTTGGCGCGGACGATGAAATTGTCGAGGCTCATGCTCGCGACATAGGTCTTCAGGAAGTCGAGCGCCGCGCTGCGGATCGCTTTTTCATATGGAGAAATTGTCTGCGGTCGTCGCTCTTACCCATTTAAGAATGATCGGCTCGGCTGCCTTAACAAGGCGAGCAATGTAATCCGGATGCGCCCTTCGATTGCAAATAAGGGCCTTTAGATCTTGATTGATGGCCACAGGACGACGGTTGATTCCAACCGGTAGCGTGTGATTAAGAATACCGGATCGATTTACCAATAGAATTGAGTCGGCAGGAATAAGGCTCGTCGCACTCCCTTTTATTGCTGCTGAATTAATTTTATCTATTGCGTCAATTATTTCCCACGACTTCATATCCTTGGGCGAAACCCATGGAATGTCTCCGTTCCAGAACTCAGGCTTTGATTTTGACGGAGTGCCCCCACCCTTGATTTCGCAGACATCCCCCAGCCGAACCATAGGCACGCTCACAGCATCGCCTCCAGTTCCTTCAACCCGGCGGCGATGTCGTCTTCCAGTGCCAGCAACTCGGCGATGATGTCCTTCGGCGGGCGGTGCTCGGCGGCTTCGTGCTCCACCTCGCGGTAGCGGTTGAGCGAGAGGTCGTAATCGGCGGCCTTGATGTCCGCGAGCGGCACGGTGAAGCTCTGGCCGGTGCGCGGGTTTTCCCGCTCCGCCCCGGTGCGCGCGCCAGCGGGCGACGACATCGGGCAAATTGTTCTTCGCGTGCTCCTCCACCGCCAGCGCCGCCTTCGGCACCGGGCCCAACTTGTCCTCCGACACCAGTGGCTGGCGCTTGTCGTCGAGGCTCAGCCCGTCGGCCTGCACGTCATAGAACCACACATGGTCGGTGCCGCCGGAATTGGTCTTGGTGAAGAACAGGATGGCGGTGGACACGCCGGCATAGGGCCGAAAAACGCCGGAGGGCAGCTTCACGATGGCGTCGAGCTTGTGATCCTCCACCAGCATGCGCCGGATCGCCTTGTGCGCGGTGAAGGAGCCGAACAGCACCCCGTCCGGCACGATGACCGCCGCCCGCCCGCTGGGCTTCAGGAGCTTGAGGAACAACGCCATGAACAGAAGCTCGGTCTTCTTGGTCTTGACGATGGAGAGCAGGTCGGCGCTCGTGGTCTCATAGTCCAGTGAGCCGGCAAAGGGTGGGTTGGCGAGGATCAGCGAGTATGTGTCGGCATCGTCGGCATGGCCGGTGGCGAGCGAATCCCGGTAGCGGATATCCGCTCCCTCCACCCCGTGCAGCTGCATGTTCATCGAGCCGATGCGCAGCATGGTCTGGTCGAAATCATAGCCGTGGAACATGCCGCCGTGGAAATGCTCCCGCAGCGCGGCGTCGTGGAACAGCCCCTTGTGCTGTTCGCGCAAGAATTCCCCCGCCGCCACCAGGAAGCCGCAGGTGCCGCTGGCGGGATCGCAGATGACATCCCTCGGCGTCGGCTGGGTCAGCTCCACCATCAGCTTGATGATGTGGCGCGGCGTGCGGAACTGGCCGTTCTGGCCGGCGCTGGCGATCTTGCCCAGCATGTATTCATAGAGATCGCCCTTGGTGTCGCGGTCCTCCAGCGGGATTTCCGCCAGCATGTCCACCACCTTGGCCAGCAGGCCGGGCGTGGGAATGGTGAAGCGCGCGCCCTTCATGTGCTCGGCATGGGCGGTGCCTTCCTCCGCCATCTCGCGCAGCAAGGGAAAGACGAAATCCGCCATCAGCGTGAACATGCGGGCGGGTTCGGCATTCTTCAGCCGCGACCAGCGCAGTTCCTCATAGGTCACGTCCGCGCCGTCTCGGTCCTTGCGGTAGGTGCCGGCGGGGAAGATGACGCGCTGCATCGGCCCGCCGGTGAGGCGCGCCCGGCTCTCCTCGCGGGTCTGTAATTCGTCGAGCCCGCGGATGAACAGAAGATAGGTGAGCTGTTCGATCACCTCGATCGGATTGGCGATGCCACCCGCCCAGAACGCATTCCAGATGGCGTCGATCTTGGATCTCAGTTCGCCTGTCAGCACGCGGCACTTCCTGCACGTTGATGGTTCGGAACGCCGACATTAGTCGGCACGATCGCGTCGGCATAGCCTTGGCGGAGCCACGCATCTTGCAGCCTCCCTATACTACCGCCTAACGGGAAGCGCGGCAGGTGACGCGATGAAGCAAGGCTGGGTTGTGCGCGCCGAGCGCGGCGGACGGCTCTACGATGCGCTGAAGGCCGTCATCGCCATCGCTGGGCGGGCATCGGCCCGCTGACCGAGCTGAAGACGCGCGAGAAAATCGCCGGCAAGGTCGCCGCGATCTGGCCGGCGTGCAAGCCGCAGGCGGTCGCCATGTCAGCGGGTCAGCTCCATCGCTTTCGGCACACCTACGGATGGCGGCGGACAAACCGCCCGCCCCATGGAATGCCGCGAGATAGGGCCTCATGAACGCTCCCCTGGCGTCGACCTGCGTCATCGGTTTGATTCAGCTTGGCCCGACAAGCCCCTCTATGATGGCGCCGGTCGCAACTGACGCGAGGGCGCGCCTGGAGGCTGCGGCTTTCCGCTGCAGCGTTCCGGTCGACGGCCTGTTGCGATAACGGCCCACCTGCGGCATCCGGCACGATCCGAACGTGCGGCCTCTGCCGGCGGAGGCCGCGCGAGATCCACACCACCTTCCGGCGAAAGGCGCGCCGTGCCGGTTGCCGGGGGGCGCCCGTTCGATTATGTAGACGCAGCTTCGGCGCATCCATCGCGCCGCTGGCACCCGTAGCTCAGCTGGATAGAGCGCTGCCCTCCGAAGGCAGAGGTCGCACGTTCGAATCGTGCCGGGTGCGCCATTTCAGTACAGAACTGCGAACGCCGAAACCGCCGCTGGCGTTTGCAGCCGTTCGGACTTGGGTCGCATGATGCGTACTTCGCTGTCCGCAACCTCCACGCGTCAAGCGAAGGCGCGTAGGTGGTTCCGTCGAGAGCCGCGCACTTCGAGCTCGGGCGCGATTCCTTCGCGGTGGACCCGCGTCCGCGCGCCTTCAACCGGGAGCCTTGAATCCCCGCATGCTGAGGGGCGCGCAGGCTCGGCCGGCCGCCCCCCAAGACGGCCAACCCCGGATGGACGCAGATCTCAGTTTGTCGGCTCAAGACTGCCGCTGCCGATATCCTTCTTCTCGGCGATGAAGCGCGCGGCGAGAATGAACGCGCCCATGGTGAAATCGCGGCCATGTTCCGCGATCATCCGTTCGGCGAGAGCGGCGATCTCCTCGAAGAAAACGTCCTTGCTCTGGGCGGTCTTGTCCGGCGACGTCATGTTGTCCTCCTGTCGATCTGCTTGAACATATGCGTGGGCACGTCGATCACCCCGGCCCAGCCTTGCGCTGCGTGAAAGGCGAGGTGCTCGCCGTCAGGCGACCAGCGGAGGTCGCGCAGCCCACCTGGCGCCGGATCGCGAATGACGAGTTCGTCGCGATGACCGATCGCCATGACGACGATCATGCCGTTCTCATAGCCGGCCGCGACGAGGGGCAGGCGCGGATGCAACCGCGCCGCCTCGACCGCCACGAAGCCGGAACGGCCGGTTTCAAGGGTGCCTGGCCGCTCGCTGCCTTGGCCGACCGCCCAGACGATGGTGCGGAAGGCGCCGCCGGTGACGAGCTGCCGCGAGTCGTCGCTCCAGTCGAGCGTGCGCACCGGGGCGGGATAGTCCGGCAGCCGCAGCAGCCGCCGATCCGCGATATCGATGAGCGCGACGCCGCCATCGAGAAGGCCGGCGGCCAGCCGCCGACCGTCCGGCGACCAGGACAGGGCCTCGACCGGCCCGCCCGCGATCTCGAACGGCTCGCGGGCACCGCTGGCCACATCGACGATGGAGAGACGCGCTTCGAAGCCCAGCGTTACGCTCTGGCCATCGGGCGACACGGCGACCGTCCGGGCCGTGCCGTCGTAACGCGCCATCGCCCGGGCGGTGTAGCCATTGGCGTGGTAACGCGTGACGCTGCCGCTTGCCGCGACGAAGGCCGCCTGGTCGCTCAACGACGCGGGCGATGTCGCCATCGCGTCGACCCCCCCACGGTCGTGCTCGACGACAACCCGCACCGCGCCATCGGCCTCGACGCGCACCACCCGGCCGGTGGCGCCGCCGAGCAGAAATCCCGATGGACCGAACGCGGCGAGACGAAGCGGGCCCTCGCCCACCGACACCTTGACCGGGGCGGCAACCGGCCGGGCCCGCGGGGCGATGGTGGAGCGGCCATTCTCGATCGACATGTGCCAGCGTGTGCCCGCCGCTTCCGGATCGTCCATCGAGGCGAGGGCGAGCGTGCCGTCGCCCAGCGCGAAGGCGAGACGGGCGCCGTCCCGCGTGAAAGCGCAGGCCTGGACCTCCGCGTCCAGCCGCCATTGCCGCGCCAGCAGGGCGAAAAGCGGCGATGTTTCGGCTTCCGTCGTGCTCATGTCCCTGTGCTCCTTGCCGTTTCGCCGGCGCGCCGGTTCAGATGCCGCTGATCTGGCGGTCGACGGCGTCGAGCCGCCGGTGCCATTGCGTGAGTTCGTTCTCGTCCTCGGCGAGCCTTGCCTCGGCCGCCATGCGTTGCGCCAGCGCCGCTGCGAGACCGTCCTTTGCTGCTGCATCGGCAAGCTGCAACAGGTCGCGTTCGCACTGCATCACCTCGAGTTCGAGGCCGCTGAAGATCTGCCGGTTCTGCAGTTGGCGTGCATTCAGGCGGGCGATCTCCTGCACGATCTCCAGACGCTGGCCGAGCAGGGAACGAAGTTGCTGGGTGTCCGTCACCTTGTGCCCTCCGCTCGATGCTGTCCCGGCTGGCACGCTGCCGCGATGCTAGCCATCGACACCTCCCGCGCGGCCCGGCCGGTTGGCCTCGACCTCGGCCAGAATGTCGTGCAGGCCACCGAGGCCGGACATGAAGTGCCGTTCGGCGCTCTCGATATAGCCGCGCAGGCTGTCCCAGATATCCGCCCGCAGCAGATGGGTCGCATCGCCGCCGAAACGTTCGAACGCCTTCAGATCCATCTGGTGCGACAGGGCCATGCCATTGGTGACGAAGTCGGTGAGCTCGCGGCCGTGCGTCTCGACGAAGAGCCGCAGCAGCGGATGGTCGCCATAGCCGACGCCGTTGGAGAGGAGCGACCGTTCGATGAAGCCCTGGAAGTGCCGGGAGAGCAGATCGAGGCTCTCCCCGCGAATGCGCAGGGTGAACACCACATCGCGCTGGGCATTGTCGAGGATGGTCGAGGCGAGCTCCGTCGCGCAGGGATCGCTGCCGGAGCGTTGGCGCCGTTCTGTCATCTGATCCCCGCCTCTCCGGTTTCCTCTGCCACACCGAGCGCGGCTAGTGCCTCGCCCGGTATTGCTGGAGCTTGCGATAGAGCGTGCTGCGCGAGATCCCCAGCCGATCGGCGGCGACCGATGTGTTGCCGCCCGAGGCGACCAGCGTGCGCTCGATCAGCCGGCGCTCGGCCTCGTCGATGCGGGCGATCTCGTCGGCGCCGCCGCCGTCGGACGGTCCGGCCGGGCTGCCGCCGGCGTCACGCAGATGCTGCACCTCCTCGACGAAATCTTCCGGCAGATCGTCGACGCCGATGGTGCGGCCGGTGGCCATCAGCGACAGGGATTCGACAAGGTTGCGGACCTCCCGGACATTGCCGGGCCACTCATAGCGCTCCAGCAGATCGAGCACCGCCGGCTGGAAGCGCAGCGGCCCGGTGCCGTGGGCTTCGGACACCTGACGGTTGAAATGGTGGATCAGCAGGCTGATATCGCCATGGCGGTTGCGCAGCGGGGGGATGGTGATCTTCACCGCGCCGATGCGGAAATACAGGTCCTTGCGGAACCGCCCCTCCGCCGCCTCGGCCTTGAGGCTGCGGTTGGTCGAGGCGACGAGCCGCACATTGATGGGCCGGGGCCGGCCCTCGCCGATGCGGTAGACCGCGTTCTCTTCAAGAATGCGCAGCAGATAGGGCTGAAGCTCGAGTGGCATCTCGCCGATCTCGTCGAGGCTGAGCACGCCGCCATCGGCGAGCTCGAAGCGGCCGGCGCGTCCCTCGCGGGTCGCCCCGGTGAAGGCGCCGGGGGCGTGGCCGAACAGCTCCCCGCCCAGCAACTCCTTGGAGATGGCACCGCAATTGAAGGTGACGAAGGGCTCCTTGCCGGTCGTCAGCCCGGCCGCGTGGATGAGCCTTGTGAACAGCTCCTTGCCGACGCCGGTCTCCCCCTCCAGCAGGATGGCGCTCCGGCCCTGCGCGGCGCGCTCGGTCCGCTCGATCGCCTCGATGAGCACCGAGCTCTCGCCGATGATCGCCTCGCGCGCCGCCTTCAAGGTCGAGCGCGCCGCATTCGTGCCGGAACGGAGGGCGGGTGAGGGGTGCCCGGTGGGTTCCAGCAGCAGCACGGCGCCGGAGAAGGTGCCGGCGTGCATCAGCGGCTCCATGCGCTGAGCGTCGATGCCGGGAATGTCGGAGACATTCTCCGGCCAGATGCCGCCCTTGAAGTCCACGAGCTGGTCGCCGAGCCGCAGTTCGGTGCCCGGATTGGCATGGCGCCAGCGCACCGCAGCACTGTCGCTGTGGTGGATCACCCGGCCCTGGCGGTCGAGAATGACGAAGCCGTCGCCGCGCCCGCCGCTTTGCAGCCGCGACAGGCACAGTTCGAGCAGCTGCATGCGCTCGACCCGCAGCTGGTCGGCGAGGGCGAGTTCGATATGGCTCGCCGCCATGATGCCGAGCGCGATATTGTGGCGACGGAAGATGTCCTGCGGACCGGAGAAATCGACGACGCCGACGATGCTGCCGTCGAGCGGACTGCGGATCGGCGCGCCGATGCAGTTCCAGGATTTCACGCCTTCGCAGAAATGCTCGGCCGCCCGCACATAGACCGGCTTGCCGGTTACCAAAGCGGTGCCGATGCCGTTGGTGCCGGTGACGCCCTCTCCCCAATTGGCGCCGATCTCCAGGCGGATGTCATGGGCGGCGTTGACGATGTGGGGATCGCCGGCGGTTTCGATGATGACGCCGCGATGGTCGGTGACGACGACCATGGTCGCGGTCTCGCCGAGGATGTCGGCGAGACGCTGGAAGGTCTTGCCCGCCGCCTGCAGCAGGCCGCCATGGTGCCGGCGCAACCCGTCCACCTCGTCGGCAGAGGCGATGAGATCGCTGCCGCGACCGCGCGGGTCGACGCCGGAGACGGCGCTGCGCTGCCAGGATTGCTCGATGACGCCGCGAATGAGGCCGCCCGGTGCGGTCGGCCGGCCCCGGTCGAGAAAATTCTCCCAGGCCTTCATCGTCGCCGATGCGTCGTAGGATGCACCGTCCGTGGCGTGATCGACCGCATCCTCTTCCTCCTGCGAAGGAAGTGCGGTCGAACGGCGCTCAACGGGCGGCTTGCTCATATGCGCTTCCGTCTGCATCCACATGTCCCGTAGCCGCGCCCAGAGCGATGTCTGCGCAAGAAAGGACCGGAGGTTCCGGCGGGGGGGCGCCCGCTCAGACGTCCTGCGGCACGGCGAACCCGAGGCGACGTGCGAGTTCCTGCTTGAACGGCTCGTCGACCTCGTCCGCGCCGAGCACGCAGCCATCGAGACCGGCCAGCGCCTCCAGCACGTCGTCCGCCGCCGGATCGAAGAAGCCATTGGCGCGGGTGGCGAGGCAGAACACCCGGCCCTGCGGGCGGTGCCGGATTTCGCCCAGGAACAGCACCTGCCGGTTGGTCTCTTCATCGACCACGACAACGCGGTTGTTCAGGCTGATGCGGATATAGGGCCGCGCGGGCGTGCCGCGTGCCGTCGGCACGTACCCCACGAAGCTCTTCCGTTCGTATTCGGCGACGGATGTCTTGGTGGCCCGTGCCTGCTTGATGTCTTGCCAGCGCCCGCCGGATATCTGGTTGGCCAGAGCGTCGATCGTGCCCCAGTTTTGCTGGATCATCTTCTTGGCGGCGACGTCCTCTTTTCGAGGTTCGTCAGTCTTGGTGATGATATACACCAAAGCACCCTCCCGATTATTATTATGCAAACCTCAGATCCCGCAAGTTGGCGTTTGGGATCTATGCGCTTCGTTGCGACGTTTTTAACACGGTTCCAATCAAGCGTCACCCGAGGGGGCCTCCCGATGGCCGTGGCGACCGGGAGGCTCTCCATCACGCGGCTACCGGCGCGTGCCGTGTGACGCCCATTCGAAAGAGCGCTCCGGCAATGCAAAGGTGCCGATGAATTCGGCGATGTATTTACGCATGGGCGTGTCCTTTGAAGTGGGCGCTTCCGGCCGTGGCCCGAGCGGGGCCGGCGCGATGTCGAGGCGTGGAGTTCCCGGACCCTTCCGGGAGGCGGCCCGCCGGCCGGGCGGGTGCCGCCGGCGGGATACCATGATCATGCGCGGCCGAGCTTCTCGGCGCCGCCGCCGAGTGCGGGGCCGGCGGTCGGGTCGACATAGTCGGTGATGTCGGCGATCAGCGTGTTGGTGGTGAGCACCAGCGTGGCGACCGAGGCCGCGTTGCGCAGCGCGGTATAGGTGACGCGCACCGGGTCGACGATGCCGGCCGAGATCATGTCCTTCATCTCACCGGTGGCGGCGTCGAAGCCGATGCCGTCCTCCGCCCCCATCAGCCTGTCGACGATGCTGTCGGGGTCGTAGCCGGCATTGCGGGCGATAAAGGCCGCCGGACGGGCCAGCGTCTCCCGGACCAGGCGGATGCCCTCGCCGACATCGCCATTGAGGTTGCCGAGCCGGGCCGCGACGATCGGCGCGCATTGCAGCAGCGCCGTGCCGCCGCCGGCCACGATGCCCTCTTCCGCCGCCGCGCGGGTCGCGCTCAGCGCGTCGTCGACGAGCTGGAGGGTGCGCTTCTGCTCGACCGGCGTCACGCCGCCGGCATAGATCACCGCCGTGCCGCCGGAGAGCTTGGCGAGGCGCTCCTTCAGCTTGTCCTGCTCGATGTTCGGCGGGGCGAGCTCGTGCTGGCGCGTGACCTGCGCCCGACGGGCGGCGATCTCGTCGGCATTGCCGCCACCACGGATGATGACGGTCTCGCGGGCGCTGGCGCGGACCTGCTGGGCGGTGCCGAGATCGTCGAGGGTGACGTCCTCCAGCCGTCCGCCGAGATCGCGGGCGATGACCTTGCCGCCGGTGATGATGGCGAGATCGTCCATCATGGCCTTGCGCCAATGGCCGTAATCGGGCGGGTTGACCACCAGCACCTTGCCGCGATTGCCGTCTCCCAGCAGGGTGACGACCACCTCCGGGGCGATTTCCTCGGCGATGATGACCAACGTGCGCCCGGTCTGCGACACCGCCCTGCGCAGGCCGGCGATCTCCTGGGGCGCGCGGATCTTGAGATCGGTCAGCAGGATGTAGGGCTCGTGCAGCACCACTTCCATCTTCTCGACATCGGTCACCATGTGGTGGGAAATATAGCCCCGGTCGAAGGACATGCCCTCCACCACGTCAAGCGTGGTCTCGATGGTGAGGCCGTAATCGGACGAGACGATGCCGTCGAGGCCGACCCGGTGCAGCGCTTCGGCCACCAGATGCCCGAGATGCGGGTTGGTGGCGGCGATGGTCGCCACCGCTTCGAGCATGGAGCGCTCGGAGGCCGGGCGGGCGCGGCCCTTCAGCGTTTCCACCACCAGATTGACGGCCGTGTCGATGCCCCGGCACAGATCGACGGGTTTGGCGCCCCGCTCCAGCGCCGCGACGCCGTTCTGGATGAGGCCGTTGGCCAGCACCATGGCGGTGGTGGTGCCGTCGCCCGCGACCTCGTTGGTCTGCATCGAGACTTCGCGCACCACCTGCGCGCCCATGTTCTCGAAGCGGTCCGGCAGTTCGATCTCGGAGGCGATGGTCACGCCGTCGCGCGAGACGATGGGGGTGCCGATCGGCCTGTCGACCATGGCGTTCATGCCTTTGGGACCGAGCGTCGATTCGACCGCCGCCGCCAGCTTGCCAACGCCGCGGGCGAGGGCGCGGCGCGCCTCGCCATCATGCAGGATCATCTTTGCCATGGCTGTTTCCTCGTTCTTTTGTGTCTTTGTTCGTATCGACTTCGGAACGGAGCGTCGCCGCCCCGTTCACAGGGCGAGCGGAATGCCGGCAACGCGGGCGGCGGGCGCCGCCCCGGTGGCGTGAAGGGCGCAGCCGCCGCAGCATCCCGTGGCCGCTTCGGCATTGCCGCAGGCATGGCCGGAGGAGGGCGCCGGCGCCGTGCGCGGCCCCTCGTCGTAGCGGGCCTCCAGAAGCCCACGGCACAGCGCGCCATTGGCTTCCATGTTGATGCGGATCGCCCGCAGCCCGCGCAGATGCACGGGAAGGCCGGCGGCCGCGATGGCCTCACCGTCGAGGGTGACGAAGGCGAGGTCGGATGGCCGCGTGGCGAGACCCCGTGCCAGCAGGATCTCGCGGTAGCGCGGCTTCTGGCGCAGGCCTTCCGGATCGGTGATGGCGGCGCGGTCCAGCGTGGCGAGATCCGTCGTCACGATGGCCGCATCCGACCAGCCGGCCCGCCGCAGGCCCAGGATGACGGCTTCCTGCCGGCGCTGGAACGCCTTGCGCAGAAAGGTCTCGCGCAGGCCTTCCAGCGTGTCGCTCACCTCCAGGTCGCGGAACGTATCGGCGAAGGAAAGGCCGAGATGGGTGCCGCGATTGACCTCATCGGAGAACATGTGGTCTTCGAGCCGGGGATGAACCTCCCGCGCCCAGGGCAGGGTGCGCACCGCCCGTCCGATATCGTCCGCCATCAGGAAGGCGAAGTTGGGCGAGCACCAGTAGGTGGGCAGGCGGAAGGCGACGTCCACGCGGCCGTCGGTGCCGATCGCGATGTCTTCCACGAAGCCGAGATCGACGATCGATTCGTCGAGCTCCGGGTCCATGACGCCGGCGAGCTGGTTCCACACGGCGGCGATGCGCGCATCGCCGCCGATCTGCGTGCTGGCGGGGCGGCGCATCGGCCTACTCCGCCGCAACCGCAAGCGAGGCGTTCTTGAGCTTCGCCTTCTGCGTCTCGACATCGACATTGTAGAGCCGGGCGGCATTGAGGCCGAGGATCTTGCGCTTGGCCTCGCGGGTGAGGTCGACGCCGTGCTCCTGCTTGATGTCTTCCGGGATCTCGAAGTTCCAGAACTTCTCGACCAGCCAGCGCGGGGTCCAGATGGCGTAGTCGCTGCCGAACAGGATCTTGTCCTCGCCCACCCAGAACAGCAGCTCGCTGATCACCTCGGCGAAGTAGCGCGGGCGGGAATGGATGAAGGGCAGCGCCACGGCGAGACCGCCATAGACATTGGTCTCCTGCACCGCGATCCAGCAGAAATCGTCCAGCCGGGGCAGGCCGCAATGCTCCACGATGAAGTTGAGGCCCTGGAAATCGGTCGCCGCATGGTCGACGTCGTGGACATCGAACGCGTCCTTGTCGAGCGGGATGATGGTGGGTCCCTTGTGGACATGGACATTGGTGATGCCGAGCTTCTGGCACAGCTCCAGGCAGCGATAGGCGCTGGGGTCGGTGAGCTTCCAGCCGCGGGAATCGCCCTTCCATTCCGCCGTGTAGAGCTTCACGCCCTTGATATTGTAGTTTTCCTTCATGAAGTGGATGTATTCGGTCGCCCTTTCGCCGTCGCGCGGGTCGAAGGCGCCGTTGACGATGTAGCGGTCGGGATAGGCCTTCGCCATGTCGAGGTTGCGCTCGATGGTGTTGAAGCCGTTCGTGTAGAACTCGCTGAGATAGGTCGACTGGACAATGGCCATGTCGTCGGGACCGTCGACGAACAGGTCGTTGTACATCTTGTCGGCACTGTACTTCTCGAACTGCTCCTTGCTCCACAGCTTGTCCTTGGGACTCAAGGCGGTGTGGTAGGCGTAGAAGCAGTCGATGAACTGCTTGCCATGGATGTTGGCCTGGTTCTCCGGGCTGCCGTCCCAGAAATGCGTGTGACCATCGATGATGAAGATCTCTTCACCGTCCGGCGTCCTGAACATGAACCTCTCCCCTTGAACGAATGCTGTGAGCGCGTGGCGTCGCGCCTGATGGCGACGGGCGTGCCGCGCCCGGGACGGCGGACCCTCCCCGGGCGCGGCCTTCCGGCTGTCACTCGATGTATTGGCGAATTTCTTCCATGTCGCCGAACAGCGTCACGGTGTTGTCGTCGACGCGGATCATGCGTCCATAGTGGGTGGACGTGTTGACCTCGAAGATCTCGGCATTCATTTCCTTGCCGAGGATTTCGCTGATCTCGTCCATCTTGAAGATGAGCTTCCCCACGCCATCGATGCGGATCAGCGCCGGCTGGTAGGTGATGGTCACGTCGGGCTTCTGGCCCATGAACTCGGCGATGGCGCGCGCCTCGACGCTGTCGTTCATGGTGACGCCGCACTGGTGGGAGATCGTCTGGTCGAAGACCAGGTCACCCATTTTCTGGAAGATGTTGTGGTTGGTGGCCGAGCGGGACATGGTGGACATGGGCGTCACTCCTGGGGAAGGTCGAGGCCGAGTTCGCCCAGGATCTTCCCGATGCGCTCGACCGACTGCGCGCGGGCGTCGGCGTACTGGACAGGCTTGGAGTGCGGCTGCGACCAGATCGGCTGCAGGCCGGCCGAGGCCTTGTTCGCCAGGGCGACGTGCTTGTGCAGCCAGGACTGGAACAGGCGCCTGTTGTGGTCGCCGTGCTCGGGGTCGTGTGCCAGCAGGTGGAACAGGTCGATGGCGTTGGCGAGGTTGCGCTCGTAATCGGCTTCCGCTGCCGAGATCACCGGCGGGGTGATGAAGTCGCCATTGGGCGACGCCACCTGCATGAGGAAGCCCGAACGGAACAGTTCGCCCACTAGCGGCTCGAACACGATGTTGATGGCGAAGTACTGCTCGAGATAATCCGACGAGCCCATGATGGACTCGATGGCCTCGCGGGTGCCCTGCCAGTTGACGTCTTCAAGCCAGGCGCGCTTGCCGGCCTCGTCGTCGAAATTGCCGATGTCCATGCCGATTTCGGCAAGGTAGAGCGTGATGTCCTGGGCAAGGCGCAGCTTGTAAGACGAATTGGTCAGCGTCGCGTTGTTGATCATCTGCGTGTAGCCGTAGCGCTGCGCCTGCATCAGCGAGGTGCCGAGGCCGAATTCGGCGTGCTTCCAGGCGCCGAGATGGTTCTGCAGCACCTTCACCCACGCCTTGTCGAAATGCAGCGGCGCGCCCGACTTGCGGCCATTGGCGATGACCGCCTGCACCATCGCCTCGATCTTCGACTGGCGCTGGTAATGCGTGCGCTCCCATTCCTGGTCCGGGGCGCGGAACAGGTGCCAGTTGGAACTGAGCGCGGCGGTGTTGTCCTTGGAATAGGCGCCGCGCCCGTTCGGGAACGAGATGATCCAGTCCTGCAGCAGATAGCGCTCGGGATCGGGCTGGACGTCGACGGTCATGTCTTCGTAATGGGTCGCGCGCTTGCCGCGCGGTTCGAAGTAGCGGTACTTGCGGCTGTCGGAATCGGCAAAGACGGCCGAACCGGCGGCCCCCGACTTGACCGGCGCCGTTTGCGTGGCTGTCATGGTGGTCCTCCCAAATTATCGTTGTCTGGCGAAGGCGTGGGGTGATGGCGCTCAGGCATGCGCCAGCTGTTCGGTGGCGGTTGAGGCCGGCGTGAACTTGTCGAAGAAGATCCGCTCGGTCGGCACGTCGTTCATCTGCAGGACCGGCACCAGAGCCTCGATCATCGGCTCCGGGCCGCAGGCATAGACGTCGATGTCCTCGCCGAAGCCCAGCCGGCGCAGATGGGTGTTCAGCACCTCGTGAATGAAGCCGCGCTCGCCGCTCCAGCCCTCGTCCTCGCCGGCACCCGAAAGCGCCGGGATGAAGTGGAAGCGAGGATTTTCCGCCGCCAGCCGCGCGAAGGCGTCGAGATAGAACAGGTCCTTGGCGGTGCGGGCGCCGTAGAAGAAGTGGACCTCGCGATCCTCTCCGCTCTCCAGATGGTCGTGCAGGATCGACCACAGCGGCGACATGCCGGAGCCGCCGCCGACCAGGATCAGGGCTCCTCCCTTGTCTTCCCGTCGGAAGCAGGTGCCGAAGGGCCCGCGGACGGTGAGCCGGGTTCCGGGTTGGAGCTCTCCGTCGAGACGGGAGGAGAACTTGCCATTGGGGTATTTCTTGATGATGAAGGCGAGTTCTTTGCCCGCGACCGGCGTATTTGCCATGGAAAACGAGCGCGTAATCGCCTCTGCCCCCGGGAGCGTGATGTCGACATATTGGCCCGCCCAGAATTTGAGAGGCTGATCGAGCACGATCTCCAGGCGCCTTATGTCGTGGGTCAGTTCGACGACCCGCGTCACCTCTGCGCCGAAGGTTCGGACGGGTATCGATTTCGAGAGGATCTCCTCGTCGAAGTTGAGCAGATCGACCTCGATGTCCGAATAGGCCAGGGTCCGGCACAGCAGGACATAGTTCTGGTCCCGCTCCATTTCGTTGAGAGCGAAGGTGGAATAGGGCTTGAGCTCGACCTCGCCCTCGTTCAGCACGCATTTGCAGGCCGCGCACCGCCCCTCCTTGCAGCCATGCGGCAAGGCAATGCCCTGCCGGAAGGCTGCGTCGAGGACGGTTTCGCCCTCTTCGACCTCGAATTCGACGCCGACCGGGTTCAGGCGGACGGTATAGACGTCGCCCATCGTGCGACCTCCCCGTTAGGTTCTGGAGCACCTTGGTCGATGCGGGACCGGCGAGGCCGGTCCCGCACGACGTTCAGTTGCAGGGGTTGATGGTGAAGCCGGCGCGGTAGTCGGCGAGATGCTTCTCGCGCTGCTCCGGGCTCATCTCACGCAGCGTGATGAGCGGGCTCTTGATGGTGTGCCCGCGCACATCGTCCAGCGTCCACATCTCCTTTTCCTCGAAGCGCAGATGCGGCTGCGGCACGAGGGTCTTGCCGTCGGTGCGCACGAAGCCGAGATCCTGGATGGCGTCCGCCAGGTCCCAGTCGTGATAGCAGCTCTCCCATTCGCGCCGGCCGCTGAAGCGGCCCATCGCCGGGGTGGGGCGGCCCTGATATTCGCCGGCAAAGGCTTCCACCGCCGTCCAGCGGTCGAGCTCATGGGCGAAGGTGTGCAGCTTGCCGTCGATCGTGTCGGTGACGATGTCCTCGCGCACCACGCAGGGCACCATCGAGCTCCAGCACCGGTGCGGATAGACGTAGCCGGTGTCGGCGTTGAAGGTCACGTTGGTCTGGCCGCGATGCGAGAGCTTGGCGTACCACTTCCAGTAATCGCCGAACTGCGCATACCAGCCCGGGTACTTGTGCTCGAACCACTCGAAGTCCTTGTCGGTCTGGGCCTCGATGCGCCAGAAGTTCAGCGGCCAGCCGACCGAGAAGAACTGCGCGATCTTGTGGACATAGTGCTTCTCGGTGATGCGCTTCCACGCGGTCTGCACATCGTCGTGGTGGATCTTGATGCCGTATTTTTCGAGCGGCAGCATGTAGGTGCGGTAGTAATCCTCGAAGATCCAGCGATGCCACATCTCCGCGTAGGATTCCTTGTTCTTGTCGCGGTTGGTGGTGCCGTATTCGATGAAGGTGCCGATGGCGGCGTCGACGATGGCGTGGTTCTGCCAGAAGGCGTAGCGCATGTCGCGCTCCAGCAGGAGGTGGTTCTCCGGCTCCTTCAGCATCGACATCAGCATGGAGTGGCCGTTGCCGACGTGCCGGCTCTCGTCCGACTGCACGGACAGGAACACGGTCGGCAGGGCGTAGTCGCCGTTTCGCGCGGCTTCCGAGGGCATGGCGACGAACAGCGTGTTGGTGAACGCGGTTTCGGCCACGACGGTGAGATAGACATTGGCGGAGGTGATGGCGTCGCCGGTGATGAAGCCCTCACCGAACTGGCGGCCGATGGTGGTGGCGTAGCACTTGCCGAACGCCTCTTCGGTGATATCGAACCCGGCCGGGTCGATATAGTTCTCCATGTACCATTTCTTCAGGTTCATCTGGATCGTCGAGTGCCGGAACTCATCGACCATCTGCATGGTGAAGCCGGTACGCAGGTCCTCGCCGGGCGCCAGGCGGCCGACCATCGCCATGGAGCGCGCCGCCGAGATTTCCGGGAAGGGGATGATCGCCAGGAACAGCTTCATCCATTCCACCCAGCGCGGCTCCACATTGCGGAACATGTCGCCGCGCAGCGCCGCGTCGAGCGCGCCATAGACCCGGTTGTCCTTCTCTTCCTGCATGGGGAAGTAGGACCGAAGCACCTGCTTCATCGGATCCTTCGGCGCCTTGGTGATCTTGTAGTCGGTCGGGAAGGTCATCGCCTCCTGCACATAGGAGGGGTTCCACCCGAGATCGGCGATCTTCTTCGCCGCTTCGGCGACAGAAATACCCTTCTGCGCCGTAATCTTGTTCAGGGTCAGTGTACTTGTCATTTTTGCCATCCTGCTCCTGGAGCGGAGTCCACGGTCAATTTCCTCCCGGCAGGCGCGGCGCAGCGTTTTGCGCTGCCCGGCCGAGCGGGTTTCAGACATGAGCGGGCCCTCGCCCGTCGCGCATGCGGCGGGCGTCGAAGGCCTGGGCAAAGGTGCAAGGCACCGGGGTCGGCTGTTGGCGTAACGGGTGCGGGACGGCGATCCTGACCTGACCGCCCCATCCCCGCCGAACCGGCTCATCGCCGTGTCGGCAGCCTCCCCGGACTTCTTCCCTTCGTTCTTGTCGCGGCCTGCCCCGTGGGGCACGTCAGCATTGTTCTAATAGTAATGTAGCAAGCGCCGTGCCAATTGGTCACAGTACGTGTTTCAACGACTTTACGGCGGCTCCACATGCTTTGGTCGGCGGAAGTGAATTGTTTTGCGAATCGGTGGTCAGGAAGTGTTTCATTCTGCGAAAATGGTGCGGCGCAAAATAGTCGGTAAAGATTGCTTACTTATCGGCTATCTATGTTGCGTCGCATCTTTGATCATCTGTGGAATACAAGATACCCGTCGCCTCGTCAGGGCACGAGCACGGCCCTTCCATGGATCTTGCCGGCATTGAGGTCGTGCAGCGCCAGGTTCGCGTCCGAGAGCTTGTATTCGGCGGTGGCGAGTTCCACGAGCCCACGATCGGCCAGCGCCATCAGCTCGGTGAGCTCGGCCCAGGTGCCGACCAGATTGCCGATGATGTTGCGCTCGGAGATGATCAGGTCGACCGCAGGAATCTTGATGTCCTCGCCATAGCCGACGATGTAGTAGCTGCCCATCGGGCGGGTCATCGCCAATCCCTTGGCGGTGGTTCCCTTCTCCCCGACGAAGTCGATCACGGCCTCCGCACCGACGCCGTCGGTCAGCGCCAGTACGGCCTCGACCTCGTTGCCATCCGCCTTCACCGTCTGGTCCGCGCCGCTCTTGCTGGCCAGCGCCAGCGAGGCGTCCGATTTGTCGACGACGATGACATCGGCCGCGCACATGGCTTTCAGGCACTGGATGCCGATATGGCCGAGGCCGCCGGCGCCGATGACGACGCAGCTCTGGCCGGGCAGCAAATGCCGGGTGGCTTTCTTCACCGCGCGATAGGCGGTGAGCCCGGCATCGGCATAAGGCGCAACCTCCTTTGGCGCCAAGGAACGCGGCAGGGGCACGATATTGCGTTCTGACGTGCAGATGAACTCGGCATAGCCGCCGTCGCAGTCGAGGCCGGGAAAGGTGCCCGGCCCGTGCATGTCGAAGCCGCGGCGGCAGGCGAGGCAGGTACCGCCGGTTATCTTCGGGTGCACGATCACCGGGTCGCCCTTCTTCAGGCCCTCCACCTCCTTGCCAACCTCCTCGATCCAGCCGGCATTCTCGTGGCCCATGATAAGCGGCAGGAGCTGGTCGCCCGTGGGGTCCATATGCGGCCTCCATACCCCCTCGATGATGTGGAGATCGGTACGGCAGACGCCGGCGCCGCCGATACGGACGATGACATCGGTGGATTTCACGATCCTGGGGTCGGGCACGTTCTCTTCCGCCACCCATATGTCGCCGGAGAGACTCGTGTCGTAGTTCTTCAGCACCTGCGCCTTCATGGCGTCCTCCCTTTTTTCGGCACGCAACACGTCGCCGTCGGAAGAGCCATCGCAGCAAACATGCCACGCACTATTCGTTCATTTCATCAACGCTTTACTGCGGCTGCGAAGAATTTTCCGTGTACATGAACTGGACAGTGCGTGTCGGGCAGTGTCCAGTTTCTGGATATTGCCTTCCATCTGTTTTGCGCCGAACCTGCGACAAAACGACAAGAGCCGATGGAGGATCGCGCCCATGCCGTCCCTCTCCCACCCGCCGCAATCCAATGTCACCCGCGCCCGTGCCGCGCTGGAGGCGGGCGCGCGCGTGCCCGGCGGCGCGCTGTCGCCGGAGGTCGCGCGCAGCTGGGAGCGCTGCATCGGCAGCGGTCTCGACCCGATGCATCGGCCGGACGATGTGGTCATCGCCTTTGCCGAGGTGCGCGCCCGGCGGGAGGAGCAGGCGCCGCTGCGCCGTCTCGCGCTGGCGCAGATGCAGCTTCTGCATGAACAGATAGCCGGCTCGAATTTCATGATAGCCTTCGCCGATGCCGGCGGCGTGGTGCTGGATGCGCTGAGCGACCCGCATTTCGCCGACAGCGAGGCGGGACGCTCCATTGTGCCGGGCAGCGTGTGGCTGGAAGGCGGGCGCGGCACCAATGCGCTCGGCCTTGCGCTCATCGAGCAGGCGCCGGCGGCGATCTACGGGCGTGAACATTTCTTCGCGTGCCATGGCCATCTCAGCTGCGTGGCCATGCCGATCTTCGACCCGTCGGACCGGCTGGTCGGGCTGCTCGACGCGTCGAGTTCCAACGAAGCGCGCCAGCAGCACACGCACGCGCTGGTGCGCATGGCGGCGTCGGCGATCGAGAACGGGCTGATCGCCGATGGACGGCCGGATGTGCTGCTGCTCGCCCTGCACCCGCGCGCGGAATATCTCGACACTCTATCCTCCGGCCTCATTGCGCTGTCGCCGGACGGCGAGGTGGTGTCGATCAACCGCGCGGCGCGGGCGCTGCTCGCCGGGCTGGACGCCCATTCCGGGCAGGCCTTCGATGCGTTGTTCGAGCCCGGCTTCGGCAGGCTGGTCGACGATCTGCGCGGCAATGGCATCGCCCGTGTCCGCGACCGCGCCGGGAGCATGCTCTATGTCGCGTGCCGGCGCTTCGCCGCGCCGCCCGTTGCGACGCGCCCGGCGCCCACGGTGCATCGCCTTCCCGTGCCGGAGGCGCCGACCGCGTCCTCGGCCGGATTCATCTGCGAGGACCCGCTCCTGCTGCGGCGGATGCGGCCGCTTGCGCCGGCCACCCGCGAGCGTCTCGCCATCCACATCCATGGCGAGACCGGCACCGGCAAGGAACTGATGGCGCGCCATGTCCATGCGCTCAGCGGCCGAAGCGGGGCGTTCATCCCCATCAATTGCGGAGGGGTGCCGGAATCGCTGTTCATCGCCGAATTGTTCGGCCATGACCGGGGCGCCTTCACCAATGCGCGCAATGAGGGCGCGCCGGGCCTAATTCGCCAGGCGGACCGGGGGACGCTGTTCCTCGACGAGGTCGGCGACATACCGCTCGCCGCGCAGACGGCGCTGCTGCGCTTTCTCGACACGATGGAGGTGCGCTCGCTCGGCGGGGGGAAAACCGCCAAGCTCGATGTGCAGATCGTCTCCGCCACCAATCGCGACCTCGCCGCCGCCGTTGCCGCGCACGCGTTCCGCGCCGATCTCTATTACCGGCTCAACGGGCTCTGCATCGAGATCCCGCCTCTGCGCCAGCGCGGCGATTTCGACGCCATCGTCCGCCATTTGCTGGCCCGGCACGCCAGCGACTGCTCGATCGACGAGGCGGCGCTTGGCTGCCTGCGCCAGCGTCCCTGGCCGGGCAACATACGCGAGTTGCAGTCCTGGCTGCGCCGCGCGGCGATCGAGGCGGATGACGCGGGCCGGATCCTTGTGCCGGCTGACGGTGGCACCGGCGCCGGCGAGCCGACATGCGCGCATTGCGCCCGCAATCCCCTGAGCCGCGACAAATGCCGGCGCATCCGCGAAACCCTTGCGGCGACCGGCGGCAATATACAGCTGACCGCTCGCCAGCTCGGCATCTCCCGGACGACGGTCTATAAACATATGGATGCCGGCTGACGGCGTCGGCCGCTCAATGGCTCTCCGGCGCCTTCCGGCCCCCGACCCGCCGGAACCATCCTCTCGTCGCCCCTGAGCTGATCGTCGGTTCCCGCGTGCCGATGGCGGCGTGGACGCGGCCGGTGCGCACCGCGCTGTCGCTCTCCAATACAGGCCCGGCGCGGTGGACCTGTGCCGCCACGCCGGTCTCGATCGGCGTCAGCGAAAGACATTCGGCATCTGACATTAAATTGTTGACACTTGACAATCGCGGCTTACGCTCGCGCCATGTCAACGTCCTCGACCACCCACGACGTCACCTTCCTGCGGCTCAATTCGCTGCCCATGCTGCTGGAGCGCGAGATCGAGAGCATGATCCTCGACGGGCGCCTCTCGGTCGGCGGTCGGGTCAACGAGAACCAGCTCGCCGCGACCTTCGGCGTCAGCCGTGGACCGGTGCGCGAGGCGCTGCGCTCGCTGGAGGCGCTCGGCCTCGTCGAGTTGCAGCCCAATCGCGGCGTGTTCATCCGCCGGCTGGAGATCGGGCAGGTGGTGGAGGTCTATGGCGTGCGCGCGGCGCTGTTCGGCTATGCCGGCCGGCTGCTCGCCGAGCGCGCGGACCCGGCGGTGATCGCGCGGCTGCGCGCCATGCTCGACGACATGTCGGCGGCGGCCCGGGCGCATGATTTTGACCGCTACTACCCGCTGAATTTCGCCTTCCACGACCTCGTCGTCGCCAGCACCGGCAACACGGTTCTGGCGGCCCAGTATCGCGGCCTCGTCAAGCAGCTTCGGCTCTACCGCGCCGGCAATCTCATGACCGGCAACACGCTGGAGCTCTCCAACGCGGAGCATGCCCGCATGGTGGATGCCATCGCCCGCGGGGACGCGGATGCGGCGTGGCAGGCCTGCTTCGACCATGTGGAGCGCGGCAAGGAGCGGCTGCTGGCGCGCTCCGTTCCTCCCGGCGCGTCCTCGCAGGAGAAATCGGCATGAACGCTGCCGCATCTACGGCCCGTGCTCCCGTGCCCGGGAGACGCGCCGCCGCCTGAACTCTTCACTGGGAGACCGCCCGCCAGAGGTGGCCCCGCACTATGGGAGGACTTGATGCATAAAACCCTGACCGGCCTGCTCGCGGCGGCGCTGACCGCCGCCCTCGGGACATTCGCCCTTCACGCCGAGCCGCTCGCCTATCCGCAGAAAGTGGTGACCCTCGTCACCCATTCCAGCCCGGGCGGCGGCAGCGACGTCTTCCTGCGTGAACTGACCAAATATCTCGGCAAATATATCGACGCGACCTTCGTGGTCGAGAACGTGCAGGGCGGCAGCGGCGCCAAGGCGGTGGCCCGCGTTGCCGCGGCGCCGGCCGATGGCAGCGTGTTCTACGCCACCACGCCGACCTACATCTATACCTCGCTGCTCAGCAAGCCGTCGGCCACCTACAAGGACCTGGAGCCGGTGGTGAACCTGTTCGCCGACAGCGAGGTGATCTACACTCGTGCCGACGGTCCGTTCCAGACGCTGAAGGACGTGATCGACAAGGCGAAGAACGAGCGCGGCCGCTGGGGCGCCGCCAACCCGGCATCGCTGGAGCGCCAGGCCGCCGAGCAGCTCAAGCGCGCCGCCGGGGTCAATGCCGCCATCGTCACCCATGAGGGCGGTGGCGACATGATGCTCAACGTGATGAACGGCACGCTCGACATCGGCATCGGCGAAATCCAGGAGCTGCGCTCGCAAATCGCTGCCGGCAAGCTGCGCCTGCTCGCCACCTTCAATCCCGAGCGCATCCCCGAGAAGCCCGACGTGCCGACCGTCAAGGAAAGCGGCTACGACGTCACGCTGGTGAAGTTCCGTGGCCTTGCCGGCCCGAAGGGGCTGCCGGACGATGTGACCAAGGTGTGGGACGCGGCGATCAAGAACGTGCTCGCCGATCCCGACTACCAAAAGCGCTATACCGAGGAAGTGCTGGTGCCGAACTATATCCCGCACGCCCAGTACCAGGCCTTCATCACCAATTTCGCCGGCACCACCGAGGCGTTCCTCAAGGAAACCGGCGCGGTCAAATAGCGCCGACGACCCGACGATCCGGTGCGGCGCCGACCCGACCCGTCGGCGCCGTTCATCCCCCGTCCCCGCGAGGACCGCTCCATGAACCGCGACCTCATTGCCGGCGCCGTGCTGCTCGCCATCGCCGGCGCGTACTATGCCACCATCGACACCATCGCCGAGAGCACGCTCTCCGACGAGGTCGGGGCCGCCGGCCTGCCGCGCCTGCTGGCCGCGTTGCTTGCCCTCATCGCCGTCGTGATGATGGCGCGGGCCGTGCTTGCGGCGCGGGCCGCCCGCAAGGCGACCGCTGCCGTCCACCATCCGGACGAGGACGAGGAGAACGACGCCTCGGTGCCGCGCGCCCTCGGCCTTCTGCTGATCGGCGCGGGCTATGTCGTGCTGCTGCCCTATGCCGGCTACGTCGTCTGCGTCGCCCTGCTGATTGCGGCGATCGCGCTCTATGAGGGCGCGGCGCGCAGCTGGGTGGTGCCGGCCGCCGCCATTGGCGGCGCCACGCTCTACTGGGCGATCTTCGTCAAGCTGCTGGGCGTCCACCAGCCGGCCGGCATGTTCTTTCAAGGGTGGCTTTCGTGACGACCTTCTGGGACATCTTCCACCTTCTCACCGCCACGCCGCTGTTCCTGGTCGCCATTCTGGGCCTGACGTGGGGCATTCTCGGCGGCGCACTGCCAGGCATCTCGGCGTCAATCACCATGGCGCTGGTGCTGCCCTTCACCTACAGCATGGACCCGGCCATGGCGATCGCGCTGCTGGCCTGCGTCTATATCGGCGCGGAATATGGCGGCTCGATCCCCGCCATCCTGATCCGCACGCCTGGCACCAATTCATCAGCCGCCACCGTCATCGACGGCTATGAGATGAACCGGCAGGGCCGCGCCGGCGAGGCGCTCGGCATCTCGCTGATGTCCGGCGTCGTTGGCAGTCTGTTCGGCCTCGTCATGCTGGTGCTGCTGACCGAGCCGCTCTCCTGGCTGGCGCTCGCCTTCAAGCCGACCTCCTATTTCGCGCTCGGCATACTGGGTCTCAGCGTGATCGCCTCCATGGGCGGGGATTCGCTGCTCAAGGGCCTCGCCGCCGCCGTCATCGGCCTGATGATCGCCACCGTCGGCACCGACCCGATTTCCGGCGTCCCGCGATTCACCTTCGGCGTGCCGGACCTGCTCAGCGGCGTCGAGCCGGTGGTGGTGATGGTGGGGCTGTTCGCGCTCACCGAGCTGATGAGCCAATCCGGCTCCACCACCGTGACCCAGCTCGGCAACTCGATCCGCATCCGCCTGCCGGGATGGGAGATGATGCGCAAGCTGCGGCGCTCCCAGATCATCGGCTGCATTCTCGGCCTGTTCGAGGGTCTGACGCCGGGCGGCGGCGGCTCGGTGGCCGCCTTCATGTCCTACAACGAGGCGCGCCGCTGGTCGAAGACCCCGGAGAAGTTCGGCAAGGGCTCGGAGGAGGGCGTCGCCGCGCCGGAGACCGCCAACAATACCGTGGCCTCCACCGCGCTGATCCCGCTGCTGAGCTTCGGCATTCCCAGCTCCAACTCCACCGCCGTGCTGCTCGGCGGCCTGCTGATGCATGGCCTGCTGCCGGGGCCGCGCCTGTTCGAGCAGAACCCGCAGGTCATCGACAGCCTCTATGTCGGCTCGCTGATCGCTATCATCGCCCAGATCGGCGTCGGGGTGATCATCCTGCCGGCCTGCGTGTGGCTGGTGAACCGGCCGCGCCCCTATCGCTCGGGCTTCATCTTCGCGCTCATCCTCTCGGGCCTGTACACGCTCAACAACAGCCCCTTCGACCTCGGCCTTGCCCTGGCGCTCGGGCTGGTGGGCTATTTCATGCGCATTGCCCGCTTCCCGGTGCTGCCGATGATCCTCGGCGTGGTACTCGGGCATATGGTCGAATCGAGCTATCGCCGCTCGCTCGTGCTCTCCGGCGGCGACTTCCACATCTTCATCGAGGATCCGATCGCCGTGGGGCTGCTCGGCGCCGCACTGCTCTTCATCACCTTCTCGCTGGCGCGCGAATATCGCGAGGCGCGCCGGACCAAGTCGAAGGAAGCCCATCCGTGAACCAGCACCTTCCCCTCGCCGGGGCGTCCGTCGCGGCACGCCTCGCCGCCTTCGCCGAAACCGCCGTCCCGCCGCCGGCGGCCGATGCGGTGAGCCGGCGCCTGCTGCTGGACATTGTCGGCCTCGCCTTCTCCGCCCGGCACGAACCCTATACCCGCGCCGCCCTCGCCAGCGCGGCAGGAAGCGGACCCTGCACGGCCATCGGCCATGCCGAGGGCTATTCGCTCTATGATGCGGCGCTGATCAACGGCACGGCGGCGCATGGCGAGGATTACGACGACACGTTCGAGGGCGGCCCGGTGCATGCCGGGGCCGTGCTGGTGCCGGCGATGCTCGCCATCGCCCAGCATCGCCAGCTCGGCGGCGCGGCGGTGATGCGGGCGATCGGTGTCGGCGCCGAGCTGATGAGCCGGCTAAGCCTCGTGACGCCGCAGGCGATCCACAAGGCCGGCTTCCATCCCACCGGGGTGATCGGCGCGCTCGCCGCCGCTGTCGCCGTCAGTGCCGCCCTCGGTCTCGACCGGGTGCGGACCGCGCACGCGCTCGGCACCGCCGGCAGCCTCGCCTCAGGCATCATCGAATATCTCTCGGACGGCTCCTGGACCAAGCGGCTGCATCCCGGTGCCGCCGCGCAGGCCGGGCTGCGCGCGGCGCTGCTGGCCGAGGCAGGCTTTGTCGGGCCCGGCACGGTGCTGGAAGGAAACCACGGCTTTTTCCGCGCCTTCGCGCCTTCCAAGACCGCGAATTTCGATCCGCTGCTGGAGGGGCTGGGCGAGACCTGGATCATGCCGACCATCGCCTTCAAGCCCTATGCCTGCGGGACCATGACCCAGCCCTTCATCGACTGCGCCATCGCGCTGGCGCGCCAGGGCGTGGCGGCGGACGATATTGTGAGCCTGGTGTGCAAGGTGGGGGAGGGTACGGTGCATCGCCTGTGGGAACCGCTCGCCGCCAAGCAGGCGGTGCCGAACGGCTACGCCGCGAAATTCTCCACTCCCTTCTGCATGGCGGTCGGCTTCCTCGACGGCGCCGCCGGGCTGCGCCAGTTCGGCGACGACCAGACAAGGCGGCCGGACGTGCAGGCGCTGGCCGCGCGGATTTCCTACGAGGTCGATCCGCAGGACGAATATCCCAGCAATTTCACCGGCCATTTGCGGGCGACGCTGAAAGACGGCTCGGTTCGCGAGATCCGCCAGCCGCACATGCGCGGCGGCGCCCGGGAGCCGCTTTCCGACGCCGAGCTGGAGGCGAAGTTCACCGCCAATGTGATGTTCGGCGGCGGCACGGCGGCGACCGCCGCTGCGCTGCGCGACGCGGTCGATCGCATTGCCGGCGGCGCGGCCACGGTGTCGCTGGGAGGTGTCGCATGAGCGAGGTCCATTCCCGCCCGGTCGCCATCGTCACCGGCGGCTCGCGCAATATCGGCCGCGCCATCGCGCGCGCGCTGGCCGCCGGCGGCGCCTCCATCGTCATCGTCGCCCGCAGCGACAAGGAGGCCGCCGAAGCGGTGGTGCGCGAATTGGAAGCGGCCGGCGTCGAGGCGTCGTTCGTGCTGGCCGATGTGGCGCGCGAATCCTCGGCCGACATTATCGTCGACCACGCGCTGCAGCGTTTCGGGCGGCTCGACATTCTGGTGAACAATGCCGCGATACGGCGCGAGAAGCCGGTCGAGGCGATGAGCTTCGCGGAATGGCACGAGATTCTCGGCATCTGCCTCGACGGCGCCTTCCTGCTGAGCCGGGCCGCCATTCCGCACCTGTCGGCCGCGCCGGCCGGCGCCATCATCAACATAGGCGGGCTGACCGCCTATACCGGCGCGCCCAACCGCGCCCATGTGGTCGCCGCCAAGGCCGGGCTGGACGGGCTGACCAAGGCGCTGGCGGTGGAACTGGCGCCGCGCGGCATTACGGTCAACCTCGTCTCGCCCGGGCGCATCGGCACTGATCGCAGCCATGCCGGTGCCGAGAAGAACCCGGCCCATCACGCCCGCAACGTCACCCTGTCCGGCAAGGAGGGCACCGCCGAGGATGTCGCGGCCATGGTCGCCTATCTCGCCGGCCCGGCCGCGCGCTTCGTGACCGGGCAGACCGTCCATGTGAATGGCGGCGCCTTCCTGCCGTGAGGCGGGCGGCGCCGGCTGCCTACCGGGGGACGCGCCATGTTCGCAGACGTTACGCTGGCGCAGTATGCGCTGGTGGCGCTGATGTCCTTCATCGCCGGTGCGCTGGGCGGCGTGACCGGCTATGGGCCCGGCCTGCTGCTGCCGCCGATCCTGCTGCCCATCGTCGGGCCGGAGGCGGTGGTGCCGGTCATCGCCGTCTCGTCCCTCCTGTCCAACACCTCGCGGCTGGCGGCCTTCCGTCGTGATTTCGACGCCCGCCGCGCCGCGCTCATCGTTGCTTTCGCGCTGCCGGCCTCGGCGCTGGGTGCGTGGGGCTACACGCTTCTGTCGGGCGGCCTGATCCTGGTGATCATCGGCGCGGTGCTGCTGCTCGCGATCCCGGCACGCCACGCGCTGCTGAAGCTGCGCGGCCATCTGTCGGCGCGGGGGGTGATGGCGGCGGGGGCGGGCTATGGCTTTCTCATGGGCGGCACGGCGGGAACGGGCGTCGTGCTGCTCTCGATCCTGCTGGCAGCGGGCCTCAACGGTGCGGCTGTCATCGCCACCGATGCGGGCATCTCGCTCGTCCTGGGCGTGGTGAAGGTCGCGGTGTTCCAGGCGGCAGGCGCGCTGCCGCTCCCGTCCTGGATCATGGCGCTGCTCATCGGCGTCTGCGCCACGCCCGGCGTCTTCCTGGCGAAAAGGCTGCTCGGCACCCTGTCCAGCCGCGCCCATATCCGCATCCTCGACGCTATCGTGTCGATCGGCGGGGCGCTGCTGATCGTGCAGGGGCTGCGGGCGATGGGCTGACCTCGGAGCGCTGCGGGGAGAACGCCCTGGTTCTTCCCCGCGCCGTCTAAGCCACCGGCCGTTCCAGCCAACCCTCTGGCGGTTACAGAGACATTCCCAGATTGCGCCAGACCGGCAGCACCTTGGTGCGAAGGTCCTCGATCAGCTGGGCAAGTTCGGAGACGTCCGATGTACCTATCGGCCGCCCCTCGCGCCGCATCCTGCGCCCGCCGCTTTCGATCTGCGCGATCAGCATTTCCGCGATCTGCGTTGAACTCGCGTTCTCATTGCTCAGGAGCACGGGCAGCGCGAGCCGATCGAAATGGCTGGTGGCAATCGCCGAGCCGGCTACGGGTACGGCGAGGAAGCGGTGCGTGTCTTCCGTCTGCGCAATCTCGCAGACGACGGTATTGAGGCGCGCCGCCGCGCTGCGGTCCTGCGTGCCGCCATCCCGGCGGCAGGGGGTGATGGCGAGGTTCTCAATGAGCAGTTCGAGAACGATCTGGACGTCGGTCTCCGAGAAATTGCCGGCCGCGGCGCTCTCCATGATCTCCTTGCCGGTCGCGCTGCCACCGCCCAGGCGGGCGACGATGGCGGCCACGAGGCCGGGGGTCGGCCGCGCCTCGCCCGCGGGAATTTTCCAGCTTTCCTTCGCGCCAGTCTCCACGGAGGTGAGAGCGAAACGCATCCGCTCGAAGCTCTGGCGCTGCTGCGCGGGCGTCAGCGGGATCGGCCCCTTCACATAGACGTCGCGTCGAAACTGCTTGTTGACGATGAAGTCCTTGATCTGCTCGCGCATCGACGGGTCGGTGGCCGAGGTGACGACGTCGAACATGTCCCTCGGCACGGAGAAGGACATGCGGTTGTCGCCGATCGATGCGGAGCCGACATAGGTCAGCTTTGCCTCGCGGAAATAATCGAAGGCCTCGCTCACATAGAGCGGCGACCAGTGCTCGTTCAGGAATTCATGGGCGAGATAGTTGACGTCCTGCTTTGCCATGGCCTCGACGCGGGCCTTCACGGCCGGGTTCTGCGCCGTATAGGCGCAGCTCGGCCGGGCAAGCTGCGCGAGCATGTCGCGCGCCCGGCCGAGGCGCGCAATGCTGTCGCCGGTCGATCGCGAGGCGACCTCACTGATCATGTGCTGAAGGGGCGCGACCGCCGCCCAGCCGGGATAGGTATTGTAGCTGGCATAGGCGATGCCGCCGGGGCGGAGTTTGGTGCGCAGGAAGCTGACGACGTCGCGCCGCGCTTCCGGGCTGACCCAGGTGAAGACACCATGCAGGGTGACGAAATCCAGGTCCGCAAGGTCCGGATCGCTCGAGATGGCGGCGTCGCCGAAGCTCGATTCGACGAAGGATATGTTGGTCAGTCCCGCCCGCTCGGCGAAGGCACGCGCCTCGGCGATATGCGTCGGATTGAAGTCGATACCGACAAAGTCCATGTCGGCATTGGCGGCGGCCAGCAGTGCCGTGCCATAGCCGCGACCGCAGCCGAGCTCACAATAGCGCAGGCGGCGGCCTTCCGGCGGGCCCTTTATCCCGTTGCTTTCGCACACATATTGGAGAAAAGCGGGGGAAAGCTCACGATAATATCCCAGCGTATAGGCCACATCGCTGACATAGCCCCCCATCCAAGCCGCCGACATCATTCCCCCCCGAGACCGCATGAGCGCGTGGGGCTACATAGGCGCGCGGGGCGGCGCTAATCAAGCCGCGCGCGGGGCTATCAGGGCCCTTGAGGGGCGCCGGCACCCATGGGGTTCGGCGCGATCCAACGAATTTGTTGCGAACTTGCAACTATTTCGAAGAAAGCCATGTTCGGCAATGTTAACACTTCGATAGCCATTGCGACTCGCCCGTCGCGGGCCATACGGTGTGCTGGGCTGCGTGACGATCTTTAAGGCTGGGGACGATTAAAATGCGCGTTAACAAGCGGTCTGCTGTGTCTGGCGACAGCCGGCACATTGCGGCGGCGGCGGCTGGCGTTCGCGGGCGGACGAGCGGCGCATCGAAGCGCACGGCGCTTCTCGCCGGCACGGCGCTGATCACCGGAATCGTGGTGGCGACGCTCCCCTCGCTGGTACGTGCCGAGCCGATGCCCGGCGGGACGTGCATCGTCACCAACCCCGGCTCGACCGACCTCACCTATCGCAATGTGGTGTGCACCGGCGACATCACCGGCAAGGACGAGGCCAAGTACAAGTCCGGCGCGGAACCGGTTTCGCCGGACAGCAAGACCTTCGACATGGACCTGGTGCTGACGGCGCCGGAAACGGTTTCCGACAGCACCGTCTACAACTACTTCCATGATGGCGAAGGCATCGTCATCGAATCCGACAAGACCGCGGGCAAAGCGACGGCCGGCTACGACGTGACGGTTTCCGTCGGCGGCACCAGCGCGATCAGTTCGTCCAAGAACGGCATCTCGGTTACGACCAAGACGGCGGATGTCGACAATACCGGCGCCATCACCATCACCAGCGGCGCGTTCATCGAGGCGCTCGGCAAGGACGGCAACGGCATCAAGGCCGAGTCCGAGGGCGGCAATATCTCGATCACCAACACCGGCATCATCGGTGTCACTTTCGACGAGGCCCTGACGCTTTCCGAGAACCAGTTCTATGTCGGCGAGACGCCGGCTACGCTGAAGGATGGCTCGGCCTTCGACATCAGCCAGGTCGCCGGCTCCGGCATCGTCGCGACCACCAAGACCGGCACCATCTCCATCTACAACGGGGTGGCCGAGGACGGCCTCGTTATCGAGAGCGGGGCGATTTACGCCGCCAAGGACGGCATCTCGGCCACCACCAAGGGCACGGGCGCCTCGGGCGAGGTCATCTCCATCGTCAATGTCGGCGACATCTACGCCGGTGAATCCGGCATCGTGGCCGAAATCACCGACAAGACGTCCACTGGCGGCATCTCCATCATCAATGCCGGCCATATCGAGTCGAAGATCGGCATCTCGGTGAAGAACGAGGGCACCGGGCGGATCGACGTCTACAACCTTTCCGATGAGACCATCATCAGCAGCGACGACGGCATCCATGTCGACGGCAAGGGTGGCAACATCACCGTCGCCAACGGCTTGCCGGTCTCGGATGGCGAGGTCAATCTCGATGGCGTCATCGTCGCCGGAAAGATCGGCATCAACGTCACCAACAAGGGTGGCAATGTCCTGATCTTCAACAACGATTTCTCGGAAATCTATGCGGGCGGCGACTACGGTATCTCCGCCAAGGTCGACAACAAGGACGCGACCGAAGACTACGGCAATATCACGATCGTCAATTCGGGCTTCGTCGGCGCTGAGGGTGCCAACGCCAAGGCCGGCATCTATGCCGAGATTACCAAGGATAGCCCCGGCGGCTATGTCGCTGTCAGCAACGGCTTTTTCGTGTCTGCGTCGGCGGACGCGCGGGTAAACGCCTATAAGGACAATGGCGACGGCACGTTCGTGGTGCCGTCCGGCAAGGATGCCGGCACCGGCATCCAGATCAAGATGGAAGGCGGCAGCGCCGGTGAGGGCATCGTCTACGACATTGCCCCCGAATTCGGTGGCTTTGCCGTCGACGAGCGCGAATTCGGCACCATCGTCTTCAATTCCGGCAGCTGGGACTTCAGCGGCGCCGACGATTATCTGACCCCCGGCTATGCGGACGGCCTCGCGGTCGCCGAAGGCACCGAGGCGCAGACCACGGGCGGCGTCTTCGCGCCCGGCGGCTCGGCGGTCGACATCAAGTACAAGGGTGACGACGCGGTTGGCATCATCAATTACGGCACGCTGATCGGTGCGGGCGGCAAGGATACGCCGGTCATCAAGATCGACGCCGACAAGAACGATGGCGGCGTGTTCGTCTATAACGGCGCCGGCGGCATCGTCGGCAGCACCAACACGCCGTTCGACTGGGGCGATGGGCTGTTCAACGCCGTCAGCGACTCGCGCTGGGGCTCTGTCGTCAACAGGGCCAGCTCCGGCGGGCTGTCGGCATTCGCCGACGCCTCGGACGACCTGGCCGTGAAGATCAAGGGCGGCGCCTCCTTCGTGGTCAATGACGGCCTGATCATCGGCCGGCTCGACATCGACGGCAAGGAAGGCGGCTCGGAGGGCGAAGGCAACTCCATCTTCGTCAATAATGGTGCGTGGTTCACGACTGGCGAGAGCGCGATCACGGGTCGCGACGGGGAGCAGTTCTCCGAGGCGGTGTTCATCAATAACGGCCTGATCCAGACCGGCTTCGACAGCTCGGTGAGTGAGACGGCCAGCT
Organism: Ancylobacter sp.; assembly: GCF_965279025.1. NCBI lineage: Bacteria > Pseudomonadati > Pseudomonadota > Alphaproteobacteria > Hyphomicrobiales > Xanthobacteraceae > Ancylobacter > Ancylobacter sp. The sequence goes on along the minus strand of NZ_OZ257132.1, from coordinate 959,672 downwards.
TCAAGCACTTCACGCTCTACAATGACGGCCTGGTGTCGATGATCGACGGCGGCGCCGGCGACCGTATCGAAATGCTGCACGACTATGTCGGTGTGGGCGGGCGGCTGGGCGTGGACGTCAATTACCGTGAGCACAATGCCGACATGCTCGTCATGCTGGACCATGGCGACAAGGAGGATCACCAGATCTTCCCGACGATCTCCGGTTCAACCGGCATCGTGATCAACAAGGTGGGCGGCTCCTCGGGTATCGATCCCACGGGCATCGTCGTGGTCGACTACAGCGGCAGCTCCGCCGAGGTTCCGGTGGAGAAGGAGTGCACCGGCGGTTCCCAGTCCCTCTGCAGGACCGGTGACGCGTTCTTCATCTCCTCGACGTCCCAGGGCTACATCAACATTGGCGGCTACGGCGCCGTGCAGGATGGCTTCCGCGCCTCGTTCCTGCGTCAGGACAAGGTCGACGAGCACTTCGAGCTGTACAGCGACTGGGGCGTCGACGCCCGCGTGCTACCGAGCCTGGTCACGGCGGCGCAGAGCATCTGGTATCAGTCGAACACCGTCGTGCAGGACCACATCTACGACGGCTATTTCTCGGCCTCCGCCGACTCGGCCGCTTCCGTCCCGCTCGGCTACGCGGCCACCAATCCCGGCCCGACCAAGGCGCCGTTCCCGGTGAAGGCGACCCCGCAGGTCGAGGACAACGGCCGGATCCTGGTCTGGGCGCGTGCCGGCGGTGCCTGGGGCTCGAATGACGGAAGCTCGACCTCGCTCATCGGTGGCACCCCGATCACCATCGACACGGGCTACGATCAGGACACGTACAGCTTCTTCGGCGGTGCGGACTATCTCGCCAACAGCAATTGGCGCATCGGTGTCTTCGGCGGCTACGAAACATCGGACGTGAAGTACAACGCCTACGGCCTCTCCGCCGACTTTGACGGCGGCTCGATCGGTGGCTTCGTGGCCTACAAGACGGGGCCGTTCTACGCCGATGCCGAGGTCAAGGCCGACTTCCTCACCCTCGACTACAATTCGGCGGTGGTTCAGAACCCGAGCGTTGACGTCACCAACGTCGGCCTTCGCCTGAACGCCGGCTATCGGTTCGGCACGAACCTGTTCTATGTCGAGCCGGTCGTGTCGTTCTCCTATCTCAGCACATCCTTCGACGACGGCGTCTTCGCCGGCACCAGCGTCAACTTCAAGGATGGCGAGAGCACGCGTGGCGGCGTTGGTGCCCGTATCGGCACGAGCTTCGCCACGTCGACCGGGTCCGCCGACCTCTACGTGCTGGCCAAGTACTGGAACGAATTCGGGGACAACAATTCGGCGTCCTTCTTCGATCCGGTTACGCTCGACAGCGCGGCGTTCTTCGATGCGCTTGACGGGTCGTTCGGCGAAGTCACCGGGACCGCGGCGTTCTACAGCCTGGACCGCACCACCGCCTTCATCGTGTCGGGCGGCTCGGAGTTCAACTCCGACAGCACCCAGATCACGGGCAAGATCGGCCTGGAGAAGAAGTTCTGATCGGTTCGCGGGTGCCGGCCTGACCGGCCTCGTTTGACATCGAAACCAGCATCACGAGGGCGCGTCGCTGCAAGGCGGCGCGCCTTCTCGCTTTGTTGCCCCGGGCGTCTTGCCCGCGTGACGCCGTCTCCGGATCATCGTGGCCATGTTGATGACGGCGGCGACGGGCCGGCGCCGAGCTGGCCCGGTGGACGCAGCGTGCGAAGGCGCGAGCCGGCGCGATCGTCCGCCTGGCGGTCCATGTCCGGGAGATGGTTTTGTCCGCAGGGACTATCGGCGGGCGGCTAGGACGAGGGCGACCGGGAAATGAGCGCCGGCAGTTCGATGACCTGAACCAGGCCGCCACCCGGGCGATTGGCGATGGTGATGTCGCCGCCGGCCTTGCGGATGATCTCTCGCGAAATGGTCAGGCCGAGGCCGGCCCCGGGAATGCTCTGGCTGCGTGCGCGATCGGCACGGAAGAACGGCTCGAATACCTGGTCGAGAATGTCGGCCTCGATGCCGGGTCCCTGATCGGTGATCGTCACTCGCGCCCGCACTCCCCCAGCGACGGCGACGGTGCCGCGCACGCCATGGGTGGCCGCATTGATGAGCAGATTGCGCAGGGCACGGTTCAGGCTCAGGCGGCTGGCGCTGACCTCCACCTCGCAGAGCTCGGCCATGTCGATCGCATAGCCCTGCTGCTGCAAATCCACCACAACGCGTCGTACCTTTTGATCCAGCCGGATGATTTCGAGCGACGTCTTGGTCGTCTCCTCGTGGACGAGCTGGATCGCGCTGTGGGCGATGCGCTGCAACTCGTCGATATCGCGCAGCCACAGGCTCCGCTCTTCCTCGTCGGGGACGAATTCGGCGCGCAGCCTCATGCGGGTGAGGGGTGTGCGCAGATCATGGCCGGCGGCCGCGACCAGCCGCATCCGGCTCTCCATGGCACTTTTCAGGCGAACCGAAAGGGAGTTGATCGCCGCCGCCGTGGCGCGCACCTCGGCCGGGCCGCGCTCGGCAAGCGCGGGAAGAATGCCATCCGGCCCGACCTGTGCGAGGGCGCTTTCGAGCAATGCCAGCGGACGGCTCATGCGGTGCGCGGCGAACACCGCCACCGACCCGACACCGACGGTGATGAAGGCCAGCCACAGCCAGAAATGGGGATCCGCCGGAGGGTCGATCTCCATCAGCACCCAGCTCCCGGGGCCGACAGGCAAGGAGACGGTGCGGAAGCGTCGGTCGTCGCTCCTGCGCGTCACCGTGAGGTCGAGCGGAACCCCCAGCGCCGCGACGGCCGCCCGCATAAGCTCCGTCTGCTCGCGGTCGGGCGGGCCTGCATCGGGTTGCGGCGCGCGTATGGGCGGGGTGGGATCCTGCTCGGATAATCGCTTCATGGTGATGAGCTGACGGGCGAGCAGGGAAACTTCGCTCTCCTTCGGCAGGGCGAAGAGATAGATCACCGCGAGCGTGATCAATGCCACCACGGCTACGATGGAGCCCAGGAGCAACAGGGCGAACTTGGCGCGGATGGTCCCCATCTACCGGTCCAGGACGCTGACCTTGGCGGCGAGTTGGTAGCCGCCGTTGCGGATCGCCTTGAAGATATGCGCCTTGCCGCCGCTCGACAATTTGCGGCGCAGCCGGCTCACCTGAACATCGATCGACCGGTCGAGCACGCCGCCATTTCGCCGGCGGGAAAGGTCGAGCAATTGCTCGCGCGACAGGACGCGCCCGGGCCGGGCGAGGAAGACGAGGAGGAGATCGAACTCGGCCCCTGTCAGCGGAACGCACTGGCCGTCGGGGCCCGTTACCGTGCGCACCGCGGGGTCAACGGCAAAGTCCTCGAACTGGTAGAGCGCCGCCATGCCGGTAGCCGGGCGGGCATTCACGCCCCGCCGCAGGACGGCGCGAATCCGCGCCGCCAGTTCGCGCGGGTTGAACGGCTTGCCGAGATAGTCGTCGGCGCCGATTTCCAAACCGATGATGCGGTCGACATCCTCCTGCAGGGCGGTCAGCAGGATGATCGGAATGTTCGATCGCGCCGCGCGCAGGTCGCGGCACAAATCGAGCCCCGACCCGTCGGGCAGCAGAACGTCGAGGACGATCAGATCGACCTCATGGGCGGCGATGGTCTGCCGGACCTCGGCGCAGTTGCCGGCGAGAAGAACCGCCAGGCCCTGCTCGCGCAGATAGCGGGCAAGCAGCTTGCGGATTTCGCCGTCATCGTCGGCGACCAGGATGCGGGGCTCTTGCGGACTCATGATCAGCTTTGAACGGGTGACTTCAGACAAGCTGGAAAGCGCCCTAGCGGGCGGTGGTAGCTTTTCTGTGTCAAATACCGTTCAGGAGCGGCCCGACATGTTTTGACATCAAACTTCGGTGGGCAGACGCGTTCGGACATCTACCGCCAGATTTTACTCCACAACGCCGTCTACTGGTATCGGCGTGCACTGCACGGCAAGCACAGCCACCACCGGGAGGCGCTCGATGCGCGTTCTTTCTGAGCCCTGTCGCGGCGGAGCGTACGATCCTCGTCGTCCTCCCCGGCCAGATGCACCCTGGCAAGCGCCGCTGATGGGCGCGCCCGCGCCGTCGCCTGCACGACAGCCGGACGTTCCTTCCGCGTGCCCGGCTCGGGCGCCGGCCATGCCCACGCTTCGCCGCGCCGGAATTGGCAGCCTGCTGGCCGTGTCCGGCGCCATGGGCGGCTGCGCCCCGGCGCCGCTGGTGCAGGGCACGGGGCTGTCGGCCTATCACACCCTGGAGCCCTCGGACGGTGTGCTTACCAAATCGCGCATCAGCGTGAACAAGGAGAGCGTCCTGGCCGCCCGCACGGTGCGGATTGCTCCGACGGAATTCTCGCCCGCCATCGCCGTGAAGCTGACAAGCCCGCAACGAAACCTTGTGGCGAACGCGGTCAATCGCGGGTTGTGCGTCAGCCTGAGCGACCGCTTCACGGTAGTGCCGCCGGACCAGCCGGCGGATCTCACCGTACAGGCCTCCGTCACGCAGGCGACCGAAACCGACGAGGTGGCGGCAGGCCTTTCGGCCGCCACGTCGATCGGCATGAGTTTCGTCGATCTGGGCGTGCCGGTTCCCACCCCGCGCCTGCCCATCGGCTTGGGTACGCTCTCGATGGAGGCCGCCGCCACCGATCCCTCGGGCCAGCAGCAGGCCTCCATGCTCTGGGCCCGGGGAGCGAACGCGTTCTTCAGTACGCCACGCGCGTCGAAGGTGAGCGACGCCTATGAGCTGGCGGACGCCTTTGGAGAGGACTTCGGCTACCTGCTCGTGAAGGGCAAAAGCCCCTTCGGAAGTTCGGGCATTGATCTGCCCTCGGCGCAAAAGATCAACTCGGCGATGGGGCTGGCGCCGAAATACGCCGCCTGCGAACGCTATGGGCGCTATCCCGGCCTGGCCGGCCTGGTCGGAGGGCAGCTCGGCTTGCCGCCGGAATGGACCGACAAGGGCGCCAAGCCGGCGGGGACGAGAGAAACCGCGACGGCGCCGGTCGAAACCGCTGCGGCGGAAGAGACTTCCGAAGCGGCGGCGCCTTAGCGCGCACATACCAGCACGTCGACCACCCCCCTCCAGAGACGGCGTCGTCCGCATCCGGACGCGTGGATCGGCCAGCCTGCACCGTCCCGCAGGTCGGCCGAACCTCGCTGCCCGTCTCCCCGACCGGCATGAAGAGAGCCCCATGATCCAAGCGTCTGATCCGAGCGGAATCGCCCTGGCCGAACTCGCGCGGGAGCTGGGATCGCCGCTGCCCGCGACCGCCGATCCGCGCGTCCGCCTGCGCGGTGGCGCCAGCCTGGAGACCGCCGAGCCCTGGCAGGTGGCCTATATGGACCATGTCCGCCATGCGGAATCGCTGCGCGCCACGCTCGCGGGCGCCTGCATCGTCACGCAGCGGTTCGTCGATATGGTCCCGTCCGGCACCGTCGCCATCGTGGTCAGGGACCCGCGCATGGCCTATGCGAGGCTGCTTGCCCGCCTGCATCCCGAGGCCCTGCGGCCGGAGCCGGTGCTCGCACGGGCGGGCGGGTCCTCACAATGCTGGGTGCATCCCAGCGCCCATATCGGCGCCGGCGTGGTGATCGGGGCCGGCGCGGTGATTGATCCGGGCGTTGTGGTCGGGGAGCGTGTCACCATCGGATCGGGCAGTGTGCTCGGTCCACATGTGGTGCTGGGGGCGGGCGTGACGATCGGTGCGGACTGCTCCCTTGGCGCCAGTGTCACCATTACCCATTGCACGCTGGGCGATCGGACGATCGTCCATCCCGGCGTCCGCATCGGGCAGGACGGCTTCGGATACGCGATGAGCGCGTCGGGCCATGTGAAGGTGCCCCAGCTCGGCCGTGTCGTGATCGGCAGCGATGTCGAGATCGGCGCCAACACCACGGTGGACCGCGGCAGCGGGCGCGACACCGTCATCGGCGACGGAACGAAGATCGATAACCTCGTTCAACTCGCTCACAATGTACGGATCGGGCGCCATTGCGTGATCGCCGCGCAGGTCGGGATTGCCGGCTCGACGGTGCTCGAAGACTATGTGGCGGTGGGCGGCCAGAGCGCCATTGCGGGCCATCTGCGGATCGGCCAGGGTGCCCAGCTCGCCGCCGCCTCGCGCGTCATGAGAGACGTCCCGGCCGGCGAGCGCTGGGGCGGCATGCCGGCCAAAAGACTGCGGGAATGGTTCCGCGAACAGGCGACCCTGTCGAAACTGGCGAAGCACCGCACCGGCGCCTGAACCGGTGCCTTGGCCGGACGGGGTCATCTGGCCAAGCGGGAGAGGGGCGGGGCCCCATTTCTCGCCCCGGCCCGGGAAGAGTTCGCGCGGCGATGATGAACGCGCCGCGCGGGTGAGCGTCCCTAACGATTGAGGCGCTGCCAATGGCCGGGACTGACGCCGACGATGGATGAAAACACGCGCGTGAAGTTATTCTGATCGCCGAAGCCGCAGGAAAGCGAAATCTCCGCCAGCGACATCCGGCCTTCGAGCAGCCTTGCCTTTGCAGTCTCCAGGCGATGCAGCGTGAGCCAACGGTGGGGCTGCAGTCCGGTGCTCTGGCGAAACGCACGGGTAAAGTGGCTGGGCGACAGGCCGCATTCGCGCGCAATGTCCGAAATACTCAGCGACGCCGCGAAGTTCTGCTGCATGCACTCCTTGGCCCGCCGCTCCTGCCATGCGGCCAATCCGCCCTTGTTGACCGGGCGGTCCTCTTCCACGCCACCATAGGCCGAGGCCAGGTGGATATGGATGGCGCAGCCGACATGCTGCACGAAGGGGGAGTTCGGATCGGCCCGACCTTCCAGTGCCGGAATCAGCAGCCTGCCCAACGTTGCCAGGGTGCTGTCCTGGACCTGCTGCGGCCAGCGCCATGCGCTCGGTGAGCGGCCGACGGGCGGGCGGCCGATTTCGTCGCGTGACGACCGGGTGATGTGGATGGCGAGATAGTCGAAACCATCCTCCGCCGGCGGGGCCGGCGTCTCGCGAACATCCATGAAGCTGACGCCGTTGTCCCCGGAGGGGTGCGTGCCTCGGTGTAGCCCGACAAGCCAGAGCCGGTTTCGGGGATAGTTGCGGGGCAGGCCGGCGAAACATTCGGGGGCGCCGGGAAAGCGCATGCCCGGCGCCGGCAGGCCGGGCTCGGCGCGCAGGCGGACCACGACCATCTGCAGGGCGGTCGATGGGCTGATGACAAGGCGCGGCGCCTCGCGCAGGGGCGGTTGCCAGGCAAGAGGGCCACTGTCCTCTTCTGCTCTCACAGCCACCCCTCAGCGGTACATTGTGCCATCGAACGTAACGCGCATGCCAACGGCTCTGGCGCCTGCAGACAGGAGCAGATATCGTCTCATAGCATGTCTGGACGGCAAATGGCGGCGGGTGCGGCAGCCACGGCGAAAGAGATGCAGCCGCCGCGCTGCGGGACGCGTTACCCCAGCGCGAGCCCGGTCTACAATGGCGTTCTCACCTCGTCCCCGGTTGGCTGGAGGCTCTGTTGCGCGTAGCGTTTGTCCAATGGCCCGATGGGCTTGTCCCATCCGGCCCGGAATGGAAGCGTATCGCGCAAGGCGTCGAGGATGCGAGTCCCGATCTTCTGGTGACCAACCAGCTTCCGTTCGGCGCCTGGGTTGCCGGCTCCCCGCGCTACGATGAGAAGGCGGCGGCGGCGAGCGTCGAGATACACGAACAGGGCCTCAAGGCGCTGAGTGATCTCGACCTCCCTGCCGTCATCACCTCCCGGCCGGTATGGTCGGAGGGCCGGCTGGCCAACGAGGGCGTGGTACTTGAAGGTGGGCGCCTGCGCTATCTCCACCGCAAGCTCGTTCTTCCCGACCAGGAAGGCTGGCGCGAGCGCACCTGGTTTCAGCCCGGCCAGAGCGCGCCGCTGCTGGCAGACGTGCTGGGCGTCAGGGTCGGGGTGCTGCTCTGCACGGAACTGATGTTCAATGAGATGGCTCGCCATCTCGGCGGCGACGGCGCCGAGCTCATTGTTGTGCCGCGCGCCACCGATGCGCCCTCGCCTTGCGTGACCGCAGGCGCCATGGCCGCCATCGTCTCCGGCAGCTACGTTGTCAGTTCCAACCGCGCCGGCCGCGCCGGCAACAATCCTGAATTCGGCGGACCGGGCTTCGCGTTTGCGCCCGATGGCGGGCTGCTGGCAAAGACGTCGGCCGAAGAGAGCCTTGTCGTTGTCGAGATCGATGCGCGGCTCGCGCGCCGCCAGAAGTGCCGATACCCGTGCTATCTCACCGAGGGCGAACGGCTCGAAGCCCCAGTGGGATGACCCGCCGCGCGGGGCGACCCGTCAGGACCGCAGGTATCTGCGCCATGCGGCCGGCGTCAGGCCTGTCGCCGACGCGAAGGCGCGCGTCATGTGGGCCTGGTCGGCAAACCCGCACCTGTCGGCCACCTCGGCAATCGGCTCATCGGTCTGGGAGAGAAAGTGCTTCGCCTTGTGCAAACGATGGCGCGCCAGCCAGCGATGCGGCGGGAGGCCTGTCGATTTCTTGAAGGCCCTCACGAAATAGCTGCGCGAAAGCCCGCACTCGGCAGCAATCGCGGCAATGGACATCTGCGCACGTGCCTCGGCCGCGAGCGTCAACAGCTCGATGGCGCGCCGCTTCTGCCACTCCGCCAGACTGCCATTGGTCCAGGAGCGTGAGGCGGGGACGTCCCCGTAGGTTGCGGCAAGGTGGCAGACGAACGCCGTCGCGGCCGAATCGACAAAAATCGCCTCTCTTTGCCCGGGCCGATCCAGGGCCGGCAGCAGCGCCCGGCAGAGATCGGCCGCTACGGGGTCGCGCGTCGCCGGTGGGCAGGCGAGCGATGTCAGTTCCGGTGCGCCCATTTCCTGCGCGACGGCATTGATCGCCTCGCACGGGATGTAGCAAAGGGCGAAATCGAAAGGCGTCAGCAGGTCGGCCTTATAGGCTTCACTCAAATGGCGGATGCTTATCGTATCGCGGTTGTAGACATAGATTTCCGAGTTATCGCGTTTGTACACGCGTTGCGCGTGACTATTTCCGAGCTGAATGCTTACGAGGAATCCCGGCTCCCCCGGCCCGATGGAGATGTTGCCGGAAATGGGCGGATCAAAGCACACCCGCGCCATTTCGAGCGGCGCCCTGCAGTCAGGGCTTGTGCTGAGGATGCTCTCCGGGATCAGCCCGAAGAGGTGTGAAAGATGCTCTCTCAACGCGGCCGGGCGCGTCCGCTGCCCAGTCATCTCGACCTCCTGCTGGAGCCTTCCCGGGTGTAATCCCAGCCTGCAGGTTAAGGGAGCGGCCGATTCGGCGATTGGCTGATTTGTCGGCGTCTATCCAATTTCGCGCGCAAACGTCCCGCTCCGGCGGTGGATGGCGGACGTGTCGAGGTTACGGGCACGGGCCCGATGCCCGGATGCCTATCGCAGCACGGCCGGAAGTTTCTGTGCCATGAAGTCCAGGAATGCCGCCAGCTTGGCGGGAAATCCGCGCCCGCCCGGCCATACGGCCGATACCGCGCGCTGGTTGGGGGTCAGGTCGGCCAGAATATGCCGCAGCGTGCCCCGCTCAATATGCTCGTCGGACCAGAAGCTCGGCATGCACACGATGCCTAGTCCCTCCAACGCCGCCATGAGCAACATGGCGTAATGGTCGGCGACCAACTTGTTGGAGAGCTCGGCGTTGATATGCGCGTGGTCAGGCCCGAGGGGCCACGCGTCGATCCGGCGGCTCGACACGTTTCGATTGCGCAGACAGGCATGGCCCAGCAGATCCTCGATCGTCCGGGGGGTGCCATGTCGCTCCAGATAGGTCGGCGACGCCACCAGTCGCAGGCTGAAGACGCCGAGGCGCCGGGTGAGCAGGCGCGAGTCCTGAAGCGGGCCAATTCGCAAAACGACGTCGTAGCCCTCTTCTACAAGGTCGACGAGTCGATTGGTGTAGCTGACGTCAAGGTCGATCTCGGGAAAGGTCGCCATGAACTGGAGGAAAACGCGGTTCCATCCTTCGCTGGCCACAGGTGCGCTGACGCGAAGCCTTCCGCTCGGCTGGGCCTGGGCGTTTGAGAGGGTTGCCTCCGCCGCCGCCAATTCGGCCATGATGCGGCGGCAATGGTCGAGAAAGACCGCGCCTTCCGCTGTCAGCCCGATGCTCCGATTGTTGCGATGAAGCAGCCGGAGGCCCATGCGCTCTTCAAGCCGGACGATCGCCTTGCCGACGGCCGAGGCGGACATGCCAAGAACGCGGCCGGCCGCAGCGTAGCTGCCGGAATCGTTCACTTGAACGAAGACTGAAATGCCGTCCAGCTTGTTCATGCGGAATTTTCTTCCGCATCATCCGGCGTCCAGTCCCGGTTTCGCAGGCCACTCAACTTACGTAATCTCCTGCGCTCAGCCAGAATATGAAAGATCGACGCAAATGTCATCCGGGAAAGGAGAGTCGTTGCCCGTGGAAGGGCTTTTTGGCGAGCGTATTTGTCGGCATCTAGACATGAGAGGTGCGCTGATTGCGGGAATAAACCATCCGCTTGAACTTCCCTTTTCTGTAACGCACATCCATTGCCCGAAGGTACAGCGGGAGAGAACGGCACCTATCCCGGCCGAAGATGCCTTCAGCATACTCCAACAATTAAGAGATATCGAGCGTCACGCCTGCTGGATTGGCGGGCTCATGCGCTTCTCGGGTGCCTTCGCCGCCGGGACGGTCAGCGTTGTCGATCTCCGCGCCAATCCCCAGTGCGAGTTCACAGGCCCGTTCGAGGCGCTGCAGTTCTATGTTCCGAGGCAGGTGCTGGAGGACTTCTTTCGCGAGCACAATGGCGGAAGTGTCAGGACGCTCCACTGGCCCCGCGACCAGCTCGACGAGACGCTGGTCGGGCTTTCCCGGGTGCTGCTCTCGGTCGCCCGGCAACCCGCGGCGGCGAACAGGCTGTTTGTCGACCAGTTGGGGCTGAGCGTGCTGGCGCATGTGGCGCAGAGCTATGGGGGATTGGACGCCCAGCGCGCTCGCATGGGTGCCGGGCTGGCGCCCTGGCAGCAGCGCCGCGCTACGGAAATGATGCATGCGCGGATCGGCGGGCAGGTCACCATCAAGGAGATTGCCCGCGAGTGCCAGCTCTCGCCCAGCCACTTCGCGCGCGCCTTTCGCTTCAGCTTCGGCACCGCGCCGCACCGCTATCTCTCCGATCTCAGGATCGCCGAAGCCAAGCGCCTGATGAGCACTACCGATCTTTCCTTGGCCGAGATCGCGCTGAGGTGCGGCTTCACCGAGCAGAGCCACTTTGCCCGGTCGTTCCGGCGGCAGGTGGGTGACAGCCCCGGCGCCTGGCGAGGCAGCGTCAAGGGCTAGACGCCCTCGACGCTGTGCTCCATGGCGCGTCGCGACGCGGTGTCAGGAGCCCGAGGGCCCGCCATAGGCCCCCGCCTCGTGCTGGGTCTTGCCGCGAAACACCCAATAGGCATGCGCCTGATAGGCCAGTACGATGGGAATGATGACCACGATCCCCACCGAGACGAAGGCGAGCGATTGCGGGTCGGACAGCCCATCCCATACCGTGACTTGGCGCGGCACGAGATAGGGCCACAGGCTGACGATCAGCCCGACCAGCCCCAGCGCGAACAGCGAGAGCGCCAGCAGGAAGGTGCGCCATTGCGCGCCCTCCCATATGCCGCGCCACAGGGCGACGACGACTGCGAGGGTGACGACCGGCACCGGCGCGAGCAGCAGCAGGTTGGGCAGGGCGAACCAGCGTGCCGCCACTTCCGGCACGCTCCAGGCACTCCACGCGCTCACCAGCGCCATCATGGCGGCGGTGAGAATAAGCGCGGCATGGGCGATCTCGCGGGCGAAGACCTGCGTCGGCCCCTGCGTCTTCCAGATGAGCCAGCCCGCCCCGATCAGCGCATAGCCGCCCACCAAACCGACACCGCACAGGATGCCGAGCAGACTGAGGAAGCTGAACGGGCCGCCCGCGAACATGCCGTTCTCCACCGGCACGCCATTGATCAGCCCGCCGAGGATCAGCCCCTGGCAGAAAGTTGCGAGGAAGGAGCCGGCGGCGAACGCAATGTCCCACACCAGCCGGAACTGCGTCGCCTGCAGGCGGAAGCCGAAGGCCACGCCGCGGAAGATCAGCGCGAACAGCATGAACATGATCGGCAGGTAGAAGGCCGGCAGCAGGATATAGTAGCCGGCCGGGAAGGCGGCGAAGAGCAGCGTGCCGCCCATCACCAGCCAGGTCTCGTTGCCGTCCCATACCGGCTCGATCGAGGCCATCATCAAATCGCGGTCCTGGTCGCGCGGGGCGGCGAGGAAGAGAATGCCGACGCCGAGATCCAGCCCGTCGGCGAGCACATAGACGGTCACGCAAAAGACGGCGACGGCGGCAAAGATCAGCGGGATGTAGTCCGCGTGCATAAGCTCGGTCATGGTCAGGCCCTCGCTTGTTCGATGCCGCGCGCGGGCGACGGGATGGGGGAGGAGGTGAAGGCGTCGAGCGTCGTGCGCTCGATGCCGGGCCGCTCCAGCGTCGGCGGCGTGCTGTCGACCGGGCCCTTGAGAGCGACCCGCCCGGCGAACCACACGAAGGCCAGCAGCAGCACATTGTAGACGGCGAAGAAGATGAGCAGGCTGGTCGTCACCGCGCCTGATGTCACCGGTGCAGCCGCATCGGCGGTGCGCAGCGCGCCATAGATGATCCAGGGCTGCCGCCCGGCCTCGGTCACCGTCCAGCCCGCCAGCACGGCGAGGAAGCCGAGCGGCGTGGTCGCCATGGTGACGTATTGAAACCAGCGGGTGGTGAACAGCTTTCCGCGCAGGCGAAGAATGAGGCCGGTGATGGCGGTGGCCAGCAGCACCACGCCGATGCCGGCCATGATGCGGAAGGCGAAGAACACGATCGGCACATAAGGCTGGTCGGCCTCCGGCACGGCTTTCAGGCCCTGCACCTCGCCGTCCCAGCTATGGGTGAGGTAGAGGCTGGCGAGGTGGGGGATCTCGATCGCGTAGAGATTCTTCTGCGCTTCCATGTCGGGCCAGGCGATCACCGTCATGGCCGGGCCCTTGGTGGTCTCCCACAGGCCCTCCATGGCGGCGAGCTTGGTCGGCTGCTCGACCATGGTGTTGCGCCCGTGCAGGTCGCCGATGAAGATCTGCAGCGGTGCCAGCACCAGCGCCAGCCAGAGCGCCATGGAGAACGCCTTGCGCGAGGCCGCCACGTGCTGGCCGCGCCAGAGATGGAAGGCGGAGACGCCGGCGATGACGAAGGAGCAGGTGAGGAAGCTGGCGCACACCATGTGGGCGAGGCGGTAGGGAAAGGAGGCGGTGAAGATCACGTCCCACCAGCTCGCCACGTGGTAGATGCCCTCGGCATCCGCCACCGCACCGGCCGGGGTCTGCATCCAGCTATTGGCGGCGATGATCCAGGTGGAGGAGATGAGCGCGCCCATCGCCACCATCAGGCAGGCGAAGAAGTGCGCGCCCTTGGAAACCCGGCCCTCGCCGAACAGCATGATGCCGATGAAGCCGGCTTCCAGGAAGAAGGCGGTCATCGTCTCATAGGCGAAGAGCGGCCCCAGCACATTGGCGACCGAGCGCGAGAAGCCGGCCCAGTTGGTGCCGATCTCGTAGCTCAGCACGATGCCGGTGACGACGCCCATGCCGAAGCCCAGCGCGAACAGGCGCATCCAGAAGCGCATCAGGTCGCGATAGAGCGTGTTGCCGGTGCGCCACCACAGGGCGCTGAGCACCGTGACGAACCAGGCGGTGCCGATGGTCAGCGTCGGCCACAATATGTGGAAGCCGATGGTGAAGGCGAATTGCAGGCGGGAGAGGGCGACCGCGTCCATGTCAGTTGGCTCCCGGCTGGGCGGTGGATTTCACCAGGCGAACCGGCACGCCCTTGGATGAGGGGGTGAAGCTCTGCGGGTCATGCGCATAAAGCGGCACCAGCGGGTTGGTCTCGGGGTAATAGGCGGCGCAGCTGGCGTCCGGGAAGCTGTAGGGCACCACCTTGAAGCCGCGCACCGCGCGCTCGATGCCGTCCTGCGAGAGGGTGACGATGTCGACCCGGTCGTCGGCCTTCAGGCCGCGATGCGCCATCTCCTTCTCATTCAGGAAGATCACGTCGCGCTGGCCATAGACGCCGCGATAGCGGTCGGAGAGCGAGTACAGCGTGGTGTTGTACTGGTCGTGGCTGCGCACGGTGGTGAGCCACAGCGCCTCCGGGTCATCGACGTTCGGGTCCTCGCAGAGCCCGTCGCAGACCAGCAGATTGGCCTTGCCGGACGGCGTCGCCCAGATGCGTTCGCGGGCGAGCGAGGTGAGGTGGAAGCCGCCGGGCTCCTTGATCCGCTCATTATAGCCCTGGAAAATCGGGAACACCGCCTCGATATCGTCGCGGATCCGCGCGTAGTCGGCGGTGAGCGTCTCCCACGCGACCCTGGAGCGCGCACCCAGCGTGGCGCGGGCCATGCCGGCGATGATGGCGGGCTCGCTCTTGAGATGCTCGGCGGCGGGCGCGTTGTGGCCGCGTGAGGCGTGCACCATCGACATGGAATCCTCCACCGTCACCGCCTGCGGGCCGCCGGCCTGTTGGTCCAACTCGGTGCGGCCGAGGCAGGGCAGGATCAGCGCCTCGCGGCCATGCACGATGTGGCTGCGGTTCAGCTTGGTGGCGATGTGGACGGTGAGGTCGAGCCGGCGCATCGCCGCCTGGGTCTGGTCCCAATCCGGAATGGCGGCGGAGAAATTGCCGCCCAGCCCGATGAACACCTTGGCCTCGCCGCGCACCATCGCCTCCAGCGCGGTGACGACGTTGTGGCCGGGCGCGTGGGGAGGCTCGAAGCCGAAGCGGTCCTTCAGCCGGGTCAGGAATTCGGCGGAGGGAATTTCGGTGATGCCGACCGTGCGGTCGCCCTGCACGTTGGAATGGCCGCGCACCGGGCACATGCCGGTGCCTTCGCGGCCGATATTGCCGCGCAGCAGCGCGAGATTGGCGAGCTGCTGGACGTTCTGGGTGCCGTGGCGATGCTGGGTGATGCCCATGCCGAAGACGATGATCGCCCGCTCGGCCTTCATATAGGCGTCCGCCGCCACCGCGATATCGGCGCGGGCGATGCCGGACTTGGCTTCGATATCCGCCCATTGCGTCGCCTTCAGATCGGCGATGAGGGCGTCGATGCCGACAGTGTGGCCGTGGATGAACTCCCAGTCGAGCACGAGCGCCTGGCCGTTGGCGCGGGCGGCCTCGTCCGCCTCGACCATCAGCTTCATGATGCCCTTGATGAGCGCGACATCGCCGCCGACCTTCACCTGGAACAGCCGCTGCGAGATCGGCGTCGAGGTGAGCGTCGCCATCTCGATCGGGTTCTGGGGCGCCTGGAAGCGCTCCAGCGCCCGCTCTCGGAACGGGTTGAACGACATGATGGTGGCGCCGCGCCGCGAGGCGTTGCGCAGGTCGGTCATCATGCGCGGCGAATTGGTGCCGGGGTTCTGGCCGAAGATGAAGATGGCGTCGGCCTTCTCGAAATCCTCCAGCAGCACCGTTCCCTTGCCGACGCCGAGCGACTGCGGCAGCCCGACGCTGGTCGCCTCGTGGCACATGTTGGAGCAGTCGGGGAAGTTGTTGGTGCCGTATTCGCGGGCGAAGAGCTGGTAGAGGAAGGCGGCTTCATTGGAGGCGCGGCCGGAGGTGTAGAAATCCACCATGTTGGGGTCGGGCAGCGCGTTGAGATGCCGCCCGACAATGGCGAAGGCCTCGTCCCAGCTCACCCGCACATAGGTGTCGGTGAAGGCGTCGTAGCGCATCGGGTGGGTCAGCCGGCCCTGCATCTCCAGCTCGAAATCGGTGAAGGCCTCCAACTCCGACACGGTGTTGGCGGCGAAGAATTCCGGCGTGCAGCGCTTGGTTGTGGCCTCCCACGCCACCGCCTTGCCGCCATTCTCGCAATATTCGAACGGCGACGGGTTCTTCGGGTCGGCCCAGCCGCAGCCCGGGCAATCGAACCCGCCATGCTGGTTCATGCGGGCCAGCGTCGCCATGCCGGAGAGCGCGATGTCCTGCTCGGCAAGGGCAATGCCCATCGCCTTGAGCGCACCCCAGCCGCCGGCCGGCTCATGATAGGGACGAATGGTCTTCGCGATACCCATGGCGGTCTCCTGTCGCGGGAGGGTTGAGACACCGGCCGCCTGTCGGAAGCCGGCCGGGAGCCGCCATGCTCGGAAAATGCCTGGCCGCCCCTGCGGTAAATAAAAGGTGAGGCCGGCCGCCGAAGAAATAGTCCGCCCATATGCGGGGGACAAACATAGGTATTAACGAGGCCCGGCTGCCGCCGTCTCTGGCCGGCAGTAGAGCCGCGAAAACTGGCACAGGCGCGGCTTCCGCCCCTGTGCCGGCGCCGCCGCGCGCCGCGTGACGCCACCCTCGCATACCAAAGTGCGATGCGCCGGCACGGCCGTATAATTTAAAAGCGCCGCCCGCTGCCTATGCTGTTCTCACACTTCCACCCGTTCAAACCCGGCACAGGCGCCATGAGCGACGTTCACGACTTACGCTCGGCCAAGACGGGGCGCGCAGGCGCCGCGCTGGAGGCGGTGCTCCACGTCTTCCAGCCCTTCGGCCCGCGACTGCTGTTCGGCGTGCGCCTGGCGGCTTCCGTGTGCCTGGCGCTTTACATTACCTACTTTCTCGAACTGCAGAACTCGTACTGGGCGGCAACGACCGCCGCCATCGTCTGCCAGCCAAACCTCGGCGCCTCGCTGCGCAAGGGCCTTTACCGGGGCGTCGGGACGATTGTCGGCGGGCTGGTCATGGTCACGCTGCTGGGTCTGTTTCCGCAGCACCGCAACTCCCTGCTGTTCTGCCTCGCCCTGTGGTGCGGCGTCTGCGGCTTCGGGGTGGTGATGCTGCGCAATTTCGCCTCCTATGCCGCCGCCCTGGCCGGCATCACCTCGGCGATCATCTTCGCCGACACGCTGGCGGACCCGAGCACGGCCTTCTTCCTGGCGATCGTGCGGGTCAGCGAGATCTGCATCGGTATAGCGGCGGCCGTCTTCGTCATTCTCCTTACCGATTTCGGCTCGGCGAGCCGTCAGCTGGCGAAAACCCTGCGGCAAGCGCTGGAAAAGGTGGCGAACGGCTTCATCGCGACGCTCGCGCAGGGCGGGGAGACGCCGGACATACAGGCGGCGCGGCAGGGTTTGGTGCGCTCGCTCGGGCAGCTCGAGGTGCAGATCGACGCTGTCACGGGCGAATCCTCCTATCTGCGCTCGCGTGCCGGCAATCTTCGTCACATGGTCGACACGCTGGTTGGTGCGCTCGTCGCCTGGCGCAATGTCGGCAATCACCACCGCCGGCCGGGCGACAGCAACGCCGTGATCGCCGACACGCTGGTTCCGCTTCTCCAGCGCATCGATCCGGCGCAGCTCGACCGCGACCCACGGCAAATGCAGCGCACCTGCGCGGACGTGGTGGCGCAGATCCGGGCGCTGCCCACCGCCGGTTCCACCAATTCCCTCGCCGTCGATTCATCGCGAGACGTGGCGATGGGCCTTGCGGCGATGGTCGACAGCCTGATCCTGCTGCGCGACCGCGAGGGCAAGCGCATCGCGCGCGGCGCTCCCGCCCTTGTCGTGGCCGATCCCCTTCCGGCGCTGCTGAACGGGCTGCGGGTGTTCGCGGCCGTGCTGGCCATCTCCGCCTTCTGGGTGGTCTCGGCCTGGCCCAGCGGCCCGTTCGCGATCGTGTTCGTCGCCGCCGGCACGCTGATCTTCGGGTCCTTCGGCGACATGGCCCGGCCACTGGCGAAGGATTACGCGATCGGCGCCGCCCTGATGGCCGCGCTCGGCGCCGTTCTCTATTTCGGCGTTCTTCCCTCGGTGACCAGCTTTCCCGCGCTCATGGCCGTGCTCGTCCTGCTTTTCCTGCCGCTGGGCGTGATGCAGGCCGGCACGTGGCACAGCGTGGTGTTCCTTGGAATGTCGGTGGCCTCTCTGCCCCTGCTGGGCGTTGCCAACCCCATCAGCTACAGCGCGGTCGCCTATTTCAACCTGGCCCTGGCGGTGGTGGCAGGGTCGGTGGTGGGCATGATGTTCTTCGTCATCATGCCGGTCATCCCGCCGCAGATCCGCTCCCGCCGGCTGCTGGAACTGTCGCTGCGCGATTTCCGGACGCTGGCGCGCGGAGACCGGGCGTTCGATCGCGCGCGGTGGACCACGCTGCTGACGCGGCGCATCGAGGCGCTTCCTCCGCAGACGGCGCTCCAGGAGGCGGGCGACCTGATGGCGCTGCTCGCTCTCGGCCAAGCCGTCATCTTTCTGCGGGCGGGCGAGCCGCACGCGCCCGCCGCCCGCCTGCTGCGCGAGGCGCTCCGCGCTCTCGCCGACGGCGAGCTGGCCGCGAGCCATGACGCGCTGGAGCAGTTGCTGCGCGCGCATCATGCCAACGCCGCCGCCTCCGGCGTCGCGGCGGCCCCGCCGGAAAAGTTGTGCGCGGCGATAACAGTGATCGCTGACAGCCTCGATACCCATGCCGCGCTGCTGACGGCACGCGTCGATACGCGCCGTCTGTTCCTGTTGTCCTTCAGTTGAGAAGGTCCGGTCCCATGTATTCAGAGATCAACATTTTCGGCGTCTATGTCGCCCCGTTCGCGGTGATGATGCTGGCGGCATGGGTCGTCACCATTCCCTTGAGCCTGGTCGCCAACCATTACGGCGTTTCACGAAAAGTCTGGCATCCCGGCCTGTTCAACGTCTGCATTTACATCATCATCCTTTCCCTCATCGTCCTTGTGGGTGCACGCCAATGACCACCACCAACCCCGCCGGCGAAGGGCAAACGCCCCGCCGCCCGCTGCTGCCGGTTTTGCTCACCCTGTGCGTTCTCGCGAGTGCGGGCGTGCTCGGCTGGTGGATGTGGCAGGCCTATATGGAAACGCCCTGGACCCGCGATGGCACGGTGCGGGCCTATGTGGTCACGGTCACGCCGCAGGTTTCCGGGCGCATTGTCGAGCTTCCCGTGAAGGATGACCGCTACGTGCACAAGGGCGATGTGCTGGTGGTCATCGAACCCGACGACTACCAGATCGCCCTCGCCAATGCCGAAGCCGCCGTCGCGCGTGCCAAGGCGGATCTCGATAACAAGCAGGCCGAGGCGCAGAGGCGCGCCGAGCTGACGGCCATCGCGGTTTCCAAGGAAGAGCAGCAGAGCTTCGCGGCGGGGGCGGACATGGCGGCGGCGGCCTATCAGCAGGCGCAGGCCAACCGCGACCAGGCCAAGCTGAACCTCAGTCGGACCCGCATCGTGTCGCCGGTCAATGGCTATGTCACCAACCTGCTCGCCCAGGCCGGCGACTTCGCCACGAGCGGCCAGCGCGTGCTGTCGGTGGTCGACAGCGACAGTTTCTGGGTCGACGGCTATTTCGAGGAATCGGTGCTGAACGGCATCCGCCCCGGCGACACCGCCAAGGTGTCCCTCATGGCGTATCCGGAGACGCTGACCGGCCACGTCACCGGCATCGGGCGCGGCATCGCCATTCCCAACACGCAGCCGGATGGGCTGGGCCTCGCCACCGTCAACCCCGTGTTCACATGGGTGCGGCTGGCCCAGCGCGTGCCCGTGCGGGTGGTTCTGGACGATGTGCCGCCCTCGGTTACGCTTGCCGCCGGGCTCACCGCGACCGTGTCCATCGTCAGCGGATCGGCCTCGGCCAATGCATCGCAGGGCGGCGCGGCCCCCGTCGAAGCCGCCGCCGCGCCGCCAAAGCCAAGCCCGGCCCCCTGAGACGCGACGCCAGCGCGCGTGCAATTCCCCCATCGGCACAGGAGCAGACGATGAACTTCGATCTTTCCGGAAAATCCGCCCTCGTCACCGGGTCCACCGAGGGCATCGGCTTTGCCATCGCCAGGGGCCTGCAGGAGGCCGGGGCGCAGGTGGTGATCAACGGCCGCACCACGGCAAATGTCGAGACGGCGCTGGGACGGCTGGGCGGGGCCGCGCGCGGGCGCGCCATCGATCTCGGCACGCCGGAAGGCGCCCGCGAGCTCATCGCGGCGGAGCCCGCCTTCGACATCGTCGTGAACAATCTCGGCATCTTCCAGCCCTCGGATTTCTTCGACACGCCCGACGATGTCTGGGATCGGCACTGGCAGCTCAATGTGATGTCCGGGGTGCGCCTCGCCCGCGCCTACCTGCCGGGGATGGCGGCGCGCGGCTGGGGCCGCATGCTGTTCCTCGGCTCGGAATCCGCCTTCAACATTCCGGTCGAGATGATCCATTACGGCGTGAGCAAAACCGCCGACGTGTCGCTCGCCCGGGGGCTTGCCAAGCGCATGGCCGGCACCGGGGTAACGGTGAATTCCATCCTGCCCGGGCCGACGCTTTCCGAAGGCGTGGCGCAGATGCTCAAGGCCGAGGTTGCCGCCGGCAAGACGCTGGAGCAGGCCGGCGCCGACTTCGTGAAGGCGCACCGGCCGACCTCGCTCATCGGCCGGCCCGCCACGGTGGAGGAGGTCGCGAACATGGCCGTCTACCTCGCCTCGCCGCTCGCTTCGGCCACCACTGGCGCCGCCCTGCGCGTCGATGGCGGCGTGATCGACTTCATCGTCTGACACTCTCCCGGAGAAAATTACGGATCATGAGCGCGCGCATTCTCATCGTCGGCGGCTCGATGGGAGGCCTGTTCGCGGGCGTCCTGCTGGCCCGTGCCGGCTTCGATGTCACCATCACCGAACGCTCGGTGCAGGGGCTGGAAGGGCGCGGCGCCGGTCTCGTGGCCCAGCGCGAGGTGTTCGACATTCTCCGCGAGGTTGGCGTCGAGCATGTCGCGCAGATCGGTGTCGAGGCCCGCGAGCGGATCTATCTCGACCGCGCCGGCACCATCATCAGCCGGCAGCCGACGCCGCAGACCCAATTGTCCTGGGACGTGCTGTTCCGCACCTTCCGCAATCTGGTTCCCGAAGGCCGCTACCAGACCGGCCGGCGTGCCGTCGCGGTCGTCAAGGAGGCCGATGGCGTCCGGGTGCGCTACGCCGATGGCGGCGAGGAACATGCCGATGTGCTGATCGGCGCCGATGGCATCGGCTCGGCGGTGCGGGCCAGCGTTGTCGGGCCGCAGTCCCTGCCGGAGTATGTCGGCTATGCAACCTGGCGCGGGCTGGTGCCCGAACGGGAAGTGCCGCCGGCCGCCGCCGGCCAGCTGTTCGATCGCTTCGCCTTCTATGAGATGCCGGGATCACACATCCTGGGCTATCTCGTTACCGGCCCGGACGGTTCGACCGCCGTCGGACGTCGTCGCTACAACTGGGTCTGGTACCGGCGCTACATGCGGGATGAACTGGATGGCGTGCTGACCGACATCGGCGGCGAGCGCCGTTCCTTTTCCCTGGCGCCGGGCCAGATGCGGCCCGACATCGTCGCCACCATGCGGGCGGATGCCGCGCGGCTGCTGCCGCCTTCTTTCGCAGCGGCGGTGACGGCCGAGCCCCGGCCGTTCATTCACGCCATCTTCGACTACGCGCCGGCGCATATGGTGGCCGGCCGCGTCGCACTGATGGGGGACGCGGCGTTCGTGGCGCGACCGCATACGGCAATGGGCGTCGCCAAGGCGGCGGGCGACGCTTTCGCGCTTCGCAATGCCTTGCGCGCGAGACCCGACATCGACGCCGCGCTCGCCGCCTATGAGGCGGAACGCGCGCCTGTCGGGCGCTCCATCGTCGCTTACGGCAAGAGGCTGGGGCAGTCATTGGGTTAGCCGCCGACGCGGCAGCCAAGATGCGCAGACTGCCGGCGCGGGGGATATGCGCCGGCAGGAGCGCTCAGCGGCGGGACCACGCCAGCAGTTGCAGCCCGGCCGCAACGGCCGCGAAGGCGGTGCCGAGGACACATACCAGCAGCCAGCCGCCGGCGCCCCAGGCGAGGGTGGCGAGGGCCGAGCCGAGCGAGCCGCCCAGGAACATGGCGCCCATGAGCACGGTGTTGAGCCGGGCGCGGGCGGCCGGCCGCAGCGAGAAGACGATATGCTGGTTGGAGACGAGGGCGGTCTGCATGCCGAAATCCAGCAGGATCACGCCGACCACCAAGCCGGCCAGCGATCCCCAGGCGCCGAAGACGATCCAGGAGACCAGCGTGACCGCAACCCCGAGGACGACAGCCTTGGTCGGACCTTGCCGGTCGGCAAAACGGCCGGCAATCGGCGCGGCCAGCACGCCGACGGCGCCGACGAGGCCGAACAGACCGGCAATGTCCGCGCCGAGGCCGAAGCGCGGCTGCTCCAGCCGGAAGGCGAGAATGGTCCAGAACACCGTGAAGGCCGCGAACAGCGCCGCCTGCGTCAGCGCCGCCAAGCGCAGCGCCGCAAATTCGGACCAGAGATGCACGATCGAGTGCAGCAGGCGACCATAGCTCAAGGTGGAATCGGGGGTGCTGCGCGGCAGGATCGCCGCCATCAGCCCGGCGGCGGCCAGCGCCATCGGCACGGCCAGCCAGAACATCTCGCGCCAGCCGCCATGGGTGGCGACGAAGCCCGCCAGCGTGCGGCTGAGCAGGATGCCGGTGAGCAGGCCGGCCATCACGGTGCCCACCGTGGCGCCCCGCCGTTCGGGCGCCGCCATATGCGCGGCGAGCGGCACGATCTGCTGCGCCACCGTTGCGGCCAGACCGACGGCCAGCGAGGCCAGAACGACGAGCAGCGCGCTCGGCGCGATCGCCGCCAGAACCAGCGCCGCGGCAAGCGCGACGAATTGGAGGATGATGAGACGCCGGCGCTCCACCAGATCGCCCAGCGGCACCAGCAGGAAGAGACCGATCGCGTAGCCGAGCTGCGTCGCGGTGGGAATGGCGCCCGACAGTTGGCCCGGCAGGTCCTGCTCGATCAGCGCCAGCATGGGCTGGTTGTAATAGATATTGGCCACCGCGATGCCGGCCGCCGCGGCCATGGCAAAGGTGGTGCCGAAACCGGCCATGGCGGGCAGTGGCCGTGCGTCCTGGGTGATTTCCGATTCCGACATCGCATTCCTGCCTTTGGCTGAGGGGAGTGAAGCCAAGGGGCGCGATCCCCTCAGCGGCATGTTGAGCAGGGCGCCCTGTCAGGCCGGCATCTCCGCCGCCTGCTGGAGCACGGCGAGAAGCGTGTCGACCTCGCGCGGGCCGTCATAGCGATGGCCGTTGATGAACAGGCACGGCGTGCCATTGACGCCGCTGCGCACGCCGCTGGTGAAATCATGGCGGATCTTGGCGTCGAAACGTCCCTCGAAGCCCGCCTGCAGCACCGCCTCGTCAATGCCGAGGGCGCGGCCATAGGCCAGCAGGCTCGCGTCGTCGAGCGCGTCCTGATGCTCGTAGAGCATGTCGTGCGCTTCCCAGAACCGGCCGACGCTGGCCGCTGCCTCGGCGAATTCGGCGGCGCGCCCGGCATGGGGATGGGCCTCGACCAACGGGAAGTTGCGGAACACGAAGCGCAGCCGGTCGCCCATGGCCTGCTGCACCGCCTTGAGCACCGGGTAGGCCTCGCCGCAATAGGGGCACTCATAGTCGCCATATTCGATGAGCGTGACCGGCGCGTCGGCCGGGCCGAGGGCCAGTTCGTCGGCACTCACAGGTATTGCAAGACGGCTCATGACACGGCTCCCGCATGGCGCGGCGGGGTGGCCAGTGCGTCCAGCGCATCGAGGATTCCGTCGGCGCCGGGGTTGAGGCCGACCGGGGAGACGTAGCTCCAGCGGATGATGCCTTCGCCGTCGATCACGAAAAGGGCGCGCTCCGAGGTGCCTTCATGCTCGCGATAGACGCCGTAGCGCCGGGCGACGCCGCCCTTGGGCTCGAAATCGGCGAGCAGCGGGAAATGCAGCTTGCGCTCGCCGGCGAAGGCGGCGTGACACCAGACGCCATCGGTCGAGATGCCGAGGAGTTGGGCGCCGTAGCGGTGGAATTCGGACAGCACCTCGTTGTAGAGCCCCATCTGGTCGCCACACACCGGGCTCCAGTCCGCCGGGTAGAAGGCGAGGATGACGGGTTGCCCCTTGAGATCGGAAAGCGACAGCAACTGGTCCGGGGTCGAGGCAAGGATGAAGTCCGGTGCCACCTGGCCGGCGGCGAGCGGGCCGGCCGAGGGGGAGGCGTTCACATCGGGCATCGCGTCAGCTCCACATGAGAGGGGTAACGGCCGGTGCGAGCACCGGCCGGCCGGGACTGCTGGGTACACTCAGTGGTTGGAACGCGTGGCCTCGTAGAGGAACCAGGTCCGCCGCTCGGTCTCGTCGATCCAGTTCTCGATCACGCTGGCGGTGGCGACGTCGTTATATTCGTCGGCGACGGCATGGGTGGCGCGGAGAAAACCGGTGAGCTGCTGGTTGTCCTGGGCGAGCTCGGCCAGCATGTCCGAGGCCGTTACATAGTCGGCGTCGTTGTCGGGAATGCGCTGCAGCCGCTGGATATGGCCGATGGAGCGCAGGGTGGTGCCGCCGATCTTGCGGGCGCGCTCGGCAATGTCGTCAGTCATGGCGAAGAGCTGGTCGCCCTGGTCGTCGAGCATCAGGTGGTAGTCGCGGAAATGCGGGCCGGACATGTGCCAGTGGAAGTTCTTGGTCTTCAGATAGAGCGCGAACACGTCCGCCAGCAGCGAGGTCAGGGCGGCGGCGATGTCGCGCGTGGCGTCCTCGCCGAGGTCGGTGGGGGTGCGCAGCGGTGCGATCTGGCGGGTTTTCGGCGGGACACTGGTCATGGCGGGAGCTCCTCGGAGGGCAAGGGTTGGAGATTGGCGGAGGCTTTACGTAGTTGCCTGGGAAGGAACCGAGGTGGACGCCGCCGTCATCACGCCATTGACGCTAGAGCGCGGGGGGAACGGCTGAAATCGGCCGTTGGGTTGGTCGCCTCATACTTGAGTTTGCGGGGCCTGACGGGCGCCCGGTTCACCTGCGAGGCAACGGCAAACCGGACCTCACGAACTCGGCCGCCACCGAGGCTGACATGAATCGTTGGAAGACGTTGCCGCCGGGGCCGGCACGCGCGGCTGTCATGCGAAGCGAAAGGGCGCCCGTCATTCACGAAAGATATGCCATCGAGCGCGGCCCAGCATCGCCGGCGCAACACTGGTGCCGAGCGGCTCAAAGGCCGGCAGGCTTCGACACTGGCCAGAATGAAATCGAACGCCATCCGCTGGCAGGAGAGGCAGAGCCGGGCCATATAATCCCGTCGAGCCGATGCCGCCGGAGCGCGAGTGCGGCGTACGTAATTGCAAGGCGGCGGTTTTGCCGCCGTCTCAACGGGAGGATATCGCCATGCCGGATGCCGCAGCTCTTATCGAGCTTGATGAACGTATCGCCATCCTGCGCAGCAACCTGTCGGAACTGACCGAGCAGGCCGCAGCCTATTCCGGCGCCGCCGACGAAGATCTGGCCGCCAACAGGATTGCGCAGCAGCAGCAACTGCTCGACGAACTCGTAAAACAACGCGAGCAATTCGCCCGCTAGCAGCGCCGGGGCTGTAGCCAGCCGCGCCAGGCTCGTCCATCGCCGAAAGACGGAGGGACGGCGGGTCAGTGCTTTGTCGGAGGCGCTGAGCCCTGCGAATCCCGCCCGTGTCGATGCCGATCGCTGGCGGCGATTGTCGCGCCGGCCATGTCGTCCGTGGTCCGGCCGTCATGGGCCGGCGAGCGGCGTTGGCGCGCATCGGCGGCGCGCACTTCGGATGGCACGGTGAACGACACCGTCGCGCCGATGGCGCTGTTGTTGTCGGCCCGGATGGCCCCGCCATGTGCCTCGACGATGGAGCGGCAGATGGCGAGGCCCATGCCCATGCCGTTGGTCTTGGTCGTGTGGAAGGGCTGGAAAATCGCGTTGGGGTTCTCCAGCGCGATGCCGGTGCCGTTGTCCCGCACGTCGATATTCATCATCTGGTCCTGCGCCATGGTCAGCGAAACCACGACTTCGCGCTGTCGGCCCCCCACCTTGTCCATGGCCTG
Organism: Ancylobacter sp.; assembly: GCF_965279025.1. NCBI lineage: Bacteria > Pseudomonadati > Pseudomonadota > Alphaproteobacteria > Hyphomicrobiales > Xanthobacteraceae > Ancylobacter > Ancylobacter sp. Next base: position 933,718 of record NZ_OZ257132.1, on the reverse strand, counting down.
GATCGCATTGAGCAGCAGGTTCACGATGACCTGCTGGATCTGGACTCGGTTGGCGAAGGCGTCCGGCAGGCCGGGTTCGATCAGCTCGCGGATATGGGTTGCATGCGCGTTGGCCTCGCGCTGCAGCATGCGGACAGATTCGGTGATGAGATCGGCAAGGTCGAAGGCTTCGGGCTCGGGCGTGTCCTTGCGCGCCAGCGACCGGACGCGGGCCAGGGTTTCGGATGCCCGCGTGGTGTTGGCAATCACGCCATCCAGGCAGGCCTTCACCTCGCCCATGTCCGGGGTGGGCGCCGCGAGCCATCGCTTGGCGGAATCTGCATAGGTCTTGATGGCGGCCAGCGGCTGGCTCACCTCATGAGCGATCGACGCCGAAAGCTGCCCGAGGGTGGAGACTCGCGCGGCATGCGCGAGGTCGGCGGAGGCCTGCTCCAGCTTGGCGCGGGCACTGTTGCGGTCCGTCACGTCGATGGCGGTGATCAGCACGCGCGACCACTCGCTTTCGCCCGGCAGGAGCGTGGCGCGCCACAGCACGTCGATCAAGCGACCCTGTGCCGTCCGGAACTGGGTTTCGACCTCCCGCATCTGCTCGCCTTCAAGGAAAGTGGCGAAGATTTCCGCGAGGGCCGCTTCGGTCGACGGCATGTAGTGGGAAACGAAGGTCTTCCCGACCATGGCATCGGGAGCCTCCGTACCAAAGAGGCGTGCGGTCGCCTTGTTGGCGATGCGGGTCGAGCCGAGATTGCGCAGGACCGCTATCTGATCGGTGCTCGCCCGCAAAGCGTGAGGGGTCGCGCCGGTTGCCCTCAAATGGGCGAGCACGCGGGTCCAATCGGACTCCCAGATGGAAACCGGCGATTCATGAAAGATCGCGGCGTACCGCTCCTGCGAATCGCGGGCCTGTTCCAGCAAGGGCGCGTGCTGCAGGGTCATACGGAAGGCGAGCGCCGTCGCGGCAGCGATGACCAGGTCGCTGATGATGATATCGGGTGCGGCATGCGGATTTGCCGCGATGACCGGCGAGATGAAATAGGCGAGGGCGGCGAGAACCAGACAGGCCAGGCCGGCGGGAACGATAAGCCGTTGCAGCCCGCCTCCCGCGACAATCGCCACGACGATGATGTAGAGCGCCGCGATGGCGCTGTGCACGGGCAGCCAAAGGTCGGCAAGGAAGACCGCCATCGCGGCAGAAGCGGCGGTCACGACGGTGAAGGCCTTGTGGGCGCTTTCCATCCTTCTCGGCATGCCTGTCGCATCGGTCACGGGCACAGTTCCTCCTCGCTGCAAGACGGCCAGTCGCGAGACCCGCGCCTGCCATCCCGTGACATCTACCGGGATAAGAGGTCGCCGGTCTTGAACGTGTGTGCCCACCCGTACGAGAATCGTAGTTGCGCGGGGAGGGGACGGTGCCGTAAAGCATGGGCCGTCGAGCGGACGCCGGTCGCCGAAAAACACTCGGTAACGCAGATGGTTAGAGGACGTGCGGGAGATCCGTCATGGGTGAGGGGGGCGGCCGCGGGAGACCGTCATGGGCGGATGGCACGGTCCGAACGTCCGACGAGGTAACCCTGCACTACCTGACAGCCGGAACGGGTAAGCCGGTCATCTTGATCCCCGGCTGGTCGCAGACGGCGGAGCAATGGACTTTCCAGATCGAGGCTCTCAGCGCGACGCACCGCGTCATCGCGGTAAACATGCGCGGGCATGGCCTCAGCGAGAAGCCGGATCATGGCTACCGCATCTCGCGGCTGGCCGCTGATCTCGACGATCTCATCCACGCTCTTGCCCTCAGCGATATCACCCTGGTCGGGCACTCCATGGGTTCGTCGATCATATGGAGCTATCTGGAACAGTTCGGCGACGGCAACGTCGAGCGCATGGTCTTCGTCGACCAGGCGTCCGCCATCGTCGCCGATCCGGGCTGGACCGAGGAAGAGCGGCTGGATGCCGGGGCGATCCTGTCGGCGCAGGAGGCTGCCGAACTGGTCATGGGTCTGGCGCAGGATGGCGGTCCGCTCAGCCGTTCCTTCGTTTCGGCGATGTTCAGCCGCGAGTACCCGGAGAGCGATTTTGACTGGGTGCTTGCACAGAATGCGCTTTTCCCACGTGCCTATGCCGCCCGGCTTCTCTACGACCATGCGTTCAAGAACTGGCGGGATGTCATAGGACGCATCCGGCGCCCATGCCTGTGCATCGGCGCCCGCCGCAGCATCGTGCCCTGGCAGGCGATGCAGGCGATGGGCCGGGCGATTCCGGGTGCCCGAACCGTCATCTTCGAGGAAGAAGACGGCGGATCGCACTTCATGTTTCTCGAAAACCCGGCCAAGTTCAACGCCGTGTTGACATCCTTTATCGCCAACGGGGAAGAGACATCCCAGCGGTAAGGAATCGAGAGACCTCGCACGCGCGAACTCAGACCTCGCTGCGGATCTGGCGGCGCACTTCGTCCGCCAGAGGGTGCAGTGTGTCGGACGCCACCCCTCCGACCAGGCTGTAGCCGAGGCCCTTGTCTGCCCAGGCAAAGCCATTGAGGCTGCCATCGGCATGCGGCGACATCGGCAGGTCCGGCTCCGCCTTCATCGGGCGCGCCAGCATCACCAGCCGGGTTCCCCGGTCGTCGTCATACATGAACAGCGCCGCCGGGCCGTGCTCGGTCGGCACCACGCGGCCACCCATGAACCGGTAGCCCGCCGCCGTCAGGTCCGGAATGCCGATCGGACGACCCAGGCGGGTGGCGGCCCAGTCCGCCAGCGCGTTGCGGTCGTCCGCGCGGATTTCGACCGGGCGCATTCTGTCCGGGGCAAAGGTCGCATAGCTCGCCACCGCCTCGCGGGCGAGCGCCTGGACGCCTTCAGAGGTGGCAGGTCCCATGCCGCGCAGCGACCAGCCGCCGGCGACGCCGACCGACAGCAGCAGCACCGCGGCGGCCGCCATGGCCCAGCGCGGCGTCTGACCGGGGCGGCGACGTTCCTGAATCATGCGCGAGAGATCGAGTTCGGTCGGCACCGGCTCCTCGATCACCGGCGCGAAGGCCGCGCGCAACATGTCGCCCTGCTGGCTGAAAAGGGCGACGCGTCGCGCGATCTCCGGGTGCGCGTCGAGATAGGTTCTCACCTCGGCCTCGCGGCGGGCATCGAGCGTGCGGTCGACGAGGCCGTTGAGGTCGTCTTCGGTGATGGGACGAGAGCTCATTTGACGCTCCGCAGATAGGACGGCGGGAAACTTGCCTGCGGCTCGGCCGAGATCAGCCGTGCCAGGCGTTCGCGGGCGCGCGACAGCCGCGACATCACGGTGCCGATCGGAACCTCCAGCACCCGCGCCGCTTCGGCATAGGAGAGTTCTTCGACGGTGACCAGCAGCAGCACGGTGCGCTGCTCGTCCGGCAGCTTGGCCAGCGCGGCGAGCAGTTCGCGATGGCGCAGCCCTTCCTCCTGTGCACCGGCTTGCGAAAGGTTCGCGGCGTCGGCATCGTCGAGCGCGACATGGACCGGGCGCCGCGCCGTACGCCGCAGGCGCGTCATGGCGAGATTGTGCAGGATGGTGAAGATCCACGCCCGCGTGTCGCCATCGGCGCGCCGCTGGTGCCAGCGGCCGATGGCCCGTTCCAGGCAATCCTGCACCAGATCATCCGCCGCCGCCCGCTCGCGCATCAGCGCGCGGGCATAGCGCCTCAACGCGGGGATGAGCGGTTCGATAAGGCGCACCATCTCGTGGTCCATGCCGTCTCCTATCGGCAAGACGAAGGTCGCCGTGCCCGGCCATCCCCTTCGCCCCGTGCCAAAAGCCTCTCAGTCGCGGGTCTGGCGCTGCACCACGGCTCCCGGCTGAACGCTCGTGCCCTCGGCGATGACGAGATAGCGCCGCTGCGCCGGCGCATCGTTCTGCACGATCTGCCGGATTGGGCCGGCAGCGTTGACGATAGCCGAGCCGGCCGGATTGGTCATGAAGGCGGCGAGAGGCTCCAGCGTGCCCGTGCCGTCCGGCTGGCCGGCCAGCGCGAGCACATAGGGCCTTTTCGGCGCCAGCCCGGTAACGGAAGCCTGCAGGATCTGGATCAGGCCCTGGTCGAACAGCGAGACGCTGGTCGCCGGCTTGCCCGTGGCCCCGCCCTCCGCGGCGAGGCTGAGATGGGCGGCCTGGCCCGCAACGCCGAGCGGCTGGAGGTTCTGCGTGCCGTCTCCCTCCGGCACGGCGCCCGGGACATAGTTCACCGCCTGCGGCGCCTGGCCGATCGGGATGGTCGCCACCACCGTGTTGGTGAGGGTGTCGATGGCGGCGAGCCCGTCGGCATTCTCAAGGCCGACATAGACCCGCGACCCGTCCCCCGACGGCCAGATGCCATGCGGCAGCTTGCCGACCGGGATGGTGGCAACCTGCGAGAAGTCGTCCGTGCGGAACACCTTCACCTCATTGAGTCCGCCCACCGTCACATAGGCGAAGGTGCCATTGGCGTTGCGGGCGAAGTTGACGTGATTGGTGATCGGCCCGGTATCGAGCGTCTTGACGACATCGAAAGGCGGCTGGGCGTTGAACACCTGGGTCTTGCCGATGTCCTTCAGCGTGAACCACACCTGCCTGCCGTCCGGCGTGGCAGCGATGTTGGGGCAGAACGGGCTCTCCTGCTTCACATGGCCGACGATCTGGTGCTCGGCGACCGAGATCACCACGGTCTCGGGCATGAAGGAGGAGCAGACATAGCCGTATTTTCCGTCGGGCGAGAAGATCTGCATGCCCGGGCCGTTCGGCACCTTGATGCGGGTCTTCTCCTCATAGGTCGTTCCGTCCAGCACGGCGACATAGTCCTCGCCGCGCACCGTCACCCAGATCTCCGTGCCGTCGGGCGTGAAGAACGCCTCGTGCGGGGAGCGCCCGACATAGGTGGTGTGCTTCACCGCATTGGTCGCCGTGTCGATGAAGGTGACCGAGTTCGAGCCGATCGACACCACGGCGAGGGTCTTAGCGTCGGGCGAAAAGCCCATGCCGTGCACCAGCACCTGGCCCTTGTAGAGCGGGCTGAAATTCATCGGCTGCGGCTCGCCCAGCCGGATGACGCCCATCAGCCTGTTGGAGGCGGGGTCGGTGACGGAGACGGTGTTGGAGAACTGTTCGGCGGCATAGACGCGGTCGTGGCTGCTCACCGGGATGTCGGCGGCGGAGGCGGCGAACGGCGCCTGCCCGGCGAAGGCGGGCAGGGCACAGGCGAGCATGGCGCCCGCAAGCAGGCTGGTCAGGAGAGGGTTCTTCATGGGGAATTCCTACTTCGTCGGCATCGACATCGCCGGCATGGACGGGGTGCCGGCAGACATGGCGTTGTCAGGCATGGCGGAATGGTCGTGTGCCGGGCTCGCCGCCGGCTCCGCCAAAACGGGCGCCGTCGGTGCCGGCGCGGAGGGCGGCAAGGGCTGTCCCAGCGCCAGCCGCATCGCGGCGATTTCCTGCTGCTGCTCCACCACGATCTCCTGCGCGAGGCGGCGAAGCTGCGGGTTGGTGCCGTAGCGCAGATAGGCGACCGCCATGTCGATCGCGCCCTGGTGATGGGGAATCATCATGGCCGTGAAGTCGGCGTCGAGGTCGCCGGTCGGCTTTACGTCCATGTCCGCCATCATCCTGTCCATGGCGGCGGCATTCTCGGCGAGGAACGGGGCTTCCGCGCCGGTGGCCGACGCCGCGGCGGTGCCCGCGCCGGGGTCTTGTGCCGCGACGGGGCCGCCGGCGAGGGAGGCTGCGAGCAGCAGGCCGGTAAAGGCCAGTGAGCGTTGTCGCATGGGCTTTCTCCTTCGGCGCACGCGGCGCCGTCAGAAGCTGGACCCGTCTCCGCCCGGATTATTCCGGGCCGGCACGCTTTTTTCCGTGGCCCCCTGGCTCACTCCAGGATCTGGCTCACTCTAAGTATCTGGCTCACTCCATGATCCGCAGGGGGAACACCCCTTTCGTCGTGCGGCGGCTCATCCTGGGAACTTCCAGGGCGACCTCCAGCCCGCCGCTGCCGGCCAGCGAGGCCGTGACACGCCCGCCATGCGTTTCGATCGCCCGCTTTGTGATGGCGAGGCCCAGCCCATAGCCGCTTCGGGCCGCTGCCTCGCTGCCGCGCAGGAATGGCTGGAAGATTCGTTCGAGATCCGTCGCGGGGACGCCCGATCCCTCATCGGTCACCGTCACGCGCAGGGCGTCGTCGACGATCCGGGAACGAATGAGGACGTGCGCATTGTCCGGCGAGTGTTTCAGGGCATTGCGTATGACGTTCTCGAAGGCGCGATAGATCAGTTCGCCGTCGACGTCGGCGACGAAGGTCGCGGCCCCCTCATGGGAGACCGATATGCCGCGCGTCTGGCCCTCGAATGACGCGTCATCGACGATCTCGTTGACGAGGTCGATGACGTCGAGGGTCTGCACCACGGCATTATCCGCGCGGCCGGACAATCGGGCGAGGGTGAGGATTTCGCCGACCAGCCCGTCAATACGCTCGATCTCCCGGTCCATGCGGCCCAGCAGGGTTTCGAGCCGTGCCGGATTCTGCCTCAGCACGCCGATGGCGGCCTGGAGACGGGACAAGGGTGAGCGCAGCTCGTGGGAGACGTCGTGAAACAGCCGCTGCTGAACCTCCTGCAGGGCCTGCAGGCGGGCGGCGCTGACGTCGAAATCATGGGCGAGCGCGGCCACCTCGTCCTTGCGCCCGGCCATCTTGTCGCCGATGCGCACGTCGAACTGGCCGTGGGCGAGGGCGCTCAGGCCGTGGCGGAGATGGGCGACGGGGCGAATGAGGTAGCGGGCCAGCGCGAAAGCGGCAACGGCGCTGGCGATCAGCGCGGACGCCCAGGGCAGCAGCTTCGGCCAGGTCCCCTCGAAGACGCCGGGGTCCTGCGCCATCAGCGTCACGCGATGGCAGGTCTCGCCGACCAGGACGTTGCGCATATGCGTGCCGTTTCCTTGCGTGCCGTTTCCTTGCGCGCAGTCGGCCGGCGTGCGGCTCTCGGAAATCGACAGTTCCACAGGCTGCGCCACCGCCGCCGCGGCGCGGGCGTAGGCCTTGGCGGCCGCCATCCCCTCCTGCTCCAAGAGCCGGGCCGTGACATCGAGCGCGATCACATGCTGCTGGCGCAGGAGGTCCTGCGAGAAGGGCAGCGCGTCGAGCAGGCGGCTGATGAGGAACAGCCCAAGGATCGAGGCCGCCAGCGTCAGCCAGATGATGGAGAAGAATTTCCAGAACAGGCGGCGCATCAGCGATCCTGCAGCAGTTGGTAGCCGTGACCCCGCACGGATTGAATCCAGGACTGGCCGTCGTCCCGCATGCCGAGCTTCTGGCGGACGCTGCTCAGATGGACGTCGATGCGCCGATCGAAGGGCGTCAGCGGCCGGCCGAAGGCATGCTTCGAGATGTCCTGCTTGGAGACGAGCTGGCCGGCGTGGCGGGCCAGCACTTCGAGCAGGCTGAATTCCGTGCCGGTCAGCTCAAGTGGCCGGCCGCGCCAATCTGCCGTCCGTGTCCCGGGGTGCATGACAAGTTCGCCCGCGCGGAGCGAATCCTGCGGTGTTCCGGCGCCCGTGGGACCCGAACGGCGCAGTATCGCCTTCAGCCGCGCCACCAGTTCGCCGGGCGAGCATGGCTTCGACACGTAATCGTCGGCACCGAGATTGAGGCCGGCAATGCGATCGACGTCGTCGCCCTTGGCCGTCAGCATCAGCACCGGGACCTGGCTCAGCCGCCGGATCCGCTGCAGCACGTCGATTCCGTTCATGGCCGGCATCATGATGTCGAGGACGATGATGTCGACGCTGTTCGCCGCCGCTTGCGCGATCGCGGCGCGGCCATCGCTCGTGGTCGTCACCTCGAAGCCCTCCTCGGCAAGATATTCCTGCAGGAGCGTGGTGAGATCGACGTCGTCGTCGATGAGAAGGACCTTGGTCATCCGGTGAGCCCGTCATTCATTCCGGGGAAAAGCCATACAGAAAAATGACGTCCCGACACCGGATTTTACTCATCTTAACGTTGGCTTGACCGCACTTAACGCCCGACCCGCTACCGACAGCGAGTACCTGTCGATCACCCGGGCGGCGCATGCGTTCATCGTTCACGAAGACCTCCGCCGCGCTTGCGTCGATCGGGATCGGCCTGTGCCTGTCAGGCTGCGCGACATTTCCGGAACTCCGTCCCGCCGACGTCAAGCTCGCCGACACATGGCACGCCACCCAGCCGCATGATGGCAGGACGTCCGAGCTGGTGACGTGGTGGGGGACCTTCAACGACCCGTCGCTCATCGCCCTCATCCGGCTCGCGCAGGAGGAGAACCCCACCGTCGCATCGGCGGTGGCCGACATCGAGCGGGCCCGCGCGACGTTGGCTTCCGAGCAGGCGAACCTTTTCCCGGTCCTCGACGGCTCGGCATCCGCAACCCGGTCCGGCACCGACGGCAGCTCCACCAACCGGGTGGCCGCGGCGACGCTGTCGAGCGGCGGCCTCGACGCCTCATGGGAAATCGACCTGTTCGGCAAGGTTCGGCAGAAGACCGAGGCGGCCGGGCTTCGCGTGGATCAGCGCGTCGACGACTGGTACGACACGCGCGTGTCTCTCGCCGCCGAGGTCGCGGACTACTATGTGCAGTACCGCGCCTGCCGCCAGCTGGAGAACGCCTACAGCGTCGAGCTCACGTCGCAGCGCGAAACCATCCGGGCCACCGAGAAAGCCGCCGCATCCGGGCTGACCTCCTCGGCCGACCTCGCCCTTGCGCGCGCCAGTGCGGCCTCGTCTTCCTCGACGCTGATCGCCCAGCGCACGGAATGCAATGTTCTGATCATCTCGCTCGCCCAGGTCACCGGCGGCGACGAGGCAACGGTGCGGCGCCTGCTGGCTCAGGGCAAGGCGGGCCTTCCGGCGCCGAAGAGTTTCCAGATCACGGCCGTGCCGGCCGAGGCGTTGCGGCAGCGACCGGACATCAATGCGCTCGAGCTGGAAGTGGCCGCTTCCGTCGCCGATGTCGGCGCGGCGAAGGCCGACCTTTATCCCAGCCTGAGCCTCGCGGGTTCGGTGACGATCAGCAGCTCCACGCTGACCGGGGCCGCCTTGCCGTGGTCCTTCGGGCCGGCCCTCACCATCCCGCTCTTCGACGGCGGATCGCGCCGCGCCACCGTGATGGGCGCGATCGCCGACTACGACACCGCCGCGGCGAACTACAAATCCGGCGTGCTGAGCGCGGTCGCGGAAGTGGAGACTGCGCTGGTGCGGATCGACAGCACCCGCCGCCGGATCAGCGATGCTAGCAGCGCCGCCCGCAATTACCGAACCTACTTCAACGCCATCGACACGAACTGGCGGGCCGGCGGCGTCAGCCTGCTGGACCGCGAGGAGGCGCGCCGGGCGGCGCAGTCGTCGGAAATCTCGCTGATTGAGATCCGGCGCGACGCGGTCCGCTACTGGATCGCGCTCTACAAGGCCCTCGGAGGCGGCTGGGATGCCGGTGCCGGCTCTCCGCCGGGCCGTACGGCCAACACACTTCGTTCGTCGAACACACAAGGAAATCAGCTCTGATGCGGCGAACCCTGAACCTATGCGCCGCCCTGCTCGCCACGGCGGGTCTTGCGTCCGGCAGTTTGCCCGCCAGCGCGCAGGCCACGACGGAGGCGGCGACTCTCACGGTGAGCGTGGTGAGGCCCGTGGAGCGCCAGTGGCCGGAGACCGTTCCGGCCAGCGGCTGGCTCAAGCCCTGGCACGAAGCCATCGTCGCGTCGGAGATCAGCGGTCTTCGCATCACCGATGTGCTTGCCGAAGTCGGCTCGGTGGTCACCAAGGGCCAGGTGCTCGTGCAGCTGGCGCAGGACACCCTGCAGGCGGACCTCCTGAAGGAGGAGGCGGCGCTGGAGACGGCCAAGGCAAATCTCGCCAAGGCGCAGGCCAATGCCGCGCGCGTGCGCAAATTGCAGGGCAGCGGCGCCCTCTCGGACGAGAAGGTGACGGAATATCTCATTGCCGAGCAGACGGCGATGGCCGACGTCAAATCGGCGGAAGCGACGTTGCAGGGCCAGAAGATCAAGCTCGACCAAGCCACGATCGTTGCCCCCGATGACGGGCTCATCACCTCCCGCTCGGCGCAGCTCGGAGCGGTGGTCTCGTCCGGCACCGAGCTTTTCCGCCTCGTGCGCCAGCAGCGCGTGGAGTGGCAGGCCGAGGTGTCCGCGCGCTATCTGCCGCGCATCACCGAAGGCCTGAGCGCCTTTATCGTCGGCCCCGGTGACCGGCGCATCGCGGGGCATGTCCGCCTGGTCGGGCCGATGGTGAGCACCGATACCGGGCGTGCCATCGTCTATGTCTCGCTGCCGGCGCAGGACCACCCGCCGGTGGGCCTCTATGTGACGGGGAATATCGAACTTCAAACGACGCAGGCGCTTTCGGTGCCGGAATCGGCCCTCGTCTTCCGCGACGGGCTCAACTACGTCTTCACGGTCAACGACGACAAGCGCGTCGCGCGCCTGCGTGTCGAGACCGGCCGGCGCAATGGCGGCGAGGTGGAAATCCTGTCGGGGCTCGATCCATCCGCGCGGGTGGTGAAGTCCGGCGGGGCCTTCCTCGCGGACAAGGCCTTGGTCCGGGTCGAGGGAGAAGCCCCGTGAACTTCTCCGCTCTCGCCATCCGCAACCCGGTCCCCGTCATCCTGTTGTTCATCCTGCTGACGGTGGGCGGCTTGCTCGCTTTCAGCTGGCTCCCGGTCCAGAACTTTCCGGACATGGACCTGCCGACGGTCAAGATCGCCGCCACGCTGGAAGGCGCTTCGCCTTCGCAGCTGGAGACCGAAGTCGCCCGGAAGATCGAGGACAACCTCGCCTCGCTCAGCCTGCTCGACCATATCACCACCACCATCACCGACGGCCTGGTGTCGATCAGCGTCTCCTTCAAACTGGAGAAGAACAGCGAGGAGGCGCTGAACGAAGTCCGCAACAAGGTGGACAGCACGACGGATTTGCCCACCGAGATGGAAGCGCCCAGCGTGACCAAGGTGACGGTGCAGGGCTCTCCGCTCATTACCTATGCCGTTCGCTCCACGCGCCTCAATGAGATCGAGCTGTCCTGGTTCGTCGACAACGACCTGACCAAGGCGTTGCTGTCGGTCGCCGGCGTCGGCGAGGTCAACCGCGTCGGCGGCATCGATCGCGAAGTGCATGTCGATCTCGATCCCGACGTCATGGGATCGCTCGGGATCACCGCCGCCACCGTCTCCTCGCGCCTGAAGGCGGTGCAGGCGGACAGTTCGGGCGGGCGCGGCGAGATCGGCGGTGGCCGGCAGACTATCCGCACGCTCGGCGCCGTCGCCTCGATCGACGATCTCAAGGCGCTCGCGATACCGCTCTCCAATGGCACGCTGGTGCGCCTGGACGAGATCGGCACCGTCACCGACAGTTTTTCCGACCGCGCCTCACTGGCCTATCTCGCGGGGCAGCCGGTCATCGGCGTCGAGGTCAAGCGCTCGAACGGCTTTTCCGACACCGGCGTCGCGGCCGACCTCAGAACCGCGATGCAGAAATTCGCGGCGGCCAATCCGGATGTCGAGATTGTCGAGGCCTACAGCACGGTGGGGCCGATCATCGAGAACTATGACGGCTCGATGCACATGCTCTATGAGGGCGCTATCCTCGCCGTCGTGGTGGTCTGGCTTTTCCTGCGCGACTGGCGGGCGACGTTCCTGTCCGCGGTGGCGTTGCCGCTATCGGTCATCCCGACCTTTCTGGTGATGTACTTTGCCGACTTCAGCCTGAACACCGTGACGCTTCTCGCGCTGTCGCTGGTGGTCGGCATTCTGGTCGACGACGCCATCGTCGAAGTCGAGAACATCGCGCGGCATCTGCAGATGGGTAAGTCGCCCATGGATGCCGCTCTCGAAGCCGCCGACGAAATCGGGCTCGCGGTCATTGCGACGACCTTTACGCTGGTGGCGGTGTTTCTGCCGACGGCGTTCATGAGCGGCATTCCCGGTCTCATCTTCCGGCAGTTCGGTGTGACCGCGGCCGTTGCCGTGCTCGCCTCGCTCCTGGTGGCGCGCCTGGTGACGCCGATGATGGCCGCCTACATGATGAAGGTGCATCCGGTCGAGCAGAAGGATGGACGGATCATGCGCGCCTATATGGCGCTGATGAAGGGCTGCCTGCACCGCCGGAAGCTGACGGTGCTGGCCGTCTGCGTCTTCCTCGGCCTGTCGCTGTCGACGATCCCCTTTCTCAAGTCCGGTTTCCTGCCGGCCTCCGACGATGCGCAGACGAAAGTCACGCTGACCTTGCAGCCCGGCAGCACGATAGAGCAGACCGATGCGGCGGCGCGGCAGGCCGCCGACATCATCGCGCAGCTGGCGGACGTCACCGGCGTCTACGTGGCCGTCGGCAGCGCCTCGTCGGGCGGCGGGCTGAATTCCACCACAACCAGCGATGTCACGTCCGCGACCCTTGTCGTCGACCTCAAGGCTATCGGCGACCGCGACCGCAAGCAGGCAGAGGTTGAGCGCAGCATACGCCAGGCCCTGACCGCGCTGCCGGGCACGCGCGTCGAGGTGGGATCGGGCGGCAATGGCACCAAGCTGGAGATCACGCTTGCCAGCGACGATGCCGACACCCTCGACAAGGTCGGCGCCAACCTCGAAGAGCAGCTGCGCACCATCACCGGCATCGGCGCGGTGACGTCCAGCGCCTCGCTCCAGGCGCCCGAGGTCCAGATCGCACCGGACTTCACGCGCGCCGCCGCCCTCGGCGTGACATCGGAGGCGATATCCGAGGCGGTGCGGGTCGCGACCAATGGCGACTATTCGGCGTCGATGGCCAAGCTCAACCTGACACAGCGGCAGGTTTCGATCCGCGTGCGGCTCGATCCCCGCAACCGCACGGCGCTGGACGATATCGCCAATCTGCGGGTGGCCGGCGCCAATGGCAGCGTCAATCTCGGCGCCATCGCGGAAATCCGTATCGGCGGAAGCCCCTCCGAAATCAATCGGATCGACCGGTCGCGCAACATCACCCTGTCGATCGAGCTCAACGGCCGAACCCTCGGTGATGTCAACGGCGAAGCGCAGGCGCTGCCCGCCCTCAAGGGCCTGCCGCACGGTGTCCGGCTGGTCGAGCAGGGCGAATTGCAGCGAAGCTCGGAACTGTTCGCGAGCTTCGGCATCGCCATGGCGATCGGCGTGTTCTGCATCTATGCCGTGCTGGTGCTGCTGTTCCACGACTTCCTGCAGCCGGTGACGATCCTCATGGCGCTGCCTCTGTCTCTGGGTGGCGCGCTGCTGCCGCTCGTCCTCACTGGCACCAGCTTCTCGATGCCCGCGGTCATCGGCCTGCTCATGCTGATGGGCGTGGTGACGAAGAACTCCATCCTGCTGGTCGAATACGCCATCATGGCGCGGCGCGGCGGCATGCCGCGCTTCGAGGCGCTCGTCGACGCCTGCCACAAGCGGGCGCGGCCCATCGTGATGACCACCATCGCCATGGGGTGCGGCATGCTGCCGGTGGCCTTGAGCCTGAGCGGGGGCGATTCGAGCTTTCGCCAGCCCATGGCCATCGTGGTGATCGGCGGGCTGGTGACCTCGACCTTCCTCAGCCTCCTCGTCATTCCCGTCATATTCACCTTCGTCGACGACTTCCTGACGCTGGTGAAGCGGCTCTTTCGGGCGCCGGAAGGACCTCACGAAAAGCCGCTGCCGAAGCCCGTGTGAAGCGCCGCGCAGGGAAGGCGGCAGGCCGCCCGTCTCCGCTCGGGACCGCCTGTTCGATCAGGCGGTTGCCAGCCCGCGGCACTCCGGCGATGGTGGCGGCAATAAAAACGTCATAATCGGGAGGGGGCGGTGAAGCTCCGCATCGCAGCTGTCGCGCTGTTTTCGCTCTGCATGCTGGTGGCGGGCGTCGGCGTCGCGGCGGCCCGTCCGCTGCGTATCGTCACCTCGTTTCCGCCGTCGATGATCGAGCATTACCGCAAGGCGTTTCGCCAGGTCCGGCCGGATATCGACGCCGAGTTTGTGCAGCGCAAGACCACGGCGGCGGTGGCGCTGATCACCGGCGGAAAGCGGCTTGATGCCGACCTGTTCTGGGCCTCGGCGCCGGATGCTTTCGAACTGCTGAAGCTGGAGGGCCAGCTCGCGCCGCTCGCGCCGCGCAACACCGGCGCGCCTTCCGTTGTGGCCGGCTATCCCCTGAACGACCCGGACGGCACGTATCTGGGCTTTGCGCTCTCGGGCTACGGGGTGGTCTGGAACGACGCCTATTTCGACCGCCACCGGCTCAGCGTCCCGCAGCGCTGGCGCGATCTGACAGCGCCGATCTATCACGGCCATGTCGGCATCTCGTCGCCGTCGCGATCCGGCACCACCCACCTCATGGTCGAGGCGCTGCTGCAGTCGGAAGGGTGGGATGAAGGCTGGGCGGTGTGGCGGCAGGTGGGCGGCAACCTCGCCACCGTCACCGCGCGTAGCTTCGGCGTGTCGGCGGGCGTGTCGCGCGGCCGCTTCGGCGTTGGCATCACCATTGATTTCCTGGCTCAGCCGACGGATCTGGATGCCGGACCGGTGAGGTTCAGCTTTCCCGAGCAGAAGGTGTTTACCCCCGCCAGCATCGCCCTGCTCAAAGGGGCGGTGAACCTTGAACCGGCGAACGCCTTCGTCGACTTCCTGCTTTCCGTGCCGGGCCAACGCCTGCTCCTCGATCCCGGCATCGACCGGCAGCCGATACGCCCGGAATTCTACGCCGATGGCGCCACGGATCGCCCGAACCCGTTTGCCCTCAGCGACGAGGCGGCGACCTGGAGCTTCGATGCCGGCCGCTCGGCGCAGCGATACGAGCTGATCAACATCCTGTTCGACGAACTCATTACCTTCCCGCTCACCGAGGCCGCCGACATCTGGCGCACGATCTACGAGGTCGAGGTGGCCTTGCTCACCCAGCCCGACACGGAGGCCGCGAAAGCAGTGACGCGGTCACGCGCTCTGCTGGCGCAGATGCCCTTCGGCGAGAGCGAGGCTTCCCGACTGGCCAGCACCGTCAAGCTGGTGCGTGTGCCGCGTGGGCTTCCAGCCTCGGACACGCAAACCGCCCTGACCGCGCGCATTCAGGACTGGACCGCGCGAAATCTGAGCGATGCGCGTGACGCGGCGGAGGGCGGGCGGCGCCGGCTGGTCGACCTCGGGCGACTGCCCGTGCACCGTGCCGGAAATGTCGCCCAATGAGATTGGCAGGAACCCGCTTCGGCATAGGAGGGCGCCTGCTGGTTGCCTTCATCGGGGTCGGTGCGCTGGCGGTGATCGCCTGTGTCGTCGGCTGGCTGTCCTATGCGCGCCTCTCGTCGGAACTGGATTCGACCGCGCGCGGCCATGTGCCGGCGTTGGTGTTTGCCGCCCAGCTGTCACAGGCCGGCGGGCGCCTGGCGGCGGCCGCGACCGAACTTGCCACCGCCGAGCGTCGTGACTCGCATGACACCGCGATGGAGCGCGCGCGCGGACGGCTCGGCGATCTGCGTCGCCTGCTGGATGCCGCGCCGAGCGGCGACGCTTCGCAGCGCTTCGGCGCGCTGCGACGCCTCGTGGATGCGCTCGGCAGCAATCTCGACGCCGTCGACGCGGCGGCGCGCCGTCGCTTCGATATCGAGGCCCGCACCCGCGCCATTGTCGACGAGCTGCGCTGGCTGCAGGCCGACCTCGTGGACGAGGTCGAGCCGCTGGTCGAGGACGCCCGCTTCAACATTCACGCCGCTTTGGAACAGGTGGGGCAGGCCGGCGATGCCGCGCGGGCCGCGCAGCGCATTCTGCGCGACGAGACCTCGAAGACCGAGGCGATCCTGGCCTTGAGCGCGCAGGCGCATCTTTCCATCGGCCTGCTGGGGCAGGTCGCCAGCGTGCGAGTGCCGGAGGATCTGCGCCAGACCGGACACTTCCTCGGCGAGGCGGTGGACGAGCTGGTGGTGGAGAGCAAGCGGCTGCAGGGGTGGACCGACAGCATCACCGTACGCCAGATCGTCAGCCGCCTCGCGGCGCTGTCCCAGGCGGAGAGCGGCCTGCCGGGCCTGCGGATGGCCGAGATTGCGGCGTTCGAGGACGGGCAGAAGCTGCTTGGCACCAGCCGCGACCTTGCCGCCGAGCTCGGCGGGAACATCGGCGAGGTCGCGCGGCATATCGAGACGGATGCGCGGGCGGCGGCCTCGCGGGCGGCCGAGGCCATCATCGTGGGGCGCAGCCTTCTGCTGGGCATTGCCCTTCTTTCCCTCGGCGTCGCGGTGCTGGTCGGCTGGTTCTATGTCCGGCGCAGCCTCATCGCGCGGCTGGAGCGCCTGACGGTGGCCGCCGGCGCCATTGCGGGGGGTGGCGCGGTGGATCTCCCGGCGCCGGCGATGCGGGGCTATTTCGGCGAGGATGAGCTGGACGAGCTGTCCCGCGCGCTCGCCATCTTCCGGCAGACCCGCGACGAGCTGGTGCAGTCCGCCAAGCTCGCCGCGCTCGGCCAGATGGCCGCCGGCATCGGCCATGAACTCAACCAGCCGCTCGCCGCCATTCGTTCCCATGCCCATAATGGCGCGGTGCTGCTGGCGCGCGGGCGAACCGGCGACGCGGCGGAAAGCCTCGGCCGCATCGAGGGGCTCACTGTCCGCATGGCGCAGAGCATCGCGCACCTCAAACGCTTCGCGCGACGCCCGGAACCCGAGATCGGGCCGGTGAGCCTCGAGGCGGTGATCGAGGGTGCGCTGTCGCTGTTCGCCCAGCGCATCGCGGACGAGCACATCGAGGTGGTGCGCGCCGTGCCGGCGGGGCTGCACGTGCTGGCCGAGGACGTGCGGCTGGAGCAGGTCGTCGTCAATCTCATCGCCAACGCCATGGACGCCGTCCACGGCACCCCGCACCGCCGGATCGTGGTTCAGGCGCGTCGCGGTGCGGACCATGTGAGCATCGAGATCAGCGATACCGGGATGGGGATCGAGGATGGCAGGCGCACGGACATTTTCGATCCGTTCTTCACCACCAAGCCGCCGGGCGCCGGCCTCGGGCTCGGCCTGTCGCTGTCGTTCAACATCATCCGCGACTTTGGCGGCCGCCTGCTGCTGAAGGAGAGTTCGCCGGCCGGCAGCACCTTCGCCATCGAACTTCGTGAGGCCGCATGATGAACCCGCCCGACGTGCTGCTGGTGGATGACGACGCGGAAGTCCGGCACGCCTATGGCCAGACGCTGGAACTCGACGGATTGGCCGTCTCGCCGGCGGGAAGTCCAGCGGCGGCGCTGGCCCAGCTCTCGCGCGCCTTCGAGGGTGCGGTGGTCTCCGATGTGCGCATGCCCGGCATGGACGGCTTCGCGTTTCTCGAAGCGGTGCGCCGGCTCGATCCCGACATCCCGGTGATATTGGTGACCGGCCATGGCGACGTGCCGATGGCGCTCCGCGCGTTGCGGGCAGGGGCATGGGACTTCGTCGAGAAGCCGGCGGATCCGGTGCTGCTGGTCGAGACCGTGCGGCGCGCGCTGGAGCAGCGCCGGCTGGTGCTGGAGAATCGCGCCCTGCGCGAGCAGGTGTCCCGGGACGACGACCTCGCGGACGATGTATGGGCCAAGAGGCTCATCGGCCGCTCCGAGCCGATGCAGCGCCTGCGCCGCACGTTCGCCGTGCTGGCCGACACGCGCACCGATGTGCTGATCTTCGGCGAGACCGGCACCGGCAAGGAGATGGCCGCGCGCGCCCTGCACGATTTCGGGCGTCGCCGGGCCGGCCGCTTCGTCGCGGTGAACTGCGCCGCGATCCCCGAGAACATGATCGAGAGCGAACTGTTCGGCCACGAGGCAGGGGCCTTCACCGGGGCGCGCGAGCGGCGCATCGGCAAGATCGAGCATGCCCACAAGGGCACGCTGTTCCTCGACGAGATCGAATCCATGCCGCTGGCGGCGCAGACGCGCCTGCTGCGTGCCCTGCAGGAGCGGAGCATCGAGCGGCTGGGGTCGAACGTCGAAATTCAGGTCGACATCCGCGTGCTGGCCGCCACCAAGGTCGACCTGCTGGCGCTGTCCGGGCACGGGAAGTTTCGCGAGGACCTGCTCTACCGGCTCAATACCGTGACCGTGCGGCTGCCGCCGCTGCGCGACCGGCGCGAGGACATTCCCGCGCTGTTCCGGCATTTCCTCACAGTGCTGGCGGAGCGCGACGGCGTGTCCGCAGCTTCGCCGGATGCCGGCACCCTGGCCGGCCTGATGGGCCGGCCCTGGCCCGGCAATGTGCGCGAACTGCGCAACGCGGCGGAGCGGCACCTCCTCGGATTGGAGGATGCCGAGGAGGCGGTGCCGCCGCCGGTGGCCGCGCCGTCGCTGGAGGCGATGGTCGATATCGCCGAGCGGCAGGCGATCGCGCAGGTGCTGGCGCGCCATGGCGGGCGGGTGGGGCAGTGCGCCAAGGCGCTCGGCATCTCCCGGAAGACGCTGTACCTCAAGATGCGCAAGCACGGGCTGGAGCGCGACGCGGTCGAGGACTGATGTTACCGAACTGACCCATCGGGCCGCGCGCGCTGTTACCCCGATTGCCCCGACATCAGACCGCCGGCGGCACGGCGCCGGGTAAAGTCGCGCGATAACAAGAGCTTGCCCGTCCTTCCCGCATTGGCACGCGGGTTGCGGAGGGAGGCCCGCAGCCTTCGGGCCGCCAAAGCAAGATATTGGGAGAAGACGCCATGATCCGTTCTGCCGCCCTCGCGGCCACCCTTGCGCTCGCCTCGTTCACCGCTGTGTCGGCGGCCTATGCCCAGTCCGGCAAGGTCACCGTCGTCACGTCCTTCTCGAAGGATGTCACCGACCCGATCAAGGCCGCGTTCGAGAAGGCGAACCCAGGCGTCATGCTCGACGTCCAGAACCGCAACACCAATGCGGGCGTGAAATATCTCGACGAGACGCGCTCCAACCCGCAGACGGACCTGTTCTGGGCCTCGGCGCCGGATGCGTTCGAGGTGCTGAAATCCAAGCAGCTGCTTCAGAAGTTCACGCCGACCGCCGAAGGCATTCCCGACAAGATCGGCGCCTACCCGATCAATGACCCGGACGGCTATTATTTTGGCTTCGCGGCGTCCGGCTACGGCATCATGTGGAACACCCGCTATGTCGGCGCCAATGAACTCCCCGAGCCCAAGGAGTGGGGCGATCTCGCCACCGCGCCTTATTACGACCACGTCGCCATCGCGTCCCCCGCACGCTCGGGCACCACGCATCTGACCATAGAGACGATCCTGCAGGGCGAGGGCTGGGAGAAGGGCTGGCAGACCATCAAGGACATGGCCGGCAACTTCCAGACCATCACCGATCGCTCCTTCGGCGTGCCCGAGGCGGTCAATTCCGGCCAGGTCGGCTATGGTATCGTCATCGACTTCTTCGCCTTCTCCGCGCAGGGCTCGGGCTTTCCGGTGAAGTTCGTCTACCCCACGGTGACGACCGTCGTGCCGGCCAATGTCGGCATCGTCGCCAATGCGCCGAACACCGAGAACGCCCGGAAATTCGTCAACTTCCTGCTCTCGCCGGCCGGCCAGGAAGTGCTGCTGGAGCCCAGCATCCGTCGCCTGCCGGTGAACCCGGCGGTCTATGCCAAGGCGCCCGAGGGCTACCCGAACCCGTTCACCGACCCGCGCTTCAAGGCGATGACGATGTTCGACGTCGACAAATCAGGCACGCGCACGCCGGTGGTCGACACGCTGTTCGACCAGCTGATCTCCTTCCAGCTCGACGACCTGAAGGCGGTGACCAAGGCGATCCACGAGGTGGATGCCCAGCTCGCTGCCAAGGACAACCCGCAGGCCCGTGCGCTGATCAAGGAAGCGCGCGCGCTGATCGGTGCGGTGCCGGTTACCGAGGAGCAGGCGTCGAGCAAGGAAGTGCTCGCCGCGTTCAGCGGGGGCAAGGAAAAGGGCGCCCGCCAGGCCGAGATCGAGCAGCAATGGGCCTCGTTCGCCAAGGCCAACTACGCCAAGGCGAAGGCCAAGGTCGCGGAAGCCGCCAAGCTCGCCAACTGAACCGCCGGACGGCCCGACCACCATTGACCAGGGCGCGGCCGAGGGTTCGCCGCGCCCACCTCTCACTCACGCCATAGCTGGAGCGTGTTGCATGTCGCTCGCCTTTACCCAGGCCCCGGCGCGCCGCTGGCGCGTGCCTGGAACAACCGGCCAGATCGCCCTGGCGCTCGGGCTCGCGGCCTTCCTGCTGGCCTTCCTGCTGGTGCCCGTCGGGTCCGTCATCTATGTGGCGTTCACGGAAAAGGGCAGCGGCGACTTCACCCTGATCAATTTCGCCGATTTTTTCCGCACCGACCTGTTCATGCGGTCGTTCTGGAACTCCTTCTACGTCTCGGCGATGACGGTGGTGCTGGCCTCGCTGTTTGCGCTACCGCTGGCCTACATCACCACGCGCTTCGAATTTCGCGGCGCGCTCATCATCCAGACGCTCGGCTTCGTGCCGCTGATCATGCCGCCCTTCGTCGGCGCGGTGGCGATGCAGTTGCTGTTCGGCCGCAATGGCAGCGTGAACCTGCTGCTCAACGAATATCTCGGCTTCCGTATTCCCTTCATGGAAGGGCTGAACGGCGTGATCTTCGTCCAGGCCATCCATTATTTCCCGTTCATCCTCATCAACCTCTCCACCGCCCTGCGCAACATCGACCGCTCGATGGAAGAGGCGGCGCAGAATCTCGGCTCGTCCGGCATGCGGATGTTCCGACGCATCGTTCTGCCGCTTGCCATGCCCGGCTATGTCGCCGGTGCCTCGCTGGTGTTCGTGAAGGTGTTCGACGATCTCGCCACGCCGCTTCTGCTGAATGTGAAGGACATGCTGGCGCCGCAGGCCTATCTGCGCGTCACCTCCATCGGCATCGCCGACCCGATGGGCTATGTCATCGCCGTGGTGCTGATCGTGGTGTCGGTGCTGGCCATGTGGGTGTCGGCGCTGGCGCTGAAGGGGCGGGACTACGCCACCAGCCAGCGCGGCGGCGGCGGGCTCGCCAAGCGCCGCATGCGGCCGTGGGAGCAGGTGGTCGCCTATGGCGTCGTCGGGCTCATCCTGACGCTGGTGCTGGCGCCGCATATCGGCCTGCTGCTGCTCTCCTTCGCCACCATCTGGTCGTTCAGCCCGCTGCCGGACGGCTTCACGCTGGCGCATTACGGCCGGGTGTTCGGCGAGAGCTCGACCTATATCAAGAACACGCTGATCTACGCCTCGATCGCCGGCGGCATCGACGTCGTGGTGGGCACCGCCATCGCCTATCTGGTACTGCGCACCAAGCTCATCGGCCGGCACTGGCTGGACTGGGCGGCTACCGCGGCGCTGGCGGTGCCGGGCGTGGTTCTCGGCATCGGCTATCTGCGCACCTTCTACGATATCCGCATGCCGGACGGCACGCCGCTGGCGACGATGTGGATCGTGCTGGTGATCGCGCTGGCGATCCGCCGCCTGCCTTATGCGCTGCGCGCCTGCTACGCCGCGCTCCAGCAGATTTCGGTATCGCTGGAGGAAGCGGCGGAGAATCTCGGCGCCACAAAGCCGCGCACCGTGCGGCGCATCGTGGTGCCGCTGATGATGGGCGGCATCCTCGCCGGCTTCGTCACCAGCTTCGCCACCGCGGCGGTCGAACTTTCCGCCACGCTGATGCTGGTGCAGTCCAACGCCGACGCCCCGCTCGCCTACGGCCTGTATGTCTTCATGCAGTCCGCCGCCGGTCGCGGGCCGGGCGCCGCGCTCGGCGTCATCGCCGTCGTGCTGGTCGCCGCCTGCACGTTGCTCTCGCAATACATCATTGATCGCAACCAGAAGACCACGGGGGCTGCCCGATGACCGCACATGCCATCAACGACACGGCTGCGGCCGTCCTGCACACCACGGCGCTCGATCTGCACATTGAGGGGGTGAACCTCTTCTACGGCAGCAACCATGTGCTGAAGAACGTCAATCTCGACATCAGGCCCGGCGAGTTCTTCGCCTTTCTCGGGCCCTCGGGTTGCGGCAAGACCACGTTGCTGCGGCTGATCGCCGGTTTCAACACGGCCGATTCCGGCCGTGTGCGGGTGGGCGGGCGCGACATCAGCGACCTGCCGCCGTGGAAGCGCGATGTCGGGCTGGTGTTCCAGAGCTATGCGCTGTGGCCGCACATGACGGTGGCGAAGAACGTCGCCTTCGGTCTGGAGGAGCGCGGCGTGCCGCGCGCGGACATCCAGCGGCGCGTGGCGGCGGCGCTGGAGATCGTCGGGCTCGGCCATCTCGCCGAGCGCCGGCCCTCGCAGCTCTCCGGCGGCCAGCAGCAGCGCGTGGCACTTGCCCGCACCGTCGTCATTGAGCCGAAGGTGCTGTTGCTCGACGAGCCGCTCTCCAACCTCGACGCCAAGATGCGGGTACAGGTGCGCCGCGAACTGCGCGATCTGCAGCAGCGGCTCGGGCTCACCACCATCTTCGTCACCCACGATCAGGAAGAGGCCAACACGGTCTGCGACCGTATCGCGGTGATGAATGACGGCGTTGTGCAGCAGGTTGGCACGCCGGTGGAGTTGTATGAGCATCCCGCCAATTTGTTCGTCGCGACGTTCCTGGGCACGGCGAACGTGCTCGAGGGCAAGGTCGTGACTGAGGGGGCCGACCGGCACTTCGAGAGCCTGGGCGGACTTCGCATCGGCATTGCGTCGGACGCCGTGCTGCCGGACGATGCTCGGCTGGTGTTTCGCCCGCAGGTGGCCCGGCTGTCGAAGGACAGGCCGGCCAGCGCGAGTGCCTTCGAAGGCGAGATCATGCGCCGGGAATTTCTCGGCAGCATTATCCGGTTCGGCATTCTCATCGCCGGGCAGGAGATCACCGTCGACGAGGTGTTCCACCCCGGCGCGCGCGCGCCGCATGACATCGGCGATCGGGTCTGGGTGGAAATCCCCGCCTCTTCCGCGCTCTGGCTCGGGCCGAGCACCAGCGCCTGAGCCGACGACATCATCGCCCTCCCGCAGGGTGCCGGGTTCGCGGCGCGGGGTGGGCGATGAACCCACCGCCGGATGTCACAGGGCGGTCCAGCCGCCGTCCAGCATCAGGGCGCTGCCGGTCATCAGCGATGCGCTGTCGGAGGCGAGGAACACCGCAGCGCCGGCAACCTCGTCCACGCGCCCGGTGCGGCCGAGCGGGATTTTCGACAGCACCTCCGCCTTGAATGCGGGGTCGCGAAAATACGGCTCGGTCATCGGCGTCTCGATAAAGGTCGGGCAGATGGTGTTGACCCGGATGCGGTGCGGCGCCAGCTCCACCGCCAGCGCCTTGGTGAAGCCTTCCAGCCCCCATTTGGAGGCGCAATAGAGCGTGCGATGGGCGGCCCCGACATGCCCCATCTGCGAGGACATGTTGATCACCGAACCGCCGCGCCCGGCGTCGATCATCCGCGCCGTCACCGCCTTGGCCGCGAAAATGGCGCTGCGCAGATTGAGCCCTAGGACGGCGTCATAATCCTCCTCCGTGACCTCGGTGAGCGGCTTCGGTCGGTTCGTGCCGGCATTGTTAACAAAGGCGTCGAAGGCCGGGCGCGCCGCGATCAGCGCGGCGAACCCGGCCACATCGGTCACATCGGCCACCAGCGCCTCAGCCTCAAAGCCCTGCGCCCGCAGTTCGGCCGCCGCCTCGCCGATCTCGCTGGCGGTACGGGCGCAGAGCGTGACCTCTCCGCCCGAGGCGGCACAGGCCTGCGCGATGGCGAGGCCGATGCCCCGCCCCGCGCCGGTGACCAGCACCCGGCGCCCGTCCAGCCGAAACGAGGGCGCGGCGGCGCTCATTCCGCCGCCTCGCCATAGGGCACGTTCTTGCGGCCATAGCGGCGCACGCGCACATTGCACTGCTCGGCATGGCCGACGAAGCCTTCCAGCAGGCACAACCGCGAGCCATAGGCGCCGATCATCGCCGCCGCCCCGTCGGTGACGATCTTCTGGTAACTATGCGTTTTCAGGAACTTGCCGACCCACAAGCCGCCCGTATAGCGACCAGCCTTGTGCGTCGGCAGCGTGTGGTTGGTGCCGATCACCTTGTCGCCATTGGCGACATTGGTGCGGGGGCCGAGAAACAGCGCGCCATAGGAGTGCATGTTGGCAAGATACCAGTCGTCGCGATCGGTCATCACCTGCACATGCTCGGAGGCGATGTCGTTGGCGACCTCCAGCATTTCCTCATGGGTGTCGCACAGGATCACCTCGCCATAATCGGCCCAGGACTTCGTCGCCGTGTCGGTGGTCGGCAGGATGGCCAGCAGGCGATCGATCTCGGAGAGCGTATCCTCGGCCAGCCGGCGGCTGTTGGTGACGAGGACCGCGGGGGAATTATAGCCGTGCTCGGCCTGGCCCAGCAGGTCCGTCGCGCAGAGCTCGCCGTCCACCGTGTCGTCGGCGATCACCATGGTCTCGGTCGGGCCGGCGAACAGGTCGATGCCGACCCGGCCATAAAGCTGGCGCTTGGCCTCGGCGACGAAGGCATTGCCGGGGCCGACCAGCATGTCCACCGGGGCGATGGTCTCGGTGCCGATCGCCATGGCGCCGATCGCCTGGATGCCGCCCAGCACGTAGATCTCATGCGCGCCCCCCAGATGCATGGCGGCGATCACCGCCGGGTTCGGCTCGCCCTTGAAGGGCGGGGTGGCGGCGGCGATGCGCGGCACGCCGGCGACGGCGGCGGTCAGCACCGACATGTGCGCCGAGGCCACCATCGGAAACTTGCCTCCCGGCACATAGCAGCCGACCGACTGCACCGGGATGTTCTTGTGGCCGAGAATGACCCCGGGCAAGGTCTCAATCTCGATGTCGGTCATCGAGTCCCGCTGGGCCTGCGCGAAATTGCGCACCTGCGTCTGCGCGAAGCGGATGTCTTCCATGTCCCGCGTCGAGACCCGCGCCATCAGCGCCTCGATCTCGCCCGGGGTCAGGCGGAAGGCCGGCGGGGAGTAGCGATCGAAGGTCTGCGACAGCTCGCGCACCGCCACGTCGCCGCGCGCCTCGATATCGGCGAGGATGGTCTCCACCGTCTCACGAACCTTGCGGTCGTCCTGCGAGCGCTCCTCGGAGGGCTTGCCCCGCTTCAGATGGGTTACGGCCATGGTGCTGTCCTTGCGTTTACATGTGTCTCGAGCGGGAGGAGGAAAGGCCGGGGCTAGGGAGCCAGCCCGCTGGCTTTCTTGAAGGCGGCGAGGCCGGTCAGCGCCCGGTCGCGCCAGGCGCGGCGGGCGGCGAGCTCGGCTTCGGGAAGCGCGGCGCGGCGTTCCTCGCCCGCGCGGCGGATGGTCTCTTCCGGCCAGGGGCGCGGCGTGCGGCTCGCGGCCATGGCGTGGTACATGCCGCCCAGGCGGGCCGCGTAGTCGACGATGCCGCCGGGGGCGTTGAGGTCGATGGTCTCGAAAGGTCCCATGAAGGCCCAGCGCAGGCCCAGACCATGAGCGATGGTGGCGTCGATGTCGGCAAGCCCGGCATAGCCCTCGTCATAGAGCGCCCACGCCTCGTTCAGCAGCGCGCCCTGCAGGCGGTTTAGGATGAAGCCGTCGATCTCGCGGGTCAGCGTCACGGGAACCTGCCCGACCGCGTGCATCAGTTCGCGCGCGCCAGCCAGCGCATCGGCGTCGGTCCAGGGCGCCGGCACCAGCTCGACCACGGGGGCCAGATGCGGCGGGTTCACCGGATGGGCGATGAGGAAGCGCCCGCGCCGGGTGCAATGCTCGGTGAAGCGCGAGGCGGGAATGCCGGAGGAGGAGGAGCCGACAATGGCATTCGGCGCCATGGCGGCGTCGATGGCGCGGCAGATCTCGCTCTTCACCTCCACCCGCTCGAACACCGATTCCTGGACATAGGTGGCGCCGTCCAGCGCCGCCTCCAGCGTGTCGCAGACGCTGAGCTGGCCGAGCACGGCGTCGACGTCGTCAATGAGGCCGGCTTCGGCCAGCGAGGCCGCGCTCTCCCGCGCCCAGGGCAGGATGCGGGCGCGGACCTCGGCGACGGGGTCGAACACCTGCACCCGCAGGCCCGCACGGGCGAAGACGAGCGCCCAGCCGGAGCCGACGAGACCGGCACCAACAATGGCGACGACGTGGGAGGTTGTGGGCAATGCGCCGGTCATGCCGACACCTTCGAGCTTTCGCCGTCGGCGAGGCAGATCTCGGTGATGCGCAGGCCTTCCGCGGTGATGCGCGAGGGGAAGGTGTCGCGCAGCCGCTCTTCATGCACGGGGATGACGCGGTGCGAATCGTACCCCGCCTGCTTCATCATCGCTTCGGTGGCGAGCACCAGATTGGCTTGGCTGCCGACTGCGAGGCCCACGGGCGTGTAAACCTCCTTCTCGCCCACGGCCGCGCCGGGGCCATGGATGTTCTCGAACACATAGACGAGGTCGCCGGCCAGCACCCACACGTCTTCCGACTGCGCCTGCCCGTCATTGCGCACCGTCACCCACATGGAACCCCAGGTGTGGCTGTCGTCGGCGGCGTGCAGGTCGATGCCCGGCAGCACGTCGGCCAGCGCGCCGTTCACCGTGACGAGGCGCTTCTGCCGCGCGAGATCGGCGCCGCGCACGATGTCGCCGGGGTCCACCGCCACCATCATCCAGCGCAGCCGGTCGGGCAGCGACATCGCCCAGACCCATTTCGCGATCTCGCGTTCCTGGATGTAGAATTTGGCGTTCGGGAAGTCTTCTACATTGCCGAAATGGTCGAAATGCGCATGCGTGATGAAACAGGTGTCGACGTCTTCCGGCTTTACGCCGATCTCGGCCAGAACCGTGCGGGGGTCGCGCCAGTTCTCCACCCCGAAACGGTCGCCCAGAACCTTGCCATAGTCCTTGTCATTGTAGCCGACATCGACCATGGCGACATGATCCCGGCCCTTGATGACGACATAGCAGTAAGGGAGCTTCACGAAACCCTGGTTGTGCGCACCATAGAGCACGCCGCTCTTATGATAATCCTTCACATAAGAGTATTCGCATACCCAGATCGAATAGTCGGACATGGCTCGCTTCCTTCCTTTTCGGCTTTTGTCGTTTTCGGTCGGCGTTCAGCGCCCGCAGGAACAGCAGGCGTGGGAGAGGTCCACCATGGCGAGCCCCGCCTTCTCGGCGGTGGCGGCGCTCAGATGGGCGTAGGCCCGCCGAACCTGGCGGGAAATGAGATCGAGATTGGCTTCGTTGTCACCGCGCGAGCGCAGCGCAGAGAACGTTCCCAGCGCGAGGCCCGAAAAAGCGTGCGCGGCGACGATCTGCTCCCGGTGCGGCGCGAGCGCCTCGGGGAAGGCGAGCGCCTTGATGCGCTCATCCGCCTCCGCCCAGCGACGCCGGCAGCTCTCGAGCTCGGCAAGGCCGGCGACCTCCGACGATTCCGTGAGCTGCGCCAGGATCATCAGCCCCGCCAGCTGGCCGACGACGCGGCGCAAATCCTCAAAGATCGGCCGGCACGCGGCGGCGTAGCGCGCCGTCGCATCCGAACCCAGCAGCGGGGCGAGATCGTCCGGCCCGGGGACGGGAATCACCGGCGTTCCGTCGGCGACGAGTGCGCAATCCGGGCGGTGGACGCCCGTCAGGCGATTGAAGAGATGCGATCGCTGCACACTCATGCGTTCCCCCCATCGCGCCGGCGCGTGGTGTTGCGCTCGATCAGCCGTCCCGGTTCCAGCCGCAGAATGTGCTGATCCAATGTGCGATCAATCGCCAGCTCCCGCGCGAGGCTGACGGTCGCGGCCATCATCTCGTCCAGCGGCTGCGCCACCGTCGTCAACAGATGGGAGGGCCATCCGGCCATGGTGATGTCGTCGAAGCCGACGACGGAGACGTCGTCCGGCACCCGCAATCGCCCGCTCTCCTGCACGCCGGCGATGAAGCCGATGGCGACGATGTCGTTGGCGCAGAAAACCCCGTCGATCGGGTAGTGCGCCTTGGCCGCTTCCAGCCCGGCAGCGTAGCCAGCCTCGTAGCTGAACCGGCCGGCGTCGATCACCACCGGGCGCGCGAAGCCGCGCTCCTCCGCCCGCCGGCAGAAGCCACGGTGGCGTTCCACATTGGTGGACGCGCCGGGAAAGGCCGAGACATAGGCGAGATGCCGGTGGCCGCTGTCGATCAGATGGTTGGCGACCATGCGTCCGCCGGCTTCATTGTCGCAGCTCACGCCGAAGCCGAGCCCGTCGGCAGACAGGCGGTTGAAGAAGATGCACGGCGCGCCGGCGTCTTCGCATTTCTCGCGGGCATGCGAGGCCATGTTGGCGGCCAGAACGATCACCAGGTCGGGCTGGTAGGTCAGGAGCAGGTCGACGGCATCGTCGATCTTCTCCGGCTGGTTGGCGGCGGCAAGCATGACGTTCATGCCGGCTTCCTGCAGCCTGGTCGTCATCTCGGTCATGACTTCCGGGTAGAACGGGTTGGTCAGGTCCGACACCACCATGCCGACGATCTGGGTCTTCTTGGTGATCAGGCTCTGGGCGAAGGGATTGGGGCGGTAGCCCAGCTCGGTGGCGCGCTCGAGCACGATGCGGCGCGTCTCCGTGGCGATGATCGCCTCGGGGTAGAAAGCCCGCGAGACGGTCGAGACCGACATGCCGAGATCGCGCGCGAGATCCTTCACGGTCACCCTGCGTCCCCTGGTTCGATTTCCGTCCGCCAACGCCCGTCTCCGTCCTCGTCGCCGCACGCGGCGACTCGCCATCCGTAGCGGCAGAAAAGCACATTCCGCCGTCACCGTGCTTCCGAGCCGCAGGCCGCCCGGCGGACTGTCCCGCCGGGCGGCCGATGTCTCAAGGCTTCACGGTCGGTTCGATCTTGGTGAGCTTGTACTGGTCCTTGGGCGGCTCGCAGCGGGCGCAGTTGATGCCCGGCTCATTGGCGGCCTTCACCACTTCCGCCGGCAGCGGCTGGATGGTGGCGCCCTTCACCGGCGTGCCGTTCAGCGCCGAATCGATGTTCAGCTCGGGCAGCAGCACCGGGTTCAGTACTTCGGTCACGAAGGAAGACGGCACCCGGTCCTTCGGGAAGACGTTGCAGCCATTCTCGAACTTGTCGCCGGCGCAGGGCTTCACCTTGTCGGCGGGCACCCACGGCAGCGGGTATTCGATATTGGTCGGCTTCAATTCGCGCTTGCCGGTGAGGATTTCCATCATCAGCTTGAAGGCGTAGCCGGCCTGCGCCGGCGGCGAGCCGGCCGAGACGCCGGTCAGGCCCTTGGCCTGCATTGCCGGATCGGCCAGCGCGAGGCGGAAGCCGTTGGAGTTCTCGCCGGTGAGCGGCACCAGCTTGCCGCCGGCGTCGAGCAGCGCCTGGATGGCGCCATACTCACCCGCCTGCGCCCAGATGCCCTGGACATCGGGATGCGCGGTCAGGGCCTTGGCGGTTTCCTGCTGGGTCGTGCGGTCGTCCCAGTAGGAATAATATTCGGAGACGACCTCGATGCCGGGATATTTCGCGAAGATATGCTTGGCGCCGTCGGTGTGGCGCTGGTCGACCGAGTTGCCGGGCACGCCGCGCGACAGGAAGATCTTGCCCTTGCCGCCCAGCTCATTCACCAGCGCCTGCGCCGAGTTCTCGCCGAAGCCGGAGGAGAGATAGCTGACATTATAGGCACAGTTCTCGGTGACGGTGGCGTCATACATGAAGAACAGCACGCCCTGCTCGCAGCCGCGCTTGATGGTGCGGTTGAGCGCGGTGGCGGAAATCGGGAAGCTGACGATGCCGTCGGCGCCGGCGTCGATCATGCTCTCATAGGCCGAGATCTGCGCCTGCGGGTCGGCGCCGGAGATCACCTCCTTCAGCTCGACGATATCGTTATAGGGCGGCGTGGCGGCCAGCGCCTTGACGATGTTCGCGGCTTCGGACTGCCAGGCATTGCCGGAATAGCTGAGGCTCAGATAGATCTTGAACTTCTCGCCCTCCTTGGCCGAGGCCGGCTGTACCGCGCCGATGCAGGCGGCTCCAAGAAGAACGGCTGCGGTCGCCGCCTTGAGAACTGTCGATATCATCGTCGATTCCTCCTATGTCGATTTGTGTTTCTTGTGGTTGGTCTTGCTCGTCCGGCTTCAACGCCAGAGCGAGCCAAGCTTCTGGAACAGCTCCTCGCGCAGCAGCAGCAGGGCGATGAGGACGATGGCGCCTTCGATGATGGTGCGCAGGCCGAACTCAAAGCCGAGGGCGGAGATGATGGTGCCGAGAGTGGTCAGCAGGATCGCTCCGCCCACGGTGCCGAGAAAGGTGCCGCGCCCGCCGAGGATCGACGAGCCGCCGATCACCACGGCGGCAATGGAGGGCAGGAGATAGCTGTCCCCCATGCGTAGCGTCGCGCCGTTGGAATAGCCGACCAGCATGATGCCGACGAAGCCGGCGGTCACCGCGCTGATCACATAGGGCAGGATGCGCATCGCCGTGACCGGGGCGCCGGCGATGCGGGCCGCCTCGGCATTGATGCCGATGGCGTAGAGATAGCGCCCGAACACGGTGCGGCTCTGGAAGAGCCAGCCCAGTGCCACGAAGGCGACGAGGAACACCACCGGCGTTGGCAGGCCGAGGAGATGGCCCTTCATCAGGGCGAGCGCGGCATCGGGTGCGGCGCCGCGCGGCGTTCCCCGGGTGTAGCCGAGCAGCGCCGAGGCGACGATGATCGACATGGCCAGCGTCATGATGAAGGGCGGCACCCGCAGCCAGACGATGCCGGCCGCCGACAGGAAGCCGACGCCGCCGCAGACCAGCAGCACCACCGGCAGCAGATACCAGGCAGCGGGATCCGTGCTGCCGACCCAGTTGGTGGCGAGGATGCCGCCAAGGGTCACCACGGCCGGCAGCGACAGGTCGAGCCCGCCGGTGAGGATCACCAGGCCCTGGCCGAAGGAAAGCACGACCAGGAACGAGCCCAGTACCAGGACCGTTTCAACCTGCGACCAGGAGCCGAGCGAGGGGCTGATGAAGCGGGCGCCCACGAGCAGCACCACGCAGAGTATCGCCACGGCGATGGTGCTGATCGTCTCGGGGGCAATGCGGGCGCTTTTCCGCGTGTCGGCACCCTGCACGAACCGGCTTTCGGCAATCGGATTCTCGTTCATGACCGTCATTTCCGCTCCCCGATCCGCGTCAGCAGGCCGCTGAAGACCACCGCCACGATCAGCACGACACCCTGGAACAGCCCGGTGTAGAAAGAAGAGACGCCGCTGGAGAACAGCACCTTCTGCAGCAGGGTCAGCGTTGCCGCGCCCATGACGGAGGCGAACAGCCCGCCGCGCCCGCCATTCAGCGATGTCCCGCCGAGGGCGACGGCGGCAAAGGAGAGCAGCAGCAGCGGCGTGCCGGAATTGGGATTGCCGGTCGCGGTCTGGGCGCTGAGCATCATCCCGGCAATGCCGTAGAGCATGCCGGCGGCGACGAAGGTGAGGAAGCGCGTGCGCCGCACATTGATGCCGGACAGCGCGGCGGCCGGCTCGTCGGCGCCGATGGCATAGAGCGCGACGCCGTAATTGGTGCGCCGCGCCAGCAGCCACAGCCCGATGACCACGGCGACGATGAGCCCGGAGACCGGCAGGAATCCCCAGAGCCGCGCGGTCAGCTCGTCGGCGATCCATTCCGAGACATAGCCGCCCGGCGCGTTGAGGATGACCAGCGCGATGCCCTGGCAGATGATCATGGTGGCGAGCGTGGCGGCGATCGATTGGAGCCGCAGATACGCCACCAGCCAGCCATTCGCCGCCCCGACGGCACCGCCAATGGCGAGGCAGATGAGCAGCGACGCCAGCGCGCCGCCCGGCCCTTCCATGGGATAGACCGCCAGCACCACATTGCACACCGAGATGACCCCGGCGATCGACAGGTCGAAGCCCCGGCTCAGCACCACCAGCGTCTGGCCCGCCGCCGCGAGCGCCAGCGGCGCGGTGTTGTTCATCAGCGCCGCGATGGCATAGGTCTCCAGCGCGCGCGGCTGCTGATAGGCGTAGAGCGCGTAGAGGATGAGGTAGACGCCGAGGATCAGCCCCGCGCCTTGCGTCAGGCGCCACAGCTTCAGCCCGCCCCGCGCGGCCGGCAGCGCGGGCGAGGGATGGGTGCTCTCCATCTGGCTCATCGCGCCGCCTCCGCCGCCGCAGGCCCGGCGTGATCGTGGCCGCCGCAATGGCCGTGGCCGATCATCGCCGCCACGAGGTGCCGCTCGGCGATCCCTTCGCCCTCGAAGCTGCGGAAGACCTTGCCGCCATAGAGAACCAGGCAGCGATCGGCGAGCTGGACGATCTCCGGCAGCTCCGACGAATAGAACAGCACCGAGCCGCCGCCGTCGGCAAAGGCGCGGATGGCGGCATAGATGGATTCCTTGGTGCCGACATCGACGCCGCGCGTCGGGTCGAACAGCAGCAAAGTGCGGGCGCCGCTCGCCAGCGTTCGCGCCATCAGCGCCTTCTGCTGGTTGCCGCCGGACAGGTCGCCAATAGCGAAGCCGAGATAGCGCGGACTGAGCGCCACCTTCTGGGCCGCCGGAAGCGCCGCCTTTTCCTCGTCGCGCCGGCTGACGAAGCCGCCGCGCCCCACGCGCGGAAGGAAGGGCAGCACCACATTGGTCGCCGCCGACAGTCCGGCGAGGATGCCCTCGGTCTTGCGCTCTTCCGGCAGGTAGCTGATGCCGCTGCCGGAGTTCAGCGCGGCGCGCGGGCTGCGGTAGGACGCCGGCTTGCCGTCGACCATGATCGTGCCGCCCGTCGGCGTCTCCAACCCCGCCAGCACGCGGAACAACCCTCGCTGCCCCTGTCCTTCGAGCGCGGCGACGCCGAGCACCTCGCCCTCGCCGAGCTGCAGCGAGGCGCCCCGCAGCCCATGGCCGGTGAGGTTCTCCGCGACGATGCGCGGCGGCGTGGAGACACTGGACGGGCGTGTCGGCCGCCGCGCCTGCTCGACGCGGTGGCCGACCATCATCTCGAAGATGTCGCTGTCGCTGGCATTGCCCAGCCCGACCGTGCCGATGGAACGGCCATTGCGCAGCACGGTCGCGCAGGTGCAGATCTCGCGCACCTCCGCGAGCCGGTGCGAGATATAGAGAATGGCGACGCCGCGCGAGCGGGCCTTGGCGATCTGCTCGAACAGCCAGTCGGTTTCGGCCAGCGAGGCAGTGGGTTCGTCGAGAATCAGCACGCGGCCGGCATTCTCGATCGCCCGGGCGATCTCGATGCGCTGGCGCTCGGCCAGCGGCAGGTCGCCGACCCGCGCGGCGGGATCGATCCTGCCCAGGCCGTGACGCGCCAGTATGTCCGCGCCGCGCGCGATGACCTTCCGGCGCGAGATCAGCGGCGCGCCCTGCTCCGCGAGCGCCGGCAGCAGGAAGTTCTCCGCCACGGTCAGGTTCGGGACGAGGCTCAATTCTTGGAAGGCGGTGGCGACCTGGCGCCTGCGCGCTTCCAGGATCGAGCGCGGCGCATAGGTCTCGCCGTGAAGCTGCATCTCGCCGCGATCGGGTATCACCGCGCCGGTGAAGATGCGCACGAGGGTGGATTTGCCGGCACCGTTCTCGCCAAGCAGGGCATGGACCTCGCCGGCCCGCAGCATGATGTCGGCATGTTCGAGGGCCACGGTCGCGCCATAGGCCTTCCGGACGCCCGACGCCCGCATCTCACGCAGCAAAGGTTGCCGCTCCCCGGTGCCGGGGCGGCCATTGGCGTCGGTCATTCATATTCCTCCCACGTATCCCGAGCCGTTCCTCTGGAGGGAACGTTCTCTGAGAACGTTCCCATTGTTGGCGGCATTTATGATTTCGGTCAAGCGGCGTTCTTCGATTTTGCGGTGACGGCCGGCGAAGCGGCCTTCCAGCCGTCTCGTTCTTCAAGGCTGTTTCGGCTGATCTCCTTGGAAACCGATGGTATTTTCATTTGATGATGCCGATCTTGTTGCGGTCGATGGTAATGAAGACCGCCGCGATCAGCACCGCGCCCTTGATGATGTTCTGCAGGTAGGGATCGACGCCGATCATGTTCATCCCGTTCGACAGGATGGTGATGATCAGTACGCCCAGCACCGTGCCGCCGATGCTGCCTATGCCTCCCGTCAGCGGCGAGCCGCCGACCACGACGGCGGCAATGACGTCGAGCTCCAGACCTTCCCCAAGCTGCGCCGTCGCCGCCATGGCCCGGGCGCTCTGCAGCAGCCCGGCGATGCCGCACAGCAGCCCGAGCAAGGCGAACATCGCGATCTTGACCCGCGCGATGCGGATGCCGGTCAGCATGGCGACGCGTTCGCCGCCGCCGATGGCGCGCACCTCGCGGCCGAACACCGTCTTGCGCAGGATCACCAATCCCACGAGCGCAAGCGCGAGGCCGATCAGTACCGAATGGGGAATGCCGAAGGTGCGGCCGGAATAGGCGTCGAGGAAGCCTTCGTCATTGATCGACACCGGCGCGCCGCGCGTGAACATCAGCACGATGCCGCGATAGACGACCATGGCACCCATGGTGGCAATGAAAGAGGGAACCTTGCCCTTCGCCACGATGACGCCATTGACCAGCCCGGCCACCAGCCCGACGCCGACCGCGGGGATGACCGCCGCCGCGCCGAGCTCGTCGGAAAAGGACGCGGCGGTCAGCGCGGCCAGTGCCACGATGGCGCCCACCGAGAGGTCGATCGAGCCCGCCATCACCACGAAGGTCATGCCCACTGCAGCCACCAGCAGCACGGTCGCCTGCTGCAGGACGATCAGCCCGTTCGAGACGGTGAAGAAGCGCGGCGAGGCCAGCGCGAAGACGAGGCACAAAGCCAGCAGGACGATGGTGGGAAAGAGCCGGCGCAGTGTCGCCGCGCTGCGCCCGAACGCGTCCGAACGCGTCTCGCTGTCCGGACGGGTTTCCTGCGTGGATTCTGCGCGTTCGCTCATGGCGTCTTCCGATGCTCAGGTCATGTGGCGTACGATGTCGTGCTCGCTCGCGCCGACCGCTTCGCAGCGATGGACGATCTCACCGTGGCGCATCACCAGCAGCCGGTCCGCCAGGCCGAGCAACTCTGGCAGGTCCTCGGAGAGGAGGACGACGGCCAGGCCGTCAGCGGCGAGGTCGCGGATGATGCGGTAGATCTCCAGCCGCGCCCCGACGTCGACGCCCCGGGTGGGATTGTTGAGCAGCAGCAGCTTCGGGCGGGTGGCGAGGCATTTTCCCAGCACCACCTTCTGCATGTTGCCGCCCGAGAGGGTACGCACGGGCAGGTCGGCATACGGCGCCTTGATGCCAATGCGCCGGATGAGGGCGGCGGCAATGTCGAGCGCCGCCGCGCGGTCGAAGAACGGGCCGCGCCGGGGAGGGCGCGCCATCACCAGATTGTCCAGCACGCTGAAATCGACGATGAGCCCTTCGCCCGTGCGGTCGCCCGGCAGGTGCGCGACGCCGCCCCGCCAGCCATCGGCCGGTTGCTTCGGGCTGTAGGGCGCGCCGGAGAGTTCCATCGCGCCGTGGGCGAGCGGGCGGTCGCCGGCGATGGCCGCCAGCAGTGCCTCGCCGCCCGCACCCTTGAGCCCGGCGATGCCGAGGATTTCCCCGCCGCCACGTCGAGCGATGCGTTCCGCACGCCGGCGGGAAGCGCGATTCCCGTGGCGCGGAACACCGGGCCCGTCGCCTGCGCGGCAGGGGCGGGGCGGGCAGGGTAGATTCCACCCGATATGTCGCGCCCCACCATGCGGCGGTGGATCTCGTCGGGGGCGATCTCGTCCACCGTGAACCGTCCGACCTGGCGGCCATCCTTCAGGATGGTGAGATCGTCGGCGACCGCGCGGACTTCGGCGAGATGATGCGAGACGAAGGCGATGGTGAGCCCTTCCTCGCGCAGCCGGCGGATCGCGGTCAGCACCGCGTCGACCTCGCGATGGTCGAGATAGGCGGTGGATTCGTCGAGGAAGAGCAGCTTGGGATCGCGCGACAACGCGCGGGCGATCTCGATGCATTTCCACTGGCCGAGATCGAGACGGCCAATGTCCGAGCCGACCCGGATGCGAGCGCCGAGCCGGTCCAGCACGCCTTGGGCGGCGCGTTCCATGGCGCGGCTGTCGAGGAACCCACCTCCGGCGAAGCGGCGCAGCCGGTCGATGAAGATGTTCTCGGCCACGCCGAGCGCCGGATTGATGGTGATCTCCTGGAACACCAGGGCGACGCCGGCGGCCGCTGCCTCCACCAGGCCCGACGGCGCATAGGGCGCGCCGTCGAGCGTCATCGTGCCTGTGTCGGGCCGCTCGGCCCCGGCCAGCATCTTCAGCAGGGTCGACTTGCCCGCGCCATTCTCGCCGACCAGAGCGTGCACGCGACCGGCGGCGAGCGCGACCGACACACCGTCGATCGCGCGGGTACGCCCGAAGGTTCTGCCAAGATTGCGCGCGTCGAGTGTCATGCCACCAACCTCGCAGCCGCCACGCGGGCAGCGGCCGCCTGCGGAGTCCTCAGTCGCCGTACGTCATCTCGAAAGCGGCGGGCTTGGCCTTCGGGTTGTAGACCTGCGAGTGCTCCTTGAAGTCATAGGGCGGGACGCCGCCGGGGAAGTCCTTCTCGAACTGGGCGACCTTGTCCTTGGTGAGCGGCAGCAGGCCGAGCTTCACATTGGCAGCGCCGGCCGGTACCGGTTTGCCGTTGATCTGGTCGTACATCATGACCAGTGCGAAGCCGCCCTGAAGCCAGTGGCCGCCAATGTCGAACAGCAGCTCGCCGGACTTCACCGCATCAACATTCTCGGGGTTCAGGTCCATGGCGACGACCATCACGTCCTTGCCCGGCACCTTGCCGCGGTTCTTCAAGGCCGCGAGTACGCCGGTGGCGGTGCCGCCATTGGCGGCCCAGACGCCGGTGATGTCGGGATGGCCCTGATAGAGCGACTCGAACACCGTCTGCGAGGTGTCGCGCACAAAGTTGCCGTCGACCTCTCCGGCGACGCGCACGTCAGGCGCTTCCTTCAGGGCCTTCTCCAGCCCCTTGCGGCGATCGATGGCGACCGACGTGCCGGCCGTGCCATTCACCACCCCGATCACCTTTTTGCCGTCCGCGCCGGGCTTGATGTTGGCGAAGAGCGTCTTGGCCATCTGGTAGCCGGCGTCTTCATCACTCGGCCCGATGAAGGCGACGTAGTTCGGGAACCGCGGGGATTGCGGGGGGAAGTCGGCATAGCTGTCGGTCAGGATGACCGGGATGTCGGCTTCCTTCGCCAAGGTGAGGCCGCGCGCGGCGGTCGCCCAATAGGGCGTGAAGATGATGCCGTCGACATGCTGGGCAACGAGGTCTTCCAGCGACTTCACCATCTGGTCGGGTTTGTTGTCGGCGTTGAGCACGATGAGCTCGACGCCGAGTTCGTTCGCGCCCTTCTTCATGAAGTCGGTGTAGTTGTTCCAGAACTGGGCGGCGAGGGTCGGCACCACGACGCCGATCTTCGGCTTGTCGGCGGCCAGGGCGCCGCTCGCCGCCGCCGTGGCCAATGCGGCGCCGAACGCGACGGATTTCAGACGTGAAATGAATGGCATGCGTTCCTCCTGTGCGCCAGCACGGCTGGCCGGACGTTTCCTGTGCGGACGGTTCTCCGCTTGCGTCCCTGCGGACGCCGTGATTGACCGGCTGTCGCGGAACGTTCAAATTTTCCCAAAGCCTATAACTACCATTTCGAAATACGTCAAAAGATTTCATATTGATCCATAATGCGTCATTCGACAGCAATGCTGACCTTCGGCGGGGAAAAAGGGGCCATGGCACAGGACGAACGGGGCGAGGATCCGGGGCGCGGGCGGGTCGAGATGATTCCGGCCAAGCGGCGCGCGCTTATCCTCGAGCGGCTGAAGCGTGACGGGGCGGCGGCGATCCAGGAACTCGCGGAGGTCGTCGGCGCCTCGGCGTCGACCATTCGCCGCGATCTGGAGCATCTGGTGAAGCAGGGGGCGCTGGAGCGCACCCATGGGGGAGCCCTGCTCCAGCGCACCGATCACGCCACTTTCGAGCCGGAAATCGCCATCGCCGCGCAATTCGCCCGTGCCGAGAAGGAGGCGATCGGCGCGGCGGTCGCCGCGGAGCTGCAATCGGGCCAGAGCGTCATCTTCGATGCCAGCACCACCGTGCTGGCCGTGGCGCGCGAAGTGGCGGCGCGGCGCCTGGCGCTCACCGCAGTGACGAACAGCCTCGCCATCGCCCAGGTGCTGGCCGATGTCCCCGAAGTGCATCTCGTGGTGCCGGGCGGCACGGTGCGCCGCGGCTCGCTGACGCTTGTCGGCCGCCCCGGCGAGGATTTCCTCGGCACCATCCACGCCGACGTCGCCCTGCTCGGCACGCACGCCATCACGGGCACCACACTCACCGAGACCTCGCTGGAGGTCGCCGCCATGAAGCGCGCCATGATCACCGCCGCGCGCCGCGTGCTGGTGCTGGCGGATAGTTCGAAGTTCTCCTCGCCCAGCTTCTGCACCATTTGCGATGCCTCCGAGGTCAGCGAGATCGTCACCGATGATGGCATCGATCCGGCGAATCTCACCGCGTTGCGGGCGCTTAACCTCGTCGTGCGCGTCGTCCCCGTTGGCGGATCCAGGCCGGAACGCGCCCGTGCCTGACCCGATCGGCCCGCATATCCTCGCCGACGATCTCACCGGCGCCCTCGACAGCGCCGCCGCCTTCGCCACCACGGCACGCCCGCTGGACATAGGATGGCGTCCGGGCGGCCCGCTGCCGGCCGCCGGCGCGGTCGATGCCGCCACGCGCGAAGGGCACGCGCGGGAGGCGGCGGAGCGGCACAAGGCCCTGGCGGGCTGGCTCGCCGACGGACGGCCGGCCTTCAAGAAGATCGACAGCCTGATGCGCGGTCATTGGGCCGTCGAAATCGCCGCCCTGGCCACCGCCCGGCCCGACAGGCGCATCGTGATCGCGCCGTCTTTCCCGTTTCAAGGGCGGGTGACGCGCGATGGGCGCCAATGGCGCGTGGGGTCGAACGAGCCGCTCGGCCCGTCGATCGCGGATACACTGGCCTCTGCCGGGATCGACCGGCAGCAATTCGTGGTGCGGGACGCGCAGACCGACGCCGATCTCGATGCCGCCGTCGCCGATGAAAGCGCGGGTGGCTATCGGGTGCTGTGGGTGGGAACCGGGGGGCTGGCGGCCGCGCTGGCACGCGCCGGCGGGATGAATGCAACGGCGCCGGATGTCGATCTGCCGCGTCCATTGCTCGCGCTGATCGGCTCCCATCACCCCGTCACCTTCGGCCAGATCGCCCGTGCCGAGGCCGTGGATCCTGGCTGCCACATCCGGCTCGGCGGTGGCCCGAATGCTTTCGGTGCCGTGCTTTCCCGGCTGGAGCGGGGGCAGGCGGCACTTGTCACCGTCGCTTTCGAGGGTGACCGCGCGAGCGCGGCACGGGTCATCGCCGAACGCTTCGCGCGCCTGCTGGAGGCGAGCCCACGCCCGGGCTGCCTGTTCGTCGCCGGCGGCGAGACGCTGCGCGACGTGGCGGAGGCGGTCGGCGCGGAGGGGCTGGCGGTTGAAGGCGCCCTGGAAGCCGGCCTGCCGGTGTCCCGGCTGCGCGGCGGGCGGCTTCACGGCCTCGCCGTCATCTCGAAATCCGGCGCCTTTGGTCGCCCGGAGCTCCTGGTGGACCTCGCCGCAGCGCTTGGCGCCATGTCGCGTTGACGGGCGCGCGTCCAAAGATAGATATTGCGCATTTGTGAAATCTTTTGATATCTAATGCGCGTTCCTAATCGAGAGTACGCTTCATGGTTGCCCCGCGCCTCGCCGTCACCATGGGGGATCCGGCCGGCATAGGCCCCGAGATCATTGCCAAGGCTTGTGCCCGCCTCTCACCGCGCCTTGCCGCCGGCGAGTTTTCCCTCCTCATCCTCGGCAGCGTCGCGGCGTTGCGCACGGCCGAAGCGCTGTGCGGCACGCCGCCGATCCCGCAGACCGACGACCCCGCGCAGCCCTTCGCGCACGCCATCCTCGAAGCCGGCCCGGAGCGCGCCCCGATCGAGCCCGGCATCATGCAGGCCGAGGGCGGGCGCCTTGCCTATCTCGCCATCGAGAAGGCGGTTCGCCTGGCGCAGGACGGCACCGTGGCCGGCATCGTCACCGCGCCGCTCAACAAGGAAGCCCTGAATCTCGCCGGCTACACCTATGCCGGCCATACGGACATGCTGGCCGACCTCACCGCGGCGCGGGATTCGGTGATGATGCTGGCGCATGGCGCTTTCCGCGTCAGCCACGTTTCCACCCATGTGCCGCTTTCCGAGGTGCCCTCGCGCCTCACCCCGGAGCGGCTGCGCCGTGTCATCGATCTGACCGCCCAGGCGTTGCGCGCGCTCGGCATTCCCCATCCGCGCATCGCGGTGGCGGCGCTCAACCCGCATGCCGGGGAGGGCGGCATTTTCGGCCGCGAGGACATCGATGTCACCGCGCCTCTGGTTGCCACCTACGAGGGATCGGACGTCACGGTGATCGGTCCGGTGCCCGGCGACACGGTCTTCGTGAAGCTGCGCGGCCGCAGCTATGACGCGGTGGTTGCCATGTATCACGACCAGGGACATGTCCCGGTCAAGCTGCTCGGCTTCGATATCGATCCCGAGACCGGCGCGTGGAGGGCGCTGTCGGGCGTTAATGTCACGCTCGGCCTGCCCATTATCCGCACGTCGGTGGATCACGGCACGGCGTTCGACATTGCCGGGCGCGGCATCGCCAATGAGGACAGCCTGATCGAGGCGATCGATTTCGCGCTCAATCTCGCCGGCCGCCGCGACGGCTAGGCACATTCCCAAAAAATCACGCAGGGACAGACGCCATGCCCGTAAGCCTGCCCGCCAGATGCCGCATGCTCATCGACGGACAGTTCGTCGACGGTGCCGCCGGCACCCGGCCGGTGATCAATCCCTCGACCGGCGCGACCTTTATCGACGTGCCCGAAGCCAGTGCCGATCAGACCCGGCAGGCCATCGCGGCCGCCCGCACGGCGCAGAAGGCATGGGGCCTGAAGGCGCCGCTGGAGCGCGCCCGTGTCATGCGCCGCATCGCCGCGCTGGTGCGCCGGGATGCCGAGCGGCTCGCCCGCATCGTGGTGATGGAGCAGGGCAAGCCGATCAACGAGGCGCGCGGCGAAGTCGGGGGAACCGCCGAGTTCTTCGACTATTACGCCGAGTTCGCCCGCCGCATCCAGGGCGAAATCCTGCCCTCCGACTTCGCCGGCGAGCAGGTGTGGATCCAGCGCGTGCCGATCGGCGTCGTCGGCGCCATCATTCGTGGAACTACCCCAGCGCGCTGGTCAGCCGCAAGATCGCCCCGGCACTGATCGCCGGCGACACGGTGGTGCTGAAGCCGCATGAGGACACGCCGCTCTCGGCGCTGGAGATGGCCCGCATCTTCGACGAGGCCGGGGTGCCGCCGGGCGTCGTCAACATCGTCACCGGCCCCGGCGACACGGTGGGTGAAACCATCACCTCCGAGCCCGGCATCGACCTCATCACCATGACCGGCAGCGTGCCGACGGGCAAGCGCATCATGAGCAATGCGGCGCAGAACCTCACGCCGGTTTCGCTGGAACTCGGCGGCAAGGCGCCCTTCATCGTGCTGGACGACGCGGACATCGATCTCGCCGTCCGCTCGGCCGCCACCTCCCGCTACATGAATTGCGGGCAGGTCTGCATCTGCAACGAGCGCACGCTGGTGCACCGCGCGGTCTATGACGCGTTCGTCGAGCGGTTCGTCGCGATGTCGCAGAGCCTGGTGCTCGGCGACCCGATGCTGGAGACCACCGATATCGGCCCGAAGGTCAGCGGCGAGGAACTGGAGAAGGTCGAGGCCATCCTCGCCGACGCCATCGCCGGCGGCGCCACGCTGGCCTTCGGCGGCGGCCGCCCGGAAACCGCGCCGGTCGCCGGCGGCTATTGGATGAAGCCGGCGGTGCTCACCGGCGTCACCGCCGACATGCCGATCATGTCGCGCGAAATCTTCGGCCCCGTCGTGCCGATCATGCCGTTCGACAGCTTCGAGGAAGCGGTGTCGATCGCCAATGACAGCCGCTACGGCCTCTCCGCCTATCTCTTCACCCGCGACCTCACCCGCGTAATGTCGGCGGTCAACGAGGTCTCGTTCGGCGAGATCTACGTCAACCGCATCGGCCCGGAGATGCTGCAGGGGTTCCATGTCGGGTTCCGCGAGAGCGGCCTCGGCGGCGATGACGGGGCGCATGGGCTGGAGACCTATCTGCGCAAGAAGACCGTCTATGTGAACTATTCGGGCGGCCCCACGGCAGCGCTGATGCCCTATGGGCGCTGAACATTGCGGGCGACTTGGCGCGGCTACGGAAGGAGGTGAGACGCAGTGTTTCGATCCACGCCCCATGTGGGGGGCGACCGGCCGCGTCGATGGCCTGCTGCAAGCTCTCGTGGTTTCGATCCGCGCCCCCGTGTGGGGGGGGCGACCAACACCGGTGCTATCGCCCGCGCCGGCTGGGTGTTTCGATCCACGCCCCCGCGTGGGGGGCGACGGCGGCGCCCTGCAGGTCGAGATACTGCGCCCCCGAGTTCGATCCACGCCCCCGTGTGGGGGGGGCGACCTCGTCGAGTCGGCTGTCGCGGCCGATGACTTCCTGTTTCGATCCACGCCCCCGTGTGGGGGGCGACCCAATGGCTGCGCCAAGGGCGTACCGGTGGTGGAGTTTCGATCCACGCCCCCGTGTGGGGGGCGACAACGGTGACGGCGGATGACGAACGCGATCCGCCCGTTTCGATCCACGCCCCCGTGTGGGGGGGCGACCTGGCGGGTCGCCGGCGGCGCTCGACACCTTGAAGGTTTCGATCCACGCCCCCGTGTGGGGGGCGACTTGCTCGGCCTCGATGTTCCGCACGCCGAACCGGTTTCGATCCACGCCCCCGTGTGGGGGGCGACCTGAGGAGGCCGTCCACGCCGTATCGGGTGAAAAGGTTTCGATCCACGCCCCCGTGTGGGGGGGCGACCTGGACCGGATCGCCCGTGCCGAGCTCGGCACCGAGTTTCGATCCACGCCCCCGTATGGGGGCGACGGCAAACCCCGCTCGCTGACATGCACATAAAACGTGTTTCGATCCACGCCCCCGTGTGGGGGGCGACTTGACAGCCTTCGTCACCCGCGTGACGGCATCCTTGTTTCGGTCCACGCCCCCGGGTGGGGGCGACCTGCTCTCCCTCGGCGGCATCGCAACGGGGTATCAGTTTCGATCCACGCCCCCGCGTGGGGGGCGACAGGAGAGGGTGATGAGAAAGACATACGGATCGGTTGTTTCGATCCACGCCCCCGCGTGGGGGGCGACATGGCGCCATCCGCCGTCGCACCAAGGGCGCGCTGTTTCGATCCACGCCCCCGCGTGGGGGGCGACGATTTCCTCGCGGCCGCGCATGGCGCAGTGCTCGAAGTTTCGATCCACGCCCCCGCGTGGGGGGCGACGTCTGCCCCGGTGAGCAGAATGGGAAGCGCCGTGTTTCGATCCACGCCCCCGCGTGGGGGGCGACAACCTTGAAGCGCGGATTGGTCGTCTCGCCGTAGTTTCGATCCACGCCCCCGCGTGGGGGGCGACGGTCGGCCCATGCGCCGGGGAGTAGCCGATATCGGTTTCGATCCACGCCCCCGCGTGGGGGGCGACCATCTCGCTCAAGCGATGGCGCCGCAGAGGTCACGAGTTTCGATCCACGCCCCCGCGTGGGGGCGACCCGGTCCTTCCCCCCGTCAGCGCGCCGGCGATAAAGTTTCGATCCACGCCCCCGCGTGGGGGGCGACGGCTCGCATATCAGAGCGTCACGCCGGGATACTGGTTTCGATCCACGCCCCCGCGTGGGGGGCGACGCTACGATGGGCAGGATCAGATCTACCTTGATCTGTTTCGATCCACGCCCCCGCGTGGGGGGCGACAACGCCGTTCCGGCTCGATAGCGGGCGGCTGGATGTTTCGATCCACGCCCCCGCGTGGGGGGCGACCTCAGGCCGAAATCGACCGGATGCACGAGACGATTGTTTCGATCCACGCCCCCGCGTGGGGGGCGACCCTCTCTCGGCGATTCTGAGCGAGCTGCGCTCGAGTTTCGATCCACGCCCCCGCGTGGGGGGCGACCGAAATCTATACCGGCGCCTCGGCTACTGTTCGCGTTTCGATCCACGCCCCCGCGTGGGGGGCGACCTGCGCTCTCGCCAGCCCCACCGCCTGTCATGAAGTTTCGATCCACGCCCCCGCGTGGGGGGCGACGCGGTCCTCGTCAAATTCGCGAAGGACCTCCTCGTTTCGATCCACGCCCCC
The DNA here is from genome assembly GCF_965279025.1 of Ancylobacter sp. Lineage (NCBI taxonomy): Bacteria > Pseudomonadati > Pseudomonadota > Alphaproteobacteria > Hyphomicrobiales > Xanthobacteraceae > Ancylobacter > Ancylobacter sp. Next base: position 889,536 of record NZ_OZ257132.1, on the reverse strand, counting down.
GCGTGGGGGGCGACTGGCTTCCATTCGACTAACCACGTTCATGCGCGAGTTTCGATCCACGCCCCCGCGTGGGGGGCGACGTCAGACTGGTGCGCCAAACCTCCGGGGTTCATGTTTCGATCCACGCCCCCGCGTGGGGGGCGACAACCCGGCGCTCGACAAGATGCGGCGCCTGAAGGAGTTTCGATCCACGCCCCCGCGTGGGGGGCGACCACGCTCAAGGAGCACCTTCGGCACTCCTCGGTGTTTCGATCCACGCCCCCGCGTGGGGGGCGACCGCTCGTACACCGTGCGACGGCCACACCCGCATTGTTTCGATCCACGCCCCCGCGTGGGGGGCGACCGGCGCAGACGGCGGGCCTGTGCAGTTCTCGTTCAGTTTCGATCCACGCCCCCGCGTGGGGGGCGACATTCGGTTCAGGGGGCGTTTCAGGACGGGCAGTGGTTTCGATCCACGCCCCCGCGTGGGGGGCGACTGTCGATCAACAGATCAGCACGAGAGGATTCCAGTTTCGATCCACGCCCCCGCGTGGGGGGCGACGTCAGCGCATATCGAGGTGTCGCCCAACAGCCTGTTTCGATCCACGCCCCCGCGTGGGGGGCGACCCGGGCTTCTGGGGGACATCGTACAGTGGATCGGTTTCGATCCACGCCCCCGCGTGGGGGGGCGACGGCACCATGTGGGTGCGCTACGAGCCGACCATCGTTGTTTCGATCCACGCCCCCGCGTGGGGGGCGACAAACCGGAACTGACCCTGTTGCCCCCAAGCCCTGTTTCGATCCACGCCCCCGCGTGGGGGGCGACGCGGCTCATTGGTCGCGCCGTGCCAAGCGGATCCAGTTTCGATCCACGCCCCCGCGTGGGGGGCGACGTCATGATCCAGCATTCGCCCCTCTGATGCCCTCGTTTCGATCCACGCCCCCGCGTGGGGGGCGACGTCGTGAGCGTCGACGCTCAGAACTTCGTGGTGATGTTTCGATCCACGCCCCCGCGTGGGGGGCGACCGGAGATGATGATCTCATCCCCGGCCATCGCAATGTTTCGATCCACGCCCCCGCGTGGGGGGCGACCAAGCCGCCCGACCAGATCGGCGTTTCCAACCTGTTTCGATCCACGCCCCCGCGTGGGGGGCGACCGCCGAGGCCAAAGACATAATCACGGCATTTATTGTTTCGATCCACGCCCCCGCGTGGGGGGCGACTCTTCGCCGGCAATACATGGACTACTGGCAAAAAGTTTCGATCCACGCCCCCGCGTGGGGGGCGACTCTCTCCGTCCTGGCATTGGCATGTGGGCGATCGAGGTTTCGATCCACGCCCCCGCGTGGGGGGCGACATTGTCCGTTTGCGCTTGGTCGATAGTCCATTGGCGTTTCGATCCACGCCCCCGCGTGGGGGGCGACCCGGATTGGGAGGGTTGAGCCATGGGGCTGCTCTGGTTTCGATCCACGCCCCCGCGTGGGGGGCGACGATCCCGCGATGGCGCCGACTCGGTGCTCTACAAGGTTTCGATCCACGCCCCCGCGTGGGGGGCGACAGAGGCGCGGGGTTTTCATGGCGCTCGATCCTAGTTTCGATCCACGCCCCCGCGTGGGGGGCGACCTACCCGCGCTTGAACGTCAGCGAGAGCGGTATGTTTCGATCCACGCCCCCGCGTGGGGGGCGACGCGTGCTGATCACGACGCTGTTTCTGGCCGGTTGCATGTTTCGATCCACGCCCCCGCGTGGGGGGCGACCTCTCGGTCGGAGCTTTCAAGACCTTGCCATCTTTGTTTCGATCCACGCCCCCGCGTGGGGGGGCGACCCCTGGGGTCGCTCGCGAGCCCCTACTGACTTTGAGTTTCGATCCACGCCCCCGCGTGGGGGGCGACCGCGGGTGGCCAAGGGGGTGATGCGCTATGTGGTGTTTCGATCCACGCCCCCGCGTGGGGGGCGACTCGCGGGTTCACACTGACATGCGCCTGATCTGGTGTGTTTCGATCCACGCCCCCGCGTGGGGGGCGACCTCTCCTGCCGTGAAGGAGTCCATACTTCGGCGAGTTTCGATCCACGCCCCCGCGTGGGGGGGCGACGCGGCGGTGTCTCAGGCCAACATCGCATCGTATATGTTTCGATCCACGCCCCCGCGTGGGGGGCGACATAGGCGCCTTGGGTGTAAAGGGCGTTAGATACAAGTTTCGATCCACGCCCCCGCGTGGGGGGCGACGAGGTGCTGCGCATCAGCCGCCGCTCTCTACAGGTTTCGATCCACGCCCCCGCGTGGGGGGCGACCACGCTGCCGGTGCCGGCAGGGTGGCGCGAACTGGTTTCGATCCACGCCCCCGCGTGGGGGGCGACGCCTCTCGCAGGAGGGTGAGTGACCATGGGCGAGTTTCGATCCACGCCCCCGCGTGGGGGGCGACCCACGATGCCCACGCCCAAGAGCTTCATGCGCTTGTTTCGATCCACGCCCCCGCGTGGGGGGCGACTGCGCGGTCAAAACCCCAAGGGCGGCGGCGCTCCATGTTTCGATCCACGCCCCCGCGTGGGGGGCGACGACGATCCTCACCGTCTCCGGCGTGTCGTCGATGTTTCGATCCACGCCCCCGCGTGGGGGGGCGACGCGCGCGCATAGGTTATGCAAAAGGGGTTTCGGGGTTTCGATCCACGCCCCCGCGTGGGGGGCGACGGCGGTCAGCGTCGAAAGGAGGAAGCCGCCGCCCAGTTTCGATCCACGCCCCCGCGTGGGGGGCGACCAGTCGCCAATAGTCGCGAACATGCTCGGCCGCGTTTCGATCCACGCCCCCGCGTGGGGGGCGACGCGTTCCGGGCAGGGTTCGACGACCTATTCGAAGTTTCGATCCACGCCCCCGCGTGGGGGGCGACGAAGTCGATCATCGCGCGTTCGAACACGTCGGCGTTTCGATCCACGCCCCCGCGTGGGGGGCGACTGCTCACTGTGCACGGATAAAGAGGCCCGGGCGGGTTTCGATCCACGCCCCCGCGTGGGGGGCGACACGACGGAGGGCGGCACCTTCTCCCCGGTCGGAAGTTTCGATCCACGCCCCCGCGTGGGGGGCGACTCCATGGTGAAGAACACGGCGGAGCCGTCTTCGAGTTTCGATCCACGCCCCCGCGTGGGGGGCGACCGGTTAAGTGTGACGTAAGATCCTTTAACAGTTGGTTTCGATCCACGCCCCCGCGTGGGGGGCGACGCGGGGCCGCCAACTCAGCGGCGTGATCTTCGAGGTTTCGATCCACGCCCCCGCGTGGGGGGCGACCGCTGATGAACGCGCGCTCGTCCGCTGAGGTGCTGGTTTCGATCCACGCCCCCGCGTGGGGGGCGACCCTCGGTCTGCCGGTATCGCTCCTCGGACGGCAAGTTTCGATCCACGCCCCCGCGTGGGGGGCGACACCGGGAGCTGGGCCTCAACGGCGCCCTCCTCAAGTTTCGATCCACGCCCCCGCGTGGGGGGCGACCTTGAAGGTGATGGTGATGCAGTCATGACCGCCATGTTTCGATCCACGCCCCCGCGTGGGGGGCGACGCGGAGGGGCGGGCCGTCATGCACGCGCATAGGAAGTTTCGATCCACGCCCCCGCGTGGGGGGCGACTCCTCACTCTGGGAGATTTGGGGACCCGCATCCAGGTTTCGATCCACGCCCCCGCGTGGGGGGCGACCGTTGTCCGATGACCATTGCCCTACGAGAGCGACGTTTCGATCCACGCCCCCGCGTGGGGGGCGACCCTTGTAGATGGGGGCGGCCCCCCGGGTGAACACGTTTCGATCCACGCCCCCGCGTGGGGGGCGACTCGTCTCGCTTCGTCACCCTCACCTATCGGCCTGTTTCGATCCACGCCCCCGCGTGGGGGGCGACGCGCCGTCGTCTGGGCCGTCGGCACCTGGTCGATGTTTCGATCCACGCCCCCGCGTGGGGGGCGACTCGCCTGCATCGACCCGCGAGGCCGAACTGGCATGTTTCGATCCACGCCCCCGCGTGGGGGGCGACCTGGTGATGACCGGCCTGTATGCCGTGCACAACGTTTCGATCCACGCCCCCGCGTGGGGGGCGACCCGCAAGGCAGCGCAGGACGCGGAGCGCGACGAGTTTCGATCCACGCCCCCGCGTGGGGGGCGACACGGCGTCAGAATTTGAGTTCATAGCCATCACCCAGTTTCGATCCACGCCCCCGCGTGGGGGGCGACGTGTTGTCGGCGGACAGGGTCGCGTTGCCGATGGGTTTCGATCCACGCCCCCGCGTGGGGGGCGACCCGCGCGATACCGTCGTCGCCCCCGCCCATAAAGTTTCGATCCACGCCCCCGCGTGGGGGGCGACCATTGGCGCTGGTGGGTCTGGCTCCTACCACGCGGTTTCGATCCACGCCCCCGCGTGGGGGGCGACGCCCCGTCCGCCGGCGCCCAGCGCCTTCGAGAAGTTTCGATCCACGCCCCCGCGTGGGGGGCGACGCGAAGGATTCCGGCTCATCATCTCGAAGGCGTTGTTTCGATCCACGCCCCCGCGTGGGGGGCGACCGCTTTTCCTATCGATGACTATGACGTCTCTATCGTTTCGATCCACGCCCCCGCGTGGGGGGCGACGCCGACCGTATGATGCAAATGACATCAATGGCTTGGTTTCGATCCACGCCCCCGCGTGGGGGGCGACGATCGCGATGGGCAAGTCGGCGGGGTTTTCGCTGTTTCGATCCACGCCCCCGCGTGGGGGGCGACGGCACACTGTCTAACAGCTTGGTGGCGCATGGAAAATACCGGCGTTTGCGCGATCCGGCTCGGCCGGGCGTGGTGAAGCGGGGCGGGGCGGCGCGCGTGCATGGGAAAAGGGAGCGCCCGCAATGGGTTGCCGGTTGCGCGAACCTCCGCGGCCGGGCGTGCGCGCTTCAGGTTCGCGCGGCCGCTCAGAACAGCAGCGGGCCTTCGAGATCGAGGGTGGGTTTGGCGCCGACATGCTCGACCCGGCTCCGGCCCTCGGCGCCCAGCCGGTAGAATCGCAGGCTGTCGGTCGCCTCGTCGATCTCGTTGATGAGACGTGCCCGCAGGGTCACCCATTGCGAGGGGTCCACCTCGCATTCGAATACCGAATTCTGCACACGCTGTCCGTAGTCGAGGCAGGCCCGCGCCACGCGGCGCAGCCGGCGGCGGCCGGCCGCCGTCTCGGTTCGTACATCATAGGCGACCAGCATCAGCATGCGTCATTTCCAGATGAAGCCGGGATAGCCGTCGAGATCGCCGCGCAGGTGGCGGGCGAGCAGCTGCGCCTGCGCCTGCGCCACGAGGCCGAGCGGCAGCGTCTCGCCCAGGAAGGCATGCGTGAGTTCGTCCCGCTTGCGCTCCTGCCAGGCGACGAGGACCCGTTTGCGGGCGTCGTCGGTCAACCGCACGCCACCGGCCTCCTCAAGGACGAAGTCGTGCGGCGCCACTTGGCGTCGATTGACGAGGCTCAGTACGAGCCTGTCCGCCAGGAGGGGCCGCAGCTCTTCCATCAGGTCCAGCGCAAGGCTGGCGCGCCCCGGCCGGTCGGCGTGCAGAAATCCCACCTGCGGATCGAGCCCGTGGGCTTCCAGTGCGGAGCGGCAATCATGGCCGAGCAGGGCGTAGAGAAAGGAAAGCAGCGCGTTCACCCGGTCGAGCGGCGGGCGGCGCGAGCGACCGCCGAAGACGAAAGCGGGATCGTTTGTCCGCAGCAACTGGTTGAAGCAGCTGAAATAAACCTGCGCCGCCTCGCCTTCCAGGCCGCGCAGCACTTCGACGGTCGGCGCGCCGAGAGTGCGGCGCGCCACATCAGTGAGGCGTCGCTCGGCTGCCTCCAGCGTCTCCCGACCCTCGACCGGCAGGGTGGTGCCATGGTCGCGCAGGGCACGGCGAATGACCGTGCGCTGGTTCGCCGTCTTCGCCGCGACGATGCCGCGCACGATGGCCACGCCGCGGGCCGGGTCGTCAGCCACCCGAAACTGGGTCCGGCGCAGCAGCACATTTCCGGTGCGCGGGCCCTCCACCCGGGCGAGGAACCGTCCGTTGGGGTCGAGATGCGAGACCGTGATCCCCGCCTCGGCGCAGGCCGCCAGCAGGGCCGGCGACGCGCCCGGGCGGCCGAAGCTGACCACGCCCTCGAGCATGTGCAGCGGCGCGCGTCCGCGCTCCGCGCCACCGACCTCGACAACCAGATTGGCGCCGTCCTTGCGCAGCCAGGCATCCTCGCTGGTGACGTAGATGGTGTTGAGCATCCGCCGCATCGCCGCCTCACGCTCCGATCTGCGCGGCGAGCCAGCGTGCCACCGAGGGTGGCTTCTCCAGCCGCGCCGGTTGACAGAGGGCTTCGAGCGAGCAACGCCGGCAGGCCGGCATATGGACCGGCGGCGGTGTGACCTGTGCCGCGATCATGCTGCGCGTTGCCGCCGCGACCTCTGCCGTCAAAGCCCGTAGCGCCGCGTCGAAGGGCACGCCGAGGCGGCGACGGGTCTCGCCATAGAACAGCGCGCCCTGGGGAACCGGCACCCCGAATGCCTCTTCGAGGCAGAGCGCCTGCGCGCAGAGTTGCACCTCGTCGGCGCGGTGTGCCTTCGGCTTGCCGCGCTTGTATTCGACCGGAAAGGGCGTGTCCGGCTCGCCGCCGCGCGCCCGGTGGAATTCGACCACGTCGGCCTTGCCCGAAACGCCGAGCGCAACCGAGCGCAGCGCCACGCTTCGGGCGGTGCGGACCCCCGGCCGGGCCTCGGCCCGGCCGGAATCGGCTTTCTCGTGCAGCAGCCGCCCTTCGGCCGTCGCAACATCCTCGGCCCAGAGCTGCTCGACATGAATGAGCGCGCATTGGCGCGGGCAGAAGAGATAGTGCTGCAGCGCCGAGAGCGGGACCAGCGCCTCCTCCGTCTCGCCGTCGATGGGAGAGGCCGGCATGGACTTGGGTCCTACTTCTCGATGATCTCGATGCCGTCCGGCAGTCCATCGCGTTGAATGGTGATGGCGTAGTCCTCGAAGCTGCGCGCCGGCGGGGCGTTGTCGAGGCGCTCGTCGCCGGGCTTGTGCTTCTCTCCGCGGAACAGCCGCCAGGTCTTCACCCGGTCGAACAGTTCGTTGGCCTTCGCGTTGCCCAGTGCCGAGGCGTGGCGGAAGATCACCAGCTTGCGCGTCGCCATCTCGCCGCGCGCGGCGGAGCGGTCATGCTCGAACAGGTTGCCGAGCGCCTCGAACAGCAGGTCAAGATCGGCGTCTGAGAAGCCGGTGCCCTTGGTCGGATGCGAGGCGAGCGGGGCGGAGACATAGCCATGGGCGCGGTAGAGGCCGTAGGGCACGATGTGCTTGCGGCCCATGGTACGCCCGCCCTTCGCCTCGGCGTCGGCTTCCGTGGTCGCGGCGAGGCGGGTAATGGAGATTTCCAGCGGCAGGATCGGCTCGACCGAGCGAGCGAAGTTGATCTGCACCGGCCCACGCACCTGCCCGGCATTGACGCCGGTGGTCATCACGGCGCCGAAGCTGCGGATGTCCCAGAAATTGGCGCACATCCAGGCGGTCAGTTCACGCGATTTGGCGTCGTCCTTGGGGCCCTTCTTCAGCTCCTCCGCCTTGGTGACGTCGGGCAGCACCGCGGCCCAGGCGCGCTTGTGCTCGTTGTTCAGCGTCGCCCCGTCGCGCATGTAGATCTCGTGACCCGGCACGTCGGGCCGGGCCAGTGCCACGTAATTGCGGATCTTGCGCTTCAGAGCGACGTCGGAGACCAGCCCCTGATTGGTCTCGGGATCGAGGCGCGGCATGTTGCCAGCGTCCGGATCGCCGTTCGGGTTGCCGTTGATCACGTCGAAATACAGCACGAATTCGTGCCGGCGCGTGAGGCTGTTCGTTTCATTCGTCATTGTCGTTGTCCTCCGCGTCGGTGCTGGCGAGTTCGGCTTCGGCCTCGCGGCTGGCGAACTGGCCCTTGCGCTGGTGGTAATAGCCGATCACGAAGCGCCCCTGCGCCTCGAGGGGGAGAGAGCGCGGCATGTGGTCGTCGAGGCGATTGATGATCTCCTCGATCTCGCGCTCCAGCCAGATGCCCTTGCCGCTCTTGCGCAGCTTGGCGAGATGGTTCTGCACGCCGCGCATCAGGATCGGGAAGACGCTGGCCGGGGTGGCCGAGGCGGCGCCGAAATAGCGGTCGCGAATGGTGGCGTTGACCTTGCCCAGCGCCATTCGCTGCGCCGTTTCATAGGCGGCGAACAGGCGGCCGAGCTGGTAGGCGGGATCGGAATTCTCCCTGTGGAGACTCACGGGTACGTCCTCCTTGGCGCGTTCGGGGCTTTCAGGCGCATCCTTGTCGAGCCTCCTCAGACGATGCTCGCGGGCGAGAACCGCCTTGATGACGGCGGCGTGCCAGCCGGTGGCGGGATCGTCGCCGGCGCGCACCCGCATGATCGCCGCCGCCAGCAGCGAGCGCGGGTAGCGCGTGCCTTCCAGCACGGCGCGGGCAACTTCGCCGGCCAGCAGAGGCGGGATGTTCTCGAATTTTTCGAGCATCGCCGTGGTCTTCAGCAGCAGCCAGGCGATGGAAGGCGGCCGCTCGCCCCATGGGCTCGGCTCGATGGCGAGATCGCGGTAATGCGCGCCGAGGCGCTCGACGAAGGCGCCGAAATCATCCGACAGCCAGTAGCGCACCGACAAACGCGCGGCGTTGGGCGCGAGGCCGAGAACATGAAAGCGCGTCTTGGCCTGAAGCTGCGCGTCGAGCGTCTCGACCGGGAGCCCGTGCATGATCAGTTCGAGCTTGGCGCGAACCTTCTTCGCTTCTCCCTCGTCACTCGGCGGCTCGGCCATGGCGGCAAAGAAGTCTTCCGCCGCCCGTGCCGCCGCCTCGTCGACGGCGTCCGAGGTATCGGCCCAGAACACCACCGTCGCGTCGCCGATGCCGCGGGCGAGCCGGTTGCGGCTGGAGCGCTCCAGCATACCGTTCAGGGCGGCGCCGTAGCGGAAAGCGGCCGCCTCGGAGGTCGGGGCATTGTCGCCCTGCTCCTTGCCGTAGGAGGTGAAGGCATCGAGATTGAACGACACCAGCGCCGCCCCGGAGGACTGCGCTCCGCTCACCCCTTTGATGGTGGGGTGAAGCCGTTGCGTGATGGCCGTGTTGCCGGTGACGAGGCACGCCACGCGCGTGCCCGCGCCGCCTGCCCGCGCCGCCAGCAGTGCGCGCGCCGCCTCGCGCTGGTGCACAAAGTGCAGGTCACCCTGCAGACGGAAGACGAGATTCGCGTCGAGCATCTCGGCGTGGAAAGGCGGGTTGTCGAAGCGTTCCGGCGTCCAGCTCTCGAGAAAGCGGCGCAGCGCGACAAGGCCCGCATCGTCTGCCCCGGCCAGCAGGTCGAGATGCAGGACCTTGAAGGCGTCGTGCTCCAGTGCCGTGCGGTTTCCCTGTCCCGCCGTGCGAGCGAGCACATAGGCGCTCTTGTCCCAGAACAGGTTGGGAAGGATGCCCGCCGTGCGCTTCACCGCTGCCGGCACGGAGAGCAGTTGCGGAACGAGCTTCTTGCCGCTGGCCGCGCGCAGGTCGATCGCCGCGACTGGCGCTCCGTCTTGCGAGATCTCGATGGCGAAGCCGATCTTCTCGCGGGAGAAGCCCGGCGGTTCGGCTTCCCCCCGCTCGGCCATCCGCTCGTAATAGCGGTCAAGCGATTGCAGGATGGTCATGACACCGTCCCACCGGCGAGGCAGGCCTTGACGTCCAGCACGCCATCGGTGAGGCGGGCGTGGAAGAAGCGGGAGGTGTTGCCGTCGGCGAAGTCGATGTCGTGGAGCATCCAGCCGAGGTCGCGGTTGCGCTGGTCGTCGGGCAGCCGGCTCTCGGGAAGCGGCTCGCCGGCGGCGATCAGCTCGAAATCCGCCACGCATTCGCGGGTGCCGAGGCAGGGGCGGTGGAAGCATTGGCCCGTCGCTGCGCGGCGGTTGAACATGCTGAGATGCTTGGCCTCGGTATCGTCCGGCCCTGCCTTGGCCGTGAGCTCGAAATGCGCCTCGATGACATAGGCCACCTTGGTGAGGAACAGGGTGGCGCGCTGCTGCCGGTTTTCTTCCACGACGAGGCCGAGCCCTCCCGTGGTGCCGGCGCGCATGGCGGTGCCGGCGGAGGCGGCGCTGGCCCTGGCGCCCACCTCGTTGCGACGGAACGACTGTAAGCGGATGGGCTGCAGAACGTGAATGGCGTCCACCACCCAACGTATAGCCGGCTTCCAATGGACCGCTTCGAGAATGCCGCGCGCCGCCGAAGGGGTCATCACGTCATAGGAAACGCGCTCGACCTTCATTTCTGGCCGGGTAAAGCAGGCCCGCTCGCCCCAGACATGGAGCCTCACCCCAAAGGACATGCACCCACCTCACCCAGAACCCCGGAATCAACGGCACCCCAGCACCTCAGACCAACGTTTCGATGTGCGCAACTCACGTTGGGGAATATGAACCGGTTTTCCACCGATGATTGTGGGCCGTGTCGCCGCCGCTTGCCGACCCTGCGGACTGGATCGAGAAGATCGGCGCTTACATCATGTTCAGCGAGGGGTCCCGATACGTCGTGTTTTCCAGATCGACGCCTGTCTCCGCCCGATAATGGGCGTCGTCGACGAAGCGCAGCATCGCGTCCCCGAGCGTGGGGTGGACCCGCTTGAGCACGCCGCGTTCCAGCCATTCGTCGCGGGCCCGCTTCGGGATCGGCACGACATATTGCTGCAGCCGCCTAAGGTCGGCGGTGCGCGGACGCTCCTGCGCGGCGAGGCGGGCCAGCAGTTTTTCGGCGTCGTCATCGTCCGGGCTGGCCTGCCACGGCACGATGACCGGCTCCGCCGCCGCCTCGTCGATCATGCGAAAGGCCTCGGCGACGGAGCGGAAAGGGAAGGCGAGGCCGTCCGCGCTCTCGCTGATGGCGGGAAGGATGCCGGTATAAGAACCTACCTTGGCCGTATCGAACGCCTTCCCCGCGTCGCCCTTTTGCCAATAAAGCTCGGTGAAGTAGTGCCGGACCGCGTCGAGCCCGAGCGGATCGGCGTATTTTTCCAGCACCGGCTGCGCCGCCTGCCAGCGCAGCTTGATATCGTGCTGGATGTGGCCGTCCGCCGGTTCGAACACGACGACGCGCCCGAGGCGGGGCGCGCCGGCGGCGTCCTTCAACTCGCCCTCGCGATTGCAGCGGCCGGCGGCCTGGGCGATGGCGTCCATCCCGGTGGCGGCGCGCCAGACCTCGGGAAAGGAGATGTCGACGCCCGCCTCGATCAGCGAGGTCGCCACCAGCCGCACCGGCGCGCCGTCCTTCAGCCTGGCCCGCAATTCGGCCAGGACCTGCCGGCGATGGCGGGCGCACATCAGTGTGGAAAGATGCACCGCGCCGGGCAGGTCGCGTATGGCGTCGAACAGCGCGCGCGCGTGCCGCCTTGTGTTGACGATACACAGCATCTGCGGCTGCGCGGCGTAGCGCCCGGCGATGGCCTCGTCCGCCACCGGGCCGGCCATCCGCCCCACTGCGACACGCTTCAGCTTCACATAGAGGCCCGCCGGATCGGGCGCGAGTTCGCGCGCCTCCGGCAGGTCCAGGCCGAGGGGCGTTCCCTGGCCATCGCGCAGGGCGGCGTCGATCTTCCGCAGCGCCGGCTGCGTCGCCGTGCAGAGCACCGCGCTGGAGCGATGATTCAGCGTCAACTGCTCGATGGCAGCCAGGCTTGGCAGCAACAGATGCAGCGGCAGCGTCTGCACCTCGTCGAGCACCACCACGCTTTCGGCGATGTTGTGCAGCTTGCGGCAGCGTGAAGTGCGGTTGGCAAACAGGCTCTCGAAGAACTGTACCGCCGTGGTGACGACGATCGGTACGTCCCAGTTCTCCGCCGCCCGCTGCAGCTTGGCGAGGGCGCTGGGAGCCTCGTCATCCGCCGTGCGAAGGCTTTTCGCGTTCTCCCAGTCGAAGCTGGCGTGATGTTCGAGAATGTCGAAATCCGCGCCGAGCGCCTGCCGGAATACCTCGGCCGTCTGCTCGATGATCGAGGTGTAGGGAATGACGAAAATGACCCGCCGCAGGCCGTGGCGGACGGCGTGTTCCAGCGCAAAGGACAGTGATGCCAGTGTCTTGCCGCCGCCCGTCGGCACGGTGAGGCTGAAAAGGCCGGGCGGCAGGGCGGCCTTGGCCACGGCGTGGTCGAGGATGTCGGCGCGCAGCGCGTTGAGGTCATTTCGAGATGCGGTGGCGCGCTTCTTCGCCATGAAGGCGGCGAGTCGCGCGCGCAGCACGGCGAGATCGGTGTGGCCGCCCCGCTCGACCGTCTCGCCCGTCACCTCGGCGTAAAAATGTTCCGTCGCGATGAAATCGGCGTCGACCAGGCAGGAGAACAGCATCCGGATCAGGAAGCTGAGGGCGAAGCCCTTCGGGCCGCCCTTGGGGAGCGGCACGCGCGGCGTCAGCATGGCCGGGTCCGGCAGCGGGCCGGCATGGCTTTGCCAGTCTGCCGGGACCAGCCGATGAGACCCGTCCATGCGGCGGCTCAGATCGTCCCCATCGGCGAGCCCGGCATGATGAGCGGCGATGAGGGCGGCGAGGATCGTGCCGAGCGCCTTGCCGGGCCCATTCCCGTAACGATCCAGCGCAATGCGGGCCCCGGCGGAAGAATGGTCGCCGCCCGAGCTGCGCTGTCCGGCGATGTAGGCCTGGAACTCCGGCGACATTTTGCCGATGTCGTGCAGGCTCCCGGCGAGGCGCAGCACCTCCGCCCATCCCAGCGGCTCGGCATAGTCGGCGGCACGCGCGCCCACGGCGGCGCTATGGGCGGCGAGGGTTTCCCATCGATCCGCGGGCTTCCCATCGAGCGAATGGGCATAGATGGCGACCATGCGTCCTCGGCGGGAAATGGATGTGGCGGAAGGTCACTTTCACTCGGAGCGTCGCGAATGGCCAGCGAAGAGCCGCGCCGGCTCCGGGGCAGCGGGGCGTCGCCCTAGTGGGGACGTCTCAGCGAGGTCCAGTACGTTCCCTCCAGCGCAAAGGGCTGGAAACGCGCGTGCAGGTCGCGCAGCAGGCCCTCGGGGTCCAGGTCGGCAAACAATTTGGGATGCAGCCATTTGGCGAAGGCCTGCAGCGCCGCGACGTTGAAGGGTGAATTGTAGAAATGATGCCAGACGGCGAAGGCACGCCCGGATTTCACGGCCGTCAGCTCGGCAATGCCGACGCGCCGGGTGGCGCGTGACAGGCTCTCGAATGCACGCGCCGCCGAGACGTCCGGCCCCAGCGCGATCCATGGGCTGTCCGCCGGGCTTGCGGCGCTGCCTATAGCGGTGCCGACATAGATGTCCGGTTGGTTGACGAGCAGATATTCCAGGCTCACCGACCCGGCATCGGCGAGGATGACGCCGTCGGCGAGGTTGGTGCCGCCGGCCGCCGTGACGAAATCCCCCATCATGCCGCGCACCATGGTCTCGCAGCAGGGCATGAGGCCGACCCGGCTCTCGACGAAGACGCGCGGCGCCGGCGGGCGCTGCTGTGCCAGCCGGTCACGCACGACGTCATGGGCGGCGCGCCATTCCGTGACGAAGGCCGCCGCTTCCGCCTCCCGTCCCAGCACCGCGCCGAGCACCTCGAGGCTGCGCGGCGTGTTGACCAGCGGATCGTTGCGGAAATCGATGAACACGATCGCGATGCCGGCCTGTTCCAGCACCTCGATCACCCGCGCATTGGCGGCGCCGGGTCCATGGCCGTCGACCCCGAAGATCGCGACCTCCGGGCGCAGTGCCAGCGCCCGCTCCACGCTGAAACTGTCCTGCGAGGAGCGGCCGAAGCGGGGGATTTCCGCAATGCGGGGGAAGCGGGCACGGAAGCGCGCATAGGTCGCCGGGTCGACCTGCTCATACTCGCCCATCATGCCGACGAGGCGGCGGGTGGGGTCGTCGCGGTCGAGAATGGCGAGGGCCGGGATATAGCGGCCCTCGCCGATGATGAGGCGCTCTACCCGGTCCGGCACGGTAACGGTGCGGCCGGCGAGGTCGACGATCTCCCGCGCCGCCGCGATCGCCGGCCAGAACGCAACAAGCAGGGCGATCAGCGCGGCGAGACGTGCCGTCATCGGCGGCTCAGAACTTCGCTGACGCGGTCACGATGAAGGAGCGCCCCGGCTGGTAGAGCGGCACGACGTTCTCGATGTCCTGGCCATAGGTGCCGCGGCTGGCATAGGTCTCGTCGAACAGATTATTGACGTCGAGGCGCAGCATCAGGTTCGGCGCGGTAACGGGACGGTACTCCGCATAGATGTTGACGACGGTGTAGCCGGGGATCGAGGTGGTCAGCGTGTCGCCCCACCCGTCCGGCACCACGACGGGAAGGTCGTCATACTCCAGCGCCACTTCCACATTGCCGCCGATGGTCAGGCCCCATTGCGGAATGCGGTGCGCCACGACGAAGGTGATCATCTGGCCGACGGGAGTGGCGAGATAGTTGCCGGTGTCGGAATCCGCCGCCAGACCGTCGATCTTCACGTCGATATCGGCATATTTCACCCGGACGAAGCCGGTGTCCCATTCATAGCCGGCGGCAAGCTCGAAGCCGCGCGATTCGATGTCGCGCGCCCGGATCGCGCCCAGCAGGGCGTTGCTGTAGGTCACGACTCGGGCATTATCGATGTCGGTGCGGAAGATGCTGCCCTCCAGCGTGAAGCCCTGATAGGTCGCCTTCAGCCCCGCCATGGCGTTGTTCGAGGTCACCGGCTCGGAGCCGTCCGCGTAATCCCAGTTGGGGTTCATGTAGAAGTTCTCGGCCAGCGGAATGCCGGCCCAGACATGGGAATAGCCGGCCCGCGCGGTCAGGAAATTCTCGACCACGTCGTACTCGCCCGAGACATTGCCGCTGAGGCCGGCATTGTCCCATTCCTCGCCCGTCGTGCCGGTGAACCACTGATTGTCGGCGCGGCCGCCGAAGGAGAGCCGGGTGCGCTCCCACGGCTCGAGGCGAGCCTGCGCATATACGCCGACATTGGTCGCCTTCTCGCTCGCGGCGTCATAGGGGTCGAAGAGCTCGGCGCTGTCGTCGTAGAAGTCGATGCCGGCGACGACGTTGCCGAGCGAGAAGGCAAACTTGTTCTCGAACTTGCCGTTGAAGCTGTCGGTCTTGCCGGAGGTCGTGTAGGGCGTCGGCAGGCCCCAATTGGGATTGAGATAGGTCAGCTTGGAGATTTCGGTCGAGCTGTAGGCGATCACCAGCTTGGGGTCCCACCAGCCTTCGGGCGTCGAGTCCGTATAGGTGAACACCGTGTTCTGGCGCTGGATGTCATAGGGCGTCACGTCCGGGTCCCAAGGCCGCGCGCCGGGGAAATCCGAGCCATTGGCGCGGTAGGGGCGGGGGGCGTCGTCGCTCACGCTCTCATAGCTGATGCTGAAGCGGTCGCCGGTGGGCGCCTCATAGGACACTTTGCCGATGCCGTTGACGAGGTTCGTGCTGGTGCCCAGCACCGTATCGCCATTGCCGGCCGTGAACTGGTCGCCCTGGCCGATGTTGAAATAGCCGAGCGTCTCGAACCCGCCCTTGCGGGCATAGCCGGTGATGTTGGCCAGCGAGGTGTCGCCGTTGAAATTGAACGAATATTTGCCGATGCCGCCAAAGCCGTCGGCGTCGAGGAAGTCCCGCGCGTCCTTGGTCTCATAGGCGATGGTGCCGGCGAGCGCGCCCGGGCCGGCATCGGCGGGCGCCACGCCGGCATCGACGCGCACCGCCTTAAGCACGCCGGGGTCGATGAGGTTGGTGCCCATATGGTGGAACACCTTGTTGTTCTGCCGGCTGCCGTCGATGGTCACGGCGAGGTTGGTTTCCTCGATGCCGTGGACATAGACCTTCTGCGACATCGGCAGCGAACTGCCGACCTCGATGCCCGGCTGCTCGCGGAACACGTCGGCGAGGTTCTGCGGGTTGAGCCGCTCCAGCGCCTGCGGGCCGATGACCGTTTCGGCGACGCCGCCCCGGCTCATGCCGTCTCCGGCCACCGAGATGACATCCAGCAGCTCGCCCTCGACCGTCCCGTCCGCATGGGTTTGTGCCGGCGCGCTCTGGCCTACCACGGCGGTGCCCTCGCCGGTGATGCGGAAGGCGATGCCGGTTCCCGCCAGCATCTGGGCCAGCGCCTGCTGCGGCGTGAGGTTGCCCTGCACGGGGCGCGAGGTGATGCCCTGCGACGTTGTCGAGGCAAGCGTCACCTGCAGGCCGGACTGCCGCCCGAAGGCATTCAGCGCGCTGGCGAGCGGCTGCGCCGGAATGTTGAAGGCGCGCGCCACGTTCGTTGCGGCGGTCGCCGGCGACGTCGCGGTCTGCGCGAAGCCGTAGGGCACGCCGGCGAGGCAGACGAAGGCGGTCGTCGCCATCAGGCGCAGCGCGCGACGGTGGGTGGTGGGCCGCGCCGCCACAATGTCGGCGGGGCGCATCGGCGCGCTCATCAGCAGTACTCCCCAGAATGTTTCTGTGCGTTGCGACGAACGCATCCCGGGTGTCAGACGATCGAGCCCGCTCGGTTTTTCATCCCCGCGCGCAATTTCTTCTAGAAGCGCGACAACACGCGCATAAAGGGCGAGATTTCGCGCATGCGGCCGCCATGCGGCTCCACCAACGCGCGCAAGGCGCGGTCGGGATCGGTGAGGTCGTACAGGCCGGTGACGCGCTCGTTCGCCAGCGCCGCGTCCGGCACCGCGATCCACGCCCGGTGATAGCGCTGCAACTGCTCGACCACGGCGGCGATGGTGGCGTCCTGCACGAACAGCCGGCCCTCGCGCCACGCCGCAATGTCGTCCGGTGCGATCTCTCCGCGCACCAGCGCGCCGGTTTGCAAATCCACCCGCGCATTCTGGCCCGGCGCCAGCCGTGCCTGCGCGGCGCCATGGCCGGGATAGTCGAGCCGCACCGCGCCCTCCGCCAGCTCGACATCGGTGTCGGTAGAGGAAAGCCGCACATTGAAGCGGGTGCCGAGCACGGTGACATCGACCCCGCCGGCATCGACCACGAAGGGTCGTGCCGCATCCGGCCGAACGTCGAAGAAAGCTTCGCCCGCCAGCAGCCGGACGGTACGCGTGGTGCCCGTCACGTCAACGGCCACCGCGCTGTCGGCGCCGAGCTCGACCCGGCTGCCATCGTCGAGGGTCAGGGCCTGGCGCGCGCCCGTGCCGGTGCGGTAGTCCGCCTCCATCATCAGCAGCAGCGCGGGATAGGCGAAGAACGCCACCAGCGCGGCCGCGAGCGCCGCACACAGGCCGAGCGGCCGCCATAGGCGGGGCCGCTGGAGGACGGCGCGGGGGCCCGGCTCGCCATGGGCGCGCGGCACCTCGGCCAGCAGCTGCCAGGAGCGCTCGACCGAGGCGTAAGCGCGGCGATGGCTGTCGTTCTCGTCCAGCCACTGCGCAAGCGAGCGCGCCAGCGCGGCGTCGCCGGGCGCCTCGCGCACCCGTATCAGCCAGTCCGCCGCCATTTCGTGGAGCGACAATGTTGCTTCGTCAGTCAAGGCGCGTCATCGCCGCTCATTCGCGCTTCTCAGGGAAGCGGCACCGTTACCATGCAGAAGACGATCTGCTGCGCGCTAGTTTTCATGTCCGGCCCGCAATTGTCACGCGCCGGCACGGTCGAGCTCGCTGGCGATGCGCGCCAGCGCCGCGCGGACATGGCGGTGGGCGGTCGCCACCGAGATGCCCAGCCGTGCGGCAACCTCCTCCAGCGTGCAGCCGGCGAAGCGGTGCATTTCAAGCGCCGTGCGCTGCTCGGGCGGCAGCTCGTCCATGAGGCGCGCGATGCGCCTGATGTCCTCGCGGTCGATGAATCGGCGCTCGGGCGAGGCTTCCGGCGCCGGCAGCGCCCAGTCCGGCAACTCGGTGGATTGCGTGCGGGATTCGAGCCTGCGCCGCTTCAACGTGTCGAAGGCGAGGTTGCGGACGATGCGATAGAGATAGCCGATGCCGCGCTCGGCCTCGCCATTGTCCGGCGGGAATTTAAGGAACGCGTCATGCACCACATCCTCGGCCGCCTCGCGCGACCCCAGAATGGGCGTCGCATAGGCCACCAGCGCGGAGCGATGCGCTGTGTAAATGCCCGACCAGTCTTTGTGTCCCATATCGCTAACATTGACCCAGGGTCATACTTGGCGACTGGGATACCGAGAAGCGTTTTTCCACGCAATGATAATGATTTAGAACAGATAAAAGGTGCGCGGCGCTGCTTATTGTCAGGGCAGTTCTTAACCGTTGCTGCCGAGGTCGGCCGTGGCATCACGCCCCACTGCGCGCTCGGCGCGGGGGCGGTCGATCTCCATTGCGTCGCAGTGGATCTGTCGAAGGGTGCCGGGCATCACCAGGGCCGGGGGCCGGCGGGTGAGCGCGACCCCTGGCCGGCTTAGGTCGCGTCGGGCGTAGCGCCTCCCATGGGGATGCGGATCTGCTCCTCGATATAGTAGAGCGTGCGTTGGTAGTGTTCGACGAGCGTTGACACGGCGCGCGCGATGTCGCCCTGCAGGATGACCTCCATGATCCCCCGGTGCTCCTCAATGGCGCTGCGGTTGGCGGAGACGGCGGAAATCAGGATGTAGCGCTGCGCGTGGTCCATCAGGATCTCGCAGAAATCCATCAGCCATTGCGAGCCGCAATTGGCGATGAGCGCGAGATGGAAGGCGCGGTGGTGAATCTCCCAGCCGGCGCGGCTCTGCGCGTCGCCGGTGGGCGAGCATTTCGACAGGCGGTGGAAGGCGATGACGATGTTCTCCTCCCATCGGTCGTCGCGGTTGCGGATGCTCTCGGTCAGCGCGGTGCTCTCCAGCCAGCAGCGGGTCTTCACGAGTTCGCGCCAGCGGTCGAGGCTGATCTCGGGGACGAAGAAGCCGCGTTGGTCCTGTCGGTCGACCAGGCGCTCGGACGAGAGCCGATTGAGCGCCTCTCGCACGGGATTGGTGCCTGCATCGTACATGGCGGCGACCGCGTCGATGGCCAGCTTCTGGCCCGGCACCATCGCGCCCCTGAGAATGTCCTGCCGCAACTTCTCGTAGACCAGCGTCGCCGAGGTGGCCTTGTCGGGCGAGGTTGCGGGCCGACGGCCCGGCCGGCGCTTCAGCGTCTCGGTGGTCAACCGCTCGGCCACCATGCTTTTTTCGTCGCTCATCGTTCGCCCCCGGCCGCCGACGTCGAGCGACGCCAGAACACCATTCGGCGCTCGGTCAGCGCCACGGCCCAGAATGTCGCCAGCCCCAGCAGGCTCAGATAGAAGATGAGCGCGAAGACGCGCGCCGTGTCCAGTTGCGAAGCGGCGGTGCGGATGAGATCGCCGAAGCCGCGCCCGCCGCCGAGGAATTCGCCAGTGATCGCCCCCGCGACGACGCCGATGGAGGCGATCTTCAGCCCGGTGAAGAACTGCGGCAGGCCGGCGGGAATTTTCAGGCGCCGCAGCGTCTGCCAGCGACTCGCGCCGATGCTGCGGAACATCATGCGGGCGTTCTCGTCCGCCGCGTGCAGGCCCGCCGCGACGCCCACCACGATGGGGAAGATCGCCACGAACGCCGCCAGCGCCACCTTGGACCCGATGCCGAAGCCGAGCCAGGCGACGAAGACGGGCGCGAAGGCGATCTTCGGCATGGTGTCGATGGCGACGATGAGCGGCATCACCGCGCGCTCCCCGAAGTGGGTCTCGCCGACGATGACGCCGAGGCCAACGCCGATGGCGATGGCGAAGGCGAAGCCGAACAGGACTTCCTGCGCCGTGATGACGAACGCGGTGAAGACGAAGCCGCCGCTCATGAGGTTCATGCCCACCGTCACCAGCTCGGTTCCGGTGCGCCCCGGCGAGGGCAGGATGATGGGCGAGACCAGCCCGGACACATGGATCGCCTGCCAGATCGCGATGAAGACCGCGACCAGCATCGCCATCGCCAGCGGGGTCGGGAGATAGTCCAGCCAGCTCTGCTTCTCGTTCCAGACCGTGCTCGGGGCCATGTCGGCGCCCCCCTGCTTTCCGATGTCGCTCACGACAGGGCTCCCTTGCCGAGCAGGTCGCGGATACGGTGCACATAGGCGCCGAATTCCGGGGTGTTCATCATCTCGAGCGTCCGTGGGCGCGGCAGGTCGATGGGGATCGCCTCGACGAAGCGGCCGGGGCGCGGCGACATCACATGCACCACATCCGACAGGATCACCGCCTCGGCGATCGAGTGGGTAACGAGGAACGCCGTGGCGTTGGTCTGCCGGCAGATGCGCTGCAACTCCATGTTCATGAAGTCGCGGGTGATCTCGTCGAGCGCGCTGAAGGGTTCGTCCAGCAGGATCACCTTGGGCTCGCCGATCAGCATCCGGCAGATCGCGGCGCGCTGCGCCATGCCGCCGGACAATTCGCCGGGATAGACCGCCTCGAACCCTTTGAGGCCGACGAGTTCGAGCAATTCCCGCGCCTTGCCCTGGGCGGCGCGGCCCGCCTTCTTGCCCCGCCGGATCTCGATGGGGAGTACGATGTTTTCCAGCGTCGTCATCCAGGGCATCAGCGTCGCTTGCTGGAACATCATGCCGATGTCGTCACGCGGGCCAAGCACGGGCTTGCCGTCGAGCATGACGCTGCCCTCGGAGGGCGATTGCAGCCCGGCCATGATCTTCAGCAGCGTGGACTTGCCGCAGCCGCTGGAGCCGATCACCGAGGAAAAGCTGCCCTGGTGCAAGGTGAGGTCCACGCTGGAGAGCGCGACCACATTACGCCGGGCGTAGCTCTTGTTGACCCCGCGCAGCTGGTAGACCGGCCGGGGCGTGCCCCCGGTCGGTCCATCGGTTTCACCCGTCATCGTCACGGTGTCGCACCCACGTTCCAGGTCTCGATATACGCATTGGTATACGCCTTATCGAGGTCCGGAAGGGGCGCCTTGAGCGAACCGCTCTTGACCAGCGCGTCGTGCCACTGCTGGAATTGCTCGGGGTGATTATAGCCCCAGCCCTTGCCGGCGATGGTGGGGGTCACCCGGGCGCGGGCACTGGCGAGCAGCGCCTTGCCGAAGGCCTTGTCTTCGCCTTCCTGCGGGTTGCCGGCCGTGGTGTGCTTGAGCACGGCGTCGGTATTGGCCTCGTTCATGGCGAACAGCGTGGCCTTCACGATGGCGCGGCCAAAGCCCTCGATCACCTTGGGGTTCCTCTCGAGATAGGCGCGCGTCGTCACATAGCCATTGCCGAAGAAGCCGAGATATTTGTCGGGGGTGATCTCGCGCAGCCTCATGCCGCGAAGGGTCAGGATCGCGCTGTCGACGAAGGCGCCGGCATAGGCATCGATGTCGCCGCGCATGAAGGCGGCGGTGGCCATGCCGCCATCGCCCACCGGCAGGAAGGTGTAGTCGGTGCCTTCCTTCCAGCCGAGGTCGTCGAAGATGTTGCGCGTGAAGGAGACCTCCGCGCCATCGGCGGTTCCGACGCCGATGATCTTGCCCTTGAGGTCGGCGGGCACCTTGTAGGTCGCCTCGTCCTTCACCACCAGGCCGAACTGGCTCTTGGCGAAGTGGTTGTAGATGAACAGCACATCCACGCCGTTCGCTCGGGCGGAGAGCGTCGGGCCGACGCCGGGATGCCCGATCTGCGCCTGGCCGGCGGCGAGCGCCTGAAGCACCTGGCCGGACCCGTCGACCGCCTCCACGCGGATGTCGAGGCCCTCCTGCTTGAAGTACCCCTCGCCGATGGCGACGTGGATCGGGAAGTGCTGGATCGCGCCGGGATGCGGGAAAGCGACGGTGACGCGCGTCAGTTCCTGTGCCTGCGCCGGCGGCGCCGCAGCGCTGATCAATGCGGTGCAGGCGGCGAGCGCCCCTGCGAAAAGCCCTGCACGAAGATGGTTCATCGGTGGCTGCTCCCTTTGCTGGTTGCCGCGAGCTTGCGACGCCAAAATCCATTAAGCAAGGAGCGTTCCAAAAAAATGTATGATTTGCGCTTCGTGCAATCTTTGCGTATTTCTCGTCGGCCCGCCATTCCGAATGCGGGACACCGTGAGGTCTTCGAGGATTGAAAATGCCGCGTCCGATCGTGCCCCCCGTCACCCTGCCCGTGCTTGGGGAGGACGAGCCATTCCCCGTCCGTCGCGTCTATCTGGTGGGCCGCAACTATGTGGACCACATCCGTGAGATGAAGGAGGGCGATGAGCGCGACCCTCCCTTCTTCTTCCAGAAGCCGACCGATAGCGTGGTGCCGCCGGACAGCGTGGTGGACTACCCGCCGGAGACCTCCGACTTTCAGTTCGAGGTCGAACTGGTGGCGGTGATCGGCACGCAGGCGCGCAATGTGACGCCCGAGCAGGCACCCGATCATGTGTTCGGCTACGCCGTGGGCCTCGACCTCACCCGGCGCGACCGCCAGCGCGAGGCCTGCAAGAGGGGCGTGGCGTGGGAGGTCGGCAAGTCGTTCGACCAGTCCGCGCCCTGCGGCCTTGTGGCCCCGGTGAGCGCGGTCGGCCACATCACCGCCGGCGAGATCAGCATCGACGTCAATGGCGAGCGACGGCAGACCGGCGACATCCGCCAGATGATCTGGAAGGTGCCGGAGATCATCGCGAGCCTGTCGCGCTCCTACGTGCTGAAGCCGGGAGACCTGATCTACACCGGCACGCCGGCCGGCGTCGGCGCGGTGGTGCCGGGCGATCGGCTGGACGCCAGCGTCGCCGGGCTCCCGCCGCTGACCATCACCATCGGTGAAGCGCGCCACCCGGCCGGCTGAGCGCGTTTGCGAACAGCCTTCCGATCCCGTCTGCCCGGCGCGCGCCAGCCTGCGGGCGCCAGTCACATCAGCCCCTGCTGCATGGCCTGATGGACGCTCCGCACTGCCGGCTGGAAGCCAAGGCTGCGCGCCCGCGCGGCATCGACATGCAAATGCCACGGATTGGCGAGCGGTGCGGAAGAGGGCTCGATCGTCTCCCCGACCAGGGCGGCCAGCTCATAGAGGGAGGTGGGCGCCTCGTCGGCGATATTGACGATCCGGCCGTCCATGCCGCCGGCCAAGGCCAGCCTCATCGCCGTGGCAATGTCGCGGTGATGGACAAGGCTCATCCGCTGGGCGGGATGCAGGTCGAGGCGGGCGACGAGCCGGGGCAGCTCTTCCAGATGGCCGTCCCCATCGCCATAGACGAAGCCGAAGCGCTGGATCGCCCAGATCAGCCCGCTGTCGCGGACGAGGTTCTCGGCGGCGAGCTTGCTGGCGGGATAGGCCTGCTGGGGGTTCACCGCATCGTCCTCGCGGCCGGGGCGCGGGCTGTCCGGGCTGTAGATGTTGGACGTGCTCGCCAGGATGAAACGCGCCTGCGGGGCGCGCGCCTTCGCCGCCGAGACGAGGTTGCGCGTGCCCTCAAGGTTGCTCTTCCAGATCAGGTCGGTGTCCGGCGTACGAAACACCGCGGCGAGATGAATGATCGCCGATACGCCCTCCACCGCCTGCGGGAGCGAGGCCGGATCGAGAAGGTCGGCCTCCACCGATGTCACGCCGGCGGGTGCCGCTCTGCCCCCGCGCAGGAGGGCGTGGCATTCCAACCCCGCTGCGACAAGACGTGGAAGAAGACGGGCGCCGACGAGCCCGGTGGTACCGGTCACCAGAATGGTCACGGGTGATTTCCTTTCTGCAGTAGTTTTTCGAGCCGCTCCGTCGCGGTCTGGAGCACGCGCACCGCCACCGCGATGTCCGCTCCATCGATCCCGCCGAACGCCGCCGCGCGAATGAAGGTGAGGTCCGGCAACTGGGCCCACAGTGTCGCGCCGGCCTGGGTGAGGCGCAGGCGCTTCTGCCGCTGGTCGACATCGTCGGGCGCCTGCTCGACGAGGCCCTTGCGCACGAGGGTCGCGATGATGCCGGTCATCGTCGCGCGCTCGACGGCAAGCAGCCTTACGAGATCGCGCTGCATCGTCGGCCCGGAGGTGGCGAGCTGGTAGAGCACGTACCACTGCACGGAACCGAGATCGTGGGGGCGCAAGACCGAATCCATGACCGCCCGGCCGGCGAAATAGCACCGCTTGGCCCACGCGGCGACGAGATCGTGCCCCTGGTGTTCGCGCCCGTCATCCAATGGCTGCCCTCCCATTTAGCTAGTTACCTAGCAATTAAATGTAAGGCACCAAACAAAGTCAAGGGTGCGGACACGGCGTGGGCGCGCCGCGCGCGGCGGGAGGTACCGCGATGGCTTTCCCGCGCATTGCCGCGCCGTTCAGATGGTGCCGCCCGCCTGTGAAGCGCTGCGCAGGCGCTCGGCGTCGCGGGCGGGGGGCGTCCCGAACAGCCGGGCATATTCGCGGCTGAACTGCGAGGCGCTTTCATAGCCGACGGCGTAGGCGGCACGCGCCGCATCGGTGTTGGTCGTCAGCAATCGCCGCGCCGCCTGAAGGCGCAGCGTCTTCTGGTACTGCAGCGGGCTCATCGCCGTGGCCGCTTTGAAATGGCGGTGGAAGGACGGCACGCTCATGCCGGCGATCTCGGCCAGGGTCTCGGTCCGCAGCGTCTGCTCGAAGTTACGGCGGATCCAGCTGATCGCGCGGCGCACCTGCGACACCCGGCTGTCCGCGCGCCCGGCCTGCCGGAGCAGGGGCCCGTGGGCGCCCTGCAGCAGGCGGTAGAGCAATTCGCGCTCGCGCGAGGGAGCGAGGAAGGGGATGTCGTCCGGCGTGTCCAGCAGCGCGAGCAGGCGGTCCCAGGCCTCCAACTGTTCGGCCGGGGCAGGCGCCACGCCGAAGCCGGAGGCCGGCCCAGCCGCCGGGGCGGGCGGCAGGTCCGCGAGCAGGCTGGTCAGCACGTCGCGATCAAGGGCAAGGCTGGCGACCACATAGGGCTCGTCCCGCGCCGCCTCGATCACGCATCCCGTCGCCGGCAATTCCAGCGAGGCGATGAAGCAGCTCCCCGCGCCATAGCGCAGCATGCGGTTGCCGATCAGCACCTGCTTGGTGCCCTGCAGCACCACGCAGACCATCGGCTCATAGAGAGTCGTCGCCGGCGCGCTGTGCTGGCGGGCCACGCCTATGCCGACATGCGGCAACGGCGTTTCCAGCCGCATCCCGTCGGTATGGCGCGCGATGCGCCGGCACATGCGATCGAGCAGATCCTGCATGGCGGTGACGTCGTCCTTCCTCGCGGCCGTCGCAAGCGGCACTTACGGCACTGATAGGATCAGGCAAGGAGTTGATACGATCGGGCGCTCCGCTTCGCAAGCCGCCGACCATATTGGCCAGGACGCGGCAGTGCCGCTCGGCTTCAAGCGAACAGGAACGGATCATGAGTCAGGTTTTCGGTGCGACATCGACCACGGACGAGGTGCTCGCCGGCGTCGACCTCCTCGGCAAGCGCGTGCTGGTGACGGGTACTTCGGCGGGGCTTGGCGTCGAGACGTCGTGGGCTCTGGCGGCGCATGGCGCCAATGTCGTCGGCGCGGCGCGCGACCTCGCCAAGGCCGAGAGGGCGACCGCCGGCGTGCGGGAGGCTACCCGGGCGAGTGGCGGCAGCTTCGAGCTGGTCGCGCTCGATCTGGCCTCGCTTTCCAGCGTGCGCGCCTGCGCGGACCGGCTGCTGGAAGACGCCCGGCGGTTCGACATGGTGATTGCCAATGCCGGCGTCATGGCGCCGCCCTTCGGCCGAACCGCCGACGGCTTCGAGACCCAGTTCGGCACCAATCATCTCGGCCACTTCGTGCTGGTGAACCGGATCGCCGGGCTGCTCGGCGACGGCGGACGGCTGGTGAACCTCTCCTCCGCCGGCCACCGCTTCGCCGATGTCGACCTCGACGATCCCAATTTCGAGCGGACCGCCTATGACCCGTGGGTGGCGTATGGCCGCTCCAAGACCGCCAACAGCCTGTTCGCGGTGGCGTTCGACCGCAGGCACCGCGACCGTGGGGTGCGCGCCACGGCTGTGCATCCCGGCGGCATCCACACCGAGTTGGGCCGGCACATGAGCTCGGGCGAGATGGAGGCTCTGATCGCCTCCATCGATGCCGCCCATGCCGCGGCCGGCCTGCCGCCCTTCGCGTTAAAGACCATCCCGCAGGGTGCCGCGACCTCTGTATGGGCCGCCGCCGTCGCCGATGCCAAGGCGGTCGGCGGCCGCTACTGCGAGGACTGCCATGTTGCGGAAATTCAGGACGGCGAAGGCATTCGCGGCGGCGTGCGCCCCTATGCCCTCGATGTCGAGCGGGCGGAGGCCCTATGGCGCAAGAGCGAGGAACTCGTCGGCGAGCGGTTCTGACGCGGGGCGCGCCCGGCAGTTTTCCGGGCGCCGCTGCCCTCGGCGTCCGGATCCTCGCCATGGCCGGACGGTTCCCGCAGCCGTTCGGCCACCCGCAATCGGCTCATCAGCGGGGGCGGCGGAGGTGCAATTGATATGGCCGGCAACAAGCCCTATTGTCGGCGCGGCTTGAATGCCGTTCAAGCGCTTTCATATCCTTTGGTTTTTCGGGGTCCTCCATGTCCGACGTTCTCGGAAGCGTCGAAGCGCTCAATCAAGGCGAGTTTCGCAATATCGGCTTTCGCATCCGCGTCGAGCGACGGACCCGAAAAATGCGCCTGAAGGATCTCGCCGCGGCGGCGGGGTGCTCGGAAAGCCTGCTGTCGAAGGTCGAGAACGGCGTCGCCTCTCCGTCCCTCACCACGCTGCACCGGCTGTGCCGCGCGCTCGGAATCTCCGTCACCGCCCTGCTGGAAGACGGAGAGAACCAGTCGCTTGTGGTGTACCGCAACGGCCATCGGCCGGCCTATACGCGCGGCGGCTTTGTCGAGGGCGACGGCAGCATGGCGGAGAGCCTGGTGCCCTATGCGCCCGACCGTCAGCTCGAAGCCCATATCATGCACGTCCCCGCTAATGGCGACTGGTGCGGGCCCTACCGGCACGCCGGCGAGGAGGTGGGCTACATTCTCGAAGGCGCGCTTGAGCTGAAGGTCAGCGGCATCGTCGCGGTGATCGGCGTCGGCGACAGCTTCTTCTTCGAATCCGAGCTCGAGCATTTCTATCGCGCCGCCAATGGTGCCTCCTGCCGCATCATCTGGGTCAACACGCCGCCGACCTTTTAAGCCCGCCGATTGGGCAGTGCCTGCTTCGTTCAAGTCACTTTACCTGCTTCAAGTGAGTTGAAACGCGCAGGGACGCGGAAGGGCAGGGGCGCAGGCCGGCCCCCGCCGGCGCACAGGGCTGCGCAACCACTTCCCGATTCTGTCGGGTAAACATCTGTTTTAGCTGCAGATATTATCCATTCAACGAGGCATCTTCGCGCCGTCCCGTCGGCCGTTGGTGTGGCGATAAAACAAATATCGTCCTGCCCATATTTTTGACTCGACGACATCCGCACCGCGTGACTACTGTCAGTTCATTCAAGTGACTTGAATGGAGTTGAAGGCGGTGGAAGCGGTCGGCGTTGATACGGGCGGAACCTTCTGCGACCTCGTCGTGATCGACGATGGCGGGCGTGCCCACGTCCATAAATCTCCCTCGACCCCACATGACAATGCGCAGGGCGTGTTCAACGTGCTGCGCGTCGCCGAGCAGGCCTCGGGAGCCGGGCCGGGGGGCTTCTACAGCGGCGTCCGCGCCTTCGCGCTGGGCACCACCATCGCGACCAACACCGTCGTCACCCATACCGGCGCCAAGGTCGGCCTCATCACCACGATGGGCCATGCCGACATGATCTCGATCATGCGCGTCAATGGCCGCGTCGCCGGGCTGTCGCTCGCCGAGATCCAGTCCTATTCCACCAGCAGCAAGCCCAAGCCCATCGTGCCCAAGAGCCTGATCGCCGAGGTCAACGAGCGGCTCGACTTCACCGGCGACGTCATCGTCCCGCTGCAGGAGGCCGAGGTGGTCGCCGCCGTCGATCGGCTGGTGGCGCAGGGCGTCGAGAGCATCGCGGTCTCGCTGTTGTGGAGCTTCGTCAATCCCGCGCATGAGCAGCGCATCGCGCAGCTGATCGAAGAGCGCCACCCCCACATCTTCGTCTCGCTCGGCAGCGCCCTGTCGCGGCGCCTCGGCGAATATGAGCGCACCGAGGCGGCGGTGGTGAACGCCTATGTCGCCATCGAGATGGAGAAATATCTCACCTCGGTGTCCGCCGGCCTGAAGGTGGCGGGCGTCGAGCCGTCCATGCTGGTCATGCATTCGGCGGGCGGCGTCGGCACCGAGGCCAGTTCCACCGCCAAGCCGATCACCACGCTGTTCTCCGGCCCGGCGGGCGGCGTGGTCGCCTCGCGCCGTGTCTGCGGCGCCGCCGGGTTTTCCAATGTCGTCTGCGCCGATGTCGGCGGCACCACCTTCGATGTGGCGCTGATCGTCGACGGGCGCCCGCTGATCCGCAGCACCTCCACGGTCGACCAGCGCATCCTGTACTGCCCGACCATCGACATCGTCTCGATCGGCGCCGGCGGCGGCAGCATCGCGCGGGTCGATCCGGTGACCAAGCGCCTGCTCGTCGGGCCGCGCAGCGCGGGGGCGTCGCCCGGCCCGGCCTGCTACGGACGCGGCGGCACCCACCCCACCGTGACCGACGCCAATCTCGTCCTCGGCTTCATGGACCCGGTGAATTTCCTCGGCGGGCGCTTCCCGCTCGACCGCGACGCCGCCGAGCAGGCGCTGCGCGCGCATGTCGCCGAGCCGCTCGGCGTGTCGGTCGAGGAAGCCGCCATCGGTATCTTCACCATCGTCAACGGCAAGATGGCGGATCTTGTCCGCAAGGTGACGGTGGAGCGCGGGCACGACCCGCGTGATTTCGTGCTCTGCGCCTATGGCGGGCTGGGCCCGCTGCACGCGCCCTTCTATGCCGGCGATCTGGACGTGAAGGCGGTGATGATCCCGCTCGGCGAAATCTCCTCGGCCTTCAGTGCCTATGGCGTCGCCATCGCCGATGTCGTCCATGTCCATGAGCGCTCGATCAATCTGCGGGAGCCTTTCGCCGGCGCGGATATCGCGCAGGTGTTCGCCGGCCTGACGCAGGATGCCGACGCGCAGCTTTCCCGCGACGGCGTTCCGCCCGAGGACCGCGAGATGCGCCGCTTCATCGAGGTGCGCTATGTCGGCCAGCTCAACGAGCTGATCGTCGAGGTCGGCGCCGATGGCGGCAGCGCCGACCGGATCCGCGCCGAATTCGAGCGGCTCTATGTCGAGGCCTTCGGGCCGGGCGCGGCGTGGAAGGACGCTCCCGTCGAGATCGTCGGCGCCCGTCTGGAGGCCGTGGGACTGCGGCGCACCGCGCCCGCCGGCGATGTCGCGCAGCGCCCGGCGCCGGGCAAGGTGGCGCAGAGCCGCGAGGTCTACTGGCCGCAGTCCCGTGCCTTCGTCACCACCGCCATCGTCGGCGGGGAGAGCGTCGGCCCCGGCACCCATCTGCCCGGCCCGGCGATCATCGAATATTCGACGACGACGATCACCATTCCCCCCGGCTGGACCTGCACGGTCGACGCAGCCGGAAACCTCCTCCTCACGCACTGAACGGGGCCGGGAACATGAGCTGGGTTGCGGGCGCCGAACGTTACTACGCCGATCACGAACCCTCGGTCGAGGCCGTGGAGGCGGCAGGCCTCAAGCTGCACCGCCGCGAGGCGGGAGGCGAGGTCGACTTCGTCACCGACGAGGTGCTGAGCCATCGTCTCTGGCACATCTGCGACGAGGCCGGCGTCACCATCCGCCACGTCTCCGGCTCGCCAGTGGCGACGGAAGCGAACGACTTCATGACCGTCATCGCCGACGAGATGGGCGACGTCGCCTTCATGACGCCCAACCTGCTCTACCAGGCCGCCGCCTTCGAGCCGATGATCAAATGGACCTTGATCAACCGTGCGGGCAGCCCGGGCATCGAAGATGGCGACATGTTCCTGTGCAACGACCCGTGGGTGGGCGCGGTGCACCAGAACGACGTCGCGGTGTTCGCCCCGGTGTTCCATGAGGGACGGCTGTTCTGCTGGGTCGGCGCGTCGATCCATGAGGTCGATGTCGGCGGCCCGGCCCCCGGCAGCTTCTCGATCGTCGCGGAGGACGTGTTCGGCGAAGTTTCGCCGCTGCCGCCGGTGAAAATCGTCAAGAACTTCGTCATCCAGTCGGATATCGAGGATCTCTACACCCGCCGCTCGCGCCAGCCTTTGCTGCTCTCGCTGGACCTGCGGGCGCAGATCGCCGCCAACAACGTCGCCCGCGCGCGCATTCTCGAAGCCATCGCGAAATACGGCGCCGACACGGTGAAGACCGTCATGGGCCGGGTGATGGACCGGGCCGAGGCGCAGCTTCGCGCCCGGCTGCAGGAACTGCCTGATGGAACCTGGCGCCATGTCGACTTCCAGGAGGTCGCTTCGGCCGGGGATCGCGGCATCTATGCCGGGCGCCTTGAAATGACGAAGAGCGGCGACACGCTGCATTTCGACTTCACCGGCTCGGCGGCGCAGGTCGGCCTGATCAATTCGGCGACGTCGGGCACGCGTGCCGGCGTGCTCGCCGGCATGCTGCCGATGCTGGTGGGCGACATTCCGTGGGCGATCGGCGGCCTTCAACGCTGCATCAAGATCACCAGCCCGCGCGGCACCATGCTGAATGCCGAATATCCCGCTGCGGTTAGCATGGGTTCGATCACCGGCACCTGGCTTGCGCATAATTGCGCCCATGCCACGCTGTCGAAGATGCTGCTCTGCCACCCCGAGCACCGCCTGCGCGTGCTTTCGGCCGGCGGCGGCTCCTGGCCGGCGATGCAGCTTTTCGGCTGGGACAAGACCGGCTACGCCTTTGTCACACAGTTCCAGGAGGCAAACCTCACCGGCTTCGGCGCCCGCTCCTTCGGCGACGGCGTGGATACGGCCGGCGCCTACTGCATCCCCTCGGCGCGCGTCCCCAATGTCGAGGCGACGGAATTCACCTGGCCGCTGCTGGTACTGTGGCGCGGCGAGGCGGTGGATACGGGCGGCGCCGGCAAGTGGCGCGGTGGCGTCGGCGGTCGCTTCTCCTTCATTCTGCACAAGACCAACCGCAACTTCACCCATGTCTCGGCGGCCTTCCATGTCGCCGTGCCCAATGGCGGCGCGCTCAGCGGCGGCATGCCGGGCGCCTCGGTGGTCTATGCCCTGCAGCGCGATAGCGACGTGAACGAGCGCCTGCGGCAGGGCACCATTCCGCAGGACATTGCGGAACTCTCCGGCCAGCGGGACGTGCTGCCGCCGAAGTCGCAGACCGAGCAGGGCCCGCGCGACGTCTATTCCATCACCTTCTTCGGCGGCGGCGGCTTCGGTGACCCACTCGACCGCGACCCGGCGAATGTCGCTGCCGATCTGGCGGAAGGCTTCGTCTCGCCCGCGGAAGCCGAGCGCCTCTATGGCGTGGTCAGCGCCGGCGGTGCCATCGACGACACCGCGACGCGGGATCGCCGCACGCAAATGCGGACCGACCGCCTCGACGGCGCGGCGCCCGTCGCGCTGCGCCCGGCGGAAGCGGAAGGCATCGCCATCAACGACTACACCATGCTCGCTGGCCGCCGGTTCCAATGCCGGTGCTGCGGCCACGATCACGGCCCTGCCGAGCAGAACTACAAGCTCTCGCTCGTCATGAAGGCCATTCCCATCGCGCAGATGTCGCCGACCATGCCCGATCCGGCGGTCTTCATCGACGAGCCGATCGAGTTCCGCGCCTTCGTCTGTCCGGGCTGCGGGACCCAGGTCGAGACCGAGGTCGCGCTCGCGCGCGAAGCACCGATCTGGGACGTGCAGCTCACCGGCCCGTCCCACGCCTGACCTTAAGCCTGCCCATAAAAACGAACCTCCAGAGGATCATCATGAAAATGCGCAGATTACTGGCCACCGCGGCGCTGCTGGCCGGTCTCGGCCACGCCGCATTGGCGGCCGATTCCATCAAGGTCGGCGTCGTCGGCCCGTTCACCGGCCCCTCCGCCCGCATCGGGCAGGACATCCAGAACGGCACCAAGATGGCGATCGAAGACGCACGCGCCGCCGGCGAGCTGCCGGTCACGATCGACGGCAAGAAGAGCGACATCAGCCTCGTCTGGATCGACGACGAATCCTCGCCCGAAAAGGCGGTAAAGGCCTATCGCAACGCCGTCTCGCGCGAGGGTATCCAGCTTCTGCTCAACGGTTGGCACGGCTCGGTCGGCCTGGCGCTGATCGACCTCGCGGCGGCCGACGGCATCATCAGCTATGGCAACCTCGCCGCGCCGGAGGACATCTCCGAGAAGATCACCGAGAACAAGTACACCAACTGGTTCAAGGGCTGGCCGGCCCCCAAATCCATGTCCGGCCTCTATGTCGATGCCGCCGAGGACCTGATCGCCAAGGGCAAGTGGACCCCGCCGACGCGCAAGGCTGCCGTGGTGGTCGAGGACAGCGACTGGGGCCGCACCTGGGGCGAGGCCATCGTCACCGGGCTGAAGGCGAAGGGCTGGGAGGTCGTCGCGCAGGACGTGGCGCGCAACAACGAGCTTGAGTTCAACGCGCTGCTGACCCGCTACAAGGCGTCTGGCGTCAGCCTCACCGCCTTCACGCTCAACGCCCCGGCATCGGCGGCCGCTTTCGTGAAGCAGTTCAACAGCGCCGGCATCAAGGGCCTGCTCTTCGCGGACGGCCTCGGCTGGGCGTCGAACTGGCACGAGCTGACCGGCGACGCCGCCAATTACGCGCTCTCCATGGACAGCCCGCGCAGCATCACCCCGGAAGAGAAGGAATGGTCGGCGCGCTACGAAAAGACCTTCGGCGCCGCGCCCTCGCCGGCGGCCGCAGGGCACGCCTATGACTACACCCGCGCGCTGATCAAGGGCCTCGCCGCCTCCGGCTCTCTCGACCAGCAGAAGCTGGCGGCGGCGCTGCTCGCCACCGAGCACAAGGGCGTCTGGCAGTTTTACGCCTTCGCCACCCAGCCCGGCGACGGCGCGATCTCGGCCTATGAGGTCAAGACCGGCCCGTTCATGAAGGGCTTCTCCTTTCCGATGGTCCAGTATTACGGCGACAAGGCCCCGGTGGTCTGGCCGTTCGACTACGCCGAGGCCGAGTTCCAGGCCCCGAAGTGAGCCAGTGAGCCTGCCGGCAAGGCCGGCCCGTATGTGACGCTCGACCCATGAACCAGGAATCCACCGCAAGGTGGGTTCATCCGGAGCTGAGCCATGCCCGCGCTGCTGACCGTCGAACAAGTCAATAAGAGCTTCCAGGGCGTCCGCACGCTCACCGATGTGACGTTCTCGCTGGAGAGCGGGCAGGTGCTCGGGCTGATCGGTCCCAACGGCGCCGGCAAGACGACGATCTTCAACGTGATCAGCGGCATCTACACCGCCGATTCCGGCCGGATTCGGCTTGCCGACGTCGAGATCACCAACAGGGCGCCGGCGCGGATCGCCCGCCTCGGCGTCGCCCGCACCTTCCAGGTGGCGCGCACCTTCAACGACATGACGGTGGACGAGAACCTGCGCATGGCGCTGGTCACGGCGCGGCTGTCCTCTGCCGAAGAGCGCCGCCGGGTCGACGCGATGCTCGACCAGGTCGGCCTGCGTGGCGCACGCGATACATATGTTTCCGCGCTGCCGGACGGCCAGAAAAAACTGCTGGAGGTCGCGCGGGCGATCCTGCTCGACCCCAAGCTGCTCATCCTCGACGAGCCCTTTGCCGGCGTGAGCGCCGAGGTGATCGAGATCCTCATCGCACTGATCATCCGGCTCGCCGGCACCGGCATCGGCTGCCTCGTCATCAGCCACGACATCGTCTCGCTGCCCCGGCTCTGCGAGGAAGTACTGGTGCTCGTCGAGGGCAAGGTGCTGACCCGGGGGCCGGTGGCCGAGATCCGCAACGATCCGCGCGTCGTCGACGCCTATCTCGGGGCTTGAGCCATGCTGCTGGACATAGAGAGCGTGAGAGCCGGCTATTCCACGGGCGCGGACGTGCTCAAGGGCGTCAGCCTGCAGGTCGGCGCCGGCGCGGTGACCGGGCTGATCGGCGCCAACGGCGCGGGCAAATCGACCCTTCTCAAGACCGTGTGCGGCTTCCTGAAGCGCCGTGGCGGTTCGGTCGGCTTCGATGGCCAGGCGCTGGAGGGGGTGGGCCCGTCCGATCTCGCCGGCAAGAAGATCGCCTATCTCATGGAAGGCCATTCGGTGTTTCCGAGCCTGACCGTCGAGGAGAACCTGATCCTCGGCACCTGGGCCTTCCGAAAGGATCGCCCACGAGTAAAGCGGGCGCTGGAGCGGGCCTTCGACCAGTCCAGCGTGCTGCAGGCCAAGCGCCATTCCCGCGCCGGCCTGCTGTCGGGCGGCCAGCAGCGCATCCTCGAAATGGAGCGCCTCGCGCTGAACGAACCGCGCCTGGTCATTCTCGACGAGCCCTCGCTCGGGCTCGCCCCGAAGCTGGTCCACGAGGTTTTCGCGCGCATCGCCACCATGGCGGCGGAGGGCGCCGGCGTGCTGGTGGTCGACCAGAGCGCGCGGCACGTCTGCGCGGCTTCCCGGCATCTCTACGTCCTCCGGCTCGGCGAGATCATCGTGGAGGGCCCGGCCGCGGTGCTCGCCGCCGACATTGACGAAATGGTCCGCAACTTCATCTGAGGAGCCACCCGTGCTGACTGCGAGCGTACTGATCCAACTGACGATCGACGGCGTCACGCGCGGCGCCATGTATGGGCTGATGGGCGCCGGCCTGGCGCTGATCTTCGGCATCCTCGGCGTCATCAACATGGCGCATGGCGAGCTGTTCATGCTCGGCGCCTATGCGATGTATTTCGCCACGGTGATGCTGGGCATCCCGGCACCCATCGGCCTGCTACTGACCGCCGGCGTCATGTTCTGCGTCGGCGTCACCATCGAGCGCGGGCTGATCGCGCCGCTGCGCGGGCGATTGGGCAGCCGATGGCTGGTCGACGGCTACGTCCTCACCATCGGCCTCATGGTGGTACTGCAGAATCTCGCGCTCATCGTGTTCGGCCCGCGCGAATATGGCGTCGCCGCCTATTGGCCCGGGCGCCAGGAGATCGGCGATATCGTGGTGGCGAATGAGCGGCTGCTCATTCTCGGCGGTGCCGTCGCCACCGCCGTGGCGCTCGCGCTGTTCCTCAAGAAGACCGATACCGGCCGCGCCATTCGCGCCACCGCCGAGCACCCGGCCGCCGCGCAGGTGCTGGGCATCGATATCGAGCGCATCTACGCCATCACCTTCGGCATCGGCGCCGCGCTGGCCGGCGCCATCGGCTCGCTGCTGCTCTCCACCTACCCCGCCTATCCCACGGTCGGCGGCGAGGTGCTGCTCAAGGCCTTTGTCGTGGTGATCATCGGCGGGCTCGGCAGCGTCTGGGGTGCGATGCTGGCCGGGCCGCTGCTCGGGCTCATCGAGGCCTACGCAACCGCCTTCGCGCCGGGCGGCTGGCAGAACACCATCACCTCGCTGCTGGTGCTCGCCGTGCTCGTGCTGCGTCCGCAGGGCCTGTTCAGCACGCAGGTGACGCGGCCATGAGCGCAACATCCTCCAGCGATGGCGCCGTCCGCGACGGCGCCGGCAGCCGGTTCGCCGGCCCCGCCATCATCCTCGTCCTGCTCGCGGCACTGGCCATGGTGCCCGGCATTGTCGGCGGGCGCTATTTGCCGGCCGTCTTCACCTCGATACTGCTGTTCTTCATCCTCGGCGCCCTGTTCGACTTCATGCTGGGCTATCTGCGCCTCGTGAATTTCGGCATCGCCGGCTTCCTGTGCGCCGGTGCCTATGGCTCGGCGCTCAGCGTGCAGTATTTCCACATCACGCCGTGGACCGGACTGCTCATCGGCGGCCTCGCCTCGGCGCTGATCGGCCTGATCACCGGCGTGCTGACGCTGCGGCTGCGCGGCATCTATATCGGCCTGACGACGCTCTTCGTTATGGAGACGCTGCGCTACACCATCTCCAATGCCCGCGACATCACGCGCGGCGCTTCCGGCCTGACGGTGAAGCCCTTCACGCCGCTGTTCGACCTCAGCTTTTCGCGGGGCGACCCCATCACCTATTATTACCTGCTTCTGGTGATGGTGGTGGTGGTCTACGCGATCCTGCACACCATCGTGCATTCGCGCATCGGCCTGGTCTTCAAGGCCATCCGCGACGATGAGCTCGGCACCAGCGTGCTCGGCGTCAATGTCGTCGGCTACAAACTGTTCAACTTCGTCGTCGCCAGCTTCTTCGTCGGCGTCTTCGGCGCCTTCTACGCGCATTACATCGGCATATTGGTGCCGACCTCGGAAGAATTCGGCATCCAGCGGACGGTCGAGATCCTCACCATCGCCTATGTCGGCGGGCGCGGAACCCTCTGGGGCTCGTTGCTCGGCGCCCTATTCCTGGTCGGCATGCAGGAAGTGCTGCGCGACCTGCAGGAATGGCGGCTGGTGATCTACGGCCTGTCGCTCATCCTCATCATCACCCTGTTTCCGAGCGGTCTCGCCGGCGCCCTGCGCGAAGCTCTCGCGTGGATCGACGCCCGCCGCACCCGCCGGAACAACCGAACCGCCGTGGAAGGGGACGCCTGATGTCCAACATGCCGAACTCCATCGAGGCGCGGGACACCCGCAGCCACCTGCACTCCTATTCCAACCCGAGGGCGCTGGCGCAGACCGGCCCGCTGGTGATCGAGCGCGGCGAGGGCATCTATGTCTTCGATACCGCCGGCAACCGCTATCTGGAAGGCGTTTCCGCGCTCTGGTACGCCTCCCTCGGCTTCAGCGAGAAGCGTCTCGTCGACACTGCGCACCGGCAGATGCAGGTGCTGCCCTGCTATCACTCCTTCGGCCACAAGGTGACGGAGGCCGCCGCCGACCTCGCCGACCGACTGGTCGCGCTGGCGCCGGTGCCGATGTCGAAGGTGTATTTCGCCGGCTCCGGGTCGGAGGGCAACGACACCGCGCTCAAGCTGGTGCGCTACTACAACAACGCACTGGGCCGCCCGGCGAAGAAGAAGGTCATCTCGCGCGTGCGGGCCTATCACGGCACGACGCTGGCCACCGCGAGCCTGACCGGTATCGCGCGCAACCACATCAATTTCGACCTGCCGATCGAGGGCATCCTCCACACCGATTGCCCGCTCTACTACCGCTACGGGCAGGAAGGCGAGAGCGAGGCCGCCTTTGTCGACCGCATCGTCGGTAATCTGGAAGAGATGATCCTGCGCGAGGGCCCGGAAACCATCGCCGCCTTCTGGGCCGAGCCGGTGCTGGGCTCGGGCGGAGTGATCGTGCCGCCGGAAGGCTATTACGCCAAGGTGCAGGCGGTGCTGCGCACATATGACATCCTGTTCGTCGCCGACGAGGTGATCTGCGGGTTCGGCCGGCTCGGCCACATGTTCGGTTCGCAGGCCTTCGGCATCGAGCCGGACATGATCATCGTCGCCAAGGCGCTGTCGTCCGGCTACCAGCCGATCTCGGCGCTGCTCATGAACGAGAAGGTCTTCGAGGGGATTTCCGCCGGCGCCGACGCGGTCGGCGTGTTCGGCCACGGCTTCACCTATTCCGCGCACCCGGTCCCCGCCGCCGTCGCGGTCGAGACGCTGAAGATCTACGAGGAGCGCGACATTGTCGGCCATGTCCGCTCGGTCATGGCCCGCTTTCAGGACGGGCTGCGGGAATTCGCCGGCTCGCCCTATGTCGGCGACGTGCGCGGCATGGGCCTGATCGCCGGCCTCGAACTGGTCCGCGACAAGGCCAGCAAGGAGAACTTCCCGCCGGAGCGGCGTGCCGCGCTCGCGCTGGAAATGGCCTGTCTGGAAGAAGGGCTGGTGGTGCGGGCCATTGGCGACACAGTCGCGATCTCGCCGCCGCTCATCATCACGCTGGCCGAGGTGGACGATCTGCTGGCCCGCTTCGCACGCGGCCTTGCGCGCTTCACCGACGACATGCGCGCCCACGCCTGATCCTCCCCACGCTTCAGCCAGGTAGACATTCCATGTCGATCTTCAGCAATCTCGTCGCCGGCGAATGGGTTTCGGGCGATACCAGCTGCCTCAATGTCAGCCCCTCCGACACAGGGGACGTCGTCGGCGACTATGCCGATGCCACCCCCGCCCAGGTGCGCGACGCCGCCGCTGCCGCGCGCATCGCCGGCGCGCAATGGGCCGTCGCCGCGCCGGGCGTGCGGGCCGACCTGCTGCGGCGCATCGCCGACGAGATCGAGCGGCGCACCGACGAGCTCGGCCTGCTGCTGTCGCGCGAGGAGGGCAAGGCGCTTCGCGACGCCCGGGGCGAGGTGGCCCGCGCCGCCGACATCTTCCGCTTCTATGCCGGCGAAGTGGTGCGCATGGCGGGCGAGCGCTTCGCCTCGCTGCGCGTGGGGGTATCGGTGGAGGTGCTGCACGAGCCGGTGGGCATCGTCGGGCTCATCACCCCGTGGAACTTCCCGATCCTGATCCCCGCCTGGAAGATCGCCCCCGCCCTCGCCTATGGCAATGCCGTGCTGTTCAAGCCGAGCGAGCTGGTCCCCGGTTCGGCCTGGGCGCTGGCCGACATCATCGACAAGGCCGGCTGTCCCAAGGGGCTGTTCAGCCTGCTGATGGGCGACGGCGCGGTGGGCCGTGCCATCGTGGAGAACGTCGACGCGGTGAGCTTCACCGGCTCGGTGGCGACCGGCACCGCCGTGGCCCAGCTTGCCGCCGCCCGCATGATTCCCGCCCAATGCGAATTGGGCGGCAAGAACCCGCTGGTGATCGCCGCCGACGCCGATCTCGGCCTTGCGGTGGAATGCGCGGTGCAGGGGTCGTTCCTGCAGACCGGGCAGCGTTGCACCGCCTCCAGCCGGCTGATCGTCGACGCCAGCCTCGCCGACCGCTTCACCGAGGCGCTCGCCGCGCGGATGGGCCAGCTCATCGTCGATGTCGGCCCCTCGCTGGAAACCGATATCGGCCCGGTGGTCGACGAACGCCAGCTGGAGAAGGACCTGTCCTATATCGCGCTGGCGGAAGCCGAAGGCGCGCGCCGCGTGACCGGCGGCGAGCCCCTGCAGCGGGCGACGCCCGGCCATTTTCTTGCACCGGCACTGTTCGCCGATACGCATAACGCCATGCGGGTGAACCGCGAGGAAATCTTCGGGCCCATCGCCTGCATCATCCCGGTGGAGGGCTATGAGGAGGCGCTGGATGTGGCGAACGATACCGAATTCGGTCTTTCCGCCAGCATCGTCACCAATTCGCTGAAGCTGGCGCAGCACTTCAAGGCCAATATCCGCAGCGGCCTTGCCATGGTGAACCTGCCCACCGCCGGCGTCGAATTCCATGTGCCGCTGAGCGGCATGAAGGCTTCCAGCTACGGGCCGGCCGAAATGGGCCACCACGCCATGCGGTTCTACACCAAGGTCCGCACCGCCTACACCTTCGCCGCCTGAATGCGAGCCGCACCGATGGACACTTCCTTCACCACCCGCCCCGAGATCAAGGGCACGTTCGGCGTCGTCGCCAGCACCCACTGGATCGCCTCTGCCGTCGGCATGTCGATCCTCGAGCGCGGCGGCAATGCCTTCGACGCCGCCGTCGCCACCGGCTTCACCCTGCAGATCGTCGAGCCGCATCTGAACGGGCCCGGCGGCGAGGTGCCGATCATCCTGTGGCCAGCCGGCGCCCCGGCGCCGACCGTGCTGTGCGGGCAGGGCACCGTGCCGGCGGCCGCGACGGTGGAAGCCTATGGGACGCTGGGCCTGCAGCTGGTGCCCGGCACCGGCCTGCTGCCGGCCGTCGTCCCCGGCGCCTTCGATGCTTGGATGCTGCTGCTGCGCGATCACGGCACCATGGACATCGAGACCGTGCTCGAGCCGGCGATCTTCTACGCCGAGCAGGGCTTTCCCCTGGTGCGGCGCGCCGTGCAGGCGATCCACGCGGTGGAAGACTTCTTCCGCCGGGAATGGCCCACTTCGGCGGCGGTATGGCTGCCGCACGACAAGCGGCCGAAGCCCGACGCGCTGTTCACGACGCCGCAGATCGGCGCCACCTATCGTCGCCTGTGCGCGGAGGCCAAGGCCGCCAGCGGCGACCGGGTGGCGCAGATCGACGCCGCGCGCGCGGCCTTCTATCAGGGCTTCGTGGCGGAGGCGATCGAGGGCTTCTACCGCCGCAACGAGCTGATGGACACCAGCGGGCGCAAGCATCGCGGGCTGCTCACCGGCGCGGACATGGCCGGCTGGCAGGCCAGCTACGAGCCCACCCTGTCCTATGATTATCACGGCACCCGTGTCCACAAGACCGGGCCGTGGGGACAGGGCCCCGTGCTGCTGCAGGTGCTGGCCCTGCTGAAGGGCTACGACCTCGGCGCGATGGACCCGCTGGGCGACGACTATGTGCACTTGATCACCGAATGCACCAAGCTCGCCATGGCGGACCGCGACGCCTTCTATGGCGATCCCGACGTCGTCTCCGTGCCGCTCGAAACGCTGCTCTCCGACGCGTATAATCGCGACCGGCGCGCCTTGATCGGCAACGACGCCTCGCTCGACCTGCGGCCCGGAGACCTGCCGGGTGCGCAGGCCGCGCTCGCCGCCCTGCTGGAACGGGCGGGCTGCGAGATCCCGGTCGGTCCCGGCATGGGCGAGCCGACCTTCATCGACCTTCCCGAGGTGGAAGGCGACACGGTGCATTTCGACATTATCGACCGCTGGGGCAACGTCGTCTCGGCCACACCGAGCGGCGGTTGGCTGCAGAGTTCGCCGGTTGTCCCCGAACTCGGCTTTCCCCTCTCGACGCGGGCGCAGATGTGCTGGCTCGATCCGCGGCTGCCCTCGTGCCTGGTGCCCGGCAAGCGCCCGCGCACCACGCTGTCGCCGACCATGGTCGAGCGGGACGGCGCGGCGTGGCTGGCGCTGGGAACGCCGGGCGGCGACCAGCAGGACCAGTGGACGGGAACGGTGCTGCTGCGGCACCTGCACCACGGCCTGAACCTGCAGGCGGCCATCGACGCGCCCCTGTTCAACACCCGGCATGGGCCAGCCTCGTTCTATCCCCGCGTGCGCGCACCGGGCGAACTGCTGATCGAGAGCCGGTTTCCGGCCGAGACGCTGGAGCGCCTCGCCGCGCGGGGGCACCGCCTGAAGATCGAAGGCCCGTGGGCGCTCGGGCGGGTCTGCGCGGCCGGGCGGTCGGACGGGATGCTGCGTGCGGGAGCGACGCCTCGCTTCATGCAAGGCTATGCGGTGGGGCGCTGATCGATGCTGACCGCGAAGGACTTCACCAAGCTGGGCGCCGGCTATCTGCGCGCCCGCACGCCTGTCGAAATCTTCCGGATGGTGGAAGAGGCCGCCAGCCTGCGGATCGGCTTCAAGCTGCTGACCATGCTGCTCTTGACCAGTGATGGCGACGAGGTGCAGCGCATCTACACGACCGACCCGGTCAACTACCCGGTTTCCGGGCGCGAGC
The DNA here is from genome assembly GCF_965279025.1 of Ancylobacter sp. Classification (NCBI taxonomy): domain Bacteria; kingdom Pseudomonadati; phylum Pseudomonadota; class Alphaproteobacteria; order Hyphomicrobiales; family Xanthobacteraceae; genus Ancylobacter; species Ancylobacter sp. The sequence goes on along the minus strand of NZ_OZ257132.1, from coordinate 848,263 downwards.
GCCTCGGCAAGACCGCCTGGGGGCAGCATGTCATTGTCGAGCAGCAGCCCTTCCTCGGCGCCGACGCCGAGGGGGTGAAGTGGGCATTCCCCGGCGATTACGATCTCATTCGCGGGCTGGGTCTCGGCGCCACCATGAATGTGCCGGTCGTCGCCAAAGGCCGCACGCTTGGCACGCTCAACATCCTCGGTATCGAGCACGCCTTCGACAGGCGCCATCTAACGGATGCCATCGCACTGGCGCCGTATCTGTCGTCATCCTTCCTGAGCTACGACACCTGACGAGGGGCCGCCCGCACACATGTCCGGCGAAGCTGCTGCCCCCGGGGGGCGGGGGCAGCGGGATCCTCACTTCGCGGACGCCTTTGCGGCCTCCACGATCAGATCGGCAACGGCCTGCGGCTGCGACATGAACACCGCATGGCTGCCCTCGACCTCCGCCGTGGTGCTGCCGGCGCGCTTGGCCATGGTGCGCATCAGTTCGGGATTGATCGCACGATCAGCGGTCGCGACGAGCGCCCAGCTCTTCTTGCTCTTCCACGCTGCCTGCTTGATCCGGGTCTCGAAGGCCAGCTTGGACGGGAAGACCTGCGAATTCGCCATGAACCTGGCTTCCGCCGCCGGCACGTCGGCCGCGAAGTCGGCGGCGTAGACGTCGGGATCGAGATAGAGGAACTCGTCGGCGGTTGCCTTGATGCCCGTGGTCGCGGGGGGCGTCCTGCCGGCGAGGTCGAGGAGGTTCTCGCCGGCATCCGGCTGGAAGGCGGCGATATAGACCAGGCCGGCGACGTTATCGGCATTGCCGGCCTCGGTGATGATCATGCCGCCATAGCTGTGGCCGACCAGAACCGAAGGCCCGTCCTGCAGATCGAGGATGCGCCTGGCGGCGGTCACGTCGGCCTCGAAGGTGGTCATCGGGGCCTGCACGATGGTGACGTTGAAGCCTTTGGCGATGAGCAGGTCGTGCACCTTGCGCCAGCCGGACCCGTCGGCCAGTGCGCCATGAACGATGACGACGTTCTTGACCGGTTCGGCGGCACGCGCCGGGACGGCGGCGGCCAGGGCGAAGAGCAGGGTGCCAGCGAGCGAAAGCGAGAGCTGTGTGAGTGCCATGACAGGGTTCCTTGCTTGGGTTTGATGGCGTTCAGGGCGGGTCCGTCTGGGGGCGTCTTTCCGCAACGGGTAACGCTTCTCGTTCGTGCGGGCCGCGCCGGGCGGCGCGACGGTCGGAGCAAAGCCTTCCCAGCGCCGGCCCGTGGACAGGCCGGCGGCATCGTGTCGGGAAGGGTAGGAGCGTGGAGGGCCGGCTCGCGGCTCAGCCGTCCTTGTAATAGGAGCTGTAGCCGTTGATCGCCGGGGCGCCGCCGAGATGGGCGTAGAGAATCCGCGAGTTCTCGGGGAAGAAGCCCTCCCGCGTCAGGGCGATCAGCCCCTGCATCGATTTCCCCTCATAGACGGGATCGGTGATCATCGCCTCGGTGCGGGCGGCGAGCCGGATCGCCGCATTGGTCTCGTCGGACGGCACGCCATAAGCCGGGTAGGCATAATCCGGATTGATGACGATCTCGTCCTCGCGGACCGTGCGGCCGAGTTCGACGAGGGTTGCCGTGTGGTCGACGATCCGGCGCACCTGCGCGCGGGTCTGCTCCAGGGTGCCTGAGGCGTCTATGCCGATGACGCGCTCCGCTCGGCCCTGAGCGGCAAAGCCGACGATCATTCCGGCCTGCGTCGAGCCGGTGACGACACAGGTGATTATGTAGTCGAAGCGGAAGCCGAGCGCGTCCTCCTGTTCGGCGACTTCCTCGGCGAAGCCGACATAGCCGAGGCCGCCATATTTATGCTCGGAGGCGCCGGCCGGAATGGCATAGGGCTTTCCGCCGGCGTCGGTCACCGAGGCGATGGCGTCCTCCCAGCTCTGGCGGACGCCGATGTCGAAGCCGGCATCCACCAGCCGGCTATCGGCACCCATGAGCCGGGTCATCAGGATATTGCCGACACGATCATAGGCGGCGTCATGGTGAGAAACCCACTTCTCCTGCACCACCACGCATTTCATGCCGATCTTCGCCGCGGTCGCCGCCACCATGCGGGTGTGGTTCGACTGGACGCCGCCGATGGAGACCAGCGTGTCGGCGCCGGCAGCAATGGCGTCCGGCACGATGTATTCGAGCTTCCTGAGCTTGTTGCCGCCCATGGCGAGGCCCGAATTACAGTCGTCGCGCTTGGCGAAGATCTTGACCTTTCCGCCAAGTGCCGACGACAGCCGGGGCAAATACTCGATCGGCGTAGGGCCGAACGTGAGGGAATATCGTTCGAACTTCTGCAAGAGCGACATGGCTTGCCTCCGCCAAAACTTGATGAGCGGAAGATAGTCTATTGCCTGCGAAAGGTGCTCTCTAAGTTCGGTTATTTAATGCGCCAACATCTCGATATCGTTTATATAATCCGCATTCCTGTCTAGAAAATGTGGAAAAAATGGAAGATTCTTTCACAGCGGCGCTGGACCGGACGGACATCAGGATATTGCGGGCGCTGCAGGAGGACGGGCGGCTGACAAACGCCGAACTGGCGCTGCGCGTCAACGTAAGCCCCGCCACCTGTCATCGGCGGACGCAGCGTCTGTTTGAGGAGGGGTGCATCACCAGCGTCCGGGCGGAGATCGCCCCGGCCGTTGTCGGCCTTGGCGCGCTCGTCATGGTGGGCGTCGTGCTCGACCGCTCAACGCCGGAGAGCTTCGGCGCGTTCGAAGAGGCCATCCTCAAGATGAAGGAGGTGCTCGACTGCAATCTTGTGGCGGGCGACTTCGACTATCTGTTGAAGATAAGGGTCCGCGACATGGCCGATTTCAACAAGTTGCACGGGCAGAAGCTGATCGCCTTGCCCGGCGTCCGGCAGACGAGGACGTTTTTCGTCATGAAGGAAGTGAAGGGCAATGCGAGCCTGCCGTTCTAGGCCGCGCCCCTATCGAAGCAATGGCCGGCCGAACACGGCTCATCCGGGCGATGCTGCCTTTCGGGCGCTCACCCGGATGAGCCATGGCGTTTGGCTTGCGCCGTCAGGCCGCGTGGCTGATCGCCAGATTGATGTCGCCGCGCACCTCGACCTCGATCTCGAGGATCGACATCGGCGTCCCGCGTTCCAGGCGAACCTTCACATTGTCCTGCTCGCAGGGCACGTGCTTGGCAACGACGGCCAGAATGTCCTCGCGCAGACGCGAGAGCAGGTCGTCGCCGCCCAGTACCTGGCGCTCATGGGACAGCAGGATCTGCAGCCGTTCCCGCGCCTGGGGGGCGCTGGCGGGTGAGAAGAGACGCTTCCACAAGGTCATGCCGCCCTCCGCAGGAGCTTGCTGAACAGACCGCGCTGCCGGGGCAGCTCCATGGCGATGTTCTCGCCCTTGAGGCGCAGCGCCGCGTCCTGATAGGCGCGGGCCGGCGCGCTGTTGGGATCATGGATCGAGACCGGAACGCCCATATTGGACGCCCTGAGCACGTCATTGCTCTCCGGAATGATGCCGAGCAGCGGCAGCGACAGGATTTCCAGAACGTCCTCGGTCTTCAGCATATCGCCGCGCGCTGCGCGGACATGGTCGTAGCGGGTCAGCAGCAGGCGCTTGTCCACCGTCTCGCCGCGCTCCGCCTTCAGCGTCTTGGCATCGAGTATGCCGACGATGCGGTCGCTGTCGCGCACCGACGAGACTTCCGGATTGGTGACCACGATGGCGATCTCGGCATGGCGCATGGCAAGCGTCGCGCCGCGCTCAATGCCGGCCGGGCTGTCGCAGATCACCCAGTCGAAATGCTGCGCCAGCATGCCGATGACACGATCGACGCCCTCTTCGGTCAGCGCATCCTTGTCGCGCGTCTGCGAGGCCGGGAGCAGGAACAGCGAATCCAGCCGCTTGTCCTTGATGAGCGCCTGAGGCAGCCGGGCATCGCCCTGAATGACGTTGACGAAGTCGTAGACGACCCGGCGCTCCGCCCCCATGATCAGATCGAGGTTGCGAAGTCCGACGTCGAAGTCGACGACGACGACCTTATCGCCGGTGCGGGCCAGGGCAGCGCCGATGGCGGCGGTCGTCGTCGTTTTGCCGACGCCACCCTTTCCCGACGTGACTGTGATGATCTTAGCCATGTCTTGCTTCGCTCCTAAAGCGCGGTAATTTGCAGGGTGTCGTCTTCGGTCGATACGCGGACCGCCTTGCCCCGGAAGGCATTGTCAATGTCCTCGGCGGTTCGATAGGTGCCGTCCACGGCCAGCAGCTCGGCTTCGAGCTTGGTGCAGAAGATCTGGGCCGACGCGCCGAAGGTGGCTCCGGCGATCGCCCGCCCGGCGAGCGTCCCGTACACATGGATCGATCCACCGGCGATGATCTCGGCGCCAGCGCCGACGGAACCGATGATCGTCACATCGCCTTCGAGGCAGACGATCGACTGGCCGGAGCGCACGCGCCGCTCGACGAGCAGGTTGACGGGTTCGAGGGGCTTGCGCGGTTCCACCGGGGGGGCCGCAACATCGGCCATGGGGAGCGTGCTGTCGCGGCCACCGCGCAGGATGGGCGGCATGGTGGCATCCACGAGGCTCGCCCGCACGCCCTCGAGACCGATCAGCCGCACGCCCCGCGTCGCGAGTTCAGCGATCCAGCGCTCGACATCGGTCCGGCTCTGCGCGGTGTCGGCGAGGTCGAGAACGACGGTCCGGCCGTTGAAGAATCCGGGAGACCGCTGCAGCCACACGTCGAAATCGGCCAGCCACGTCTGCAGCGGCACATCGGCGACCAGCGTCATCGCCATGAACGACCGTCCACGGAAACGGATCGATGGCCCAGTTTGAGTGACAGCGTTCACGGATCGAATCTCCCCATCTGATGGATAGATTCAGTTAATCTCGGTTAACGAGTGGTTAACCGCGCCGATGATCTCCACCATCGATATGCGGCTTGCCGCTATGGGACCGCCATGTGCCCGTCGCCCCTCGCATGCCGTGCCGCCGATAGAGCTGCGGCGGGGTCCGTCGGGGTTGGTGGTCGGAGAGTTGCGGCGTTGGAAGAGCGTGAAGGTATCGTTCCGACGCGCAGACGGCCGCCCGATCTGTCGCGCGTCGGACCCGGCAGCAACCAGGAAATGGGCAATGAACGGGTTTGCTCAGGCAGATCGAGACTTAAAGCCTCACAATCAACGATTTAGCCGAAGCAAATGGCGAAGAGGGTGTCAGCCGGCGTGAGATCCCGAGCGCGAGCCGTCCGTGCCCGCGGGTGCACCGAAGGCCTGAGCGCGCAGTGCCGGCAGCAGAGCGGAGGGCGAGATCATCTCGCGGCCATCGTGCTGGCCATTTGCCAGTACCAGCGTCGCCCATTCGGCAAGGTCGGTCACAGTGGAGGTCACGCCACCAGCGGGAGACTGCTGATCCGGATCGCGCTTGAGGCCTGCGATGAAGCGGCCGTTCTCCGGGGCGTGACGGACCGGCTCAGGGGCCGAGTGCTTCAGGCGTCTCAACATTGGTCGGAATGTATCAGTGGGCCGCGCATGGCGAGAAAGCTGTTGCGGGACGCGTGACCCTCATGCTTCTCCAATGACCAGAGGTTACGGGATAGGTGCGACGCTGGGGGCTCAGGCCACTCGGGCGCGCCGGAGGATGCTGACGATGCCGGCTGTTGCGACGCCCCCGATGACAACGTCGCGATTGATCGTGCGACCGCTCAGAGCAACGGCGCTGGCGACTTTCCTCGCCATGGGGATGACGATCCTCACCGGCCCCGTCTATGCCGCGAACTTCAATGTCGGCAGCGATGCGGATTTGCGCAGCGCCATCAGCAATGCCGGCAATGGCGACACCATCACCTTCACTGCTGACATCACGCTGGCGAGCAATCTGCCGAACGTCACGACGAACGTCACCTTCATCGGCGGCAACCACACCCTCTCGGGCGATAACGAGTATCGCGGCCTGTTCGTGCAGTCCGGCTCGGTCGCGATAAGCGACCTCACCATCACCAATTCTGTCGCGCAGGGCGGCACAGGCGGAAACGGCCTGCAGGGTGCCGGCGGTGGCGGCGGCGCTGGACTTGGCGGGGCGTTGTTCGTTGCCAGTGGCGCGCATGTGGCGGTCGACAATGTCAATCTGCAGAGCAGCGCAGCGCGCGGTGGCGCGGGCGGCGTCGCGACGGGCAACGGCATTGTTTCGACCAGCGGCGGCGGTGGGGGCTATTGGCCGACCGGTGCCAATGGCGGCAATGCCGGAGGGCTTTCCAGCGGCGGCGGTGGAACGGGCGGTGGTGGTGACGGTATCGACACCGGCAATGGCGGTGCGGGCGGGTTCGGTGGCGGCGGTGGCGGCTCGGGATCAGCCTATGGCGGTGTGGGCGGTTTCGGCGGCGGCGGGGGCGGCGGTGCCGGCTCCACCAAGATCGATGGCGGCTTCCTGGCGGGCAAGGGAGGCCCCGGCGGACCGAACAAGGGCGGCGGCGGCGGCGGCGGCGCCGGCATGGGCGGCGCGATCTTCGTCCAGGACGGCGGATCTCTCGCCGTGAATGGGCCGCTCAATGTCGCCGGCAATGCCGTTTCTGGCGGTGCCGGTGGTCGGGGATTCGGCTGGGGAGAGGCCGGCGGCTCGGCCGGAACGGGAATGTTCCTTGCCGGCAACGGCTCACTCGTCATAGCGCCCGGATCTGGCCAGACGGTCAACATATCCGACGCCATCGCCGACCAGACCGGTCTCGGAGGCACCGGCGGCAATGCCGGCAGCTGGTCGCTCGTGAAGAACGGCGCCGGCACGCTGATCCTGACCGGCACGAATAGCTATAGCGGCGGCACGACCGTCAATAGTGGCGTGCTGCAAGGCGACAGCCTCGGGATACAGGGCAACATCCTGAACAATGCCCAGGTTCTGTTCGACCAGAGCGCCAACGGTATCTATGCCGGCAACATGTCGGGCACGGGTACCCTCATCAAGACCGGCACGGGCAACCTCACGCTCGAAGGAACCAACACGCAGGCCGGCGGCACGCGGGTCGAGAACGGTGTGCTGTTCTTCCGCGACGACGCCAGCCTTGGCCCGACCGGAATGGCCATCGACCTCGCTGGCGGGGCGATCGGGATCGGCACGGCAAACGGGCAGGTCATGGATCGCGCCCTGACGCTGACGGGAACCGGTGGCATCTATGTCGGGCCGAACGGCGGCGATCCGAATGCCCAGGTGACCTGGAACGGGACAATAAGCGGCTCTGGCGCGCTGATCGTTGCGGGCGACGGCATTGTCGAACTGGCCGGCAACAACACCTACGCCGGCGGCACGCGGATCGCGGGCGATGTCCGGTTTACGACCGACGCCAATCTCGGCGCCGCCGGCACGGGGATCGCCTTGAATGGCGGCACCCTCGGCACGACCGCGGATGCGGCGGCGGCGCTCAACATCGGCCGCGATCTCACGCTGACCGACGCGGGCATTATATACGTGCAGAACAATCCGCTGATCTGGAGCGGTGACATCAGCGGCACCGGCCGATTCATCAAGAACGGTGGCGGCGTCCTGCAGCTCACGGGAACGAACACCTATAGCGGCGATACCATCATCGAGGAGGGCACGCTGCAGATCGCTTCCGACGACAAGCTCGGGAGCGGGGCCAATATCATGATGGTCAATAATGGGCACCTCTGGGCGTCGAGCAGCTTCACGACGGATCGTTCGATCACGCTGGTGGACGCGGGTGGCGGCTTCCAGCTTGATGCCGGCACCACGCTGACGCTGACCGGCACCATCGGTGCGGGCGGAACGGGCGCCCAAACTCTCAGCCTGGTTGGCTCCGGCACCCTCGTCCTCGCCGGCGCCGCGGACCCGTATGGTGGGGTCAACAATTATGGCGGCACCATTCAGGGCAATACCAGCAACCTGCGCGGCAATATTGCTTTCGACAATAATGCCGGCAACACCAATGCGCGGTCGATCGTGTTCGATCAGGCGACCGACGGCACCTTCGCCGGCAACATCACCGGCATGGGCAATACGCTCGGGCTCGGCACCCTCACCAAGACCGGCGCCGGCAAGCTAGTCCTCTCCGGCACCAGCAAGTTCAAGTCGCAAGTCCCGGGCCTGGCGGAGTTCACGGTTCTCGGGGGCACCCTGCAAGGGACAAGCGAAAGCCTGCTGGGCGACATCGTCAACAATGCCGCGCTGATCTTCGATCAGGCCTTCGACGGCACCTATGCCGGCAGCATGAGCGGCACGGGTACGTTGATCAAGAACGGCACCGGCAAGCTCAATCTCACGGGCGTCAGCACCGTCGGCGGCGGCACCACGATCAATGCCGGCGGCGTTGCCGTGAACGGCCATCTGACCAGCAATGTCATCGTCAACAAGGGCGGCACGCTGAGCGGCAGCGGCAACGTCACCGGCGACATCACCAATAATGGCGGCACGGTCAAACCGGGCAATTCGATCGGGCATCTCATCGTCGACGGCAACTTCACCCTCAACAGCGGCACGCTGGAGATGGAGGTCAACGCCGCCGGCGACAGCGACCGGATCAGCGTCATCGGCGCCGACCACAGGGTGATGATCAATGCCGGCACGCTCGACATCTCCGCGGAGCCGGGCATTTACACGCCGGGCACCACCTATACCATCATCACGACGGAAGCCGGCGGGACGGTCACTTTCGGCGAGGTGACAGGTGGCACGGCCTTCCTTACGCCTCAGGTCTCGATCGATCCCGAGCACATCTATGTCACGCTGGCGCTGCTGCCCGATGCCTTCCGCGCGGGCGGGCTGACCATCAACCAGCAGGCCGTCGGCGGCGCACTGGATGCCATCGCCGTTGCCGGCGGTTCTGTCGACCTCATCAATACCGTGGCCAGCGCGAAAATCGGCCAAGGCAGCGCCGCGCTGCAGACGCTGAGCGGCCAACCCTATACCGACATCGCCACGGTCAATCTGCGCGCCAGCCAGCTGTTCATGAACGCGGTGGGGCGGCAGATGTCGGTCGCGCGCGGCGCCGGCTTGGGCGGCGACCGGGCTTCGCTCACCGAGCCCGGTTCGGATGCGCTGGCAGGCTTCTCTGTCTGGATGAGCGGCATTGGCAGCACCGGCGGCGTGAGCGGCAACGCCAATGCTTCCGGCCTCGACTATTCGCTGGGCGGCACCGCCTTCGGCATCGACTACCGCGTCAATCCGGGCGTCCTCGTCGGCGTTGCCGGCGGCTATGTCGCTGGCTCGCAATCGGTCAATGGCTTCGCCGGCAACACCGATGCCGACACGGTCAGCGCGGTCGCCTATGGCTCGTTCACGCAAGGCCCGCTCTATGTCGACGCGTTGGCAGGCTATGCCAATGCCAGCAACAGCCTGGACCGCACGATCTCCAGCCCGGGTCTGGCGGCCGGGATCGCCAAGGGCGACACCGACGCCGGCCAGTTTCTCGGCCAGATCGAGACTGGCTACACATTCGACCTCGACACGCCGTTCAAGATCGCGATCACGCCGTTCGGGCGCCTGCAGGTGGTCTCGATCGATCAGGACGGCTTCACCGAGACCGGCTCGAGTCTTTACAATCTTGCCGTTGCCTCGCAGTCCACCAGTTCGGTGCGCACGACGCTCGGCGCCGACTTCACCACCCGCTTCGATCTCGGCAACGGCGTGCCGCTCGACCTCGGCCTGCGGCTTGGCTGGGTGCACGAGTTCGCCGACACGACGCCGGCAATGACGGCTTCGTTCGCCTCGTCTCCCGCTGCCGACTTCACGGTCTATGGCGCGACGCGTCAGCGCGACAGCGCGCTGGTCGGCCTGTCGGCCGCTGTGAAGCTCAGCGACAGCAGCTCGCTGTTCGCCAGCTATGACGGCGAAATCGGCGGCGGCAACGACAACCACCAGCTCTGGGGCGGCCTCAAGATCACCTGGTGAACCACGCAGCCCGAACAGCCACACCGCGCAACGGGAGGACTATCGTGTTCAATCGACGCCACCTGCTCTCCGCGTCGCTGGCGGTACCGGTCGCTGCGGTGGTTCACCGCGCCGCGATGGCAGCCGATACAGCGCAGGTTGTGCCCGGCGCGGTTTCAGTCCAGGGCAGCGGTGCAGAAACCGCGCCCCATTGCGAACGGGCGGCAAAACGTCTCGAAATGCTCGGTCGTTTCCGCCAGATGTACGCGGACCGGCGTTTCGACCTGGATCTTTTCGAGGCCGATACCGGCTATCTCAAGACGACGCTCGCCGATGCCAGCCGGATGTCCCTGCGGTTTTTCGTCGAATACAACAACGTCTGGTGGTTTGCGATCATCGACGGCGTCGACGTGCCTTCCATAGGCTATGATGCCGAGACGGATACCGGCTCCATCGTACTCGATATCCGCTACGGCAATGAGCACCTGTTGGCCATGCAGCATGTCGGCTTCCGGGGCGACCGCATTTCGCGGCTGCAGACCTACGCGTCGAACAGCTTCTTCGGCAAAGAGACCTCGCTCGTTCGTCTGGATGCCTATGGCAACGCGATCTGGCTTGAGACCGGATATGATCTGAAGATCTCGGCCGAAGCTGCGGAGGTGTTTCTGCGGACGCCCACGGGCCGCTTCTTCTCAGAGAATGAGCCAACCAGCTCCGCAATCGTGCGAATCAAGAATAATCTGGCCGATCTGCGCAAACGCTACGGCTGGAAGCCCATCTAAAACTTGGTGGGCTCCAGCGGAACGCGTGCCGACGCTGCGGAACTCCAGCGCCGCGGGGTCGGTTTCCTTCTCATCGACGCCCATGACAAGCCACTGACCTGGGATCGGGCGACCGTCGTTCATCAGCGTTCAATTGAGATCTTCGATTCTCTGGGCCTTGCGGATCGTCTGCTGAAAGCGGGCGTCCCACAGCGGAGGGCTCACGCGCTTTCACGCCTGCCCCGGAAGCCCTGTCTTGGAGGCCAGATTCCTGTTCGCCACGCCGGCCCCGGATCGTGGATTTGCCCGCATCGACCAGACGGTCGCGGAGCGGCTGGGCGTCCGTGGTGTGGCGCTTTTGTCGTTCGGCCCTATGGATATCTCGGGCAGCGCGCCGATCAGCATCACGGAGCTGCCCTCGACCTTCGTCGGCGACATGTCCGCTTCTTGTTTGAAGTCCCAAATAACGGACCGTCTGCTACTGGCCCCAAGCCGGCCCATCGTCGTCGTCCCAGCGAACTTCTGCTTTTTGGCGCGTAATTAGCTTCAGCCGCAGTGGCGACAACTCATTTGAATTGAGTGGTTTTGCTTTCCGCGCCGCGCTTTTCGCCCGAGCAGGGTGCTAGCGCGTCTCGTGCGGCTCGACCGTTCTTGGACCAAGCTGCAACGACCGCAGAGCTCCCGGCGCATGCCCCATCGTCCGCTTGAAGGCCCGGCTGAACGCGGCGTGCGAGCCATAGCCGAGCCGGTCGGCGGCCGTCTCGATGGGAATCTTGTCCCGCGTGATCCATTGTGCCGCAAGACGCATCCGCAGTTCGGTGAGGTAGCGCAGCGGCGTCATCCCCGTCACGTCGAGAAAGCGTGCGGCGAACACGGAGCGGGAACTGCCCATGACCGAGGCAAGTTCGGCCACCGTCCATTCGCGGCCGGGATCGCGGTGCACAGCGGCAATGACGCGCGCAAGCCGGGAATCGCGCAGCGCGGCCACCCATCCGGCGGCGGTGCCACAGCCGCATTCGATCCATGCCCGGACGATGAAGACCGACACCACCTCGGCGAGGCGGGCGAGAATGCCGGCGAAACCTGCACGGTCGCCGCGGGTTTCCCGTTCCATGGCCTCCAGCATCGGCAGCAATTCGGGATAGCGCTCCAGCAATGTGCCGACCGACATCACCGATGGCATCAAGGCGACCAACGGGGTCATGCCACCGAGTTCGAGCTCCATGCAGCCGCTGAAGATCACGACATCGGTGCTGCGGCAGAGATCGGTATCGCAGGCATTGATCGTCGCGACGGTGCCGCAGAGCGGAGCCTCAGCAAAGGCTGATATCGTGCGGCATGGCAGGTCTGGAGCGGAGAGCAGGTCGTGCGCCCCGCCATGCGGTAGCAACACCGCCGATCCCGCCTCCAGTTTTTCGATGTCCCCCTCGGGGCGCCGCAGATAGACCGTGCCGCGCGAAATGAAATGAAACTGCGCACGTCCCGCCTCATTGCCGAAATGCACGCCGAAGGGCGGGGATATCTGAATACGACGGTATTTCAGGCCGACGAACCGCATGCCGCCGAGCAGTTCGCTCACGACGTCAGTGTAGGTGGAGCGCCCGGCGGAGGCCGCAGCTTCGGACGAATGATCAAACATGAAGGATATTCTGGCATAGTTCGTCTTGCCAAACCAGCCTAGCCTGTTGCAATGCAACATGCTTCACTGGAAAGGCAGACGAATGAGTGACACGCTTGCGGCGGAGGCGACACAAACGCCCGCCATTTCCCCGGCATGGGCGGCCGTCGGCTCGATGACGCTGGGGGTTTTCGGTCTGGTCACGGCGGAGTTTCTCCCCGCCAGCCTGCTGACCCCGATGGCAGCCGACCTCGGCATCACCGAAGGCGCTGCAGGTCAGGCCGTGACGGCAACAGCTCTGGTGGCGATGGCTGCCAGCCTGCTGGTCTCGGCGGCGACGCAGCGCATCGATCGGCGCAACCTCATGGTCGCCTTCTCGATCATGCTGGTGATCTCGAACCTTATCGTGGCGTTCGCCCCGAACCTGCCTGTGCTCATCCTGGGCCGCGTGCTGCTGGGGCTGGCGCTTGGCGGTTTCTGGGCGATGTCGGCGGCGCTGACCATGCGGCTCGTGCCCGAGGCGATGATACCGCGTGCGCTGTCGATCCTGTTCAGCGGGGTGTCGGCGGCGACGATCTTCGCCGCTCCGGTCGGCAGCTATCTCGGCCATCTCCTCGGCTGGCGCGCCGTGTTCCTGCTGGCGGCGGCCATGGGCGTCGTGACGATCATCGCCCAGATCGCGACCTTGCCCCGCATGGCACCGACCGGCACCGCTGGGCTGCGCACGCTGGTCGACGTGCTGCGCCGGCCGGGCGTCGCGTTGGGCATGTTGGCGGCCATGCTGGCCTTCGCCGGTCATTTCGCGGTCTTCACCTATATTCGGCCCTTCCTCGAGACGGTCACCGGCATCGGCATCAACGCGCTCTCCGGTATTCTGCTCGGCTTTGGGCTGGCGAACTTTGTCGGCACGCTGGCGGCCGGCCCGTTGATCGAGCGCAGCCTGAAAGCGGCTCTGCTCGGCATGCCGCTGCTGATGGCAGCGCTGGGTGTCGCCCTGGTCACTCTTCCGGCGGATCCCACGGTACATACCCTGCTGTTCGCCCTCTGGGGCTTTGCCTTCGGCGGCGTTCCGGTCGCATGGTCAACCTGGCTCACCCGCGCCGTTCCCGATCAGACCGAGACCGCCGGCGGCCTGCTCGTCGCGTCCGTTCAGCTGGCGATTTCGGTAGGAGCGGCCGGTGGCGGTGCGATACTCGCGGTCGATGGCGTGACCGGCACCTTTGCCGCCGCTTGCCTGCTTCTGGTGGTCGCCGCGCTGATCGTCCTGTTCGGCGTGCGCACGCTGCCGGGCAGCGGTCGCGCAACCGCGCTGCACTAGGAGCGTGATGCGATGGCTGAACGGCGTGGGACGCGCAGCCATCGCATTCGGGTGCTGTTCCATTCCGGCGATAACGCGTCGCCACAGGCGGAAGGAGGGAGGAACATCGACTTTCGGCATTGATCTCGGTCCGCTCGCCCTTGGCAGCCGTCTGGTGCAATTTCCTGGTGAGCCGCTGATGAACCCTATCAAGATCGACTGATTGCCTCTCACTCGGAAGGACCGCTCCCTTGTCGACTCAGGAACCCGATTACGACCACCTGCTGCGCGCCAATCTCGAGCGCGTATTCAACGAGCGCGATGACGATAGGCGCACGCTGGCGATCGAAGAACTCTTCATCGCCGATCCTGTGATGTACGAGCCGGATGGCATCGTGACGGGCCGGGAAGCGATCTCCGCCGTCGCCGGCAAGCTACTGGCGCAGTTCGGACCCACCTTCCGCTTCACGCCGGCTGGTCGTGGCGTCGGCCATCACGGGCTGGCCGTGCTCCGTTGGGAGGCTGGCCCCGACGGCGGGCCCATCGCCGTCACCGGATCGGATGCCGCCCGGATCGTCGACGGCAGGATTGCCCAGCTCTGGGTGCTACTGAACGCTCCGGTTGGCTGAAAACGCTTCGACTGCGCACAGGCCCTGCTGACTCTCTCCATACTAAGTTCAGGGCCTGCTCGTGCTCAGCAAACAGCAAAACCCGCCTCTATCGGAGCGCCTCGGCAAGTCGCAATAACATAGCTGTGGCAGTCTGATGATCCACGGGTGCCGCAGCATTGCGAAGACGTGTCTCCGCATCGGCTACGATTGCAGATGCCGCTTCAAAGGCGTGATAGCCCGAGGCCGTCAGTTCGGTTCTCTGAACGCGCCCATATTCGGGGTGGGGACTCCGCCTGATAAAGCCTGCTTTCTCGAGCGTGACGAGTATGGCCTGCATCGTTTGTGGCGTGACAAACGCGCGGCGTGCGAGCGCCGCGTTCGAAGCCCCTGCTTCGACCTTCAAATATGCAAGGACTGCGTATTGCGGCGTGGTGAGGCCAATCTCCCGCAGTTCCGCGTCCATGCGCGTGCGAAGCGCCTGTTGCGCCTGCTTTAGCGCGAAGCCGATCGTCGCATAAGGATCGCTCATTCGCGAACTTGCGTTTGACATGTCAGTGCCCTTATATAAATAAGTGGGCTGATAATAGAGACTTGCGTAACGAAGGAAAGCCCTGACATGCCCCACCTGATCGGACCCGACTTCATCGGCATCCAAACCGAGGATCTCGAAGCTGCACGGTCATTCTACACAGAAGTCGTCGGACTGAAGGCCGCTCCCCATAGCCCGCCGGGAGCCATCGTGTTTGACACAAAGCCGATCCCGTTTGCCGTTCGCACACCCGTGGTCGACCTCGGAGCAACAGACAGACTGGGCTGGGGTGTCGCCATCTGGTTCGGCTGTGACGACGCCGACTCGCTGCACGACCATCTTGTCAGGCAAGGCGCCCATATCGAGTTCTCCCCGAAAGAGGGGCCCTTCGGCCGCTACTTCGCATTCCGCGATCCGTTCGGCTACACAATTACGGCCCACACGATCGCGGCCCCAATTGACCAGCGCGTGAGGCGCTAAGGTATGGCGATCTCGATGGGTGTTGCATCGGCGCAGCATGCGTGGGGGACGCAGCGGCGGTTTTGCGCCGCTCCGTCATGGCAAGTACATCGCGGTGAAGGCGCTTAGAAAAGGCGACGGGATCGTCTACTACTCGCCTCGCGAGGTGTCCGTTCCGGCTGAGCGCTCGCGATGCTGCCCGGTTTCGGCCAGTTGTTCCTGAATGATGGAGTGTGGGGCAACACGCAGGTCGTCCCGGCTTCATGGGTCAGGGAGTCGACCGCGGCCTATTCCTCGGCGAAGCGGATTCGGCAGGGCTATGGCTATTTGTGGTGGACGCTTCCGGAGGACATTTGGGGGAAGAGAGCCTTCTACGCGTCCGGCTATGGCGGCCAGATCATAGCGTTGGTGCCGACGAGGTGGCTCGTTGTGGTCCAGACCGTTGATCTGAGGCAGAATCCGAAGGGCATCCGCACGAGCGCCTTCCTCGACCTTGTAAAGGAGATCGCCTTCGCCTCGCCGTGAAGGCTGGGCCGCAGAGCACGACCGGGCACCCGGAGGACCTGCATACCGCAACCCACGCGAGAGGACGCCGAATGGTCGATCGGCGCGCGCCGAAATTCAAAAATGTGGGGTAAAATGAGGATTGGCTAACAAGCGTCGCGATGAAAACTGTTCGAAATACAGTCCCTTAGGGCGATTAAATGGCGGAGAGGGTGGGATTCGAACCCACGGTACGCTTGCACGCACAACGGTTTTCGAGACCGTCCCGATCGACCACTCCGGCACCTCTCCGCGCGTGGCGCGGAAGTCACCCGCGCCGTGGAGCGCAGGCTGAATAGCCGAGGCGCGTCCGGCGCACAAGTGCCTGCCGTGCGCTTGTCGCACTTCCGGGGGATAGCGCACGGCCGCTCAGGCCTTGTGCGCGTGGCAGGCGGCGCCTGGCGATGCGCACGGGCGGACAGGTTCGTCGCCGGACCTCACATTACGGATGAAAGCGCACGGGAGAGCTGCGCCGCGAAGGTGGCGGCGACGTGCTCCATCTCGCCCGGCCCGTGGCCGAGCGTGGTGAGGAACTGCGTGCCCACCCGCAGGGCGGTCCGTCCCGGCCGGGTGATGTCCGGGCACAGGCCGACGATCACGCCACCTTCCGCCAGCGCGGCAGGCGGCCGCGAGGGCGGCGGTGTTGGCGACGATGCGCTGGGCATA
Organism: Ancylobacter sp.; assembly: GCF_965279025.1. Lineage (NCBI taxonomy): Bacteria > Pseudomonadati > Pseudomonadota > Alphaproteobacteria > Hyphomicrobiales > Xanthobacteraceae > Ancylobacter > Ancylobacter sp. Next base: position 831,910 of record NZ_OZ257132.1, on the reverse strand, counting down.
GGCGGCCGCGCCGCTGCGCATCTCCAGCAGCACGCGCAGCAGCGGCGGCAGCAAAGCGGGGTTGTAATTGGCCAGAAAGCGCGCATCGAGCAGGCGGGCCAGCGCCTCGCCCTGCGCCGGGTCACCGCCGAGGATGAGGCCGTGCGGAATGCCGAGGATGGTCTTGTAGGTCGAGGTGACCAGCACGTCGACGCCCTGCGCCAGCGGGTTGGGGTAGGTGCCCCCGGCGATCAGCCCGGCGACATGCGAGGCATCGAACACCGTGGTGGCGCCGACGGCACGGGCGGCCGCGACGACGGGGGCGATGTCGTCCGCCCTCAGCATCACGCTGCGCCCGAGCATGACGAGGCGCGGCAGGCGCTCCGCCACCAGCCGCGCCGCCCCGTCGGCGTCGAGGCGGTATTCGGCGGCATCGAAGGGCAGTTCCGCGCAGGCGAGCCCGGCAAGTTCCGGCGTGCCGCCGCGCCGCTGGCTCAGATGGCCGCCATGGGCCTTGTCCGGCGCCAGCAGGAGGTCCCCCGGGCGGGCGTAGGCGTGGAATACGGCCAGGTTGCACAGGGTGGCGGTGGGCAGGCGCGGTTCCGCCCAGGCGGCGCCGAACAGGGCGCAGGCCTCGTCCCGCACCGCTACCTCGAAATGCGACACCAACTCGGTGCCCGGCTGCTCCTTGTCGAAACTCGGCCCCATGGCAGGCATGGCGCCGAGGCCCGGCGCATAGGCGGCCAGAACCTCCGGCGAGGGTAGGTTGGCGCCGGCATAGAGCACCAGGCGCTGGCGCGCGAGCGTCTCGGCATGGCGATCGGCGGCGGCGAAAAGCGATTCAGGGTTCGCGCTCATGCCCCCGCAATACCGGTTCATCGCCGCGCGGCCAATGCCGATCGCTGCCGTCCCGTGCGGCTCCACGCAGAGTGTGGCGGGCGGGCGGCGGGTTGTTATATAGCTGAGCCATGACAGACACTCCCGCCGGTTCCTCCGCGCCCGCGCGCACGCCGCTGTTCTCCCCCGAGGAGGTTGAGCGCTATGCGCGCCACCTCGTGCTCGCCGAAATCGGCGGCCCCGGCCAGCAAGCGCTGAAAAAGGCGCGAATGCTGGTCGTGGGCGCGGGCGGGCTCGGCGCGCCGGCGCTGATGTATCTCGCCGCTGCCGGCGTCGGGCACCTCACGGTGATCGACGATGACGAGGTCTCGCTGTCGAACCTGCAGCGGCAGGTCATCCACACCACCGCCGCCATCGGCCGGCGCAAGACCGAGAGCGCGGGCGACTTCATTGCCGCGCTCAACCCGCATGTCGGCTTTGACGGAATCACGGCGCGGCTCACCGCCGACAATGCGCTGGCGCTGGTCGCGCAGGCCGATGTGGTGATCGACGGTTCGGATAATTTTTCCACCCGCTATCTGGTGTCGGACGCCTGCGCGCTGGCCGGCGTACCGCTGGTCTCGGCGGCGCTGGGGCGCTTCGACGCCACGGTGACGACGCTGCGCCCGCATGAGAAGGCGCCGGATGGCGCGCCGAACCCGACCTATCGCTGCTTGTTCCCGGAACCGCCGCCGGCGGGGCTGGTGCCCAGCTGCGCGGAGGCGGGGATTCTCGGCGCGGTGGCGGGGGTGGCCGGCACGCTGGTGGCGCTGGAGGCCGTGCGCGCCGTCGCCGGCTTCGGCGAAGGGCTGGTCGGGCGGTTGCTGATGATCGACACCCTCACCATGCGCTTCGAGACGCTGAGCTATGGCTGGGACCCGGACAACCCGCTGACCGGCGAGAACCCAACCATCAAGGACCTGTCGGGGCATATGCGCTGACGGTGACAGGCTCCGCATGGCCTTAAAGGGGGCGTCATCCCGGCCGAGCGAAGCGAGAGCCGGGATCGGGTCCGTCATTCGCGTGCGATCATTCTGCCCGCGATCCCGGCTCGGCCTTTGGCCGTCCGGGATGACGATGGGCCGGACGCCCCCCCTCGTGTCCCGGCCCAGCGGAGCCGCAGGCGAAGCGCCGCGCCGGAACCCAGGGGAGACACTTCGGCGGATGACACTTCGGCAATCCCTCGCGCTAACAGCCTGCGGCGAGCGCCCTCCCGGTCCTCCTGGGCCCCGGATCGGCGCCGCGCGGGGCGCGGCTTGTCCGGGGAACGGGAGCGCGAGAGGTGGGGGGCCGAATAGGGCCTTGAGCCACGCAACGACAATTTATGTCATCCCAACGACCGCGCGGGTCGCCCTTATGGGCATAAATGAGGGCTCATAAAGCTGATATAAAAAACCACTCATAATCATGAATGGAAATATTAAATCATATCCTTTGGTGTCAATTATATCGCAGCCATCTATTTCAATATATATAAATTGATCAAGTAGAGGTGTAAAATATCCATCTCTATCTATAGATTTTGTGCATTTCAAGATGACGTCGGAATCACTATTTAATTGTTGTATGAACGCAATATATCCATCTTTCTTTGCAATATGCCGGTCGCTGTCGTCTATTTTGATGGTGCCTCCAGGAAAACTTTGGACATGTACTACAAATAACATAAGATGGGAACTTATCATAAATATATACAAAAATATATACAATAATAGGGCGCCAAATGTAGCAATTAATAGACGTTTTATCATATGCGGCTCCGTGCGTAGATCGATTGGCTCGGCAAAATCCGCGATGTGAGGCTGTAATCGCTAATATAATTAATCTTTGAATGGACGTGAAGCAACGCGACGGGGCGCTCGCGTGTCATGGGATGGCCCGATCGGGCGCCGCACGGCGATCCTCGCGCCACCCTCTTGTCCCGGCCCAGCGGAGCCGCAGGCGAAGCGCCGCGCCGCGCCGGGACCCAGGGGAGACACTTCGGCGGATGACACTTGGGCAATCCCTCGCGCCAACAGCCTGCGGCGAGCGCCCTCCCGGTCCTCCTGGGCCCCGGATCGGCGCCGCGCGGGGCGCGGCTTGTCCGGGGAACGCAGTGGGGGAGCCGCGCTGCGGAGACGGTGCGCGGGACAAAGGCCACGTCATGCTGAGGTGCGAGCGGAGCGCGCCTTGAAGCACGCAGCCGCCCGCCTTCAGCCGCCCCGCCTCACAGCATCGCCGGCAGCACCCGGTCGGGCGGGCGGTGGCCGTCCATGAACGCCTTGATGTTCACGATCACCTTCTCGCCGGTGTCGACACGGGCCTCGACGGTGGCCGAGCCCATATGCGGCAGCAGCACCACCTTGCCGGCGCGGGCGAGCTTGAGCAGCTTCGGGCTCACCGCCGGCTCGCGCTCGAACACGTCGAGGCCGGCACCGGCGATCTCGCCCTGCTCGATCATGCGGATCAGCGCGTGCTCGTCGATCACCTCGCCGCGCGCGGTGTTGACGATATAGGCGTCCGGCCGCACCAGCTTCAGCCGGCGGGCGGAGAGCAAATGGAAGGTGGCCGGCGTGTGCGGGCAGTTGATGGACAGGATGTCCATCCGCGCCAGCATCTGGTCGAGGCTGTCCCAATAGGTCGCCTCGAGGTCTTCCTCGATCTGGGCGGGGAGGGGGTGGCGGTTGTGATAGTGGATCTGCAGGCCGAAGGCGCGCGCGCGCCGCGCCACCGCCTGGCCGATGCGGCCCATGCCGATGATGCCGAGCCGCTTGCCCCAGATGCGGTGGCCGAGCATCCAGGTAGGTGACCAGCCGGGCCAGGCGCCGTCATCGCTGGTGATCAGCGCCGCGCCCTCGGTCAGCCGGCGCGGTACGGCGAGAATCAGTGCCATGGTCATGTCGGCGGTGTCCTCGGTGAGGACGCCGGGCGTGTTGGTGATGGTGATGCCGCGCGTGGTGGCGCCGGTCACGTCGATATGGTCGACGCCATTGCCGAAATTGGCGATGAGCTTGAGATTGGGGCCGGCCGCCTCGATGACCCTGGTATCGATCCTGTCGCAGATGGCGGGCACCAGCACGTCGGCGGTAGCCATCGCCTCGCACAGGTCGGCCTGGCTCATCGGCACATCGTCGACATTCAGGCGCGCGTCGAACAGTTCGCGCATGCGCGTTTCGATCTTGTCGGGCAGCTTGCGCGTCACGACGACCAGCGGCTTCCTGCGGGCCATGTTGCTCCCCGTACGATTCCCCGTGGCGATCAAGCTCCCGTTAACGCTACGGGCTCCACACTCGCGCCAAAACCGGGCGACGCGTTCCTTAGCAGACAGGTCCACGAAACACAAAAATGCACTGATTCGCGGTGCAGGCGTGTTTTGGCGATCGCGCTGCCGGGCCGTGCCGCCGCGATGGGCGAAGGGTGATTGAGACGATGCGTAGCAACAGGCTTCGAGGCGTGGCGAAGCTGCGGATGACGGGTTTCCTGCGGGCCGTGGCGGCGGCGGCGGTGTTGGCGGCTGCCATGCCGCTGGCGCTGGCGCAGGCCCCGACGCCAGCACCGGAGAGCGTGCCGGCACCGGAAGGCGTGCCGGACGGGAGCACGGGGCCGGTGGGGCGCACCAGCGGGCTGCAGGTGCCGCGATTCGTCAGTCTCAAGGCCGACAAGGTGAATGTCCGTTCGGGCCCCACCCGCGACCACGGTGTGGCGTGGGTGTTCACTCGCGCCGGCCTGCCGGTGGAGATCACCGCCGAGTTCGAGACCTGGCGGCGCATCCGCGACGCCGACGGCGCGGAGGGCTGGGTCTACCATTCCATGCTCTCGGGCCGCCGCACGGCGCTGGTGAACCCGTGGAAGGCCGGCGAGGAGATTCCGCTCTACGCCAGCCCGTCCAAGGATTCGGCCGTCCGCGCTCGCCTGGAGGCGGGGGTGCTCGGCAAGATCGAGCATTGCGACGGCAAATGGTGCCGCTTCTTCGAGAATGGCTTCGACGGCTTCATCGAGCAGGAGCGCCTGTGGGGCGTCTATCCCGGCGAGAAGCTGGAGTGAGCCTCACACCGGCCGCGCGGTGATATAGCGGCGCTCCTGGGTAAGGCCGGCATAGCCATAGGCATCGCCGCGCGCCTCCACCACATGCACATAGCTTTCCGCATGCAGCGGGCCGAGCTCTTCGGCGAAGGTCGCGAAGGTGGCGGCGATAAAGGCGGCCTTCTCGTCCTTGGTGTTCGTGCCTTCCGTCACGCGGATATCGAGCCAGAAGGCGGCGAGCCCCGCGTCCTTAAGGCTGCGCCCGGCGCAGAACCAGTGCGCCGGGTCCGCCGGCTCGACCAGAACGGCGGTGACCGTGGGGTCCTTGCCCAGCCATTGCTGCGCGAGTTGCGCGGCGCGGCGGGCGAGGGCGGCTTCCAGCCCAGTGGCGCCGGACGGCGTGGCGAACTTTATCTGGATCATCGGCATGGCGTGTCTCCCCTGGGGTTGCGAGGGGAGTCGTAACGCAGCCTCCATCATGAGATAATGCTATCATTGAATATATCAGCGATAGCAAAACGTCATGAATGATCGTCCCCTCGATCTCGATCTCGTCCGCGCCTTCGTGCATGTGGCCGAGCTCTCCAGCTTCACCCGCGCGGCCGAGGCGCTGGGCGGCACGCAGGCGGGCGTGAGCCTGAAGCTGCGCAAGCTGGAGGATCGGCTCGGCCGCACGCTGCTGCAGCGCACGCCGCGTCTCGTCCGCCTCACCGCCGATGGCGCCTTGTTTCTGGAGCGTGCCCGCCGGCTGTTGTCGGCCGATCGCGAGGCGCGGCTGTGGGGCGCCGTACCGGCGCGCCGGCTGCGACTCGGCATCAGCGATCACGTCACCGGCGACACGCTGCCCGGATTGCTGCGGCGCCTTTCAGCGGCCAGCCCCGACATCGTGTTCGATATCCGCATGGGCTTTTCGCGGGTCCTGCTCGACGCCTTCGATTCGGGGGATCTCGATGCGGTCGTGGCGCGGCGGGAGGGCGACCGACGGACCGGCGAGATTCTGCGGCAGGATCGCTATGGCTGGTTCGCCGCCGCGAACTGGCGGGAGGCGGGGGATGCGCTGCCGCTCGCGTTGCTGGCGGCGCCCTGCGGCGTGCGCGCCGTGGCCATCGAGGCGCTCGATTCGGCCGGGATTTCCTGGCGCGAGGCCTTTGTCGGCGGCAGCGTCTCCTCTGTCGGCGCGGCGGTGGCGGCAGGCTTGGCGGTCGCGCCGCTGGCCGCTCACCTTGCCCCGGCCGGCGCTGTCGATGTCGGTCCGCGCCTGAACCTGCCCGGCCTGCCGGCGGCAACCGTCATGCTGGTCGCCCGCGCCGGCGACGCGCCGGTAAAGGCGGCGTTGCGCGAACTTGCCGCCTTCCTGCGGGCGGGCTGACCGACCCAGCAAAAAAGCCGGTCTCGCGACCGGCTTTCAATTCCGCATCAATGACGCCGCAGTGGCGTCCAGCTGGGTCTACGAGCGCCGCTTGGGGCGCAGGCGCACCACCACGTCGACCCGGGCGATCTCATAACCTTCCGGGGCTTCCGGAATGCGTTCGACCTCGACCGAGGCACTGGGAATGTCGACGAGATTGTTCTCGCCTTCCAGAAAGAAATGGTGGTGGTCCGAGGGGTTGGTGTCGAAATAGGTCTTCGACCCGTCGACCGCCAGCTCGCGCAGCAGGCCGACCTCGGTGAACTGGTGCAGCGTGTTGTAGACGGTGGCCAGCGACACCGGGAAGCGTGCCTTGATCGCCTCTTCGTGCAGGATTTCCGCTGAGACGTGGCGGTCGCCCTTGGCGAACAGCAGCCAGCCGAGCGCCAGGCGCTGGCGGGTGGGGCGAAGGCCGACATCGCGCAGCATATGGCGCACGTCATGGAACGGGCAGCCGGTGCGGCCGGCGCCGTCGCGCAGCTTGGCGACCGGCAGAATGGGACCGTCTTCTTCCACGACCATGCGGGAGAAGGCCAGGTTCTGGGGGCGAAATCCTTCGCTCATCGTTTCTTCCGAACCATCGTTACCGCCCCTCCCGCCGGGGGGCGAGACAAGGTGGATCCGCATCACAATGGGCGTCCCCGTGCCGCTCGCTCAGGTCGAGTGGCAGGCGCACGACACCCCTATTCATCTGGCATTATATCGGCACCGCAGGGGCGGGGGCAATATCGTGCGGGATAATCGTAATGGTTCCAAACTATGGGCCGGCGCGGTCATCCGGGGCCCCCGCAGCCACGTCCCTGCCGCCTGCCACCATCCTCGCATGGAAACCCGCCTCGCGGGAAGGTGCGCGGCCTGCCTGCCGCCTTTCTCGCCTGAAGGTGCGGGGGTAGGGCGATCGGCGCGCCGTCTTGCGTGGCTCGGCCGCCGGCCGGGCGGCTTTGAGCGGGCGGGGCGCTGTGATAGGAAGCGCGCTGCGTCACGTGGCCGATGCGGGAGAGCCCGCCTCCGCGCCGCGAAGGATCGGCGGCAGGGACCGTTCAAGGCAATGGAAACAGCAAGCGTGGGTAACACCGAAACGATGGTCGAGCGGCAGACGAGCTTCACTTACGAGGAACTGCTCGCGTGCGGGCGCGGAGAGCTTTTCGGGCCGGGAAATGCGCAGCTTCCCGCCCCGCCGATGCTGATGTTCGATCGCATCACCGAGATTTCCGAGAGCGGCGGCCCCAATGGCAAGGGCCATATCCGCGCCGAGCTCGACATCAGGCCCGACCTCTGGTTCTTCGGCTGCCACTTCATCGGTGACCCGGTGATGCCCGGCTGCCTCGGCCTCGATGCGCTGTGGCAGTTGGTCGGCTTCCATCTCGGCTGGCTCGGCTCGCCCGGGCGCGGGCGGGCGCTGGGCGCCGGCGAGATCAAGTTTTCCGGCCAGGTTCTGCCCACCGTCAAGAAGGTGGTCTACGGCATCGACTTCAAGCGAGTCATGCGTTCCAAGCTGGTGCTCGGCATCGCCGATGGCTGGGTCGAGGCCGATGGCGAGGTTATCTACCGGGCCGGCGACCTGAAGGTCGGGCTGTTCCAGTCGTGACGTCACGCCCTTGCGGGGTTCGCCCCGCGGGGCCATCTCGCGTGCCTCACCCCTGTCGCGTGCCTAGACCATCTCGCGTGCTTTGAAGGAAAGGAAGCCTATGCGCCGTGTTGTCGTAACCGGAATGGGCATCGTCTCGTCCATCGGCAACTCCACGCAGGAGGTGCTCGCCTCCCTGCGCGAGGGACGGAGCGGCATCAGCCGGGCCGAGAAATATGCCGAGCTCGGCTTCCGCAGCCAGGTGCAGGGCGCCCCGCAACTCGACGCCAGCGAGATCGTCGACCGCCGCGCCATGCGCTTCCACGGCGGCGGCACGGCGTGGAACCACGTCGCCATGGATCAGGCGATCCGCGACGCCGGGCTCGAAGAGCACGAAATCTCCCATGAGCGCACCGGCCTCATCATGGGATCGGGCGGCTCGTCGACGCGCACCATCGTCGAGGCGGCTGATATCACCCGCAAGAACGCCAACCCCAAGCGCGTCGGCCCCTTTGCGGTGCCCAAGGCGATGGGGTCGACGGCGTCGGCCACGCTCTCGACCTGGTTCAAGATCAAGGGGCTGAGCTACTCCATCTCCGCCGCCTGCGCGACCACCAATATCTGCATCGGCAATGCCGCCGAGATGATCCAGTACGGCAAGCAGGACATCATGTTCGCCGGCGGCTGCGAGGATCTCGACTGGACGCTGTCCTGCCTGTTCGACGCCATGGGCGCCATGTCGTCCGACTATAATGACCGTCCCGCAGTCGCCTCGCGCCCCTATGACAAGAACCGCGACGGCTTCGTCATCTCCGGCGGCGCCGGCGTGCTGGTGCTGGAAGAGCTGGAGCACGCCAAGGCCCGCGGCGCCCGCATCTATGCCGAGATCATCGGCTATGGCGCCACCTCGGACGGTGCCGACATGGTCGCCCCGTCCGGCGAGGGCGCTGCCCGTGCCATGAAGCTGGCTCTGGCCGATGTGAAGGGCGGAATCGACTACATCAACCCGCACGCCACCTCGACCCCGATCGGCGATCTCAAGGAGATCGAGGCGATTCGCGCGGTGTTTGGCGACAAGGCGCCGCCGATCTCGGCCACCAAGTCGCTCACCGGCCACTCGCAGGGCGCCACCGGCGTGCATGAGGCGATCTACTCCATCCTGATGATGCAGAACGGCTTCATCTCGGCGAGCGCCCATATTGACGAGATCGACCCCGCCTTCGCGGACATGCCAATCGTGCGCGAGCGCGTCGACAATGCGCGGCTGGAGCGGGTGCTTTCCAACGGCTTCGGCTTCGGCGGGGCCAATGCGGTGCTGGTCTTCCAGCATCCCGAGGCGTGATCGAGGCGGCGGTGCTGCGGAAGGAACAACCAACATGAGCCTGACGCAGGGCGCCCCCCTACAGGGCAATTTGATGCAGGGAAAACGCGGGCTCATCATGGGCGTCGCGAACGACCATTCCATCGCCTGGGGCATCGCCCGGACGCTGGCGGCGCAGGGCGCCGAGCTGGCCTTCACCTATCAGGGCGAGGCGCTCGGCCGCCGGGTGAAGCCGCTCGCCGAGAGCCTGGGCAGCGACACGCTGCTGGCCTGCGATGTCGAGGACCTCGCCTCGGTCGATGCCGTCTTCGCCGTGCTGAAGGAGAAGTGGGGCACGCTGGATTTTCTCGTCCATGCCATCGGCTTCTCCGACAAGAACGAGCTGAAGGGCCGCTACGCCGACACCACGCGGGCGAACTTCACCCGCACCATGGTGATCTCCTGCTTCTCCTTCACCGAGCTTGCCAAGCGCGCCGCGCCGCTGATGGCCGAGGGTGGCTCGATCATCACCCTGACCTATGGCGGCTCCACGCGGGTGATGCCGAACTATAATGTGATGGGTGTCGCCAAGGCGGCGCTTGAGGCCAGCGTGCGCTATCTCGCCGCCGATTACGGCCCGCAGGGCGTGCGCGTCAACGCCATCTCCGCCGGCCCGATCCGTACCCTGGCGGGCGCCGGCATCGCCGATGCGCGCCTCATGTTCAACTACCAGAAGCGCAACGCGCCGCTGCGCCGCACCGTCTCCATTGACGAAGTCGGCGGCGCCGCGCTCTATTTGCTCTCCGATTTGTCCTCGGGCGTCACCGGCGAGATCCATTTCGTCGATTCCGGCTACAACATCATCTCGATGCCGCATCCCGACGCGCTGAAGACCATCGAGGACGCCGAGGAACGCGCCGCTGGCGAGGCGGCGGAGTAAGCCGCGCCGTTCCAACGAGTCATCTGCGAACGAGCGTCATCCCGGAACGGCCGTAAGGCCGTGTCCGGGATGACGCTCGTTTTAGAGCGCGAGCGCGGCACCCGATCCCGGCTCAGCCTGCGGTGCCGGCCGGGATGACGCGAAAATTCAGTCCGCCGTCCATACCGACGTAAAGGCGGACATCAGTCCTGCTTCCACACCGGCCACGTGTCGGAGAGCCGGTAGCCGGTCTGCCACGGGTCTTCCGGGTCCACCATCAGCTGCGCGGTGTGCGTCACCCAGGCGCGCCCCATGATGGAGGGCAGTATCGCCGGCCGCCCGCCAACGCTGGTTTCCCCTTCGATCCGGCACTCGAAGCGCGAATCGAGGATGGAGCGGCCGATGAAGGTCTCGCCCACCTTGAGCTGGCCCTTGGCGTGCAGCACCGCCATACGGGCGGAGCAGCCGGTGCCGGTGGGCGAACGGTCGATCTTGCCGGGGCGGATGGCCACCGCATTGGCGCCCGACTTCACGCCGTCCGCCTCCACCACAGGCGCGGCGAACTGGCAGAACGAGATGTGGTTCCAGTCGGCATTCTCGGGGTGTTTGAAGCCGAGCTGCCGGTTGGCCGCCTTCACGATGCGCATGCCGGTCTCGGCAAGGTCCTTCGCCTCGTCCGGCTTGATCGAGAAGCCCAGCGCATGGGCGTCGACGATGACGAAGCTGTCGCCGCCATAGGCGGTATCGACGGTCAGTGTGCCGAGGCCCTCGACCTCCAGCTTCGCGTCCAGCTTGTCGGCGAAGGAGGGGTGGTTGCGCACCTTGATCCGCTCGGCCTTGCCATTGCGGCAATAGGCGGTGACCTCGATCAGCCCGCCCGGTGCCTCCAGCACCATGTGCGTTTCCGGCTCGGTCATCGGCACGATGCCGGTGTCGAGCAGCACGGTGGACACGCAGATCGAGTTGGAGCCGGACATGGGCGGGGTGTCCTCCGGCTCCATGATGATCCACGCCGCAACCGCCCTCGGGTTCTTCGGCGGCACCAGCAGGTTCACATGGCGGAAGACGCCGCCGCGCGGTTCCTGCAGCACGAAATTGCGCAGGGTGTTGTCCGAGGCGATGAAGCGCGACTGCGCCCATACACTGTCGCCGGGCGGCGGCGCGACGCCGCCGACAATGACATCGCCGACCTCGCCCTCGGCATGGCAGCCGACGATGTGGATGATCTTGCTGGTGCGCATGGGGGGGCCTCGCCGCGTTGAGTGCGTTGACTATACGTTTCCCGGCCCAGCGGAGCCGAAGGCGAAGCGCCGCGCCGGGACCCAGGTGAAAACAGCGCCGGAGGCGACCGACAAAGTTTTTGCCGGCTTCGCCGAACCTCTGCGCTGGGTCCCGGATCGGCTCTGCACCTCGTGCAGCTTGTCCGGGACACGGGCGTGGCCTTCAGCCGATCACCACCACCGGGTCGCCGAGCACGTCGAAGAGCGGCGTCACGCCCAGCCCCGGCGCGTCGGAGGCGGTCATGAAGCCGTTGACGCGCTTGGGCGCGCCGGTGGCGATGTCCACCGTGCCGTAGCTGTTGAAGTCGGTGGCGGAGAAGGAGAATTCCTCCGGCGTCGAGCGGGCGAGATGGGCGATGGTGGCGGTGACGATGTCGCCGCCCCAGGTGTCCTCGATCGTCATCGGCGTGCCGGAGGCGACGCAGATATCGCGCATCAGCCGCGCCTTGGTCAGCCCGCCGACCTTGGAGATTTTCAGGTTGATGATGTCCATGGCGTCCTCGGCCAGCGCCTTCATCAGCGTGCCGACGCCGTCGATCACCTCGTCGAGCACGAAGGGGCGGGAGGTGCGCCGGCGCACCGAGAGGCATTCCTCATAGGTCGGGCAGGGCTGTTCGATATAGACGTCGACATCGGCGACGGCGGCGGCGATGCGCGCCGCTTCCGCCCGCGTCCAGCCGGTATTGGCGTCGGCGACCAGAATGTCGGAGGCGTCCAGAATGTCGCGGGTGGCGCGGATGCGGTCGATGTCCTGGTCGGCATCGCCGCCCACCTTCAGCTGGAACTTGGTGTAGCCCTCGGCCTTGTAGCCGGCGATCTTCCTCGCCATCACCTCGGGCGCTTCCTGCGAGATGGCGCGGTAGAGGGCGACCTTCTCCTGCGCCGCGCCGCCCAGCAGCTTGTAGACCGGCAGCCCGGCCACCTTGCCGAGAATGTCCCAGCAGGCGATGTCGATCGGCGCCTTCACATAGGGATGGCCGCGCAGCACCGCATCCATGTGGCGGTTCAGCACGTTGAGGTCGGTCGGGTCCAGCCCGATCACCTTCGGGCCGATTTCCTCCAGCCCGGCGCGCACGCCATGGGCATAGGCGGGCAGATAGGCCGAGCCGAGCGGGCAGCATTCGGCATAGCCGGTGATGCCGGCATCGGTCTCCACCGCCACCACGGTGGAATCGAACACCTCGATGAAATTGCCGTTCGACCAGCTGTAGCGGCCTTCCCGCAGCGGGAGACCGACCTTGTAGGCCTTGATGCCGGTGATCTTCATGGCGTGGTTTCCGTTATCTCGACGTCATCCCCGGGCTTGGCCCGGGGATCCACGTCTTGCGAGGGCGAAGTCGGCTGCAGCGAAGGCGGGGATGGCCGGGCCAAGCCCGGCCATGACGGCGCTCGAGTGGCTCACACCACCACGAAACCGTGCGCGAAGGGGTCCCGGTCGTCGATGAAGATGGTGTTATAGCCGGTCATGCGGGCCCAGCCGCCGACGGAGGGGATGATCGCGTCGCGCTCCCCCACCTTCGCCGCCGCCTCGACCCGGCCCTTGAACAGCGAGCCAATGATGCTCTCATGCACGAAATCATCGCCGACCTTCAGCTTGCCGAGCGCGGCGAGATGGGCCATGCGCGAGGAGGTGCCGGTGCCGCAGGGCGAGCGGTCGATCGCCTTGTCGCCATAGAACACCGCGTTGCGCGCATGCGCCTCCGGGTGCTGGGCCACACCGGTCCACAAGATGTGCGACAGGCCGCGAATCTCCGGCTTCTCGGGGTGGATGAATTCGTATTTCTCGTTCAGCGCCCGGCGCAGCGCCGGGCTCATGCCCACCAGCTCGCCGGCGGTGAAGTCGGCCATGTCGCGGAAGGCGTCCTGCGGCTCGACGATGGCGTAGAAGTTGCCGCCATAGGCGACATCGACGGTGACCTCGCCAAGGCCGGGGCAGTCGGCGGTGAGCCCGCGCGCGTAAAGGAAGGCGGGCACATTGGTGATGCGCACCTCTTCCACATATTGCCCGACCTGCGTGTATTGCGCCTTCACCACGCCGGCCGGGGTGTCGAGCATCAGCACGCCGGGGGTCTTCGGCGTCACCAGGCCATGCTCGATCGCCATCGTCACCGTGCCGATGGTGCCGTGGCCGCACATGGGCAGGCAGCCCGAGGTCTCGATGAACAGGATGGCGACGTCGCAATCGGGCCGGGTCGGGGGATAGAGGATCGAGCCCGACATCATGTCGTGGCCGCGCGGCTCGAACATCAGCCCGGTACGGATCCAGTCGAATTCGCGCAGGAAATGCGCGCGCTTCTCGATCATGGTGTCGCCGACGAGGTTCGGCCCGCCGCCGGCCACCAGCCGCACCGGGTTGCCGCAGGTGTGGCCGTCTATGCAGAAGAAGCTGTGTCGCGCCATGGAGGTCACTCGTCAGAAACGGTCGGGGCGGAAGGGTTCGAGCGGGATGGAGGGCCGGCGTCCGGCCACCAGATCAGCGATCAGCTTGCCCGTCGCCGCGCTCTGGGTGAGGCCGAGATGGCCGTGGCCGAAGGCATAGAAGACGCGCGGCGAGGCGGTGGAGGGGCCGATGACCGGCAGCGAATCCGGCAGCGAAGGGCGAAAGCCCATCCACTGCTTGCCGCCCTCGGTGCGCAGCCCGGGCAGGAAGCGCGCCGCCTTGGTCAGCATCGCCTCCGAGCGTTTGAAGTTTGGTGGCGCCTTCAGCCCGCCCAGTTCCACCGCCCCGCCAACGCGGATGCCGGTGGAGAGCGGCGTCACCACGAAGCCGTGGCCGCCAAAGGTGAGCTGGCGCCGCAGGTCGAAGGCGCCCGGCGGCAGGGTGGTGTTGTAGCCGCGCTCGGTCTCCAGCGGAATGGAATCGCCGAGCGACTTTGCCAGCGGGCGCGACCAGGCACCGCTGGCGATCACCGCCCGCCCGGCCTTCAGCACCTGCCCGTCGGCGAGGCGCAGGCGCACCCCGTTCGCATCACCCTCGACGCCGACCACCTCGCCATGGACGAGGCCGGCGCCGCGCGCCATCACCGCGCGGAACAGCGCCAGAGCATAGTGATAGGGGTCGCTCACCGTCTGCCAGTGCGGCGTGAAGGTGCCAACGGTGAAGCGCGGCGAAAGTCCGGGCTGGAGTTCTCCCAGCTGCGCGCCGCGCACATGCTCGAAGACGATGCCCTCGCGCGCCCGCGCCTCCCAGCCCGGCAGAGCGGCGGCAAGCTCGCCCTCGCTCTCATAGAGCTGGAGATTGCCGTCGGAGCGCACATGGCCGGCGAGGTCGGCCTGCGCGAGCAGGCCTTGCGTCGCGGTGGCGGCAAAGCGCATCAAATTGCCCTGCGCGGCGAGCGAGGCGCGGTAGCGGTCGGGAAGGCTGGCGCGCCAGAAGCGGAACAGCCAGGGCGTGATTTGCGGCAGGTAGCGCGGCGGAATGGTGAGCGGCCCCAGCGGGTCGAGCAGCCATTTCGGCGCCTTGCGCAGCATGCCCGGCGAGGCGAGTGGCAGGATGTCGGTAAAGGCGAACGCACCGGCATTGCCATAGCTCGCGCCCTCCGCCACGCCGCCACGCTCGATCAGGCGCACGCGGTGGCCCTCGCGCAGCAGATGGAACGCGGTGGCGAGGCCGACAATGCCGGCACCGACGATGACGATGTCATTAGGGGGAGAGGAGGCAGCGGGCACGTTTTTTACCGCGGTTGTTCACGTCCGGCGTCCTCCCGGAAAGGCCGAAGGCCGCATCCGGGATGACGCCAAGAATCCGGGCATCATCCCGGTTCTGCGGCTTCGCCTTGGCCGGGATGATGCCATCCCGGCCGAGTCGAGGAGGCTCACGCCGCCTTGGCGAGGGTCGGGCGGGTGGCGAGGCTGTCGCGCACGATCTTCTCGACCTTGGCGCGCTGCTCGCCGTCCAGCACCAGCCGGGGGCTGCGCACGCGCTCGGTGGTGCCGGTCACCATTGCCTCGACCAGCTTCAGGTTCTGGACGAGATAGGTCGAGACATCGAGGTCGAGCAGCGGGCGGAACCAGCGGTAGATTTCCAGCGCCTCGTCATAGCGCTTGGCCTTCATCAGCCGATAGATCGCCACCGTCTCCTCGGGGAAGGCGACGACCAGACCGGCGACCCAGCCGACCGCACCGAGCGCCAGCGCCTCGAAGGCGAGATTGTCGACGCCGGTGAAAATGTCGTAGCGGTCGCCGAAGGCGTTCTGCAGCTCGACCGTGCGGCGGATGTCATCGGACGATTCCTTCACCGCGACGAAGCGGCTGTCCTTGGCCAGTTCCGCCATGATCTCGATGGTGACGTCGACGCGATAGGCGATGCGGTTGGAATAGATCATCACCGGCAGGTCGGCGGCCTGCGCCACCGCGCCCATCGACGCCACCGTCTCCTTGGCGTTGGTGTGGTAGACGAGGCTCGGCACCACCATCAGCCCGTCGGCACCGGCCTGCGCGGCGCGCTTGGCGAGCGAGGCGCAGTCGCGGGTGGCGGCATCGGCGATGGTCATCAGCACCGGGCGCTTGCCGGCCACGGACTTCGCGGTCTTCAGCACGGCAAGGCGCTCGTCATGCGAGAGCATGGGGCCTTCGCCAAGCGAGCCGTTGACGATGATGCCGTCGACGCTGGCGTCGATCTGCAAGGCGAAGCTGCGCTCCATCTCCTTGTGATCGAGCGTGTCGTCTTCGTTGAACTTGGCGGTAACGGCGGGATAGACGCCCTGCCACATGGTCATGCTCCTTGAGATTCGTGCGAATGCGCGTGATGGGTCAGAGGACGGATTTGAGGAAGTCGATCGTTTCCGGCTGTTGCGGATTGCCGATCACCTGTGCGGGCGGGCCGATCTCGTGGATGCGGCCCTTGTGGAAGAAGGCGACGCGGTCGGAGACCTCCCGCGCGAAGGCGATCTCGTGGGTGACGACGATCATCGTCATGCCCTCGGAGGAGAGCAGGCGCATCGTGTCGAGCACCTCGCCGACGAGCTGCGGGTCGAGCGCCGAGGTCACCTCGTCGAACAGCATGTAGTCGGGCGACATGGCGAGCGCGCGGGCAATCGCCATGCGCTGCTGCTGGCCGCCGGAGAGCTTGGAGGGGTAGACCTTGATCTTCTCGCCAAGGCCGACGCGGGCGAGCTTTTCCACCGCGATGGCCTCGGCCTCGGCCTTCGACTTGCCGAGTACCTTGCGCGGTGCCAGCATCACGTTCTCCAGCACGGTGAGGTGCGGGAAGGCGTTCCACTGCTGAAACACGATGCCGATCTTGCGGCGCAGCTTGTTGAGGTCGGTGCCGCGCCCGTGCACATCGGTCCCGTCGACCAGGATGCGACCCGCATTGATCGCCTCCAGCCCGTTGATGCACATGAGCAGCGTCGACTTGCCCGAGCCCGAGCCGCCGATGACGGAGACGACTTCGCCCTTCTCGACGGTCATGGTCACGCCCTTGACCACTTCGAGCGAGCCGAAGGCTTTGTGGACGTCCTGGATTTCGATCGACATTTCGGTCCTCAGTCGTTCTCGCGCCAGCGCTTCTCAAGGCGTGCGCCGAGGCGGGCGATGGGGAAGCTCATCAGGAAGTAGATCAGCCCGGCGATGGACAGCACGAAGAGCGGCTCCTGGATGCGGGTGACGATCACCTGCGAGGAGCGCAGCAACTCCACCACGCCGATCCACCACACCATGGCGGTGTCCTTCATCACGCCCAGCGTCAGGCCGATCCAGCTCGGCAGCGCCACGCGCAGGGCGATGGGGAAGACGATTTCCGTCAGGTCCTGCCGCCAGCTCAGCCCCAGCGAGCGCGCGGCGCGCCGGGTCGTCGTCGGCACGGCGAGAAAGCCGGAGCGCACGATCTCGGTGCAATAGGCCGACATGTAGAGCGCCAGCACCACGCAGCCCACCGTGAACGGGCTCCAGTGAATGCCGACAATGGTCTTGAACGAATTGGCCACCACAAGCTGGATCAGCAGCGGGATGGACCGGAACACGTCGAGCACCGCGCCGAGCGGGGCGTTCACCCACCAAGGCGAGATGGCCCGGATGACGCCGAAGACCACGCCGAGCAGCGTGCCGCCAAGCACCGCCCAGAAGGTGAGCATCAGCGTGACGCCGGCGCCCTTCAGCATGAACCAGAGGTCGTTGGCCGAGAAGGTGGTGTCGAACAGGGAGGAGAACATCGCGGCCCCCTCAGTAGCGGAACAGCCGCCACGCCATCAGGCGCGCGGACACGGTGACGAATTTGGCCAGCAGATAATAGATCACCGCCGCCAGGGCGAAATACTCGAAGGTGCGGAAGGAGCGGACATTATATTCCTGCGTCACGCCGGTCAGGTCGTTGTTCAGCCCGACGATGACGCCGAGCGAGGTCATCAGAATCGCCCACACCATCTGGTTGGTGAGGGGATAGAAGACGATGCGGAACATCTGCGGCATCATCACCAGCCGGAAGGCCTGTATCGGACCCATGCCCAGCGAGCGGGCGGCACGGAGCTGCGTCTGCGGCACGGCGCGCAGGCCGCCGCGAAACGTCTCCGCGAGATAGCCGGCATTGTTGAAGGTGATGCCGGCCAGCAGGGCGACGAAACTGTCGAGATGGATGCCGAGCGAGCCGAGGCCGAAATAGGCCATGTAAATCTGGAACAGCGCCGGCGTGTTGCGGGCCAGTTCCACCCAGCTCACGGCGGCCGCGCGGAACACGCGGTAGCGCGAGGAGGCGCCGACCGCGAGCAGCACCGCGAAGAACACGCCGAGCACCATGGAGAGCACCGCGATCTCCAGCGTCACCAGTGCGCCCCACAGCATGTCGGGCAGCGCACGGAAGGCCGGGAGCCAGTGGAAGGTGTAGTTCATGGGGCGCTCGTCGCTCGGACGTTGCAGGCGGATCGTGAAGGTGCAGCGTGCAGTTGAACGTGCCGTCGGGCCGGGGTCAATTTGCAGCTTGAGGAAGCAGCAGCGCCGGCAGTCGGCGCGGACGTCCCGTCACGTTGTCATCCCGGAGGCGGCGCGATGGCCGCTCCGGGATGGATTTGTCGGAAACGCTCAGCGATAGACGCCGGGGACCGTCAGGTCGGGCGCCTCGCCAAGGCCGATCCACTTGTCGTAGAGCGCCTTGTAGCGGCCGGTGCGGACCTGCTGATTCACGAACAGGTTCAGATAGTTGATGAGCCCCTGCTCGTTGCGCAGGGCGATCAGGGCAACATAGTCGATGTCATAGGGAGCATCGCCGCCCATCATCAGGCCCTTATACTTGCCTTCCTTGACGATCGCTGCGGCAACGGTGGAGGTGACCACAGTCGCGTCGATCTGGCCCTGGGAAAGCGCAAGGAACACGTCGGCCTGATTCTGGTAGCCGCGGAACGTCGTGCCATCCGCCCACTTCTTGACGTCGTTATCGAGCGCGATTGCCTCGAAAGTACCGGAGACCGAGCCGGTCTTCTTGCCCTTCAGGCTGTCGTAATCCTTGATCCCCAGGCCATCCTTGGTGAGAACCACCATTTTGAAGGCGAAATAGGGGATGGTGAAGCCGGCCGTCTTGGCCCGCTCCAGCGTGTCGGAGGTCGAGGCGACGCCGACATCGACGCGGCCGGAGACCAGCGCCGGTATGCGGTCGGGGAACGGCGTCTCGACGATCTCCGCCTTCACGCCCAGCACCTTGGCGAGGTCGTTGCAGTAATCGACATCAAACCCAATCGGCTCGTTATTGGCGTCGCGCGATCCCATGGGCGGGAAGTCGAGCACGACGGCGCAGCGCAGCGTGCCGGAAGCGATGATGTCGTCGAGCTTGTCCGCCTGCGCGGGCAGTGCGGCGGCGAGCGTCAGCGCCGCCGCGGCCAGAATGCCGAATCCCTTAGCCATGATGGCTCTCCTCTGGAGGAAGGTGTCTTCATTGTTGATGGCCGGCGGCGTCGAAAGGGGCGCCTTCCCGGCGACGGAAAAGAGCTTCCGATTTTTGGATCCAAGTTTCAATATCCATTTTACACAAACCATGCGAAATTTACCTGCGGCCGGCGATGGGCGTGGCGCGCGACAAATCGCAGGGTGCGTGGGCGCAGAGCTTGTTGGATAAGATGGGCGGGATTCCCTTGGGGAGGCAGGCACGGTGAAGGTCAGGGCCACGGACATCGCGCAGATGGCGTCCGCGTCGGACGTCATATTCGACGCGCTGCGCGAAGCGATCGCCAAGGGCGACATCGCCGAGGGCCAGACCCTGCGCCAGGACCACATTGCGCGCATGTTCAATGTGAGCCGCATCCCCGTGCGCGAGGCGTTGACCCGGCTGGAGGAGCAGGGACTTGTGTCCACGCAGCGCTACCGCGGCGCGGTGGTCACCACCCTCTCCACCGACGAGATCCGCGAGATCTTCGAGTTCCGCGCTTTGCTGGAACCCGAAGTGCTGCGCTATTCGGTCGAGCGTATCTCGGACGAAGGGCTCGAGGCCGCCAAGCGCTTCGCCCACGCCTTCTCGACCGAGACCGATTCATCGCATTGGGGCGAATTAAACCGCAGTTTTCATTACAGCCTCTACGAGGCGTCCGGCCGGCCCTATTACCTCCAGACCATCAGTGGGGCGCTCGATCGGGTCGACCGGTATCTGCGCGCGCAGCTGGTGCTGACCGACGGCATGGCGCGGGCTCGCCACGAACATCAAGGCATCCTGCTCGCCTGCATGCGGCGCGATGCCGAAGAGGCGGCCCGCCTCACCCGCGCACATATTCTCGGCGCCTGCGTCTCGCTGATCGATTTCCTCGACCGCACCCGCGCGGCGAACGACCGCAGACCCTAGTCGGGGGATCGAGAGCCGGCGTCCACTTGGCTGTGGCTGCTGGTGGACCTTGCCATATCCGTGGGAGTCAACGGCGCAGCCTTTGCGCCGCCGATGTCGGCCCAAGCGGCCGGTGAGGGATCTCCGGTGTCGCCTCGGCATGGACGATGGCCACAGCGCCTGCCTGGCTCAGCGCCATCAGGGCACCGAAGCGGAAGGCTTCGAAAACGCCGAAATCAGGGGTGGTTCCGATCAGCAAGCTGACGCTGAAAACAGGAAAAAATGACCATTTCAACGCGCTCGATACGGCCTGCGCCCGTTGGTCGTCTTTCGGCGCCGGCGTGAGCAGGATCCGACCAATAAAGCTGAAATAGAGAAGGAATCCCAGCAGACCGGTGCTGCCGAACAGGACCGCGGCAAAATTGGACGCCCGGGTGG
This sequence comes from Ancylobacter sp., assembly GCF_965279025.1. Classification (NCBI taxonomy): domain Bacteria; kingdom Pseudomonadati; phylum Pseudomonadota; class Alphaproteobacteria; order Hyphomicrobiales; family Xanthobacteraceae; genus Ancylobacter; species Ancylobacter sp. The sequence goes on along the minus strand of NZ_OZ257132.1, from coordinate 811,404 downwards.
AGCCGAGGCCGACGCCGATCAGATAGCTGTCGAAACCCGCCTGCATGGATGTGGCTGTCCAACCACTGCGTTCGAGATAGGAAGCGGATTCGACCTTGCTGAAGATGATCTCGTCAAGGCGTTGCATGACGGGGTCGAAGACCCCCGGCGTCGCCATGACCGCGAGGGCCGCAAATCCGACAATGGCCAAAGCGAGAAAGAAATCCTGGCGGACGCCGCGATAGGCAAATCTGGGCCGGTTGATACGGAAGGCGCGGGTGAACCAATCGAGACCGACGAGGGCGCCGAGCACGCCGAGCCCGACATATCCAGCTGACGAGGTGGACATCACCAGGAGAACAGCAAGCATGACGATGACGACGTTTGTGCGAAAAAGCTGCACCCGGTCGTCGATCGCGTGGCGCAGGAAATAAAGGCAGGAGAGCAGCGCCAGCGTCAGCGCTCCGAAAGCCGAGGCCTCGGGCATCAACCCGGTGATCCGGCGCGTGCCGTCTCCGATGGAAGCCTCGTCCAGCAGTGTATAGCCGGCCGTCTTGAAGGGATCGAGCAAGGAATCCAGCGGCAGGAATGTCGCCAGGTAGCTCAGTATGCCGGTGGCGATGGTGATTCCGCTGCTGAAAAGAAGGCCGCGCAGGATCAGAGGATGATTCCGCGGCGAACGGAAGAAATCGGCGGCGGAAAAGACCATTAGTACGGACAGGGTCACGTAGGAAAGCTGTGAAAAATTCTGCAGGGTCGGTCGGAGCGGAGAGACCTGCATGAATTCGGTCACTGTCATCGGTGCCACATCGACCCTTCCGGCAAGGAGACGTGGGGCGAACATCGTCACCAGAAGGGCAACCAGCCAGAAAAGCGTGAGGAGCAGTCCCGGCACGCGCAGCGCGCTGCTGAGCAGGTTTTTGAGGCCATTACGGTGGAAGAAAAACCGCTGGATGACGATGAACGCCGCCGTGACATGGGTGGCCAGCAGCGATAGCCCGCCGGTCAATTCAATCGGGATGACCGCAAAAGAGCCAAGAGGCAACGTGCCGAAGAACAGCCAAAACAACATCTGGCGCCTTGAAAACAACGCCCAGAATGCCAGCGCCCAAAAGCCGGCGAGTGCTACGGCGTTCATGCGCCTGAGCCCGCCTCCAGGCCGACGGTCCTCTGCTCGACCCTGCCACGTTCACGGTTCGCCGGCTCCACCGCCTCGATCACGTCGATGAGGCGGCGGGTGGCGGCTCTCCAGGTGAAACGCGCCGCGAAAGCCTGCCCTGCACGTGCAAGTCCCTCATGAAGGCCATGCTCATCGCGCAGTCGCAGCAAGGCAGCCGCCCACGCGGCCGGATCGTGCGGGTCGGCGTGCAGGGCGCCGGGGCCGCAAACCTCCGGCAGCGCCCCGCAGGGTGCAATCACGGCGGGCGTCCCCAGCAGCAGGCCCTCGACGGGAGGAAGGCCGAAGCCCTCTGTCAGCGACGGTGTGCATACCGCCAGTGCCGCCTCCTGCAGGCTTCTCATCTCGCCATCCGAGACATAGCCGGCGAAGATCGTATTCGCCGGTACCGCAAGGCCGGCGGCTGCAAAGGCCTCCCGGCCCGCCGCTCCCGCCAGAACCAGCTTTATGCCCGCAAGGTCAGGTCGCGCAAAGGCGCGGATGAGCACCCGGATGTTCTTGTGCGTCATCAGATTGGCGAGCGCGAGCGCGTAGCTGCGTGGCGCGAGTCCTAGACGGGGCAGGATATCGTCCTGCGCGGGTGTACGCAGCACATGGTCGGCGCCGTTCGGGATGACATGTATCCGTTCCGCTGGCGCGATCCCCAAGCCTACAAGTTCGGACTTTGCAAATTCCGACACGGTGAGCAGGCCGAGTTGACGCATCCCGGCGATGCGGCTCTGCAACTGCCCCCACTTCGCCCTCGCGGCGCTGTAGGACCGCGGTGTGGTGAAGACCTGCGCGTCATGCAGCAGGGTGAGGCCATTTCGCGTGACCAGGGGTGTCATATTGCAAAGGTTGAGCAGCAAGCCATTGCCGACATGCAGAGGCAGGGAGACCTGTTCCCATGCGGTCTTGGTGAACCGCCCGATCTGGACGCGCGGGATCCTGTCATCGATTTCCAGTTGGACAGGGTTGGGCGGGACAAGCAGCGTAAGCTCCCGGTCTTCGGTTATCGCCGCCAGTCCGGCTATCAGTTCCTGGGCCACGCGGTGAACGGCCGCCGGACCTCCCGTTGCAAATCTACCATTGATAAAGAGGGGCGCCTTGCCGGGCATGCCTAGAGCTCCAGTATGCGTCGGGGGTCCGCACGCCCGAGAAAAATGTCCCATACGGCGAGCCAGTTTCCCGCCATGCGGCCCCGCCGGTCGATCCACGGTTCCGGCCAAAGGACGCGGGCAATGTTCGCCATCAGGCTGCGGAGGATCAATCGGTGCGCGAAGGTCTTGGGCATGGTGCCTTTGCGCTTGAGATACCACGGGTTGGCGATCTGGCTATATCCCAGCCGCTTTCCATTGCGCTCGCGCCCGGCCTTTTCACCGCAGTGCACGCCGTGAAAAGCGTCCGTATAGACAAGGGGACCGTCTATCTGTCCTCCGAAGTCGATGTCTTCCTGCCAGCTGTAGAGCGGCAGGTTCTCGTCGAACCGAATCCCGGCGATGGCGGACATCCGGTAGGCCATGTTGCAGCCATACAGGCCCGGATGAGGCGAGGAGATACTGTGGCGCGGGCTGCGTTCTTGGGCGTCTTCGGCATCCACCAAGGCAACCGCCGCCTGCGGATCGATCGCGGGCCCCGAAATTCCGTCGGCCAGCAGCCGGCCGCTGGCCCCGGCGACATGCGGGAATGTCGTGAAGAAGGATGTGACGCCCGAGATCAGATGGCGTGAGGGGACATAGTCGTCGTCGAGAAACACGACGATACCGATGCTTGGCGGCAGGTGGTCCAGTGCCCGATTGCGCTGCTGGCAGGCGCCTCGCGGCCCGAAGACGGTGGTCAGGGGAAAGGGGTAGGCCGCTGGCGGCGGTGCATCCGAAGCGCTCTCCATCGAGAGGACGACGCGGGCGGGGAGCGGGCTTTGGAGCGCCAGCCTGTCCAGCAGGGCGGCCACATTCCTCGCTCGTCCGAGTGTCGCGATCACGATGGCGACGGAAAGGTCGGGCGCGACGGTCATGGGCGAGGCTCCCTTTTCCCCATCCTCCGCGCCCGGGGGGGCCGTTGGCGAAAGCTGATCCCTGCTCGCTTGCCGAAGGCAGGAGAAAATCCTGGGGCGACAGAGCCGGGGTGGATGAGGGGGCCGACATCGCCGGCGACGCGCGGCGTTAAACCGCTGCGGTGAAACGCATGCGCAAAGGAAAAGTCGATGTCAATCCGCATGGATCCGCTTGTTGGGCTAGCTTTTGAACGCAGCGGCAATTCACGGAACAAAGGCAATCCGCAATAAGCCGGTGCGTCCGCGCATCTTGTTACCATGCCCCTACGGTCTCAGTGAGCGTTGCGATGAAGAATGACGCGGGCTGTGAGAAGGAGAATTTTCACGTCCTGCCACAACGACCAATTGTTGATGTATTCGAGATCCGAAGCCACCCGTGCTTCGATATCCCGCCGGCTCTCCGTTGCGCCGCGCTGGCCGCGGATCTGGGCGAGGCCCGTCACGCCCGGCTTCACGGCATGCCGGCTCCAATAGTCCGGGACGAGCTCCCAGAAAAGCGACCCTTCCGCCCGCGAGCCCAGGGCGTGTGGGCGCGGGCCGACGAGGCTCATATTGCCGATCAGCACATTGAGAAACTGGGGCAATTCGTCGATGCTGGTTCGGCGAAGGATTTTCCCCACCCGGGTGACGCGGCGGTCATTGCGCGATGTCGACACGCGGCCGCTCGCATCCGAGGTCTCGGACCGCATCGTCCGCATCTTGAAGCAGCGATAGGGCCGGTTGTTGCGGCCCACTCTCTCCTGGACGAAAAAGGCGGGACCGGGCGAATCCAGTTTCACCAGCAGTGCCGCGAGGCCGATAGCGGGAGCGGCGACCAGCAGGAGCGGGATGGTGACGACAATGTCGAACAGCCGCTTCACCAGGCGCTCGCCGAGATTGAGCGGGCCGCGCGAAATGAGCAGTGTCGTGCGCTCGCCCCAGCGCGAAACGGCCAATGGATTGAAGCCGGGAAGATCGAGGACGATCTCGGCCTCGAAGCCGCTCAACCGCATGGCCTCGGTCCATTTCAGCCGCTCATGCGCGTCCGAGAATGCGAGAATGACGCGGTCGGCATACCCGATAGCGCGGCTCGTGGCTTCGAAGAAGCGGGGGTCCTGGAAATGCGGGACGAGCCCGGCCTCGCGCACATCGACATAGGTGGTCAGCCCATCGTGCCGCGGTGTCTTGCGTTCCTTCGCGTCGGTGAGCACGACCAGCCGCGGCGCAACGACGGGGAAAAAAAGCTGCCGGATGAGAAGAGCGGCGCCGATGCGGATCAGGCCGAGCAGCGCGAATGTCAGAAGGAAGGAATAACCGATCTCGAGGCGGGACAGCAGGCTGCCGACCTTCAGCGCGAACACGGCGGTAAGGAAGAGGCCGGCCGTGAGAAGCAGAGCCGTGCCGGCCGACGAGATGGAGCGGCTCAGCGACGTCAGTGTCTGGGTCGCGTAGGCACGCAGCGCGATCGCCGCGAGCAGATAGGTCGGCGCGAGAAAGTAGAAAATTTCCCAGTTGCCTTCGAAAGGGTTTCCGTGTCGCAACGCCGCGGCCAGGAAGCAGGCGCCGGTAATCGCGAGCAGGTCGGTCGCAGCCATGCCGGCCGTGAGACTCACCCGAAGCAGATCCCGATAGCGCCTCAACCGGTCGGGGGAACCCACGGTCCGGCCGTCGCCTCCGGCAGCGTCATGCGTGCCGCCGTACAGGCCGATCCCTCCCATAGGTGGTTCTTCCCTTCTGTCGAAACGCGTGGGGGGCCGCGGCTTGATCCTGTGGCTCGGAGATTATCGAACCAGAACGTCAGCCGAGCCCGCTGCCGGGGTACATCCAATCACCTGGCAAACCCGGCACGGCATGAGGCATCAAGGATGGTGCGGAGCTCCCGCGTCACCCTCTACCTGCGCGAACGACATGCAGGTCGCCTCGCCCTTCTGATGCGACGAATTTGCTAGGCTATTGATATACCAGAGATGATTGCTGCAGGGCAACATAAGCCGCGACGGTAATCTGGAAATCTATCGCTGAGAAAGGGCTCGTCGCTCAGGCGCACAACGCGCCTCTCGCTTTGTGTGTGTCTCCGCGCCGAGTGGAGAAGCGGAGGCGAGTGGCAAGGATTTTGCTGGCACGCCTTCGGCGTGTCGTAGTCCGGTCTGCCGCGCGGGCTTCTTTTCTAGGTGCTCGAGGAAGTTTGAGTGTGTTTATTTCCATGATTGCGCGGCGTGCGCGTGGAAAATCGTTGCGAGAGGCGGCGCCCCTCTTTTTCCGCGCTTGCGCACATGCCTTATATTCGGGCGCCCTCCCAGCGCAACAGCGGCTGGTTTGTCCGGTATTCTTTGCCGTGCTCGGAGCCGGCGGGTTCGGTCGGAAGGTTCGAGCTTGCCCGGCCGGCGTAGCGGGCCGGCGAGAATTGCTTGGACATCGCCTCAGGCTCACTTCAAAGACGGGCTCGACCGAGCGGCGCTGTCGAGGCATGAATGATGCGTCGCGGGCGCCCCGCGCAGGGGCTGAGGCGAAGACAGGGATTTGGAACCTATATGAGCTTTGATCGCCGGCCGTGCCCGGCCCGTCAGTGGGTCGCCTTGCTTCTTGTGCCCATCATCCTCGCCATGGTCGGCTGTTCGACGGCACCCAGCGCGCCGCCTCCCATTGCGGGGGACCCGGGCGCACAGGCGGAATATGTGTTCGGTACAGGCGACAAGCTGCGCCTTACCGTGTTCAACGAGCCTTCGCTCTCGGGCGAGTTCGAGGTGAACTCGAGCGGCGTCATTTCCATCCCGCTCATCGGCAACATCAAGGCTCAGGGGGTAACGGCCCACGCACTCGAAAGTGCGGTCGCGCAGAAGCTGTCATCGGGCTACATGCGGGACCCGCGCGTCAATATCGAGGTCCTGCAGTATCGCCCCTTCTACATCATCGGCGAAGTCTCGAAGCCGGGTGAATACCCCTATCGCAACGGCATGAACATCATGAGCGCGGTGGCCGTGGCGGGCGGCTTCACCTATCGGGCGAACGATCAGACGGTCAACATCCGCCGTGCCGGCCAGACGCAGGAATATTCCTATCCCGTCACCACCACGACCTCGGTTCTTCCCGGCGATATTGTGAGGGTCGGCGAGCGCCTGTTCTGAGACCGCCTCCCGCACCCAACCCTTCAGGCGGCCGTATCGATGCGCCGTGTCCAGCTCTGGGCCAGGCCGGCGCCAAGGATCGCCCAGTAGGTGACCGCCACCGCCTGGATCTGCAGGCTGAAGTCGAAGGCCGCGTGGGAGAGCACCGTGGCGCTGACGGCCAGCGCGACCAGCGTTATCATATGGGGGGCATCGCGCCGGAGCATATTGGCGAGCATTGTCGTCAACAGAGCGCCGACTAAGATGAAAAGGCTCGCCGCCGCTGGAATGCCTAGGTCGAAGAGCAGTTCGATATAGGTGTTGTGAGCTTTGTCCCAGTGATGCCACGGCGCGAAGGCTTCAGCGCCGCGATAGACCGAGAACATGCGGTCGAAACTGCCATAGCCGAAGCCCGTCAGGGGGGCGTCCCCCACCGCTTCCAGCGCCCGCAAGGCCACGGGCCATCGCAGATCATTGGCGCCCTGCAAGGCGAAGCGGCCGCCCAGCTCATCGCCGAACAGCGCGAGGGCCGCGAAGAGCACCGCGAAGGCCGGAACCGCGATCGCCACGATAAGCCAGCGACGCCGGGCCGATGCCAGCGCCAGGAGAGCCAGCGCGACCAGCCCGGCCATGCCCGCGATGAAGCCGGCGCGCGAGACCGTGAGGACCAGGGCGATGCCGACGATGCCGGTTGCGGCAAGGATTGCCCCGGCCGATTTCAGCGTGACCTCGACGAAGGCGGCCGCACGCAGGCCCAGCGGCATGTCGCGCCGGGAACCGGCGCGGCGATAGACGTCGATCAGCAGGCCGACCGTGGCGACGAGCCCGATGCCCGTATAGGTCGCATAGCTGTTCTTGTTGATGAACGTCGAGGTGACCTGTTCGAAATAGGCCTCGCGCTCGAACCACAGCACCATGCGCGGTGTGAGCGCGTGCTGGGCGATGCCGAACAGCGCATAGCCCACGGCGATGCCGGCGAGAGCGCGCAGGAACAGGTCGGCCCGCCTTCCGTCCCGGCAGAGCTGCAGCGAGAGGTAGAATGCCATGGAGCTCGTCAACAGCATGACAAGCCCGCGCACGCCAGCGTCCGGCGTCACCGAGAGGCTTCCCTGCAGCGGCACGCTGTCCGGAAGAGCCGTGAGCGCGTCGCGTGCGAGCTGCCAAAAGGGATTCTGCCAGGCTGCAGGAGCCCAGGGCGCCAGCTGGAAGACAATCCAGCCCAGCAGCCCGGTCCAGAGCAGAATCGCCCACCAAAGCCGGCGCGGCGCGACAGGGTGGCGCGTGCCGCTGATCAGCAAGCCGGCTTCGAACAGGATGAGCAGGCCTCCGAAGAGGACCGCATTGATGCCCCAGGCCACCAGACGATTGCTGCCCAGAAGAAACGGCACCCAGGCCACGCACATGAGGAGGCCGATGAATATCAGGTCGTTATAGGTCTCATGTCGCGTACGGCGCGCCAGGAAACCGGCCGGCCGGGCGGGCTTGCCGGGCACGGGCGCGCGCGATGCAACTGCCTCCGCAGGAACCGCGTGCGCTGTCACGTGTGGATCACCCGCGCAGTGTCGCCTTCGAGCACGACGCAGGACAAGCGGTGGGTGAGATAGGCCCCGGTGTCGACATTGATCCGGTTGGGGAGCAGTTCCACGTCCATTACCGGGGTGTGGCCGTGAACGATCCGCTTGCCGTGGTCCAGCGCCGAGCGGGTGAACTCCTCGCGGATCCAGATTAAATCCTCAAGCGCCTGGCGATCGAGTGCCACGCCCGGGCGTATGCCGGCATGGCAGAAATAATAGTCGCCGATCTCAACCGTTCCGGGCAATTGCCGCAGGAAGTCCAGATGCGTGGCGGGAAGGGCGGCAAGGGCCGCCTCCCGCATGCGCTCGTCCCGATCCGGCCCGCTGAAGTCGCGGATGGAGAGGCCGTAGGAAAATAGCGTTTCCACGCCGCCAACCCGCAGCCATGTTTCCCAATCGGCGTCACCTGAAAGGGCCGCCAGCAGCATGGCCTCGTGATTGCCCATCAGGCAGGTCCATGAGCCATCGTCGGCACCGGCGGAAAGGCGCTCGACGACGCCAGCGCTGTCCTCGCCCCTGTCGATATAATCGCCGAGAAAGACCGTGCGGCAGAGGCTGGTCGTCGTCGCGGCGTCTGCGGCGATCGCGCCGAGCAAGGAGCGTAGCAGGTCGTGGCGCCCGTGGATGTCGCCGACGGCGTAGACCCGCATCCCGTCGGGAATATATGCCGGCGCACGTCGCGCCTCTGCCGCGCGAAAGCGGGAAAACAACATGCCTAGCCCGAGAGTCATGAGGCCGTCATGGCGGCGGCCGGGTGCGACCAAGCTATCATGCCCGAAGCCTCGCGCCAAAAGCGCCCCGCCCCGCCGGCCGCTCAATAGGCGAGGGTGACGCCGGCGGTTATCATGTTGCGGACATAGTCCTCCGCACCGTTTATGTTGTCGAAATTGGTGTCGAAATCCGTGAACGAGTAATTGATCTTGGCGATGGAGAAGCGATTGATGGAATAGCGCAGCTCAGCGCCGATAACGTACTGATTGTCGACGCGCGGAAACTCATCGTAATCCTGGTTCAGATAGTCAACCCAGCCGGAAATGACGATGTTGCGCCGAAACTCATAATCCAGGCGTACGCCGGCATTGGAGCTGACCACCGCCGAGCCGGTAATGCCGTCATATTCATAGTTGGAGGTCATCACCTGCTGGCCGGCTGTGAAGGTCGCGGTCACAAGCGGGCTGATGAACCACTGGATATTGCCGCCGAAGGTCAGACCCGAACTGCCGTCGAGATAGCCATTTTCGGACTTCCAGTCGTAATAACCGATGAAGGCTTCTCCGCGCGTCAGGCGCGACGGCGCAAGTTGGATGCCGGTGATGACCCGGTATTCGCTGGAGTTGTAATTCTTGTCCTCGACGTCGAACCATTGATACGAGCCGCCGGCGAATACGCTGGTCATCGGACTGAGCTCGTAACCGACACGCCCGGCGAACTTGTAGTCGCTGCCGTCGCGATAGGATTGGTCGGTCGGCTCGCCGTCCAGGTAATTGGCGAAGTCGCGGTCGCGGTAGTCGAACCCGCCCGTTGTCCAGATCCGATTGAACTGCTTGTCGAAGCTCACGCCTGCGGTGATCTGGTCGTAAGGCAACGGGTCGCCGAGATTGTCCACATTGGTCTCGTCGTCGCCGGGTAGTTCGTTCAGATGCGCATAGCGCGCATAGCCGCCTATGTTGAAGTCGCCGGTGACGTCGATCCGCCCCCGTGCACCACCGGCATAATTCTCGTAATCCGCATTGCTGTAGCTGGCGTAGCTGGTGCTTTCAAAATAGCCGTCGAAAGCCAGAAAATGGCGCGCCCAGTCCGACTGCAGGTCAAAGGCAGGCCGGACGGTGAAGAGCCAGCTTTCCTTCTCGTTCTTGTTGGCCGCAGTGATGTTCGTATCGTATCCCGTTTCCAGCTTGAGAGTGGGAAACAGCACGAACGATCCGACGGGCACGCCGAGCGGCAGGTAGTTGACCGGCTGCCGGTCCATAACGGCAGCTCGCGCGGGGTCCACCTCCACTGCAGGACGGTAGCTCGGCGCCACATCGTCGGCATGCGCGGCATTCGACGCGAGGAGCGCCGTCGTGCCCAAGAGAAGTGCCTTTATCCGAATACGGTTCATGAGCGCCACCTCACGAAGGGCTGGGTGTGGAGGGAGTGTCGGTCTGTCCCGGATCGACGGCATCCTCGCCGGCGGCGTCTGCGGCGCTGCGTGGCGTGCCTGCGGCGGCGCTGTTGAACGAGCTGACGAAGAGTGCCGCCATCTGGCGCGACATGCCGCCGGACGAACCCTGTTCCGCCACCGCGCTTTCGACGGCCCCCATGACCGCCGAGGCGGCCGAGGCACGACCGTCGCCGTTAAGCGCCTTGAAAGCCTGACCGAGGCCGGTTCCCAGAACGCTGACCGTGCCGGGCTGACCAGCGGCGGCGGCCGCCGCCGCGGCCTTGACAACGGCCGCGCTAAGCGCACCCGCCTGCGCATCCGTAGCCGCACCCTCGATCAGCCACTGCACGGCAAGTGCCTTTTGCGGGCCACTGAGCGAGGAGGCCATGAGGGCGGATACCTGCGCGTCCGGCCCACTTGCGGTCTCCGCAGAGACGACGACACTGAGAACAGCCTTTTCGTCAGCCGAAATCGCAGCCTGAACCGCCCCGGCCGACGTCAATAAGGCGGCCGGCGCAAAAGCACCCACCACAACTGCCCACGCAAGGACGCGCATCGTTTTGACGATCATGTCCCATCCGATCCCAACCCACACACCCCATAATACCTGACTGCCGGTAATTTGCCAGTTGTGGAAGCCTCTTAGCGACCTTTTGGCACGAGGTGATGCCAAAATACCAATTTATGGTAATGAGATGCTGTATAACCTCAGCGCATCGGCGTTGCGCCGATCTCTTCTTGGATGAGCGTGCGCTGGGCGGCCGGCACGGACCGCAACAGGCGGTCCCAAGGCGCCGCGAAGGGATCGGGGAAGCGTCGCAGGACGGACACATCATACGCAAATTGCTGTTTGCTGCCCTGGTCGGCGAAGGCCCAGCGCCGCGCCAGAAACTGCACGCGGCGCAGCATGTCGTCATATTCATAGGGCCCGGTCAGCCGGGACATTTCCCAGGCAGCCATGGAGACAGGACGGAGGGCGAGGGTCGGCCACGTCATCTCGGCGAGGTCCATCCACGAGGTTGACCTCACGGGATCAACCTGCAGGGCGGCCGCGAGTTCGCGCAGGCCCTCCGGCGAGGGGGGCACCAGTTCGCGCTGGCCGACGCTGAAATAGAGGAGCCGCGCCTTATCCCGCAGCCCCCAGGAATCGCTCCATTGGGCAAGCGCGTCGCGCCGCTCCTGCGCCCGCTCCGCCGGAACATCGCTTGGCGCGGCATCCCCGGCGGCGGGTGGGGTGCCTTCCATCGCCCATTCGAGTGCGCCCAGGCGAGCGAACTGCACTCCCTTGAAGACGGCGCCGCCAGCGACGCCGATAAGGGCCAGCGAGAAGGCGGTTCTCAGCACCCGGCCACCAGTGTGGCGACGGGTAGCGTTAGCCGACATAATACTTCTTGTAATAGGCGGACGAGTGATAGGAGTAGCGCCCATATTTCGGCGCGCCGCGCAGATCGATCATGTTCAGGACAATCCCGCAGATTTTGCGGTCGCCGGGAATGCGCTCGATCGAATGGCGCACGAATTCCCGCGACGTGGCGTTCCAGCGCACCACGAAGAGCGCCTTGTCCGCCACCGGCGCCAGGATGGCCGCGTCCACCACGGGCCCGATGGGCGGGGCATCGAGCACGACGAAATCGAAGTTCAGCCGCAACTGCTCGATCAGGTGCTGCATGCGGGCGGAGCCGAGCAGGTCGGGCGGGTTCTGTGTCTTGGCGCCGGCGCCCAGAACATAGATTCCCGATGCGGCATGGCGGTGCATCAAGCCTTCGGAAGACGCGGTCTGCGCCAGCCATTCCACGAGGCCGGGCCGGTCTTCGAGCCCGAACTGCTGGGTGATCGAGGGGCGGCGCAGATCGCAATCGATCAGCACCACGCGCTTGCCGGAACTCGCGACGGAGGTCGCGATTGCCATGGCGATCGAGGTTTTCCCCTCGCCGGGAGAGGATGAGGTGATCAGCACGACCTTTGGCGGGTTGTCGACATCCGACATCTGCACCCCGGCTCTCAGGCTGCGGATCGATTCGCTGAAACGCGACAGCGGTTTCGACGTCAGAAAGTCGACGATTGGTATGGTGCCCTTGGTCTTGTCGCCTTCGCTGAAATCGGCCCATTCCACCGAAGAGAGCACCGGTAGGCCGGTTGCCTCCTCAAGCTGGCGCGGGCTGCTGAACCCCGCATTGAGCATATCGAGCAACGCGGCGAGACCGATGCCGAGAACCAGACCCAGGGCGGTGCCGGCCGCCAGAAACAGCGACTTCTTCGGGAATGAGGGCCCGCCCGACGGCAAGGCGGGGGTGATGATGCGCGCGTCGCGTATGTCCATCTCCGAACGTTCCGACGTGACCTTCGATTGGCTCAAGAAGGTCTCGTAGAGCGTGCGGTTGGCGGAGGCGTCGCGCTCCAGTTCGCGCAGCTTCACCGTCAGGGCGTTCTCGTCGGTGTTCTGGCCGGAAGCGGTCGCCACATTGGCGGCCATGGCCGAGGCCCGGGTGCGCGCGACGTCGTAGTCGTTTTCGAGGTTTGCGACGATGCGACCGATCTCGGCGGTGATCTGGCGCTCGATCTCCCGGCGTTCCGCCCGCACATTGACCACCATCGGGTGGCGCTCGCCATACCGCGTGACCAGGTCGGCCTCGCGTCCAGCCACTTCCGCATGGCGACTGCGCAGATTGGTGACGACCCCGGAGCGGATGACGTCGGGAAGCGTCGCCAAATTGCCACCGGCATCGAGAATTTTCTTGGCCTGCTCGTATTTGGCCTGCTTCTCGGCAGCCTCCGTCTCCACCTGCACGAGTTCCGCGCTGACTTCGGAGAGCTGCTGCTCGTTCAGGGAGCGGGTGCCGACGGAGACGAGATTGTGTTCGCTGCGGAACTTGGACACCGCCTCTTCCGACTGGCGCAACGCGTCGCGCAACCGCTGCAGGCGGTCGTTCAGCCAATCGGTGGCGCGGCGCGCCGCCTCGAAGCGGGTTTCCAGCTGGTCGACGATGAAGGCGTCCGCAACGGCATTGGCCAGCCGCGCCGCCCGGTCGCGGTCGACCGACGTGACAGAGATTTCGATGATGTAGGACTTGCCCACCCGCTCGACCGCCAAGGCATTGCGCAGCTTGTAGATCGAGGTCCGGACGTCGTCGGGAATGCTCGCCGCCCCTGAATCCGCCGGTACCTGTTCATCGGCAGCGGGCGCGGATCCGAACAGGTTCCAGAACGCGGTCCGCCACGAGGGCCCAGAGGACTGACTTCCGAACTCGGGATCGCCAACGAGGCTCTCCTTCTCCACCACGCGGCGCAGCAGGTTGAGCGACTCAATGATGGAAACCTGGTTCTCTATATTGGAGCCGGTGGCCGTTTCGGCCGCATTGACGCCGCCGAGCTCGGCTCCCAGAGCCGAGCGCGACGCCTGGTCGAGTAGGATCACCGCCGTGCTGGTGTAGCGCGGTGTCAGGAGAAAGGCGCTCGCGAGGGCCAGTATCATCGTCGTCACCGCGACGACGCCGATCAAAACGCGGCGGCGCAGCAGAAAATCGATGACCTGATGAAGATCGATCCGATCGTCATCATCGGCCGCAGGTGCTCGCGTGATCTGTCCGTGCATCAGGCCCAATCCAGAAACCGCCGTGAGAGGCCAAGCGGAGCGCAGGCTATTCTCTTTCCGGCACGGGCGCGCGGTTTGTGCGCCGCGGTAGAGATTATATTTGAGTAACAGTGAATTCCTAGGCCCGGCCCTTGCGGCACGGCCGGCTCTGCGTCGGGCCCGCTCCGTCTGTACACGGCGTGCGCCGCTTTGGCACGTCTGTCGAAGGCACGTCCATCGAAGGCACGTCTGTCGGATGCCGGGGGGGGCATCCTGCCCTCTGACGGCACGATTCCATCCTCTCCGCCCCATGCCTTGATTCGGTGCTCTCTCTCGCGGATTGCGCGCGTTTTAGCCGCCGGATAACCCAGAGTTTCTGAATTATATCTATTCTAAATATAAACGATGACCTTTCTTGTAGCGATTAAAGCCAAAATTGATCGAATCGTTATAAACAATGATTTCGTTTATAATTCATCAAAATCAAATGAATACGTTATTTGACTCAATCTTTTACTTAAAATAACGGTCCATCTCTGACTTGAGCCAAGGTCCGGTCGCCGCCGGACGGGGATGCGGGCGCCCATTGCCCGCCGGGGAACATCGCGCCGCTCCGCGGATGCGATTCGGGGATGGACTGAGATGCGAAAGACGGATCGGGGAACTCCCCTTCTCGCGACACTCACGCGCACGGCTGGCCTGAGCGTTTCATGGCTCGCACTGCTGGCCGCCGCGCCGGCTATGGCGCAGCAGTCGGCGGAAGCGCCGCAGGCCTCGAGTGCCGCGGTGGTCGCGACGGAGGAGTTTGTCGAACTCGATCCGATCACGGTTGTCGCCACCCGTACGGCGGAGAGCTGGATCGATACGCTGGCGGGTGTCACCGTCCGGCGTTCGGATCAGCTGGACATGCTCATGCCGGCGCGAACGTCGGACCTGTTCGAGGGCATGCCGGGCACGACGGCGATCCAGAATGCCAATACCAGCCAGACGCAGATCAATATTCGCGGCCTGCAGGATTTCGGCCGTGTCGCGGTGATCGTCGACGGGGCGCGGCAGAATTTCAACCAGCTCGGCCACGCCGGCGCGGGCGGCTTCTTCGTGGAGCCGGGCCTCATCGCCGATGTCGATGTAGTGCGCGGGCCGGTGTCGAACATCTATGGCTCGGGTGCCATCGGCGGCGTCGTCACCATGCGCACCAAGGATGCCGATGACATCATCGCTCCCGGCAAGGTTTGGGGCGTGGAGGCCACGGGCGAGGCGGCTGGCAACGGCTTCATGGGCTATGGGTCGGTGCTCGCCGCCACGCGGGTGGGACAGAATGTCGACCTGTTCGTCGGCGGCACCTATCGTGACGCCGACAACTACCATGACGGCAATGGCGAAGTGGTGCCCGACAGCGCCTTCGACACCTGGACCGGCCTCGCCAAATTGACCTTGCGGCCGGCCGATTTCCACGAGGTGAAGCTGACCGCGCTGAACTACGATACCCAGTTCACCACCAGCGCCGACGCCAATGCCGCGACGGAATATTCGACGCAGACAACCAACCGCACCGTGACGGCGAGCTGGAACTACGAGAATCCCAGCGACAGCCTGTTCGACTGGCGCAGCTCAGTCTACTGGAACCAGGTCGATCAGGATCAGGTGAAGGTCTCGGGCTCCTCGAACCCGATCACCGGCGGGGTGGGCGATCCGCGCAGCTTCGTTATCGACACGGTGGGCTTCGACGCCAACAACACCAGCCGCTTCGACGTCGCCGGCTGGAACAACGCCATCACCTATGGCGGCGACTATTTCCAAGACGAGATCGACAACACCGATGATTACGGCTTCGGCGAAGGCTATAATCCGTCGGGCGATCGCGGGGTCGGCGGCGCCTTCGTGCAGTGGAAGGGCAATTACTCCACCTGGCTGGAGGCGATCGCGGCGCTGCGCTACGACGCCTATTCCCTCAATTCCGATGATGGCGGCACCAGCGGCGAGCGGCTCTCGCCGAAATTCACGCTCGGCGTGACGCCGTGGTCGTGGCTGACGCTTTACGGTACCTATGCCGAGGGCTATCGCGCCCCGACCGTGACCGAGGCGCTGGTTTCCGGCCCGCACCCGCTGCCCTTCGATACGCCGGGCACCATGTTCTACTTCCTGCCGAACCCCGGCCTGCAGGCTGAAATCGGCAAGAACAAGGAGGTCGGCATCAATATCAAAAAGGACGATCTCTTCGTCACGGGCGACAAGCTGCGCGCCAAGCTCAATTATTACCAGAACGACGTCGAGAACTATATCGAGCTGGTGGAGTTCGGTTCGTCGACCGGCACCATCTGCCCGATCCCGGGCCGGCCGACCACCTGCTTCCCGTTCGACTGGGGCGTGCCGGGCTACGCGCAGTACCAGAACGTGGAAGAGGCGCGGCTCAAGGGCTTCGAGTTCGAAGGCACATATGACGCCCGCAAATGGTTTATCGGTCTTGCCGGGCAAATCACGGAAGGCGAGGTCACGGCCGGCCTTTCCGCCGGGCAGCCGCTCTCCAGTGTGCAGCCGGACCAGATCTCAACCACGCTGGGCTTTCGCTTCCTCGACGAACGGCTGACGGTGGCCGTGCGCTGGACCGCGGTGGCGGCCGTGAAGGCGTCGGATCTGCCGGCCAATGCGGTGTATGAGCCGACCGACAGCTTCAACCTGGTCAGCGTGTATGCCGGCTATCAGCCGAACGAGAACACGCTGTGGCGGGTCTCGGTCGAGAACCTGCTCGATGAGCAGTACACCCAGTATGAGAACTTCCTGCCGAGCGCCGGCCTGACGGTGAAGGGAGCTCTCACGGTGCGGTTCGGCGGCGGCGAGGTCGCGTCGATTTCTGATCCGCTCTATGTGAAGTGAAAATGGTCCTGCCTGAAAGCGGCGGGATGAGAGGAGCACATGATGTCCATAGCTACCGACGTGGAGGCACCGAGCCGTGCCAAGCGCCTGAAGGCCGCTTCCACGGCTGCGCATGAGCGGGTGGACGGGGGCGTCATGCACGCCGCCCCCTTCGCCAGCCCGGAAAATTACGCGCGTTTCCTGCGTTTCCAGTACCATCTGCACCGCCGGGTCGAGACGCTCTATGCGGATGCGGGCCTGCAGGAACTGCTGCCGGACCTTTCCGAGCGTTCCCGCTTCGCGGCGCTGGAGCAGGACTTCGCCGATCTCGGCCTGACGCCGCCGGACGCGGCTGCCGGCCCCTCGCTGGAACTGGCCGAGGCGCTCGGCTGGCTCTATGTGGTCGAGGGCTCCAACATGGGCGCCGCGATTCTCGCCAAGGAGGCGGCGAAGATCGGCTTCACCGCCGAGCACGGCGCGCGCCATCTCGCCGGCCATCCCGAAGGTCGAGCCCTGCACTGGCGCCATTTCACGGCCGCCCTCAACGAGGTCGAGCTGACGCCGGAGGAGGAGACGCGGATCGAGGCCGCCGCCACCGCCGCCTTCGACCATGTCGACCTGCTCGTCGGTCGGGAACTCGCTGCCGAACACGCCTGAGAGTGCGCACGTCGATCGATCAAAGCCCCGTCCGGGTCGCCGGGCGGGGCTTTTTCGTTCAGCGCGCGGCCGATTGCGGCAGCAGGAACGGCGTCGCGGGCGCCCAGCCGATGCGCACTGAGACGCCGTACAGCTCGGCGATCCGCGCGTCGGTCAGCACCTCCCCCGGGGTGCCGCGCGCCGCGACGCGCCCCTGCTTCAACGCGACGATCTCGTCGGCGACCATGGCGGCGAGGTTGAGGTCGTGCAGCACGGCCAGGATGCCGACGCCTTCTCCCGCGAGTTCCCGCATCAGGGCGAGCACAAGGAGCTGCTGGGCGAGGTCGAGACTGGCGGTCGGCTCATCCAGCAGCAGGTAGCCCGTGCCCTCGCCGCTCTCCAGCTGGACCAGGGCGCGGGCGAGTTGCACGCGCTGCCTTTCGCCACCGGAGAGATGGTCGTAGTTCTCGTTCGCCATCCCGGCCAGTTCGACACGCGCCAGCGCCCGGTGAATATGGGCGGGCGTGCCATGGCCCGGCGCCGCCCCGATGCCCGCCACCTCTTCCACCGTGAAGGGAAAGGCGACGCTCACGCTCTGCGGCAGCACAGCCCGCAGCCGCGCGAGGCGTGCCGGGCGCAAGGCGGCGAGGTCTGTGCCGGCCAGCGTCACCGCCCCGCGCTGCGGCCGCCGCTCGCCCGCGAGCACCTTGAACAGGGTCGACTTTCCCGCGCCGTTGGGCCCGATCAGCACGGTGACGCGGCCGGGCCGCACCTCTACCGAGGCGCCGTCGAGCAGCGCCCGGCCGCCGGCGGACACGCCTATGTCCCTCGCCCCATACATCGGCCTACCCCATCAGCGCAGCGCGACGGCGCAGCAGCAGCCAGAGGAAGAACGGCGCCCCGAAGCCGGCGGTGACGACGCCGAGCGGCAATTCGGCGGGGCTGACGATGGTGCGCGCCACCACATCCGCCCCCAGCAGCAGTGCCCCGCCGAGCAGCGCCGCGCAGGGCAGCAGCAGGCGGTGGCCGGGGCCGATCATCAGCCGAACCAGATGCGGCACGACGAGCCCGATGAAGCCGATGACACCCGCCACCGCCACCGATGCCCCGGCCCCGGCGGCGATGCCGAGGATCGCCAGCCACTTGGCCCGCTGCACGTCGATGCCGACATGGAACGCCTCCGCCTCGCCGAGCGCCAGCGCGTCCAGGGCGCGGATCAGCCGGCTGCAGATGACGCCGAGCAGCACCATGAATGGCAGGGCTGCCGCCACTTTCTGCCAGGTTGCCCCGCCGAGCGAGCCAAAGGACCAGAAGGTGAAATCGCGCAATTGCTGGTCGGAGGCCATGAACACGGTGAGGCCGGTGCCGGCCGCCGCCAGGGCGGCGATGGCGATGCCGGCGAACAGCATGGTGACGACGGAGGTTCGCCCCTCATGCGTCGAGATGGCATAGAGCGCGACCGTGGCGAGGAGCGCGCCGGCGAAGGCCATGATCGGCAGGCCATAATCGGTAAAGAGCGGCGGAAAATAGAGCGCGAGATGCCCGCCGGCGACGATCCACGCCGCGGCGGCCAGTGCGGCGCCGTTGGAGATACCGATGAGCCCGGGATCGGCGAGCGGATTGCGGAAGATGCCCTGCGTCACCGCGCCGGCCAGCGCCATTCCGCCGCCGACCAGCAGCCCGAGCAGGGTGCGCGGCAGGCGAACATCCAGCACGATCACCGATTCCCGGAGGGCTGCGCCGGTCGCGCGCTCGCCCCGCGCGGCGGTGCCGAGAATCTCCAGGATCCGGCCCGGGGCGATGGTCACCGGTCCGATGGCAAGCGAGGCAAGGAGAGCGATAACGAGGAGCACGACGCACAGGCCGAGCGCGAGAGGCGCGCGGCGCGGCCGGCGGCGAACGGGGCGTGTTGCGGCGGGCACGGCCAGGCTCATGGCGCGCTGGACGCCGGCGTGTCGAGGGTCCAGGCATGCGCCGGCATCGCCGGCAGCCGGAGTTCAGGATAAACCAGCGCGGCGAGGTCGCGCGCGGCCTGCGGGGTGCGCGGCCCGAAACTGAGGAGATAGCCGCCATCCATGCGGTAGAAGCGCCCTTCCGCCATGGCCGGCGCGCCGGCGAAGGCGGGCATGGCCTTGATCGCGTCGTCGGAAACCCCGTGATTCTGGTCTTTCATCAGCACGATGGCATAGGGATCGGCCCCCAGCACCGCCTCTCCCACCGCCGGCTTGTAGCCGTGCAGGCCGGCCATGGCGTTGGAAATGCCTGCAAGCTCGAACATGGCCTGCGCGCCGGTGCCGGCACCGGCGACCACCGGCGCCGCGCCGGATGCCGACAGCACGAAGACGATGCTGCGCGGTGCGGTGATCCGCGTACGGATCTCAGCCAGCGCCTTGAAATCGTCGCTGACGGCCTGCGCCAGTTCCTCGCCGCGCGCGGGCACGCCGGCAAGGGCGGCGATGCGCCTGATATTGCCGAGGACACCCGCCTCATCCCGGGCCTCGGGCAGCGTCTCGAACGGAATGGCGGCGCCCCTGAGCACCTTTACCGCGTCCGGCGGGCCGGCCCCGTCGAGGGCGATGATGAGGTCCGGCCCCACGGACAGCACGCCTTCGGGCGAGAGCGCGCGGATGTAGCCGACATTGGGCTTCCCGCCCAAGGCGCGGCGCGGATAGGTGCTCGACGTGTCGACGGCGACCACGCGATCCTCCAGCCCAAGGGCGTAGAGCGTCTCGGTCACGGCTCCGCCGACGGCCAGG
This sequence comes from Ancylobacter sp., assembly GCF_965279025.1. NCBI lineage: Bacteria > Pseudomonadati > Pseudomonadota > Alphaproteobacteria > Hyphomicrobiales > Xanthobacteraceae > Ancylobacter > Ancylobacter sp. The sequence goes on along the minus strand of NZ_OZ257132.1, from coordinate 791,600 downwards.
ATGCGCTGGGGGGCCGGCACGTCCGTCGCCGAGGCGGAAACCGCGCCCGCCACAAGGCTGGCGGCCACCACCGCCGCCGCCAGAACCCGCTCCAAGGACACGTTCAGCACCATCAACCTCACCGCTGCATTGGTCGCGGCGACAATAGGCAGGGCGCTGGTCTAATTCCACAGCGTGGAAGATCAAATGTCCGAATAATTGCAGATTATAAATGTAATAAATTGAAGCCGGGCAGCATTGTCCGCCCTCGCTTCAAGACGAGCCCTCTGCGGACGCTAAGCGCGGAGCGCGATGCGGTAGGCGTGCGCGGGGTAGACGCCGAGGATGCGGACTTCTTTGGAGAAGAAGGACAGCTCCTCCAGAGCCAGCTTCAGGGCCGGGTCATCCGGGTGCCCGTCGACATCCGCATAGAACTGGGTGGCGAAGAACTCGCCGTCGAGCTGATAGGATTCCAGCTTCGTCATGTTCACGCCATTGGTGGCAAAGCCGCCCATCGCCTTGTAGAGCGCCGCCGGCACGTTGCGCACACGGAACACGAAGGTGGTGACCGTCGGCCCATTATTGGCGGGGGCCCACTCGCCCTCCTTCGCCAGGATGACGAAGCGGGTGGTGTTATGGGCCTCGTCCTCGATGTTCTCGGCGATGATGTCGAGGCCGTAGATCTCGGCGGCGAGGCGCGAGGCGATGGCGGCGCGGGTCTCGTCCTGCGCCTCGGCCACGAGGCGCGCCGAGCCCGCCGTATCGGCGCCTACGATCGCCTTCAAGCCGAGCTTGCGAATGATGTTGCGGCATTGGCCGAGGGCCATCACATGGCTTTCCGCCGACTTCACCGTTGCCAGCGACGCGCCCTTGATGGCCATGAGCTGGTGCGAGAGCGGCAGGAAGAATTCGCCGACAATGGTGAGGCCGGAGGTCGGCATGAGGTGGTGTATGTCCGCCACGCGTCCGGCGACCGAATTCTCGATCGGGATCATGCCGAGATCGGCCTCGCCGTTCTGCAGCGCGGCGAAGGCGTCCTCGAAGGTGGCGCAGGGCACCGCTTCATGCGCGGGATAGACCTCACGGCAGGCGATGTGCGAGTTCGCGCCCGGCTCTCCTTGGAAGACGATGGTGCGGCGAGGGGTGGTCATGGCGGCGTCTCTGATTCCTGTACGGCGTCCGGCGGGTGCGCGGCCTCGCGGGCGAGTTCCTCGACCTTCTCGGCGACCTCTGATTCCTGGGCGAGCAAGGCGCGCGCCTTTTCCAGGTCCTCCGGCGTGTCGACGCCGAGCGGGACCGTGTCGACGATGGCGACGTCGATGCGCATGCCCGCTTCCAGAGCGCGCAGCTGCTCCAGCTTCTCGCGCTGCTCCAGCGGAGAGGGCGGCAGGGCGACGAAGCGTTCCAGCGCCGCGCGGCGATAGGCATAGAGGCCGATATGGTGGAACAGCGGCCCCTCGCCATAGGGGGCGGTGGCGCGGGTGAAATAGAGCGCGCGCAGCCGCGACGGGCTGAGCGCGCTGCCGACCGCCTTCACCACATTGGGGTTGGTGCGCTCGCCCTCATCGACGATTTCGGCCGCCAGCGTGCCGATATCGACGGCGGGGTCGTCGAGCAGATCGAGCGCGGCGCGGATGAGGGCGGGATCGATGGTTGGCAGGTCGCCCTGCACGTTGACGACGCGGCTCGCGCGACGCTCCGGGTCGACATGGCCGAGCGCCTCGAAGATTCGGTCGGAACCGGACGCATGGTCGGAGCGGGTCATGACGACATCGAATCCGGCCGATTCCACCGCCGCGCGCACGTCCTCATCGTCGGTGGCGACGACAACCCGGCCGATGCCTGCCGCGGCGGAACGCCGCGCCACCTCGACGATCATCGGGCGGCCGCGCAGATCGGCGAGCGGCTTTCCGGGCAGACGTGTCGAAGCCATGCGGGCTGGAATAAGAATAAGTGTGTCCTGGGCGGACATTCTCGTGCCTTGTCATCGCGCTACACAGTGCCGGCCCCGCTCTCAGGGTGGCGAAACGTAGCACCGCGCCGTGCTTATACGGGTTGCACGCTAACCGTCAAAATGATTAGTTCCCGCCGCGATTGGCGGTCGCATGCGAGCGCTGGTAGATTGCGCGCGGGGTATCGGCAGGCCAGCCGGATGGTCGTCGTGCCGGGTGAGGGAGCGAATATTTCGATGGACAGCTACGAGCTGAACAAGGTTGCTGGTGCCGTCCTGGGCGTGCTGACGTTCACGCTCGGTCTGAACGTGTTCGCCGATATCCTGTTTTCCAGCCATGCGCCGGAGAAGCCGGGATTCGAGATCGCCGTGCAGGAGAGTTCGGCCGGCGAAGCTCAGGCGGCGGCTCCCGCCGATGTGCCGATCGCTCAGCTGCTCGCGGCGGCCAGTGCCGAGAAGGGCGCGGCCCAGGCCAAGAAGTGCGGCGCCTGCCATAATTTCGTGGAGGGCGCTGGCGCCAAGGTCGGTCCCGACCTTTACGGCATTGTCGGCCGCCCGATCGGCGGGGTCGACGGCTTTGCCTATTCGGCGGCGATGAAGGCGCATGGCGGCAACTGGACCTTCCAGGACCTCAGCGACTTCATCAAGAACCCCAAGGCGGACATCCCCGGCACGGCGATGGGCTTTGCCGGCATCGCCAAGGAAACCGACCGCGCCGACCTGATCGCCTATCTCAATACGCTGTCGCACAGCCCGCTTCCGCTGCCCCAGCCGGGCGAAGCCGCAACGCCGGCTTCCGCCGAGCCAGCACCGACCGCGCCTGCCTCGGGCGAGCCCGGCGGCAACACGCCGCCGCCTGCCGGCTCCGCCGCGCCCGAATCCGCGACACCGGCCGCCCCGGCCCCGGAAGCGCCGGCCGCTCCCGCGCCAGCCGAGCCTGCCCCTGCGGCGCCCGCAGCCCCGGCTCCGGCCGAACCTGCGCCAGCCACCCCGGCGCCGACCGAGCCCGCTCCGGCGGCGCCCGCCACGCCCTGAGACAAGCGCGCTGCGAGGCGCGGCTTTCACGATCACGTCAGGCCGGCGGCGCAATGCGTCGCCGGCCTTATTCTTTTCGGGACTACCCTCTTCTTATTGGCTGCCACTGTTCATAATCGTAGCGAGGGTGGGTACCGCCCCGCTTCCAGACGTGCCCGAGGGATGAATGCGCATGACCCGTCTCCGCCGCTCCGACCGCCCCGCCACTGCCGGCTGGCGTCCCCCGGCATGGAGCGGCGCCATGACACGGTCTCTCGCCGTCGCCCTGCTTGGCCTTGGCCTCGTCGGCCCGGCGATGGCCGAGGAGGCGACCGCCCCGGCCCCGGCCGCCCCGTCGACGCAGGCGGATCCGGGCGCATGGCGGCACGGCCTGTCGCTGATGGGCGAGCCGAAATACCCCGCCGACTTCAAGCGCTTCGACTATGTGAACCCGGACGCCCCGAAAGCCGGCCTGCTGCGGCTTTCGGCCGACGGCACCTTCGATTCGTTGAACGACATCATTCCGCGCGGCGCGGCGGCGGACGGGTTGCAGCTGATCTACGACACGCTGATGAGCCCAGCCTATGATGAGGTGGCGACGGAATACGGGCTCCTTGCCGAAAGCGTGCGCTACCCCGCGGACTTCTCCTTCGTCACCTACAAGCTGCGACCGGAGGCCAAGTGGCATGACGGCCAGCCGATCACCGCCGAGGACGTGGTGTGGTCCTTCGAGCAATTGACCAAGAACAGCCCCCGGCAGGCCTATTATTACAGCCATGTGAAGGGCGCTGCGGTCACCGGCGAGCGCGAGGTGACCTTCACCTTCGACCAAGCGGGCAATCGCGAATTGCCGCAGATCGTCGGCCAGTTGCGGGTCATGCCCAAGCATTGGTGGACCGGCACGGATTCCAGCGGCAAGCCGCGGGACATCAGCCAAGGCACGCTGGAGGCGCCGCTCGGTTCCGGCGCCTACAAAATCAAGCAGGTGCTGCCCGGACGTTCCATCACCTTGGAGCGCGTGCCGGACTATTGGGGCAAGGACCTGCCGGTGAATATCGGCACCGACAATTTCGCCGAGCTGCGCTACGAGTATTTCCGCGATTCGACCGTGGAACTGGAGGCTTTCAAGGGCGACCAGTATGACTATCGCGTCGAGACGTCAGCCAAAGACTGGGCCACCGCCTATAATTTTCCGGCGGTGAAGGAGGGCAAGGTTGTCCTCGAAGAATTTCCCAACCGCGCCTCCGGCTCCATGCAGGCCTTCATCCCCAATCTGCGGCGCGAGAAGTTCCAGGACCAGCGGGTGCGCCGCGCACTCAACCTGGCGCTCGACTTCGACGGCATGAACCGCACGCTGTTCTTCGGCCAGTACAAGCGCACATCGAGCTATTTCCAGAACACCGAACTCGCCTCCTCCGGACTGCCCCAGGGGCTGGAGCTGCAGATCCTGGAGAGCGTGAAGGACAAGGTCCCGGCCAGCGTTTTCACCACGCCCTACACCAACCCGGAAGGCTGGAGCGAGGGCCTACGGCGCGGCAATCTGCGCGAGGCGGCGAACCTGCTCAAGCAAGCCGGCTATGAGGTGAAGGGTGGCAAGCTGGTCAACGCGAAGGGCGAGCCCTTCACGATGGAGATCCTGATCGCCAATCCCGCCTTCGAACGTGTCGCGCTGTTCTACAAGCCCTCACTCGAACGTCTCGGGATCACCGTGACCGTCCGGCAGGTGGACACCTCGCAATATATCAATCGCCTCCGCGCCCGCGACTACGACATGATCATCACGGGCTGGGGCCAATCGCTCTCGCCTGGCAATGAGCAGCGCGATTTCTGGGGCTCGAACGCTGCCGACCGCGAGGGTTCGGCCAACTATGCCGGCATCAAGGATGCGGGCATCGACGCGCTGATCGAGAAGGTCATCTACGCCACCAGCCGCGACGAACTCGTCGCCGCCACCCGCGCCCTCGACCGGGTGCTGCTGGCGCATGATTACGTGGTGCCGAGCTGGAACTACCCGAACACCCGCACGGCGCGCTGGAACCGCTTCAGCCACCCCGAGAAGCTGCCCGAATATTCCGATGGCTTTCCCGGCATTTGGTGGTGGGACGCGGAGAAGGCGGCCAAGACCGGAGCGGCACGGTGAGGGGGCAGGGGACGGGGGCCTGCGTGCTTCGAGACCCAGGCGGCGCCCGGGCACCTCAGCATGGCGGTGTCTGGCAGCATGAGGGGGGCCGGACATGAGTCGAAAGCCACCGATCGCCGCCCGTCATGCACCTTCGGCACGCGATACCGGATCGGCCGTTCTGGCCGTCCGGCATGACGGCGCTCCCGTCTCCCGCCGCACGCTTCTGACGCTCACCGCCGGTGCCTCGCTGCTGCCCTGGCTCGGCTGCCCCGCCTTTGCGCAGGAGGCCGTGCCGACTTCCACCCCGGCGTCGTCGGCGCCCAGCCTCAGTCCCGAGCGGCACGGGCTCTCGGCCTTTGGCGACCTGAAATACCCCGCCGATTTCGTCCATTTCGATTATGTCGACCCGGACGCCCCTAAAGGCGGCACCTTTTCGCAGATCGGCCCGACCGCTGCCTTCAACCAGTCCTTCCAGACCTTCAATTCGCTGAATGGCTATGTGCTAAAGGGCGATGGTGCGCAGGGCGTGGAACTGCTGTTCGATTCGCTCATGACGCGGGCCAATGACGAGCCGGATGCCATTTACGGGCTGGTGGCGAAAAGCGTTGCGGTGTCGGAGGATGGCACGGTCTATCGCTTCCGCCTGCGCCCGGAGGCGCGCTTCCACGACGGCTCGAGGCTCACCGCCGAGGACGTCGCCTTCTCGCTCAACCTTTTAAAGAGCAAGGGCCATCCGATCATCGCGCAGAATCTGCGCGACATGGCGAGCGCCGAGGCCGATGGCGAGGAAATTGCCGTGATCCGCTTCGTGCCAAAGCGCGCCCGGGACGTGCCGCTCTTTGCGGCCTCGCTGCCGATCTTTTCCAAGGCCTATTACAGCGCCACCCCTTTCGACGCGAGCACGCTGGAGCCGCCGCTGGGATCGGGGCCGTACAAGGTTGGTCATTTCGAGGTCGGCCGCTTCATCGAGTATCGCCGCGACCCTGAACACTGGGCCAGGGATCTGCCGGTGAATGTCGGCGTGAATAATTTCGACGTGCTGCGCTACGAATATTTCCGCGACCGCGAAGTCGGGTTCGAGGCGTTCAAGGCGAAGGCCTTTCTGTTCCGACAGGAATTCACCGCCCGCACCTGGGCGACCGGCTATGATTTTCCGGCGCTGCGCGAGGGCCGGGTGAAGCAGCAGGTTCTGCCCGATCGCACGCCGTCGGGCGCGCAGGGCTGGTTCCTCAACCTGCGCCGTCCGCAATTCGCCGATCCGCGCGTGCGCGAAGCTTTGTCCTGCGCCTTCGATTTTGAGTGGACCAACAAGAACCTGATGTATCACGCCTACAGGCGCACGACGTCGTTCTTCGAGAATTCCGATCTCAAGGCGGAAGGCCCTGCCGGGCCCGACGAGGAGGCGCTGATCGCGCGCCTCGGCGACCGGCTCTCGCCCGAGGAGATCGCGATCCTGAAGGCCCCACCCTGGAGCCCGCCGGTTTCCGATGGCTCGGGGCAAGACCGCGCGCTGCTGCGCCGGGGCACGCAGTTGCTGCGCGAGGCCGGCTGGACGATCAAGGGCGGCCGCCTGGTCGATGCCGAGGGCACGGCGCTTACGGTCGAGTTCCTCGACGACGAGAACGGGCTGGAGCGCCATACCGCGCCCTTCATCAAGAACCTCAAGCTGCTCGGCATCGAGGCACATTTCCGCCTTGTCGACTCACCGCAATATCAGCGCCGGATGAACGAGTTCGACTTCGATGCCACGGTGCGGCGCTTTTCCGTCTCCACCGTGCCGGGCGAGTCGCTGCGCAATTATTTCGGCTCGACGGCGGCCGCGACGCCGGGCTCCAACAACCTCTCCGGCATTTCCGACCCGATCGTCGACCTGCTGATCGAGGAGGTGATCGCCGCGCCGACGCGCGAGGAGCTGCGCACCGCCTGCCGTGTGCTCGACCGCCGGCTGCGGGCGGGGCGCTACTGGGTGCCGCAATGGTATTCGGCCGAATTCCGTATTGCCTTCTGGGACGAGTTCGCCTGGCCCGGCGCGCCGCGTCCTACCTATGCCCGCGCCATCCCCGAGATCTGGTCGGCACGGCGCAGTCCGGCGGGGTAAGTGCATTAATTGAATGCGCCCGCATGAACGGACGTTAAGTTGACGCGGCTGCGCGGGCCCTCCACCTTGTGCCCGCCTCGCGGAGGAAACCCGAACGAATGCTCGCCTATATCGTCCGACGCATCGCGCTGATGGTGCCGACCGTGATCGGCATCATGCTCATTTCCTTCGCGGTGGTGCAGTTCGCGCCCGGCGGCCCGGTCGAGCGGGTCATCGCCGAACTGACCGGGCAGGGGAGTTCCGCCACCGCCCGCATCTCCGGCGGCGGCGGTGATTTCGGCGGCATGCGGCAGAGCGCGGCGGCCGGCGATCCGGTCTCCTCGAAATATCGCGGCGCGCAGGGGCTGGATCCGGCCTTCATCAAGGATCTGGAGAAGCAGTTCGGCTTCGACAAGCCGGCGCATGAACGCTTCCTGAAAATGCTGTGGGACTATGCCCGGTTCGATTTCGGGCAGTCCTATTTCCGCGACGTCTCGGTTGTCGACCTCATCATCGAAAAGATGCCGGTGTCGATCTCGCTCGGCCTGTGGATGACGCTGATCACCTACGCCATCTCCGTCCCGCTCGGCATTGCCAAGGCGGTGCGCGATGGCTCGCGCTTCGACGTATGGACCTCGGCGGCCATCATCATCGGTTTTGCGATCCCGGGTTTCCTGTTCGCCATCCTGCTCATCATCCTGTTCGCCGGCGGGTCGTTCTTCTCCTGGTTCCCGTTGCGCGGGCTGACCTCGGACAATTGGGACCAGCTCTCGTTCGGGGCCAAGATTCTCGATTATTTCTGGCATCTGGTGCTTCCGATCACCGCCATGACCCTGGGAGCCTTCGCCACCACGGCGCTGCTGACCAAGAATTCCTTCCTCGACGAGATTAAGAAACAGTATGTGATTACCGCAAGAATGAAGGGGCTCTCGGAGCGCCGCGTGCTTTACGGCCACGTCTTCCGCAACGCCATGCTGATCGTCATCGCCGGCTTTCCCGGCGCCTTTGTCGGCGCCTTCTTCACCGGGGCGCTGCTGATCGAGACCATCTTCTCACTGGACGGGCTTGGCCTGCTGGGTTTCGAAAGCGTGCTCAACCGCGACTACCCCGTGGTGTTTGCCAACCTCTACATCTTCTCGCTGGTAGGGCTGGTGGTGAACCTCATTTCCGACCTCACCTACACATGGGTCGATCCGCGCATCGACTTCGACACGCGGGACGTCTGAACATGGACGCCGCCAACACCGTCCTGCCGCCCGCCTCGGCGGATGTCGTCTCCGACCGGCCGCGCCGCCCCTGGCTCTCGCCGCTCAATCAGCGCCGCTGGACGAACTTCAAGCGCAATCGCCGCGGCTGGTGGGGCTTCTGGCTGTTCTCGGTGCTCTTCGTACTCAGCCTTGGCGCGGAGTTTATCGCCAACGACAAGCCGTTCCTGGTCGAATATGATGGCGGCTACTATTTCCCCGGCGTGGTCGCCTATCCCGAGACCACGTTCGGTGGCGATTTCGAGACCGAGGCGGATTACCGCGACCCCTATCTGCAGAAGCTGATCGCCGAGAAGGGCGGCTGGATGGTCTGGCCGCCGATCCGCTATTCCTATTCCACTCACAATCTCGACCTGCCCACCCCGGCGCCCTCGGCCCCGACCTGGATGCTCACCGACGCGCAATGCGCGCCTGTTGTGGAGAAGCTCGGGCTGAAAGGCGGCTGTGACGCTCTGGAGTGGAACTGGCTCGGCACCGACGACCAGGGCCGCGACGTGCTGGCCCGGCTCATCTACGGCTTCCGCCTGTCCGTGCTGTTCGGCCTCATCCTGACCATCATCTCCTCCGTCATCGGCGTCGCGGCGGGCGCGGTGCAGGGCTATTTCGGCGGCTGGACCGACCTTATCTTCCAGCGCTTCATCGAGATTTGGACCTCGATCCCCGCGCTCTATCTCCTGCTCATCATCTCCTCGATCCTGGCGCCCGGCTTCTGGGTATTGCTCGGCATCCTGCTGCTGTTCTCCTGGGTGTCGCTGGTCGGGCTGGTGCGGGCGGAGTTCCTGCGCGCCCGAAACTTCGAATATGTGCAGGCGGCGCGGGCGCTCGGCGTTTCCAACGGCGTGATCATGTGGCGGCACATGCTGCCCAATGCCATGGTGGCGACCCTGACCATGCTCCCCTTCATCGTCTCCTCCTCGGTGATGACGCTGACCGCGCTGGACTTCCTCGGCTTCGGCCTGCCGCCCGGCTCGCCGTCGCTGGGCGAATTGCTGGCGCAGGGCAAGTCCAACGTGCAAGCGCCCTGGCTGGGCCTCACCGGCTTCTTCACCGTCGCCATCATGTTGAGCCTGCTGATCTTCATCGGTGAAGCCGTGCGCGACGCCTTCGATCCCCGGAAGACCTTCCAGTGAGCGAAATGCCGTTGAACGATACCCCCCTCCTTTCCGTCCGCGAGCTTTCCGTGGCCTTCGCGCAGGGCGGGCGGAGCACGCTTGCGGTCGACAAGGTGTCCTTCGATGTCCATCGCGGCGAGACGGTGGCGCTGGTGGGCGAGAGCGGCTCCGGCAAGTCGGTCACGGCTCTCTCGATCCTCAAGCTGCTGCAATACCCCGCCGCCAGCCATCCCTCTGGGCAGGTGCTGTTCAAGGGCGCGGATCTCCTCGCCATGCAGGAGCACGACATACGCCGGGTGCGCGGCAACGACATCACCATGGTGTTCCAGGAGCCGATGAGCTCGCTCAATCCGCTGCACACGGTGGAACGGCAGGTCGCCGAGATCCTGTTTCTGCATCGCGGCATGCGCGGGCCGGCGGCACGGACGCGGGTGATCGAATTGCTGACCGAGGTGGGCATTCCCGAGCCGGAGACGCGGCTCGGCGCCTACCCGCACCAGCTTTCCGGCGGCCAGCGCCAGCGCGTGATGATCGCCATGGCGCTCGCCAACGAGCCGCAGCTCCTGATCGCCGACGAGCCGACCACGGCGCTCGACGTCACCGTGCAGGCGCAGATACTGAAGCTGCTGAAGGAGCTTCAGGGCCGGCTCGGCATGGCCATCCTGTTCATCACCCATGATCTCGGCATCGTGCGCAAGATCGCCGACCGGGTCTGCGTGATGAATCACGGCAAGATCGTCGAGGAAGGCCAGGTGGCAGAACTTTTCGCCCATCCGCGCCATCCCTACACGCAGGCGCTGATTGCCGCCCAGCCGCGCGGCAATCCGGCTTCGCCCCACCCGGAGGCACCGATGGTGCTGGAGGCGAAGGGTCTCAAGGTCTGGTTCCCGATCAAGGCCGGCGTCATGCGCAAGACCGTCGGCCACATCAAGGCGGTGGACGGCATCTCGGTCGAGATCCGGCGCGGCGAGACGCTGGGCGTGGTGGGCGAGAGCGGCTCGGGCAAGACGACGCTGGGCCTTGCCTTGCTGCGGCTCATTTCCAGCGAGGGGCCGATCGTGTTCATGGGCGACCCCATCGACAGGCTCGGCTTCAAGCAGATGCGCTCCCGGCGGCGCGCCATGCAGGTGGTGTTCCAGGACCCCTTCGGTTCGCTCAGCCCGCGCATGTCGGTCGCCGACATCATCGGCGAAGGCCTGCGCGTGCATCAGCCACGCCTCACCGCCGACGAGCGGGACGCCCGGGTGATCGCCGCCCTCACCGATGTCGGGCTCGATCCCGAGGCGCGGCACCGCTACCCCCATGAATTCTCCGGCGGGCAGCGCCAGCGCGTCGCGATCGCCCGCGCCATCGTGCTGGAACCGTCCTTCATCGTGCTGGACGAGCCGACCAGCGCGCTCGACATGATCGTGCAGGCGCAGATCGTCGACCTGCTGCGCGACCTGCAGACCAAGCGCGGCCTGACCTATCTGTTCATCAGCCACGATCTGCGCGTCGTTGCCGCCCTCGCCTCGCGGGTGATGGTGATGAAGAACGGGGTGGTGGTGGAGGAGGGGCCGGCGGCCGAGTTGTTCGCGCGGCCGAAGACCGATTACACCCGCGCCCTTTTCGCGGCCGCCTTTGACCTGGAGACGGCGGCGGAGGCTTCGTGAGCACACCTGCCCCCGGTAAGCGTGCCAAGGCTGGCGACATCGCCGATCGCTCCATCGCGCTGCATCTGAGCGGGCCGGAGGAGGTTGGCACCGGCTTTCGGCCCTATCATCGCTTCGTGGCGACGTTCGAGGGCGCAGGCGGTGGGCGCCTTCGCCAGCAGCGCGACATCCTGCGCGTGGGGCCTGTGGTCGGCGTGCTGGCCTATGACCCTGATGCGGGCTGTTTCGTGTTGATCCGCCAGTTCCGTCTCGGCGCGCAGCTTGCCACGGGCGCGGGCGAACTCGTCGAGATCGCGGCCGGGATCATCGATCCGGGCGAGGACGCCGACAGCGCGGCACGCCGCGAATGTGTGGAGGAGACTGGCGTGGCGCCGCGGGCGCTGCTGCCCATCGCCCGTTTCCTGCCGACGCCGGGCGTGACGGATGAATATGCGACGCTCTATCTCGGCCTCGTCGATTCCTCGCTTGTGCCGGCCGAGGCCGGCGAGCCCGGCGAAAGCGAGCTGACACGGCCTTTCCTCATCGCGGTGGACGAAGCGCTTGAAGCTCTCAGCGCGGCTTCCGACGCGCCTTTTGCCAATGGCTTCGTGCTGATTGCGCTGCAATGGTTCGCGCTGAACCGGGCGCGGGTCGAAGCATTCGTCGCGGCGAACCGCTAGAGGCGGCGCACGCTGCGCAGCGGCGTGCCGGCGGCCTCGATGCGGGCCAGAGCGGCACCGAGCGGCTCGCGCACCACCGACATGAAATGCGCCGTGGCGTGCAGCAGCGTCGCCTCGTCCGCGACAATGCCGACATGGCCGGGCCAATAGAGCAGGTCGCCGCGTTGCAACTCGCGCAGATCGCCGGTGAAGGTAACCGGCGCGCCGACGGCGCTCTCTTGCATGTCGGTGTCGCGCGGGCAGGCAATGCCGCACGCATTCAGCGCCACCTGCACCAACCCCGAACAATCCAGCCCGAGGCTGGAGCGGCCGCCCCAGAGATAGGCGGCGCCCAGGAAGCGGGCGGCGACTTCGACGAAATCCTCTTCCACTGCGCCGCGGGGGGCGAGGTGGTGGGCAAAGACGAAGCCGCCATCCTGCGTCACCGCAAAGCGCTCGCGCGTGCCGGCGATGCAGAGCCGGCTGCCGAAAGAGAGCAGCTCCATCGGCGGCAGCTTGATCGATGGCCCGGGAAAAACCGGCGTGCGCAGCGCGCTCACCTTGTGCGTCGCCGGCGCGCCAGGCGGTGCGAGTGCGTCGACCGGCACCCAGCCGACATAGCCGTCCGCATCGAGCTGGCCCCACGCCCAGCCTTCCACATCGATCTCGTAGACGGTGATGATCTCGCCGTGCAGCGCCTCGGTCACCAGCGAGGATGTGGGATCGGGCTCCCGGCGCAGCGGCGCGGCGGGTCGGGCGATGCGGTAAGGCGTGCCTTCGACATAGCGCGCGGCCTCAACGCTTCCCTGGAGATGGGCGGCGGCGAGATCGGGACGCGCCGGGGTGAGGCGCGGGTCGAAACCGGAGGGCAGGGTGCTCATCGGCGCGAAAGGTCCGTCAACGGGGCAGCGCGCGTGCGGTCGCGACGACGAGATCGCCGAGCCGCTCCAGATAGAGCGCGCCTTCCACCGTACGCTGGATGATGACATTGCGTCGATCCGCCTCGTCGCGTCGGCGCGAGACAAGGCGGAGCTGGCCCATCGTGTCCAGCGCGCGGGTGATGACCGGCTTGGTGACGCCGAGCCGGGCGGCAAGGCCGCGCACCGTGTGCGGCGGCGCTTCCAGATAGACGCTGAGCAGAATGGCGAGCTGGCGCGGGCTGAGATCGGGCGCGTCGTCGCGCACCTGCGCGAGCGACAGCTCGTGCAGCAGACGCAAAGCCTGCGATGGACGCAGTTCGACCGCCATTGGCCCGATCCCGGTCCGCAATCGTTACGGCTGCGGATTGTTCCCCGGACTATGGCGGCTTCGCGACGAAGAAACCATTAACGCAGGTGCGAGCGTGACCTGCCGTCAGGCGCCGTAGCGCTCGGCGAGCAGGGCGTCGAGCGCACGGATGGTCTGGGCCTCGCCACCCTCGGGACGGCCCGGCCGCCCCGAGGGGTTCCAGGCAAAGATGTCGAGATGCAGCCAGGCGCCGGCGCGCGCGACGAAACGCTGCAGGAACAGCGCCGCCGTGATCGAGCCGGCAAAGCCGCCCGCCGGAGCGTTGTTGAGGTCGGCGATCTTGCTGTCGAGCATTGCCGCATAAGGTTGCCAGAGCGGCATCCGCCAGGACGGGTCGGCCTCCGCCGCGCCGTGCCGGGCGAGGTCGGCGGCGAGCGTGTCGTCTTCCGTATAGGCGGGGGGAAGCTGCGGCCCCAGCGCGACGCGAGCGGCCCCCGTAAGGGTAGCGAAGTCGATCAGCAGTTCCGGGGCTTCCTCGTCGGCGAGGCTCAGCGCGTCGGCGAGGATCAGCCGGCCCTCCGCGTCGGTATTGCCGATCTCCACCGTGAGGCCCTTGCGGGAGGGGAAGATATCGCCGGGGCGGAAGGCGGAGCCGTCGATGGCATTCTCCACCGCCGCCACGATGAGGCGCAGCCGCACCTTCAGGCCGCGTGCCATGACCATCTGTGCGAGGCCGATGGCATTGGCGGCGCCGCCCATGTCCTTTTTCATCAACAGCATGCCGCTGGAAGGCTTGATGTCGAGCCCGCCCGTGTCGAAGGCGACGCCCTTGCCTACGAGCGTGACCTTGGGCGCGCCGGGGTCGCCCCAGCTGAGGTCGATGAGGCGCGGCGCGCGAGGGGAAGCGCGCCCGACGGCGTGGATCAGCGGAAAATTGGCAGAAAGCAAATCGTCGCCGGTCGTCACCTTCACCAATGCGCCGAAGCGCGCGGCGAGGGTGCGCACCGCCGCCTCGATCTCCGCCGGGCCGAGATCATTGGCGGGGGTATTGATGAGGTCGCGGGTCAGCGTCACCGCCTCGGCGGTGTGGCGCAGATAGGCCTCCTCGGTCCCGTCGGGCACCACGAGACGCACATCGGCCAAGGTTCGCTTGCCGTAGCGGGTGAAGCGGTAGCCGCCCAGCAGGAAACCGAGGGCGGCAAGCCGGGGGTTCGCGGGCGGGTGGGCAATGACATAATCGCCCGCCGGCAGGGTGGTGGCGAGCTTGCCGAAGGCCAACGGATCGCCCGACGCGCCCTCGCAGCCGAAAAGCACGCCTGCAATTGCCCCGTCCGCCGCCGGCAGCACCAGCAGCGCGCCGGCTTCCCCCTTGAAGCCGGTAGCCTCGGCGAAGGAGAGCGCCGGGGCGGGAAGGCCGCCGGCCACCTCACGCCAGTTCTGCGCCGTGACGCACCAGATCGGGCGGGGCGCCTGCGCCTCGTCGGCACGGATCAACTGGGCGGCCATGCGCGTCATCTCCCGGAAGGATGGTCAGGCGACGGCGAGCTCGAAGGCGCCGTTCTCGATCAGGTAGACAGCGCCCTGGCGGACGGGAAGCTCCACCGCCTGCGCGGGCGGCATGCCGGCAAAGGCATGCAGCATGGCCCGCACCACGCCGCCATGGGTCACCACCACGCTGTCGCCGGAAAGTTCGGCGATGGCGGCCAGCACGCGCTCGGAAAGCTGGGTGTAGCTCTCGCCGCCGGGCGGCACGAAGTTCCAGGGGTCGGCTTCCCGCGCGGCGAGGGTCACCGGGTCGCGCCGGCGCAACTCGTGCCAAGTCGAGCCTTCCCAGCGGCCGAAGCTGATCTCGCGCAGGCGCGGATCGCGCCGGAAGCCATCGGGCGGCAGGCCGAGTTCGGCGCGCAATATGGCCATGGTCTGCGAGGCGCGGCTGAGCGGGCTCGCTACGAAGTCGAGCTTGTGGGCGCCGCCGCTGAGACGCTCCACCACGCGCGCCGTATCGGCCGCCTGCTCGCGGCCGAGATCGTTGAGCGGGATGTCATGCGTGCCCTGAAGGCGGCCGGCGAGGTTCCAATCGGTCTCGCCATGCCGAACGAGAAAAATGCGTCCGGTCATTTCGGCGGAAAACTCACGACATGCGTGTAGCTGACGCCTTTGAAGGGGTAGGAGACGCGCAGCGTCGCGGTCGAGCCCTTCGGCGCACGGCCGGTATAGGAAACCCGAACGCCCTCGATCATGCGGCCGATGCAGCGGTGCGAGCCGCCATCGGCATCGAGAGCGGTGAAGGCGCCGAGATCGAACTTCAGCCGCACGCCGGGCGGCGCGTCCAGCACCTTCACTTCCGGCGCCTGCTCCATCTGGCACAGCCGGTCGACGGTGCCGGCGGCGAAGATCGTCCGGCCCTGGCCGCCGCCGGTGAGATAGGCGAGGCGACCCTGGGTGCGGCCATTGCTCGGGCTCACATAGCCCGGGAAAATGGCGCCGCCGAAGCCGAAGATGCGGCTGAGCAGCGGGTATTGCTGGAAATCGGGCGGGGTGCCGCGGTCCTGTGCGCCCGGCGGCGGCACATAGGGAAGGCTTGAAAGGCCGGAGCCCGGCGGCGGATTGACGATGATGGGCCCCGATTGCGCCGCAGCCGGCCCGGCGAGGGGCCCGGCAAACGACAGGCCCGCAGCCGCGAGCGCGGCGAGGCCATAGGCGCGGAAGAGCGTGGTCAGGCGGGCCTTCATCATGGCGCGTGCTCCGCTGGTGGGTCGCTTCAGTCGCGATCGAGGGTAAGGTCGGGCGCGTCCGGGTTCTTCATGCCGACAATATGGTAGCCTGCATCGACGTGATGTATCTCGCCCGTGACGGCGCGCCCGAGGTCCGACAGCAGATACATGCCGGTGTCGCCCACCTCGTCAATAGTGACGGTGCGGCGCAGCGGGGCGTTGAGCTCGTTCCACTTCAGGATATAGCGGAAATCGCCAATGCCGGAGGCCGCCAGCGTCTTGATCGGGCCGGCGGAGATGGCGTTGACGCGGATGTTCTTCGGACCGAGATCGGCGGCGAGATAGCGCACGCTGGCTTCGAGCGCGGCCTTGGCGACGCCCATGACATTGTAATGCGGCATCCACTTTTCGGCGCCGTAATAGGTCAGGGTCAGCATTGAGCCACCCTCCGTCATCAGCTTTTCGGCGCGCTGGGCAACCGCCGTGAAGCTGTAGCAGGAGATCATCATGGTCTTGCTGAAATTCTCGGCCGTCGTGTCGACATAACGGCCGTCGAGCTCATTCTTGTCGGAAAAGGCGATGGCGTGGACGAGAAAGTCCAGCCCGCCAAGCTGGCGCTCGGTCTCGGCGAACACCGCGTCGATGGTCGCGGGGTCGGTCACGTCGCAATGGCCGACGACAGCAGCGTCGAGCTCGGCGGCGAGGGGCTCGACGCGCTTGCGCAGCGGCTCGCCCTGATAGGTGAGGGCGATCTTCGCCCCATGCGCGTGGGCCGCCTTCGCGATGCCCCAGGCGATGGAGCGATTATTCGCCACTCCCATCACCAGGCCGCGCTTGCCGCTCATCAATCCGCCCGATGCCATGCTCGCCACGATGCTCCGTACCTTTGCCCACGTGATTGGGCGCAGGTTCCTATCGCACAGGCGAAAGAGCCGCTCAAGCGAGCGGTGGCGCGCGGCCGGTTCCCGCGTGCGGGATGGCTCAGGCCGGACCCTCGCGCCGACGCCGCATCAGCTCCTCGATCTCGCCGTCGGGGGCGTCCGGAAGCATGATCCGCGTCGTGGCAAGCAGGTCGCCCGCCGCGCCGTCGGCCTTGGGCAGCCCCTTGCCGCGCAGGCGGAAGGTGCGGCCGGACTGGGTGTGGGCGGGAACGGAAAGCTCGACCTCGCCGCCAAGCGTCGGCACGCGCACCTTGCCGCCCAGCACCGCGTCGACGAGCGGCAGCGACACATCGGTGCGCAGGTCCGACCCCTCGATGCGGAAATGCCGGTGCGGGGCATAGGAGACGACGACATAGGCATCGCCTGCCGGCCCGCCAAACGGGCTGGGCTCGCCCTGGCCCTTCAGCCGCATGCGGTGGCCTTCCGCCACGCCGGCGGGGATCTTCACCTCCACCGTGCGGCCATTGGGAAGGTGTACCTTCACCGAGCCGCCCTCGACCACTCGCTCAAGCGCGACCGGCACGGTGATGTCGATGTCGCCGCCACGCGGCACCTCGCCGCCGCCGGAGCGCCCTCTGCCGCGTCCACCGAGGCCGCCGAGGATATCGGCGATCACATCGTCGAACCCGCCGGCGTCATGGGGGCCATGGCCGGAACGGCGCACGCCGTCCGGGCCGAAGGAGAAGCTCTCATAGGGATTTTCGGCCTGCCGCCCGCGCCGGAAGCCGCTGTTGAAGCCGCCGCCCGGAAAGCCCTCGAAGCCGCGCGGCTTGCCTTCGGCGTCGATCTCGCCACGGTCGAACTGGCCGCGCTTCTCAACGTCGGACAGGATCTCGTGCGCCGCGTTCAGTTCGGCAAACTGCTCCTGAGCCTTCGGACTGTCCTTGTTGGCGTCCGGATGCAGCTTCTTGGCGAGCTTGCGAAAAGCCCGCTTGATGTCGCTCTGGTCGGCGGTGCGGGCAACGCCGAGAATCTCATAGGGATCGCGCATGGATAGTCATCTCGTCCGGCGGTTCCGGCTCCCGACCATGTAGTGACGGTGTTGCCGCGATGCAACGGCGGCGCGGCGCCGTTGCGCGCTCAGCCTCTGTCGAGCAGCCGGGTCTGGTCGACCTTCCAGCCATTCTTGCCGGAACGGCACGCTTCGCCCTGAAGCCAGTCTTCCCGGCTGTCGCGGACGAAGCTCATGAGGAATTCGCGGCATTTGCCGCCATCGGATTTCTCGCCAAGCGGCGTCACCGTGCCGCGCGTGGCGCTGGCATAGTTCTCCCAGGGCACGCTGGGGGCGGCTTCCTTCTCGTGCAGCGCCTCGGCGAGAGCCGTGCGGGCGGCCGCCCAATCATCGGGGGCGATGCCCTTGGGCACGGGCTCGCGGGCATAGGCGCGGGGGGTGACGGAGGCGGTCGCCAGCGTGTCGAGGCCGGGCGCGGTGGAGCATCCGCCGACAAGAAGCGCGCCCGCGACCAAAGTCAGCACTGCGGGTGCTGTGCGGAACGAGGACGCGGGCTTATATGAAAGGCCGGTGCCCGCCCCGAAGCGCGCCGCCCGCTTTCGCCACCTGTGGAACATGCCCATGGGTCCTGTACTCAACGCCCGAAGATGCCGTTATGGAAGCGCCTGAACAGTTAACATCCGGTGATTTCACCGCTTCTACCGAGCCTTTCCTGCTGTTTGAGGAATGGTTCGCGCAAGCCAGGGAAAGCGAGCCAAACGACCCGAACGCGATGGCGCTCGCCACGGTGGATGCCGACGGCCTGCCGGATGTGCGCATGGTGCTGCTGAACCAGCGCGACGCGCGGGGCTTCGTGTTCTTCACCAATACCGGCAGCGCCAAGGGGCAGGAGCTTGCCGCCGTGCCGAAGGCGGCGGTGGTGTTCCACTGGAAATCACTGCGTCGCCAGGTGCGGGTGCGCGGGCCTGTCGAGACCGTCAGTGAGGCCGAGGCCGACGCTTATTTCGCCTCGCGCCCGCGCCTGTCGCAGATCGGCGCCTGGGCCAGCCGGCAGTCACGCCCGATGGAGGGCCGCTTCGCGCTGGAGACGGCGGTGGCGAAGGTCACGGCGCAATATGCGCTCGGCTCGGTGCCACGCCCGGCGCACTGGACCGGCTACCGCATTCGCCCGACACAGATCGAATTCTGGCACGACCGGCCTTTCCGGCTGCATGACCGCGTCGTCTTCACCCGCGACAATGCCGACATGCCGGACTGGTCGAAGACGCGATTGTTCCCGTGAGTGGTTGAGCCTCTCTTCCTGAACGGCTTTCTCCCTGACACCACCCCGCCGCTGAGCTAAGACACGCTTATGAACAACCAGCCTCGCCGCACTCTCCTGCTCACCGGCGCCTCGCGCGGCATCGGCCACGCCACCGTCAAGCGCTTCTCGGCAGCGGGGTGGCGGGTCATCACCTGCTCGCGCCATGCCTTCCCGGAAAACTGTCCGTGGGAGATGGGGCCGGAAGACCATATCCAGGTCGACCTCTCCGACCCCGCGGACACGCTGCGGGCGGTGGACGAGATCAAGAACCGGCTCGCCAATGGCGAACTGCACGCTCTCGTCAACAATGCCGGCATCTCGCCCAAGGGGCAGGGCGGCGCGCGGCTGGGCACGCTCAACACGCCGGAAGAAGACTGGCGGCGGGTGTTTCAGGTGAACTTCTTCGCGCCCATCCTGCTGGCGCGCGGCCTGCTGGAAGAGCTCAAGCGCACCCATGGCGCGGTGGTGAACGTCACCTCCATCGCCGGCTCGCGGGTGCACCCCTTCGCCGGCGCGGCCTACGCGACCTCGAAGGCGGCGCTGGCCGGGCTGACTCGCGAGATGGCGGAGGATTTCGGCCGGCTGGGCGTGCGGGTGAACGCCATCGCGCCGGGCGAGATCGACACCTCGATCTTGTCGCCGGGCACGGAGAAGATTGTCGAGCAGATCCCGATGCAGCGGCTGGGCACGCCCGACGAGGTGGCGAAGATCATCTATGTGCTGTGCACCGACACCTCATCCTATCTCAACGGTGCCGAAATCCACATCAATGGCGGCCAGCACGTCTGAGGCGGGAGGGCTCCGCCGCCCTAGATGACGCTGGCTTTAGAGGCGGCTGGCTTTAAAGCCAGCGCTTCCACTTGAAGAACAGATACGGCACCACGGCGGCGGCCAGCATGGCGACGAGGGCGATGGGATAACCCCACCGCTCGTCGAGTTCCGGCATGTGCTGGAAGTTCATGCCGTAGACCGAGGCGATCAGCGTCGGCGGCATCAGCACCACCGACAGCACGGCGAAAATCTTGATGATGTTGTTTTGCTCGATGCCGACCATGCCGAGCGTGGCGTCCAGCAGGAAGGTGATCTTGCTGCCGAGATAGGACACGTGGTCGTTCAGCGAGGCGACGTCGCGCTGCATGCTTTTCAGCAGCGCGCGCTGGTCTTTGTCGAAGCGCTCCGCCTCGCCCTCGGTGGACAGGAAGGTCACCACGCGGCCCATCGACACCAGGCTCTCCCGGACCTTGGAGCCGAGATCGCCGCGCCGGCCCAGTAGCTTGAGGATCGTGCGAAAGCGCTGGCTGTCGCCCGAGCGCTCCAGCTCCGGCTCGAAGACCTGCTGAGAGGCGGCGTCGATGTCGACCGCCAGTCGCTCGATGATGTCGGCGGCGCGGTCGATGATGGTGTCGAGCATGATCAGCAGAAGCCGCTCGCCACGCGTGCCTGTCGGGCAGGATCGGTCGAGCTTGGCCACGACGAGCCGGAACGGCGTGGGCTCGTCATAGCGCACCGTGGTCAGCCGGTTTCCCGCGAGAATGAAGGAAATCTGCGCGAGGGCGGGGCGCTCTCCCTCGCTGTTGCAGACGATGGCGCCGGTCATGTAGCGCGCGCCGTTTTCCACCCGCAGGCGGCTGGAGGGCTCGATCTCGAACATTTCCTCGCGCGTTGGCACCGAGATGCCGAGGGCGGCCTCGATGATGCGATCCTCGCCCTCTTCCGGGCGGAACAGGTCGATCCAGACGGCATCGGCGGGGATCTCCGCCCCGGCGGTGATGGGGACGGCTGCGAGCATGCCTCCCCGCTGGCAATAGGCGGTGATCATGGCTTCCCCGACTGTGACGCGCGAGCGCCGACCTTGCGCTGCTTCGCACGCGGATTCCAGCCGTCCCTCCGCCCATGGCGCAGGAACGGCGCGTGGCAATAGCTCCGGTCCGGCCGAGGGGCGGTTCTCGCCATGGGTCGGCGCGCGCGCATGCGGCGCCCGGTCATGAGCGATTCGTCTTCCATCGGCTCTGGGAGAGGAGGCGGCGGTTGCAGCCCGGCCCGATGGCCGGCGGCGTCAGGCCGCGAAATATTCTACGTCGCGAAGCGTGACGATTTTGACTTCCGCATCATCGGTCCGCGCCGCGCCCGTCATGGGGGCATCGGATACCGTCTTCGGCTGGGAGGCGTAGCGGGCCGCGGCAGCAACCGCGGAAATGCCGATCTCGCGCCAATGAGCGCTCTGCTCCGCACGGTCCCAGCGTTCGCTCGGGCGACCCTCGGTGCCGCGGCTCGGTTGGGCGGGGCTCTCTTCTTCGGTAGACATCATATTCTCCAGTGTTGACCACCACTCGGGGTGGTGCCGACGAAGTGGGCGCCGACTGCGTCAAAAATATGCAAAGTCGCGGTCGGAGATAAGGCCTCACGTTGCGGAGCATCGCTTTCGACGGGTTTTCGCACCTCTTCCAACGTAACTGAGGTTTTTCCGCAACAACTTGTGGCGACGAACCCGTGTCGATGATGTGGCCCCTTCAAGGCGGCTCCCACATGGGCTAATCGACGGTGACGAGCGGTTTGGCGCGCGCGGTGCGCGTGGGGATTCGGAGCTTTCAAAATGGTTTTGCGCGGGGCGGTGGTTGTCCTGTTGGCGGTTCTTCTGGGTGCGTGCAGCAATGCGCAGCGGCAGCCGGCCCCGGAGGCGTCGCTGACGCCGCGGGACAAGAAGTTGCTCGCCAATGCACCGTACAAGAAGGTGTTGCCGCCGGAGATGTATCAGCGGGCTATCGTCGATTATGCCGGCACCGAGAAGCCGGGCACCATCGTCGTCGATACCGACCGCAAGTTCCTCTATCTTGTCGAGGGCGAGGGCAAGGCGATTCGCTACGGCGTGACCGTCGGCGAGGAAGGTCTGGCGTTCAAGGGTGAGGCCAAGATCGGCCGCAAGGCGGAATGGCCGACCTGGACCCCGACCCCCGAGATCAAGCAGCGCCTCGCCGGCATTCCTGATTTCGTCGGCCCCGGCCCGCACAACCCGATGGGCGCGCGCGCGCTGTACCTGTTCCAGGGGAACAAGGACACGCTGTTCCGCATCCACGGCACCAACCAGCCGGAATATATCGGCCAGGCCATCTCCTCGGGCTGCATCCGCATGCTCAACGAGGACGTGATTGACCTCTATACCCGCGTGCCGCAGGGCGCGAATGTCGTCGTCCTCTGACACACGCGACACGGACCATGTGAAAAGGGCGCTGCCGCCGGCAGCGCCCTTTTTGTTTGTGCGGGGCAACCGGCTCCCGGTGAGCCGTCATGCCGGATGGCCGCAGGCGATGGACGTCATGGCCGGGTCTCACCGGCCATCCGCGTCTTGCTTCACCGGGGCGCTGCCTTGGCAGGGGCGCTGCGGAAAGTCGTGAATCCCCGGGCCGAACCCGGGGATGTGTCGCGGCCTCACGCCGCCAGCAAATTCTCGCGCACGGCGTAGTCGAGGGTTTTGTCGAGCGCGCGGGTGAGGCGGTCGAACAGGTCGTCGATCTCGGCCGGGGAGATGACCAGCGGCGGGCAGATGGTGACGGCGTCGCCGAACACATTGCGCAGGATGAGCCCTTCCTGCTGGCAGAAGGCCACGCATTTGGCGGCCATGCCGAGCTTGGGGTCGAACTGGTGCTTGCGTTTCTTGTCGGCCACCAGCTCGACGGCTGCCACCATCCCCTTGCCGCGTGCCTCGCCGACCAGCGGATGGTCTTCCAGCGCGGCGCGGCGGGCATCGAATTGCGGGATCTTGGCGCGCACCCGGGCGAAGACGCTCTCGCGCTCGTAAATCTCCAGTGTCTTCACCGCTACCGCCGCGGCCACCGGATGGCCGGAATAGGTGTAGCCATGACCGAAGCTGCCGAGCTTGCTGCTCTCGGTGAGCATGGCCTGGTACATCTCCTCGGGAATCATCACAGCGCCGATGGGCTGGTAGGCCGAGGAAAGCGCCTTGGCGATTGAGATCGAATCCGGCCGCATCTCCAGCGCCTCGCACCCGAAGGCGGTGCCGAGGCGGCCGAAGCCGGTGATGACCTCGTCGCCGATGAAGAAGACGTCGTAGCGCTTCAGCACTTCCTGAATCTTCGGGAAATAGCTCTTGGGCGGCACGATCACCCCGCCGGCGCCCATCACCGGCTCGGCGATGAAGGCCGCGACCGTCTCCGGTCCTTCGGCGATGATCAGCGCCTCCAGTTCGGTGGCGAGGCGGGTGGCGAAATCCTCCTCGCTCTCGCCCTCCTCCGCCAGGCGGTAGTAATGGGGGCAGCTGGTATGCCGCACGCCGGCAATGGGCAGATCGAAATCATTGTGGTTGCCCGCCAGTCCGGTCAGCGAGGCCGAGGCGATGGTGACGCCGTGATAGGCGCGCATACGGGAAATGATTTTCTTCTTTTTCGGCCGGCCCAGCGCATTGTTCATGTACCAGACAAGCTTAATCTGGGTGTCGTTGGCCTCCGACCCGGAATTGGTGAAGAACACCTTGGAGATCGGCACCGGGGCCATCTCCTTCAGCTTTTCCGCCAGTTCGATCGCGGGGTCGTGGCTCTTGCCGCCGAAGATGTGGGTGAAGGGCAGCTTGCGCATCTGCGTCGCGGCCGCTTCCACCAGCTCTTCATTGCCGTAGCCGAGCGCGGTGCACCAAAGGCCGGCCATGCCTTCGAGATAGGGCTTGCCGTCGACGTCATATACCCACACGCCCTTGCCGCGTTCGAGGATCAGCGGTCCGGTCTCGCGCACGGTGACGAGATTGGTATAGGGGTGGATCAGCGTCTCGACGTCGCGAGCCTGAAGATTGGTGAGCATGGCAGCTACTCCGCCGGCCGGGTGAAACCATGTTCACCCTAGAGCGGCGGCGGGCGCGCCGGAAGCGCGCCCTTGGTCGGAGGCACCGGGCTATTGACTCGTGCCGGGGCTTTGAGCCGCAGGTCCGGTATCGGGCGCGGGGCCCGGCGCGTCCTCGCCGCCTTCCTCATCGTCCGTCGCCGCGGGAACCGGCGGCTTCTTCGGCGGGCTGGGCGCCCTCGCCACTGCCTCGGCGACAGCCCATTGGCACAGCACCGCCCCGCTGCGCCGTTGCGCGCGATCCACATGCAGATGCTGCTCGTGATAGCCGTCCGAGCCGGGGCCGAGAATCGTGGTGAATTCTGTGCAGGCGCTGGCCTTCAGCAATTCCTGGAAGGCCACCGGCATCGGCTTGTCGGCGCTGCCCGCTGCCGGAATGCCGATCACGAAGCGGCGGCCGTCCTTCAGCACATAGCCGCCCGTGTCGAGCGCGTTGCCCCTGCCGTGCTCGCTGATCTTCGCGCCGGGCACGCGATTGCGCGGCCGGCACTGCTGCGAGGCGGCCACCATTACCTTGTCGAGCGGCGCACCCAGCGTGGCGACGGCCGGCTCGATGCCGTTGCGCACCCAACGTGCGACGGCGGCGGCCATCTCGCAGCGCAGCGTCGCCGCCGGCTCCAGGGTCACCAGCCTGCCATCCTTCATGCGGACGGCGGAGAGGCTCACGCCCCGGTCGACCGTACAGGCCGTGTTGGTGGCGGTGACGGCGACGGGGGTGAAGACGCCGAGATTCTCGTTCGACAGCTCGGGACATATCGTCGGGACGGCGACCGCGGGCTGCGGCTCTGCGGCGGGCGGGGGAGAAGAGGGCGGCACGGGCGGCAGCGCGGCGATCTGGCGCTCCGGGCCAGGGGTGGGGAGCGGGACGGCGGCGGCCGCCTCCTCAGGAGGCGGGGCCGGCTCTTGGCGTGGCACGGGAGCCTCCGCACGCTCGGGCGCTGCGGGCTTGGCTTGCTCGGCGGGCTTTTCCTGCGGCGTCGGCACCGCCGCAACAGTCGGCTCCGCGCGCCGGCTGGGGGGCGGCTCCACCGGGGCGACCGGAGGCGCCAGTGTTACGGGTGGGGAAACATTGGTGTCGGCCGGGATGCCCGCGGCTTCCGTCACATCGCGGGGCGTGGGCGTGGGAACCTCGGCCGCCGTGCTCGCTGACTGGGCCGGCGCATCGATATCCTGCGGGCGGGGACGCGGCAGCGGGATGCTGGCATTGGCCTTCGGTTTGGTCGAGACCTTCCGCCGCGCCGGCTTTTCCGGCGTGACGCCCAGCCATTCGCCCAGCTGGCGATTGACGGCGGTGCCCGCCTCGTCGATGGAGCGCTTGATCTCCTGTGCCGGCTCCGCCCTGAGCGGCAGGGCACTGGCCAAAAGCAGAGCCAGTCCGGCGCCCACACCCACAGCCCCGAATGGGAGCTTGGAGAAATCCATGCTATCAGGCCTCCACCTGCAGGCATCATGCCGGAACAAACCGGATTGCGTCAGACTGTGAACGCCCCACGCGCCATTCTGTTCGACAAGGACGGTACTCTTGTCGATTTCGACCATACCTGGGGTCCGGCCGCCGGTGCCGTGATGCGCCGGCTCGCCGGTGCGGACACGGCCGCCCTTGAGCGACTTTTCAACGCCAGCCACTATCTCGCCGATGAGCGGCGCTTCCTCCAGACCTCGCCACTGATCGCCGGATCCTCACGCCAATATGGCCCGCTCTGGGCCGAGATACTGGCGCGCGCGCCCGATTCCGACTTCTACCGCGAGGTGGATGTTCTTTTCCGCGAGGAGGGGGAGCGCTTCCTCACACCGATCGGACGACCCGCGCAGGTGCTGGCGCGGCTGCACGCCTCCGGTCTTCCGCTCGGCATCGCCACCAATGACGCCGAACCGAATGCCCGCCTGCAGGCGGACAGGCTGGGTCTTTCCCCCTATGTGATGGCGATCTACGGACATGATTCGGGCTATGGTTCGAAGCCGGCGCCCGGCATGGTGCGGGCCTTCAGCACGCTGACGGGCCTCCCAGTGGCCACCATCGCGCTGGTAGGCGACACCCGGCACGACCTCGACACCGCCCGGGCCGCCGGGGCGATGGCGATTCTGGTGCGGTGCGGGCCGGCGCCGGTGGATGCCTTCGCGCACGAGGCCGATCTGGTCGTTGACACGGTGGAGCAGCTTGCCGACATCATCCTCGGCACGCAGCCTGCGGCCGCCGTGGCGTGAAGCGGGAGAGAGGGAGCACCCCGCGATGATCCGCCGGAGGCTTTATATTGACGAACGGATGTCGCGGCTCGCCGTCTGGAGCCTGCGCATCGCCGTCTTCGCTTTTCCCGTAACCTTCATCGGCGCGGCGCTCTATGCCACCGAGACGCTGGATTTCCAGAGCGCGCGCTACACAGTGCTGGCGGGGGTCGGGGTGGCGGTGCTGGCCCTGCTGCTCGCGCTGGCGGGTTTCGTGGTGATCTGGAACGAGGGGCTGAAAGGCTTGTGGCGGGTCTTGGGTGCGGGCGCGCTGGCGCTTGTGCTGATCACCCCGACGGCCACGCTGGCGGCCTTCGGAATGGGCGTGCGCAACCTGCCCGACGTGACCACCGACACGCAGGACCCGCCGGATTTCGTCACGCTCGGCACGGTCCGCTCGCGCACCGCCAACAGCCTCGTCTATCCCGGCGACAGGCTCGCCGGGATGCAGCTGGACCTCTATCCCGGCATCAAGCCGATCACCTTCGACGCTCCTGCGGACGACATCTTCCGCAGCCTCCTGTCGCTGGCCAAGCGGCATAAATGGCTGATCGTCGACGCGGTGCCCCCGCGCGAGGGCCGGGACGGGCGCATCGAGGCGGTGGCGCGCAGCCTGCCCTTCGGCCTGCGCGACGACCTGGTGATCCGGATTCGTGGCACCGGTGCGGGAACGCGCGTCGACATGCGCTCCACGGCGCGGAACGGCGAGGCTGATTTCGGCTCGAATGCGCGCCGCATCTCTCAGCTTTTCGCCGAACTCGCCGACCAGCAGGGCCGTCCACTGCGGCGGTAGGGCGAGAGGCGGCTCAGGGCAGGCGAAAAATGCCGTCGCGCAGCGCGGGTCCGTCGGTGAGCACATCGCCGCGATCCACCAGATCCTCGAGATGGGCGAGGGTGGAAAGGCCCGCCGCGCCGGCAAGGCGCGGGTCGAGGCCGAAATAAATCGCCCGCACAATATCGGGGATGGAGCGCGGCCCGCGTTCCAGCGCCCGCAGGATCGCCGTCTCGCGGGCCTGACGATGGCGCAGGAATCGCTCCACGAAGGCGGACCCCTGCGTGATCGTCCCGCCATGGCCGGGAAGATACAAGGTCTCGGGCCGCTCCCCGAGCCGGCGCAGCGACTCCATGTAATCGTTCATCGAGCCATCCGGTGGCGCAACGACGGTGGTCGACCAGCCCATGACGTGATCGCCGACGAGGATGGCGCCGTCCTGCTCCAGCACGAAGGCCATGTGGTTGGCGGTGTGGCCGGGGGTCGCTAGGGCCGCCAGGGTCCAGCCTGCGCCCTCTACCCGAGCCCCGTCGGCCAGAGCGACGTCGGGGAGGAAGGAACCGTCGCCGGCGGAATCGAGCGTGGCGGCCTCCCGCGCGTGCAGTGGACGCGCGGCGCGGTGCGGGCCTTCCGCATAGGTAGGCGCGCCGGTCGCCGCCTTCAGCGCCGCCAGCCCGCCGCTGTGGTCGCGATGGGTATGGGTGAGGAAGATGTGGGTGACCCTTTCGCCCCGCACCGCGTCCAGAAGGGCCGCGAGGTGGGACGCATCCTCCGGCCCCGGATCGACGATGGCGACGTCGCCGCGCCCGACGATGTAGGAGCAGGTGCCGGTGAAGGTGAACGGACCCGGATTGGGGGCCAGCACGCGGCGCACGCTCGGAGCGACGGTGTCGACAACGCCCGCGACGGCGTCGAAGCGTCGATCAAAGGGAATGTCCTCGGCCATTCTTCGCCTCTCCGGTCCGTGACGCGATGGGTTGGCGCGATCCGTTTGCGCGCCGGCCCCGGCACGTTTATGCAGCTATTGCGCGGCGTGCCTATCGCAAGGGTGATGGATGGACAAACTGCTCAACGGCTATCGGCGATTTCGTGCTACCAACTGGCCGGAACGCAAGGCGCTTTTCGAGAGGCTGGCAGCCCTTGGACAGAAGCCTGACACGCTGGTCATCGCCTGCTCGGACAGCCGGGTCGACCCCTCGATGATCTTCGATGCCGGACCGGGCGAGCTCTTCGTCGTGCGAAACGTGGCCAATCTGGTGCCGCCTTATTCCACGCCGGACCATCAACACCACGGCACCAGCGCGGCGATTGAATTTGCCGTGCGGGTGCTGGAGGTGCGGGAGATCGTCGTGCTGGGCCATGCGCTGTGCGGCGGCGCCGGGGCGCTGGTCGACGGCGCTCCGGAGCAGGCACAGGACTTCCTGCCCGACTGGATCCGCATCGGCGGCCCGGCGCGCGACATTGCCCTCAAGCTCAGCGACGACCCCGCCGAGCGGCGGACGATTCTGGAACATCAGTGCGTCAAGCTGTCGCTGCGCAATCTTGAGACCTTTCCGTGGGTCCGCGAGCGGGTCGAGGACGGCCGTCTGCACTTGCAGGGCGCTTATTTCGCCGTGGCGACCGGCGTGCTCGAGCGGTTGCAGCCGGACGGAACCTTCCAGCCCGCCTAATACTTTGGGCGCATGGGTAAGGAACCTTGGCGGTGCTCCCGCGTTTGGCGGTTGGGCCGGTTTGAACGGCCTTCAGCTAAGGCGGGAGGACGTGCCGTGGGACTGCTCTCGAAAGACATCAGATCGCTCGACGACCTTCTCGTACAGGGCCTGGGCGAACTGCTCTACACCGAGCGACGCATCGCCAAGACCTTTGGCCTGATAGCTGCCAAGGCGACCGACCCGGTGCTGCGACGCGAGGTCGAGCAGTTCGCTGCGGCATGCGACGTCAATGTGGCGCAGATCGAAGCGGTCTGCCGGCGTCGCGACTGCCGCCCGCGCGCGGTCGAATGCCCGGCGATCGACGGCATCTTCATCAGCGAGGAAGAACTTGCCGGCGAGATCGACGACGGCAGGGTGCTCGATGTCGCGATTGCCGGCGCCGTACAGGCTGCGGCTGCTTATACGGCCGCCCGCTATTCCGCACTGATCGGGTGGCTGGACGGAATCGGCCGGCCCGATTGCGGCAAGCTGCTGCAGAGCGGCCTGCTGCAGCACCAGCGCGGCGCCGAGGCGATGCGTGTTCTTTCCGATCAGCGCCTCAGCCCGCGCGCCCTTCGCCGCGACGGGTGCGGTCCTGTGGCGGTTGCCATCGCAAGCTGACGGCAGATCCCACCGCCTTGCGGTGGCTAGGCGCCGTCAAAAACCTGAGCGACGGCTCGCTTTGCCGAGCAGCTCCGGCTCGGCAGTGAGAGCGGCGGCGAGCTTCTCCACCTCGATCCAGCGATTCCAGTCGGCCGCCAGGCTCCAGCCGGGCCGCCCGACATAGGCGACCGGCAGCCGGTAATGCAGCACGGCGCGCGGCTTCACCTTGCCGCGAATGCGCGGCGCAACCTGTGCCGGGAAAAGCTGCAGAAACAGCGGCAGAAGATCGAGCGAGCGCTTCCGCGTCGGATTGGCCGCGAGGTAATCCTCACAAAGCTGGGCGAGGTCGGGCCGGTATTCCGGCGACAGGACGCGCTGGACATAGGGCGCGGGGTAGCCGGCCGGTCCGTGGAGCCGGAGCAGGGGGCTGACAAGGCTTTCGGCGCGCAGGCGCGGCTCCAGCAACAGATAGGCCTGGAACAGCCTCAGCATCGTCGGCGCGTCGGTTGCCACCGGCATGATGTTGAAGTGCAGGCCGAGCGAATCCAGCAGGCCGCCTCCCTGGCCCCGCGCTCCCGCCTCGTGCAGGGCCGCCGTCACCGCGTCGAGTTCCGCGAGCCGTTCCGGGATGAGCGGTCCGGTGACCATTTCGCGGGGAACAAAGGGGCGCACCGCCGCACCGAGCCAGGACGAAAACGGCGGGCGCAGCCAGCGCCCCGGCCCGTCGGCTCGCCAAGGATGCACATGGCGGATGTCGAGTTCGACGCCGATGTCGCCCAGAGCTGAGCCGATCAGGCGAAAGGCGTGCGGATCCTCTTCTTCGACATGGCCGCCGAGTGCCTCGCGCAGGCGCAGGGCGGCCTGCCTTTCGGACAGATGCGTGAATTCGATCTCGACCCCCACGAGCCGTAGACGGCCATCCGCGGCGAGTGGCGAGGGAAGGGGAAGAAAGGAAGAGGCGGCCGTGCTCACGCGAGGCACCGGAGGGAATGCTTCATCTGCCGGATATGGGGAGGACTCGCGTCTTGTCCAGCCGCATAGCTTCCGCCCCGGAGGGCGGTGCTTCGTCTCGGCAGAAACAGGGATAGTCTCGGGAAAGTGTGGTCGGAGTGGCAGGATTTGAACCTGCGACCCCCTCGTCCCGAACGAATGCGGCTTACGATAAGACGTTGAAAAATAACGATCGGCGTTTCCGGTTGTCACCCTTTGTTCGCGTCCGTGAGCCCTATTTCATGGGCAATTCATGGGCGGGTCAGGGTTTGTTCCGTAGCACTTCCTCAATCGATTCCTTCTTGTCATAGACCAGTGGCTCT
The DNA here is from genome assembly GCF_965279025.1 of Ancylobacter sp. Taxonomy (NCBI): domain Bacteria; kingdom Pseudomonadati; phylum Pseudomonadota; class Alphaproteobacteria; order Hyphomicrobiales; family Xanthobacteraceae; genus Ancylobacter; species Ancylobacter sp. The sequence goes on along the minus strand of NZ_OZ257132.1, from coordinate 761,203 downwards.
CCGGACTGCTTGAACTTTCCGCTGCGATCAACAGTGCCGTAGGTAGCGGGCACATGCGGACCCGACGCGCCGGCCACCTCAACGTCTCTATAGCTATTCACCGTTAGAACAATCTGTCTCACGCCGGCTTGGCGTTGAGCGTCTGCGAGGACTTCGATGGCCTTTTGGAGATAGATCTCCTTGCCGTCGTTCCAGGCTTCGAGCAATTCGATAGCGAGCGTCTCCGGATCCTGCGGATTGATCATGTTCACGCCTTTCCTCCTCGGCTGAATGCGCTTGCGCTGGCCTTTTGATAATCGGGAGAATGGTGCCCATACCCATTCTCGATCTGCTCTACCGTCATGCCGACAGCGCCAGCTACCTCCCACGGCAGCACCCCAGCCTGCAGCTGCCACGTGACGCAGGTATGCCGGAGGACGTGGGGCACGACATCGTCGCCTAAGCCCGCGTCGGAGCGGATGCCTTCCCAGCCGGTGCGGATCGGCGTCGACAGGCCTTCGCCGGTGCTGGTGTGGATGACGTGCCGGATCGGCTTCCCGTCGGCGGTCTGATTTGCGAGATCGATTTGCAGCCATCGCTCCAGGTGCGGCAGCAGTCTGTGCGGGATACGCGCCGGCGGCCGGCGCTTCTTCGTTTCACGCTCGCCCGTCCCGCGGCGATAGATCAGTCCCCGCTCAATTTCGATCCAGCCGCCGTCGACGTTCGCGTGCCACTGCAGGCGCTCGATCGCCTCGTGCCTCGTCCCGGTGTAGAGGCCGAGGAGAATGAACCGCGAAATGTGGGCGCGGCGAGTGCGCGTCTGCTTCCGGATGCCCTCGGTCTGGATCTTGGACCAGCGGCCCGTGCTGGCATCGCGTCGCCAGCCGAGGCAGGCCCATAGGAGGACGGCAACTTCGGACCGGGTCAGCCATCGGTCCCGGGGAACCGATTTTTCAGGCAGGGTGATCTTGGGCACCGAGGGGAGCGTGAACTCGGCGTGGTAGAGATTGACCGCAGCGCGGAGCACTTCGAGTTCGCGGCGCGCGGTGGCCGTGCTGACGCGCTTCTTGAGCGCAGCGGCTGACTTCGCCCGGCGCAGGGGCTGAGAGGTTCGCCAGTCGACATAATGGCGACATGTCTCGCCCCGGATATCGGAGACGAATTTCGCGCCCCACCATTCATTCAATGTCTCGGTGAAAGCGACCATCTCGTTGTAGCGGCGGATGGTCTTCTCCGCCGCTCCCTCGGACGGTCGCTTCGCGGAGGCATAGAACGTCAGGACGTCGGCTACCGAGAGCTGAGTGAAATCACGGGTGCCAACGGTGCTGACGTGTTTACCGGCAAGGTATTCCTTGAACCGATCTTCAGCCCCGCGAGCGTCTTCTTCGCTGCAGCCTGTGCTGACCTCCCGCCCGCGGTCGAGGACGACCCAGATCGAGCTTCGCCCATCGCGCTCTCGGAGATGGAGGCGGGGCGGCTTTGGCTTTCGGCCTGACATGGGTTCATCATCTCCCGCACCGCGCGTGGCGTGGTGAAATCTTTGCCCACGACGCGACGCACTGCAAGCTGGCCGGACTTCGCCGCCTTCCGAAACGAATTGATGGTAAGCGGCCCTTCCGGGAAGAAGAGGGCTACGGCCTCCGCAAGCGTTAGCGGCTCGTCGTCGAGCCACTGCTCTACGCGCGGCCGTCGCTGTACGCGAGCAAGGCGGTCACGGCTCATCAAGGTGGCCTTCCTTTCGAGCAACCAACACGATCTGCGTCAGAACCCGCACGATGTCCTCGGCCGGCAACTTGGCGGACCGGAGGGCGGAGGAGGACGCATAGAGCTGAGAGGCAACTATCAGTGGATTGATGCCGCGCGCCATCCACCAGCCTTCCTCGCCGTGCTCATGTTGGGAATCGGAGCTCAGGGTGTGAAACCAGGCGCTGAGCGGGACCGTCCATTTGTCGTCCGGCTTGGTGCTGCCGCCGGTGATGGGCTTGGAGAATTCTGCGTTCGCGTATCGAATGTGAGCCGCCTGCACCCTGACGGCCTGGCCGGATATCAGGCAAGGCAGTTGGCGGATCAGGGCGAGGTGCTCGCGGTCCTGGCTCTGTGCAGCCCGGGCCGGCCGGCCGCGGCGCTGAAACTTCTGGCCTGCGTTCTTCAGTTGGGAGCGAATACCGCTGTCGATGCGCCAAGCCATGATCAGCGTCCAAAAACCGTGGAGACATAGCTGTTCTGGCGGCGAGTGACCTGGCGTTGCCCAACGGTCAACGGCCGTCGTCGAGGCTTGAAATTGTCCGAGGCGGTTGGAAACAGCACCCCTTCGCGGCTCTGGTTGGCGATGGAAAGCAACACATCGCCGATGCAGGGGCAGCCAATGGGGGCCCAGTCTGCAAGGGCCTTGCCCTTAAGGACGTGCTGGATCTCCGCGACGGCCGGCGGGAGATAGACCGTTCGGCGCGAGCTTTCCGGCGTCAGGAGCCACCACATGGAATCTTCGACTAGTTTCCCGGTGATCCATGCCTGGTACATGCTGGCGAGCAGCCAAAGTCGATGTGCTCGATCATCGACCCAGGCGCCACGCCGGCGCGCAATGTACGGGTGATCGAGATCGAAGGGCGGCCACCAGGGGGACGCGCGGTCGACACGAACGGCGCCGGTCGGCACCACGGTCCGGCCGTCGGCATCTCGCCCGAGCTGGACGCGACGAGGGACGCGATCTCCAGGAGTTGAGGCAGTCTTCACTGATGCCTCCCGCACCAGCCGGCCCGCCGCGGACATGGCACGCGGGGGCAGCCATAGGGGCGACCTAACCCTGCGACGATCATCGAGCCCGGCCGCGCCCGCCGTCGCGGTCGCCGGGGTCCTCCAACGCAAGGATGGCCGCGTCGACAAGCTCCAGTTTCCCGCGCCCGCAAACTGGAAGCAGAGCTGGTATGCTTCGGGGATCGGGAGGAGACACCCCTATGCCGTTGACTGATTGGCCATTTGAGCGTGGCCGGACCTACAATCGACGGGCTGACATTCACGGCCGATATGGTGGTCAACAGCAAGGCGGAATAATTACTCCTAGCCTCCATCAGCTTGTCATCGCGATCACGGGCGAAGAGGGAGAGCAGCACGGCTATAGCGACCGGCTGCGTGCTGACGGTGTCTTCGAATATTTCGGGGAGGGCCAGATTGGCGACATGCAGATGGTACGCGGCAATCGCCAGATCGGGGGCCATGCTGCCGCGGGAAAGAGCCTTCTCCTTTTTCGAAAAGATCGCAGCGGCCGCCTTCGTTTCGAGGGTGAGTGGGTATGCGAGAATGTGCTGGAACGTGATGCGCCCGACAGAAACCGGGCCATGCGTCGTGCCTTTGTCTTCGAGCTCCGACCACTTGAAGCGGTGAAGGTCGAGGTCGACAAAGATAAGAGGCTTCAGGTCGAGGAGCACATCGACGTGTTGCGATCTCAAGCGATGGCAGCTGCCAAAATGGCGGCTCCTAGTGATACGGTATTCCGTACAGTCTATGAGCGCAGTATTGCTGTCCGGCGATATGTGCTTGCTCGAGCAAAGGGCCTTTGCGAAGGCTGCGCTGCTTGTGCACCATTCAATCGACCTGACGGCACTCCCTATCTGGAGCCTCATCATATTCGACGGGTCAGCGATGGTGGCCCAGATGACCCACGGCACGTCATCGCGCTCTGCCCAAACTGCCATAGGCGTGTTCACGCAGCAGACGACGGCGAAGCCTACAATTACGAGTTGGCTAGTAAGCTGAGATCTATCGAAGGCTAATTGTCGGGGTCGGCAACGGGATTTTTGTTGGCGACCCGCCGACAGGCCGCCCGCGCCGCAGAGGGGATCAGAAACGAGCATCTTGCAGGTCATTCTGCGGCCTGCGCGCTGGCAGCCGGCTCCGCCGCGAGGAAGTCGAACAGTGATGGCGTCGCCGCCTTGCGCTCCAGCGCCTCGAGGTACTTCACGCCGTCGAGGAAATAGCCGTGGTGGAGCTCGGCGGCCCGGCCCCGGCGCCCCAGCTGAAGGGCGCGGTTGGGCACGGTGAATAACCCGCCGAAGGGATCGAAGACGAGCTCGCCGGGGTTGCTGTAGCGGTTGATGCAGCGATCGACGATGTCGAACTGCAGAGGGCACACGTGGAGTTCCCGGCCGGCCGAGGCCTGGGCCGTGTTCAGCGTCCGCACCCGATCGACATCGGCCAGATGTCCGGGCGGGTGCTCGCCGGCCAGAGCGCCATGAAGATCGCCGGCAGCACGCCGCGATAGTCCAGCTGCTCGCCGATCCGCACGTGGGTCTCGTAGTCGTAGACGGTCTCGAGGCTGAACTGCTTGAAGACCTTCCCGATGGTGGAAGGATCAAGCTGGGCGATCTCGCCGGCCGTCAGCAGGCGATTGCCGCTGGAGCGCCAGCGAGCGTGGGCATCGGTCTGCCAGCGGGCGCGAGAGTAACCACAGCCGGGGATCGGGCGGCCCTTGTCGTCGAACTCGACGATCTGGCCGTCGAGCATCTCGACGTGCGGCTTCTGCTTCGTCACCGGCTCGTCGGCGTAGGCGCGCGACCGATCGGTCGGCAGCTTGCGGAACACCAAGAGGTATTCGGGCGAGCCGAACCCCATCTTGCTGCTGTCCTTGGCGTTCTCGGTCCAGCCGAGCCGATAGGTCTGGTTGTTCTCCCGCACGACGTCGGTGTCGATCGTCACCATCCCCATGTAGGCGAAGCCATGCTGCCGAAAGTGCATCAGCGTCGTCGCGTGGAACGGATTGACGGTCGGCGTGCCCATGCCCGTCACCGAACCGAACATGATCCGATCCTTGACGTGGATGCAGGCCATCCGGCCGGGCTTCAGGATCCGCAGCAGCTCCGGCGTCAGGAAGTCCATCTGCCCGAAGAAATGCTCGTCATCGTCCGTGTGGCCGAAGTCGTCATAGGTCGGCGTGTACTCGTAGTGGTTCGAGAAGGGGATCGACGTGACGATGAGATCGACGCTGTCGTTCTCCATGCGCCGGCACTCTTCGACGCAGTCGTTGTTCGCCACCAACCAGCCCTCGCCGCTGGCCTCGATGCGCTGCACGCCGATGGAGCGCTGGAGCACCTCGGCCATGCCGGCCAGGCTGAGCCCGTGCTTGCGGATGATCTCGCTCATGCGCGCGGCCATTTCCTCGTGGCGCGCCCATTTGGCCTCGAGGTCACGGCGCGCCGCTCGCATGCTCTCGGGATAGATGATGTCGATCTCGACGGGGTGCTCTTGCCCGAACCGTTGAATGCAGTGCACCGCCTGGATGAAGTCGTTGAACTTGTGCCCGACGCCGAGGAACACCGCCTTGTGGCAGTGGCGCTGCAGGTTGCAGCCGGAGCCGAGCATCACCGGCTTCGCGGCGAGGTACGGAAAGCCGCCATCCGAGAAGGCGATGATGTGGTCTTCGCGCTCGCATAGATCCTGCGTGCCGAAGACCGAGCGCACCCCGGGCACCGCCGCCTCGATGGCGCGGCGCTCGTCTTCGAGGTCGTGCCAAAGGATGCGGTGGCTCTCCGGATCGGCGGCGATGATCTCACGCATCCGGGCGATGCAGGCCGGCAGCGCGGCGCGGCGCTCGCGCGCCTCTTCCGACAGTCCCTTGGCCTCCGGCCGGATCAACGCCATCTGGCCGTCGCGATCCGCCGTCGAGCCGATCAGGTCGACGGGCACCTCGTGCCAGCGGACGGAGAGCGGCGGGAGGTCGTAGCCCTCATCGGAAAAGCCAAGGTCAGAGGGCTTCTGAAGGAAGACCGCCCAGGTCGACACCCACATCCAGAACTCGTGTTCCTTGTGCGGGTAGAGCGTGAGGTCGCCGGCCTTCTCGGAATTGCGCTGGAAGAAGCGGGTCAGCGCCTGGCCGGTGTCCATGATGCCGAGGAAGCCGGCATAGTGGATGATTTCCTTGTACCGGTTCGGCGAGGGTGTCGCCGTCGCGACGAACCGGAAGCGCACCTTGTCGAACAGCGGCAGGAAAGTCTGGAAGGTCTTGGAGCCGAAGCTGCGCAGGATTGACGCCTCGTCGAGGCAGGCGATGGTGAACTGGCCCGGATCGAGCTTCCCCTCGCGGATCGTCTCGTAGTTCGTCAGGTAGATGTGGTCCCCGCCATCGGCGCGCGCGGCTTCGAGTTCCGCTTCCGACTGGACGAAGCGCAGCGATACCGCGAAGTCGCCCCGGAATCGGAGCCGGGCGTCGCGAAAGAACTCCTGCCGGACGCCCAACGGCAGCACGATCAGCGCCTCGCCGCCGGCGCGGGCCTTCAGCAGCCGGCAGAGCTCGATCTGCGTCGACGTTTTGTGCAGCCCGAAGCTGGCGAAGATGCCACGGCATCCGCCGGCGGCGGCCCATTGGACCACAGCGCGCGTGAATGGCTTGAGATCCGGGTTGATCTCGGCCAGCGGAATGGAGACGCCGGTCGACGGTGCGACCTTCATCTTGGCTTCGAGGAACTGGCGATAGGAGGAGGGCGCGTTCATGCCGCCGTCTCCCGCTCAGTGCGGAGTCTCGTGCGCTGCTGCTCGAAGGCGTCAGCGATTTCCGCGAGGTGGCGGCCGAGTGACGCCGGCGCCCAAACGGCCCAAGTAAGGACGAACCACGCCGCGAAGCTGAGAGCGATCATGGCCGCACCTCCGGCATGGCGTTGTGCTCGACGCCGTCGAGCAGGCGGCCGGCGGAATGATGCTTCCCGAGACGCCGCATCGGCTGGCCGGTGAACCGCCATGTACGGCCAGCGTGAAGGTCGGATTCGTATGTCTTGGCGGCCTGCTCGATGGAGAGGTGTTCCTCGGGAGCCCACTCTCCCCATTGCTTGAAGAAAAACGCCGTGCCCGCGGCGGCGCACTGATCGCGCAGGGAGCGTGCCCAGTCCGGATGCACGGGGCGGGCCTTGGGGCCGCTCTCGCCGCCGGCGATGACGAGATCGAGCCGGGGGAAGCGGCGCGGCGACGCAGCAGAGAAGCCGCCCATATGATCGGGCGTCTGAAAATACTCGATAGAAGAGTGCCGACTGCCGATCGCCTCGACCTGAAATCCGGAAACCGATCCGCGCCCGGTGACCGGCCGGCCCTGCTCTTCGCGCGCGACAATGGAGGGCATGGCGGCCCTGACGGTCGAGAGGTCCCCGACGCGCGTCAGGTCAATAGGCCCCAGCAGCGGCTCGGCGCTGACGAAGCGGATGGCGGCAGGGGTGGCGAGCAAATCCGGCACGCGCTCATTGGCGCGGCGCTGATCCTCGGTCGACACGCCGAGCCAGACGTTCTCAAGCGGGGCTGGTACGCCGGGCGCGGTGAGGCGAGCCAAGCGATCACGGGCCTGCCGTGACGCATCGGTGCGCTGCGGAAAGAGACCGTCAACCGACATGCACCGCCAGTGCCGGCGGTCTTCTACAAGGTACTGGCGCATGCGAGCCGAGCGCTTCGTCAACACCATGAAGGTGTGCTGCGGCGCCAGCGCCATGATCGCGAACACCCGATCAATCCAGTGGTCGGGCACATCCTCGTGGAACAGGTCACCCATCGAATTGACGAAGATGCGGCGGGGCCGGCGCCAGTGCAGGGGCTGGGTAAGGATGTGATCCGGCGCCAGGGCGAACTCGCCTGACCAGACGGCGCCGGCCGTGAGCGAGAGCGTGGTGCCGGCATAGTGGGAGCCGGGCTGCATGCGCTCGATGCGCGCGGCCTGTTTCATCGCGTAGCAGTTGGTGCAGCCGGGGGAAACGATGGAGCACCCGACGATGGGGTTCCATGTCGCATCCGCCCATTCAATGCCGGTGTGATCAGCCATGACCCTGCACCTCCGGGAAGGCGAGCGCCGCGGCGTTCTGCAGGTCAGCGAGCAGTTCAGCCCGAACGGCTGCCAAGCCGGTGTCGAGGATCTTCATCTGCTCATCGAGGGCCGGGACGTCGGCGGGCGCGGTACGACCTTCAGCGGCTTGGATGGCGCCCGATGCGACGGCGATCGTGAAAGCCGCGGCCTTGATGAGGACCACCTCAAGAACCGCTGGGGAAACGCTGGCGCCCGCAGCGCAATTGATCGCGCGCACCAAGTCGATACGCAGGCGCGCAAACACCGCTGCGGCGGCAGCCTCGATCCGTGGATCAGCCATTGAGAGCCTCCCGCATGAGGCGAGCCTCGACGATGAGGTCGGGCGCGCAGGTGGCGGAGCGGCGGAGAACAGCGGCCGACGCCCGAGCGATATCGAGCCTGCCGAGAAAGCCGTGGATGCGCGCAGTCTCGATGATCGGGGCGGCAAGGATCCTCTCGAAGGACATCGGCAGCACAGGGCCGAGCCTGTCGACGATCTGCCGCGTCTTGACGGCATCGGCGCGGATCGAACTGGCGAGCGCGCGCACTTGGCGGCGGGACGCCTTGCGGCCGAGCAGCTTCAACTGGGAGCGGGCCTGTTCGATCGAATCTCGCTCAAGCCAGATGGTGCGTGCCTTCACGCCTGGCGGCAGGGTCGCCAAGGTGGGATCGATCCATTTCAGGGCGAGGCCGCGAAAGGGCTCCAGCGCTTCCCGAGAGATGATGCCGGGCCGCATGGGGGTGTACTGCTCGTAATCGGGCGGCCCGTCTCCGAGCGGGAAGCCTCCGCGGTCGAGCATGGTCATGACCATGGTGGTGCCGCAGCGGCCGAGACCGGCGACGAAGATGTTGGGCTCATCCATGGCGTGCCTCGGCAATGGCAATCAGGGCGTTGAGGGTGGCGACGACCAGGGCCTTGGCCGGCGTCGGCGCCAGGCCATTAGCCTCGTCAAGGCGATCGCAATGATCAGGGTGAAGTCGGTTCAGATGAGCCCAGCCGGGATCCTGCGAGCCGTGCCCGCAGCGCCAGTACCAACCGGGGAGCATGATCTCTTTGAAGAGGACAGCGCCGTCGATCGAACCGGCGCGGGCGCCACACGTGGCGCTCTGCGCAGCCATTGCGCCTTCAGCTCCAAAAGCGGTGACGGCTTCACGATCAGCGCCGCCGATGTAGCCGCCGGCTGCCACGATGTCGCGAAAGTGGCGGAGAGTGGAGGCATCAGACATGGGCCGCCTCCGCCTTGGCGAGGACAGCATCTTCAGCCTTGTCCGCAGCCGACCAAAGTTCGGCGCCATGCAAGAGCCCTGCTTCGCGGGCGCGCTTGCGGAGCTTGATAGCTGCGATGGCTTCGGCGGCGATGCTGGGGTTGCCACCCGGCAGCTGCACGATCTCGATCGCCCTCGCGCGACGGGGTAAGCGACGGATGAATCCGCGCTCTTCCAGAGACTTCAGCAACAGGTCGACGGTGTTGAGGGACTTCGTTCCCAACGCGTCGGCCATCTCACGGAAGCCAGGAGCGAAGCCGCGTTCGCGAATGTGGGTGTCGATGAACATGAGTAACTCATGCTGGCGGGACGTGAGCATGGTTCAGCTCGCCTCCAGGCCGAGTTCGGCCAGCGCCTGGTCTCGCGCTCGCTCGAGGTCGGCTAGCTCAATCGTCGGCCTGAGGGTGGCGAGCCGTTGATACCGCGCCTCGATGATGTCCGCCGTTACGCGAGGGCCGGCCGGGCTCGTCAGCTCAAGCACGTCCCGCCAGCCGCCGGCGCCCGCACAAATGCGATCCACGCGCCTCGCGTTCTCCGCGCGCCTGACGGCGTTATGGCGGTGGTCGGCGATCTCTCGCTCGTCGTAGCCGGCTTCCAAGAGCACGAGGGCGGCCTCGCGCTCATCGGTCAGGTCGATGGCAGCCTGCGCGAGCGTGATGGCCATAGCGTCGACGACGTCAGCCATGGGGCACCCCCGGATCATCGCCATAGGGCTCGGCGAAGGGATCGGGGAAATCGTCCTGGATGGACAGCCGCCAGCCGACGGCGAAGGCAAGCGGCAGGAAGGCCATCATCACGGCAATGCCGATGAACATGGCGAACCAGTCGAAGCCGCCGAGATCGCAAACCGGGGGCATCAGGAGAGCCTCCCGATGAACTCGGGGCCAAGAGCCCGCTCGATGTGAACGAGGGCTTCGCCGCGCCGGCCGTTGACCAACTCGTAGCGCGCGACGTTGAGTTCATCAGTCTCCAGCGGTTCTAGACGGAGACCGGTGTCGTCACGCGCCAGCAGCTTTTCGGCCGCAGGCTCGGAGATGACCTTGCGATTGATCAGCTCTTGCAGGAGCGTGCCGGTGTCGAAATCCACCAGATCAACTTCGGTATCGACGGTGACGCTCGTTGAGCGACGTTTCCAGGGCATCACAGCGCCCCCGTCTTGATGCCGGACCAGAGGATCACGGCGGCGACGAACAGACTGAGGGCAGCGAGAGACGCTGCCTCATGCAGCAAGGTCTTGAGCATCGGGTGCCCTCCGCTGGGTGATTTTGGATTCGATGCGCTCGAGCTGCTCGCGCGCCGCCTTGGCCTGGGGGATCGACACCTCGCCGGCCGGCCATCCCTCGAGGTCCACGCGAGAGGCGCCGATCTGGATGGCGCGCAGGTAGGACAGGCCGCTGGTGTAGTCGGCGAGCGCGAAGACGATCATCCGCCGGGGGATGTCCGGCGCGGCGATGCGCAGGTCTTTGTGGATGCCGAGCTTCAGCGGGCGCTTGGGTTCGCCCTTGGCGCAGAAGCAGCGCGGGAAGCGCTCCACCAGCAGGGCGCGCCCGGTCTTCGCAGCCTCGCGCCGGCGCTTCCACTTCTCGCGGCGTTCACTAGCGACCGACATGGGAGGCCTCCGCGAACACGGTGTCGCGCATCTCGCGCGCCGCCAGCCGGTGCCGACGCGCCAGCTCGAGCTTGGCGCGGCCTTCCTCGATCAGCCGAAAGCCGGCATCCGCTTCACTGCGGGCTTCAAGTTCCAGATGGCGCGCCGCGACATAGGCCGGCGTGCGCTGCAGGGCGCTGTCTCGATCGGCCAGGCCACTCATCGCGCTGCCCTCGCCTGATAGTGGGAGAGGATGAACAGGCGGAGCGCCGAGGAGAGGTTCCCCTGCGAGCGATCGCCATCGATCTCGGACACGACCTGGGTGAGCGTGCGTTTCGAGGCGGCGGCAATCTCGCGCAGCGCATCCCAGAAGCCATCTTCCATGGAGACGCTGGTCTTATGGCCGGCGATGACGATGGAGCGCTTGCGAACGGGTGAACTCGCGTTGGATGAGCTGGCGATCATGGCGAGACCTCAACAGGAGGGGTGGCGCTGCGCCGGCGCTCGATATGGCGACGGGCGCCATCGGCGGACTTAATGGCGCGGCGGATGGACTGGGCGAGCTTCGGGCAGTCGGCCGCCTCGGCATCTTCGAGCGCGGCGCGCAGCCGGAACGCGGCAGCTGCGGCGCGGCTACGCTGCTCGCTGGTGGCGGGGCGGAGGCGGGTGACCTTGGTGTTGTCGCTGGTCATGATGACCATCCCTGCGAATGAAAGGCGGCCGGGCCGACTTTGGGTCATTGGGGAGGAGCGGCCCGGCCGGGCGGTTCGGTCCCCGCCAGAGTTCAGAAGGGGATGTCGGAATCCGACAGGTCGCCGGGGATGCCGTCGGCATGGCGAGGCCGGGCAGGGGAGGCGTGGACGCAGCCGATCATCTCGGCGTACTCGGCCGCACGAGCGACGAGATCGCCCACCAGCCGGAGATTGGTCGTTTCGACCTCGATCTTCACGGACATGCTGACGGGCTCGAGCACGTAAAACCGGACACCAGGAAAGGCTTTGGCCAGGCGCTCTGCTTCGGCCAGGGCCGAGGCTTCGGTCTTATGGCGCACCACCGGCTGGCGGGTGCCATGGCCGTAGACCATCCAGAAGCGATCATTGTGCTGTGCCATGGCGACGATCCCATCAGCGGTTTGGCGTGCCCGGTGGCGGGGGCTGGGGGGCGATGGTCCGCCGCCGGGCACGCATCAGCAGGAGTGGCTGATGGAGTAAGGCTAGGTGGGTTATTTCCCACTGTCAACGAGAAAGTGGGAAATAACCCATAATGAAAATAATCCTACGTTTGTGGCTTGATTCGACTCGACTCTCGGCCGTCCTCTCCCCAACATGAGAACAGAACAAGAACGATATCGCAGGGCTAGCGTCATGGAGTTGCGAGAGAGTGAAGTCCCCCCGTCCATCGCCGCGCGTTTCCGGATCCATCTGAGGTGCGAGCACTGTATCGCCGAGAGCAAGATGATCCTGGACGTGCCGGCCGTCGACGACGCGCCTACCGACATCGATGATCTGTTGGAGAGCGCATTTCTGCAGCGGCAGCGCTTCGTATGCGCCAGCTGCGACATGCCGATCGGCCTCATCGCTGGCGTGGCGAAACTCAAAATCCCGGAGGTCGCTCATGCCTAGCGCACCTTTGCCCGATCGCGAGAAGGCCGAGTGGATCGCCGTTCGGATCCTGGGGGCCCTTGCATCTGACGCGATCCATCTCGAGCGCTTTCTATCGGTGACGGGTTTCATGCCGTCGACCATCCGGGCGTGTGCCGAAGATGGCCGGTTCCTCGCGACCCTGGTCGACTACGTGGCCGACGATGATGCGACCATGCAGGCCATCCTCAACGCGACAGGTCTGCAACCCCATGACGTCGAGATGGCGCGGTTCGCCCTGCGCGAACTCCCGCCAGCGTCAGCGTCCCGCGCATCCAAACGGCCGCCGCAGCGGCGCTTCATCTGAAGGAGGTTCGACATGGCGAAGAAGACGTTTTTTGTGGTGCAACCCTTCGAGAAAGCGAAGGGCAGGAGGCTGAAGGCGGGCATCCCGATGGAGGTACGCGACGCCGAGGAGGCCAGTCGTAAGGCCGAACGCATGAGCCTCATCAAGGCCGGCGCCGTTGCGTTCTCGACAGAGGTGGAGATGGAAAGTGGCGACGCCGAGCCGCCCGTTTTGATCGCGACCTATGGTGAGGTGCCGGACGGGGGGCTTGAATTGGCTTTCTAAGACACACACTCAGGTTGAGCGCATTTTCCCGATACGGCCTGCTGAGATTCGCGTTTGAGTTGCGGCAAGATCTATAACTTCTGGCGGAGGCGGTATAATCTTAACTCGCCGCTCTTCGCGGGCAGGGGGGAACAATGGGTTTTTTCAGCGACCAGGAAATGGCAGAACTGCGGATCAATCGAATGATCCTGCACGTGGTCAGCAAGAGCAAAGAGGATTTTGTCGCTCAGTCAGAAATGGATCTTAACGGTGTCGATCACTTGGACTTCTTCTTGGCACGTCTGTTCGATGCCGCAATCGATAGCGTTCACGAATTTAAGGTGAGTTCAGATACGAGATCGACGATAGAGCAAATTGCGTCAGGTGTCATTGGTTTCGAGAAGGGCGCGCAAGATATAAGTCGACGTTTCGACAATGTTCATCCTCAAACGGCAACATCTGGTGCTTTCTTCGTATTCGAATTAGTTGTTGAAGATCCTTCTATTCGTCTCTATGGGATGATGAAATACGATTATCGACAAGCCGTGGAGTTATACGAAAAGCAAGGGCGCAATGCGCTACGACAGATTGTACAGGCTTTTGTCCAAGAGAAAGGAGCAATCCAGAAGGCCGCTATTGTCCGCACCCGCAATGGCGTTGCGGAGCCCGCGCTGTCGGCTCGAGATCGGATGGGCAACTCTCCGGATTTGACCGATTATTTCGAGGCCTTTCTCGACGTTAAGCGCGAACGCAACAATGCTCAGCTCAGCGAAGATCTGCGTGGCGCCTTGCGATCAGTCGTTGAAGATCTGCGCGATTATCTCCCTGACCGCGACGTTCCAGCGGCTTTGCGGGCCGCTAAGGAAGCTTTGCAAGGTCGTGAGGTGGTCGACGAATCTGCAGTGAAGGAGGCGTTGTTCGTGGCAGCTGGGCGGCCGCAGGAGGAAGAGATCCGGGCGGCGGTGGAGAGAGCGGTCACGCGGCACCTGAAGGCCAAGAAGCTAAATGGTGTCACCTTCAAGCCGCATCCGGCTGTTTTGCGGACCGCCGCTCGTCGCCGAATACGTACCGCCGAAGGCGTGGTGATTGAATTTCCCGGCGACCAGGAAGATAAAACCGTGCGCCGCCGCCTCTCTCCAGATGGTGGGGCGACTATCACGGTGCAGACCGAAGAAAAGTTGGTTGAGGATGGCACTCTACCCGACAGGTCTCGCGACCGCACTTGATAGCCTAGTCCAGGCCGGGCGGGCAGTTGCGACGGAAAGCGCGGGTGACCTGACGGTCACCGGCCTGAGTGCGATCGACGTGGCGGCAACTGCCAAGACGCTGGTGGCGCTCGGCTGGACTTTTTCGATTGAAGACGCGACACCCGAGATCATTGCCACCGATCAGATTTCGGTGGCTTACGAACCCTACCGTTTGGTGATAACGAAACCGCCGCAACCGGAAGGATTTGCGACGGCTGTTTCCCGTGCCGGTGTGGCTTTCTGGCTGCGTGACGAAAAGCGCCCGGCCGTGCTTTGGGTAGCCGGATTGACGAGCGCATTCGAGACGAAGGCTTCTCGTATCGCACCTTGGGGCGACAATAGCGCTTTCAATCCTATGCCAACTGGTTGTGACCCTCGTAAAGTGGTTCGGGAATTCGCAACCCGTCGATTGGTGACCAGCCAGATCGACCATTGGCTGCTGCGCTATCCGGACGTCGATCTTCCTACGACGCATTGGGCGTTCGTGACTTGGGCCAGACCAGCCTTTGCCGTTCTCCTACGCTGCTTGAGCGACGAAGTTGAAGAGGACGGCTGTCTCCTGTTCCGGGGCCCACCGCTTTCTCGGTTAAAGCCAGAAGCAGACATAATCGAAGCCTTGGGGCCAGCGGGTATGCGCGCCGTCCAGCGAGCCGCGTCGTGGGTGTTCGAGTCCTCAGTTGAGATGAGGCCACGTCACGATCTCTTCGCGCCGGAAATAGCTCGGACGGCGCACAGCGATCGCGGGGCGGGAGCGATGTTCCGATTAGCTGCCGAAACGGCGCTCGAGGGGGCCATAATGGCAAGAGCTTTCGGGTTGTCTGAAGTTAGTCGGGATAGCCTGAAGGCCATGACGGATCTTCGAAAGGCTGTCGGTGAAGAGATAGGAAAGCTGTCGGACGCCACAAGAAGTATTGCGTCCGCTGTTGCGGGGGCCTTGTTCGCCGGAATTGCATTGATAGCAGGCCGTTTGGCGCTCGATAACCCGGCGCCGATCATCAAGCAGGCTGTGGCGGTGATAGGTGTTGTATTATTTCTTTATGTCGCTTCGATTATCGCATCCGGCCTGCAATATGTGCGCCTGCAAAGGCGTTTGCGATTCGAGTGGCATGCCAAGATCTACCGTTTCATGCCAGAGAACGATTATCAGGCGATGGTGGTTAAGCCGGCGGCATCAGCAGAGAGCGGCTTCTTTTTGGCAGCCTGGATCGGTGGCATAGCTGCGATTATCTTGCTCGGGCTGGTGCTCTGCGCATCCGTTGCCGAAGGACCTGGAACGCCATTGCAGCAAGGGGTTGGATCGCCACTAACTAATGCGGCCAAGCCCGAGAGGAATGACGTCACGAACCCCGAGCAAAAAGATGGGCCTCCCCCAAACAGGTTGCAGACAGTTCCGAAGCCATCAGAATCTGATGCGTCCACGAAATAAAATATAATCGATTATTTTATCTCAGCATATCTTAGATAAATACATTCCACGTCATCTAATTATGACCTCGTACTGTTCACGCGTAAGCAATAATGCTTGAGAAGTGAGCTCTATCTATATGAAATCGGAATCGTGTTCATGGTTTTGCGCACGAGCCCGATGATCTCGACGCTGCGGCCGTCATCTGCGTGGAGATCTCGCTGAACCATGATCGGCTTGTGGCGCGCGTTGGTCGAACGAGGCTGGAGCTCATAGTGATCCTCAAAGATCAGCAGCTGCTTGACCGAGCGCTCGCGTAGCTGGCCGCCATCCTTCGATTGTTCCACGACCACGACCATGCCATCGCGCAGAGGCACGCGCCCGGCGAGATCCTCGAAGCGAACCCATATGATCCGGTCCCCCGGGAGTATCGGCCGGGGCTTCAGGTCATTCATGGAATCCCCTACCACGTCGCTCGCGAACAACCTCGCTTGGGGAAAGTCGGGATCGCGGGCATCGAAGGTGCGTTCATCCTGCACGTCGTCGAATTCCTCGACCTCGCGCCATGCGCCAGCTTCGACTGTGCCTTGAACGCGTACGGGCACGAGGGCTGCACCTATATCCTGCAGTTCATCATCGTCGGATGATGACGCTGATAGCCCGTCGAGGGCATCGGTGAGTTGCCGTGCTGACCAACCCAAAGCCTTCGCGAGTCGGGGAAGGGTCGATTGACGGATCGATTTCTTCCGTCCGTCGACGATATCGCGAATGAAGGTGCGTTCAAGGCCGTGAGCGGTCGCTGCCTGGATCGGGCCAATACCGAGCTCTTCCAGACGACGTTCCACCACCTGCTGCAAGGTGTTCTCCATATTGGGAATTATCCCATGCGCGCGCGTGGGATATCGCGTGGGAAATCTGGGTTGCAAAGTGGGAATAATCCCACTATGTTTTTGGCATGGAACAGGAGTTGCGATCCAATCTTCAATCTTGCGCCGAGGCCTTTGCCTCTGCGCGGGGCTTCGAAATCTCTACCGTTGGCCGCCTTGCGGCGAACGACGGTAGCTTCTTTTCCCGCATTTCCGCCGGTCGATCTTTCACCGCGCGGAAGTACGACGAGATCATACGGTTCTTCTCAGACAATTGGCCCCCCACGGTTCCATGGCCGCGGGGGGTGCAGAGACCTGTCGCCGAGACGGTTCGGGCTGCTCAAGAGCGCGAAGCCATCGAACTTTCCCAACAGTGCCATGCACGATCCTCGGACGTGGCCGCGAATAGTCCGGACGATCTCGCGGGGGAGGGTGCCTCCCATGGCTGAGAACCCGCTTCCCCGCGCCTGGCGTCTGCGCATCGTTGCGGCGACACGCGACCTGATCACCGAATGCGGCGGGGCCGAGCGATGCGCAGAGTTGCTGGGCGTACATGCCGGCTCGGTCTACCGCTACCAGCAGGACAAGGACATGATCCCGCTCCTCTCGGCCATGGTGCTTGAGGCGGATTGTGGGCGGCCCTGCGTGACCCGCATCATGGCGGATTACAGCGGGCATCAGCTCGTGGCGGCGGAAGAACGTGCCTCCGGCCCGCTACTCTGCATCCATACGCGTTTCAACGCGACGCTCCGTGAATTTGCCGATGTGTCGGAGGCCTTTGCGGAGGCCCAGGCCGACGGTCGGTTCTCCGCCAGTGACGCGGAGTTGGTCGATCGGGAGGCTGCGGGTCTTGCGCGCGCCGTCGACGATCTCCGTGACGGGCTCGCCGCACACAAGGCCGGTGACAACGTCAGCCCCCTTCGCAAGACGGAGAGTGGCCGATGAACAAGTCCGCCGCGGTCCGCTTTGCCCATGTTCGACCGAAACGCTCGGTCAGGCGCGCCGTGCTTCCTGCCGATCAGCGCAAGCGTCGGAAAAGCGAACACCAGACCCTGACCAAGGAACTCATCGACATCGCCGCCACGCTGCTCACCGCCGTCTTCGGCCGGTGAAGGCGCGCGGGAACCATCGTTCAGCCGGCTGAACAACCTGCCGACCGGCATCAGATCGACGAGCGCGCGAGAGGCGCGGAGGAGAAGCCATGTCTGACATCCCGAATGACCAGCCCCTTTCTGACGCCGCTGCCGGCTTCGCGAAGGAGCAACTCAAATCCTTCATCGAGCGCATCGAACGGCTCGAAGAGGAGAAGCAGACCATCGCCGACGACATCAAGGACGTTTTCGCCGAAGCCAAGGGCACCGGCTTCGACACCAAGGCGCTGCGTGAAATCCTCAAGATCCGCAAGCAGGGTGCCGACCAGCACGCCGAGCACGAGGCGATCGTCGACCTCTACATGCAAGCCCTCGGCATGCTCAGTCCGAGCTGAGACAATGGCAAACGCTGAGGGATTGCGGCCCGAGGTCGCTTCATGATGCGGGACAACGCACCTTGGCTTGCGCCGGCTGAGCGCCGCACGAAGCTCTCCAGCCATATCCGCAGCCTCGCTCTCGGCCTTGATCGTGAGATCAGCCTTTGTCGTGTGGCAGAGGTGGACATGCGGTTATGGCGCAACGCGGCAATGGGCCGGCCGGTGAACGCCCTCGCGCATATGGCGATTTGTGCGGTCCTCGCGGTGGATCCCGTCACGGTGGATATCTGCCCGGATAGCCGGCCGGGCGGCTCCGTATGTTGGGCAACCCTTGGCGCCGGCGTGCGGGTGACGCGCGAATTGCGCGGGCATTCGGTCCGGGCGGCAGCGGACGTTGTCGGTGTCTCGGCCGCGACAATTTCACGATGCGAGAACGGGCACGAGCTTTCGTTCGACAGCCTGGCGCGCTGCGCCGCCTATGTCGGCCTGCACCCGCACGCCACGACCGTCAAACCCTTCCCGGAACCCAGTTCCACGGGAAACACCCACTGTAACAGTCTGAAAACACAGGACGGGTCGCATGCTTGAGCTTGCTGATGAGAGCACGGCCGTAGCCGAGACGGACACTGGAATACTGGATCTCGACGGAACCATGTGCCGTTGGCCACTCTGGAGTCATGTCGAGCGCGCGGTCGACGGCGGGCGCTATTGCGGGGCTCGGGTGGCAGAGGGAGCCTATTGCCGGGCTCATGCATTGCTGGCCTACGCCCCGCCAGAGACGCGCCGAGCCGCGCGGGTGGCGATCGCGATACTTCCGCGCGCCGTGCGCGCACCGGAGACGACCGCGCCGGTGCTCAAGGTAGCGAGCGAGAGCAGCGGAGTGGAACCGCAGAGTGGGGGGGGCGACCCTTCCTCCCAAGCCCACGGGGTCGCGGTAGCGAGGCCGGCGGCGCTGACAAGGCACCCGCTCGCCGCGCTGATCCCGTCAGACGAAACCATCCCTTTCCACGACCGCGCGTCTCAGGCGGCGCATTACAACGCCGTACGGCAGCGTCTTGCGCGGCCCCGCAGCAGCAGGCGGGAGCCGACGCAGGTCGCGGCTCCCGAGCCGCCTGCGGTGACGCGTGAAGAAGCGGCGTTGCCGGCGCAGGACCTCGAGGAAGAGGAGATCGCCGCCGCGCTCGCCGGCATCGCCATTGGTCCCGGCAATGCGCTGGCGGTCGAAATGCTTCGCCGGCTGTTGCGCGATGAACTGCCGGGACGATCTCTCTACCTTTATGGGCCGTCTGGCTGCGGCAAGAGCCTGATGTTGTCGGCGGCCCGCGCGGTGCTGCCCAGCCAGCGCCTCCGCATTCTCGACGACGCGCATGACGCAGCCGAGAGCCGTTGTCGGCATGTCACCGGTCGGATCGTACGCGGCCTTTCAGCCGGACGGCTGCCGCCTTCCGATTGCCGGGCCGGTGAGACGCTGGCGGAGGCTGTCATTGTCGAGATACAGCCACCCGATGCATCGCTCTGCCGGGCCGCCCTAGAGATCGAGGCGCGCCGGCTGGTGTGCGTCCTGGACGAGCGAACGCTTGACGGTTTGGTGGCGCTCGACCTCGGCCTGCCGGCGATGCTGGCCACGCTGCGCACACTGGTGATGAGCGGCGTGCCGGTGACAATGGAGGCGATCGCCGCCCACGCCGCCCAAATCGCACCCCAGCCTGTATCCGCGCGAAACGTGCGTCTGGACGACGTTCTGAGGGCTGTCTGCCGGCACTACGATGTGTCTCGGGATGATCTGCTGTCACGCCGTCGCACCGCCAATGTGATGATGCCGCGTCAGGTCGCGATGTATCTCGCCAGGTTCCTTACGCTGCGCTCGCTTCCGGAAATCGGTCGACGCATGGGCGGGCGGGACCACACCACCGTGATGCACGCCGTCAACAAACTCGCGCGACAGGTTGAAACGGACGCGGCGGTCGCGGCTGATATCGGCCGGCTGCGCACCGCGATCACCGGCGAGCCGACGCCATGAGCGCCGAGCGCGGACCCTTCGCGAACCTGACCGGCACCTATCGCGTCATCTGCATGGATGCGCCGCACAAATTCGCAGCCGGCACCAAGGGGCGCCCGCAGCACTACAAGCGCATGACCGACGCAGAGATTGCCGCGCTCCCTGTCCGCTCGCTGGCCGATCCTACCGGGTGCTGGCTGCTGTTCTGGACGACGGGGCCAAAGTTGCCCAAGGCATTCGAGATCGCCCGGGCCTATCGGTTCCGCTACTCGGCTGTCGGCTTCATCTGGGTCAAGACGCACATGCGGTTCGGGCGAGGGGGCATCCCCCTATTCCTGCCGCGCGACTGCTTCCACAAGGGCATGGGCTACACCACCCGCAAGAACGCAGAGATCTGCCTGCTCTTCCGGATCGGCCGGCCCAAGCGCCTGAGCAAGTCGGTCGCTGAACTCATCGTAGCGCCGCGCCGAGAGCATAGCCGCAAGCCCGAGGAATTTTACGAGAGCGTGCAGGCCTTCGCGCCGGGCCCGTATCTCGAGATCTTCGGTCGCGAGAGCCGGCCGGGCTGGACGGTTTGGGGAGATGAGGCCCAGAAGTTCGACAGGGTGGCGGCATGACCCGTGAGACGCTTCCGAACCGCCGGCCGGCCGAGAGCTTCGATTTCGAGATCGGACATATCCGCTACACGGCGACGCTCGGCTTCTACGAGGACGGTCGCCTGGGCGAGGTGTTCCTCTGTGGCCCGAAGGCCGGCACCGACATCGAGGTCAACGCGCGCGACGCTGCCGTCGTCGCCTCGATAGCGCTCCAGCACGGTGCCAGCCCCGATGTGCTCCGGCATGGCCTCTCCCGCGACGAGGAGGGCAGGGCGCTCTCGCCGATCGGTAAGGTGCTCGACCTGCTGGCCGGGGAGAGCGCGTCGTGAGCAGTGAACTTGGAGGCTCTGTCGCTCGAATTGCGGTCCTCAAGCCTGGATGCGCTGAAACGCGACACGGCCGCGATACACGGATCGCGAGGCGAGTTCGGTTGGGAGGTGCTGCTGTCGGCGCCCTTTCAGGACTTGGAAGCGCCGCGCTCGGTACGGGTCGGGCTGGCGGATGCGGTGGAGTGAAAACCCAACTCGGAGGAGCCACTGAGAGCTGCCTCGGCGCGAATGGCTGCCATCTGCGCAGCGGTTCGCATGCGATGGATGTGCTCCCGATCGACCGAGACGATCTCCCGCGCTTTGCGAGGCCACCGCTCCAATTCGGCATCAAATCTCCGTTCCGCTTCAATGCATGCTCGGGTCAAACGAAGCATCCGCAACGGAACACTTTTCAGAGAATTCTCAACGTCGAAACGGACGGGAGCGAGGCCTTCTTGCCTTGCAATACCCGTGCAAACGATCACCGCGTCCCAACCTTCGTCATCGCCGATGAGGGCGCGGCCGAGAGCGTCTGCGAAGGGGCGCGCCCGACTCTTCACGTGAGAAACGTACTCGACGCAGAGAGCGCACGCATAGGCTTGCTCTTCATTTCTGATGGCATCGGCCCTCGCAATTTGATGCTGAACGGAAGTCCACGCCACAAATCCAGCAGCGATTGTCGCGAAGGCGCCGATCAGTGCTCCGAAAAAGCCAAGCCATTCGGCGGCTGTGGCAATGCCGGCCGATTTGATTACCGGCCCATCAATGCCCGTCCAAACGATCAGCGCGACAGCCATCAGGATGATCGCAAGGGGCCAAAGGTCGTTCGTCCCTTTTCTCATGCTTGGACGCTGCCCGCTTGCCCTCCGGTTGTCGAGAGGGTGGTGTCATGACTGCATCGTTTTCCCTCACCTCTCCACCGGCCCCGAAGACGCCGCGTTTACGCCGCGGCGGCTGGTCCTGGGGGCCTGTCGAAGGCGCCAAGCTTCGTGTGCTTTCGCTGGGTGCCGGAGTGCAGTCGACGACGCTGGCGCTGATGGCGGCGCATGGCGAGATTGGCCCCATGCCGGACTTCGCCATCTTTGCGGATACGGGAGCGGAGCCGGCGGCGGTTTATGAGCACGTCCGTTGGCTCTCTTCTGGCAACGTGTTGCCCTTTCCGGTTGTCACCGTCTCCGCCGGCAACATCCGGGACGATCTGCATACCATCCTCTCCGGGCAGGCTGTCAGCACCGGCGGCCGGGCGGCATCGGCGCCGTTCTACACGCATGGACGCAACGGGGCGGCGGCACCCCTGAGGCGGCAATGCACCTCGGCCTACAAGATAGAGCCGATCAACGCTGAACTGCGCCGCATGCTTGGCTATCGTCCGCGCCAGCGGATCCCGGCGGCGAGCGCCGAGGTGTGGATTGGCATTTCTCAGGACGAGATCATTCGCGCAGCGCCAGCGTTCGAAAACTGGATCGTTAACCGGCATCCTTTGCTGGAGCAGAGCAAGGATCCGCACCGCGATGCGATGACCCGGTGGGATTGCGAGCAGTGGCTGCGCCGGCATGGATACGAGGTGCCGATGAAGAGCGCCTGCACCTTCTGTCCCTACCGCACCAATGCTGAGCTTGCGCGGCTGCGGGATACATCCCCGGCCGATTTTGCAGATGCCGTAGCCATCGATGCGGCGATCCGGCCCGGAATCGTCCGGAATGCGAAGGGGACGATGACCGGCCAGCTCTATATCCACCGTTCCCTAAAGCCGCTCGACCAAGTCGACCTTCGCACCGACGAGGAAGCCGGCCAAGGCATGCTCATGGTCTGCGAAGCGGGGTGCGGGCTGTGACTTACTCAGAAGGAGGCGTTCGTCAGGCTAACGCCTTTGCCATCGTCGCGGTACAGCCTCGATGCGGCGTTCTCTATTTCACTTCTACTGAAATGGAAGGCGGCAAGCGGTCCGTCAATGTTGGCAGAAAACCGATCCTGCAAGGCTTCTCCCGAAATGGTGCAAACGACGGTCGCGTCTGTTTTGCTATCCTTCATCGCAAATCTAACCCTCATGTTTTCGTCATAGTCCGGCTGCTTGCCCGTACCGATCAAAGCCATCGCTGGTGTTCCCTGCGCCCCGTTTCGACAGGCGATGTTACCATCAGTCGTAGGCGGTCAGAAGGGCATCGGCGATGATCCATCTCGTCCTTGCCCCCCTTGAGCTCGCTGAGGCGATTGCCTTCGTTGATCGACATCATCATCACAACGATCCGGTCGTCGGACATCTCTGTTCCTCGG
This sequence comes from Ancylobacter sp., assembly GCF_965279025.1. NCBI lineage: Bacteria > Pseudomonadati > Pseudomonadota > Alphaproteobacteria > Hyphomicrobiales > Xanthobacteraceae > Ancylobacter > Ancylobacter sp. The sequence continues at coordinate 738,207 of NZ_OZ257132.1, read as the reverse complement.
GCGCTAAACTGGGCGGCAGTTTGGTCGCGGTATCAATCGTTGGCCGTCCGATCGCGGGCGCATCGCAGGATGGCTTCACCGTCGAGATCCGGCGGGTAGCCTCTAATGGCCCACGCGAAGCCTGCTCATTTCTGTCACGTTCAGCTTGTCGCGCAGCATTCGGACGCAGCTGTCGCTGGGTCGTGACATACACTCTTGCCTCAGAGTGTGGAGCTTCGCTGCGTGCTGCCGGTTCGCATTTGGTTGGCTCGGTCAGCGGCCGTCACTGGGACACACCATCGCGTCGCCGAAATCATGGTCCGCTGTTCGACAGGCTCCGATGGGAGCAGACGTCGTGAGCGTGCAAGCCGTCGCCTGGGCACTGGATCAGTACATCACCGACGCGGCTACCAAGCTCGTCCTGATCTCGCTGGCCAACTATGCCGACAAGAGGACCGGGGAATGCTGGCCGACCATCGCCCGCATCTGCGAGGAATCGTGCCAATCCAAGAGCACCGTGCTGCGCCGGATCGGCTGGCTGATCGAACAGGGGCTCGTTGAGAAGACAGAGGTGCACGAGGCTAGCGGCCGGCAACGGGCGAACCACTACCGCTTGATGATAATGAAGAACCTGACGCGAGATGATGTTGCATCCACGCAAGGATGTTTCTCGGACGTTCACGGGGGAGGGTGTCAGGCTGAAACCCTCCCGGTTTCGGGGGAGGGTGTCACGGCAGACACCCCCGAGGGTGTCACTGCTGACACCCCCATAGAACCGTTAGAAGAACCGAAGGTTTCCCCCATAGCCCCCAAGGGGGCGGTGCGAGGCGAGACTTCGAAGGGATGGGAGCAGGATCCGACCTATCTCGCCTTCCTCGCCGAGTACGGCCCCTCCCAGGCATGGCCGAAGCACCGCGGGCATCGCCAGTGGCTCAAGCTGACCGACGACGAGCGAAAGGCCGCTATCGCTGCCATCCCGCTCTGCCGGGCGACCTGCCTCAAAGAGCGACGCAAGATGAGCGACCCGTCGACCTACCTGCGCGGGACGTTCAAAAACTTCACCGTCCGGTTGACCCCAAGGGCGCCTGAGAGCGAGGCCGTGAAGGCTCTGCGCCGGGCTCTGGGGCCGAATTTCACCGGCGGCGTGATGGTCGAGCATGGCTCGCCGCAATGGGCGGCATGGCAGGCCGTGGCTGATGAGGCGCAGTTGCCGCTGCGCGCGATCGGCTATGCGGCTCGCCCCTTCGCCGGGCGCCCCAAGGCCGTGACGGGCCGCTACATGCCCAGCGAGTGGCCACCGAGCCGGGACGGGCCTGACCGCCAGCAGCAGCAGGCGGCGGGCGGGTGAATGGACGGTGGTGGTGGAGGTCGGAAAGATGGCACGCAAGGGACGCAAGCGGAAAGACGGACTGCGAACCCGCTCGGGGAAGCTTTCCGAGGCCAATGCGGAGCGCGCGGCGCGTGGCCTTCAGGGCGTGATGAACGTGGCACTCTCGCAACCTCATCGGGCATGGCTGGGCAAGGGGAGGCGCGGGGACCAACTGGCCGAAAACGCCCTTGGACGGCTGCTTCTGGCCGACAAGATCACGGAATCGGAGTACTGGGCCGGCGATCGTTGGCGGCGGCTGGTGGGAGAATTTCACCAGGTTCTCGCATCCCCGGTCATGCCCGGATCTTCGATGGGGCAGATGGTGGCGAACGAGGTCGACAAGGACAGCCGCAGCCGTGAGGAGCGGTCTGGCACGGATGTGGGCACCGAAACCGAAGAAGAGCGCCGCGAGCGGGTGCTGGTTCAGCATGGGGCGGCAATGAACGCCATTCGGCGCCTGCCTGATCGCCGGCAGGTATTCGTCGTGATGGAGGGCGTGGTGCTGCGGGAAGGCGCTGTCGATGAGGATGGCTTGGCAGCCCTGAAGGCAGGCCTTGGCCAACTAGCCCGTCTGTGGAGGATGGAGCGCCCTCACGATCCCCTCGAGGCGGCACACGGGGCAAAGCCGAAGGTGCGGGCATATCGCGAAGACAGGGCGTCGTGGCCCCATGATGAGCGTGAACTGCACATCTCCTACAAATGACGAAGCCTATCGACCTCATCGAGTTAAAGGCGCGCATTAATCGCGCGTGAAATTCTTGGCTCGCCAGCGGCCTAGTTCATTAGCAAAGTGTCGGGGGATCCAATATCTAATTTATCACCCCTCGGTAAGTCCAGACTGGATTTACAACCAGCGCCAGACTGCTACGGTGAGTTGTTCTCCGGGGGGATGGGCATGATCTGGGCGCTGAAATGTCGAACGGGCTCCTGCGTGATTGCCGCTGGAATCATGTTGTCGTCTATCTCCTGGAGCCAAGCCGCCGACGAATTCTCCATTTCGAGCAAGGAGGGCGCTGAGCTAATTCTCAACGGCAAGGGCAAAACAATAGAATTTGCATTAGAGGCAGCAACGGACATCAGCGACGCGCGTGGGCGGCGGCAGGCAAGCGCGCTTATTGCGGATCCCTTGCTGGCGGAGATGGCTGGCAGCATTAATGCCGCGCACGGTGAGTATCAAACCTACCGCTACGGTATAAAGGGCATGCAGGGTGGCATAAAGATCACTGCCGCCTTAATGGCGGGGCCCTTAGGGCTTGCTGCGACCTCCGTCATGGATCCGGCCTTCAACGCTTTGAACAAGGCTGTGTACGAGAAGTATGTTGAGGTTCAAGGCAAGGAAATACGAGCGGCCATTGGAGCCGGTTCAATACGGGGCAGCGAAGCGGCCGAGAATTACTATAGGGAAGCGCGCTTAGCGGAGGAGCGCCGGCAATATGCTCGTGCGGCTGAGCTCAGAGAGCGCGGCGCGCAGGAACTAGTGAAATCAGAAAATTTCATCAGGCAGGCAGGGTCAACCGTCGTCTGCAAATCTTTGTCCCCAGACGCATGTGAGGCTTTGACCAGAGCAACCGTGCGTGCCCATTTCCGATTACCAATTGGCGAAACGCTTTTAGATTTGCAAAGGCAGGCAACTGCCGCCCGCGCCGGGCTTGAAGAGGTGAAAGCGGCGTTCGCGGACTTCGCCAAGCGAACGGATGGGCGGCTTGACGCATTGGAGCAGAGCTACGATGCGCTGATCATAGAGGTGGGGATCATTAGGGTTGACCTCGACCGCGTCCGGTCGACGGTGGACGTGCATGCTCAGCAAATTGACTATCTACAGCATGCGGCTTGGCGAAATATGAGTGCTCGCGAGAAGCAAGAGGCACTTAGAAGTGGCGGCTTCTTTCTTGGGATGCAGAACCGAGATGAGCTCGAAGAGCAGGTTAAAGTCCAGGCTCGTATGGAGGCTCTTCAGGAAAAAGCGAAATTTGGAGAGGCGGTTGCCGGGTTAGCTAACGCATTAGCTAGAGCAAATATTATAGACGCCGAGCTCGCCAAGGCAATATCGACAGTTTCATTTGCATTAAGTTTCTCGACACAGGTGGCAAATTTTGCCGCGAGTGCTGCGTTTACGAGTATTGGAAGCTGGACATCTGCGGTCGGAATGGCCACTACGCTTGTAAATGCATTTGGAAATGCAGGGCCAACTCAAGAGCAGGTGATGATGGGCCGCATAATGCAGGCCCTAGGGCTAATCAACGAGAAGCTCGACCGCATACTCCATCAGCAGCAACTCGCGCTTCAAGGCATCATGCGTCTATCTGAGCAGATCGACGCTTTAGATCGCAAAATCAACGAACGCCTAGACCGAATATCGGCGAAGATTGACTATGTGACCGACGTGGTAACATCGGGGCTTTTGGATCCACAAGCCGATGCATGCCAGCGCTTTATGCGTTCGGGAACTGCAATTTACGGCCTGAACCTCAATCGCCTTTCCTATCGCAATTTCGAGGCGCGGTACCGCCATTGGAATGAGCAGGCCGCCGATCGGGATCTCTGCATTTCATATGTGACACAATCGACCACTGTCTTTCGAACGGGCGTTCCTAGCCTGCACGCCGCCTTGATCAAATCGCCTCGATCTAACTCGGCGCAGGCAGAAGCAATGGATCGTTCGAGGCGATTTATTCGCCGTCAGATAGCCGCAGTCTACGGTCTAACCGATGATTCCGAGTCATGCTTTGATCCGGTCATTGGGTATCTTTCGCTCGGCTTGAGCAATTTCTCGGAGACAAGGCCTCTTTTCGATTATCTCAGAAACCTCGAGCGCACAGGCTGCGCGTCGCCTCCGAGTGCTAACTCACTGCCAAAATTTCTCAGCCGAACCGATTCTGGTAATCTTTCGCCGGCGCGCTGGCGCCTCTTCGAGAATGAGGTTCGCCCAGAAGCGGTGGCGGTATCCCTGACGGCGGGGCTTTTACTCGCACAGGACAAGTCGATCCTTGTTAAGGACGGCGGTGCCGAACGCTTAGCTTCGCTTAAGGAGATGAGGGAGAGGAACGACGATTACTTCATCGGTCGGCTGCGCGAATTCGATGATCTAAGCCGAATGGGTGACCTCCTGGATGTCACTTATGTCCAGAACGGGATCCAGTCAGGGCTTCCGCTTCTGACGTTTTTAGAGGATGCCATGTCTGTCGGCCAATACGGCCGTTCTCAGTTGCTCGGGGAGGGTTGGCGGGAAACTGTGCGGCGCTGGGATGCGTACGAGCTTTCGTCAGTCGTCCAGGATCTGCGGAAAAAACAAAAGGCAATCGCTGAAAAGCGCGCAGCACTTGCGCCCAAGCTCTTCGACAGCAGGGGCGAGCGAAGGTCAGCGGAACTCGATCGGCTGATCAAGGAGGTTTCCACGTTGGATGCCGATGAGAAGGCCGTCAATGATCGGCTCCGCACGTTACGCGGTCACGAAGATAAAGATGACGAGATCGAGGGTTTGAAGCCTGTCGGCAAGGCAATTGCCGATATGGCCAGGTCATTTGATTTCGATCCAAACGAGATCCGCCTCGAGCGACGCGCAGATTCGATAGGCTGTCCGGAAGTCGATGAGGGCATTGCAATCAGCCGATGGAAGCCACTCTACAGATATGCTCTTGCATCGTGCATAATTGAAAAATACCCTTTAATCGCGCAGAATTTCTGGCGTTTTATGGCGCTGCGTCAGCTAACGGAGGGAGCCTATTCTGTAGCAGACATCAAAGAGCGTGACAGGTTTTTCGAACCCGACCCTAGGTCCCGTGTGGTTTGCGGTCCTCTTTATGATCCGACCTTCGACGAACGGGTGGCGGGAGACAAATGCTACGCTTTTGATGGTGAAGGGGGCAACCGGCGCGGCGTTTCCAGAATTAGCTTGGAAGCGGCGCTGGCGCAGCCTTCGCCTAGCCTCCTCAAGAGGCTGTTCCCGGATTTCGATATAGTCGGGCGGCCTGTTCCCGATGCTTCCAAGAACGCAGATCGCACAGGGCCATTCAGTCAATGGTTTGTAGTCTGGCGTTCTTGGGATGGCCGCAGAGTAGAGACACCGCTGCCAGAAATCGAAGCTATGATCGGGAAGGGGCCGCTATCGGCGCCCATTGCTATGCCGGAATCGGCCAGCATGTTGGATCAGCTCGCCAGCAAGATTGACGAGAGAATTACCCGCCGCGCTTGGATGCAGGAATTCCTTGAGCAAGGATCTTCTCAATCACGTCAAGCTCGCGCCAAATTTATTTTTGATATCTATAGCTCTGTACGGTAGGAGGAGGGAATGAATATAGTTCGGTTATGGACGTTTATCATAATTATCATAACGAGTATCTATTCAGCTTTTGCTGCAGATAATGTTAACATTTTAGACGAAAAATGTGTACAAGATGAAATTGTTGATTGTATTAACTATTCGCTCCCTAATGAAATAGAATTTGTGAATGGTGTAGCTGGTAGTAACAAGGTGGATGCAGGTTTTGAGGATATAGGTGCGCTATATGGTCCGATTCTGAGTAAATTCTATTCCCCTCCGGGGCTTGGAAATAGACCGCCCGCCGGATGCAGGCCGCCCTATGTCCATACGAGAGATTTCTCGACAAGTATGTATTGCACTAGAACCGGAAAATTGATCTCGATATCAGATGGCGGTGACCGTGCGAGGACCTCTATATATATCCCTATCCAGGTTATAAATGCATGCGAGCGTGCGATTCGTAGCGGATTCTATGGCGGGCAAAGTTGTATTCAGACTGTTTCATTTCCCAATGGGGCTGACTTGGAAAACGGCTTGATCGCCGCCTTTAACAAAATCGCAGATCGTATTGAAGGTATCGGAAGGCAGATCAATGAGATGGCTGACGATGCAGCTAAGTCGCCTTCCCCTCCAAATAAGCCGCCAGAGAAGCCGGTGGTCACCAAGTAATTTCCAGTCGCGGTGAACGCCATCTGCAGCCGTAGTGGATGGTCTGCATGGATGTCGGCCATCTCCGTAATGCCCTCTTGCAAATGGACTGCCAATGTGGCCATATGCCGATTAAATTCATGATCGGAACGTTTTGCGCCCGGGGCTCACGCTTCGGGCGTTTTGCGTTTGGTGGCCAGTCAAGGATGGGCCCACGGTTCCAGTCGGTGGTAGAGCGCAGCGCAGGCCAGCGCCACCGTCTTGGGGATGACGACGGGGCGCCCGTCATCGCGCCGCTTGCCGGCTTCGTACAGCTCAACGCTACCCTTTGAGATGCCCAGGGCATCAGCGGCAGCCTGTTGCGATAGGCCCATAGTTGTGCGCCACGCCTTGAAGTCGTCCGGTGTCATGATATCTTTCCTCCAGCGGGAGGTGAGACGCTTTCCGTTTCCGTGGGAGCCGGGCTTTCGCCCGACTCCCGGTTCTCAGAACTCGATCTCAAGTCTCAGTGTCCAGCCGAGGAACTTGATTTCGATCTCGAACCTTTTCGGAAACTTCACTGCGTCTCACCTCCTTCCGTGCCGGGCCACAGCGACCCGGTAGGAATGTTGTAGCGTACTCAGTACGCGATTGCAACGAGAAACTAGCTAACTCAGTACGTTTTTTGCCGTGAATGGCAACGAGATGACCGGCGGCACGGAAGGGCACGCGGAGACGCAAAGCCCCCGACTGACGCAGTGAAACGGCACAGGTCCGCACCCGCATTCGGCGCAGGTCAACGGCGCAAACCTGTGTGAACCGCCTCCTAGTGCACAGGAGCCGGGACACCGTGCTCCGGTCTACAATTCGACGTAGGGTAGAGCAGTCCGGTAGCTCGCTTGGCTCATAACCAAGAGGTCGCGGGTTCAAATCCCGCCCCTGCAACCACCTTCGACGCGGCGGCCGAATTGACGGCACAGGAACCCGGGTCAGGGGCCGACGCCAGCAAGTGCCCTCTGATCGCCGAAAGGCCAAGGCGCCTCTGACTGGATAGGAAGCCCGCCGGCAGGTTGCGATGGCCCGCGTCGGAGCTTGCAATCTGCGTTTTACGAGGGCCGGACTGCCGGTGCGATAGAGCCCACGTTCGTGCGAACGGTGACGCCGCGCTGAATGGAGTTGCTCACCGTCGAGCTCTCTATCGCTTTGCGGATGAGTTCTTCCGGGACAGAGTAGCCATCGTGAGCGGTCGCGTTAACGGTGACCGAGGCAGAAGTGGCGAGGGCGGGCGAACCTTCGAACGTCACATGAACATCAATGGCGATCGAGGCCAGTTCGACGCCCATCTCATGTGCGACGTATTGGAGATCGTTGCAGAGGCACCCTCCAATCGCCAGGGCCAGCAATTCGCCTCCATTGAAGCCAAGCCCCTGTCCGCCAGCCTTCCCATCCGGTCTGTCGACCACGACTGTATGGGCTCCTGAACGCCCGACCGCCGCTCGGGTGTCGGGTAGGGTCCTCAACTGGACAGACATCGTCGCCATGCATCCCTCCGCCTCAGAAAGCTGGTGCTTGGAAAGGTCGCAGGGCCATAGGCCCTAGTCCAGAGAGCTTTGCATTTTCCGTAAACATCGCCCGCCCGCTCACGCGCGGCGGGTTTTTCGTGAGGTGAGCATGGAAGACCTGGAGCCGTGCGATGTCATCCAGCTCGCTGTGCTGATCATCATAGCCGCGTCATGCTCGCTGATGGCTTGGCTCTCGTGACCTTCCATTCCGCCGCCTTCCGGGGCTGCATCGTCGTCACGCACGCCTCACTACCCTGCGGGACGCAAGCATTTGAGAGGTTGACGTGCAGGGCATATCCGCACCTCGTCCATCATCTCGTAAACGTGGCTATGACAGCCGATGGGACAAGGCTCGCGGCGCCTTTCTGAAGGCGCATCCCAAATGCGAGCGTTGCCGCATGCTCGGGATGAGCGGAGAGGCAGCCCACGTCGATCACATCGTTCCCCACCGACTTGCCGAAGCTAAGACGCCTGAGGCGGTGGCTGCCGCGCGTCGGCTGTTCTGGGACAAGAGCAACTGGCAGGCGCTCTGCGTGGATCACCACGTCAGCACGAAGCAGAAGGAAGAGCGGAGCGGCGGCGGCATGATCGGCTGCACGCCGGACGGTCGCCCCATCGATCCGAACCATCCTTGGAACCGGGCTCGGTGACTACTCCGGGGGGGTATCTGATCTCTAGGGGGTAGGGGCCCCGGACCGCATGGGGAGCTCCGTTCGCACTGCGAGCAGTTTTTGGAAGGGGGGTTTCGCGCACCCCCGTAGGGGGTGAACATGACACTTACCTCTTTGGGAGGAGGTGAGGGCGTTCCGCCCGAACCGGACTGGACGTCTCAATTCGTCGATGAGCTCGATATCGCCGAGGCGCATGAGCGTTGGGGCATCCTCGAGCGCGAGATGAAAGACGCGGCGACGCTGGCGATGGTCAACGGCCACGCTATGCAGCGCCTCGTCGAGTTCTATGTCGAATACCGTCGTGCCGCTCGCCAGATCGCCGAGCACGGAACCATCCTTAAAGCGCGTCGAACCAAGGTTCCGCAGGTCAGTCCCTATTGGACGATCATGCGGCAGGCCGATGAGCACATTCGAGTGCTCGAGGCTGAACTCGGCATCGCGCCGGTTCGACGTGGCAAGGCCGGGAAGGTGCAACGTGGCAAGAAAGCCCCGCGCGCCGCGGACAGCTACCTCGGCTCGCTTTCCAAATGACCCAACCAGCCATTGGGCCAGCGAGGTTGTCGACGGCCGGATCGTCTCGGGCGAGCTGGTACGCCACGCTGCCGAGCGTCATCTTCGCGATCTGAGAGACGGACCAGCGAGGGGGCTTCATTGGCGGCCGGAGAAGGCGGCCCATGCCCTCGGGTTTTACCCGGCGATGCTGACCATCACCGAAGGAGCAAAGGAAGGGGCGCCCTTTCATCTTCTTCCGTGGCACACGTTCGTTGCAGGCTCCCTATTCGGATGGCGTAAGGACAGTGGCCGGATGCGGTTTCGCAGCGGTTGGCTGGAGACGGGGAAGGGTCAGGCGAAAAGCCCGTTCATGGCAGCCACCGGGCTCTACATGACGGGTTTCTACGGAATTAAACGCGCTCGCGCCTTCGCCATTGGCCAGGACAAAAACACCGCCAACGTGCTGTTCAAGGATGCGGTGGCGATGTGCCGGGCGAAAATCCCCGGCGGAGATGACGAAGACACCCTCGTCGCAAATGGCCACGTCGTCGTGCGCGGCGAGGGGGATAACGCTTGGAAGCTGGAGTTCCCGGAGAGCGAATCCATCTTCCAGTCGCTGGCCAACGGTGAAGCGATCTCGGGCCCGAAGCCGAGCTTGGTCGCTGCCGACGAAATCCACGAGTTCAAGAGTAACACGTCGATCCAGCTTTGGATGGCCGCCATCGCCAAGATGCCCGGCGATGCCCTCATGTTGCTAGGGACGAACACGCCGTCGTCGACGCAGATCGTCGGGACCGAATATTCGGAATTCTATCAGAAGGTCGCCCTGGGCGAGGTCGATGACGACGAGGCCTTCGCCTTCGTGGCGCGTGTCGATAAGGCCGATCGAGAGACGGTCTTCGACAACGAGGATTGCTGGCCGAAGGCCCTGCCGGCGTTGGGGGTGACGTTCCCAATCGAGAATATCCGCGGTCAGGTGAAGACCGCGAAGTCCATGCTGTCGACGGCGTTGTCGTTGAAGCGCCTGTACTTTGGCATCCCCATCGGCGCGACTGAGTTCTGGATCGCGGAGGAAGCCTGGGCGGCGGTTCAGGGGAAGGTGGAGCCGGAGGAACTCAAGGGTTGCCCTTGCTGGCTGTCTCTCGACCTTTCACAGAAGAACGACCTTACGGCGCTTACCGCGGTGTGGCTGAGAGATGGCAAGCTCTATGCGAAGACTTGGTACTGGACGACGAAGGATGGGATAGCCGAGCGCTCTCGCGCAGATCAGGCGCCCTACGACCGATGGGTGCTCGAGCGGCATCTTTCGGCCGTTGATGGTGCGGTCATCGACAAGACCTTTATCGCCGCCAAGGTCGCCGAGCTCTGTGCGGGACACAACGTTCAGGGTTTGGCGTTCGACCCGGCGGGGATGGGTGAGTTCGTCAACGCTTGCGAGGAGATTGGCCTCGCCGCTTGGGTTTACGAAGGACCGGAGGCCGTTCGAGGGACGGGATTGATGCTTGTGCCTCATGGGCAAGGAACGAGAGTTCTTTTCTACCGGCAATTGGACGAGCAGAAGAAGCCCATCGAGCGCCTGAGTATGCCCCGGTCTATCGAGACACTTGAGGACCGGATCCTGAACAAATCGATCCTTATCGACAGTTCACCCCTGACTTATTCCTGCGCCGCAAACGCGCACGTCATTTCCGATGGCATGAACAATCGGGCATTCGACAAGAAACGATCGCGCGGCCGCATCGATGGAATGGTCACCATTGCAATGGCCGCCGGCTTCGCCGTCAAGAACGTGAAGCCCAAGGGGCGGTCGTTCTGGGAAGCGGAAGACGCTGTAGAGCGCCTCCTTGGAGAATGATCATGGCGGGTGAAGCTGAGCGTGCATCTGCTCGGGGGAATGCGGGCGCGCTCGTGTGGGACGCACTCGCTGCTGTGGGAGTGTTGCTGGTCGTGGCGGGTATAGCGATGATCCACCCCCCGTCCGCTTTCATTGCAGGAGGTGTCATCCTCTTTTCCACGGCCGTGCTCGGCGCGAGGCGCGGCTGATGCGAGGCTTCCTTTCGACGGTGCTCGGTGCCGAGGCCAAAGAGCAGTCCGGCACGCGCTACGGCGCCGCAGAGGACCTTTGGCGCGATCTCTTCGGCGGCCATCAAACGGCATCCGGCGTGGCGGTGACATGGAAGCGCGCGCTTGAGGTCACCACGGCGCTGCGTTGTGCCTCGATCATCGCTGAGAGCATCTGCTCGGTGCCGTTTAAGCCCTATCGCAAGGTGCCCGTCGACAGCCGCGTCGAGCGCCGCGAGGCGCCGGAACATCCGCTTAACGACATCATGTCGACTGAGCCGAACGAGTTTCAGTCCGGCTTCGAATTCAGGGAGACGATCGGCCTGCACCTGGCGCTTTGCCAGAACGCCTTCGTGTTCGTGAACAAGGTGCGTGGGGCAATCGTCGAGCTGATTCCATTCGAGCCGGGCCACGTCGAGGTGACGCAAAATCGCGACTGGACGTGCACGTATAAGGTCACGGCGCCGGATGGCGAGCAGCAGACCTTCACGTCCCGCGAGATCTGGCACCTGCGCGGCCGCTCATGGAACGGCTTTATGGGGTTGGAGACTATCAAGCTGGCCCGCGAGGCGCTGGGGTTGGCCATCGCGACCGAGGCGAGCCACGCGCGTTTGCACGCCAACGGCGCGCGGCCCGGAGGCATTCTCTCGGTTGAAGGGCCGATGGACGAGACCGGGTTCAAATTTTACCGGAAATGGATCGAAGCCCATTATCGCGGGGTCCACAATACCGGTCGAACCATGATCCTCGACCGGGCGGCGAAGTGGCAGTCGCAGCAGATGACCGGCGTCGATGCCGAGCACATCAAGACCCGCGGCTTCCAAATCGAGGAAACCTGTCGCGCTTTCGGTGTCCTGCCCATCATGGTCGGTTACACCGGCGACAAAAACGCAACCTTCGCTTCGTCTGAACAGATGAAGCTCATGCATCACGATCACACCGTCCGGCCGCTGCACCGCCGGGTGGAATCGAGCGCTGACCGCTGGTTGCTCTCGAAGAAAGAGCGACGCGAACAGGGCCTCTATATGAGGTTCGTCGACACCGAGATGCTGCGCGGCGACCATAAGACCCGGGCTGAATACTACAAGTCCGGTATCGATGCCGGGTGGATGTTGCCGGAAGAGCCCCGCGAGTTCGAAGATATGCCGTACGTGGCCGGGATCAACCGGCCGCGGATGCCGGCCAATTCCGCGATCGTGCGCGAGGACGGAACCCCCATGATGGCCACGCAACCGAAGCCGGAGCGCCCGACCGATGAGCCGTGAGCACATGCAGTTCAAGGCGGTGCCGGCCGACGACGGCCGCTTGACCGTCAATTTTGAGGTCAAGTTCGCCGATGGCGCCACCGACGGCACCTTCGCCGGGTACGGCTCGGTGTTCAACGTCGAGGACTACGGCGGCGACGTCATCAAGCCGGGGGCCTTCAAGGCCACGCTGAAGGACTGGGGCACCAAGAGCAAGCTGCCGAAGATGCTGCTTCAGCACGGTGGAGGCTGGGGCGGTTCCGCCGAGGACATGGTGCCGATCGGCAAGTGGACCAAGATGTCCGAGGACAGCGTGGGCCTTCGTGTCGAAGGCCGCCTGTTCGTGGAGAGCGAACGCGGCAAGATGATCCATGCCGCTATGCGCGAGGGCGAGCTCGATGGCCTTTCGATCGGCTACCGAGCCAAGGAATACACGATAGGGACCAAGCCCGAGGAGCCCTACCGCACGATCAAGAAGCTCGACTTGATGGAGGTCAGCGTCGTGCTCTTCGGCATGAACCCAGATGCCCTCGTCGATTCCGTGAAGTCAGTCGACGATATTCAAACCCTTTCCGACGCGGAGAGGCTCCTGCGTGATGCAGGCGGCTTCTCCCGGAAAACCGCCACCGCGCTCGTGTCGCGAGTGGTGCGCATCGCACAGCGTGAGGCTGGGGCGAGCAAGAGCCTGGACGCCCTGCTCGAGCAGATCCGCTCGACCAGTTCCCAGATCCGCTAATCCACCTCACCAGGAGGGCAAAATGCCCGAGATCGATGACGTGCTGAAGGATGTTCAGCGCGAAGTGAAGAAGTTCGGCGACGACGTCACCGGCCTGAAGACGAGCATGGAGAAGGACCTTAAGGAGGTCCGTGATCTCGCCGAGAAGGCCGGCGCCACGCTGCTGGAGAGCCCCCAGTTCAAGAACGACCTGAAGGCGCTCACTGCCGGCATCGAGGCGAAGCACGAGGCGATCGAGAAGCAGGTCCAGAAGATCATTGACGAGGCGAAGGCCGGTGCCGACCGTCTCGACGGCTTCGAGAAGCGCCTGAATCGTCCCGGCACCGGCGGTGACGCCGGCCTGAAGCGCGTCGAGGATGCCCTTCAGTTCAAGCGCGTGGCGCTTTCCCGGCGCGGCGAACTGAAGTCGACCACCGTCCTCACGCCTGACAGCGTCAACGTCGATGAATACAAGGCTTACGAGGCGGCCTTCGGCAATTCGCTCCGGCGCGAGGTCAACTTCCTCTCGCAGGATGAGCAGAAGGCCATGATGGTCGGCTCCGACCCGGACGGCGGCTATCTCGTGCCGACCTCCGTGTCCTCGCGCATCATCACCAAGGTCTACGAGACTTCGCCGATCGATGAACTGGCGACGCATGAGACCGTCTCCACGGACGCGCTCGAGGTCGCCATCGATACCGACGAGGCCGGAGCCGGCTGGGTCGGCGAGACGGAGGCCCGCCCGGAAACCAGCACCCCGCAGGTCGGCGTTCAGCGGATTCCCGTATTCGAAATCTATGCCAAGCCGAAGGTCACCCAGCAGCTGCTGGAAGACGCCGGCATTGACGTCGAGGCGTGGCTCGCGCGCAAGGTCTCGGAGAAGTTCGCTCGCATGCGGGCGCTGGCCTTCATCCTCGGCAACGGCATCAAGAAGCCGCGCGGCATTCTGACCTATCCGGCGGGTGCCAATGGTGATCGTGGCACCATCCTGCAGGTGGCTTCCGGCAATGCGACCACGTTGACGCCGGACGGTCTCGTGAAGCTGATGTTCAGCCTCAAGGACCGCTATCTGGCCAACGCCAACTGGCTGATGAAGCGCGGTACCGTTGCTTCGGTGATGCTCTTCAAGGACAGCCAGGGCCAGTACATCTGGCGCCCCGGTCTGCAGGAGGGCCAGCCGTCCATGCTGCTCGGTCATTCCATCCGCCGCGCCGACGACATGCCCGGCGTCGCCGCCGGCGCGCTGCCGGTGGCCTTCGGTGACTTCCGCGCCGGTTACACCGTCGTGGACCGCCTCGGCATCCGCGTGCTGCGCGATCCCTACTCCTCGAAGCCCTTCGTGGAGTTCTACACCCGTGCCCGTGTCGGCGGCGACGTCGTGGACTTCGAAGCTTTCGCCCTTCAGGTCGTTTCGGCGGGCTGATCCCTTCTCATCGACGGAACTAACCAGCGCGCCGGCGGCCCCGGCGCGTCTGGCACCGTCTTGCTCATGGAGGCTCCTGCGATGCGGGACCTGATCTCGAATATCGACCTGAAGCGGGCGATCTCGCCGGCTGCCGCCGTGGCGGACAACACCCCCTTCGTGACCCAGATCCTTAACCGGATCGGGGTGGAAGCCATTGCGCTCGCGATCCTCATCGGGGCGCTTGCGGATGCCGATGCGACCTTCGCCGTGACCTTCGAGCATGGCGACCAGGCCAACCTGTCCGACGCCACCGCGGTGCCGGCTGATCAGCTCAACGGCTCGCTGGCGAACGCCAGCTTCACCTTCGCGGCCGACGATACCATCCGGAAGATCGGGTACGTCGGTGGCAAGCAGTATGTCCGGGCGACGATCACGCCGACCGGCAACGCCGGCAACGCCTTCATCGCTGCTGTCTGGATCCTGGGCCGCACCAACTTCCGTCCCACTGCCAACCCGCCGGCTTGATGAACCCGGCGCCCTGACCGGCGCCGGCCATCTCGCTTCGAGACAGAGGAGAACCGCCCCATGGCACGCCAGGGCAAGGTGCTGAAGTCGTTCCCCTATGCGGTGGACGGCGTGAATATCGAAAATCTCGCCGTCGACCGCGAGTATCCCATCGCCGACGCGCATTTCGCCGGCCTACGCGACGCGGGATACATCGCTTCGGGCAAGGATGACGACGCCGAGGTGGCCGAAAAGGTCGATCTTGATCGCCGCATCGTCGCCGCGTTTGATCGCAAGCTCGCCGTGGTGTCCGACGAAGAGCTCAAGTCCATCATCGCGCGCTCCGGAACGCCGTGGAGCGGCAATCTGGTGCACGCCGAACTCGTCGCCGCCGCGAAGGCCCAATTGGTGCGCGAGATGGAGGGCGCCGAGCCCATCATGGGGATCGATCCGGCCTCTGGCGTGACGGAACAGCCGCTTTCGGCTCCCGGCGCGCCGACGCCGCCCTCTGCGCCGGCGGCCGCGCAGACCGATCAGGTCGGCGGGGCCAGCGGCAACACGTCCCATGCGGCTCCCACCGACCTGAAGGCCGTTCATCGTGGTGGTGGCAGCTACTCAGTTCTCGACGCCGCCGGCAACGAAGTCGCCGAGAAGCTGTCGAAGGCGGACGCCGAGGCCTTCAACGCCTTCAATGCCGCCGACAAGGCGGACTTCGTCACCACGCGCGCCAAGAAGGGCTGATCAACATGCTGACCGTCGTCACGCCTGCAGAATCCACGGCGCTGACGACGGTCGAGCGTGCAAAGGCCCTCGTAGACTTCGGGTCACTGTCCGATGAGGCAATCTCCCTCCTTATTGAGCACGCATCCGCGGCCGTTTCGGACGTTTGCCGACGTATATTTCCTCTCCAGACCTATCGCGAGACCTTCGATTGCGAAGATATCCGCGGAGCCGAGTTCATGCTCGGCCGCGGGCCTGTAATCGAAATTTCGACAGTCATTCTGGGCTGTACCCCGCTGCCGCCGACTGGTTACCAAGCGGATGGGCAGTGGCTCCGCCGAGCGGGCGGCTGCCGACTATGGGGGGAGGCGGTCGATGTCACTTACAAGGCCGGATTCAATCTTTCGACAGATGGTTCCCGCACGCTGCCGTTGCCGGTCGAGCGTGCCGTTGCCCTCGAAGCGGCTGCATACCACGCTTCGCGGGATCGCGACGAACTCCTGAAGTCGGAGACCGTCGAGGATATCGGTGCTTTTTCGTACCGTGTGCCGGGCGGCGATGATCGTCTGACCAGCCCGACGGCAGCGCAATTGCTGCGGCCCTACATCGTGCCGATGATGGGTTGAATACTATGACCCCGGACGCCGCCATCGGGTCATTGAACCGTCAGCTCCGCAAACACGGCCACGATGCCATCCTGCGGCGCTCGACCTGGTCTGGGACGGAAAGGGCCGACTTCGAGGTGGGGGTACGGATCACTCTGCGCGGATATCGCCCGGATGAGATCATCGGCGGGATCATGCAGGGTGACAGCGAGGTCGTTCTCGCGCCGACGCAGCTGCGTGCCGAAGGATGGCCCAGCGGTGAGGCCGAGTTGCCGCGGCAGGGCGACACCATCGTCTCCGCCGGCCGACCGCGCTCCGTCGTTGGGGTGGATCCTCGGTTTATCGGAGACACCCTCGTCCGGATCAACCTGCAGGTTCGCGGCTGATGGCCAAGGTCTCCACGCGGATCGAGCCGCTCGACCGCAATATCGTGCTTGCCATTCAGGAGGGTGAGCCGCCGGCGGATCGCGGTCACCGCCTGGCCGGCTACGCCCGCGCGGCACTGTTGGATGCCCAGGAAACCAACCGGCGGGCAACCGGGCGAGTGCCGCCCCATGAGACGTTCGTGGATGGGCGCAAGGGTGCGCCTCTGGAAAGCGTGAAGCCGGACGGCGTGATCGTCTTCGAGTTCGACCTGCTGAACGACCTGTTCGAGTGGATCGCCGAGATGCTCGTCAGGCACTCGCCGGTGCTGACTGGCGAGTATCAGGACAGCCATGTCTTTTTCGCGGATGGGGTGGCGGTAGAGCCGGGTGGAGCGCTTCCGCCGGCCGAAGAATATGTCTTCGTCTCCACGGTGCCCTACGCTCGCAAAATCGAACGTGGCCTTTCTCCGCAAGCCCCGGACGGTGTTTACGAAGCCGTCGCAGCGATGGCGAAGGCAAGGTTCGGGAACCTCGCAACGATCCGCTTCTCGTTCCGCTCGCTCCAGAGCGGGGGCATTGCCGCCTACATTCCAGCCGGCGCACCGGTGGGGCGGGATAGGCGAGGGCGCTTCGCCTCAGGTTCCGCACGTTCCGCGGCGCGCGCGCAGGAACACGCCACTCGACAGCCGGCCATTGTGATCCAGACGAGGTAACGATGGCGTCCGCTGCAGTTTTCAACGCCGTAAAGGCTCGCCTCGCGGCGAACTGGTCACGCTGCCCCATCATTGCGCTCAACTCGATCACTGAGGCCCCGGAGCCCGCCTGGGTGGCTGTCTTGTTCCCCATCGCTACCGAGGAGCAGAAGTCGATCGGCGCCCCCGGGCAGAACATCTTCCGTGAGGCTGGTGTCATCCGCCTCGTGCTCGCGATCCCCCGCGGCGCCGAGATCGCTCCCTGGCTGGCATGGATGGACGAGTTGCGGTCCCTTTTTCGGGCCAAGCATTTCGAGCAGGTCCGGACCTATGAGGCCTCTCCGGCCGTCCTCGACGACCGAAACGACGACGGCCCGCTCTGGTTGCTGACATCCGCCGTCGAATACGACGCCGACTTCCTCGGCTGATCCACTCTCACATCGGAGCCCTGCTATGCCCTTCGCGAACTCCAGCGAGGCGCGGATTGCCTACGTCGCCGAGGCGGCGTTCGGCACCACGCCTGCCACCCCAACCTTCAAGGTGTTCCGCACGACCGGCGGCGGCGTCCGGACGAACAAGACCACCCAGACCAGCGACGAGCTCCGCGCGGATCGCAACGTGCCGGATGAGGGATTGCTTGGCCTCGACGTCAGCGGTGCCTATCCGTTCGAATTTTCCTACGGCACCTTCGACGACATGCTCGAGTCCGCCTTGCGCGGCACTTGGACGACGAATGTGCTGAAAAATGGCATCACGCCGAAATACTTCACCGTCGAAGAGACGCTGGAACTCGGCGCGACCGACAGCTTCAACCGCTTCACCGGCTGCGCGGTCAATACGTTCGCGCTCGCCATTGCCGCCCGGGCCAAGGTGACGGGTTCGGTCGGGCTGATGGGCCAGAAGGAAACGCTGGCCTCTGCCATCATCGCCGGCGCGACCTATACGGCCGCAAGCACCGAGCCGATCCTCACCTCTTCGGCGCATGTTGCCGCTCTGGCTGTGGCCGGGCTCAACCCCGCGCCGAAGCTCCGCAGCGTCAATTTCGAGTTCAACAACAGCCTGCGGGCGCGCCCTGTGGTCGGCGGGCTCTACAGCGAGGAGTTCGGCTCCGGCCGTTTCGACGCCACGGGCACGCTTGAGGCCTATTTCGAGACCCAGGCACTCTATCAGGCGGTGCTCGATCATGGCGGCGGCGCCCTCAGCGCCACCATCGGCAAGGATGCGAACAAGAAGTACACCATTCTCTGCCCGAAGATCATCTTCCTCGACGGCGCCAAGCAGATCGGCGGCAATAATGACGACGTGATGGTCTCCATCCCGTTCCGCGCCGTCTTCGATGCCACCGAGGCCTGCTCGGTCAAGATCACGCGCGCCGTCGCCTGACCCTCCCTTCACCATCATCATAATGGTCATCATGAAATCCATCACCGTCGTGGAGCCCTTCACGGGCTACCCCGAAGGGTGCCGCCGCGACTTCGTCGCCGGCCAGCCCCTCACCATTCCCGGCGACGTGCCCCTCGACTTTGCCAAACTCATCGTCGGCAAGGGGCACGCGCGCGAGGACAAGGTCACCAAGGAGACGACCCGTGACGCCTGAGCCGTCGAACGTGATCAATCTGCAGGACATTCGCGCCGCCAAGGCGAGGGCCGACGCTGGCGTGTGGGTGAAGGATATCCGGCTCGATGAGCTCGGCATTTCCATCTCCATCCGGGCGCGCAGCCTGAACAATCCCGATGCGACCCGCCTGCGCAGCGCTCTCGTCAGCGCGCTGACCGTCGAGCAGAGGGAAAACCTGCCGGCGGATGTGTCGGATGACATCTTCGCGGAAATCCTCGCGTCGACGGTCGTCACAGGCTGGAGCCTGGATGAGCCGTGCAGCAAGGCCCTGCTGCTTGATCCCGATATCGGGATCTATCTGCGCGGCGCGGCGACCTATGCGGCCAGCGAGGTGGCCAGGCGCGGCGTGGCTTCCTTCGAGGCCGACGCAAAAAACTGACCGACGCCCTGCGCTGGCTCATTGCGTGGGGCGGGCAAATCACCTGGTTGACGGATCTCGCCGAAGAGACCGGCGAGATCCCCCGCGCCCTGGCCGAACGGCCGTCGGTGCATCCGCATCTCGAATTCGAGTGGCGCGCCTTCTTCACGCTTTTGTCGGACCGTCCGGCCGGACCTCACGCGGCGATCCCGTTTTCGTCGATCGACCGGTACGCCGAGCGCTACGGCATCCGTGGCGCGGACGAATTTGATCGCTTTCGCGACCTTCTGTCCGCCCTGACGACGGCCCTCAATGAGGCTGCGGCTGCGCGCGTACCCTCTCCCTGACATTCTGAAGCGAGGCTCCGATGGCTGTTACCGTCGAGAAGATCCGCCGCGTCGTCACGCAGTATGAGAGCCGTGGCGCCGACAAGTCGGCGGCCGACCTCAACGTCGTCGCCGCCGCGCAGGGGAATGTCGCCCAGACTGGCGCGACGATGGCGACCGTTACCGACACGGTGACAAAGCGCCAACTCGACGCCGGGAAGGCCGCCGACACGGTCCGCCGCAAATATGATGAGGAGTACCGCACCCTCCAGACGCTGGCTCGCGAACACCAGAAGCTCGACCGCGCCCTGCAGACGGGGCGGCTCACTGCAGAGGAATACGCCCGCACCCTCGACCTGATGCACGCCCGCTATGGCGTCGTCGCCCAGGCGCAAGCGGAGATGGCGCGGCGTGTCCAGCAGGAAGCAAAGGCGATCTCGGAGGCCGCCGCCGCCCAGCAGCGCTACAATGCGCTGTTGGGTGTGCAGGACAATTTCGGGACTGACGCGCGCGCGGCTGACATTGCCGCTGCGGGCAACGAGATCCAGAGGCTGCGAGAGAAGTACCTACCGCTCGCCGCAGTCCAGCGCCGCTATCTTGAAACCCTGCAGGAGATCAATCAGGCTGCCAAAGTCGGCATTCTGACCGAGGTCCAGCGCGCCGATGCCATCTCGCGGACCAAAACAGCGTTCGCGGAACAGGTCGTCGTGATCCGCGGCCTGCAGCAGGCCGGGCACACGCTGAGCAGCTTCGATCTGTCGAACCTGTCCTTTCAGGTCAACGACATCATCACGATGCTGGCGATGGGCGCTCCGCCCATGCAGGTGTTCGCTTCGCAAGCTGGACAAATCTACCAAATCCTCGCCAATCAGCAGGGTGGGTTGATCGGTGGCATGCGAGCCCTCGGCGGGACGATGTCCGCCTTGGTGACGCCGACCGGCCTTGCGGTCACGGCTCTCGCGGCGGTGGGTGTCACAGCGTTGGCCGCCTATGCCAGCTGGGTCGCCGGGGAGAAGCAGCTGCAGGCTGCGCTGCAGGGCAGGGGGCGCGCAACCCAGGCGACGGTGGATGATCTCAAGGCGATTGCCGTCGCCGCCGCAGAGGCGTCGGACGCGACCGTCGGGGAATCCCGCGCAATCGTCGCGGCTCTGGCTTCGACCGGGAAGATCGGCACCGATTTCTATTCCGGCCTTGTGGACGCGACGAAACGCTACGCTGCGGTAACGCAGCAGGAGCTCGGCGCCGCCTCCACCGAGATGGCCGAGGCCTTTGCGAATCCGGCAAAGGGAGCGGAGACGCTCAACGAGAAGCTGCTCTTTCTCGACGGGTCTACGATCAAGTACATCCGCGATCTCTCGACGTCGAACCGCACCCATGAGGCGGCCGCGGTCCTGCTTCAGCGCCTTACCCAGGCGTTGCCGGCAGCCTCCAGCAATCTCACCCTGCTTGGGCGGGCTTGGCTCAGTGTTAAGGATGCGGCATCCGGTGCATACACGGCCATTGGCCAGGGAATCGATCGTCTCCTCAGTGGTCCGTCGCTCGAGGAGCGGATCGGGATCCTTGAAAAGCAGCTCGCCGACCTTGACGCTGGCCAAGCCGGCGCAGGCGGGCGATATGGCCAATTTGGCAATGCCCGCGTCAATCTCGAAAAGACGATCAACGCGGAGCTCTCGCGCCTCTATGCGGAGCGGGCAACGATCCAGACCGGTCAGGTGCAGGCCGAGCGCAATTTGCTGGACAGCGAAGCGAGAGCCATCGTTGGGTCGCGCGATCCGCGCATCCAGCAGCTCGCCGACCTGCAGAAGGAACAATCCAAGGTCAGCGGCGCTCTGAGGGAGGGGGTCGGGGATACCGACGCTCAGCAGCGGGCGCTGGAGGGGCTCACCAATCAGATCGGCAAGATGACCGACGCCTATGGGAATTTGATCCCGCAGGCCGAAATCGTCCGCCGTGAGCAGGAACTGCAGAACAATCTTCTGGTAGCCGTGACACCGGCGCAGCGTGCAGCGGCCTCTGCGGCGCTGGAGCGCTATCGAGCCGAGGCGGAAGGGGCTGACAGCGCCACGGCGGCGGCCAAGGCGAGTGCGGCGGCGCAGCAGGAAATGCTGCAGGCGCAGGTGCAGATGACCCTGGCCGGGCGCCACAGGCTGCTGAGCGCGCAGGAAAGCAACGCGGCACAGGATCTCGAAGCGCAGCTGATCGGCAAGACGGCGGGCGAGGTTGCCACGCTGCGCGCCAATTATGCTGCGTATTGGGATCTCAAGCGCGAGGCGATCGACAACGGCACCGAAGTCGACCAGCGGCAGTTGGACCTGCTGAAGGCGCAGAATGCAGAACTGGGCCGGAAGGTCGAGCTGACCGCCCGTGCCCAGTTGATGGCAGATATTCAGTTCGAGCGCGACCAGCTCGGGCGTGGCACCGTAGACCAGCAGATCGCGTCGACCCTGCGCTCGGCCGGCCTCAAGGTCGACCTCGATTCGGCCGACGCCTCGGCGCTGCGCCTGAACGCGACGCTCAGCATTACCCGCGACATTGCCGGCGACGCCTTGTCCGGTTTTGCCCGCGATATCCTCGACGGTGCCGACGCCATGACGGCGCTGGAAAATGCCGCCAAGCGCGCGCTCGACGTCATCCTCGACATGGCGATGCAGAACCTCGCCGCGAGCCTGTTCGGTCCCGGCACGGGCGGCAGCAATATCCTCGGCAGCATCGTCTCGGCGTTCACGGGTGGCGGCAGCGCCGGGGTCGGTAGCCACGCCGCCGGCGGCGGGCTCGGCGCGATCTATGCGGGGGGCGGCTATACCGGCTCCGGAGGCAAGTACCAGGCGGCCGGCACGGTCCACCGAGGCGAGTTTGTCTTCTCCTCCGAAGCCACGCGCGCCGCCGGCGTCGGGAGCCTCGACGCTCTGCATCGCGGGTTGCGCGGCTATGCCGATGGCGGTGGCGTCGGGGTGATGGACGCGCTCCGCCATGCCACGGGGCAAGCCAGCGGCAATGGACGGGCAACGCCCGCGGTCCCCAAGGTGACCGTGAACATCCATGGCGCGCCTGCGGGTGCTTCCGCTCAGTCGAGCGCCTCCTTCGGCGCGGATGGCCAGCTGAACATCGACGTCATCTTTGATCAGTTCGAAGGCCGGATGGCCGAGAACCTTGCCAATCGGCGTGGCGCATTGGCGCCAGCCATGGAGTCTAGCTACCGGCTCGATCCGATGCGAGGGCGCGGCCGATGAGCTATGCCGAATGGCCGCCGGCCGTGCCTTATCGCCCGGAGCGGGACATGTGGGGCGTCAAGCCGGTACGCGACGCCGCCGAAACCCAGATGCAGGGCGCCAATGTTCGGCTGCGTCGCTACGCCGGCGACCGGGTGCCCATCGTGCGCTGGGGCCGGGATCTGAAGCCGGACGAGGTGACGGCTTTCCGGACGTTCATCGCCGACATCAACGACGGCACCCAGCGATTCCTCATGCCGGTCTGCCTCAATGGCTCGACTTATGAGACGCGCCTCGTCCAGATCACCGGCGGACTATCCGAGCAGGCGACGCCGGGCGGCGGCTGGCTGACGGTCGGCTTTTCGCTGCTGGTGTTCCCCGCCGAGATGGTGGCGCCGCCAGCCATTACCATCTTCGACCGCCTGATCATCGGCACCGGCATTGCGGGGTGGCCGGTCGAGATCGAGGTCGACGGCGTCGCCCGCACTGCCACGGTCGGCAGCAATGGCCGTTTCGCGCTGGATGGGGCGTTCCTGACGGTCGGAACCCATGCGGTGCGCATCCGCCACGTTGGGGCCGAATACGGCGTCGCGCAGAACTACACGATCGCGGCGGCGGCGGGCGGGTTGTTCGATGCGATGTCGGGCGCGCTCTGGGATGGGTATTCCACCTCGCGGCTGCTCACGGCCTGGCTGGGCGCCGTGGTGCGTGCGCGGCGCTTCGACAATGCCGAGCGCGACTTTTACGCCCTGACCGTGTCGCCCTGGCTGGTCGACAGCACCGGCATGGGCATCGCCGAATGGGCGGGTATCGGGCCGGCCTATGTCGCGCGCTGGTACGGCCAAAAAGGCGCCACCCGTGACGCGGTGCAGGCGACGGCGTCGGCCCAGCCCCGCATCGTCAATGCCGGCGTGCTCGATGTCGGGCCGAATGGCCGTCCGGTGCTGGTGTTTTCGGGCGCGCAGTATCTGGAGCCACAGAACGCCGCCGGCTTCCTGCGCAATATCGCGGCGGCGACCTATGCGGCGATTTCGCGCGCGACCGCCGCCACTGGGCAGTGTGTGCTCTCCACCTCCGGGACGGCGTCCACGGCCGTGGCGCGGGCGCTGCTGGCCTACTCGCCAAACTCGACGGCCCCGGTGTTTCAAGCCCGAAACACGGATGCCGGCGCGCTCACAGCCCTCACCGGGGCGACGGTCACCTCCGGGGCCTGGTCGCGGCTGATCAGCCGTGCGCGCTACGCGGATGGGCTGGCGGAACTGGCGGTCAACGGCACCGTCGTCTCGGCCGCCCTGTCGCCGGTGCAGAATTCGCCCAACGCCGACAGCCTGATCGGAGTGCGCATTGGCATGTTCACGTCCGGCAGCTTGCCGCTCACCGGCGGCATTTCCACCGTCATCCTGGCGCAGTCGGCGCTCGACATCACGGCCCTCAACGCCGCGCAGCTGCAGGTGATGCCATGAGCTGGCTGATCCTGCCGACGATGGAAGATGCCATGGCGCGCAGCACGCAGGCCTGGCTCGATTGCGGGTTCGCCGCCGACGGCACGTACCGGCTCTGGCTCTGTGCTGCGCATCCCACAGACGGGCGCGGCGCGCTGATGATCCCGCCGACGCCGGACGATGCGCAGATCGCGCTCGCCGGGGAGGCCTATGAGGCGCTTCTGACGGAAGCGGAGCGGGTGGCGCTGGTGCCTGCGCTCACCGCCGACTGGACGCCGGAGATCCTGTAATGGCCGCAACCTTTACCGACGCCTGGGCCGAAGGCGAGGCGAATTGCGTGACCGCCGGCGAGCAGTACATCACCGTCGAGATGCAGCACCCGGGCTTTGTCGACGCCGCTAACCAGCCGATCCCGCTGCGCTATGTGCTGGATGTGGTGGCGCGGTCCTTCGGCATCGAGGAGGGCGCGGCCTTTGATGCCGAGGCGATTGTCGCCTTCACCCCGGCCGGCTTCGAGTGCGAGCACCCGACCATGGCGGAGGGCCGCCCGCCGGTGGCGCGGCTGCGGGTCGACGATGTGAGCGGAGAGCTTGTGATCTACCTCGACAACGCCAAGGCGTTCCGCGCCGACCTGAAGGTGATCATCCGCGGCTATCGTTCGGACTATCCCGCCGCACCGAGCTATGGGCCGATCGAGCTGGTGCTGACCGACATCACCAAGGATTCCACCGGCGTGGAGGGCACGGCGACCATCGTCGATTTCGGCGAACGCAAGGTGCCGAGCCGGGTCTACACCCTCGAGGATTATCCGGGGCTGGTGCCATGAGCGAGCGGACGGATTTTCTCACCTCACTGCTCGGCCAGCGCTGGGCGCCGGAGCGCACCTGCTGGCATGTGGCGGCGCTGGTGCAGCTTCGGCTCTTCGGCCGCGTGCTGCCGCATGTCGACGTGCCGCCGGACCCGTCGTGGGGCTGGATGATCTCCACTATCGCCGAGCATGACGAGCGGCAGAGCTGGGCCGAGGTGGTGCCGCTGCACGCCGGGTTGGTGACGGCACCGGACGGCGCGCTGGTCGGCCTCGGCCGGATGGACCGCGCCGCGCATATCGGCGTGTGGCTCGCCCCCGAGCGCCGGGTGATCCATTGCGACCAGCGGCTTGGCGTGGTGGCGGAGGATATCGCCACGCTGCGCGCCCGCGGCTGGGGCCGCATGCAGTTTTTCGAGCCGCGAGACTGATGATGACCGCCACGACGATGAACCCGGTGCTGCATGTGATGCTGCCGGGCGGCGAAGTCGCGCGCCTGGTGCCCAAGCCGCGCGAGAGCATTGGCCGTTTCATCAAGCGCGCCGGCTGGCCGATCAATGAGTGGGCGACGATCTGCGTGCGGATACGCGGCGGCGAGACCGGCCCGGTGATGCGGGCGGACTGGCGCCAGCGCATCCGCAAGGGCGACCAGATCGTGTTCCTCTCCCGCCCGCGGGGCGGCGCCGGCGGCACGAAGAACCTGATCGCCCTGCTGGGCATGGTGGCCATTTCGGCGCTGGCGCCGGGGATCGGTACGGCGATTGCCGGCTCGCTGTTTGCAGCGGGCACGACGGCCTATGCGGTCACGGCGGCGGTCGCCGGCGTCGCCGTCGCTGTGGGCGCCGGCGCAGCGGTGCAGACGCTCATGCGCAGTTCGCCCGGCGGGCAGACGGATGGCACGCAGGACCCGATTTATGGCTGGGGCCGCGGCATCAACTCCGCCCGCCCGTTGCAGACGGTGCCTTCGGCCTATGGGCGGACCAAGCGCACGCTCGATTATGCGACCGCGCCCTGGAATTCCTTCGAGGGCCAGTCGGAGTATCGGCATGTCGTGCTGTCGCTCGGCGAGGGAAAGCACCAGGTCGAGCAGCTGCTGATCGACGACACGGTGCTGTGGTCGGCCGCCGACGGGGTGAGCCCCAGCTTCACCGGCGTTTCGATCGCCTTCCACGACCCCGGCGCGACCATTACCGATTTCCCTCTTAACGTGCAGACCTCCTCCGAAGTGTCTGGGCAAGAACTACAATTCGGGACGTGGACGGGCGGTTTCATCGTCAACTCGGCCGGCACGACGGCGACGCAGCTGGCGCTCGATTTCCTCATGCCTCAAGGCCTCTATGCCCTCAATGACGAGGGCAAGATGACGATCCGGGCGCTGGGCTATACGGCTGAGTACCAGCCGGTCGACGCCGCCGGCGCGGCCACGGGTGACTGGGTGCCCGCCTTCTCGCCGCCGACGCAGGCGCTGCTGTTGGCTAATCCGTCGCCGATCCGCTTCAGCCGCCTGATCGAGGTGCCGGCCGGGCGCTATGCGGTGCGGGCGCGGCGCACCACGGTGAAACTCAACGACCCGAAGATACAGGATCAGATCAACTGGTACGGCCTGCGGGCGGTCATCACCGGGCCGCAGAGCTTTCCAGCCGCCACCATCACGCTGCGGGCCAAGGCCACCAACCAGCTGAGCAATGAGGCCCTGTCGCAGCTCTCGGTGATCTCGACCCGCGTTCTCCCCGTGTGGACCGGCACGGCGTGGGTCGACCAGCCGACGCGGCGGCCGGCCTGGGCGGCGCTCGATATGGCGACGAACGCCACCTATGGCGGCGAGCGGCCCCTGTCCAAGGTCGATCTGCAAGGCTTTGTCGACCTCGCCGCCCTCAACGATGCTCGCGATGAGACCTTTGACTATGAATTCCGCGACGGGCAGGCCTGCCTCGACGTGCTCGACACCATCCTCGCCCCGGCCCGCGCCCGCACGCGCTGGCTCGGCGACCTGCTCTCGCTGACGCGCGAGGATTGGTCGCCGATGCCGGAGATGCTGCTGACCGACAATGAGATCGTCCGCGACAGCCTTTCCCTCAAATATGACCTGATGCCCGCCACCGGGCCGGATGGCGTGGTGCTGGAATATATCGACGAGACGACGTGGAAGGTGGCCACGGTGACGGCGCCGCGCGGCGCGACACCCTTGCGGCCCGACCGCCGCCGCGTGGCCGGCATCGTCAAGCGCACCAATGCGCAGCTGATCTGCGATCATTTCTGGCGCACCCTCAACGGGCGCCGGGTGAAGGTGCGGTTTTCGACCGAGCATGACGGCCGGCTGCTGGCGATCGGCTCCTCGATCGCGGTGCAATCCTCGCTGCCGCAGCGCTGGGGGAGCGCCGGAGAGGTGGCGCGGCGCAGCGGCAACAGCCTGGTGCTGTCGCCGGCGCCGGCCTGGGGAACGGGCCAGCATTACATCAAGGTGCGCACCCGCACCGGCCGCCAATGGGGCCCGGTGAAATGCGCCCGGGGCGACAGCGACATGGTCGCCGTGCTGGACGGGCCTGACCTCGCCGTGGTGGAGGCGGCGCAAGGGCCGCTTGACACAGCGCTGGCGCGGGCGACGGGCGCGGCAGGAGCGAGTTACGCGGTCGGCCTTGGCACCGACTGGCAGGCCCGTTGCCTGGTGATTGGTGGCGTGCCGCGCGGCGAGCAGGTGGCGCTGGAGACCTGGCTCGACGACCCGGCCATCTATGACGAGGACTCGACCGAGGTGCCGCCGCTGCCGACCGGGCCGGTGCTCTCGACCCCGACGGTGCCGGCGCCGGTCACCGGTCTCTCCGCCCGCATCGTCGCCAACGAGATACCGCGCCGGCTTGAGGCGACGTGGAATCCGGCTTCGGGGGCGGCGTCCTACATCTCGGCCGTCTCCTATGATGACGGCGCCAGCTGGTCGCCTCTGCCGGAGGTGCGCGAGGCGGGCTTCGACGTGACGATTTTCCCGCAGGATCTGCTCTTGCGGGTGGCGGGGGCGAACGCGGCCGGCCGGCCGGGGCTGTATGTGCAGATCCCGGTGATCGCGCCGCCGCTGTCGGCGGACAATGTGGAAATCGACCTTGGTAATATCGCCGGCGATGCCTATGCCGCGCTGCTGCGGCTTCGGGGCGATATCGACGCCATGCGCTCGCGCCATGACGCGCTGGTGCGGGATGTCGCCGTGGGTTTCGGCGCGCAGACCAAGGCCACCTCGGTGGCCGTTCGGGAAGCGAACGCGGCGGCCTCGGCGGTCACCGCTTTGTCGGCGTCGGTGACCACGCTGGGCGACCAGGTGACGGCGATCGCGGAATCCTACACCGAGGTGGTGGCGACGGTCGGCAACCTTTCGGCCGGCGGCTTGTGGAAGGTGGAAGCGCAGGCGGTTGAGGGTGGCGACGTCTCTACCCGGCTCGTCATCTTCATGCGGGCAAGCACTGGCGACGCATGGACCGAGGTGGGGACGCAGTGGGAGGCGGGCTTTGCCAGCGGTGAGCCGTTCTCGCGCATCTCCAACTATGCCGGTCAGTTCACCATCATCAATCCGTTCACCGAGGCGCGCGAGCCTCTGTTCGTCGCCGATACCGACACCAGCACGGTTTACATGGCGGCGGCGTGGATCAAGAGGCTGGAGGCCGACGACATCACCATCAGCGGCACGCTGCGCGGCTCTACCGGCACGTCCGGATGGGACTTCACGAACGACTATATCTGGATCGAGGCCGAGTGATGGGCGGGTGTTGCGGGCGCGCAAGCCTCGACGGGGCTAGCCGCGCATGATCCGCCGATATCTGATGGGGAACCTCGATGGCGCTCCTCGCGTGAGGTCATCCCGCCCCGGACACAACGTCGAGGATCCTGATCTCGACCCGCGTTTCGTGGCCTTCGACAGCTCCTGGCGCAGCGCGCTGCGCTGGTTCGCCGGCGGCATAGCTGCGGGGAGCAGCCTGTCGGGGTCGATCATAACCCGCAACTGGCTGCTCATCGGGGGGAATGGAACTTATCAGCACAAGGTCATTAGCATTCCCGGTATCAGCGGGGCGACGCATACCGCCATCGTCTTGGCAAAGCATAACAGCCTCGGCTGGTGGTATCAGTGCGCGGCCATGATCGATACGGACGCTTTGCGGGTGGCGCCTTACATGGCCAATCCGGGAAGCGTGCCGGGGGCGCTTAATCAGTTCACCTATTATTACTGGGTCTTCTCTGTAAACCCGGAGAGCTTCGATCCCGTTGAGGATAATCTGTCGAACTCCATGCTCTTCGGGGACCATCCGAGCCGGGGGGCGGGCCTGTTCATCAGCCGCCGGGGGACGGAAGTCCTGACCTGTACCGACGATGATCTGGTGCTCTCGACGCAGAAGAACTTCTTTCAATTCCATGAGACGGGGACGGCAACCCGGGGCGTGCAAGCGGTTGCCAATGAGCAACGACTTGTAATCACCCTCTCGAAGGCCTACCCGGATTTTCCGCCCATCGTCGCCTGGCGCTCGAATACAGGCACGGTCAGCCCGGTCTATGCGGAGTGGGTCAACGCGACCACGATCGCCATTCGGCTGGCCTTTACCACCGTCACGGCGGTTACCTATCGCTATGGCATCATTGCCACCGATCCGACCTATGCGGGCGGGGTTGGCAGTGTCAGGAAGCGACGTCTCCTCATGTCCGATGACTTCGGCATCGGGGTCACCAAGAAAAACATCGGTTTTGATGAGGCTGGGGAGAACGACTGGATCTTTCGCTCCGATCGAATGCCCCTGCAGTTCCGGGATTACTCGACCATCTATCCCAACACCTTCGCGCCGGGCCTCTACAGCTACCCCGCCAATGCGCAGGCCTCGGCGGGAACGCCCTTCACCATGTTCAAGGCGAACCTATCCAACAGTTCCTGGGTGGGGTTGGGCTGGGTCAGCACCATCGCGATCAAGAATTCCTCGACGGGCGCGCCGCAGGAGTGGCTGACTCTGCTGTCCGCCAGCGAGACGCAGTATCGGGTCCAAAAGGACGGGTCCGTCTCATTTTCCGGCATCGCCTCCTATGCCGGTGTGGCCAACGTGGCCGACTTCTAACCAGGACTTATCGCCATGCCCGTTTCACCCTCCCTCTATGAGGAAGGCACGATCACGCTCGTCAATGGCTCAGTGGATTTCACCGGCGCCAGCACCGGATGGCTGGTCAATGGCGTCGCCGGCGGCACGCTCTGGGTGGTGTCGGGCGGCGTCAGCTACAGCGCGCCGATCCGCGAGATCACCGCCGACGGCGCCGGCAAGCTGGCCTTTGGCTGGCGCGGGCCGAGCGTCGCCGGCGTCGCCTATGTCATGACGCGCGAGAGCGCTCTCGCCGCCGATGCGCTGTTTGCCAGCAATGCCCTCGTCAAGGTGATCCGCGACCTGTCGCTGTGCGCCATCGCGCCCGCCGGCAGCGGCACGCTCGCCGAGCGCGACGCGCTGGCGCCGCCGCCGCCGACGGGGTCGTTCTGGTTGCGGGTGGAGACGGGCTTCGCGCTCACCCTCTATCGCAAAGAAGCGTCCGGCTGGTCCGGCCCCTATTCGTTCTGACCGGCTGATCTCGGCCGTTGGCCGCTCACTCTTCCTAAAGGAGATCACGATGCCCGCGCTTGACGCTATGTCCTCCTACACCGCCAGCACCATCGGCTCGCCGGAGCATGCGGCGGCCGTGACGCCGAACGACGCTCAGGATCTCGCTTATGTCACCCGCTCGATCTGGGTCGGCACCCAGGGCGACCTCCGGGTGACCATGCAGGGCGGCGAGACCCTGACCTATCCCGCGGCGATCGGCCAGATGAGCCTACGCGTGAGCCGCATCCATGCCGCCGGCACGACCGCCGGCGGCATCGTCGCGATGTGGTGAGCGGGATGAGCAGGATTGGCGTCGGCGTCGGTGTCGGCCTCTGGCGCCGGCGGGCGGGGGGTGGGGCTGAGCCGCTTCCGCTGCGCGTGGTGACCGCTCCGAACTGGCACCCGACCGGCATGCAGTCGGCGAGCGGGTCAAATACCCGCTTCATTGCCCGCCGTCCGATCTATATTGGCGTCGGTGGGGCCTCGGAGCTTGTCTGTAGCTACTTCAACGTCTGGGCTGGGGTCGGCGGGTCCGGCGCCTTCACTGTCGTCTCCGCCGCCATCGAGGCCGGCGACGGGTCGATGTCCGTGCCGGTGACCTTTGACAGCGGGGTAAATCGCTCCAAGAGCATCGCGTTCGGTACGTCTGACGTGCAGTCCGACCCGATCCGCCCGAGCGCCTTCGCTTTGACGAAGTTCGACGCGGGTACGTTGTTCTGGGAGCGCATCGTCTTCGATGCTCCCTCCGGGAACACCTACCCGGCCAACGTCCCTCGGCGCCCCTCCTACGTCGGCATGGCCGCATACGTCTGCAACCCCGCGACATTCCCGACCCTGACGGCGGACGGCACGGGTGCTCTAGACGCCACCGGCAAGACGCTGATCAGCGGCAAGACGTTCGGCGCCATCGTTCTTGGTCGCCCGCTCACCGCTGGGACGCGGCATTTCGGGAACACAGGGGATAGCTTCACTCGCGACAGCGACATGGAGACCGCTGCTGGAACCTACCCGCTGCGCCTATTCGCGGACGTCTTCGAGCGCGCGATGATCGACTTTAAGGGGGACCTCTCGGGTCTCTACGGGTTCATTAATTTCGGCATCTACGGCACGGGCGTGATCGCCTACAGTCCCTCTACCGATGCGCGTCGGCCGTACTACAAATACTGCACCGACATGCACGACGAGTACGGCACCAACGACACCGGAGGGGCGACCCTCGTCGGGCTGCAAGGTCGCCTGATGGATTTGTGGGGCGCCTACGTCGCGGAGGGCGTCGAGCGCATCTGGCGCACCAAGCTGTGGCCCGTCGCGACCTCGACCGACAACTGGGCTACCGATGCCAACCAGACGCCCACGGCGCTGCAATTGCCGGGCGGAATTCGCTACGAACTGAACAATTGGTTCGACACCAAAGCTGCGGACGGGACGTTGGCCGGCGTCATCCCCTGGGGACGCTCCCGCTCGCCTACGGACTTCGAGAAGGTCCGCACCTCGGACAACGTCGCCCTGTGGAGCGTGAGCGGAGGGCACCCGACAAGCGGGATAGGCGTGCCGCTGATGGCGAGCGAGGCGCGCTCGATCATGATCCCGGCGCCGACCACCGTGCCGTCGCAGGTCGGCAATCTTGCTCTCTCAGCGGCGGACACTGCCATCACCGCGACGTGGGACGCGGCTACCAACTCGCCCTCCGACCACCTGGTGGAGATATCCTCGGATGGCGGCTCGACCTGGGCGACGCTTCATACCTATGATCCCTGCACGACGTACAAGTGGACAGGGCTCACCCCCTCAACCCCGTATCGGGTGCGGGTGACGGCGATCAACTGCAAGGGGGCAGGAGCGTCCTCGGCGGTCACCATCTCGACGCAGGCCACGCCCTCCGGCCGGGCTCTCGACGGTCTCTCCGCCGCGCCCGTGCAGGCCCTCTCCTCCCGCCGGCTTCGGTCGGCCTACACCGGGCCGGCGTACTTCGGGCGGCGGATGGCGGACGGTCTGGAGGCGCCGATCGGTTTCAACTCGGCGGGCGACCTCGATGTGGAGTGGCTGCTGCGCTGGGCACTGGGCGGGGACGTGCTGCTGAAGCGCGCCTACGACCAGTCTGGCGGGGGGTACAACCAGGACGCGGGGTACGTCTCTGGCGGCGTGGCAGAGTGGCCTATCCTCGTGCAGGCCGGAGTGCTCAATACCGTGGAAGGCCGCGCGGCGCCTCTGTTCGGAGGTAGTCGCTGCTTCCGATTGGGCGCGCTGACCGCCGTGCCCCCCAATAACGCCAGGTCTGTCATTTCGGTGGTAAGGCTGCTGGCGGTGAGCAACTCGGGCGTCATCGCCTCAGGTAGCACTGGGGCCTACCACGTGGAGATCGCCGCCACCGGCAGGATCCAACTGCTGAAGTACCTTACCACCACCATCCTGCAGTCAACCGGAGCGGCGCTGGCCGCCCTGAATGCGACGCTGGTCTCCGTGTCCTACGACGGGACCAACGCGGCGATCTGGCTGGACAAGGTAGCCAGCGGCACGGCTACCAACGCCCAGACCTTCACCGGGGCGGGTACGACGACCTACGGCGATGTCACGGCAGGTACGCCGGGCGCCGTCGTCAACGGGGCCGTGCCGGAGCGGGTGACCTGGGACGGCGCGGCTCTGTCGACGCCCGATCGGCAGGCAGTCGAGAATTCGGCCGCTGCGTACTGGTCCACCTGACCCCCGCCGCCTCCGGGCGGCTATTGGTCCGGATAGATAATGCCGGGCGCGTCCCGCAACCGCGCCCGGCAGCCCGACCCAGACCCGGGCGGAGACGGCCGGACGGGTTCCTATAGCCCGGATATGTGGCGCTGGGGAACACATCTGCCTCGCCTGCGCCGTCGCATTCCCCAGCCGCCTCCGGGCGGCTTTTTCGCATCCCGACATCGGAGAGAGACATGAACCGCGTCGATGACGATGTGGCGCTCGAAGTCGCGTCGCATGAGGGGCTGGTGCGCCAGACCTATAAGGACAGCAAGGGCATCCCGACGTGGTCGATCGGCGTGACGAGCGTCAGCGGCCATGACGTCGATCGCTATGTCGGCAAGCCGCAATCGCTGGAGCACTGCCTCGCCATCTTCGCCTGGCTGCTCGAAAACAAGTACGCGCCGGCGGTGCGCAAGGCATTCGGTGGCCGGGCTCTGACGCAGGCGCAGTTCGCCGCCGCGCTGTCGTTCCACTACAACACCGGCGCCATCGCCCGCGCCGGCTGGGTGAAGAAGTGGCTTGCCGGCGACACCTCCGGCGCGCGCAAGGCCTTCATGGATTGGCGCAAGCCGGCGGAGATCATCCCCCGTCGCGAGAAAGAGCGTGATCTGTTCTTCGACGGTAAATGGTCGAATGACGGCAAGATCACCGAATACACCCGCCTCACGGCCAAGATGACGCCGGACTGGAAGAGCGGCCGGCGGGTGGATGCGCGGGCGGCGCTGAAGGCGGCGCTGGCTTCTGCTGCGACTCCGCCGGCCTCGGCCGCCCCTCGGAAGCAGGGATGGGACGGGTGGGTGCCCCCTCCGCCGCCGAAGGCCGCCGCACCCGCCCCGGTGCCGGCCACCATGACCGAATACGAGATCCGCGCGCTGCAGCAGCAGCTGCACGACGCGCTCTATACCGAGGTCGGCTTTGTCGACGGGAAGATGGGCACGCGCACTCGGGCGGCGCTGTTCGCCTTCCAGGCGGACAATGGGTTGCCGGCGAGCGGCGACATGGATGCCGAGACGCGCTTCTACATCCTCGCCCATGGCGTGCCGCGCCGGAAGATCGCCGCCGAGCGCCAGGAGGCGACGGTGGAAAGCCTTACCGAGGCCGGCCGACTGCCGCCGGCCGCGCAGGCGGCGCTCAAGGGCGGCTGGTGGGCTAAGGTGCAGGCGGTGCTTGGCACCATTGCCATGGCGATCTACGGCGCGTGGCAGTCCTCCGGCGATGCGCTCTCGGCCCTCTCGCCGATCAAGGAGGATCTCCTCGCCGCCGGCCCGTGGCTGTTTTTCGCCGCGGTGATCGGCATCTCGCTCGTGCTGTGGCTGCGCTCGCGCAACGCCGTCGACCAGACGGTGCGGGCGGTTCGCCTCGGCCGCGACACGGGGGCGTGAGCCATGGGGCTGCTCTGGAAATTCGCCACCTGGCTGCTGTCCTTTGCCACCAGCGGGACGGTCGGCCGGGTGATGGACACCCTCGACAAGCGGGCGGATGCCCAAACCGAAAAGGAGCGGCTGCAGACAGAGGTGACGAAAGAGGTCATCCGCGCCGAGGTGGAGGCGCAGAAGGGCGCGCGTGATATCGCGCTGGCGGAGGCGGGTGACCGCTGGTCCGCTACGCGCATCGGCCGCTGGCTGATCGTGACGCCGTGGGGCATCCATTGGGCGCTCATCTATGCCGTGAGCATCATAAACCCCAATCTCGGGACGACCTTCGTCGTGCAGGCGGTTCCGACCGCCATAAACGATATGGCGCTGATCCTCATCCCCGCGATCATCCTCGGCGACGCCGGCGCTCTTGTCGTGCGCAAGTTCGGGGGGCGCTGATGCTGGTTCGCTTCCTCAACGCGCACGCCGATCGCTCGATGGAGTGGTTTTCGGCCTCGGCGATGCTGGTGTGGTGCCTCGTGCTGGCGCAGCCGGGCGACACGCTCACCCTCTCGCCGTCCTTCTCCGAGTTCGTCCGGTCCGGGCTCTCGGAGACCCGTCTGGCGGCCATCTTCGGCCTTGTAGGCGGCGCCCGCATCGTGGCGCTCATCATCAATGGCCGGTGGCCGCGCTCGCCGCTGTTCCGGATGAGCGGGGCCATGGCGGGCTGTGTGATCTGGGGCCAGATCGCATGGCTACAATATCTCGGGTCGACCGCCTCCGGCGCGATCTCCACCGGTGTCGGCGTCTATGCGCTGCTCGCCCTCGCAGATTCAGTCAATATCTACAGGGCGGCATTCGATGTTCGGTATCACCGTCGCTGACGCTGTGCTCGTCGGCACTCTTCTGATTTCCCTTCTGGCGGCGTGGCGTGGCGGCAGGGATGGCAGCGCGGCGGCGAAAGCCAAGCCGCGGCCTCCCACCGAATACGCGATCATGGGCGCCACCATGGTCGACACCGACACATTTCGGGACGTAGCTGTCGCCCTGCGCGAGGTGGTGGGCGCGATGCGCGAGCACCTCGCCTATGAGCGGACTAACGACAGCGAGCGTATGACTGAATTGCTGGCCGAGATCGCGCGTAAGCTCGACCCGCCCGCCCCGCCGCCTCGGCGCCGACACCCGCGAAACAGGGGCGGGGCATGACGAACGGTCCCCAGCCCCGCCGCTCGGCCTGGCACGCGCAGACCGGGCGGTTGATGCTTTGCGGCCCCGGATGGCATGGGATAGGCACGCTGGAGGAGTGGGAGCAAAGGCGCCGGGAGATCGATGCGGCGATCCAGCGCGTGCGGCTGGACGCCTACGAGGGCAAGTGGCCGGAGCCGGCGGCGCTGGTCTCTGAGTTCTGATCGGTAACGCGAGCACGCAGCACATACCGCAGCCGGCCAATAGCCCCGACCGATAGGCCGAGATTTTCCGCGATCAGGGCACGCGGGCGATCTGCGAGGATAAGCTCCTGGACGTCAGGCGCCCGCCACCAGCCGGCCGGGCGCGACGTGGGCCCGAACAGGGCGTGGCGAGCATTGATGATGGCGCCAGCGGAAGCCCCATGGCGCCGGCCAAATTCCTCGACGGTGAGGTCTGCCAGATCATCGGCGCGCGCGGCCCACCATGCTGCCCGATCATCCCGCCAGTCGAGGCCGAGGAGCCGCCGCAAGCGTTTTACCGCCGTGTTGCCGATCGGCAGGCCGTGCGCGCCCGGCCGATCACTGACGGCTTGCAGATGCGCCGCGAGGTCTGGTGTGACAATCACGCGCGGGCCTCCCGTTCCGGCCTTCCCGCGGGGCAGGCCGTGCGGCCAGCCTATCGCGACGGAAAACCCATGGGCCGTTGCCCGGCGCTCGCGCACGTCCCATTTATCGCCCCACAGGTCGATGGTGGCGCCGACGATTTGAGCGACCCGGGCCAATCAGCCGACTTCCTTCAGGCGCTCCGCGAGCGCGTCGAGCGCCATTGCACGCTCCAGCGCCATCCTGTGCAAATCCGTATAGATGCCCTGCGGCACGGACCCGGGTTCCGCCGCCCAACGGCGCATGGTCCGATCCGACACGCCGAGAGCATTTGCAAGATCGGTTTGCCAGCGAGGCCCGTACAGAGCCTCGCCGCATTCCTGGAGCAGGCTGTCCATTCGTCCTCACCACACATCAATGCCGGTTTCGACGTCGAAATAATCGGCACCAAAGTGCGCCATTGCGAGGAAATCGTCGATATTGCCGGCGTTCAGCAAGCCAACGAAATCGTTCTGCGAAGCGGTCTGCTCCTCATATCCCGGCTCAACTCCATCCAGCTTGGCCGCCTCAAGGGTGTGATGCCCGTCGAGGACAACGCGGAAGGTCTCGCCGTCAATCTCGAACGCAGGGGAAACCTTGACAATATAGGTCGTGGCGCCACGCTTGAATTCGACGATCGCGTCATCGAGGAAACGCTGGCTGCTGATGGTCTTCATGGCGGGTCTCCTACCCGGTATCGGCGGGGCCATCCCCATCCGCACATGTCCAAAATGTAGGACATGATATCCCCTTGGTGCAAGCAGAATTGTGCTGCAATCGCTTAGTCGCTGGAGTTAAGCGGCAGAACCAGGCCCGGCCGTGAGTGCTTCGACGTCCGGTATGGAACGGGAGCGGACTATCCGGCTTTTTGGGGGGCAGCCGGCCGCCGTCGACGCAATTCGGGATACCGCTGGATATTTGGACGATTGTTACGCCCCGGCCTTGCGTAACCTAGTGCAAAGCCTCCAAATTGCAGCCGGAGGTACATATGACGACAACAATCGAACAGCTTGTCAGTGAACTTGTGCCGAGGCGAACCGTTCTGCTGCTGGGCTCGGGCTCCTCTATCCCGTCGGGAGCGCCTAGCGCCGACAAACTGGTGTCTCATTTTTCGACAGAGTTTCAGCTTCCAGCGGAAGGCTACCGGCTGAGCGAGATTGCCTCCCTTGCCGAAGCTAAGACTAACAGGCATCGGCTGATCGCCGAGTTGCGTAAGCTATTCAAAGACCTGAAGCCAGGCGGCGGCTTGCAGCATCTACCGCTTTACGAATGGAAGAGCATTTTCACGACCAACTACGACCATCTGGTTGAAGATGCGTACACCGCGCACCGGAAAACATGTCGACCTTTTTCTTCAAATTTCGACTTCGGTATTCCAGATGAGACGTTCGATTGTGAGCTCTTCAAGCTCCACGGGACCATCGAAAAGGATGAATGCGACGGCCACCGGTCGCGCATCATCCTAACTGAAGCCGATTTCGACGTAAGCGAGGAGTTTCGAGAGCAGCTATTTGATCGCATGAAGGGCGATCTCGCTGGGGCTGACCTCCTTATCGTGGGCCATTCCCTAGCCGATCCCGACCTTGATTCCATCGTCAAACGGGCGTTGAAGCTAAACTTACAAGCGCTTTCCCCGGCTTCAATGCGACTTCTACTGTATACCCCGGACGATAACCGGGCAACGCTATTCGAAAGAAGAGGCCTAAGGGTCACCTTTGGTGGCATCGATGAGCTCTTCCTGGCGCTCGCCAAGAAAAAGTTATCTATCCAAGCTCCTAGAGAAGTCGTAACATCCGACTACTTTAGTAAGCACGCGGCTCTTGTGACAGCTACGCTTGAGGTGGCGAACAGTACTGACGCCAACAACGCGTCAGTGGCTTCGATGTTCGCCGGGTGGCCGGCAACCTATTGTGACATTGACGCCGGCCTCACCTTTGAGCGCAGTCAGGCGAACAATATTTCCCAGTTCTTTGATGGGTCAAGCACTCTGTGTGCAATCGTTCTTGGTGCAGCGGGCGTCGGAAAATCCACCGCCGCCCGACAGGCCATTCAGAAAATGAGACGCGCCAGCATTCGATGCTGGGAGCATCTACCCGACTCTCCACTCAGTGTTGATAGCTGGGTCCGAGTCGCCAGCCATCTCAAGGCAGAGGGATTAGTCGGTGCGTTATTCATAGATGACGCACACATGCATCTTTTCGAAGTTAACGATTTAGTTGACCGGTTGGTCGCAGACGATAATGCCCATCTGAAGCTTGTTATAGCTTCCACAAAGAACCATTGGTATCCCCGGATCAAAACTCCCAACCTGTCTCGCTTTGGCAAGGAGTTTTTGCTATCGCGCCTCTCTGGGGAAGAGATTGACCGCCTTCTCAATCTTATCGATCGCAACGTAGATGTGCGAACTCTGGTCGAGCAGACTTTCAGCGGCTTTAGCCGCGGTGAACGGCGCCGGCGTCTGGTTGACCGGTGTGAAGCAGACATGTTCGTTTGCCTCAAGAATATTTTCGCGTCCGAGGCGTTCGACGACATAATTCTGCGTGAATATGCGACTTTGAGTGGAGAAGATCAGAATATTTATAAGCATGTCGCCGCAATGGAAACGGCTGGCGTTCGCGTACACCGGCAGTTAGTGATTAGGCTCCTCGGACTCCCATCTGATCAAGTCAGGACGGCGCTGGGGCGCCTTGATGAAATTGTCGACGAATACACGGTTGACGAGCGATATGGCATCTACGGTTGGCGCTGCCGCCATCCCGTGATTTCGGCTATCATAACGAAATACAAGTTCAGCGATATGGAGCTGACTATCGATCTTTTCGAAAGGATCATTGACGGCATCTCGCCAGCTTACACCATCGAGATCAGGACCTTGCGCGAGTTGTGCAGCCTGCAGGGCGGCCTCGTCCGGATTAAAGACAAACAGATCCAGAACCGGCTACTGCGTAAGATGATATCCAACGCGCCAGGTGAGCGGGTTCCTCGGCATCGCCTCATTCGTAATCTGATCGACGAGAAGGCTTTCGAAAAGGCGGAGACAGAGATCCGTATTTTCAATAAAGATTTTGGCGCCGAAGGCCCAGTGCACAGGTACAAGGTGCGCTTGCTCACAGCCAGAGCTGTGCATACACGTGGCATTATGGATGAAGATCGGATTGTCATCCTGGAGCAAGCGCAAGACCTCGCAATCGTCGGCGCCGATAGGTTTCCTTACAATAGGAACATTCTCACCGAGTACGCGGAGGTTGGCATTGAGTACTACCGGCTAACCGGGAAATACGCGATCTTCGACGAGGCAATTGAGCGTCTAAAGGCGGCGGAAGAGCGCCTTTCTGATCCTGAGATCACCTCGATCATCTCCAGGTATGAGCGCCGAATCGCCGGTCAAGCTATCGACAGAGAGGAAACCGTCGAAGATGCCTGATCGCGTTCCGGTGCCTCCGAGCAAGCGGCTCATAGCATCCCCTTTCAGGCGTAGCTCGCGACTGTCTGAATGCCCGGAATTGGGGCGCAATGTGGGCCTAGTTGCAAGGGCGGTGCGCTATCAGCCTTAGCTAGGATACGCAGCTTTGCGGGTGGAACAGCGTTAATGCGCTCCCCTTAATCAATAGGAAGATCGAACCCGCTTGTTCTCTGTTCGTTCTCGTGGAATCAATGCCGCGGTCGAGTGATGGAGGATGCCATGGAGATCGCCGCGAAGACCCTTCCGGCCGTTGAGTTCGCCGTCAGCGATGCCGAGGTGGATCGGGCCGTCGCCGCCTGTGAGGGCGATCTGCGCGCGACCGTGCGGGCGCTGCTGGTCGGCCAAGTCTATATGCAAGCCGCCATGCAGAAGAAAGTGTCGGCCGGGTATGTCCGCCGGCTGCCGTTCGCCAGGCTGGACGCCGTGCAGGGCAAGTGACCAATGGTCGGCTGCCTTGTCGACTATCCCTATGTCGTGGTGCGGTTCTCCTGCGCCTATTGCCGCAGGCGAGGGCGGATGCGGCTTGCCCGCCTCGCGGAAAAGTACGGCGCCGATATCTCGATCCAGGATCTGCTCAACAACGTGGCGTGGAGCTGTCCGCTACCTCGGCCGGGCTGCGAGCATCGCAAGCCGCAGAAGTACGCGGCCAGGTGCGGGATCTATCTTCCTGATTTGCAGAGAGGAT
Source organism: Ancylobacter sp. (assembly GCF_965279025.1). Classification (NCBI taxonomy): domain Bacteria; kingdom Pseudomonadati; phylum Pseudomonadota; class Alphaproteobacteria; order Hyphomicrobiales; family Xanthobacteraceae; genus Ancylobacter; species Ancylobacter sp. The sequence continues at coordinate 697,527 of NZ_OZ257132.1, read as the reverse complement.
CGCGGCCGCCGCCGGACCTTCCGCCGGTGGGCTTGCGCTTGGTGAAGCCAGACGCAGCGGAATGATCCGTCAACGAACAAGACGGAGATGACTAGCCGGCGGCTCGATCGCGGACGCTGGGCAGTCCTCGCACCAAATATCGAAATCCCAATCGGCAGTCGGCCTGTCCACCCGCTCGAATCCCAGCGGCACGCGCACTTGTGTGAAAGCTGAGGAGCTCGGTGCTGCGACCGTGGCAGTTCCGCTGGCGCCGCATTGTGGGCAACGAAGCTGTATGCGGGTCTCGCCGCCCATGGAATTGCCTTTTCATGGGCCATTTCATGGGCCGGGTATCTTGGGCCCTGGTGTGCCCATATCCTAAGACATTGAAATGTCTCAGGATCGCGTGGTCGGAGTGGCAGGATTTGAACCTGCGACCCCCTCGTCCCGAACGAGGTGCGCTACCAGGCTGCGCTACACTCCGCCGCGGCGCGAGCAACTAGCATGCGGATGCGCAGGCCTGCAAGGGGGCCTTGTCCACTTGTCGGCGGATCAGTGGATAAGCCGTGGGCCACGGGCGTGCGACAAGGTTGAAAGCGGCGGCAAGCTGTGGCTATGTCCGCGCCCACGGAACGCGCCCGAACGGGCCGCGACCCGTTGGGGCGTCGCCAAGCGGTAAGGCAGGGGATTTTGATTCCCCCATGCGGAGGTTCGAATCCTCCCGCCCCAGCCACCGCCTATAACTTGTTGTTTTTCAATGACTTATGTGGGTTGGTGCGGCTGGTTCTAGTACAGAATTCTAGTACAGCATCGCGCATGAGACTGATGGCTGCAGTCATCCCGCTGTCGGGGTGCCACGTGGGCTTGCCCTTCATCGTCGGGCTGCGACTGATTTGCCAGCGTTTGCGAAAAAACAGGGGCGTGGATCGACGCGCACAGCTCTCATCGAGCCACACGGTCGTCCACACCCCGGTTTCTGGTTTCGTTTCCCCTAAGAGAGGAAACAGGGAAACTCGACCGACCGATCTCCATTCCCCTACTGCAGGGAGCTACGCTCTCCCGGAAGTGTCCTTATGGGGGGTCAGTAGTCGGCCTCATCGTTCTGGCCGTCCATCTCCTCGGTGCCGTCTTCGGCATCCCCCGGGTGATCCCGCAGTTGCCGAGCGTCATCAAAGCACCCGCTGATTTCCTTGTCGGTGATCTGCTTGGCGAGCTTTGCAGCAGCCAGCTGCTTGCTGACCGTGCCCTTCGACAGCCCAAGGTGCTGCGCGATGTCCTGCTGACTGACAAACTTCCTCGACCGCACACAGATGACGACCGCACTGTCGCCCTCCTGGACGATCTCGTCGTCGATCTGCCACCCTGTTTCCGTCAGCGACCACTGCCGAGGCAGAAGCGCCTCTGACCGCTTCTGGCGGAACTTGCCGAACACAGGGACGAAGCTGGCGGCGTCCATGCGGGGCAGCTTGGGCTTCCTGAGTTCCAGTACACTCTCGAAGGTGACCTCGATCGAGGCGCTGCCTCTGAGGGCGTTGCCGTCCTTACGGGCGTGATGGATCAGGATCGTCGTGAGGTTCCTCTGCTTGGTCGATAGCAGGAAGCTCTGGATTTTCTTGAACGACGTGGCTGCATTCTCGTCCTCCAGCCCCTCACTGAGCGTCGTGAAGTTGTCGAGGATGACGACGTCGGCTTCGAGCTTGTCCGCCGCCCGCAGGATCGCCGCACGACCCTCTTCCGACGTCAGATCGAAGAAGACCGTGTCGGCTTGCTGGCCTTGCCTGTTGACGAAGACGAGGTTGTCCGCGAGAAGCGCCGCGTCACCCAAGGTCACAGCACCGGTGTCTCGGAGGGTGACAAGGCGATCCTTCACGTCCTCCTCGTGCATCTCACCGTCGATGTAGAGGACACGGCAAGCCCGCCCAGACTTCCAGGGACCAACGCTTCCGCCGGTCGCCATGGCCATCGCGAGGCTGAGACTGAGCATCGTCTTCCCGACACCAGACGCGGCCCAGATGAGGGCTGTCTCGCCCCGGCGAAGCCAAGGGTCGACGATAAAGGGGCGGTGCGAGAACTGCTTCCGTAAAAGTTCGCCTGCCGAAAGGGCTTCAAGTCCTCCCGCGATATGGATTGTACTTATCGCGTCAGCGGTCGCTGCTGTACAACGGCCGGGAGATACCTTGATCACTCAGCGGCCCCACCTTTCTGGAGTCATGCCAGTCGCTCTGAGGGCGTAATTGATCGCTGCGGCCTTCGCATATGCCGACGAATGTCCGCCACGTTCCATATCCTTCAGCGCCCGATCATAGAACCGAAGCGCCTTTCTTGCCTGAGATGTGCCGCAACGCTTCCAGAAATCCACAAGACCTTCCGAGGTGAGGGCAATCTTGGCAACACCATTGTCCATGACAACGTCGAACTGATCGGCCGTAAAGCCCGCCGCCGTGAGTTCGGCGCGCGCAGACCGTGCCGGGGAGAGAGTGGTCACATTATCCATTTTTTACCTGCCATTGGTTGCTGACATGACGCCTTGGCGAATTTGCCTGGGCAGATACGTCCAAGAAATGCAGACCGGCAGTTCCCTCTCAGATGCGTCCAGGAAATATCTAGTACTTTCAGAGATCTAACCGGCATCCAGGGTCTGGATCGCCCTGTAGACGCTGCCACGGCCGATCCCCAGCGCCTTGGCGATCTCGGTGGGTGTCTTGCCCTCGGCATACAGACGCCGCGCCTCGTCCGCCTTGAGGCGGGCGGTGGGCTTGCGGCCCGTGTAGCGGCCTTCAGCTTTGGCCTTGGCGATCCCCTCCCGCTGGCGTTCCAGCATCATCTCCCGCTCGAACTGGGCGAACCCGGAGAAGATGTTGAGGATGAGCTTGCCGGTGGAGCTGCGTGTGTCCACGGGTTCGCCCCCGAGGTTGAGCACCCTGAGAGCAACCTTCTTTGCGTCTAGCTCCTTCACCAGCTCCCACAGGTTGACCGTGGAGCGTGCCAGTCGGTCGATCTTGGTGACGACAAGGGTGTCGCCCTCCCGAACGTAGTCGAGGGCCTGTGCCAGCACAGGGCGCACGCCGACCGAGGAGGCTTGCTCAACGAACACCCTGCCGCAGCCAGCTGCTTCAAGGTCGCGCCGCTGGGCGTCCAGACCAGCCTCCTGTTCTGCGGTGGAGGTTCGGCCATAGCCAACGAGCTGGCCAGCGGGGTGAGTGGTCGTGCTCATGTCGTCGCCCTGAGTGTCCAAAAGGTCAAGGCATGAGAGTCGCGCGCGTCCAGAATGTCAATACCCACCCCAATGGACGCCTCTGAGCACCAAAGCGGACACGTCCACATGGGCAGGGTCATCTGGACGCGACGCGGGCGATGCAGGGCCGAAACCCGACGAGGCAGGCGAGAGCTGAGACGGCGAAACCAAGAGGTCGCTGGGTTCTCAGTCGACGCTGCGAGATGCGCCCTCTACACCACCCCTGCCGCATTCATGGACGGGCTTGCCCCGCTGAGCATTCGGCAGGGGGTCACGGGGGACGCGCGCGACTTCGCGGTGGGGCATATGTGTCTGTAAATGCGCGGCCATTTTCTGATCCCGCTGTTTACCAAACGGCTTGCTGTGGTGGCTTGCAGGTCTGTCATTCCTCTCAGGCTGGTTGAGGATGCCTTCGGTTTTGGAGGGACTACCATCTCGAAACGTCCATTGATGGTCTCATGGGCAGGAGTGAGGTGCTCCGCTGATGACTGGAGAAGCGGGCAGGTGCTGGATGGATGCCCTCACAGCGTTGAATTTGGAGGCGGCATGCGGGGGCAGACGCAAACGCTTCCTGTGGTAATCCTGCTCGCGGATCACCAGCCAGAATTCAGTTTCGGGCGTGCCAACGCAATGCACGCGCGATAGGGTCGCAGAAAACAACCTCTTTCTGCCAAAAGTGGAACGCCACCCATGTCCGACAGCCTTGCCGATCTGATCCTGTCCCTGACGCCCGAGGACGGCTCGACCATCGGCAATGGGGCCATGCTTGCCCTTCTTCGCGAGCATGTGCCGGGGCTGGCGGACGAGGCCTACGTGGCGGCACGCGATGCGCTGGTGAACGAGGGCGTCCTGGGCCGAGGCAGGGCGCGCGGGGGGGCGATCTATCGGATCGGCGCAGACGAGGCCGACGAAGAGGAGGACGGCGACGAGGAGGACGGCGATTTCACGCTGACCGCCCCCGAAGAAGTAGACCGGCAGCAGCGAACGGTGCGCAAGGTAAAGTCCGCGCCACGCCGGTCGGGTGAGCCGGCGCAGGTTCTTTCCTACCGCCACGGCGAGACCCGGGTGAACAACCCAGAGGTGGGGATGGTCCACGCCGGGACGGACCCCGATGGCGCACGCACTCGCTGGGCCTATGACCCGCATCTGGACCCGGTGCTCAACTTCGACAGCGCCCGCGCAGGGCTGGAAAAGCTGATCGATGACGCGCTGGCGAGCGATAATCCGGAGATGATGAAGGATGCGTTGGTGGAGCTCAAGCGGCTGCAGGCGCCCTATCTCAACTGGACGGGCAAGGCGGAGCGGACGTCGTTTGAGGTCGACACCGTCTCGCTCCATGTCCATGAACGGGTAGACCCAGCGACGATCCTGGCTAACGCGGCAAAGCGGCTGAGGGGGAAGGATGCGGCGGCACAGTGGCAGCAGCCAGACCTGTTCGCGGCCCCGTTCGAAAACCTGCCGCTGCGCCAGGCGCTGGATTTCTACCACCACGAAAAGGGCTGGTCGAACCGGTTGGTTGCGGGCGACAGCCTGCTGGTCATGAACTCGCTGCTGACCAAGGAAAGCATGGGCGGCAAGGTGCAGATGATCTACATCGACCCACCCTATGGCATCAAATACGGGTCGAACTTCCAGCCCTTCACGAACAAGCGCGACGTAAAGGACCGCTCGGACGACGACCTCACCCAGGAACCCGAGATGATCAAGGCCTTCCGGGACACCTGGGACCTCGGCATCCACTCCTACCTCACCTATCTGCGTGACCGGTTGATGCTGGCGAGGGAGCTGCTAACCGATAGCGGGTCGGTGTTCGTGCAGATTTCGGATGAGAACCTGCACCATGTGCGGGAAATGATGGATGAGATATTCGGAGCTGAGCACTTCGTCTCGAACATCGCCTTCGCAAAAACCTCCGGCCAGACAAGCGAACTAGTATCTAACGTCGCTGATTACATTGTCTGGTATGCTAAAGCTAAAGCCAATATTAAATTTCGGATGCTTTACTCTGAAAAGGTGGTCGGGGGGGCTGGAGGTGGCGCCTATTCAAAGCTGCGGCTTCTCAACGGAGATGCTCGAAGACTTACGAAGCAAGAGAAATTTGGATCCGTCGAAATTCCGGAAGGATCTAAAGTTTATCGAATCAGCGACTTCACCAGCCAGAAACCTCCGGGATTTTTTCCTGTTCCATTTCGTGGGAAGGACCACATACCAAGCAAGGGATACTGGAAAACGCATTTAGAAGGATTTCGTCGACTTTCACGGTCATCTCGTATCGAAGCATCGTCAGCGCTCATTTACTACGTCCGATTTCATGAAGATTTCCCCGTTTTCCCAATCAGCAACTATTGGGGTGACACGGGGGTGGCAGGTTTCACTTCTGATAAACGATATGTAGTTGAAACTTCAGAAAAAGTTATCGAACGCTGCCTCCTGATGACCACCGATCCCAGCGATCTGGTGCTCGATCCTACCTGCGGCTCCGGCACCACCGCCTTCGTCGCCGAAAAATGGGGGCGCCGCTGGATCACCTGCGACACTTCGCGCGTCGCGATCACGTTGGCCAAGCAGCGGCTGATGACCGCCAGTTTTGACTATTACGCCCTGCGCTATCCCCACGAGGGCCTAAAGGGCGGTTTCGACTACGAGACCGTGCCGCACATCACGCTGAAAAGCATCGCCAACAATCCCGATGTGGACACGATCTACGACGATGAGCACCAGAGGATCGCGGCGGCGCTGACAGACCTGAACGCCGCGCTGGCCGTAAATCCGCCAAAGCCGCTCAAGTCTGCCCAAGGCGTGCGGAAGGGAAAGCTCGTGGACTTCGCCAAGGGCGAAGCGCTGCACGAATGGGAGGTACCTTTCGGCTGGCCCGAGGGCTGGCCCACCGCCGCCCGTGCGCCATTTGACACCTTCCACAACGCGCGGCAGACGATGCAGCGTCGCATGGACCAGTCCATCGCCGATCATGCCGAGCAGGAAACGCTCTACGACAAGCCCCGCATCGACAAGTCCAAGCTGCGCATCACCGGCCCCTTCTCGGTCGAGGCGGTGCCGGCGCCGACCGTCCTGTCGCTGGATGACAGCTTGCCGCCCGCCGAGGCCGATGACAGCATAGCCCGCACAGGGGAGACCTCGCGTCAGTCGCTCTGGCGCGACGAACTGTTGAAGACCGGTGTCCGTGCCAAGGGCGGGGCAATCCTGCGCTTTGCCGAATTCGAGACCTTGCCCGGCCTGCGCCATCTTCACGCCAGCGGCTCACTCGCCGACACGGGCGAGCGCGTCGTCGTCAGCTTCGGCCCCGAACATGCCGCCCTCGAGCAGCGGCAGGTCGAACTGGCGCTGTCGGAGGCTGAAACCCTGCGCCCGGCGCCCAAGTTCATCCTGTTCTGCGCCTTCACCTTTGATCCCGAAGCCGCCAAGGACATTGACGAGGTCAACTGGCCCGGCGTGACCCTGCTGAAAGCCCAGATGAACACAGACCTTCTGACGGAGGACCTGAAGAAGGCCCGATCGTCAAACCAGTCCTTCTGGCTGATGGGGCAGCCCGATGTGGAGCTGCGCAGGCGCAAGGATGGGATGTGGGAGGTCGAGGTCAACGGCTTCGACTATTTCGATCCTCGGGCGGGAGATCTGATGTCGGGCGGCAAGAAGCAGATCGCAATGTGGTCGCTCGACACCGATTACGATCGTCGGTCCCTTATGCCGCATCAGGTGTTCTTTCCCATGGCAGATGACAAGGGTGGCTGGAACCGGCTGAAAGCCACGGTGCGGGCGGAACTGGACGAGGACCTGCTGGAGCAGTTCCACGGAACCGTCTCGCTACCCTTTGCGGCCGGTGACAACCGGCGCATCGCGGTGAAGATCGTCGATGATCGCGGGATCGAGTCCCTGAAAATCATGCCGCTCGAGGGCTGAACCCATGTCCCTCATTATCAACACGCCATTCGTCTGCCCGGCTCAGCATTGGGTCGAGGGCAAAGGCGGCAAGCTTCAGATCAAGCCCGAGCGTCGTCCGGCGAGCTACGAAGTCTTCGACGCCCGCAACAACACCAAGCGGACCGAGGTGCTGGAACTCGTCAACACCATCCGCGCCCGGGTCGATGCCTGGCGCGAGGCTGGATGGCCCGGCGTGACCATCGTCACCCGCAAGCTGCTGGAACACTGGCACGATACGGATGCCCGTCAGCATCCGTTTTACTTCTGCCAGCTCGAGGCGATTGAAACGCTGATCTGGTGGACCGAGGGGGCGGAGGCTTTCAAGCAGGGCATCGCCATTCCCTGGGACGGCGGGGCATGGGAGCGGCTCTGCAACAAGATGGCCACCGGCACCGGCAAAACGACGGTGATGGCGATGATCATCACATGGCAGGTCCTGAACGCGTTGACCTATCCGAAGCGGAACAAGAGTTTCAGTCGCGCCGTGTTCATCGTGGCGCCCGGCTTGACGGTGAAGGAACGCCTCCAGGTGCTCATGCCCCGCGAGGGAAGCTATTACGACGAATTCAACCTCTGCCCATCCGAGGCGCTGCGCCAGAAGCTGAACCAGGCCGACGTTCTGATCGAGAACTGGCACACCCTGATGCCGCTGAAGGAGCAAGAGCGTTCCGTCGTCAAGAAGGGCCGTGAATCGGACGAAGCCTTCACTCGACGGGTGCTGGGCAAGCTGGCCGCTCACCGGGACATCATCGTCATAAACGACGAGGCTCATCACGCCTATCGCCAGCCACCTGAGGTAAAGATCAGCCGAAAGATAGCAGCTGAGCAAGGGATCGATCTCGACGAGGCAACTCGTTGGATCGAAGGGCTGGACCGAATCCATAAGACACGCCGTATTCAGCGCTGTTTCGACCTTTCGGCGACGCCGTTTGCGCCGACCGGCAAGAAGAGCACCGATACCGCGCTCTTCGATTGGATCATCTCCGACTTCGGCCTGAACGACGCGATTGAGGCGGGACTTGTAAAGACGCCGCGTGTGGTGGTGCGGGACGACGCCCTGCCAGACGCAAGAACGCTGCGGTCGAAGCTGTACCACATCTACCGCGACCCTTCCGTGTCCGAGGACCTGAACAGAGCGAAGGCCGAGCCCCACGAGGCGCTGCCCAAGCTGGTGCAGGATGCCTACACGCTTCTGGGCGCCGACTGGCGGGAGACGCAAAGGAAGTGGCGGGAAGCCGGGCATCATTCGCCTCCGGTCATGCTGACCGTCTGCAACCGCACCGAGACGGCGGCGCGGGTCGAGCACTACTTCAATAAGGGTGACGCGCATTGGCCGGAGATGCACGCCCCCGACAGGACTTTGCGTGTCGACTCCAAGGTACTGGAGAAGGCGGAAATCGGTGAAGCCGCCACCTCTGACAAGGGCTACGAGAGCAGGCTGAAGTCCATCATCGAGGCCGCAGACCTGCCGGAGACCAGAAAGCAGCGGCTTCAGGGAATGAAAAAGGAAGAGCTGCTGCGTGAGATCGTCGACAACGTCGGCAAGCGCGGCGCGGCTGGCCAGGACCTGCAGAATGTCATCTCGGTCGCCATGCTTTCGGAAGGCTGGGACGCGAAGAACGTTACCCATATCATGGGCTTGCGTGCCTTCACCTCGCAGCTCTTGTGCGAGCAAGTGGTCGGACGCGGCCTCCGTCGCGTCTCCTACGACAAGGACGATAATGGGCTGTTCATACCGGAATATGTGAACGTGTTCGGCGTTCCCCTTTCCATCTCGGAGACCGGTGAAGGTGGTGACGCGCCCCCGCCTCCAAGGCCGACCACCCAGATCGAGGTTATTCAGGATCGGTCGCACCTCGAAATCAAGTGGCCCAACGTGCTGCGCGTCGAAACGGTGGTTCGGCCGAAGCTGGCCATGGCTTGGGACCATGTGCCCCCTCTGGTTCTTGATCCTGCCTCAACGCCAATTAGTGCCGAGCTGGCGCCAGCCCTGGGCGGGGCAACTGACATGGAGAAGGTCACCTCGATTGATCTCGAGCGCCTTCCCGATGGCTTCCGCCTGCAAAGGATCGTCTTTCAAGCTGCTCGAAAGGGTTTCGCGGAATTCAGGCACGGATTTTCTGGAACAGAGGAGTACCTTGCTGCACAGTTAGTGTGCATCGTCGAGCAGTTTCTTAATTCCAAGCTTCTCAACATTCCGTCACTGTTCCACTCGGACCCCCTGCGTCGACGGATTCTGATCGCATTAAACATCGACCTCGTTGTCCAGCATGTTATGCGTCATGTGAGCGAACAGAATACCGAGCGGCTCACTCCCGTCTTCGATGAAGAAAGCCCAATCGGCTCCACGGGCCAAATGCGAACGTGGTATACAACCAAGCCCTGCTTTCCTGCGATCAAGTCCCACATCAGTCACCTTGTCGGAGACTCATCCTGGGAGGGGCACGCGGCGAATGTGTTCGAGGCGCGGAGCGACGTCGACGCCTATGCAAAGAACGATCATCTTGGCTTCCAGGTCCAATATCTATGGGCCGGATCACGCCGCCGGTATCTGCCTGATTTCTTGGTAAAACTGTCGAGCGGCAAGACGCTCGCGCTTGAGATCAAGGGAACCGATAGCCCCCAGAACAAAGCCAAGCGCGCTGCAATGGACGAGTGGGTCAGAGCAATCAACGGCACTGGAGGATTCGGTCAGTGGGCTTGGGATGTCGCCTTTAAGCCGAGTGACGTACAGGACATCATTACCAAGCACACGCAACATGCCGCTGAGGAATCAGCCCAGTGATCCATCTCTACTGGAGTCAACGTCGTCCCTGAGCTTTATGATGAGAATGGATCTTCGCAGTGGTTGCGATCGTTGCTCGGCTGCAGCGCTCGGGTTGCTCGCGGCCTGTGAGCTTCAGCAACTTGTCACACCGGCAGCTTCAGCAACTCCATCAGCTCCCGCTTCTGCCCAATCGTCAGGCCGTTGGGAGAGTACACCCGGTAGGTGAGGCCCTTCTTGCCGTGCCCCACAAGCTGGGCTACTTCCGTCTCCGGGATGCGGCGGCGCTCGAAGGTTTCGACCACATTCTTCCGGAAGCCGTGGAAGGTGGATCGCCCCTCTATTTTCTTGGTGCTGCGGCCGAAGTCGCGGCCGATGTACCAGCTGCGTTTTCTGTCCGGGCCCCCGGCGTTGAGGTGGGGGAACAGGAAGCCGGACGGCGAACACAGCTCCAGGAAGGCCTGCAGGCTGCTGTGGATCGGCACAACGCGGACGCTGCTTTCTGTCTTGCCAGCAGGGATGTTGAAGTACCGGACGCCATCGGCTTCCTGGATATCTGCGGCCTCCAGGGAGCATATCTCGTTGAGGCGCATGCCGGACAGCAGCGCGATCCGAGGCAGCCAGTGGAGTGGGCTGGGCTCTCCGGGGATGCCTGGGGAGCTTTCCAGGGCAAGAACGGCCTTCAAGGCTTCCTCGCTCCAGGGGGCATTGGCGTCCTTGGGCGTCTTCACCTTCAGCGACTGCCCATCGAAGGGGTTCTCGCCAAGTGCGTCGTCCCGGTTCCTTGCCCACTCCCACAGCCCATAGAGGGCGGAGCTGTAGCGATTCACGGTCCTGTTGGAGACTTTCGACCCTCCTGCGGTGCCGTAGGTGGCGAGGAGCTGGTCCAGGGTCCGGCTTTTGGTCTGAGGAGAACGGCCCCAATTCGGCGACAGTCGCTTCACCTTGTCGAAGAAGGTCGTGACCGTCTTCCTGTTCACCGTCACCAGCGGGGCGTCTTCGATGTGATCGCGGAAGAGACGGTAGACGACCTCCATCTGCGAGACCGTTTGCAGCGTCAGGCTGCTTGATCTGTCACGTTGGCGGTCGCTGATGAAGTCCGCCGCCACCTGGGAGAAGGGGGTGCCGTACTCCTTGGGCACGTCCTGGCGACCCTCGCGCGCGCGCCGGATAGCCTCAAACGCGGCGACCACCTCGGGGGCGAGGTCGTCCTCGTCTGCCTCTGACAGATCGTCCACGTGCAGGCGGTGCATCTCGGGGGCTGCGTACTCATCCCACAGGAGGTCCAGCTGGACGTCCAGTTCGGCGTCTTCCCGGAAGCGGCCCTTGAGCCACGTGATGCGCTGCTGGACCTCGAGGAAGACATTGCGCGGTGCCTCGTTGCCCCGGATGACGCCCTGGTGCAGGTCGAAGGTCCGCTTCCAGGCTGCGGCCTTCTCAAGCGCGAGATGCTCAGCGAGCTTTCGGTCCGACGTGCGGAGGCTCTCCTGGATCACGGCCTTGCCGATGATCGACTGGACCGACGTGGGCACTGCGAGCTGGAACCACCAGACCGCGCCCCGCTGCTTGAGCCACCTTCCACGCCTTGCCATTCTGACCGCTCCTCAGTGGAGCTGATCTAGTACACATTTCTAGTACAGGCGAGACTTGGCAGGCCATGAAGATGTTGATATCTGGTCTTTTGAGTGTGCTCGTGCTTGGGCTCCTCCCGCCCCAGCCATTTTTGTTATCCTCCCTTCACTTGGGAAAGGACGCCTCCTCTATGGGGAGCGGCATTGTCCCGGAGAGTCTCGTCCGCGTCCCGCGCGGGGGCTGGCGGGTCTGATACTTGCGGGGAAAGCCTGTTCCCCGAGTGAGGGTCGGTTGCCCCGGAGGGCGGGCGACATCTGTGTGCCCCTGCGTTGCTGTCGGTGCGGCAGCTTTGGTCGCTCGGGGCGGATGGGGAAACGAGAATTCACCCGTCGGATACACCTTCTGGACTCCTCGCGGCGGCGCCAAGACGGGTGTGTTCATGCGAGGCGCGTTGGCGCTCGCGCGGCGCCGCCGGCAGATGGGGGGTGCCGCCTGCCCTCAGGAAAGCGGGTTTTCCGCAGCGGCGCATCATTCAGTTCACGTGGAATATGTTCTAGAAGCGGGATCCCACCCTCGAATGCGGGGCTGCTCCGTGCGCATCCACGTCGTCAATCCCAACACCACCCGTTCCATGACCGAGAAGATCGCGGCGGCGGCGAGGGCCGTGGCGGCGTCGGGCACCGAGATCGTCGAGGCGACGTCGACAATGGGACCGGCCTCTATCGAGGGCCATTATGACGACGCGCTGGCCCTGCCCGGTCTGCTTGCCGCCATCGGGCAGGCTGAGGCGTCCGGCGTCGATGCCCACATCATCGCCTGCTTCGACGATACCGGGCTGGACGCCGCCCGCAGCCTTGCCCGCGCGCCGGTGGTGGGCATTGGCGAGGCCGGCTTTCATTTCGCCAGCCTCATCGCGCATCGCTTCACCGTGGTCACGACGCTGTCGCGTTCCATTCCGGTGATCGAGGCCAACCTCATGCGCTCGGGTCTCGACCGGCGCTGCGCGCGGGTGCGGGCGTCGGAAGTCGCGGTGCTGGAACTGGAGGACCCCGCCTCCGACGCGCGGGCGCGTATTTCCGCCGAGATCGGCCGTGCCGTGCGCGATGACCGGGCCGAAGCCGTGGTTCTCGGCTGTGCGGGAATGGCGGATCTCGCCCGGGCACTGGGCGAGGAGCACGGCGTGCCGGTGGTGGATGGTGTGGCCAGCGCCGTGGCGCTGGCGGAGGGGCTGGTGCGGGTTGGTCTCATGACCTCGAAGGCGGGCGCCTATGCGCCGCCGCGCGCCAAGGCCTATGCCGGGCGGCTGGCCGATTTCGCCCCGCGCGACAGCTGACGCCGTCTCAGCCGAGCTTGCGCAGCAGCCGTATCACCTGCTCGCGCTCGGTCGGCGTGAGCGGATCGAGCATCGCCTGCGCAATCTCCTTCGCCACCGTGATCGCGGCATCGGTGACCGCGCGGCCCCGTTCGGAGAGATCGACGGCGAGGCGGCGACGGTCGAGCGCGTCGGCGGCGGTAACGATGAGGCCGCGTGCCTGCAGCCGATTGACCACGCCCTTGATGGTCGCCGCATCGAGATAGACCTGTCGGCCCAGCCGGTTCTGCGAGCAGGGGCCGATTTCGCGGAGCTTGGCGAGCGTGGCGAACTGCGGCGGCGTCAACCCCTCGATCATGCGGGCGGCGAAGAGGGCGGTGTTGCGCTGGCTGGCGATACGCAGGAGGAAACCGACCTGCCCTTCGATCCGCCAGGCACTTTCGCGCCCGGCATTTTCCGGCAGATGGCGATCGCCCGTAGTCATGGCCGTTAGCCTCTCATGATACCGCCGTCCATGAGAACACAGTGGCGCCGGCTCGCAAGTGCCCGATCCGGATATTCGCGGTCAGGGCGTCGATTGCGCGGGTGAATCGAGGCTGCCGCCTGGGCCAGCCGTGGCGCGCTCCGCCAGAGCGGCCATCGGGCCCTGCCAGCGCACCTCGCCCTGCTCGATCAGGTAGGCGCTGTCGCAGATAGCGGCGCACAGATGCGCGTTCTGCTCGGACACCAGCAGGGAAAGGCCGCTTGCCTTGAGCCTTGATAGGGCGAGCGTCATGTGCGCGACGACGATCGGCGCCACGCCTTCGGACGGCTCGTCCAGCAGCAGCAGAGAGGGATTGCCGACGAGGGCGCGCGCGACCGCCAGCATCTGCTGCTCGCCGCCGGACATCTGGCCGCCGGGGCGATGGCGCAGATCAGCCAGTTGCGGGAAGAGATCGAACACGGCGTCCAGCGTCCACTCGGCGATGGCCCTGCCGGGCGGGGGTCGGCGACGCCCGAGATCGAGGTTTTCCAGCACGGTCAGCTCGGCGAAGATGCGCCGGTCCTCCGGCACATAACCCACCCCGAGGCGGGCGATGGCGTGGGTCGGCAGCGCCCCGAGGTCGACCCCGCTTAGGGCCAGCTTGCCCGCCCGGCGCCGAATCAGGCCCATGATCGCCTTCATCGTGGTCGACTTGCCGGCGCCATTGCGGCCGACGAGCGCGACAGCCTGCCCGGCCCCGACCTTCAGCGACAGGCCGAACAGGATCTGCGCCTCGCCATACCACGCGTCGAGGCCGTCCATCTCCAGCATGGGCGCGGTCGCGGTCATCATGCGCGGCTCCCGGCGGCGGGGATGGCGCCCAGATAGACCTCGCGCACCGCGGGGTCGTCGCGCACCGCCTCGACACTGCCATCGGCGATGAGCCGGCCGCGAGCAAGCACCACCACCCGGTCGGCATGGCCGAACACCACGTCCATCGAATGCTCGGTGAACAGCACGGCAAGGCCGCGGGCACGGGTAAGCTGGCGCACAAGGACGATCATGTCCTGCCGCTCGGCGGCCGACATGCCGGCGGTCGGTTCGTCCATCAGCAGCAGGATAGGATCGCCGGCGAGTGCCATGGAGAGTTCCAGCCGCTTGACGTCGCCATAGGCGAGGGTGGCGGCGGGCCGCCCCGCCTGCGCGGCCATGCCCGTCTGTTCCAGCAGGGCGAGCGCCTCCTCGCTGGCGACGTCGCGGGCCGACGTACAAAGGCCGAAGACCCGCCCGCGCGCGGCGATGAGGGCCATCTGCACGTTTTCCAGCGCCGTCATCGAGCCGAAAACGGTGGCGACCTGGAAGGTGCGCCCGACGCCCAGCCGGGCGATGCGGCGCGGGGGGAGGCCGGTGATGTCGCGGCCGATGAGGCGCACATGGCCCGAATCCGGCCGGATCTGGCCATTGACGATGTTGAAGCAGGTCGATTTGCCGGCGCCGTTCGGGCCGATGAGCGCCAGCAATTCGCCGCGCGCGATCTGGAAGCTCACGCCGTCGAGCGCGTGCACGCCGCCATAGTGTTTGGTGAGTGCAGTGACGCCGAGCACGGGCGGGTTCATGCGGCGCGCCTCACCTGCCGCAGGCCGCCGGCGATGCCGGCGGGAAACAGCATCACGACGATGAGGATGAGGAGGCCGAGCAAGGCGCGCCAATAAGTGCTTTCGCGCATCACCATGTCCTGCAGCAAGGTGAGGCCGCCGGCGCCGATGAGTGGCCCCATCAGGCTATGCACGCCGCCCAGCAGAACCATCACCAGCCCGTCGATAGAGCGCCCCACGGAGATCGCTTCCGGCGAGATCGAGCCCTTGGCAAAGGCGAACAGCCCGCCGGCCGCGCCGCAGAGCGTGCCGGCGATGGCGAAGGCAAGCCACCGCACTTTCTCCACCGCGATACCGGAGGCTTCCGCCCGCATGCGCGAGTCCCGCCCGGCCCGCAAGGCGAGGCCGAAGGGCGAGAACGCCAGACGTCGGATGAGGAATATCCCCGCCAGGGTGATGGCCAGCGCCGCGAGGTAGAGCCCGTTTGCGGTGTCGAACGGCGCGTCCGGCCAGACGCCGAACAGCCCGTTGGAGCCGCCCGTCACCTCCTCCCACTGGTGGACGATCGACCAGACGATCTGCGCGAAGGCGAGGGTCAGCATGGCGAAATACACCCCCTCCAGCCGCACGCAGAACCAGCCGAACAGCAGCGCGCCGGCCGCCGCCGTCGCCATGCCGGCGGCGAAGGCGAGCGGCGTCGGCAGGCCCAGCACGGTGGCCGCATAGGCGGTGCCATAGGCGCCGAGGCCGAAATAGGCGGCGTGGCCGAAGGAGGCGAGCCCGCCGGGGCCCATCAACAGATGCAGGGAAGCCGCGAACAGCGCGGCGATCACCATGTCGAGCGCCAGCACCGGAGCATAGCTGGCAAAGGTGCCGAACAGGGGCACGCCGGCGAAAATCACGAGCACCGCCAGCACGATAAAGCGGCCCTGCCGACCTAGCGGGACCAGCGGCACGGCGATTTCCCCGTGCCGCGCGACCAGTGGCTGCGGCCGCCCGAACAGCCCGTGCGGGCGCAAGACCAGCACGACGGCCATGACCAGGAATTCCGCCACCAGCGTCAGCCGCGACATGTTGAAGGCGTGGCCGGCAACCTCAACCATGCCGAGCGCGGTGCACAGCGCCTTCACCTCCGCCACCAGCAGGGCGGCGAGGTAGGCGCCGTGGATCGAGCCCATGCCGCCGACCACCACCACCACGAAGGCATCGCCCAGCACGGAGAGGTCGAGCGCCAGATTGGCCGGCTCGCGCGCCATCTGCAGCGCCCCGCCGAGGCCGGCAATGCCGGTGCCGAGCGCGAAGACGGCGGTGAACAGCCACGCCTCGTTGATGCCCAGCGCCGCCACCATCTCGCGGTCCTGCGTCGCGGCCCGCACCAGCCGGCCGAAGCGGGTGCGCAGGAGGATGGTGTGGAGGACGATGAGGATGATGGGGCCGATGAGAGCGAGGAAAATGTCGTATTGCGGCAGGCGGCGGCCGAGGAACTCGATCGAGCCGGACAGCCCCGGCGCGCGCGGCCCGAGAATGTCCTCCGGCCCCCAGAGATAGAGCGCGGCATCGTTGATGATGAGCAGCAAAGCGAAGGTGGCGAGCAATTGGTAGAGCTCGGGTGCGGCATAGATGCGCCGCAGCAGCACGATCTCGACCAGCGCGCCCAGCGCCGCCGTCACCAGCGCCGCGCCGAGAATGCCGCCCCAGAAGCCCAGCGGCCCGCCGATGGCCTCGCCCAGCCTTGGCGCGAGGGTGACCGCGAGGTAGAGCCCCAGCATGTAGAAGGAGCCATGCGCCATGTTCACGATGCGGGTGACGCCGAAGATGATCGACAGCCCCGCCGCGACGAGGAACAGGCCGGAGGCCGAGGCGAGGCCGTTGACCGCCTGAAACAGCAGCGATTCGAACGACATCGCGTCTTCCCGCCTCGCGCCGCGCTCAGTCCGCCGCCGGGCGCAGCCTCACTACGTCCGCATCAGAGGGCAGCACGCTGGCGCCATCGACATAGATGGGATCGACCATCACCCCGCGCCCGTCCTTCACCGCCAGCGTGCCGACAAAGGCGCCCATCGTCGCCTGGTGGTCGCTGGCGCGGTAGACGAACGGGCCGAAGGGGCCGTCCACCTCCAGCCCGGCAAAGGCCTCCACCAGCTTTTCCGTATCGGTGCTGCCGGCCTTGGCGATACCGGCGGCGAGGGACTTGATGGTGGCGTAGCCGACGATGGAGCCGAGGCGCGGATAATCGCCATAGGCGGCGCGGTAGGCGTCGAGGAATGTCTGGTGCGCGGGAATGGTGATGGAATACCAGGGATAGCCGGTGACCACCCAGCCGGACGGGGCCTCGTCCTTCAGCGGATCAAGATATTCCGGCTCGCCCGACAACAGGCTGACCACGAAGGTGCCCTCAAGCGCCCGCCGGGTATTGGCCTCGCGCACGAAGCGGGCGAGGTCGGCGGCGAACAGCACGTTGAACACCGCGTCGGGCTTGGCATCGGCAATGGCCTGCGCCACCGGGCCGGCGTCGATCTTGCCGAGCGGGGTGGCCTGCTCGGCAACGAACTCGACATCCGGCTGCGCCGCCTTGAGCAGGGTCTTGAAGGTGGCGGCGGCGGACTGGCCATATTCGTAATTGGGATAGACGATAGCCCAGCGCTTGCGGTTCGCCTTCACCGCCGCCGGCATCAGCATCGCCACCTGCATGTAGGTGGAAGGGCGCAGGCGATAGGTGTAGCGGTTGCCGTCGGACCAGGTCAGCTTGTCGGTCAGCGGCTCGGCGGCGAGGAAGAACACCTTGCGCCGCTTGGCGAGTTCGGACACCGCCAGCCCGACATGGGAGAGGAAGGTGCCGGTGAGCACGTCCACCTTGTCGCGGGTCAGCAGCTCGGTGGCGACGCGTACCGCGTCACCGGGATTGCCGCCGTCGTCGCGCGAGACGAGTTCCAGCGGCCGCCCGATGACGCCGCCGGCATCGTTGATCTCCTTCAGCGCCAGCTCCATTCCCTTGCGGTAGGGATCGAGGAAGGCGGCCTGCGCCTTGTAGCTGTTGAGCTCGCCGATGCGGATCGGGTCGGCGGCGTGCGCCGGCAGCACGAGCGCGGCGGCGAGGGCGGCGGCGGTGAACAGGGCCGCGCGCAGGCGCTTGTGGGGGCGCATCGCAGAACTCCGAATGGATCGACGAAGGGGGCGTCGAGGGGGGCGTTTCGCGGCCTAACCTATCGCCTTGCGGCGCGGGGTCCAGCCCCGCGCCGGCGATCAGGGCCCGATCTCCACCTCCGCTTCGCGCAGGCGGCTGCGGCGCGAGGCAAGGAGGGCGCCGCCGGCAATGAGCGCCGCCCCCGCCAGCGTGCTGGGCGCGGGAATCTCGCTGAACGCCACCAGCCCTATGGCGAGCGCCCAGATGAAGGCGGTGTATTCAAACACGCCGAGCCGGCTGGCATCCGCCCGCCCATAGGCCCACGCCATGCACAGATGCCCCGCCGTGCCGAGAACGCCGATGAGGGCGAACATCCAGAGATCGCCGCTCGATAGCGGGGTCCAGTGCAGCAGGCCCAGCGGCGACACCAGCAGGCAGGAGAACACATTCTGCAGCAGCACGATGGTCGGGATAGGGTCGCGCGCCGCACGGCTCTTCAGCGTCACCATGGCGAGCGCATAGGTGACGGCGGCGACCAGGGCGGCGAGGATGCCCGGCCCATTGGCGAGATTGCCGCCGGCGCTGACATCCAATTCGTTCCACAGCACCACCAGCACGCCGGCAAAGCCGAGGCCCAGCGCCATGAGAATGGAGCGGCCCGGCCGCTCCCCGAGAAAGAGCGCGGCAAAAAGCGCGATGAACAGCGGCGAGGTGAAGGACAGGGCCAGCGCCACCGCGAGCTGCAGCACGGAGAGCGAATAGAAGAAGGTGACCGCCGTGACCGACACCAGCACCGAGCGCCACAGATGCGGGCGCAGCATGGCCGGGCCCGGCAGGGCTGTGCGGGTGGCGTAGAACACCGCGCCGGCCGCCAGCGAGCCGACCGCATAGCGCAGCGCCGCGATCTGGCCGGCGCTGTGCTCCACCGTCATGTATTTGATGAGCCCGTCCATGACCGACAGCAGGCCGATGGCGGTGATGGTCACCAGCGCCGGGCCGTTGAGAACGGCGCGGCGCGCGATCGCCTGGAACATGGCTCAGCCTTCGCGGTGCCGGGCGGCCCCGAGGGGCAGGCGGTAGGAATATTCCCAGGTGGCAGAAAGGTCGTGGCATTCGCGTGCCGTGCCGAGGCGGGCAAAGCCGCAGCGCTCGTAGAAGCGGTGCGCATCGGCGAATCGGGTGTCGGTCCACAGCCGGATTTCCGGCGCGCCGGCGGCCTGCGCCCTTGCAAGCGCGGTGTCGAACAGGGCACGGGCGACGCCGCGCCGGCGGGCGGCAGCGGCCACATAGACCTTGAAGATCTCCTGCGCTCCAGCGGGCGCGTCGGCATCGCGGGTGGGCGCCAGCGCCATGGAGCCGATGACCCCATCCGCCCCCTCGGCGACCCAGATGGTGCCGCCACGCGCGTTGAAATGGCTGGCGATGGCGTCGAGCTCGGGGAATTCGGCGGCGCGGTCGAACACACAGCCCTCATATTCGGCGAAGGCGGCGGCGATCAGCACGGCAATGGCGTCGCCATCCGCATCGGTCGCCGGCCGGATCAGGAAATCGGTCACGTCACTCACTCCGGCCCGGCGCGGTCCATTTTCTCACGGGGAAGTCTGGGAGAGTTCGACGGCGGGGCGCGGGCGGACTATGTTCGGCTGGCCTTCTGGCGTAAAGACCATTCATTATGCCTATCCATGGATCCGAAACGGCAGGCTCGTGCTTGATCCGTGAGTGTTAGCCCACCCGCCCGCCAGCCTTCCGTTCCGGAGTGCTCAATGAACGTGCCCCACCGTGTTGCCCGCCTGGCCTTCGCCGCCGTTCTCGCCGCCGTTCTTGCCGGCTGCGCCAGCTCACCGACGCCGCAGCGCATCGAGCCGGCCCGGCCCCAGTTCACGTCGCCGATCACGCCGCAGCAGGTCATCGGCAAATGGGGGCTCGCCGCCTATCACCGCCCCGAGGACGCGGCGCGCACCGAGGCGCAGGCCCGCCAGGGCTGCCGCCAGCCCTACATCATCAATGCCGGCCCCTCCGGCGGCTTCATGATGTATCTGGCCGACGACGCCCAGCCTTCCGAGGTGGTGTCCAAGCAGGTGGGCAACGGCCCGATCTATATCGGCCTGCCGGACGAGCCCCCGGGCGCCCAGTCCGACCGCCAGGTGATCAGCTTCGATGGTCAGATCCTAGTGCTCAAATGGATGGACCAGGAAGTCTCCAGCCGCTACGGCACCATGGTCTATGTGCGCTGTCCGTGAGCGGCGGGGCGGCCTGAGCCGCGCCGTCCCGGAGGCCTGACCTTCACGCAGGGCTGGGTCGCACGCGGCGTCCCGGCCGGCCGCTTGGAGGGGCGCTGCCTCTCCGCTATGGTCCGGCCCGATTTCAGATCGAACGCGGGAGCCGCGAGCAGATGGCTGCGGAGATATTGGCTGCCGAGACATTGGCTGCGGAGACGCATGGCGAAGGCGGTGGCGCCGACACCCATTTCGGCTTCCGCACCGTGCCGCTCGGCGACAAGCAGCGCATGGTCGACGAGGTGTTCCACTCGGTGGCGCGCCGCTACGACCTGATGAACGACCTGATGTCGCTCGGCCTGCACCGGGTGTGGAAGGACCTCCTCGTCTCGCGCCTGCGCCCGCCCCGGAACGAGCGCGGCTTTCGCCTGCTGGACGTGGCGGGCGGCACCGGCGACGTCTCCTTCCGCACGGTGGAAGCCGGCGGGCCCGGCACCAGCGCCGTGGTCGCCGACATCAATGGCGGCATGCTGGGTGTCGGCCGCGAGCGCGCCGAAGCGCTGGGCCTGGCGAACCGGGTTGAGTTCGTCGAGGCCAATGCCGAGCAACTGCCGTTCGCCGACAAGAGCTTCGACGCCGCCACCGTCGCCTTCGGCATCCGCAACGTGCCGCGCATGGACAAGGCGCTTAGCGAGATGCGCCGGGTGCTGAAGCCGGGCGGGCGCTGCTTCGTGCTGGAATTCTCCCGCGTCGACGTGCCGGGGCTCGACGCGATCTACGACACCTATTCGTTCAAGCTGATTCCCGGCATGGGCCGGCTGGTGACGGGGGATGCCGATTCCTACCAGTACCTGGTCGAATCGATCCGCAAGTTTCCGCCGCCCGAGGCCTTCGCCGATCTAATGCGCGGGGCCGGGTTCCAGCGCGTGGCGTGGCAGCCTTTGACCGGTGGCATCGTCGCGCTGCATTCCGGCGTGCGGATCTAGCGTGGTGGCCACTCCCCTCGGCGACTATCTGCGCCTGGCACACGCCGGTTTCGTGATGGCACGCGAGGGTGTCGCCTCGCGCATCGACCCCGCCGTGCGCCCGCCCGGCTCCGAGCCGCTGTTCGCGCTTGCCGGGCTGATCGAGCGGCGCGGCCCGGCCTCCAGCGCCGCCCGGCTCGGCGCGGCGCTGTCGCGGCTCGGCCCGTCCTATGTCAAGCTCGGCCAGTTCCTCGCCACCCGGCCGGACGTGGTCGGCCCGCAGCTCGCCCGCGACCTTGAGCTGCTGCAGGACCGCATGCCGCCCTTCCCGCAGGAGGTGGCGGAAGCGACCATCGTGCGGACCTTCGACCGCCCGGTGAGCGACGTCTACACGCGGCTCGACCTGCCACTCGCCGCCGCCTCGATCGCGCAGGTGCATGAGGGCGCGGTAGCGGAGCCGGACGGCACCACGCGCCGCGTCGCGGTGAAGGTGCTGCGCCCCGACGTGCAGCGGCGCTTCCGCATCGACCTCTCATCCTTCTACCGCGCCGCAAGGCTGGGGGAGAGCACGACGCCGGAGGGCAAGCGCCTGCGGCTGGTGGCCATCGTGGATACGCTGGCGCGTTCCGTCACCATGGAAATGGACCTGCGGCTGGAAGCCGCCGCCATGTCCGAACTGGCGCAGAACACCGAGGCGGACGAGGATTTCCGCGTGCCGGCGGTCGACTGGGACCGCACCGGGCGCGAGGTGCTGACCACCGAATGGGTCGACGGCATCAAGCTCAACAATATCGAGGCGCTGCGTGCCGCCGGCCACGACCTGCCGCGGCTGGGGCGCATCGTCATGCAGTCCTTCCTGCGCCACGCCCTGCGCGACGGCTTCTTCCATGCCGACATGCACCCCGGCAACCTGTTCATCGACCCGGACGGCCGGCTGGTGGCGGTGGATTGCGGCATCATGGGGCGGCTTGGCCAGAAGGAGCGGCGCTTCCTCGCGGAAATCCTGTTCGGCTTCATCACCCGCGACTGGCTGCGCACCGCGCAGGTGCATTTCGAGGCCGGCTACGTGCCGCCGCACCATTCGGTGGAGGATTTCGCGCAGGCGATCCGCGCCATTGGCGAGCCGATCTATTCGCGCCGCGCCGACCAGATCTCCATGGCCAAACTGCTGACCCTGCTGTTCGAGGTGACGGCGCTGTTCGACATGCAGACCCGGCCCGAACTGCTGCTGCTGCAGAAGACCATGGTGGTGGTGGAGGGCGTCGCCCGCAATCTCGACCCGCAGCTCGACATGTGGAAAACCGCCGAGCCGGTGGTGCGCGCCTGGATCGAGCGCAATCTCGGCCCGGCCGGGCGGATCGAGGAGGTCGCGGTCGGCTTCAGTGCGGTGGGCCGTTCGCTGCAGACGCTGCCGGAACTGATCGCCCACGGCCAGCGCATCGCCACCCAGCTCGACGCCGCCACGCGCGACGGGCTCACCCTTTCGCCGCAGACCACCGACGCCATCGGCCGCGCCGAGGGGCGGGGCAATCGCTGGATGACCATCGCCCTGTGGGTGATCGTCGGCCTGCTGGCCGGGCATCTGCTGTTCTGAGGGGGAGGAGGGCGGTGAGTCTCGTTCACAATGAGCGCACGAAACTCTCCGCGACTTACCTGAACGGCATCGCCATTGCGGTCATGGCTGTCGGCGGGCTTGCCCCCGTCGTTTCGGTTCTGAACGGTGGAGCCGCCCCGGCCTTGGGCATCGCCGCTGTCAGCGTGATTTGCTTCGCAGGCAGCATCACCCTAAATTCCTAGCAAGGCGTCTTCTTGGGAGTCTTGTGCCATGACCACCGCAGACTTCTTGCTGCTGCTGATCATGCCGGTCGGCGCCCTCGTCGTCGGCGGCATCGTCTATCTCGTCGCCTCGCGCGACCATCATCCGCATGCGGGCCCGGCCGAGTGAGTTCGGCTTCGCGGATGATAATCCCTGTCCGGAGATTTGCGACTGCGCTATAGGCGCAAGCCTTGGCCGGAACAGGGACAGTCAATGCTCGCCTCCAGACGCATCCTGCTCATCATCGGCGGCGGCATTGCCGCCTATAAGAGCCTCGACCTGATCCGCCGGTGCAAGGAGCGCGGGGCGTCGGTGCGGGTGGTGATGACCGGCGCGGCGCAGCGTTTCGTGACGCCGCTGGCGGCGGGGGCGCTTTCGCATGAGCGGGTGTTCACCGAGCTGTTCGACCGCGAGGCGGAGCAGGATATCGGCCATATCCGCCTGTCGCGCGAGGCGGACCTCATCGTCGTCGCGCCGGCCACCGCCGATTTGATGGCGAAGATGGCGCATGGCCTCGCCGACGACCTCGCCTCCGCCGTGCTGCTGGCGAGCGACCGGCCGATCCTGCTCGCCCCGGCGATGAACCCGTTGATGTGGGCCAACCCCGCCACCCGCCGCAACGCGGCGCAGCTCGCCGCCGACGGCATCGCCTTTGTCGGGCCCAATAGCGGCGCAATGGCCGAGCGCGGCGAGGACGGGCCCGGCCGCATGGCCGAGCCGCTGGAGATCGTCGCCGCTGCCGAGCGGCTTCTGGCGGCGGGCGGGCCGCTCAAAGGGCGGCATTTGCTGGTCACTTCCGGCCCGACCCATGAACCGATCGACCCGGTGCGCTACATCGCCAACCGCTCTTCCGGCAAGCAGGGCCACGCCATCGCCGCCGCCGCCGCGCGGGCCGGGGCGCGGGTGACGCTGGTGAGCGGGCCGGTGAACCTGCCCGATCCGCCCGGCGTCGCGGTGCGCCATGTGGAAAGCGCGCGGGAGATGCTGGCAGCGGTGGAAGCGGCGCTGCCGGCGGAGGTCGCCATCTTCGCCGCCGCCGTGGCGGACTGGCGCGCGGCAACCGAGGCCGGCGAGAAGATGAAGAAGGATGGCGGCGCCCTGCCGCCGCTGCAACTGACGGAAAACCCGGACATTCTCGCCACCATCGCGCATCTCGCGGGTGGGCGGCCGCGCCTCGTCATCGGCTTCGCGGCGGAGACGCAGAATGTGGTGGCCTATGCGCGGGCCAAGCGCGCCCGCAAGGGCTGCGACTGGATCGTCGCCAATGACGTGTCGTCTCATAGCGGCATTCCCGGCGGGGTGATGGGTGGCGACAGCAACGCCGTGCACCTGATTGCCGGCGAGGATGTGGAAGCCTGGCCGCCGGCGTCCAAGGCGGAGGTGGCGGAACGCCTCGTCGCCCGCATCGCCGTCGCGCTCGGCCCGCTGGAGACTTGACCATGAGCCTTGAAGCAATCCTCGATGTCGCCGTCCTCGTGCTGCCGCATGGGCAGGACCTGCCGCTTCCCGCCTATGCGACGGCGGGCGCCGCCGGGCTGGACCTGATGGCGGCGCTGCCGGAGGGGGAGCCGCTGACGCTCGCCCCGCTGGCCCGCGCGGCGGTGCCGACCGGGCTGGCGCTGGCGCTGCCGGACGGGTTCGAGGCGCAGGTGCGCCCGCGCTCCGGGCTGGCGCTCAAGCATGGGCTGACGGTGCTGAACGCACCGGGCACGGTGGATTCGGATTATCGTGGCGAGGTGAAGGTGATCCTGGTCAATCTCGGCGCCGAGCCGGTTCTGGTGGAGCGCGGGCAGCGCATCGCGCAGATGGTGGTGGCGCCGGTGACCCGGATTAAGCTGGTCGAGACCGGTAATTTGGAGGAAACAACGCGCGGAGATGGTGGATTTGGCTCGACAGGGCTCGACGGCCGGCAAATATCGCGCTAGCCAAGAACCATGCCGCGCCTCTCCGATAAAAGCCTCCTCGCCATCGCCGCCGTCGTCGACGTTGCGCTGCACGCCCGTGGCATGCCGGTCGCGGCAAAGGCGCTGGCGGCGCGGCACGAATTGCCGCCCCGCCATCTTGAGCCGGTGCTGCAGGCGCTGGTGCATGCCGGCGTGCTGAAAGGCGTGCGCGGCCCGCGCGGAGGCTATGAGCTGGCGCGCGAGCGGCGGCGGATCACGGTGGCTGAAGTGGTGCGTGTGGTGGAGGCCGAGGGCGAGGAAGCCCTGGAAGGCTTCCCGCCGATCGTGCGCGATATCGTGCAGCCGGCGGTGGCCGAGGCGGAGCGCGCCTTCGAGGCGGCGCTGGATGGGGTGACGGTGGAAGACCTCTGCCGCGCAGCCGCGCAGAACACGCTGCGCAAGGGCATGCCCGAAGGCATAGATTTCACCATTTAAATTTGTATATAATTTGTTTCCTCGACTTGTCGTCGTGGATATGTTAGCGCTGCCGGCGAAAACGATACGCCAATAAGGGGCCGCGCCAAGGTTGCCGGTTCCGTTTTGCTGGAGGCACCCATGGCCGACAACGCTTCGAAGACCGCGACCGACGTGAAGCCGGGACGTGGGCGCGTCTATGATTCCATTACCGAGACCATTGGCGATACGCCGCTGGTGCAGCTCAACCGGCTGCCCGGCGAGCGCGGCGTGAAGGCGCGCATTCTCGCCAAGCTCGAATTCTTCAATCCCATCGGCAGCGTCAAGGACCGCATCGGCGTCTCGATGATCGAGGCGCTGGAAGAAGCCGGTCTCATCCGCGCCGGCACCGTGCTGGTGGAGCCCACTTCGGGCAATACCGGCATCGCGCTGGCCTTCGTTGCCGCCGCGCGCGGCTATCGCCTGATCCTGGTGATGCCGGAATCGATGTCGGTGGAGCGCCGCAAAATGCTGGCGCTGCTCGGCGCCGAGCTGGTGCTGACCCCGGCGGCGCAGGGCATGCGCGGCGCCGTGTCGCGCGCCGAGGAGCTGGTGAAGGAATTGCCCGACGCCATCATTCCCCAGCAGTTCCGCAACCCCGCCAACCCGGCCATCCACCGCGTCACCACGGCCGAGGAAATCTGGAACGACACCCAGGGCGAGGTCGACATCATCGTCGCCGGCGTCGGCACGGGAGGCACCATCACCGGCCTCGGCCAGGTGTTGAAGCCGCGCAAGTCCAGCCTGCGCCTGGTGGCGGTGGAGCCCGAGGACAGCCCGGTGCTCTCCGGCGGCCAGCCCGGCCCGCACAAGATCCAGGGCATCGGCGCCGGCTTCGTGCCGGATGTGCTGGACCGCTCGGTGATCGACGAGGTGGTCACGGTCGGCAACCAGACTGCGTTCGAGACCGCCCGCGCCATCGCCCGGCTGGAGGGTATCCCGGTCGGCATCTCCTCGGGCGCGGCCATCGCGGCGGCGCTGGAGGTGGGTGCGCGGCCGGAGAACGAGGGCAAGACCATCGTGGTCATCATCCCCTCCTTCGCCGAACGCTACCTGTCTACCGCCCTGTTCGAGGGGCTTTGATCCCAGCCCCTGTGTACCGCGCGCACGGCTCTTCTAGTGCGACTCCGCCTTCGATAAAGTCTCGGTGATTCGGTGCTCCACCTGCGTGGGGCACCCGCCGGAGGGGCAGTCGGCAAGGGGAGGCGGGCGCGGATGGCGCATCCGGCCGGCAGGTGCGGAACGGAAGGCGGCGGGCGTTCGGGCGCGCGCGCCGGCAGTGCCCGACGCCTCGCGCGCGCCGCGCTGATCCGCTCCGTGCCTCTTGCGGCGGTCGCCGTTGCCTATTCCCCCGCCGCGCAGGCGCAGCCGGCCTCGGGTGAAATCTTCGCGGTGCTGGCGGTGCAGGATCCCAGCGCGCTGATCGGCCTCGCGCTGGTCGTCGGCCTCATCGTCTTCGCCGCCACCACCGCCATCGTGCATCTGCGCTACCGCCGGCAATCGCTGCGGCGCGAGGCGGAGGCGTTCGGCGAGATCGCCCGGCTGGAAGCGCAGATCGACGAGGCCCGCGCGCTGCTGATGGCGGAGCCGCAGATCGTGGTGGTCTGGCGTGACCCATCGGCCGAGCCCGAGATCATCGGCAACACTCCCGCCTTCACCGGCGTGGCGGCTCCCTCGCGCATCCTCGCCTTCGGCACCTGGCTCACGCCCGCCTCGGCGCTGGAGATCGAGGCGGGTGTCGACCGGCTGCGGGCGCGCGGCACCCCGCTGACCGCGACATTGGGCACGCAGGACGGGCGTTTCGTCGAGGCGGAAGGCCGCCCGGTCGGCTCGGCCGTGGTGCTGCGGCTGCGCGACATCACCGGCGTGCGGCTGGACCAGGCGCGGCTCGCGGCCGCCTATCGCGCGCTGGACGACGAGACCTCGGCGCTGCGCGCGCTGCTGGAAGCGCTGCCCGCCCCGGTCTGGGTCGGGGGCGCGGACGGCCGGCTGCGGTGGAGCAATGCCGCCTATGTCCATGCGGTGGAGGCCCGCGACGGGCCCGACGCCGCACAGCGCGACCTGTCGCTGCTCGACCAGCAGACCCGGGCGAAGGCGCAGAAGGCGCACGCGTCGAGCCTGCCCTTCAAGGCGCGGCTGCCGGTGGTGATTGCCGGCACGCGGCAGGTGCGCGACGTGCTGGAAGTGCCGGTCGGCGGCGGTGCCGCCGGCATCGCGCTCGACGCCACCGAAGCCGAGACGGTGCGGGCGGAACTTGCCCAGGTGGTGGGCGCGCATCGCCGCACGCTGGACCAGCTTGCCACGGCGGTGGCCATTTTCGGTGCCGACCAGCGGCTGGTCTTCCACAATGCCGCCTATGCCAGCCTGTTCGATCTCAGCGCCGGCTTCCTCGACGACCGGCCGACCGATGGCGCGGTGCTCGACCAGCTGCGGGCGGCGCGGCGCCTGCCGGAGCAGGCGGATTTCCGCGTCTGGCGCGAGGACCTGCATTCCGCCTACCGCGCCATTGAGCCGCGCGAGCACTGGTGGCACCTGCCGGGCGGGCGCACGCTGCGCGTTGTTACCGCGCCGAACCCCGAGGGCGGCGTCACCTATCTGTTCGACGAGGTGACGGAGCGCCTGGCGCTGGAAAGCCGCTTCGTGTCACTGACCCGCATCCAGAGCGAGACGCTGGATGCGCTGGCGGAAGCGGTGGCGGTGTTCGGCAGCGATGGGCGGCTCGGCCTTTCCAACTCCGCCTTCCGCCAGCTCTGGCGCATGGACAAGGCGACGCTCGACGCCCACCCCCATATCGACGCGGTGGCCGAGGCCTGCCGCCGCCTCACCGCCGACGCCTCGGTATGGTCGCGCCTGCGGGCCGCCGTCACCGGCATCGAGGCGCGGGTGCCGACCGATTTCCGCATGGAGCGCAGCGACGGCACGGTGCTTGACGGTTCCACCCAGCCGCTGCCGGATGGTGGTACGCTGGTGACGCTGCGCGACATCACCGACAGCGTGCATGTCGAGCGCGCGCTGGTGGAGCGCAACGAGGCGCTGGTGGCGGCCGACCACCTCAAGAGCACCTTTGTCGGCCACGTCTCCTATGAGCTGCGCTCGCCGCTGACGACGATCATCGGCTTCGCGCAACTTCTTGACGACACGGGTGTCGGCCCGCTCAACCCCAAGCAGCGCGCCTATGTGAACCACATCACCGAGAGCAGCGCGGCGCTGCTCGCCATCATCAACGACATTCTCGACCTCGCCACCATCGACGCCGGCGCCATGACGCTGGACCTCGCCGATGTCGACCTGCGCGCGGCGATGGACGCGGCGGCCGAAGGGGTGCGCGACCGCCTCGCCGAGGGCGGCATCCGCCTGTCGATCGAGCTGCTCAGCGCCGCCGGCAGCTTCCGCGCGGATGCCAAGCGGGTGCGGCAGGTGCTGTACAACCTGCTGTCCAATGCGGTCGGGTTTGCGCCCGAGGGGTCGACCATCACGCTCTCCGCCGAGCGGCGCGACGACAAGGTGGTGTTCCGGGTGCGCGACATGGGCCCCGGAATCCCGGCGGAAATCGGCGCGCGGGTGTTCGACCGCTTCGAGAGCCACACCGCCGGCTCGCGCCACCGCGGCGTCGGCCTCGGCCTCTCCATCGTCCGCTCGCTGGTGGCGCTGCATGGCGGTACAGTGAGCCTGAGCGCGGCGCAGGGCGGTGGCACGCTCGTCACCTGCACCTTCCCGCGCGCGGCCGACGCCGGCCGCGACGCGGCGGAGTAGGGCGATGATCGACAGCCGCAACACAGGCGCCGTCCCGACCACCCCGGTGGCGCACTGGGATGTGGTGCTGCCCGACGAGACCGCCACCGGCCGGCTGGCTATGGACCTCGCGGCGCTGCTGCGGCCGGGCGACCTGGTGACGCTGGGGGGCGATCTCGGCGCCGGCAAGACCACGCTGGCGCGGGCAATGATCCGCGAGCTGGCGGGCGATCCGGCGCTGGAGGTGCCGAGCCCGACCTTCACCCTGATGCAGGTCTATGACCTGCCGCGCCACCGCGTGGTGCATGCCGATCTCTACCGCCTGAGCGATTCTTCCGAACTCGAGGAGCTCGGGTGGAGCGAGCAGACCGACGGCGCCGTGACGCTAGTGGAATGGGCGGAGCGTGCCGAGGGCGCCGTGCTCCACCCGGACCGGCTGGAGGTCCACATCACCCTGCCGACCGACGGTGCCGAGACCATGCGCCGTGTCCGGCTGTTCGGCTTCGGCCGGATGGCGGGGGCGCTGTTCCGCATGCGCTCGATCCGGGCGTTGCTGGACCAGGTCGGCTTCGGGCCGTCACAGCGCCGGCATCTGCAGGGCGACGCTTCCGCCCGCAGCTATGAGCGGCTGATCGGCGCCAAGCGCAACGCCATACTGATGAACGCGCCGCGCCGCCCCGACGGCCCGCCGGTGCGCGGCAGCAAGCCCTACAGCGCCATTGCCCATCTCGCCGAGGACGTGAAGCCCTTCGTGGCGATGGCGCGGGCGCTGCGGGCGCACGGCTTCTCCGCGCCCGCCATCTATGGCGGCGACCTCGATGCTGGCCTGCTGGTGATCGAGGATTTCGGCAATGAGGGGGTGCTCGACGGCACGCCGCCGGCGCCGGTGACGGAGCGCTATGAACGCGCCGCCGACGTTCTGGCGGCGCTACACGGGCAGGACCTGCCGGCAAAGGTGCCCGTCACCACCGGGCTCGACCACCATCTGCCGTCCTACGACATCGACGCCCTGCTGATCGAGGTCGAGCTGCTGCTCGACTGGTATCTGCCGCACGCCGGCGGCAGGCTTCAGCCGGACGCCCACCGCTCCTTCCGCCAGCTCTGGGCGGCGGCGCTGGCGCCCTCGCTGGCACAGAAGCCGGTATGGGTGCTGCGCGACTACCATTCGCCGAACCTGATGTGGCTGCCCGAGCGGTCCGGGCTGGCGCAGATCGGCCTGCTGGATTTCCAGGACGCGGTGATGGGCCCGGCGGCCTATGACGTGGTGTCGCTGGCGCAGGACGCGCGCGTCGACGTGCCGGAGGCGCTCGAACTCGCGCTACTCACCCGCTATGTGAAGGCGCGCCGGGCGAGCGATCCTTCCTTCGACACCAAGGCGTTCGCCGCCTCCTATGCGGTGATGGGCGCGCAGCGCGCCACCAAGATCCTCGGAATCTTCACCCGCCTGAACCAGCGCGACCGCAAGCCGGTCTATCTCAACCACCTGCCGCGCATCTGGACCTATCTGCAGCGCTGCCTCTCCTTCCCCGAGCTAGGCGGCCTCGCCAGCTGGTACAAGGACCATGTGCCCGCACCGGGAGCTGCGCGCCTGTCGCCCGTCCGGGCGGCCGGGTCGCCGGCACCGGCATCGCCGACGCGCGGCGCGCCGGCGCGCCCGCCCGAGACGGCTCCAGCGGCAGACGTGGCAGCGCCCGCGGATGCTTCCCCGCCCGAAACGCCCAGCGAACCCGGCCGCGCATGACCGCCATCACCACCGCCATGGTGCTCGCCGCCGGCCTCGGCACGCGCATGCGCCCGCTGACCGACCATATGCCCAAGCCGATGGTCGAGGTGGGCGGGCGCAGCATGATCGACTTCGCGCTCGACCGGCTCGCCGATGCCGGGGTGGCGACGGCGGTGGTGAACCTGCACTGGCATGCCGATGTGCTGGAACGCCATCTCGTCGGCCGCACCCGCCCGCGCCTTCTGCTCTCCGACGAGCGCGGCGCATTGCTGGAGACCGGCGGCGGCATCCGCAAGGCGCTGCCGCTGCTCGGCAATGAGCCGTTCTTCGTGATGAATGCCGACACCATCTGGATCGAGGGCATCCGCCCGAACCTCGCCACGCTTGCCGCCCGGTTCGACCCGCAGGCGATGGATATCTGCCTGCTGCTGGCGGCGGCGGCCACCTCGATCGGCTATGATGGGCGCGGCGATTTCCTGATGGACGGGGAAGGGCGCCTCACGCCTCGGCCCGAACGGCTCACCGTGCCCTTCGTCTATGCCGGCGCGGCGGTGGTCTCCCCGGCTGTCTTCGCGGACGCGCCGGAAGGTTCGTTCTCGCTGAGCCGGCTGTTTCGGCGCGCGGCGGACGCCGGCCGGCTGTTCGGCCAGCGCATGGAAGGGGTGTGGATGCATGTCGGCACGCCGGAAGCCATTGCCGAGGCCGAGGAAGCCATTGCGCGCTCCAAGGACTGACGCCGTGGCCGCACGCCGGGTGCCGGGAGCCGCCACATGACCCCCGAGGCGCAGCGGCGCGGGCCGAGGCTGTTCACCATTCCGCCCTCCGCCGCCTTCGTGGCGACGCTGGCGGACGCGCTGCTGGACGGTGAACTGGTCGACGGCTTCGCCCCGCGCGGCGATCCGCTGCTTCTGGCCACCGCCACCATCTTCCTGCCGACCCGCCGCGCCGGTCGCCTGCTGGCCGAGGCACTGCGCCAGCGGATGGGGGCGGGGGTGACGCTGCTGCCGCGCATCGTGCCGGTCGGCGATGTCGACGAGGACGCGCTGGCCTTTGCCGAAAGCTACACCGACCCGCCGCGTCAGGTGCCACCGACGACGCGGCGTCTGGCGCTTGCCAGCCTCATCCGGGCATGGCGCCGGGCGCTGGCGGGAGAGGACGGGCGGGTCGCCGTCGCCGCCGGGCCGGGGGCCGAGTTCGCCCTTGCCGACGAGCTGGCGCGGCTGATCGACGAGATGGCGGCGCAGGAAGTGCCGTGGGAGCGGCTGGACGCGCTGGTGCCGGGCGAACATGACCGCTACTGGGACATGGCACTCGACTTCCTCAAGATCGCCCGCGCCTTCTGGCCCGCCTTTCTGGAAGCGGAAGGCTGCGTCGATGCCAGCGTGCGCCGCGACCGGCTGATCGCTGCCGAATCAGAGCGGCTGTCGAACCTGCCCGAGGGCGGGCCGGTGATCGCCGCCGGCTCCACCGGCTCAATGCCGGCAACCGCCCGGCTGCTCACCGCCATCGCGCATCTGCCGCGCGGCTGCGTCGTGCTGCCTGGGCTCGACCTGCATCTCGACGCGCCTTCCTGGGCAGCGCTGACCGATGACGAGGACAGCGCGCCGAGCCACCCGCAATATGGCCTCGCTTTGCTGCTGAAGCGCCATATGCGGGTCGGGCGCGAGGCGGTGCGCGAACTGGCGCCAGCCGCGCCGCACGGGCGGGAGGCGCTGCTCTCCGAGGCGCTGCGCCCCGTCGCCTCCACCGAGCAATGGGCCGGCCTTTCCGACCGGCTCGGCCCTGCCGCCATCGACGCGGCGCTGGCGCAGGTCAGCGTGATCGAGGCGGAGGATGCGCGCGAGGAGGCGCTTTCCATCGCGCTGGCGCTGCGCGAGGTGCTGGAGGTGCCCGGCCGCACCGGCGCGCTCATCACCCCCGACCGCGA
Source organism: Ancylobacter sp. (assembly GCF_965279025.1). Lineage (NCBI taxonomy): Bacteria > Pseudomonadati > Pseudomonadota > Alphaproteobacteria > Hyphomicrobiales > Xanthobacteraceae > Ancylobacter > Ancylobacter sp. Next base: position 664,769 of record NZ_OZ257132.1, on the reverse strand, counting down.
CCTCGCCCGGCGGGTAGCGGCCGAGCTGCTGCGCTTCGAGGTCGCCATCGACGATTCCGCCGGCGAGCCCTTGTCCGAAAGCGGCCCCGGCCGTTTTGCCCGGCTCGTTGCCGATGCCTGCCGCGACGAACTGGCGCCTTTGCCGCTTTCCGCCCTGCTGCGCCATCCGCTCGCCCGCTTCGGGCTGGAGCGTGCCGCGCTGGATGAGGGCGCCGACGCGCTCGAAATGATGGTGCTGCGCGGACCCCGCCCGGCGGCGGGGGCAAAGGGGCTGACCGAGGCGGCGGCGGGTTTTGACCCGAAGGGGTTTCACCCCCGCGACCCGCGCGCCGGCATTGGCGAGGAACGCCGCGCCCTGGCCGACGCGCTGGCGGGCCAGATCGCCGAAGGCCTCGCGCCGCTGCTGGCGCTGGGCCGGGGCGAGCACGCCTTCGCCACCCTGCTCGGCGCCCATCGCGCGGCGGTCCAGGCGGCGTGGAGTGGGCCGGATGCCGGCGCGGCGGAGGACGAGACGGCGCTGGCCGAGCTCGCCCATGCCTTCGAGACGCTGGCCGAAGGCGCCGCGCATGCGCCTGCCATGACGCTGGCGGATTATGCCGCCGCGCTGGTGCTGCTGCTCTCCAGCCAGCCGGTGCGCCCGCCGCTGCTGCCCGGCGCGCGGCTGCGCATTCTCGGCCCGCTGGAAGCGCGGCTTGTGGGTGTCGACCGCGTGGTGCTGGCCGGGCTTGTCGAGCAGACCTGGCCCAATGCGGTGCGCGCCGATCCCTGGCTCAGCCGGCCGATGCGGGCAGCACTGGGGCTGGAGGCGCCGGAGCGGCGCATCGGCCTTTCCGCCCATGATTTCGCGCAGGGCTGCGGTGCGCCCGAGCTGGTGCTGTCCTATCCGCGCAAGCTGGGCGGCGCGCCGACCGTGCCCTCGCGCTTTCTCCAGCGTCTGGCGGCGGTGTGCGGGGAAGCGCGCTGGCGGGAAGCGATTGCGCGCGGCGACCGCTTCCGCCGGCTCGGCGCCTTCATCGAGGAGGAGCCCGCCGCCGCCCGCATCGCCCGGCCGGAGCCGGCGCCGCCGCTGGAACTGCGCCCGACGCAGCTCAGCGTCACCGAGATCGAGACCTGGCTGCGCGACCCCTACACCATCTATGCCCGCCATGTGCTGCGGCTCGCCCCGTTGGACGGGCTGGACGAAGCGCCCGGCGCGGGCGAGCGCGGCAGCGCCATCCATGACGCGCTCGGCACCTTCGTCCAGGCCTACCCGGAAGGACTGCCGGGGAATGCCGAGGCGGCTCTGCTGGACCATGGCCGGCGGGCCTTTGCGCCGCTGGAACAGTTTCCCGCCGAATACGCGCTGTGGTGGGCGCGGTTCGAGCGGCTGGTGCCGCGCGTCATCGGCTGGGAGCGCACGCGCCGGGAGCACACCCGCCGCGTGCTGGCGGAGCAATATGGAAGGCTGGCTCTCGCCGGCGGGCGTTTCACCCTGACCGGGCGCGCCGACCGCATAGAGCAACGTGCCGAGGGCGGGCTGGCGATCATCGATTTCAAGACCGGCGCCGTGCCCACCGCCAAACAGACGGCGGTGCATTATTCACCGCAACTGCCGCTGGAAGCCGCGATGGCGGCGGCGGGGCGCTTTCCCGACGTGCCGGGCGAGCCGTCGGCGGCGCTGGTTTATGTCAAGCTCGGCACCAACGAGGTCAAGGAGATCAGCGCGGTGGACAAGGAGGCGACCGCCGCCGGTCTCGCCACCGACACGCTGCAGCGGCTGCAGACGCTGATCGCCGCCTTCGAGAACCCCTCGCGCGGCTATGCCTCGCTGGCCCGGCCGATGTTCGGCGGGCGCTATGGCGATTATGACCATCTGGCGCGGGCGAAGGAATGGTCGACCGGCGGGGAGGGCGAGGAATGAGGGAGCCCACCGATCTCGCCCCGGGCGCGCTGCGGGCGGCGACCGTGCTGCAGACCTCCGCCTCCGACCCGATGTTCTCGGCCTGGGTTTCGGCCAATGCCGGCTCGGGCAAGACCCATGTGCTGGCGCGGCGGGTAATCCGCCTGCTGATGCGCGGCGTGCCGCCCGGGCGCATTCTGTGCCTCACCTACACCAAGGCGGCGGCGGCCAACATGGCCAACCGGGTGCTGGGCGAGCTGCGCCGCTGGACCACGCTGGACGACGCCGCCCTCGACACGGAAATCCTCAAGACCGATGGCGGCGAGGCCGGCGATGGGCGGCGGGCGCAGGCGCGGCGGCTGTTTGCGCAGGCGCTGGAAACGCCGGGCGGGCTGAAGATCCAGACCATTCACGCCTTTTGCGGCGCGCTGCTGCACGCCTTCCCCTTCGAGGCCGGGGTGCCGGCGGGCTTCGGCGAGCTGGAAGAGGCCGCGCGGCTGGAACTGCTGGCCCGGGTGCGGGCGGAGGTGGTGCTGGAGGCGTCGGGCGCGCCGGCGAGCGACCTCGGACAGGCGCTGGCGCTGATCGTCGGCATCACCTCCGACACCGGCATCAACGACCTTCTCAAGGAGCTGGTGGCGGACGCGCCGGCGCTGGAGGCGAGCGACGAGGACCTCGCGCGCGCCGTCGGCCTCGACGCGCCGGTGGCGTCCACTGAGATCGAACACCGCATCGTCGCGGGCGCGCTGATCCCACGCGGCGCCTGGATCGGGCTGGCGCAGGCGCTGATGCTGGAGGGCGGCAATTGCGCCCGGCGCGGCCAATCGCTGCGCGAGGCAGCGCTGGCGCCGGAGGAGGCGGTGGCCGAGACCTATGCCGGCGTGTTCCTGAAGGAAGACGGCGAGCCCTATGCCGACGGGCAGTTCGGCAATGCGGCGGCACGGGCGAAATACCCGCAGCTGATCGCCGAGCGCGACCGCGTCGCCCCGCTGGCGCGCGAACTCGCCGCCGCCCGCGCCTTCGAGCGCAGCCGCGCCGTGCTCATTCTCGGGCGCGAGGCGGCGCGGCGCTACGTCCGGGCCAAGGCGGCGCGCGGCGTGCTCGACTTTGCCGACCTTGTCGACGCGGCGCGCCGGCTGCTGGCCTCGGGCGCTTCAGCCTGGGTGCACTACAAGCTCGACCAGGGCATCGACCATGTGCTGCTGGACGAGGCGCAGGACACCAGCCCCGAGCAGTGGGAGGTGATCCGCCCGCTGGTGGCGGAGTTCTTCGCCGGCGAGGGCGCCCGCGAGGACCGCGAGGCGCGCGGTCTGCCGCGCACGCTGTTCGTGGTCGGCGATGAGAAGCAGTCGATCTTTTCGTTCCAGGGCGCCGATCCGCGCCGCTTCGACACGGTGCGGCGCGAGTTCGAGGCGGCGGGTGGCGGCGGCTTCGTGCATGTCGAGCTGCAGCACTCCTTCCGCTCCGCGCCCGGCATATTGGAGGCGGTGGACGCGGTGTTCGGCCGCGAGGCCTCCTATCGCGGGCTTTCCGCCGAGGCGAAGCCGCCGGTGCATGCGCCCATCCACGCCGCACTGCCGGCGCTGGTGGAAATGTGGGAGCCGGAGGCGCCGAGCGAGAAGGTGGATATCGACGCCTGGCAGCGCCCGCTCGACGCGCCTTCCGCCGATGACCCGAAGGGGCGGCTGGCCAAGAAGATCGCCGCCCACATTGCCGCCCGTATCGGCGAGGGGTTCCCCGTCACCGGCCGGCACGGCACGCGCCCCGCCCGGCCGGGCGATTTTCTCATCCTGGTGCGGCGGCGCGACGGGCTGTTCACCTCCATCATCCGCGAGCTGAAGCAGGCGCGGGTCGCGGTGGCGGGGGCCGACCGGTTGGTGGTGGCCGAGCATATCGCCGTCATGGACCTGATGGCGCTGGGCGACGCGCTGCTTGCCCGCGACGACGAGCTGGCGCTGGCCAGTGTGCTGAAAAGCCCGCTTTTCGGCCTCGACGACACGGATCTCATGGCGCTGGCCCCGCGTCGCGAGGGGCTGCTGGAAGACGCGCTGGCGACCCGCGCCGGCGAGAACCCGAAATGGCAGGCGGCGGCGCGGCGGCTGGCGCGGCTGCGCGCGGAGGCGCGGCGGCTGCGGCCGTTCGATTTCTACACCCGCGTGCTGGGGCGCGAGCGCGGCCGCGCCGCCATGCTCGCGCGGCTGGGACCGGAGGCGGCCGACGCGCTCGACGAGATGCTGGCGCTGGCGCGGGCCTATGAGAGCCTGGAGGCGCCCTCGCTCGCCGGCTTCCTCGCCTTCCTGCGGCGCGGCGGCGCCGAGGCCAAGCGCGACATGGAGGCCGGGCGCGACGAGGTGCGTGTGATGACGGTGCACGGCGCCAAGGGCCTGGAAGCGCCCTATGTCATCCTCGCCGATACCACCTCCGGCCCGATGACCCGCCGCACCGCCGGGCTGCTGCGCGTCGAATTGCCGGACGGGCGCCGGGTGGCGCTGCATGCGCCGGCCAAGAAGGGCGACACGCCCGCCATGGCCGCGGCCCGCCAGCGCGGCGACGATGCCCAGCAGGACGAATATCGCCGCCTGCTCTATGTCGCGCTCACCCGCGCCGAGACCGCGCTGGTGCTGTGCGGCGCCGACGGGGCGAAGAAACGCCCGCCCGAGTGCTGGTACGACCTCGTGCGCGGGGCGCTGGAGCCGGAATCGGTGGAGCAGGGCGCGACCGGCTTTCCGGGCTCGGTGCTGCGCTGGCGCGGCGGCGGGGTCGAGGCCCCCGTCGCGCCGCTGCCGGCGCCTCCCGCCTTGCCCACCGAAGCGGGCGAGCGCGCCTTGGCGCGGAGGCTGGCGCTGCCGATATCGGAACCGCTGGCACGGGCGAGCCTGCGTCCCTCTTCCTCCGATGTCTTCGCCGCCCCGCCCACCGGCGACGCCGCCCGCGCGCTGCAGCGCGGCGACCTGCTGCACCGGCTTATGGCCGCTCTGGCACCGCTGCCGGCCGAGGCGCGGGCCGAGCCGGGTCGGCGGCTGCTGGCGACCGTCTCGGACTGGCCGGAAGACGCGCGCGAGGAACTGGTCGCCGAGGCGCTGGGCACGCTCGCGCTGCCGGAACTCGCCGCGCTGTTCGCGGCCGGCAGTCTTGGCGAGGTGCCGCTCGCGGGCGAGCTCGACGACGGCACGCCGGTTTCCGGCCGCATCGACCGGCTGAGCGTGACCGAGGACGGCGTGCTGATTGCTGACTTCAAGACTGACCGGCATGTGCCGCGCGCCGCATCTGCCATGCCGCAAACGCATGTCCGGCAGGTCGCGCTTTATGCGCGCCTGCTGGCCCGGATGTTCCCGGGCAGGCAAATACAGGCCTTGCTGGTCTACACCGCCGGTCCGCTGGTCCACGTCCTCGACGGCGCGGCGCTGGAGAGGGCGGTGGAAAGTGTCACGTTGGGGTGACGCCGCCTTGACGCAGGGGGGGGCGGCTACCTACCTTCACGCCAACTTCTCCTGATATTTCACGATTCTAGAAAGGTGTCCAAATGGGCGTCGAAAAAGTGTCGGACCAGAGCTTCGAGTCCGACGTGCTCAACTCCTCCGCTCCCGTGATCGTCGATTTCTGGGCCGAATGGTGCGGGCCCTGCCGCATGGTCGCCCCGGTTCTCGACGAGATGGCCGGCGAACTCGGCGACAAGGTGAAGATCGTCAAGCTGAACGTCGACGAGAATCCGGCGACGGCTTCCAAGTACGGCATCATGTCGATCCCGACCCTGCTGCTGTTCAAGGACGGCCAGCTGGCCTCGCGCCAGGTCGGCGCGGCGCCGAAGGCGAAGATGCTGCAGTGGGTGAACAGCGCGATCTGATCGCTTGGTTTACCTGATCCCGATCAACCCCGGCCGGTCCTCCGCGCCGGGGTTTTTCATTTCCGACCGCCGCGCTTCCCGATGTCACGGGACAGGAATAAAGCGTGTGCGATCTTATCCTGTTCGCTCGATTTGGAGACTTCCCATGTCGCTTTCCATGTATGACGCCTCCGTGCCTGTCTTCCAGCGTGCGCTGGGCAACCTCGACGGCCTGCTGCGCAAGGCCGAAGAGCATGCCGCCGCCTCCGGTATCGATCTGGCGGAACTCGCGGGCGCCCGTCTTGCCCCGGACATGTTCCCGCTGACCGGCCAGATCCAGAGCGCGACCGATTCCGCCAAATTCGCCGCCGCGCGCCTGACCGGCACCACCGGCCCGAGCTTTCCCGACACCGAGACGACCTTCGAGGAACTGCACCAGCGCATTGCCGCGACACTGGATTATCTCGCCAGCGTCGACCCGGCCGGCTTCCAGGGCAGCGAGACGCGCGAGATCGTGCAGAAGTCGCGGCGCGGCGAGCGGCATTTCGTCGGATCGAGCTATCTGCTGACCTTCGCCCTGCCGAACTTCTTCTTCCACGTCACCACCGCCTACGACATCCTGCGCCACAAGGGCGTGCCGGTCGGCAAGTCGGATTATCTCGGGGCTTTCTGACGGCCGTCGTTCCCCATGCCCGAGAGGCGCCCCGAAGCGCCTTTCGGGGTTTGGAGGTCGGCTTACTCGGCAGTGCCGGACGGAAGGGCCGGCGGCGGGAAGGCGAGAATCGCCCGCGTATAGCTTTCCACCAGGGCGCTGAACGGCGTGCCATCCGGCAGGGTCAATACCGCCCGGTGCTCCAGCAGGAAGGGCGGCAGGTCGAGCGCGCCGGGGCCGGCGGGCGGCAGCGGGGCGCCGGTGGCCCAGCCTTCCGGCAAGGGCTGCCATAGCAGCCGCGAGGCGAGGGTGGTGCGGCGGAAGTCCAGCGGCTTCACCACGCGCCCAAAGGAGGTGTCGGTGGTCTCCAGCGTCGCGTTCATCGCCGGCGTCAGCCGTGCCGGCAGGTACCAGTTGTCGGCCTCCGACAGCACCTTGTCGCCGCAGCGCAGCCGCACCCGGCGATAGTTCACCGGCTCATCCGCGCCGACCTTGAGCATTGCGCGGATCTCCGGCGTGGCGGGCTTGTCTTGCCCGCGCACGCGGTCGGCGACGATGGTCGGCGTCTCGGCAAGGTGATGCGCCGCGCACCAGCGGTCGAGCGTGAGCGTCGCGCTGGCATTGGCCAGCAGGTCGGCATTGAGGGTCTGCACCAGGGCCAGCGCGGCGAGGCGGCTGACGGCATTGTCCGGCCAGGGCTGAATATCGCCGGCGCGTGCCGGCAGGCCGCCAAGGGCGAGGCTGGCGACCAGGCCGGCGGCGAGCAGGGTGAGGGCGCGCGCCCTCTTAACGTGCAGCCATGCTGCCATTGCCCGACATGCCATCGCGCCCTCCCTCGGGGAACGGCCCCGTCTCGGCGCGGCAGGAATGGCCGAAACAGGCGGGCTTGTCGAGAAAAGGCGCGGACCTTGCGGCCCGCGCCATTCTGCGTGCGAATGCGCTGGGATCAGCGGGTGGAGCGCGCATTCTGCTCGATGGAGCGCTGGATGTAGGGCTCCACATTCTGCGTCGCGGGTTCCTGGACATAGGTGTTGCGACCCTCGATCAGCGGCGCTGCGGGGCGGCCATTGGCGTTCGCCTCGCTGGCGCTGCGGACGGCGGCGTCATAGCCGGCCTTTTCCGCCGGATCCCGCCCGTCCGCCAGCGCGGTGTTGACGAGGCCGGCAGCGGAAAGCGAAAGGATAGCGGCAGTGAAGGTCATCTTCCAGTTGATGGCGGTCATAATGGTCTCTCCTGTTTGATCTTCCCGATTTCGACCCTCAAGGTTCCGCGGGAAAGTGGTTATCTGCGATGTCGAATTTGACTTTACTTGGTGTTCCGACGCGGCGTTGCGTTGCCGTCGTCCGATGAAGCCAACATAGGGGGGAGATGTCGCAGATTTTCTTCAAACCAGAGGGTTGTTTGTCTCGGGCTGTCGCAGTTCCTGCGCCCTATACGGTTTGTTACACTTTTTCCCAGCGCGAAATGCGAGATGGCGGTATGTAAAAGGCGTGGAGCTTACCTATGGACGCCGTACCGCACATCGCCATCGTTGATGACCATCGCGACATACGCGACCTCGTCGGCAAATATCTGCACCGGCACGGCTACCGCACGTCGCTGGCGGAGAATGCCGCCTCGTTCCGCCGGCTGATGGAGCGCAACGCGTTCGATCTCGTGGTGCTCGACGTGATGATGCCGGGGGAGGACGGGCTCTCGCTCTGCCGTTTCCTGCGCGAATCCACCAGCCTGCCGGTCATCATGCTCACCGCGATGGCGGAGGAGACCGACCGCATCGTCGGGCTGGAGCTCGGCGCGGACGACTACCTGTCCAAGCCCTTCAATCCCCGCGAGTTGCTGGCGCGCATCAAGGCGGTGCTCCGGCGCGTGCAGAGCCTGCCGCCGCAGCGCGGGCAGCTCAAGGCCAAGGAGCTGCGCTTCGACCGTTGGGCGCTGAATGTCGGGCGGCGCGAGTTGATCGACCAAGATGGGCTCACCGTGCCGCTGAGCACCGCCGAGTTCCGGCTGCTGAGCGTGTTCCTCGACCATGCCGGGCTGGTGTTGAGCCGCGACCAGTTGCTCGACCTGACGGTGGGGCGCAGCGCCGAGCCTTTCGACCGGGCGATCGACAACCAGGTCAGCCGGCTGCGCAAGAAGATCGAGACCGACCCGAAATCGCCGGCGCTGATCAAGACGCATTGGGGCGGCGGCTACAGCTTCTCGGCCGAGGTGGAAGGCCAATGATCGGGATGTGGAACCGCAGCCTGACCGCCCGCTTCGTCGCCGTGATGCTGCTGGCGCTCGCGGTGTCGCAGGGCATCAGCTTCCTGCTGTTCACCGACGAGATGGGCGGCGTGCTGCTGCGGGCGGCCAAGGCGGAATTCCTCAGCCGAAGCGCCTCGGTGGCGCAGGTGATCGAGACCACGCCGCCGGCGGTCCAGCATGACATATTGCGGGCGAGCGGAACCGGTTATACGCGCTTCTGGGTGTCGCCAACCTTCCCCGGGGATCTCGAGAGCTGGCGGCAGGAGGCCAAGAGGAAGCTGGCGGAACCCTTGCCGACGCTGGCAAATCTTGCCGGCACCGAGCCGTTGCCAAGGGCCGAGGCCTCGCCCCCCGCGCTCCTGCCGCAGCCTGCGGGCCTGGCCGTCGCCTCGCCTGTCACGGCCAGTGGCGCACCCTATTCGACCTGGCTCGACCTGCCGGCCCATGCCTGGCCGCTCTCCCGGGCGGCCAAGTTCGTCTATTGGGGCGATGGCGGCGCCATGGGCCTTGCCGTGCAGTTGAAGGACGGGTCCTGGCTCAACAGTGCGTTCTCCAAGAAGATGGCGAACAGCATGTGGACCGCCCGCTCGCTGATCTCGCTGGCGGTGACGGCCATCGTGCTTTCCCTGTGCGCGGCCTTCATCGCCCGCACCATGACCAAGCCGATGCGGCGCCTCGCGGCGGCGGCGGAAGCGCTGGGGCGTGGCGAGAGCGTCGCGCCGCTGTCGGAAAGGGGGCCGGACGATTTGCGCCATACGGCGGTGGCGTTCAACCTCATGCAGTCGCGGCTGCAGCGCTTCGTGGAGGATCGCACCCGCATGCTCGCGGCGATCGGGCACGATCTGCGCACGCCGATCACCTCGCTGCGGCTGCGGGCGGAGTTCGTCGCCGACGACGAGACGCGCGAGAAGATGCTCGACACGCTCGACGAGCTGCGCGCCATGACCGAGGCGACGCTGGCCTTCTCGCGCGAGCAGGCGACCGAGGAGGTGACACGCAATGTCGACCTCACCGCACTGGTCGGCAGCCTGTGCGACGACCTGGTCGAGCTCGGGCACGAGATAGTCTGCGCCGAGGGGCCGAAGATCAGCTATCGCTGCCGGCCCGACGCGCTGAAGCGGGCGGTACGCAACCTCGTGGAGAACGCGGTGCGCTATGGCGAGCGGGCCCGCGTCTGCCTGCGCACGACACCGCAGGCGATCGAGATCGTGATCGAGGACGATGGGCCGGGCATCGCTCCCGACTTCATCGAGAGGGCATTCGAGCCGTTCTTCCGCATGGAGCATTCGCGCAATCGCGAAACCGGCGGGATCGGCCTCGGCCTGTCGATCTCGCGCAACATGGTGCGCCATCATGGCGGCGATATCATCCTTGCCAATACCGGGCAGGGGCTGCGCGCCACCATCAGCCTGCCTTATGCCGAGATGCCCGCCGCCGATGTCAGCGGAACGGGACGTCGCGCGCGGCGCAGCAGCCTGTCGATCGGGGCGGGGCGGCGCGCGCCGGCGGAATGAGCCGTCGCGGCGGGTGCTTCGCTCCGGCGGGCCTGTCGGTTATGGGCGAATTCCGGGCGTTTCCATCGCCATGCCGGCGGCGCGCTGCATGAGGTAGAGCTCCAGCGCGAGGAATTCCTCGGAGCCTGCGGCGAAGGGTTCGGCGCGCACGCCGACCATGCAGTTGCGCATGCGGCGCTGCAGCGAGCCGATGCCCTGCCATTCCAGCCGGTAGAGGGGGTAGCCGGTGGGGTGCGCCTGGGTGACGGCGCTGCCGGCGAGACGACCGTTCCAATTGTCGTCGTGGCAATTGGCGCAGGACAGGTCGAGCTGGCCCATGCGGGCGGTAAACAACTGCCGGCCCGCCGTGCGGTACGGGTCGAGGCGGGGGTCCTGCGGCGGGGCGATCGGCAGGCCGCGCGACTGGTGGGCGACGAAGGTGGCGAGCGCGACGAGGTCATCGCTCTCGCGCGCAAGAGCGGGGGCGCGCTGACGTTCGGCGCGGCATTGGCTGATGCGGCCGGTGAGGTCGATGGGCGCACCGGTCGCGGTGTCCAAGGCGGGATAGCGGGCCGCGACGCCGCGCATGCTGGCCTCCGCCGCACCATGGCAGCTGGTGCAGGACTGGCCGGATGCGCCCGCCTCCTGCTCCCACAGGCCGGCTCCGCGCAGGACCCACAGCATGCCGGGATTGCTGGTGTCGTCGGCCTGCATGGCCTGCGTCTCCGGCGCCATGAAGTCGCGGCCCGAGCGCCGGTCGCCGGGGGCGATGTCGCCAGCCCGCGCAACGCCGGCCAGCAGCGCCAGGGCGAGAGGGGCAAAGGCGATCACGCTCGCAGCCGGCCGGCGCATCAGCTCACCATGATCTCGGCGCTGGCGGTCTCGGTCTGGCCTTCATCGTCGGTCCATTCGAAGGCCACCGTGCCGCTTGCCGTGGCAATGAGGCTGAACGACACGAAGGGATTGGCGGAAACGGCGGGGAAGAACTCGGCCGCGAACACCTGCGCCCCGTCATAGGTGCATTTGAGGCGGGTGATGATGCGCCGGGGAATCTCGATGCCGTTCGGTCCCATGCGGTAGCCGGTTTCCATCGGGTGGGCGATCATCGCCCTTATGTCGACGATGGCGCCGCGCGCGGCGGTCTTGGGAACGCTGACGAGGGCGTTGGTCATGTCAGGTCCTCGATACAGGCGGCAAGCGTGACGATGACATTCGCCTCGCTCGACCAGTAGCTGCCGTCGCTGAGTTCAGCGACGGCGAGGAGGGTCTGCGAGGTGGCCAGCCGGATGCGGGTGGCGATGCGCGCCCGGCCGTTGCGCGGCCCGAGCTGGAACACCGCGATGTCGGCCTGCGGGTTCTTCTCGTTGAACAGGCCGATACGGCGCACATGAGCGGCTTGCGTCATCGGGCTGTCGACCTCGACGGTGACGCCGACCGCATTGCCGTTCTCCACCAGCGGGGGAACGGTGAGCTTCACCCGGCCGGCCTGGACGGGTGCCCCCGCTGTAAAGCCGGCGACCGCTTCCTGGAGCGAAGGGCGCGCCAGCGCTCGCAGGGGCATGGCGAGCACGATGACGCCGACGCCGCCGGCAAGCACGGCACGACGGCCGAGCGAGGGGCCACCGGCAGGCTCCCGTCGGCTGGTTTCCCGGATGGTGGGCGCTTGGGTTGTGGGCGCTTGGGTCGTGGGCGCTTTCATGGGCTCACTCCTTCAAGGTCACGAGATAGGCCACCAGATGCTCGATCTCGGCGGCACCGAGCACCGGCTTGCCCTGCCAGGCTTGCGCGGTTCGCACGCCCGGCCGGAGCGCGTGATAGGCGGGCATGATGCTCGCCGGGTTGAGCCGCTTCATGTCGACGATGCGCAGCCGGATCTGCCCCTCGCTGAGGCGGGAGCCGATGCCGGCCAGCCCCGGCGCCAGCGTGCCCTGAAGCTGCGCCGCGCCCTCGGGCACGGCGTGGCACAGGATGCACAGGCTCCGGTGCCGCTCGCCGATCAGCTGCTGCCCGACAGCGGCGTCGCCGCGCCGCCCGTCGAGGGGCTCAAGGATCGCGTCACCATCGATGACGTAGGGCGCTGGCTCGGCCCCGGCCAGAGTGCCGGCGCGCGCGGCCGCCATCGGCATCGAGATGAAGGCGACGGCGACGCCCGCCCAGACGAACGCCTGGGCCCGCCTCACCCGAAGGCCTCTTCGGTAATGGTCCCGAACCATGCTTCCCCGAGGGCGGCTTCTTCCGCACGCACGACCGGCGGCGCGTCGAGCGGCGAGGTGCCGCCGGCGCCCTCGACTTCGGCGAGGAGGCCGTTCTGCGGGCTGTAAACGCCGGCGATCGAGATGCCGTAATCGGGCGCCAGCAGGCTGTAGCAGGTGTTGATCAGCTTGGGTGCGTCAGGCACGCCTCCGCGCAGCAGGGCGATGACCGCGCTGGCGCAGGCCTTGGCCTGGGCATTGGCGGTGAAGGCGGATTTCGGCATGGCCCCGCCAATCGCCGCGTCGCCGATGACGTGGACACCCGGCACGAGGCGGGATTCGAAAGTAGCGGGGTCGATCGGGCACCAGCCCGTGCGGTCGGCGACGCCGGCGATATCAGCGATCGCACCCGCGCGCTGGGGCGGAATGACGTTTGCCACCGCCGCGCGGTGCTCGCCGAACTCGGTGCGCAGCGTACGTGTCGCGGCGTCGACCTCGGTGACGGTGCCGCCGAAGGAAAGCCCGACCCACTCGATCATGCCGGGATACAGCGCGGCCCAGCCGGCCTCGAACAGGCGCTGCTTGGAGAAGGCGTCCTTGGCGTCGAGGATGAGAAGCTTCGAGCGCGGTTTTTGCGCCTTGAGGTAATGCGCAATCAGGCTCGCCCGCTCATAGGGGCCGGGCGGGCAGCGGAACGGATTGGCCGGCACGGAGAGGACCACGAGCCCGCCATCCCCCATCGCCTCCAATTGCCGGCGCAGCAGCAGGGTCTGCTCGCCTGCCTTCCAGGCGTGGGGCATTTGTTCGGCGGCGGCGGCGTCATAGCCGGGGAGGGCGTCAAAGCGCATGTCGACGCCCGGCGCGACGACAAGCCGGTCGTAGCCGAGCGCCACATCGTCGGCGAGCACCACGCGCCGCTGTTCCGCCTCGACCCGCACCGCCCGCTGCGGGACATGAGTGATGCCCTCTGCCTCGATCCCGGCATAGCCGAAATGCTGGGCGCTCATCCCGCGCAGCCCGGCGATGACCGAATTGCTCAGCGGGCAGGCGGTGTAGCGCGCACTTGGCTCAATGAGCGCGACGGCGAGCTGCGGGTCTTGCCGCTTGACGGCGCGGGCAAAGCTGGCGCCGGCGAAGCCGCCGCCGATCACCACCACCCTCGGCGCCGCCTGCGCAAGGACCGCCGGGCCGGCAAGCGCGGCGCCTGCGCCGGCCGCCAGCCCGGCCAGCACGTTCCTACGGCTGAGCGGGAGCGTTGCCCCCGGCGGCAAAATACTCGGCGATGGCCCGCGTTTCCTCATCGGTGAAACCCTTGGCAATGCGCGTCATCACGGTGGAGCGCCGCTCGCCCGAGCGGAACGCCGCCATCTGCTCCACGATCTGGTCGGCGGGCTGGCCGTTCAGGCTCGGGACCGGCCCTTTGCCGGCCGTGCGCGGATGGCAGCCCGAGCAGGAGGTGGCGCCGCGCGGCGGTGCGGCATCGACCGGCGCGGCGGAAAGGAAGACCCACAGCGCCGGCAGAACGAGGTGACACAACCGCATCAGGCAAGCTCGTGGTTCTTCAGCGGCATGGTGCGGTAGCGCTTGCCGGTGGCGGCGAACAGCGCGTTGAGAACGGCGGGCGCGGCGACCGCGATGGTCGGCTCGCCCACCCCGCCCCAGAAGCCGCCCGAGGGCAGGATGATGGTCTCCACCGCAGGCATCTGCGCCATGCGCAGCACCTCATAGGTGTCGAAATTCTCCTGCTCCATCCGCCCGCCCGCGACCGTGCATTCGCCATAGAGGCAGGCGGAAAGACCATAGACGAAGGAGCCCTCGACCTGCCGCTCGACCTGCGCCGGATTGACCACGTGGCCGGGATCGGTGGCGGCGACGATGCGGTGGATACTGAGCTCGCCATCCTCCACCGACACTTCGGCGGCGGCGGCGACATAGGAGCCGAAGCCCATGATCTGGCCGAGCCCCCGGAAGCGGCCCGGTGCCGGCGGGGTGTCCCAGCCGATGCCGTTGGCCGCCGCTTCCAGTACGGCAAGGTGCTTGGGGTGGTTCGCCATCAGCTTGCGGCGGAAGGCCAGCGGCTCGGCGCCGGCGGCATGGGCCAGTTCGTCGATGAAGCATTCGACATAGATGGCGTTCTGGTTGAGGTTCACCCCGCGCCAGAAGCCCGGCGGCACCGGCGGGTTGCGCATGGCGTGATCGATCAGCAGGTTCGGCACGGTGTAGGCGAGGTGGCCCTCCGGCAGGCTGGCGGTCAGCCCCTGGAACACCACCGGGTCCATGCCGCCCTGCATGCCTTCCGGCCGCACATGGGCGAGGATCGACTGGCCGGAAATGCGCAGGTGCAGCGCGGTCAGATTGCCTTCCTCGTCCAGCGCGCCGGTGAGCTTGGCCTGGGTGGTGGGGTGATAGGCGCCGTGCAGCATGTCCTCTTCGCGCGACCACAGCAGCTTGATCGGAATGCCCGGCATCTGCTTGGCGATGTGGACCGACTGGCGGACATAATCCTGGAAATTGCCGCGACGGCCGAAGCCGCCGCCGAGATGGAGCTTGTAGACCTCGCACTGGCCCACCGGCAGGCCGGCCGCCTCGGCGACGGCGGCGAGGCTGGATTCGCCGTTCTGCGTCGGCACCCACACCTCGCATTTGTCCGCCGTGTAGAGCGCGGTTGAATTCATCGGCTCCATGGTGGCGTGGTTCTGGTAGGGGAAGGCGTAGGTCGCACTAATGACCTTGCCGCCGGCCGCCTGCACGCGGGCGAGCTCGGCCTTGGCGTCGCCCTGGCTGTTGCCGATGAAGGCGTCCTGGGCCTCCAGCCCTTCCGCCAGCATGGCGCGAATGTCAGCGCTGGTGAGGTTCTTGTTGGGGCCCTCGTCCCAGGTGATCGGCAGCGCGTCGAGCGCCGTCTTGGCGCGCCACCAGGTGTCGGCGACGACGGCGACGGAGCGATCGTCGACCTTCACCACCTTCTTCACGCCGGGCATCTTTTCAACCGCGGCCGCCTCGAAGCTCACCAGCGTGCCGCCGAAGACGGGGCAGGCCTTGATGGCCGCGTTGAGCATGCCGGGCAGCTTGAGATCGGCGCCGTAGACCTGTTTGCCGGTGAGCTTCTCCACCGTATCGAGGCGCGGCAGCGGCTTGCCGGCGATCTTCCAGTCCTTGGGGTCCTTCAGCGGCACCTCGGCGGGCGGCGTCTGGCGACCGGCGGCTTCCGCCACCTCGCCGTAACGCAAAGTGCGCCCGCTGGGGGTGTGGGTGATGACGCTGCTGGCCGCCGCACATTCGCTCGCCGGCACGCCCCATTGCGCGGCAGCGGCCGCGACGAGCATGTGGCGCGCGGCGGCGCCGCCCTTGCGGACATACTCATGGGAATCGCGGATACCGCGGCTGCCGCCGGTGGAGTAGCTGCCCCAGACACGGTTGCGCTTCAGGTTTTCGCCCGGCGCGGGATATTCGGTGGTGACCTTCGACCAGTCGCCTTCCAGTTCCTCGACGACGAGCTGGGCGAGGCCGGTAAGTGTGCCCTGGCCCATTTCCGAGCGGGCGATGCGGACGACGATGGTGTCGTCCGGCTTCACCACCACCCAGGCATTGATCTCCGGCGGCAGGGTGGAGGCGGGCTCCTGCGCCAGCGCGGCGGCGGGGAACGGCACATGGAAGCCGAGCGAGAAGCCCCCGAGCGTGGCGGCGGAGCCGACGATGAAGTTTCGGCGCGAGACCGACTGGTTGATGCTCATGGCGCGCTCCCTCAGCCGGCTTTGCCGTCGGCCGCCATGTGGATGGCGGCGCGGACGCGGTTATAGGTGCCGCAACGGCAGATATTGGTGATCTCGGCGTTGATGTCGTCGTCGCTCGGCGTCGGGTTGGTCTCCAGCAGGCTGGCGACGGCCATGATCATCCCGGCCTGGCAGTAGCCGCACTGGGGAACCTCGAGCGCCAGCCAGGCCTTCTGCACCGGGTGCGAGCCGTCCGGCGACAGCCCCTCGATGGTGACGATCTTCTGCCCGGCCTCGATGGCCGAGAGCGGCATCACGCAGGAGCGCGTCGCCACGCCGTCAATATGGACCGTGCAGGCGCCGCACTGGGCGATGCCGCAGCCGAACTTGGTGCCGGTAAGGCCGACCTGCTCGCGCAGCACCCACAGAAGCGGCGTGTCGGGCTCGGCCTCGATGTCGTGCGTCTGCCCGTTGACGGTGAGCTGGACCATGATGGACTCCCGGCTGGAGAAACGGTGCATGCCGCACGAGCCGGGAGGGACGGAGGCTTCCGGCGAGGGCGGCGGCGGGCGTTTGTCGACCGGGAAACGCTAGGCGGCCGGTGTCGCAGAAGCGTGCCGGGCGCCCTCCTCATTGTCGCGAGGTGTCGCTGGGGAAGCCCTTGATAAGAATTGATACAAAGAAGGACTGCGATCATTCGCCGGCGGCGACGGCACGGCCATCGACGGCGGGCGGGGCGCCCGGGGCCGCCGCGGGCGACGCGATGGGCTGCACGCGGAACCAGATGGCGTACAAGGCGGGCAGGAAGATGAGAATCAGCACCGTGCCCACCGCCGTGCCGCCGATCAGCGTATAGGCGAGCGAACCCCAGAAGACGGAATGGGTCAGCGGGATGAAGGCCAGCACCGCCGCGAGCGCGGTGAGGATGACCGGCCGGGCGCGCTGCACCGTCGCCTCTACCACCGCCTGATAGGGATCGAGCCCTTCTTCCTGGTTGGTGTGGATCTGGCCGATAAGGATCAGCGTGTTGCGCATGAGAATCCCGGCAAGACCGATCAGCCCGAGAATGGCGTTGAAGCCGAAGGGCTGGTTGAAGACCAGCAGCGTCGGCACCGCGCCGACGAGGCCCAGCGGGGCGGTGAGCATGACCATGGCGGTGGCGGAAAAGGAGCGCACCTGCAGCATGATCACCGCCAGCATCAAGGTGAGCATCAGCGGGAAGACGGCGGCGAGCGCGACATTGGCCTTGCCGGCCTCTTCGATCGAGCCGGCCATCTCCAGGCTGTAGCCTTCCGGCAGGCGGCCAATCAGCGGCTGGAAGGCGGCGATCAGTTCCTTCGAGACTTCCGGCGGCTGAAGGCCTTCCGCGATATCCGAGCGCAGAGTGATGGTCGGCACGCGGTCGCGGCGCTTGAGGATCGGCTCCTCCATGCGGACCTCGGCATGGCCGATCTGGTCGAGCGGGATGAGCTTGCCGTCGCGCGAGGTGAGGGTGAAGTCGGACAGCCGCGCCGGGTCCAGCCGCTCCTCGCCGGCGCTGCGCGCCACCACGTCCACGGTGCGGATGTCCTCGCGCACCTGCGTCACCGTCACGCCGGTGAGCAGGAATTGCAGCTGCTGCGCCGCCTCGGCCGGCGACAGGCCGATGAGCCGCAGCCGGTCCTGGTCGAGCACGAAGCGCAGGGTCGGCGTGCGCCGGCCCCAATCCTGGTTGGCCTGCCGCGTGTGCGGGTTGGCGCGCATGAGGGCAAGCGCCTCGTCGGCAATGCCGCGCAGCACGGTGGCATCCGGCCCGCGCAGGCGGAATTCGACCGGGAAGGGCGTATAGGGCCCGAAGACGAGCTGCGTCACCCTGAGATAGGCGGCCGGAGCCAGCCCGTCGGACACCGCCTGCCGCAGCCGCAGCTTGAGCGCCTCGCGCGCCTCGGCATTCGGGGTGAGGATGACGATCTTGGCGAAGGCGGGATCGGGAAGCTCCGGCGACATGGCAAGAAAGAAGCGCGGCGCCCCCTGGCCGATATAGGAGGTGACGATCTCGGCTTCTTTCTGTGCGTGCAGCCAGTCCTCGACCTGCTTCACCGCGTTCTGGGTGACGTCGATGCTGGTGCCTTCCGGCATGCGCACCTCGACCAGCACCTCCGGCCGGTCGGAAACCGGGAAGAACTGCTGGCGCACCTTGCCCATGCCGACGACCGACACGGCGAAGAGCAGCACCACCGCTCCGGCGACGAGGAATCGGCGCCGCACGGCCCAGGAGATGATGGCGCGCAGCCGGCGATAGCCCGGCGTATCGTAAATGGCGTGGTGGCCGCCAGGAATCGGCGCGATGTCGGGCAGCAGCTTGACGCCGAGATAGGGCGTGAAGACGACAGCGACGACCCAGGAGACGATGAGCGCGAAGGCGACGATCCAGAAGATGTTGCCGGCATATTCGCCCGCCGTGGAATGGGCGAAGCCCACCGGCATGAGGCCGATGATGGTCACCAGCGTGCCCGACAGCATCGGCCCGGCGGTGTGGCTCCACGCATAGGCCGCCGCCGCGATGCGGTCCATGCCCTCTTCCATCTTCACCACCATCACCTCGATCGCGATGATGGCATCGTCAACCAGCAGGCCGAGCCCGAGGATGAGCGCGCCCAGGGTGATGCGGTCGAAGAAGCGGCCGGTTTCCAGCATGATGACGAAGACCGCCGCCAGAGTGAGCGGCACGGCGGCCGCGACGACGATGCCTACCCGCCAGCCGAGGCTGACGAGGCTCACCAGCAGCACCACGCCCAGCGCCATGAAGAACTTCAGCATGAACTCGTTGACGGATTCGGTTATGTTCACCGCCTGATCGGTCACCTTGGCCAGCGTGATGCCGAGGGGGAGCGCGCCGACAATCTTTCCCGTTTCCGCCTCCAGCGCCTTGCCGAGGTCCAGCCCGTTCCAGCCCGTGCGCATGACGACGCTGAGCGCCAGTGCCGGCTCCCGCTGGTTGCGGATGAGGAAGGACGGCGGGTCCTCATAGCCGCGCTCGACCTCGGCGATATCGGCGAGCTTCAGGGTGCGCCCGCCCGCCGTCACCGGCGTGTCGCGAATCTTCTGCAGGTCGTCATAGGCCCCTTCGAGGCGCACGATCACCTGAGGCCCGTCCGCGTCGATCGAACCGGCCGGCGTTATCGCGTTCTGCCGCGCCAGCGCGGTGAAGACATCCTGTGCCGAGATGCCCAGCGTCGCGAGCCGGGGATAAGAGAATTCAACGAAAATGCGCTCCGGCCGCTCGCCCAGAATGCTCACCTTGTTGACGCCGGGAACATGCAGCAATTGCTGGCGGATCGCTTCCGCCTGCCGCACCAGTAGGCGCGGCGCCAGGCCGGGCGCCCGCAGCGCATAAAGGGCGAAGGTGACGTCGGAATATTCGTCGTTCACGAAAGGGCCGAGGGCACCTGTCGGCAGGTTTCGCGCCTCGTCGCCCATCTTCTTGCGCGCCTGGTAGAACTGCTCGGGAACCTCGGCAGGCGGCGTGTCGTCACGCAAGGTCACTGTGAGGAAGGCGAGGCCGGGGCGGATCAGCGCTTCGACGCGGTCATACCAGCGCAGCTCCTGCAGCCGCTTTTCCAAAGGCTCAGTGACGAGCTCCTGCATCTCCGGCGCCGTGGCGCCGGGCCAGGCGACAGTGACGGTGAGCGTCTTGACGGTGAAGGTGGGGTCCTCGGCCCGGCCGAGATTCAGGAAGGCGAAGGTGCCCGCCAGCGCGATGGCGATGAGGAAGAACAGCGTCACCGCCCGCTCGCGGACTGCCAGCGCCGAAAGGTTGAAACCGGTCATTGCGCTGCAGCCTCGGTCTGTGCCCCGCGCACGCGGTCGCCTTCATGCAGGAGATGGGCACCGAGCGCGACGACGGTTTCGCCGGCGGCAAGGCCAGTGACAATGGCGGTTTCCTTGCCGAGGCGGCGGACGGCAACCGGGCGCTTGTTAACGGTCGACGTGTCGGCACGGAGCCCCCACACGCTGCTGGAGCGCCCGTCGTCGAGGAGCGCACCGAGGGGGATCTCCGTTTCCGCCTCGGCGGCCGGATCGCTGCGGGGCAACCAGACGGTTACCGTCGCGCCGAGGGGCGCCTGCGCCGCGTCACCTTCCAGCACATAGCGCGCCTCATAGGTGCGGGTGGCCGGGTCGGCGGAATCGGCGAGCTGGCGCAGCTGGGCCGGCGACCGCCCTCCGGCCATGCCATAGACCTGCGCCTGCGCGCGGCTGGCGAGGGCGGGGCGGGCGGTTTCCGGCAGATTGACCGCAGCCTCCCGCGCACCGGCATGGGCGAGGCGGACCACCACCTGGCCGGCCGCCACGACCTGTCCCGGATCGCCGAGCGTTTCCATCACCGTGCCGTCGGCATCAGCGCGCAGTACGGCATAGCCGGTCTCGTTGTGGGCAACTTCCGCCTGGGCTCGCGCGGAATCGAGCTGCGCGAGGGCCGTGTCCGCCGCCGCCTTCGCCTGCTCGTAGCGCTGCTTCGGTGTCCAGCCATCGGCGACGAGGCGGCTGTAGCGCACCTCGTCTGCCTGCGCCTGATCCAATTGCGCCTGCGCCGCCGTCACCGCGTTATCACGGGCGTTCCGGGCGAGTTCGAGGTCTTTCGGGTCGATACGCATCAGCGCCTGCCCGGCAGAAACGCGTTCGCCGACATCCACCAGACGTTCGACGATCTTGCCGTTGACGCGGAAGCCGAGGTTGCTCTGCACGCGCGCGGCGACGGTGCCGGTGAACGCCCGCTCGGACGCCGTCGCCGGGCGTGCCTGCGCGGTGCGGACCAGCGGCGGCTCGGTGCGCGGGTCCTCCGGCGCAGCAGTGACGGTTCCGGAGCGCGCGAAGACGGCGACACCGACACCGATGGCCAGCAGCAGCGTTGCGGAAATCATGAAGGTCTTCTTGAAGCGCATGCGTCCGGCTCCCGCTCGGGTAAGGCTGACAGGGCGTGCTGAGGTTGCGGCGGCCGGGAGGGGGCATCCCCGGCCGCCACGCTCCCGATGTCCGAGCCTTGATCATTTGTCTCGGGCATCGATCGGAAATTTAAAGTGTATATGCACGTAAATGAATGAGATGAGGATGGAGGCTCTTATATCTCCCTCCTCGCTTCCTTCAGCTCCTGGCAACGGCCTCCAGCGCGGTCCGCAGCGCCTCCAGCTGCGCTGGCGTCAGTGCGGCGGCGAGGCGATCATTGACCACCCGCCATTCCTCGAGCGCCACCGCGAGCAACTGGTCGCCGGATTCGGTCAGGCTGACCCGGCGCACGCGGCCGTCCTTGTCGTCCGTTCGGATCGCGACAAGACCCCGCCGTTCGAGAGGGCGCAGATTCTTGGTCGTGGTGGTGCGATCCATGCCGAGGTCGGCAGCGATCTGGTTGACGGTTCGCGATGCCTGCGCCGCCAGCGTCATCAACATGGTGAACTGCCAGTTGTTGATGCCGACCGGGCGGAAAGCGTCATCGAACTGGCGGCCCACATTTCGGCTGGCGCGCTGCACGCGCCGGCAGAGGCAGGTGCGCCCCACTTCCTGGATGAGGGCAGGCGACGATGTGATATCGGCAGAAGTCATGAGAGACAGTTAAGTGCATATACACGTAATGTCAAGCCGAGCCGCCGACAGGCGTTTCGCTTGCTGCCTAGCGCAGCCAGAGGCCGGAGCGTACCGCCGCGAGGACCGTGAGCCCATAGGTGAAGAGGGCGAGGGCGAGGGCAACGAAGAGGCCGGATAGCGCGCCGGTCCATCGCAGGGCGAACCAGCCGCCGGCGAGCGCGATGATCACGCGCAGGAAGCCGCCGGCAAGCGGCCAGAATAGCCGGCCCGCGCCCTGTGCCGCAAAATACAGCGAGAGGCCGATGCCGAAGAAGCCGTAGAACGGCCCGACAATGCGCAGATAGGCGCTGCCGGCCTCGATCATCGCCGGCTCGGCGCTGAACAGGGCCAGCCACGCCTCGGGAAAAAGCGCGGCGGCCAGCCCGATGGTCTCAGTGACGAGGAAGGCGAGGCCGGCGCCGGAAAGCGCGATGCTGAGCGCACGGTCGCGCCGTCCCGCGCCGATATTGGTGCCGACCATCGCCACCATCGGTGCGCCGATGCCGAAGATCAGCGGGATCAGCAGATATTCGAGCCGCACGCCCGTGCCGAAGCCGGCGACCGCGTTCATGCCGGCATGGCTGGCGACCAGGGCTGTCGAACCGGCGATGATCACATTGGTCTGGATCGACTGGAGGGCGGACAGGGCGCCCACGCGCAAGATGCCCGCCAGCGGCGTCCATTGCAGCCGCACCCAGCGGAAGCGCACGGGGTTTCGGCCGGAGAGGATGTACCAGGCCATTGCGAGCGTGCCGGCGGCGTAATAGGCGACCAGTGCCAGCCCTCCGCCGGCAATGCCGAAGCCCGGCACCGGCCCCAGGCCGAAGATCAGCACGGGGGACATCGGGATCAGCAGCAGCACGCCGACGCAGGTGACGACCGCCGGAAACAGCATGTTGCCCGTCCCGCGTATCACGCTGGCCAGCCCGTTCATCAGCCAGGTCAGCACATTGCCGGCGAAGACGATGTTGGAATAGATCAGCGCCGCCTCCAACTCGCCGCCGGAGCCGCCGAGGAAGGAATAGATCGGCCGGCCGAACAGCAGGAACAGCGCGGAAAAGCCGAGCGGGAACACGATGTTCACCACCACGGCGTGAAGCACCAGCGCATCCGCCGCCTCGCGCCGGCCGGCGCCCAGCGTGCGCGCCACCGCCGAGGAGATGCCGCCGCCGATCGCCCCGGCGGAGATCGTCGTCATCAGCATCACCGCCGGGAACACCAGCGCCATGCCGGCCAGCGCGTCCGTGCCGAGCTTGGCGACCCACCAGGTCTCGATCAGCCCGGCCGAGGCCTGCGCCAGCATGATCAGCACGTTGGGCCAGGCGAGGCGGATCAGCAATGGCAGGATCGGCGCTTCAAGCAGCCGCCGCGTGCGGTGATCGACGACAGGTTCGGCGGCGGCTTCGGTCATGGATCGGTCTTCCTCAGCGCGCGTCGCGCGCCAGGGGGTGATGATGCCGCGGGGGCGTTCACACGGGGGCGCCAGCCATCTCGCCCGGGGCGCGCTCGCGCACGGCGACGATGGCGAGGGAGGCGACAAGGCAGAGCACGCCGGCGACGAAGAAGGCGGGCAGATAGGTCTGGTAGAAGGTGCGGCTGAAGCCGGCGCCGTAGGCGGCCGAGGCGGCACCGAGCTGGTGGCCGGCGAAGATCCAGCCAAAGACGAGGTTGGCGCGGTCACCGAACCGGTCGGCGGTGAGCTTCACCGTGGGCGGCACGGTGGCGACCCAGTCGAGGCCGTAGAACACCGCGAAGATCGACAGGCCGTAGAAGCTGAAATCGCTGAACGGCAGATAGAGCAGCGACAGGCCCCGCAAGCCATAATACCAGAACAGCAGCCAGCGGCTGTCGAAGCGGTCGGACAGCCAGCCCGAGCCGACCGTGCCGATGAAATCGAACACCCCGATCAGCGCCAGCATGCTGGCCGCCGTCACCGCCGCCATGCCGTAATCGCCGCAGAGGGAGACGAAATGCGTCTGCACGAGGCCGTTGGTCGAGGCCCCGCACACGAAGAAGGTGCCGAACAGCACCCAGAAGGTCGCGGATTTCGAGGCGTCGCGCAGTGCCAGCAGGGGCGAGGCCAGCATGGCCCCGAAGGTGGTGGGATGTGCGGGATTGGCCGTCTGTTGGCTGGCGCCATAGGGCAGCAGCCCGATATCCGACGGCCTGTCGCGCAGCAGGGCGAGGACGGCGACGGCCGCCACCAGCAGCATGGCCAGAATGAGCGACAAGGCGGTGCGCCAGCCGAGCGTCTCGGTAAGCTGGGCGAGCAGCGGCAGGAACACGAGCTGACCGGTTGCCGTGCTGGCGGTGAGCAGCCCCAGTACGAGGCCGCGACGCTGGGCGAACCAGCGCGTCGCCACCGTGGCGCCCAGCACCATGGCGGTGAGCCCGGTCCCGAAGCCGACCACCACGCCCCACAGCAGCATGAGGTGCCACACCTTCGTCATGAAGAACGACCCGAACACGCCGAGCCCGATGAGAGCGAGCGCGACGGTTGCCACCGGCCGCAGGCCGAAGCGATTCATGAAGGCGGCGGCAAACGGGCCCATCAGCCCGAACAGCACGAGGCGGATCGCGAACCCCGTGGAGATGTCGGCGGTGGCCCAGCCGAACTCACGCTCCAGCGGCCCGATCAGCACGCCGGGCGCGCCGACCGCGCCGGCGGTGACCAGCATGGTGAGGAAGGTCACGCCCGCGACGACCCAGCCATAATGAATGCCGTGCGGCGCAAGGAAGCCGGCGAAGGGATAGGCCGGGCGGGGGAGGTCGGACGGGGCAGTCATCGCCAGAATTCCTGTCTGTGGGTATATGCCCGTTTTGATGTGATAAAGCCGTGATGGCAGGTGCTGTCAGATAGCGCTCACAATGTCCTGCAAGGCGTGGATCTTGTCGCGTCCCAACCGGTCTTCGATGCCACGCTGGCATTCTTCCCAGAGCGGGGTTGCTTCCTCATGGACCTGCTTGCCGTGCGGCGTCAGGGTCACCACGGCCTCCCTCTGGTCATCCGCACCGCGCCCGGTCTTCACCAGCCCCATGCGCTCGATCACCCGCACATTGCGGCCAACCGTCGAGCGGTCCAGCTCGGCGATCTTGCCGAGCTCGGTTAGGCTGATCGGCCCGTTGCGCATGATCATGCGCAGCAGCGAGAACTGGGCGATGTTGACGCCGAACGGGGCCAGCACCTCGTCATAGGCGGCGCCCAGGCGCCGGGTCGCCTTGCGCAGCAGCGTGCAGTAGCAGGGTGAACTCATGGTGCGTGTATATACCCGCATATCGACGCCTGTCGAGAGGCGATGTGAGTGTGGTGGGGCGATGTCGTCCTGAAGCGAGGGCGAGGGCGGGGCGGAAAGGTCCATGCGGCTTACGCGTGGGAGGTGAACCAATCCGCCTTTATTGCCGGCTCAGTATGTCGTGGCGAGATAGTCCGCGATGGCCTTGGCGTCCTCCTCGCTCACGGGCGCATGATAGACATGGATCATCTTCTGCACCTCGGCCTGCCAGAAGGCGGCGCCTTTGCCGGGGGGCTGGGTGTTGATGTAGTCCACGGAATGGCAGACCATGCAGTTCCCCTGCGCGGCCTCGAAGCCTGGCTGCGGGCTCGGACGCAGCTCCGCCGTCTCGTCGGGAAGCGCGTAGGAGAGGGGCTTCGCACTGGCGGTTCCGGCGAGGGCGGCCGCGAGCAACAGGCCGGCGAGCAGTCTCGTGCTGATGTTGATCATGGCACCCTCTTCAGACCGCGACGACGCGCGTGGCTTCGACGACGTTGCGCATATAGCCGGCCGGGTTCCATGTCGCCTGCATCGGCTGGGTCTGGCCCCGCCCATCGGTGGCGCGGCACATGAGGACGTGCTCGCCCTTCGCCAGCGGCAACGTCGCTTTCCATTCGCGGAACGAATACGGCCCGAGATCCTGGCCGAGCGTGGCGTTGCTCCAGCTTTGGCCGCCGTCGGTTGAGACCGCCGCCTGCGTGATGCCGAAGCCGCCATCGAACGCGATGCCGCGCAGCGCGACCTCGCCGGCCTTCACCTGCGCACCGGTGTCGAGATTGGTGATGAAGGAGCGGACATTGAGCCGGTTGATCGGGATGGTGGTCTTGGCGGCCTGTCCGGGCTCGGTGCAGGCGCAGGCATTGTCGGGAATGCGATAGGCGGACTTCATCCAGAAGCCATCGAACTCCTTGTCGAGCACGGTGACGCGGTTGAGGTGCTTGACCCAGTAGGTGCCGTAATAGCCCGGAACCACCAGGCGCAGCGGGAAGCCGTTGAGCCAGGGGAGGTCGGTGCCGTTCATCGAATAGGCGAGCATCACCTCGCCATCCATCGCGTGGCCGACATCCAGCGCCTTGGCGAAGGACGGCGTCTCGGGGATGACCGGACCGTCGAGGCCGGCGAAGGACACCTGCTGCGCATTGGCCGCCAGTCCTGCCTTCTCCAGAACCGCCTTGAGCGGCACGCCGCGCCAGCGGGCATTGCCCATGGCGCCATTGCCGAGCTGTCCCCCCGCGACGCGCGGCTCGACGAAGCCGCGGCTGTTGCCGGAGCACTGGTTGACCGCGACGATCTCGCTGGCGGGAAAATTCTCCTTCAGGTCGCGAAGCGAGAGCGAGAGCGGGGTCGAGACGGTGCCGGAGACCTGCAGGCGGAACGCGTCCGGGTCGATATCGAGCGGGATGTCGGCAAGATGATAGCGGACGAAGAACGCATCGTTCGGCGTGATGACGCCTTCGTTGAACACCGAAAACGGGGTTTCCAACTGCGGCGGACGCGCGGTGAGGCCGATCATCGGGCGCTTGCCGGGATAGCTGACCAGGGGGCGCTCGCCATTGCCGAAGGGAAGCGTGACGCTATCGGCGGCGAAGGCCGGCATTCCCCGCGGCCAAAGGCTGCCCGCGCCCAACCCCAAGGCCGCGGCCCCCGCCGCCTTGAGCACGTGTCGTCTGTCAAACATCGGCGTTCCCCCGGAGGATTTCCTCCTCACGTCCTGCCCCATTGTCGGGCATAGCAAGATACCGGTCTAGACCTGTTCCAGAAAACTCCGCAGGCCGCATGGTGACGAGGGTGATGGGAGCGGGGGACGTCTGGCGATCCGGTGGTTGGAGCACGTCGAACAACCGATGCGCAGGGGGCTGCGCGACCTTCCGGACGAAATCCTCAACAAGCAGCTCTGACACGCCGGCGGGTCGGGTGGCAGATCGCCGCGAGTTTTCATGGTACAGGTGCTTGAAGCGGGCAGAGACCCAGAATGAAAACTGATTGGGGGGTGTCATGCGCTCAATGATGTTGGGTTTTGGGCTCGCCATTCTGGGTATGGCCACCATCCTCGGCCTCGTGCCGCCCGCAGCGGCGACGAACTATCTCTGCCATCAGCAATTCGCTCTCTGCACCTCGGCGCCCTGCGTCCCGCAGCCGGGAAACCCGGATGTGTCAATCTGCGTTTGCGAGGTCCAGGAGGGCCCAAACCTCGCGACGGTCGCCTGTGACACGGTCCAGCCGAGCACAGACGCGGAGGGTATCCGCACCGTCTATTCGCAGTTCGCGCTGACCCAGTTCGAGCACGGCAAGAAGGGGCTGAAATGCGAGAGCGGCACTCCCTGGTCGAATTGCCTCAATAAGATCTGCACCGTCGATCCCGCCAACCCCGACAAGGCGATCTGCGCCTGCGACGTGGTCCGCACGGGCGAATGGCAGACAGCCGGCGGCGATTGCGACGCCGCCACCTGCAAGACGGCTTACTGGTCGGGCGCCCTGCTGGCCGATTCCAAGAGCAACGCCGAATTCATGATGGAACAGCTCAAGATCACCACGTCCCCCGCCATGGCGTGCCCCGCTCCCAAGCCGTAACCGATCGCGCGGCGCCATTCGACCGGCAATCACAGAGGAGCGGGCACATGCGCAAGATCGCGCTCGAAGAGCATTTCACCACGCCCGAGCTTGCAAACTACGTGGCGCGACCGACGCAGAGCGACGCCATCTTCGCCGATGTGGAACGACGCCTCGTCGATTTCGATGAGCTTCGGCTCGAGATGATGGACCGGACCGGCATCGAGCTGATGGTGCTCTCCGTCACCACACCGGGGGTTCAGGGCGTCCGCGATACGGAGGAGGCGGTCCGGCTCGCGCGCCATGCCAATGATCTCCTCGCCCGCGAGGTGCAGAAGCGGCCGGATCGCTATGCCGGCTTCGCCCATCTCGCCCTGCAGGACGCCGAGGCGGCGGCGACCGAACTTGAGCGGGCCGTGAGGGATCTCGGCTTCCGGGGAGCGCTCATCAACGGCCAGACCAATGGACATTACCTCGACGAAGACCAGTACCTCCCTTTCTGGGAGCGTGTGCAGGAACTCGATGTCCCCGTCTATCTGCATCCCGGCGCCATGGCCGACCATCCCGCCATGTTCGCTCATCGCCCCGAGCTTGGCGGTCCGATCTGGGCCTGGACCGCGGAAACCGCCGCCCATGCGCTGCGGCTTGTTTTCGGCGGCACGCTCACGCGCTTTCCTCGCGTGAAGATCATTCTCGGCCATATGGGCGAGACGCTGCCCTTCCTGCTGTGGCGCCTCGACAGCCGGCGCGAGTTCGACCTCGGCGAGAAGCTCGCGCCGGACGCGCTTCCCTCGGCGATCATCAGGCGCAACGTCGCTATCACGACTTCGGGCGTGTGCGACCCGGTAGCGCTCATCGCGGCAATCCAGGCACTGGGCGAAGACAACGTGATGTTCTCCGTTGACTATCCCTATGAGGATCCTCACATCGCCGCCGACTTCATCGAAGCTGCGCCCGTCAGCGACGACGTCCGCGCCAAGGTCTGCCACGGCAACGCCGAACGACTGCTGCGCCTTTAGGCCGGCCGGCCTGTTGATTCAGGCGGAGGAATTTTGATCGACGGTTGCCGTTTGGCTTGTCTGGAGGCTTGGCGGAGCCGGGTAGCAATAGGCCACCGGGACCCACCACTGCCTCATAGCGAGCAGGTGCTCATCGCCATAGCGGATGTCGAGCACGATGGCGCCCGTGTCGGTCTCCGGATTGTCGGCTATCGAGGGCACGTCGACGCCGTCGATGATCGCAAACCACCAGACGTTATATCTTGCACTGAAGCTGCATTAACGTACTCGCCATCAAAATCTGAGACGCTATGTCGGCCCTGAGACCGGCCCTCGGTAGCGGCTCCTGGGAAGCAGAATGCTGGCGGTCCGGACAACGACGCGTATCGACGCTTGCCAACGGATCTGGGAGCGGGCCATTGCGCCGGAAACTGTCTTCGATCTTTGGGCCCTCCGGGAATGTTTCCATCGGCACTTCGCCTGCCCGCCGCTTTTTTTGACGGTTGAAGAAAGCGGGCACAGCGCTCTTCTGCCTCTCAGCGTTGGCTCGGAGGCCAGCTCAGCCGTCTATTTTCCCGGGGAGCGCTGGCGGGGAAGAACCTGGCTGGAGCGCAACCGGCTTGCCGCATCCGACGGACCCTCGCTCGACCGACTAATCCAGGCGGCACCGGACATCCTTGACCTGCGCTACCTCACTTTCTCCTCCGGCCCTCGCATCGCGCTGGAGGAGGATGAGACCAGCTATCTGTTTTTTCCGGCGCATTACGATTTCTGTTTCGACCGCTATCTGGCCAGTCTCCCGGCCAAGCGGTTCAAATCCGCTGATGCCGATCTTGACGCGCTCAAGGCGGCTGTCACCTATCGATATGACGCGGCATCCGACTATGCACGGCTGATCGAGATGAACGTGACGACGTTCGGAGCGGACTCCTATTTCCATGAGCCCCGCTTTCGGGCGGCATTCGACGATGTCGTCTCCATGCTGCGTGGCAAAGGCTGGCTCCGCGTGACCAGCGCACTGATAGACGGCCGTCCCGCCGCGATCGATGTCGGTTGCATCTATCGGGGCACCCACACCTTGCTGGCGGGTGCAACCGACAGTGAGTTTCGGGGCATCGCGAAACTCATCAACCTGCATCACATGGAGCAGGCCTGCCGGCAACGTCTGGCCAGTGTCGATTTCATGGCCGGCGATTTTCCGTGGAAACGGCATTTCAAGCTGTCGCCGCATCGCCAGTACCAGCTGGTCACCAAGCGAAACGCCCGTGTCGGCACCTAAGGTTCTCATTGTCGGCACGACAGGCGACTATATCGCCGCTCTCGAAGCGCTCCTGCCGGGGCGCCTTATCTTCCTTACCGACCGCGCGGAGCGCACGCGAAGCGCCTTTCGCGCGCCGGAACATGAAGTCATCGCCGATCTCCGGGACACGGGAGCGGCGCGGCAGGCTCTCGAAAGCGGGCTGCCGGCTCACGCATCCGGCCTTTCGGGGCTGACCTGTTTCGACTGCGAGTCCCTGCCGCTTGCCGCCATGCTGGCACGCGAAGCGGGACTGGCCTATCCGTCCCCCACGGCGGTCGCCGCGTGCCGCGACAAATACCAGGCGAAACGCCTGTGGCAGGCGCACGGAATTGCCTGCCCTGCCGGCGGCATCGCACAGTCGCCCGACGAGGCGCGGCGCCTTTCTGCCGCGCTGGGGCCCGTGGTCCTGAAGCCCCGAACGGGCAGCGGCGGCGCGTTCACGACATCCGCCGCCTCGCCGGCCGCGTGCGTCGCCGCGCTTGCCAATCTTCAGCATCGCCTCGCTCGATCAGAAGACCGCTTATTCGCGCCCCGGGTCGGTGACGGCGACGCGGGCTTCGATGCCCGCACGTCGCTGCTGATCGAGGCCTGTGTCGCAGGCCCGGAATTCAGTGCCGACTTCGTCGTCGACGGCGAGACGGTCACCGTTCTGCGCACCTCTCGCAAAGTATTGGATAAAACAGGCGCCGATTTCGGTGAGACCCTGGCGTACGTCACGCCCGCCGAACTGGATGAGGATCTGATCGCGCTGCAGCTGCGCGATGCCGCCCGTGCTCTCGGGTTGCAGCGCGCCTTATGCACCGCCGATTTCATCCTGTCGGGGACACACGCCGTTTTGCTCGAGATCGCGCCACGGCCCGGCGGTGATTGCCTGCCTCGCCTGACCCGCCATGCTCTGGGCCGCGACATCCTGCGCGACGCTGTCGACTTCGCCGAAGGGAGGCCGCTTCGTAAGGCTTCCGCACGCCGGCCGCTGGTCGGCCTGATGCTGCGCGCCGCCACATGCGGCACCATCGAGCAGATCGACGCAAGCGACCTTCACGCCGACATGCGCACCGTCGACTGCGTCCTGACACGCGGTCCCGGCGACCGGCTGGGCGAAGAGGGGCCGGCGGACCGCGTCGTCGGCGAGGTAGTGTTCGCGCCCCACACACTCGGGACAATCGAGCAGCAATGCCGCGAATTGCGCCGCCTGCTCAGACTTCAAATGGCCACCGCCTCATGAGCCAAACCCCATCTCTGACACGCAACTTTTTCGTGGCCGCGGTCGCAATCGTGCCGGCGCAGCTCTCCTTTGCCACCTACGACTTCACGGTGCTGGCGCTTCAGCGGGATCTTGGGCTGTCGATCGACCAGATCAATGCCGTGCAGCTCATGCCGACGGCGGCGGCGCTGGTGATCGTTTTCGTCGCGGGCCGGCTCGCCCAGGCATTTGGCAGTCGGCGGCTCATCGCGGCCGCCGCCGCGCTTTTCTGTCTCGGCACCCTGCTGTCCGCGCTTTCAACTGGCCTGCCTACACTCCTTCTGGGGCGGGCCATGGAAGGAGCTGCCGGAACGACCATGTCGATCGCGTCGCTGGCGCTGCTCGAGCGTAGCTTCAGTCAGCATCCTCGGCGCGGGCTCATGTACGGGTTGTACGCCGCTGTCGCACCGGCGGTTTTCATCATCGCCCCTTTGCTCGGCGCCGATCTGGCCACCCAATGGAGTTGGCGAGCGCTGCCGGCCTTGTCCTGCGGCTTCGGTGCGCTCGCACTGGCGACCAGTCTTGCATGCGTGCCTGCCGAGCCACCGTCGGTCCTGCCGATGCGGACGCTCAGCATTCCGTTGCTGGCCGGTGTGGTCACGGCATTGATCGGAGCGTCGGCTATGATGCTGGGTGTCGGGGCGCCGCTTCAAGCGGCCCTGGCTGCGCTCGGCACGGCGGCGGGAATAGTGTTTCTGACGCGAACCCACATGGCGCGCTTCCGCCTCATGATCGCAACGGGGTTGTCGCATCTCGCGGCCGCATGGCGGGGGCTCATCGCGTTCTTTTTGATGCGCACCATCGATCTTCTGTTTTTCGCCACCCTCCTGCTGCAGTACCGGTTTGATGTCGGCCTGTCCGAAACGGCTTGGCTGATGCTGCCATGTCAGGCCGCATCCACCGCCGGCTGCCTCCTTGGAGGAACCGCAATGGCCTATTGGGGTGCCCACCGCACCGCCGTGGGCTGTCTGCTCGCCACGGCGGCAGCCGCCCTCGCCACGATGCCTTTGGGCGTGGGAGCGCCGCCCTGGCAGTTCATCGCGTCGGCGTCCTTGATGGGCGCGGCGAACATGGCAGCACTCGCCGCGTTGACGGCTCATGTCATGGCCAAGCCCGCGCGCGGCGCCGAGGGGACAATGGCGTCGGTCCTCAACCTTTCGGAGAATGCCGGCATCGTTCTGGGCGGCCTCGTTGCCGGTCTCGTCGTTTTCGGAACGTTGGAAAGCCGGCTCGGATTCTATCTCGATCAGTTCACGCCGGTTTCGTTGGAAACGGCGCGCGCGGTCGCGGCGCGCGTTCGCGAAGGGGCGAGCCTTCACGTGCTTGGAAGCCATTTCGATGTCCCTGTAGATGCGCAATTGCCGGCCAGCGTCGAGGCGGCCAGGGACTTTGCCTGGATCGATGCCTACCGTGCCGCGTTGTTCCTGTGTCTCGCGACCAACACGGCCGCCGCCGCCGTCCTGTGGCGCTGCGGTAGCCTCCAGGCGGCCAAATCTCCCGCCCTCAGTGAGCCGGGGACGTCATGATGAGCCCCAGCAGCTGTTCCGGGTGATAATTTCAGCGCGCGTGCGGAGATAGGAGAATTGCTGCTCCCGGCAATGTCTCGTCTCCGGCGACGTCGCCGGCGGCAGCGTTCACGGTTGGAGCGGTGTTCGCGTAAGATGATCGGTCACCGTGGAGATGAAGGCGCGCAGGCGCTGAAGACGCCTCATGTCCCGGTGATAGCCCATCCAGATGTCGCGTCCGGGAGGCTCCGAGGGCAGATCCAGGCGGCGCAGGCCCGCCATTTGGTCGCCGACGACGCGCGGCAGGACGGCGATGCCGATGCCCTCGCGGCACATCCGCCCCTGCACGTTGCGATTGTTCGAGCGCAGGACGAGTTTCGCGTTGGGAAAGCTCTCGGTCAGCCAGGCGATATCCGGGAACTGGCCCGTCGAGGTGTCATGGGTGATGAGCCGGAAGCCGGTGCCGTCGCCATAGGTCGGCTCGGGTGAGCCCAGGGCGACATAGGCTCCGTAGACCAGCCGGGTCAGCCGCCGCTGCACGACATCGGGGGCGTCGAACGGGACGATCCGGAACGCAATGTCGGCCTCCCGCTGCGCCAGGCTGAACAAGCGCGTGCCCGTCAATATCTCGACATCGACATGAGGATAGGCCTTCGCATAGTCGGCGACGATGGGAGGCAGGACATAGGCGCCGAACCAGTCGGCGGAAGAGATGCGCAAGGTGCCCTGAAGGTTCTGCGCCTGCCCGGCGAGCCGCCGTTCCATGGCCAGCGCGCCCTCTTCCATCTGTTCCGCGAGAGCGATGACGGCATGGCCCTCGTCCGTCAGAACGAAACCGTCGGCGGTTCTCTGAAACAGCGCATGTCCGGTGGCCTGTTCGAGCGCCCGAAGGCGCCGCCCGATAGTGGGATGGCTGAGATCAAGCGCGCGGGCGGCGGCGCCCAGCGTGCCGGCACGGGCTATGGCCAGAAAGATCCTGACGTCGCTCCACTCCATCGCTTCCCCCACAGAAATGAACGGAGATCGTACGGTACTGTCAGTTATCGAACAAATCCAATCGCCTACATTCGCCTCATCCCACAGCCGGCGAGCGCACCGGCCCTTGTTTGCGTCGGCCTCCGCCGCGCCAGCCGTGGGTGCCGGTGCGTGAGCTGGCCCATGCGCGGATGGCTGCGGCTCTCGCTACCGATGGGGCCGGCCTGAAGGGATCGGCGGCAGCAAAATCCAAGCTCAAGAACGGAAATACAGTGATGAGCGCGACAAGATGTGAAGCCACGGCCCTTGCGGCCGCTACGGTCCGGGACGGTGATGCTCTGCTCGAGCCGCAGCGCTGGACGATGTTCGTCATCCTGCTCGTCGGCGCGTTCCTGCCGCCGCTCGATTTCTTCATCGTCAATGTGGCGCTTCCCTCGATCCGGGGGGAATTGGGCGCCTCCTTCTCCGCCGAGCAACTCGTCATTGCGTCCTATGCCGCGCTTTATGCCGTGACGCTGACCACCGGAGGGCGGCTTGGCGATCTGTTCGGGCGCGGCCGTATGTTCTTTCTTGGCCTGCTCGGCTTTGCCGGCGCCTCGACGCTGTGCGGCTTGGCGGGGTCGCCCTGGGTGCTGGTCGCCGGGCGCGCACTGCAGGGCATTACGGCCGCCGTGATGGCGCCCCAGGCGCTCGCCTCGGTGCAGGCGATTTTCCCGGAGAGGGAGAAGCCGCTCGCCCTCAGCGTCTATGGAGCGGTCTTCGGTTTGGCAGCGGTGGTCGGGCAGGCATTGGGCGGCGTCCTGATCTCGCTCGATCTTATGGGGCTCGGGTGGCGGGCGATCTTCCTGATCAACCTGCCGGTGGCGATGCTCGTGCTGCTGTTCGGCATTCCTCTGCTGAAGGAGACGCGCGCGCGCGACGCACGCCGGCTGGATCTCGGCGGCGTGGCGCTGTCGATGCTGACGCTCGGTGCGCTGCTCGTGCCGCTGATCGAGGGGCGGGAAGCCGGGTGGCCGCTCTGGTCCTGGCTGTCGCTCGCCGCGGTGCCGCTGCTGGCGTGGCTGTTCTGGCGTCATGAAACCTGGCTGGCAGGCGCGGGCGGCGCTCCCCTGCTCGACCCGGGCGCCTTGCGGGCCCCGGGACTAGGCCTCGCGCTGCTGATCGCGCTGTTGTTCTATTCGATCGGCAGCTTTTTCCTGCTGTTCTCGGTCTATCTACAGGGCGCACTGCAGGTGACCCCGCTGCAGGCCGGCCTTGCCTTCCTGCCGTTTGGAGCTGGCTTCCTGTTAGGCCCACTGTCAACGCCGTTTTGCCGGCGGCTCTTCGGCGCCTATGTCAATCCGATCGGCATGGGGCTAGAAGTTGTCGGGTTCCTGGGCCTGGCCGGGCTCCTCGCGGCGACATTCACCAGCGTGCATCCCGCGCCCGTGCCGCTCGCCGCGATCTTGTTCGTCGTCGGCTTCGGACAGGGGCTGGCGCTGCCGACCTTGATGGCGATGGTGACGGGCCGGGTCGCGCTGGCCTTTTCCGGCATGATCGCCGGCATCGCCAGCTCGACTCTCCAAGTCAGCACCGCGCTCAGCGTCGCGGTGATCGGTGGGATTTTCTACCAGGTGCTGGGTACGCGAACCGATCCGGCCGCCCTCACGCAGGCGCTCATCGTCGCCGTCCTTTGCATCGCCTTCTGTCTCGCCGTCGGCATGGCCCTGAGCATCAGCCTCGTCCGGCTGGCGCCTCCTTCGCACGACGAGGCAGCGGGGCGGGTTTGAGATTCCTCCACGACGCTGCCCAGAGGCGCCTGTCGCCAGGGGCGCGACTGCATCGGAGCCGAACCGGCACGCCCGCACAAACCGCGACGCCCGTCGACCGGGATCCTCTAGCGCAACGGATCAGAAAACAGGAAAACCTTCATGTTTGGGATTTTCGCCACTCGGCCGGGCGACGTAGCAATGCCCGGAATCGGCCCATCTCAACCTGTCGACGGCCTGCGGACATTGCGGCGTCCACTCTGGCGCCGTGCGAAGTCGATGAACGCCTTGAACGCGGCGGTCGGATTGCGCCGGCTTGGATAGTAGAGACTCAAGGGCGCCCGGGTGGGCGTCCAATCTTCAAGCACGCGCACCAGACGGCCCGCCTCGATGTCGTCGAGCACGTCGGACTCGATCGCCAGGGTGAGACCCACGGAGGCGAGGGCCGCGGTGCGCGCAAGGCTCGCTTCGTCGAGGGTGAGGGCGCCCTCGACATCGATATCGACCGCTTGCCCCTCCTTCTCGAACGGCCAGCGGTAGATTGCACCATTGGGAAGCCGGACGCGCAGACAGGAATGGCCGGCGAGATCCTGGGGAATCTTGGGCGTCCCGTGCGCTTTCAAATAGCCGGGTGTGCCCACCACCACATTGCGTCGCCCGATGCCCAATGGGAGCGCGATCATGTCGGCCGGCACAAGGTCCGAGTTACGGACGCCGAGGTCGAAGCCGCCCGCGACGATGTCCACCAGGCGGCCCTCTGTGACGATGTCGATGTGGACCTGAGGGTGCACCTCAAGGAATGGCAGGACGAGCCAAGAGAAAATCTCCCGCGCCGCTGTGGGAAAGGCGTTGATGCGCAGTGTGCCCGACGGCGTGGCCTGTTGAGAGCGCGCGACCTCCATCGCCTCATGAATGTCGCGCATGGCGGGCGCGACTTGGGCGACGAACCGCTGGCCTGCCTCCGTCAGGGACACGCTTCGCGTCGTCCGGTTGAAAAGCCGTACCCCGAGCGTGCGCTCGAGCTTTGCGACCGCGTTGCTGAGCGCGGTCGTCGATACCCCGAGCTCAACAGCCGCCGTGCGAAACTTGCCCCGGCGGGCGACCATGAGAATGGCGTCCAATTCCGTCAGGCTACTCTGCACCATTGCCCCGGATTTCGTGATGAAACATCCCGAACTGTCCTGATTATCGCGCCAAATGTCCATCCCTATCTTGGCTCGCACGCGCACTCGCAGCCGCCGTGGCTGAGATCGCCGCATGCAGGACAAAACCAATGTCTCTCGAGCTTCCGACTCCCATCGCCGCCTATGTGGCTGCGAACGCCCGCCTGGACGTGGACGACATGCTCAAGCCCTTCGCAGCCGACGCCGTCCTTCGCGACAACGGCGCCGTTTTTCGGGGACCCGCAGAACTCAGGCAACTCTTCGAGGCGGCCGTGGTCGCGGCGAGGGCGATCTTCACGCCGGACACCGTGCGGCACGAGGACGGCAAGGTCGTCGTCGAAGGCCCCGCCCATGGCGACTTCAAGGGCAGCCCGATCCGTTTCACCTACCGCTTCACGCTCGAAAACGACACCATCACGGCCCTGGAGATCACCGCATGACCATCATGGCTGATCCGACCGAGTTCGCGGGCAAGCGCGTGCTCATCAGCGGCGGCACCAAAGGTCTGGGCCGCGCCACCGTCGACCGCTTCCTGGCCGGCGGCGCCCGGGTGATCACATCCGCCCGCGGAACGCTGGAGCCCATCAACGGCGTCGAGTACGTCCAGGCGGACCTGACCACGGCCGAAGGCGGGGAGGCCTTGGCCAGGGCCGCGCTGGAGGGTCTGGGCGACGTCGACATCCTGGCCCACGTCATCGGCGGCTCGTCCACGCCGGGCGGCGGCTTCCTCGCCCTGACCGACGAGCACTGGCTCTCCGAGCTGAACCTGAACCTGCTGGCCACGGTCCGTCTTGATCGACTGCTGATTCCGCAGATGATCGAGCGGGGCGCCGGCGCGGTGGTGCACGTCACCTCCATCCAGTCGGTCCTGCCGCTTCCCGAGGCGACCACCGCCTACGCCAGCGCCAAGGCCGCGCTGCGGACCTATAGCAAGTCGATCTCCAAGGAACTCGGCCCGAAGGGCGTCCGGGTCAACGCGGTCTCGCCCGGCTGGATCATGACGGAGGCGTCCGTCGACTTCCTGAAGCGCATTCAGGCCGCCAACGGGGGCACGATCGAGGAGGCGCGGCAGGCCGTCCTCGACAGCCTGGGTGGGATCTCGATCGGTCGTGCGGCCGAACCCCGTGAGGTCGCCGACCTCATCGCCTACCTCGCCTCCGATCGCGCTGCCGCGATCCATGGCGCCGAGTTCGTCATCGACGGAGGCACCGTCCCGACCGTCTGATCAGAGGAACGCGTCCACGCTTGGTCGAACGGACCAGGCGTGGACAGCCGCGCCACCTCATCACGGGCTTTCGGCAGCAGCACACCCAGCGCCTTGCGGTCGTGCAGGGCGTCACGTTCCTGCTCGAGACGCTGCCTGCCCGCAGGATCTGCAGCAGCTTTGAGTTCCTCCGCATAGCGGTCCATTCCGGTGGCGAGCTCACGAATGGCCGGCGTCGGATCGGGCGCGCTTGCAGGCAGGTCTTCTGGCAGGGTTTCTGGCGCCGTCAGGCAAAGACGTCGCCGTTCTCGGGCGACCGCGAGGCTGCGCAGCACGGCCGCCCCCACCTGTGGCGCCCGCAGCGCAAGCTGATGGCGAAGCGGAAACTCCTGCAGGCGTACACGGCTGGTTTGCAGCACCTGCAGGGCCGCGGCCAGGGCATCTTCCGCGAGCGTTGCAGCGGCAGACGTATCGGCCTGAACAAACCGGTCAAAGTCCGCCATCCGCGCCGCTGCTTCTGCCGGCAATGTCTGATGGCACAAGACGCAGTAACTCTCGCTGTCCGTCGGCGGGAAGACCCGGTCCGGGTAGGCCACTTCCACCGCATAGCGACGCGCGGCCTCCCAGAGCGTCCGCCAGGCCTCCGCGCCAACGCCAGGAAGTGGCGCACGGCTGAAGGCCTCCTCGGCTGCCAGTGTTGCGGCTGCACGCTTGGTGCGGGCCTCAGCCGCCTTGTTGCGCAAGGCTGCGAGAGCCGCATCGTCGGTCTGTCTGAGGCGTTGCGCTAGGTCACAGACCCATAAACGGGATTCCCTTTTGGGTCGGAGGCTGATTCATTTCTCCTGATGGAGGATGAGATGGCCCGCTTTGATCTAACGGATTTCGAGTGGTCGGTGATCCAGCCGCTTTTGCCGAACAAGCCGAGGGGCGTGCCTCGGGTGGACGACCGGCGCGTGCTGAACGGGATTTTCTGGCGACTTCGGACCGGGGCGCCGTGGGCCGACATTCCCGAGCGCTACGGCCCGCACACGACCTGCGTGAACCGCTTCAACCGCTGGCGCAAGGCGGGGGTCTGGGATCGGCTTCTGGAAGCGGTGTCAAAGGCTTACGATGGCGACATCCAGATGATCGATTCCTCCAGCATCCGCGTGCACCAGCACGCCGCCAACGCCCAAAAAAAGACGACCGATCCGGTTGCATGGGTCGCTCGCGGGGCGGCCTGACAACGAAGATCCATGCTCTGGTGGATGCCGAAGGCCTGCCGATCGCCCTGAAATTGACCGAGGGCCAGGCTCATGACGGACGCAGCGCCCGCGACATGCTCGGCGCGCTTGTCGATGGCCAGACCCTCCTGGCCGACCGCGCCTATGACAGCGACGAACTCCGGCAAAGCCTGCGCGAGCGAGGCGCATGGGCCAACATCAAGCCCATGCCGAACCGCAAGAACGTGCCAGCCTTCAGCCCCTTCTTGTATCGCTATCGCAACCTCGTCGAGCGCTTCTTCAACAAGATCAAGCACTACCGCGCCGTTGCGACCCGATACGACAAGCGACCTGACAATTTCCTCGCCGGCGTAAAACTCGCATCACTCAGAATATGGATGCGGTTTAATGAGTCGGTCGCCTAGCCCATCGGCCAGTTGCCGCATCGATTTCGCGAGCAACTGTTCTTCGGCCGCCGCCTTTACCGTATCGCGGGCGAGATCGTCGTTAAGGCGTGTGAGCCTTCCGTCCTCCGCTAGGGTGAGCGCTCCAAACGCTTCCATCTGGGCCAGATCGGTCTTCGCCGTCAGCGCACCCATCACGCGGCCGACCGGT
Source organism: Ancylobacter sp. (assembly GCF_965279025.1). NCBI lineage: Bacteria > Pseudomonadati > Pseudomonadota > Alphaproteobacteria > Hyphomicrobiales > Xanthobacteraceae > Ancylobacter > Ancylobacter sp. Next base: position 625,400 of record NZ_OZ257132.1, on the reverse strand, counting down.
GACATCGGACTCCATGTAGGCTGGCTGAAAATGCCGTCCTGTCTATTGCGGAGTTGGCTCTGCTGCGTGGTGAGGACTTCGCGCACCGCCTGGCAGGTGGCGGCGAGTTCGTCGGGGATGTCCAATCCCAGCGGACGGAACGCGACCTCGTTTTCGCCGCGCACATGGACAGTGGCACACTCACGGTCGAACACGCTGACCGCCGACAAGACCGGATGCGGCTTGCCATCATTGATCCAGACGATGGGATCTACCGCTGCCGCTCCGGCCATATAGGCGACCGTCGCTCCTGCGGGTGCGGCATGCGGTGCATCAAACTGGTTGGGAAGCAGGTCGCCGACGAAACGCGCACGGCACATCCGTTTCAGGATGCGGGCATAGCCGGATTTGCCGACGCCATTATCGCCGTACACGACGGTCAGCCCAGCCGGTGCAAACGGCAGCACCTGATCTGGAGCGAGGCGGTTGACACCTGTGACCCCCGCAATCGACACGATTGACACAGCAGCACCCGCGCCCGCGCCCTGGGGCAGGTGCGCAGCCGCAAGTGGAACGGCCTCCAGCGCAATGCCCTGTGCCCCACGTCCCTTAAGGCAAAGCCCTGCGAGCTGCACAACATCGTCCTGGCTGAGCTTGCCACGCTCGACGATGCGCCGAAGCGCGTCCTGTTGCCAAAGCGGGCGCCCGGCGGACCACTCCAGGATGATCTCGTAGGCGGTCTTCGGCACAGCAGCTGTCATGGCTCATTTCTCTTGCATGTGAGCCATGTTTACGCAAAACGCGGCGTCATTACATGATTATACTGGAGATCGATACCCCTGGCACGGAAAAAGCTCAGCTTCCGCGAGAGCCTGCGCGCAGAAGGAAATTCATGAACCGAGCGCATTCCTCACAGCCTGCCAATCGTGCTGGTTTGGCGTCAGCGCCTTGCAGTTTATCCATCCTCGCCCCGATGAGTGAGGGGCGCCGAACGCGCAAGCGGTTTCGAGCCAGCATCCGGCGCGCTATTGTATCAGGATGCCATTACGCTCCAGATGGTGACGAATGACGCCAACCGATTGCATTCTTTGCAAAGAGACGATCACCGGGCAGTCAATGCCGGAGCATGTGCTGCTGAACGCACTTGGTGGCCGGACGACTGTCAGAGACATCCTCTGCCCGCGCTGTAACCATGAGATGGGCATCGGTCCGGATGCTGCGCTGGCGAAATCAACCGAGTTTATCCGCAGCATCTGCGACTTCAGGGCCGGCGACGGCGGTAGGGCAGCAATGATCACCGGCCTGAGCCAAGGCGACACGCGGTTCGACCTCGCGCCCGGGATGAGGGCTCGCCCCAGGGCGCCCAAGCCTCTCGACGTCACCATCGACGAGAACGGCATTTCCGTCAGCATCGAGGCTTACTCGGAAAAGGAGGCTGACAGACTGGTGACGGGCGCGGCGACGAAGATTGCCAAGCATCTCGGCCACACGGATGCGCGCGTGATTGAAGCCATTAAGCAGGACCTGCTCAAGGACAAGCGTACCCAGTACAAGCCGGCCCCGCCCATCAAACAGCAGAGCGACTTCGGCTGCGATGCATCGCAGCGGTCGATGGCAAAGGCCTGCCTGGTGCTTTGGGCGAAGCTGTGTGGCAACGTCGAAGTCAACGGCGAACGGTTCGACGCGATCAGAGCATTCATACGAAGGGCTACACGGGGGCCGGATGACACCGACTTCATAACGCTCGACACGCGGGCCCATCCCGAAGCCCCGGCTGAGTTTTCGCGACACCCGATCTTCATCTGGGTCGGCAGCGACGCTGACGGGAAGGTCTACGGGTATTTCCGCCTGTATGGCGCTGTTGGTTGGCGCTTCCGCCTGTGCAGCGCAGGAGGGCGGCCCGATCAAAGCTTATGCCTGGTCTCGAACCCCTTCGATAACAGGGTCTACGACATCCTCAAGGGAGCAGAGAACTTCGTCGACCCTACATGGATATGGGAGATGGCCGCCGCAACAGAGATCGACGGCGCAGTCATGCGGCAGTTGAGCGAGTTGGTCGCACTTGCCACAGAGCGCGCGCACGAGCGGTGGTCAACAGACCTGGTGGAAGAAACCTTTGGCGGGATTGACGATAAGGACGGTGAGCTTTCCAGGGAGCAGGTGGACACGTTCGTGAAGCGCTTCACGGCAGCGGTGCTTGCTCGCCATCTGCAAACGGCGATCGACATTGACGATGTGTAGCAAGAGAGCGGTCAGTAGGTCTCGACACCTGCGGTGCTTCGCTCGAGGGTCATATGTCAGACAAAAATTCGCCGCTTCGCCCAAGGCGAAGCGGCGGTCGCGCGGGCTTGAAGTGACCGACTTACTGCTAAGTCGGTCTGCCCGCGCGTAAGGCCGGTCCCGACGCCCCCGGGTCATCCCTACGGCTGACCAGAACGGGGCTATCCGCTGTACGAGCGGATCTGGGACTGGCCGCCCGCCCGGTGAGGCGGCCAAGTTTGAGTTGCTGGTCGAGCGGATCGTTCGGCGTCATGGTCGGCCGCCTATCGCGCGCAAAGAGCGGATGCCAAAATAGTCTCCATGTGTGCCGGCTTGAAGTATACTGCCGATACACACCCAGCGGCCTTGCCAGGAATGGGCAGTAAGCGGGCACTGCCGATGTACCTCAGCGACCTACAGAGGATTGAGATTGCGCTTCCCGCGTGGATCCTTATCGGTGCCATCACGTCAAAGACAGTTGACCTCGGGGTACACCGCGACGAAGCGCTGGAACTGCTGCGCGTGGCTGCACGCGAGCCGCTGGGAGATCTTTCCAGTGATCGGTCCACCAAAGTCATCGGACGTGTCCGGCGGTTACACCAGACAGCTTTGGCGAGCGTGGCGGCCGGGCCGGCAAAGGCAGAAGAGACGGGTCTTCTCGTATTCTACTGGATCAAGATGCTGGTTGAATCAGAGTATCTGATCTTTTCCGAGGGGTCCTCGATCGACAGGGCGCTACGGCATTTCATTCTGGCCCTGCAAAGCATGCCGATGACCATGGCGACCGAGCTTGCGTCACATAGCCAGGCGAGAGCATTTTTATCCCGCCTTCAGGCTCTTGGTTATTACACCGGCTTGGATGCGGATGCCGCCTGACCTGGGCGGGCGAACGAGCGATGCCATGCTCTTTCAGCGCGCCATTGAGCTCGGCGCCCCGGTCCGGCCCCATTGACGTTGCGCGAATCCCGGAACAAAACAGGATCGAACAAAGGCGCTTTCTGTGGGAAAGTCCGGCCAGACGAGCTGCGGGATGGCAACATGTTCGAGTTTCGGCGGGGCGGACGCAAGGTTACGGCTAAAGAGATGCTCAGTGGCCTCATGGAGGACGCGGTAGAGCTCGCCTTGAGCGAAGCCATGGATGAGTTTCACACGCGGGCGGCAGCAGTGGTGGATCCGGAGACGGGCAAGCATCCCGCCGTGTTTGTCCGCCGCACCGGCCCGGAAACGTTCGTGGTCTCAACGAGCGGATCGCCCACCTTTGCCCGCGCGCTTGAAGAGCGGCTCGATCTTTCCCCTGGAGAAGTACGCCACATGTCTGAACCAGCCGACCGTCCCAGACTGGTCTATCTTGCGCATGCGACAGAAGACAAGGAGCTGGTGTTGCCAATTGCGCAGGGGCTGATGAAGCGTGGCATCCGGGTCTGGTACGACGACTGGGAGATTGGCTATGGAGATAGCCTGCGGCGCAAGATGGAACAGGGCTTGGGCGAGTGCACCCACTTCGTTGTGCTGCTAACGCCCACCTCCATTGAAAAGCCCTGGGTTCAGGAGGAAGTCGACGCAGGGCTCGTGGCGGCGGTTGGGGGTACCGCGCATTTCATTGCGCTAAGGCACGAATTGCCCGTGAGTGCACTCTCGCCCTTCCTGCGGACGCGCCACTCCCCGACGTTCCTACCAGGCGACGAAAGCCTCGACGAGCTGGCCGGCGCCATCTACGGCGTCAGCAAAAAGCCGCCGCTTGGCGATAAACCGCGCTACGTCCAGGAGCACCAGCACGGCTCAAGCTGGTCGGCGTCTGCACGGGCGGTGGCTGAGTATTTCGTTCGTGGAAGCCAGCAAGCACACATCATGGACCCGCAGAGCTCGTACACCCAGATCCAGGAAGAGACGGGTCTGCCTATGATGGACGTCCGGATTGGCGTGCTCGATCTCGCAGGGTCCGGACTCTTGGAGAGGCGGGAGTTCTGGGGCGGGGACAGCACCATCTGGCCCAAGCCTGAGCTCTTCGTCACCTTTGATGCCGACTTCATGCCCTGGAACCCCGCCGAAGACGCCCGGAGCCTCGCGGAGGCCCTGTTTAATCTAGAGGCAACCCGTGCTGACGCGGAGCCCGTCGCGATAGCGCTGGGATGGGAGCCCAGGCGCTTCAATTCCGCGGCGGCGTATCTTGTGGGAGCAAAGGTGGTTCAGCCGGTCGAGTATATGGGCGCTGGCAATTATTGGCCCCCGTCTTTCCGGCTCGGCGACGAGCTCATGCGCTTTGTGCGGAGTGTCTGACGCGTCCCGGCTCCACGAATGAAGCGGGCCATCTTTAAGCACCCGGCCACGGTCAACGTGCCGCAACGTTTTCACAGCAGGCAGTCAACTGTGTCGTGACGGCAACAGCCTAAGAGCATCGAACGCAGACACATTTATTTGATTGCCCCAATAATCAGGTGATGGTCACCTAGCCCTCATAAGATGCAGGTGCCCCGATTATCGTGACGCGCAATGCGCGGCGCGCGTACGGCCCTGTACGGTGCGTACTTCAGTGCCCTCTTCACTCATAGCGTCGCATCGTCAGTCGTTTTCGCTGCACGAGGTGACTTTAATCAAGTGAACCTTCCAGCAAATGCGAGGAAGTATGAAACGCATGCGTGCGGCCGTATTGGCCTTTTATTGCCTTGGGTTGGCTGGGTGTGGAACTTATGTTCCAAGTACGCGAGAGTGGCCAGACACATCGGACTTGGCCGAGAGCACGATGATTACCACGATCATCCGGAGCGTTGCGTGCGAGCTGAGTTATACGATTACCCAGGTTATCGAGAACGATCGCCGTCAGGCCTCCGACAGGCTAACCAAGGCTGCGTATGCAGAATTTCTGAAGGATTGGGGCGTTCAGGCAGCTCTCAATCTGACCATTGTCGAGCGATCTTCGTTGAACCCGACGGTCTTGCTCACACCGGCAACGCCGGCATCATCGTTGTTTACCCTGTCCGGAGGCGTCTCGGGCTCAGCCGAGGCCACGCGACTGCAAAAGACAAACGTCTTCTATACGGTCAAAGATCTCTACAGGCCCGGCCTGTTCTCGGTAGAGTCCAAGGAAAGAGGCTGTCGGGATCCGAGTGGCAACAAGGAAGGCTCGCTCCTCGTCGACAGTGACCTCCGGCTCTCATCGCTACTGGAAGGACGTATCGGTGCGACCGTCCTGAATTTTGCGGCGAGTCCGGGCGCGCCAGTGCCGATCAATGGCCAAAGCAACGTTATATCGCAGACCGTGCAGTTCAAGATTGTGACCTCCGGCGGGATAACGCCGACGTGGACGCTCGTGCGCGCAGTCGTCAATCCGACCGGAACCTTCGCCAGCGCAGGCCGCGACCGTACACATGAGCTGGTCCTGACGTTCGGCCCAGTTGACCGATCCTACGCGGGCCGGCCCGCCGGGCTGACCTATCTGGCAGAACAGACGCACCTCTTCACACAGTTGCAGACTGGGCTACAGCGCGTCGTGATCCCGCTTCAGTAAGCGAAAAGGAGAGTAGACATGAAGAAACCGAAGGACGTTGACGCAGAAAAGGTCAGAACGCCCTCGAAGAAGAAGACGGTGGCGCCCGGCGCGAATAATGAGTCGGATGGTATCAGCAAATCGGCGGAGCAGGATTCACTGGAGCCCCACGAGCAACACCTGCGCGCCGTTGCGAGCGATCTCTCGGAAGGTCTGGGCGATGACGAGGCCATTACCCAACTGATGCTCCACTGCGCCGCAGTACTCGCTTTCAGACGATCGGAACGTGCGACCGTGACGCCTTACGCATTCAATACGCTCGCGCCGGCAAGCCGGGCCGCGGCTCCCCTGGGCCGGTGCTACAGGAGCGTTGCCGGCGAGGATAGGGTTCAGATTTGGGCTAACGGCTTCGCTGTCAAAACGATGCCGCTGGACGAGGCCAGGCGTCTTTATCCATCCTGCGGATAGAGAGCGGAGCCTCACCCCGTGCGGTCCGCCTGAGGAGATGCTCGGGTCATCACCGCGGCTGACCTGATCGTGGTCTGGCGCGGGAGGGTTACTGACAGGGCCTCACGGATTCCGAAGCGGCAGCCCGATCGCAGTCCTCCAGCTACCCACAAGACCTGTAGGTGTATCGAACAGTGGCTGTGCCGTTCGGAAAATACATGCGGCTTACGAGGTAGATGATCCGCGGATCGACCTTCCATATCTCGACGTACTCGCTTGTGGAGACCCCGATTGTGGTCGGGCAGACGATGTGAGCCTGGGCCGTCGACGCCATAGGGGGGGGCCAGAGGACCGGTCTGGCGGCTTGCCGCGCTGCCGCGCCCCTTGAGCAGGTGATAGACCTCAACGTCTTTCGGCAGCGCCACATCGCATGAGCCGCCGGCTTTACATGACATCCAATACCCTGCAACCTTCCATGGAAGTAGTAGCCGGATTCGCGTGAAATTTACCTCACGGCCTCTGCCGAACCGGTGTGGGCCCAGCCCGCTAGACAATTTTGCCCATTGCCGGCGATCAAACGACGAGCTACGGGCCCGGAGGTTTGAATGGTTGACACTGTGCCCGCCAAAGATACGGCTGACGAAAAGGGCACGGCACCGCGCAATATTGTGGTGTTCTCTGACGGAACAGGCCAAGCAGGCGGCATTCTCGTCGATGAGGCGCGCAGCAACGTTTACAAGCTGTTTCGTGCAACGCGGTGCGGCCCGGATACCGCGATCGATCCGGACAAGCAGATCGCGTTCTATGATCCTGGACTTGGCTCCGCTCTCGCGGGCGAAGGCATCAGGATCGGCGTGGCGCGCAAGGTCTATAACGCCCTTAGCAGCGCGACCGGCTTGGGCATCTCACGCAACATCATCGACTGCTACGCAGCGCTGATCCAGTTGTGGCGGCCCGGAGACCGGATATTCCTGTTTGGCTTCAGCCGCGGCGCCTACACGGTCCGCTGCCTCGGTGGGGTCCTCGGTCTCTGCGGTATCCCGACGAAAATGCCCGACGGCAGCGCGCTGCTTAGAGACCCTGTGACCTGCCGCGGAATCGCCAAGGAGGCCATTGGCCGCGTGTATTCCCGTGGCAGCGGTATCGACGATCATGGGCAGGAAAAGGACAAAGCGCGGAAAGCGCGTCTTGGCGAACAGCGCCAGGCTCTCGGTGCTCAGTTTCGGGAGCAGTATGGCTCGCAGGCTCCAGAAGGCTCAAATGCAGTTCCCTACTTTATAGGAGTCTGGGATACGGTGGCAGCCGTTGGGCTCAGTGCGCCCGCCATGGCAGTGGTGAAGTGGGCCACCCCCGGGCTCGCAATCGTGGCCTCATTCATCATGGGTTGGATTGCGGCACCTGTCGGCAATGTGGCGTTCTGGGTATGGTTCGCTGGAACACTTGCGACGCTCGGCATTGTCGGGCTGGCGACGTATGTCGCTCTGAGGATCAAGTTCGTGACGGACCTCCCAGGCGTTCGCACTTGGGACACGATGCATCTCATGAGCCTGCGCATGTCATTCTTCGATAGAAGCCTGAACAAGCGTGTCCGCTACGCACGCCACGCCCTTGCCATCGATGAGGCCCGCGCGGACTTTGACCGGGTTCCCTGGGTTACAGACGTCGGCGCGAGCCAGCACGATCTTGACGATACCAGCTGGTTTCAGCAGGTATGGTTTGCCGGCAACCACTCTGACATCGGCGGCAGCTATCCAGAAAACGAGTCCCGTCTTTCCGACATCGCACTTGAATGGATGGCGAAGGAAGCCCGGACGGCCGGCCTACTCGTCGATGAACACTATCTGCGACCCGCAGGACGCGCTCTGGGACCCCAGCATGATGAGTGCAGGATGGGCGTTCCGATCCTCTGGTGGCGATACATCTGGCGAAAGCAGACCCGGGAAATCAAGGACAATGCGGTGCTCCACGAGACAGTGCTCGAGCGCTTTCAGGCAACGCATATCGTTGGCGTAGACCAGGACTGCGCGTACCGCCCTGACAATCTGCGGACACATGCGCAATGCCGCACGTTCTACGCGACATCTGACTGCGCCTGAGACGTTAGCTTCAGACAGGAAGCAGTGCCTAGATGCTAAGACTTTGACGCGCGCGGCGTCACCTTCAAGCCCTGAGGATGCACACTCTCGGCTTTATCCGAGCAACAGCGAAAGTGCGAAAGTTTCAGGTTGCTGGCTTCAAGATCGCGTTTGCAGGCGCCATAGATCGACAGCCGCTTCGCACTGCCCCAGCGTGCGGGCCGCGCTCTAAAGTCTGCATTCATAGACCGACCATGCTGCTCAACGAACAGGGGCCTGGCCGGCTTGGACCCATCTTCAGAGGCCGCTCGCTCAACCCAACGCGTATCCCAGCAAACGATGACATCTGACCGGCGCTTGTCCCAGTAAAGATGTAAGCGTCGTCCTCAGGCCACGTTACTGAGGGTGGGGTTGGCGGGATAGGCCTATGGCATGAGCTCATCGATGCGGCTGTTGGGGTGGCCCTCGACGATGCGGGTGATGATGTCCGTGAGATAGGCCTGGGGATCGATGCCGTTCAGCTTGGCTGTCTCGACGAGCGAGGCGATGACGGCCCAGTGCTCGGCACCGCCGTCGGAGCCGGCGAACAGGGCGTTCTTCCGGGTCAGGGCCAGGGGGCGGATGGATCGCTCGACGATGTTGTTGTCGAGTTCAATACGCCCGTCGTCGAGGAAGAGGCCAAGCCCCGCCCAGCGAGAGAGCGCGTAGCGGATCGCTTCGGCGAGCTTGGTCTTCTGGCTGATCAAGGCGAGCTTCTGCCGTAGCCATGGCTCGAGGGCGTCGATGATCGGTTTGCTCCTTTGCTGCCGTGCGTCCCGGCGCTCCTCCGGGGTGCGGCCACGGATATCAGCCTCGACGCGATAGAGTTCGGCGATGCGTAGCAGGGCTTCACTGGCGATCGGTGCGGGGCCGGTCTGGGCCAACTCGTAGAAGCGCCGCCGAACATCCAACCACCGCTACCGGCGAGCAGCAGCAAAACAACTGTCACCAGCGGATATCTGATCCAGGGACGTGTGCCGGCGTGCGACCCCCGGCCAGCTCGGCCGGACTGTCGGATGGGCGCGGTCACCTTTGGTGCTTTCGCATGGTTTGCGACTTCGGCTGTTGCCGGGCGTTTTGTCGGCCAGGCGATCTCTTGCGAGAACCCGAGCGCCGGCAGCTCAACCTGTCGCGTTATTGCGCCAGGGCGTGTCGCTTGGCGACCCGGACGCCATGGCTTCGCTCGGTCTGCTAATCAAGGCTGGGGAGGTGCGCGCATTACCCGGTGAGAGGTACCAGGTGCTCCTGCAAAACGCTGCAAGCCTCGGACATCCGGGCGCCCTGGCGGCCCTCAACGATCCGCGACCAAATGTTCGCAACTTCCTGTTTGCCATCTTTGGCCGATAACCGATGCTTGGGCGGGCGTCCTTCGCGCCAAGCCTCGTTTCCTGACGTCGTTGCCGGAATGCGGAATATCGAGGCTAAGCGCTGCGTGCGGCGCCTTCGGGAGATGCGCCGGCAAGACGATCGGCTACAGGACCGGCCGCGATATAGTGGAGGATCACTTCCTCTTCGGTCACTTCAATCAGCATGCGAAGTCCGTCGAAACGGCACTGATAGAGATTTCCGAGCGGACCGGCCTTCAGCCGGTTCAGAAAGTAAGGAGGCAGCCGCCGCTTGATGAGCACGACGTCGGGTGCGCGAATAAGCTGGATCGCCTGCTGCAGGCGCGTCAGGAGCGCCCGCTGCGCCTTCGCCGTCAGTGCACCCCGATCGGCAGCAGCCAGCACGCCGCTGGCCTGCGAGACCACAGTGGCACCAAGCTGGCTATCCAGTGCATCGTTCCGCACCCACCCGTGCCGGGCCAACGTCTTGTATATGCGCATGGCTTGGGTCTTCGTGAGACGCTGCGAAGGGCAACGCCGAGCCTTCGGGTCGTAGCGCTCCTGGACGGACTTGAGGCCAACGAACACGAGCTCGGAAGCGCGGCGCTCCTCCGCATCCTCGATGCCCGCTATGCACGTCGGGTACTCCGAGACCTGCGTCGTTCGGCCGGTAACCATGCGACCCTCCTATGCGGTTAGCCGATAGCCGCTTAGTCATCCCCACAAAAACCCCACGATTATTGTGGACTCATACGGTCGACCGTGTCAAGTTGGCAGTGCGACTGTGTCGGCACTTGCCGCGCGGAGATCTGTAACATTTCGGAGTGCACTCATGCCCAACATGACCTTGGAGTATGATAAGGACACGGAGGAGCTGCTTGAAGATTTGAAGCTTTTCTTCGGTGTCAAAACCAAGACCGCGGTCATTCGTCGTTCTCTGGCTCTCGCCAAACTCGCGAAGCGCAAGGCAAATCCGGAGGACAAGACTGTGGTTATGGCGCGATCGAAAGCCACGGATGCCGACGCGGAAACGTTTGCATTGGCGGGTTGATGCGTGGAATGGGGAGGCTCGACACCTCCCCCTTCTCCGCTTGGGCTTTCAGGCCATCTAGCTGCCGGCCTGCGCGCTAAAGGATACCTTCGATTTCATCTGCCTTGGATGCGAGCCACGCTTTGGCGGTGGCGGAATAGGCGCGACTTGGATGGGTCGATTGCTGAAGTTCGGCGAGTAGCCGTTCAGCGAGGACGTCGACGGCTTGCCTCGCCCGGACCAGTTGCGGATGGGAGCCTGGTACCCCTGCAAGATCTTCAGCTAGTTCTTTAAGATCAATCACCATATTTGTCATAAATGCCAACCGCCTTACGAGCTCCGTGCGGGCTTGGACAAGGCCAATTCTGTTCAGCCCGTACTGATGTATGGATGTCGTTCCCTTGAGGCTGAGGCCGCCAGGGCCGACGTAGGCCGGGGGGCCTGCCAGCGGTTTGGCAGTTATCAGGGACACCACCCGATCGCCCACGAAGCGATATGCGAGATGGTCGGCAGGATCGTCTTCACAAGGGTTGATCAGCAGGGCCATTTCGGCGTCATAAGCATCGTGACGTGTTTTTGCCCGCACTCCGCCCACAGCCAGAGGAAAGCTGTCTTTCTTGCCGCTGGTCATCGTTACGCTTTTGGCAAACGCGAGTGAACCGTCCAGAAGCTTGACCTGGCTTTCGTTGCCGTCTGGCGTGATTTGCCTCCGCTTACGGTTGCAATCTATGCAACTCGGCAGGAGATTTTCCCAGGCCATCGCGATCCACCAGTACCCGCGATGCTCTTTATCACCTTCAACAGCCCCTTTTGGCCTGTAATGTTCGACATCCATCGGAGCGCTATTTGCATAGAACGTTTCGCAATAGGCGCATTTCCCATGAAATAGGCCTTCAAGCGCCGCGTGTACCTCGTCATGCTTATAGGCTGAGAACTTGAATGACCCTTCTGATGGTGCGGGGCCTTCGAAATGCTTGGTTGCGTTTTCGAGTTCCTTTGCTCCTCGGGTCTGGAGGGCATCCGGACCTTTAGCTGTGCGACTAACCTTCCTCATATGGCACCACGCAACGCATCTACGATGTCGCGACGGGTCTTTTCCTTGAGCCTGGAGAGCTTCTCTCGAGTAGTCTGACGCTGCTCAGCGAGAAAGATCGCCAGCGCCTTCTGGATAAGTCTTTTGGCTTCGTTGTCTCCAATCGGAAGATCGGACACCAACTGGTTGAGATATGCCCCAACCTGAGGATCTTCTGTGAAATGAACGCCGCGCGCCAGTTTATCCTGGATCTCCGCGAGGCGCCGCTCCTCATCAGCATTCGCCGTTGAGCGCAGTTGAAAGAAGTCGGCCGTCAGCAACTGGCCTATGGTCCAGTGGCTGCTGTCGGGCAGATCGGTCACCGGCTGTGTGAATACCGGCATGGACGTTTGAGCATGTAGGCCAGGAATGCGCTCCAGCACGAGAACCTCGCCCTTTTTCATGCCGCGCAGGCACAGGGGGTCGTGGGATGTCGCGATGAATGTCATTTGCGGCAGGGCGCGTCTAAGGCCCGTCATGATGGCCATCTTCCAGCGAGGATGGAGGTGAGCCTCGACTTCATCGATAAGAACGATGCCACGGGCGGTTTCGAACGTCTGAAATCCAGGATTAAGCCGCCGATCCATGAGACCGTGCATGATGTCGCACACCATGGCCAGAATGGCGCGAGATCCCGAAGAAACGAGGCTCAATGGGGTTTTACGCAGGGTGGGCTCAACAGCACCCGGAGCAGTGACCGCCTCCACGATGGAAACACCGTCGGCGCTGCGCTCAAGGACGTCGATATTGGCATCGATCGCAAAGACCGTATGCAGCGCCCTGGCGGCCATCTGGAACTGCGCATCGTTCAGTTTCAGGAGCCAGCCTTCAGGATTGGAGAGCAGTTCGTTCGAGTGAAACATGTTCCGAACGTAGCGATGTGGGGCGTACCGCCGCTCTGCGTCGAGAAACTGACGAAACGCTCCATAGGCAAAAAGCGGAATGGAGTGGACTGGCTGCGATTCCTGAAAGTCGCGGGGGATGTGAGCTCGTCGGCTTTCATCTGTGGTGGGGGCGATGCGGAGTGTCTGCTCGCGACCATCATCAAATGTCAGCGTTATTTCCGCCGACGTCGGAGGTTCAACAGCGCGTGCGCCGAGGTAGAAGGGATTGAGGACGAGCTGTCCCGCCTTCAAGCCAAGGTTGGCGCGCAGATCGGCGCCCATCATGGCAATCGCGATCGCCTCGAGGATGGTGCTCTTGCCGGCGGCATTCTCTCCGAGGATAAGAAGTGCTGGCGCTTCCCGGCCCCCTCCATAGTCCGGGGTTGGGAGGATAACGTCGACCTTTTCGAGCGACTTGAAGTTGCGGATGGAAAGGCGGGTCGGACTACGCATGACGTCGTGTGCAGGCCGACGCGGAGAGGATCCTGCGGATGCCTTCGCAAATGACGGGCCCTCATAGCGAGAAAAGTCACGCGCATGCTGTAGCCTGGTAGGCCAATCATCCAGACCTCTGAGTTTACTTACCATTTGCCGAATATTATTAGTCGGCTTAATACGCAGCGCCGTGGACAGGATTTCTCGCAGATGCAGAAACCAGGCGCCTGAATAGGCCCCGCGACTCAGGTTGGAGGGGGAATGGTCGTATTCAATCCGGCGCTCCAGGGCGTCGAATAATTCCTCCAGATTGGCATTGAAAACCAGCTGACGCGCGGAGGTGAGCTCGTCGCGATCCAGCTTGAAATGAGCAATGGTTGCGCGGCCCCGGCGCTCGCCCTTATAGGCATGAACCTGCCCTTCGGCATCAAACCGAAGATGCCGCCACAGCTTCTCATCGTAACACGGATCAACGAAGAGCGAGCTTTCTTGAAGTGGGTACCGGGGCCAACGGCCGTCATTACGCTTGAGGTACTCGAGCAGAACATCGCGATCGGGCAGTGGGCTCCGAGCGCCGTTGATGACGGGAAAGCGGAAGGGGTCATCGGGAAGGCAGCCGTGGCAGATGGGATAGAGGTTCTGCGCGGCCTCAGCGAGCCAAACGTAATACAGGTGTGCCGTAGCAGGGTCGTTGATTGGACTCGCACCGGTCGAGGGCCTGAAGCGGTGGATCAGGAGCCGTTCAAGCGGAGACTCGCAAAAGGCGCAGCAATTATTGAAAAGCTGCCCGACAGCCGCCCGGATGTCGTCCTCCTCAGTCGCAGCGAAGGTACTGGAGCTGCGCGATTGCGATAGGTGGACTTCGTCCTTCAAGAAGAGCTCCAGGAGCGCTTCTCGGCTTTCGCGTGCCGCGCTCGAGGCGAACGACGGCACGGGTTGCATGCCGTCCCGACCGACAAAACGCATAGGCTAGTTCTCCCTGGTGAGGTCATTTGCGTTTATTTCAGCGGCGTCAGCCTGCTCGGCCCACAGGGCGGCGTCGCGCTGCACGCCGGAAAGGTTCAGCGCGTTGCGCAGCGCGAGGATGGCCGCGGGTACGGGGTCATTTTCAGAGCCGCGCCAATAGTCGAGGTGCCTAAACCCTGGAGGAGAGCCGATGGGGAGACGAACATCAAGAACGCCTCGTCCAAAGAGGTGTCGAACGGGACCTGAAATGATGTCTCCGAAAAGAATGAAAGCGTGGGAATAGTAAAGGTTCGTCCAGACCACGGGTGCGAAGACAGCGCCGTGATGCGGGCGCCGCACATCGCTCGCCACTGGATAGGAAAACCGACCGTACGCCCGGGCTTCCTCCAAGGCGGGGGGGCATATCGGGATCTCGCGCCTTGAGATACGTTTACGGAGATCTTCCGCGTTCCGTCCGATCAGGATATCCGCTTTGCTTAGCGGACTGCCGAGCGTCACCAGGTCGCTTACAATCCAGATGGGCATTTCGGCGTTTGCCAGCGCTGCAGCATAGCTGCGCTGAGCGTCGCGATAGCGAGACCGTAAGGCACCTACCTCCGCGTCTGACGCTCCTTCGAGGTTCAAAGCAGCCTGCTCGACGTTGGCGAGCGCGGCCATGGTCATACCTTCTGCGGCATGAACTTTTGCGAGTCGGTCCCCCTCAAGACGCGTCCATGCGAAATTGAGGATGTCATGCGCAATCACCGATCCGAGACTGTGACCGACGAGGACAATTCGGTCATAGGCACCTGAGGCAGTGAGCTTCTCGATCAGTGCAACCCCTTCCGCACGGATGTGTTGCCTCACATCGACATTGTCAGGCTCGGGGCTAAGGTACCTGGCGGCATCGCCCGCGTGCGGCAGCACCATCGCGTTGACGAAGAACGCCCCCGCGGCGCTCAGTACAGAGGCAGCCAGGAGCAGCCAGGGCGGCAGTCCAAGCCACGCGGCAGCCTCCGGCACCGCTGCGAGCAGAGCGACACCTACGGCTAAAGCGAGCAGCATCAGCCCCAGGGCCCATACAGGCCGCAGGTCTGGCGGGACCGCCGATGATGGCCGAATGAACAGGCCAAGCGTCCAGCGGACAAGTCCACCCAAGGTATGTCCCTGCATCCGGTGTGCCCAGTAATACTCAAAGAAGTCAAAGCGCCTTCTGTCCCCTGTTGCTGCCTCGCGCGTGGTGACGCGCCGCAGCTCGAACGAGCCGCTTAGCAACTCGGGTTTCGACCAGGTTTCATTCCGCGTGTGATGGACCAGCGCGCTGTCATTTACCCATGCGGCCTCGACGAAGCCCCAGAGAGTATCCATCGGACGCTGCTCTCCGATACCATGGATGAGAATAACGGCGGTCTTGCGTTTGCTCACGAGTAAATCCGGATGGAGATGGCGGGGAATTCCGTTTAGGCGGGCCAAAGGCACGTTCTTAACAGGTGTATATTGGCGATGAGCGGGGAAACGTGTCAAACGGATATCGGTTATGCTTGAGCGAGCTCCACAAGCAGCCGTGGAGCTCGTATCGAACAGGCTCACGCATCGGGTATGGCGACCAGTTAATGGGGGATAGCTAGTCGCCGGCTCAGGCGAGAAAGAATGGATCCGGCTGACGATGTCCCTTACCGGACGAACGCCGGATGGCTCGAGGTCCGACCTCTGTCGTCGGACGATAAAAGCCAGTCAGGCGCAAGTGCAGACTGCTACCGTGAGCATTATGTTTCTGCACTTTCGGTCGTTTCGTTTCGTCAATAGCTTATCCGGGATGGGATTATTTTAGAACTCTGCGTGTTTCTCTGGCGCATCGTGCGCCTCGCGCTGCGCGTGCTGTTCTGGTTGCTGCGGACAATATATCGCGCGTTGCGATGGTCTCAACGTCCAAGAGCGGGCTCCGCCCATGGGACCGCGCGGTTTGCGACGCGCTGGGAAATATGGCGGGCCGGACTGTCGCGGGGAATCGGGCCTGTCATCGGCAAAATGCCTTTAGGCCCTTTGGCCCGCTTCACTCAGGACGGGCTCATGATGGTTTTTGCCGCGACAGGCGCCGGCAAAGGCATCGGCATTGTCATCCCCACGCTGCTGGACTACCCGGGATCTATCCTAGTGACAGACCCGAAAGGCGAGAACTACGCCATCACAGCTGCATATCGCCGTCAGGTCGGAACCGTCCGGATGATGAACCCGGCCGATCTCGTCCTTTCCGACCGGTGGAATCCCATGGACATCATCCGCGCGAAGACAGGGCTGGAGGCGGATGACGCCAAAGCCCTGGCCAAGCTCATGATCAAGCCGGATGCGCGTGAGGCACATTGGGACGATAAGGCGGCCTCGCTTCTGACGGCACTGATCCTCCATACCCTTCGCGCACCGCCCGAGCTGCGTCATCTCGGACATGTCCGCCGCCTCTCGGTCGGTGGCATTGAGGCAATGCGGGACACCCTCGAGGAGATCGTCCGCGACGGATCCGTCGCCGCCGCGGAGATCGCTTCCGGTTTCCTTGGCCAGATCCCGCAAAAGCCCACGACTAAGGCTGGCGAGTTCGAGAGTGTGCTTTCCAACGTGCAGAAGGCGACGGAACCCTGGTCTTCCGGCTCGGCCGCTGGGCAGTTGTCCCGTCGGTCAACGTTTGCGCTGTCGGACCTTGTAAGCGAGGTCACCACGCTCTTCCTCTGCGTCGATGAAGAGCTGCTGCCCGTTTATGACCGATGGCTGCGGGTGATGACAGGATGTGTGATTGCCCAGATCATGCGCTCCAAGCACCAGCCGCGCAGGTATCCGAAGGTCCTTCTGTTACTTGATGAGGTGGCGGTTCTGGGGCCACTCGAAAGCCTCGAGCGGCAGGCGGGCTTGCTCCGCGCCTATTGCACTCCCGTGCTCATCTGGCAGGCCGAGGGGCAGCGTGCCCGCAAGATGGGGATCAAACATCTCCAGCCATCGCAGGGCCTGACTGGCGTCAAGCGCATCGAGATAGTTCATGCCGTGAACCGATTTCGCAGTCGGACCGCCTCTCGTCGCCGGACCGGGATGACGGAGTGCGACAATTGCGCCTCGTGATCTGATTGATCTTGACCTGAGACCCCGATCCTCCTCCAGATTTGAGTAGAGTCCGTCGATCACGGAGACGGACGATGCGAGCCTCACGGTTCACGGAAGAGCAGATCATCGGCATGCTGAAGGAGCAGGAGGCGGGGGCGAAGACCGCTGACGTGTGCCGCAAGCACGGCATCTCCTCGGCGACCTTCTACAAGTTCAAGGCAAAGTATGGCGGCATGGACGTGTCGGATGCCCGCCGGCTGAAGGCGCTTGAGGATGAGAACGCCCGCCTGAAGAAGCTGCTCGCCGAGCAGATGCTGGACAACG
This sequence comes from Ancylobacter sp., assembly GCF_965279025.1. NCBI lineage: Bacteria > Pseudomonadati > Pseudomonadota > Alphaproteobacteria > Hyphomicrobiales > Xanthobacteraceae > Ancylobacter > Ancylobacter sp. Next base: position 608,015 of record NZ_OZ257132.1, on the reverse strand, counting down.
CTATCCTGAAGGATGTCGCCTCAAAAAAATGGTGACGCTCGATGTGAGGCGTAAAGCCGTGGCCCATGCCTGTGCCGAGCACGGGGTGAGCCAGCGTCGGGCGTGCAAGGCATTGAGCTTCGATCGCACCAGTATGCGCTATCGAAGCGTCCGTCCTGACGATGCGGCCCTGCGCGACGCCATGAAAGCCGTGGCCGGCGAGCGCCGCCGCTTCGGCTACCGACGGATCCACGTCATGCTGCGGCGTCAGGGCATCGTGATGAACCAGAAGAAGCTGCGCCGGCTGTATCGAGAGGAAAAGCTCCAGGTGCGTCGGCGAGGTGGTCGCAAACGGGCGCTTGGCACAAGACGGCCTATGCTGGTGCCGGATCGGGTCAACCTTCGCTGGAGTCTCGATTTCGTGTCGGACGCCTTCACGGACGGCCGCCGCTTCCGGGTGCTGGCCGTTGTCGACGACTTCAGCCGGGAGTGCCTGGCACTGGTCGTCGACACCTCGCTCTCCGGCCTTCGAGTGACGCGCGAGCTGGACGAGATCATGGCTGTTCGGGGCAAGCCTTCAACCATCGTGTCGGACAATGGCACTGAACTAACCTCGATGGCGGTGCTCAAATGGTGCCAGCAGACCGGCGTCGAATGGCATTACATCGCGCCCGGCAAGCCCACGCAGAACGGCTTCGTCGAGAGCTTCAACGGCCGCTTCCGGGACGAATGTTTGAACGAGACACTGTTCTCGCACCTGCCCCAGGCTCGCGCCGCTATCGCCTCATGGAAGGAGGACTACAATGTGAACCGTCCCCATTCAGCTCTCGGCAATCGATCCCCTGCCGAGTTCGCGGCAACAATCGCACTGGAAACCGAGGCCGCATGAGGCCACAAATCAACCCTCGGACTCTCTCTTAAGCCGGAGGAGAAATGGGTCTCAGGTCACTATGCGTGTCGCGAGCTTGACCGCATTTGAGTTCGGATTGGACACAGCGAAGAATAGGGACGCGATCGGGTGTCCCCTGCCATTGTAGATGCGCATCGGTGAAAGAACGGCTCCCTTGAAGATCGCCTTGAGCCGATCACCGATGAACGCCTCAATCGCATTCACGTCCGCGGTTCTCACCGCCGTGGCGGGATCATCGAACAGCGTGGTAGGGCCGTTTGGTGTCCCATACCACGCCTTCCTCCATTCGTCCGTTCCGAGAGTGCGAGTGAGGCGCTCTGCCTTGTCCGCCGTCAGGGCGATTATTTCGCGTGGCGCCTGCCGATAGAGCCCCATCAAAGGGAAGAAGTACCAGACATCGATCGATCGGGTTTTTGCGACAGCCTCGACGGTCGACCACTCCACTTCCATCCCATACGGATCGAGAAACAGCACTCCGCGCATCCCCTTCGGAATGGCTGATGAGCCTCTCCATGGAAGACGTGTACAGAGACGCCTCACGGCGTCGTTGGCTTCGCCCTGATGGCACTCGATCTTTCGACTGGGATACAGCCGTTTCAGAGCTTCCAATGCTGCGTGGCGCTCACGATCGGCCTCGATGAGCACGAGAACATCGAAGGGTGGGTCGACATCGAGGGCGATCCGCGCCGAGCCGGGAACTGAGACGACTTGAGGTTCGGCATGCTTGTCGCCGAAAAGCGGAAGGGCTGGTAGAACCTCGGCACGACCGCCCGAACCAGCAAATGCATCGATATAGACGCGGACGAACCCCTGGTCTTTGAGCGCGATCGAGAAGGCTGTGAGATATGCTCGCAGCCTATCGAGCTTGTCGTCGGTATGTGCTCCACCAAAATGATGGTCGACCATTCACCCGCCTCACTGCAATAATATATAACCAAGTTTTAATAAAAATAAGAAAACAGATAATTATAAAATATCCATTTAAATGTGCTTAATATCAATTACGCCTCCCCATTTGTCATTCAGAAATTCACACACAAGTCGCCTATGACAATGATCTGGGGTCGCTTCTGAGCATAATAGGCATACACCATCTAAATTTCCTGGTTTTATGCGCTCATGTATCCTTCTTTGTTCCATAAGTTCTAGAAATCGTCCCTGGTAAACACCCCAACTTCCTTTGTTTTTCTTATACTCCTTCAACATATCATCCGTAGGGGCAAGCAAAGGAACATGAAGGTACTTAATTTTTCCTAATCTAAGAAGGAAAAATCTAAGATCGTCCTCCTTAGCAAATCCAGACAACTGAGACGTATTGTGAAGTCTGACATCTATAACTTTTCTGACGCCAGCATCATTCAATCGCGAAAAAAAACTCCGCGCACTTGTCTGGGTGAATCCAATCGTACAAACATGTATTGAACTCATTCGTTGCACGCCTGTGGTTCGACATCGCCAGGCTCAGCAAACGCAACCTTTTTGCTTCGACTACGATACGCTTCAACAAGCCGATCCGACCTAGTTGAAAATAAATCATCAACTGCTCTTCCTTCAATATCCAGCAATCGACCCTCTATCTCCGAATGATCTACGATTGACCCGTTACTCATTATATGTCCTATATTTTTTCCTATCTCAGCAAGAGCGCGAGATACCAGAAGGCATCTATGACAATCCAATGGGTCTTGCTCAGAGCACATGAGTGTAATGCGATGCTTCTGCATGCCTATCTTTAATCGTTCAATTCCTTTCTTGAATAAATTTGTCCCCGCCATAGCCTCGTAATCGGCAACTCCGTCGCAAAAAAGAGAGGACTGACTTGGACGCCCCCCAAGTTCAGCACCTAAGAATACATAAGATATTCGATGAGCAAGAAGAGTTTTCTTTAATTCCGGCCGCGAAAAGTGAGGAGCGTAACGCGAAAACGGTGATGATCTGACATCCGCGATTGCGTTGGTCTGGCAATTAGAAATCATCTCCAGAAATCTATCCAAAGAATGTGTAGAATGGCCAACAGAAAATATATCAAATTTTTCTTTCATAACATATTCTCGACTAGCGCTTGAATAATCCATTCAACATTAGATAGAATTTACCATTGAATGGCCTAGCAATACCAATTCTCACGTGCACATCTCCAAAACTACCTTGAAGCTCATTCATCTTTTTGACTCCGACGTCTCGCCAACGGAGCCTCAAGCGGTATGAACTCACAGGAAGATCATAGCATTCACTGCTAACGGAAAACCTGCATCTCAATTTTGGCTTCTGTGGGTCGAACGTGTCCTCATAGAAGGAGAATGCCGATGCAGAGCCCCGAACGGCTCCTAACGAAGAGCAGCCCGAGCCGGGGTAAACCCAAGGACTGCGCTTCACATTAAGGCCGGGAGTGCATTGGAGAAGCCCAGAAAAGATATTTGAAATAGTAGTACTCTCCGTATTTCTGAATATATCACTCCAGTTCTGCGGTCTCTGATACGATTTTATCGAATTTTCGTTTATGAACGTGTCTTCAGATGCATGCGGATAGGCACGATTATTCGGCGTTTTGACTTCGTCAAAGGTCACAATACGCCTAGACCAGAACGAACGATGACCAATATATCCTAACGTCCAATTCAGGCCGCTGCTCGTTAGGCGACCGACTCATTAAACCGCATCCATATTCTGAGTGATGCGAGTTTTACGCCGGCGAGGAAATTGTCAGGTCGCTTGTCGTATCGGGTCGCAACGGCGCGGTAGTGCTTGATCTTGTTGAAGAAGCGCTCGACGAGGTTGCGATAGCGATACAAGAAGGGGCTGAAGGCTGGCACGTTCTTGCGGTTCGGCATGGGCTTGATGTTGGCCCATGCGCCTCGCTCGCGCAGGCTTTGCCGGAGTTCGTCGCTGTCATAGGCGCGGTCGGCCAGGAGGGTCTGGCCATCGACAAGCGCGCCGAGCATGTCGCGGGCGCTGCGTCCGTCATGAGCCTGGCCCTCGGTCAATTTCAGGGCGATCGGCAGGCCTTCGGCATCCACCAGAGCATGGATCTTCGTTGTCAGGCCGCCCCGCGAGCGACCCATGCAACCGGATCGGTCGTCTTTTTTTGGGCGTTGGCGGCGTGCTGGTGCACGCGGATGCTGGAGGAATCGATCATCTGGATGTCGCCATCGTAAGCCTTTGACACCGCTTCCAGAAGCCGATCCCAGACCCCCGCCTTGCGCCAGCGGTTGAAGCGGTTCACGCAGGTCGTGTGCGGGCCGTAGCGCTCGGGAATGTCGGCCCACGGCGCCCCGGTCCGAAGTCGCCAGAAAATCCCGTTCAGCACGCGCCGGTCGTCCACCCGAGGCACGCCCCTCGGCTTGTTCGGCAAAAGCGGCTGGATCACCGACCACTCGAAATCCGTTAGATCAAAGCGGGCCATCTCATCCTCCATCAGGAGAAATGAATCAGCCTCCGACCCAAAAGGGAATCCCGTTTATGGGTCTGTGACCTAGAGGTCGGACCATCCGGTTCTGATCAAGGTCCCAACCAGCTACACAAAAATTGCCGGCATGCATCTCTGTCAGGTCCGTAACGATAATCGTTCTCACGTCCACGCCTCCATCCCCCGATGAGAGGTATTATGGACGTGTGCGCGTGCATGTCCACACGCCTACCCGCATTGAGGGAATGGTATTCAAGTCCAGCGTGGTTCGTGCGAACGTCTACGCGCTGCTAAACGGTTCCCCGATGATTGTCTGGCATCGGGGCCATCCTCAGGAGAAGGCTGCACTCGCCGTGGCGACATGGTGGCGACACAGATGCTGAAATGCAAAAGGCCGCCTCGCGGCGGCCTTCGCAAAAACCCTCATAATCAAGGGCTTGGTTTGGTTGCGGGGGCAGGATTTGAACCTGCGGCCTTCAGGTTATGAGCCTGACGAGCTACCGGGCTGCTCCACCCCGCGTCAGAGGCGGCAACGCCACCTGCGTGGCCTGCCGACGCCGGGTATCTAGCAATGCGGATGGCCAAATGAAAGGGGGGTGGGCTATCTTTTTGTCATCGGATCGTCGCGCCTTGCCTGCATGCGTCGGCTAATCAATTGAAAAATTAGGGAAATTCATGCCGCACGACCACTCCGAGGGCTCTGGCGAAGCGGTGGACAGCGTCCGCGCGGGCGATTCACCGCCGCCGCGCCGCCTGTCTGAGGCACTGCAGCACGCGCATGCGGAAGCTGCCGCCGCTCTGGCGCTGGGCGATCCCGTGCAGGCGGTTCACGACCTGCGGAAGGGTTTCAAGCGGCTGCGGGCGCTGCTGCGCCTGGCAGGGGCGGCACGCAACCGCACTTTGTCGCGCCGGGCGCGGGCCACCCGGAACGCTCTCTCCGCGACCGCGCGGGAACTCTCGCAGGCGCGGGACGGGGCGGCGCGCGAGGATGCGCTGGACGACCTTGTCGCCAAGGCCGGCCTTTCCAGCGCGGCGCGGCGTGCAGCGGCGAAGGCGCTTTCGGCGGGCGCTGCCACGACAGGCGAAGCCGGCCTTGGCGAGCACCGCGCGGCGCTCGAGGCCCTGCTCGCCACGCTGGCGACGGACCTGCCGCAGCTTGGTGCCGCGCTGGACGACAAGGCGCTCATCGCCGCGCTGGCGGGCGACTATGCGAGGGCGCGCCGCGCCGGCCGCGCGGTCGACCCGGCCAATGAGGAGAGCCTGCACGAGCTGCGCAAGACCGTCATCGCGCAGCGCTACCAGATGGAACTGGTGAGCCCCGCCTGGCCGGCGCTCGGCGAGCTGTGGGTGGACGAGCTGCAGCGCCTGCGCGACAAACTCGGCAAGCACCAAGACCTTGCCGTGCTGCGGGCGCTGGTGGAGGCCCATCCGCTGCGCGCTGGTCGCCCGCCGCTGTGGCTCGCGGCGCTGCTCGACGCCCTTGCCGCCCGGCAGGAGAAGCTGGCCGGCTCGGCGCTGCGCCTGCAGGCCCGCCTGTTCGCCGAAAAGCCCAAGGCCTTCCGCCAGCGCCTTTCCGCCTATATGTCTGCCCTATCCGACGGAAAATGATGCGGCCCGCCTCGCCGGTGGCGGGGCGCAGGGAAGGCACGGAAAGCGCCCATGTTCGTGCGGCAGATGCACTATCTCGTGGCGCTGGCGCGCGAGAAGCACTTCGGCCGCGCGGCGGAAGCCTGCCACGTCACCCAACCGACGCTGTCCGCCGGCCTGCGCAAGCTGGAGCAGGAACTCGGCATGCCGATCGTGGTGCGCGGACACCGTTTTCTCGGTTTCACCACGGAAGGCGAGCGCGTGCTCGGCTGGGCGCGGCAGATCGCGGCCGATTATGAGAGCCTGAAGCAGGAGAAGGTCGAGACCGGCGGCCAGATCACCGGCACGCTGCGCGTCGGCGCCATCCCCGCCGCCACTGCCGCGGCACCGGCCCTGCTGGCGCCGTTCCGCGACCGGCATCCCGAGGTGAAGGTGCAGATGCTCACGCTCAACTCGGCGGCGATCCAGCGCGGGCTGGACGAGATGGAGCTGGATGCCGGCATTACCTATCTGGAAAACGAGCCGCTGAACCGGGTGCGCCGCGTGCCGCTGTATCGCGAGCATTATGTCTTCATCACCCGCGCCGACGAGCCGCTGGCGCGCCGCAGCCGCCTGCGCTGGTCGGAAGCGGCGGCGCAGCCTCTGTGCCTGCTGACCCCCGACATGCAGAACCGCCGCATCATCGACCAGGTAATGCGCGAGGCGGGGATCGCCTCGACCCCGGCGATCGAGACCAACTCCTTCATGGGCGTGTGGTCCTTCGTGCGGCGCGGTCCGTGGAACAGCATCGTGCCGGAAGCGAGCTTTCGCGGCCTGGGCGATGCCTCGGATCTCGTCGGCGTGCCGCTGGTGGAGCCGATTCACGTGCAGCCTATCGGCCTCGTTCTGTCCGATCGCGACCCGCTGAGCCCGGTCGCCGGGGCGCTTCTCAAGCTGGCGCAAACGCTTGGGCGCCAAGGTTCGATTGAGACTATTTTCAACTAGCGGACGTTCATTTCCGCCGTCTATCAATTGGTCATCCCTTTCAATTTGAAGCCTCCCTCCGCCCCGGTCCACTGTCGGCTGGTCGACGGCGAAGCGGGAAGGAACAGCCCGCGCCGAACCGGCACGAGGATGCCCGTCTCGCAGCGCAGCGCCCGCAAGGGGCATGCCGGTCCTTCATGCGCCGGCTAAAGGCCGTTGTGCCAAGGTCTGCCGCGCCGCGTGGCGGAAGCATCCCTGCTCACCCTGACGAGAGGAATGCCCCGATGGCGAAGATTCTGTGCGTGCTCTATGACGACCCGATCGACGGCTATCCCACCAGCTATGCCCGCGACGACCTGCCGAAGATCGACCATTATCCGGGCGGCCAGACATTGCCGACGCCGAAGGCGATCGACTTCACCCCCGGTCATCTGCTCGGTTCCGTCTCGGGCGAGCTTGGCCTGCGCAGCTATCTCGAATCCAATGGCCATACGCTGGTCGTGACCTCGGACAAGGATGGCCCGGATTCGGTGTTCGAGAAGGAACTGGTGGACGCCGATATCGTCATCTCCCAGCCCTTCTGGCCGGCCTATCTCACGCCGGAGCGGATTGCCAAGGCGAAGAACCTCAAGCTGGCGCTCACCGCCGGCATCGGCTCGGACCATGTCGACCTGCAGGCAGCGATCGACCGTAACATCACGGTCGCGGAAGTGACCTATTGCAACTCGATCAGCGTCGCCGAGCATGTGGTGATGATGATCCTCGGCCTGGTGCGCAACTACATCCCGTCGCATGACTGGGCCCGCAAGGGCGGCTGGAACATCGCCGACTGCGTGGCGCATTCCTACGATCTCGAAGCCATGAGCGTCGGTACCGTCGCCGCCGGCCGCATCGGCCTTGCCGTGCTGCGCCGCCTCGCGCCCTTCGACGTGAAGCTGCACTACACCGACCGCCACCGGCTGCCGGAAGCGGTGGAGAAGGAGCTCAATCTCACCTGGCACGCCTCGCGGGAAGAGATGTACCCGCATTGCGATGTGGTGACGCTCAACTGTCCGCTGCACCCCGAAACCGAGCACATGATCAATGACGAGACGCTGAAGCTGTTCAAGCGCGGCGCCTATATCGTCAACACGGCGCGCGGCAAGCTGTGCGACCGCGACGCCATCGCCCGGGCGATGGAAAGCGGCCAGCTCGCGGGCTATGCTGGCGACGTGTGGTTCCCGCAGCCGGCGCCGGCCGATCACCCCTGGCGCACCATGAAGTGGAACGGCATGACGCCGCACATTTCCGGCACCTCGCTGACCGCGCAGGCGCGCTATGCGGCCGGCACGCGCGAGATCCTCGAATGCTTCTTCGAGGGACGGGCGATCCGCGACGAGTATCTCATTGTGCAGGGCGGCGCGCTTGCCGGCACCGGCGCGCATTCTTATTCCAAGGGCAATGCCACCGGGGGCTCGGAAGAAGCCGCCAAGTTCAAAAAGGCCGTCTGAGCGCACAAGCGTCAGGAAAAGCCGGCTTCCTGCCGCGAACGGGAAGCCGGATCCTCCCCACCATCCGTGCCGTCCCAAACCTGTACCAGGGCGTCCCGCGCATTTGCCGGGGCGCCTCTTTTTTTGGCGGGCCAGCGCGTGTGACGGCGCATGGAGAACGGCCGCTTCGCACATGCCGACCCTTGCCCGACGCCTCGCGGGCCGGCCTCGCCGACGCCCGGAACCTTTCTTCCGGCGCGCGCGTTCTGCGAGCGTCCACACAAGCGAGTGCCACATGTCCGAGTGCTATTGGGATTCCGACCTTGAGCGCCCCCTTCACACGCGCGAGGGGCGCCGGTTGCGCACTCTGCGCGAGGCTTATGAATTCGTTCGCGACCGCTGTGCCTATCCCGGTCATCCGCTGGTCCGGACGTCGCTCGGCGCTTTGAGCGCGGCGGCGCAGACCGGCCAGGTTCACGATGCCCGCCGCGCGCTGGAGCGCACAGCCCGTCTCATGCGCGCGAACCACTGGGGCTGGGGCTGACGCCTACCCGCCGCGCCGACCAACTCCGTCGCGCCTGTCGCGCCCCACTCTTCTTCCCTTCTCCTGACGGTGAATCCCCATCATGCGCAAGATACTGCCCGGCTCCGCCTTCCCGCTTGGCGTGACGGTCGACGGAAAAGGAACGAACTTTGCGCTGTTCTCCGACAATGCCGTCGGGGTGACGCTATGCCTGTTCGATCGCTACGGCGACACGGAGATGGAGCGCATCGACCTGCATGAATGCACCAATGGCGTCTGGCATTGCTACCTGCCGGGCGTCGGGCGCGGCCAGGTGTATGGCTGGCGCGTGCACGGGCCGTGGGAGCCGCAGGCGGGCCACCGCTTTAACCCGAACAAGCTGCTGCTCGACCCCTATGCCCGCATGCTGGTGGGCGACATCAAGTGGCACGACGCGCTGTATGGTTACACGATCGGTGCCGGCGACGATGCTGACCTGGTGATGGATGAGCGCGACAGCGCCCCTTTCATGCCGAAGGCGCGCGTCGTCGCCGGCACGCCGATGGCCGCGACCCAGCACCCGCGCATCTCATGGGCGAAGACGGTGATCTACGAGGGCCATGTGCGCGGGCTGACCATGCGCCACCCGCTGGTGCCGGAGGCCATCCGCGGCACGTTCACGGCTCTGGGCCAGCCGGAGTTCATCGATTATCTCTCCAAGCTCGGCGTCACCGCGCTGGAACTGCTGCCGGTCCATGCCTTCACCCAGGACCGCCATCTGCTCGACCGGGGCCTCGCCAATTACTGGGGCTACAACACGCTGAACTTCTTTGCGCCGGAGCCGCGCTATCTCGGCAATGACGGGCTCGATGCCATTGGCGAGGCGGTCGACCGCCTGCACCAGGCCGGCATCGAGATCATCCTCGACGTGGTCTACAACCACACCTGCGAGGGCAACCATCTCGGCCCGACCTTGTCCTTCAGGGGCATCGACAACGCGTCCTATTACCGGCTGCTGCCCGGCAATGGCCGCTATTATGACGACCTCACCGGCTGCGGAAATTCGGTGAACACCGACCATCCCCGCGTGCTGCAAATGGTGATGGATTCGCTGCGCATGTGGGCGTCGATCTACGGCATTGACGGGTTCCGCTTCGATCTCGCCACCACGCTGGGCCGCCGCCCGGAGGGCTTCGATTCCGGCCACGCCTTCTTCAACGCCATCCTTCAGGATCCGACGCTCGGCGGGCTCAAGCTGATCGCCGAACCGTGGGATGTCGGCCCCGGCGGTTACCAACTCGGCGCCTTCCCGCCCGGCTTCTCGGAGTGGAACGGCGACTACCGCGACAAGGTGCGCGAGTTCTGGTGCGGTTCGGAAGGGCTGCTGCCGAGCTTCGCCACCCGCTTCGCCGCCTCGCAGGACATCTTCTCGGAAGGGAGGCGCCGGCCGTGGTCGAGCCTCAACTTCATCACCGCCCATGACGGTTTCACCCTGCACGACCTCGTGACCTATAACGACAAGCACAACGAGGCCAATGGCGAGGATAATCGCGACGGCCATGACGACAACAAGAGCTGGAATTGCGGCGTCGAAGGCGAAACGGACGATGCGGAGATCAACGCGCTGCGCCGGCGCCAGAAGCGCAATTTGATCGCCACGCTGTTCCTGTCGCAGGGCGTGCCCATGCTGCTCGCCGGCGACGAGCGCTCCAATTCGCAGGGCGGCAACAACAACGCCTATTGCCAGGACAACGAGATCGGCTGGGTCGACTGGTCCGACGACGATCCGGAACTGCCGGATTTCGTCGCCCGCCTCGCCGAGCTGCGCAAGACCCATTCCTGCCTGTCACGGCCCGAATTCCTCACCGGCTCGCGCAACGAGATGGGGCAGCCGGACGTCGCCTGGTTCAACAATGGCGGCACCCGGATGACGGAGGAGAACTGGGCCGATCCGCATTCCAAATGCATCACCCTGCGCCTCGCGCCGGTGCTGCCGGACGAGCCCTCGCTGGTGATCATGCTCAACGCCTCGCATGTGGGCGTCGATTTCGTCGCCCCGCCGGTGCAGTCCGGCAGCTGGGAGGCGGTGCTGGCCACCGGCAACGATCTCGAAGGTGCCAAGGTTGAGGGCGGCGGGCATTTCGATGTGCCCGGGCGCACCCTGCTTGTCTGGGAATGGCGCGCATGACCCGCTACCGCTTCGGCCCGGCACAGCAGGGCGGCGCCACCCGCTTCCGGCTCTACGCCCCGGACACGGCGAGCGTCGCGCTGGAGGTGGAGGGCGCCGCGCCCTTGGCGATGGAAAAGGACGAGGCGGGTTTCTTCACGGCGGAGCGGGAAGGCCTGGCAGCCGGGCTGCGCTACCGTTTTCGCATTGGCGAAGGCGAGGGCAGCGTCGCGGTGCCCGATCCCGCCTCACGCGGCCAGGCCGAGGACGCCGATGGCTGGAGCCTCGTGCCGGAGACGTCGCATCCGCCGGTCCCCGGACCGCCCCGTCCGTGGCATGAGGCGATCATCGCCGAGGTGCATGTGGGCACGGCCACGCCCGAGGGCACGTTCCGGGCGCTGATCGACCGGCTGGACCATTATCGCGAGGCCGGCTTCACGGTGCTCGAACTGATGCCGGTCGCCGATTTCGCCGGCCGCCGCAACTGGGGCTATGACGGGGTGCTGATGTATGCGCCCGACACGGCCTACGGCACCCCGGCGGACCTGCGCGCGCTGGTCGAGGCGGCGCATGAGCGTGGCCTCGGCATGATGCTCGACGTCGTTTACAACCATTTCGGGCCGAGCGGAAACTACCTGCCGGTCTACGCCAAATCCTTCTTCCGGGGGGATATCGCCACCCCCTGGGGGCCGGCGATCGACCTCGAGAACGAGACGGTGCGCGCCTTCTTTTCGGAGAACGCCGCTTACTGGCTTGCCGAGTTCGGCTTTGACGGCCTGCGCTTCGATGCGGTGCATGCGCTTGCCACCAAGGGCGCTGAAACCTTCCTGCGCGAGATCGCGGCGGCGTGCCGGGCCGTCAACCCTGGCGCCTATCTGGTGCTGGAGAACCACGACAATATCGCCGGCTGGATGACGCGGGACGATCATCTCTACACCGCGCAGTGGAACGACGACTGGCACCATGCCTTCCATGTGCTGGCGAGCGGCGAGGGCACCGGCTATTACGCGCCTTACGCCGCCGATGCGGTGGCGGCGGCCGGGCGGGCGCTGAGCCAGGGCTTCGTGTTCCAGGGCGAGCCTTATCCCGGCGAGGGCGGCCACCCGCGCGGCACGGCGAGCGGCGGGCTCGCTCCCGATGCCTTCGTCGCGTTCGCCCAGAACCACGACCATATTGGCAACCGCCCGCTCGGCGACCGGCTTGCGGGCACGCTGGCGCAGGAACGGCTGGCCTTTCTTCGGTTCGTGCTGATGCTCTCCCCGGAAATCCCGCTGTTGTTCCAGGGCGAGGAAGCGCTGCTCGACAAGCCCTTTCCCTTCTTTTGCGACTTCGAGGGCGAGCTCGCCGAGGCGGTGCGCAAGGGGCGCCGCAGCGAGTTCGCGGATTTCTTCGACGCGCATGGCGCGGAATTCCCCGATCCGCTGAGCGAGGCGACCTTCCATTCCGCCAAGCTGACGGCAGCGGATTTCCGCACCCCGAAGGCGCATGCCGAGCTCGACGCGTTTCGCCGGCTTGCCGACCAGCGACGCAGGCTGGTGTGGCGGCTGACCGCCGGCGCCTATCTCGGCAGCGAGTGGAGCCGGAACGAAGAGGCGCTGCGCGTCGCCTGGCACTATGAGGCGGGCACATTGATAATGGTGCTGAACGCCGGCCCGGAGCCGGCGCTCATCGACCCGCTCACCGGTATTGCCGGCATGCCGGCCGGCGCGAGCCTTGGCGGGGTGATCCATGAGGCGGATGGTCGGGTGACGCTCGCGCCCTTCGCGGCCGCTGTGTGGAGCCTCGCCACCGCATGATGCCCCCGCTCCTCGCCACCTATCGCCTGCAATTCCACCAGGGCTTCACCTTTGCCGATGCGGAGGCGCTGGTGCCTTATCTGCACGCGCTCGGCATCAGTCATCTCTATGCCTCGCCGATCACCCTGGCGGTGCCCGGCTCCACCCATGGCTACGACGTCGCCGACCCCACCCGCATCAACCCGGAACTCGGCGGTGCGGCAGGGTTCGAGAGCCTCGCCCGCGCGCTGGCCGACAACGGGATGGGCGTCGTCCTCGACATCGTGCCCAACCACATGGCGGCCTCCAGCCATAACCCGTTCTGGAACGACATGCTGGAGGGCGGCCCGGGCTCGGCAGCGGCGCGGGTGTTCGACGTTAAATGGGACAGCGGCCGGCTGTTGCTGCCGGTGCTCGGCGATCCGCTCAAGGCGACGCTGGAGGCAGGGGCGCTGTCGCTGGTGGCCGACTATGAGATCGGGCGGATCAATGTCGCCTATGCCGATCACCGCTTTCCACTGCGGGCGGAAACAGTGGCGGCGCTGCTGCGCGCGGCGGGTCTTGGCGCTCCCGCCGAGTGCTTCGCCCTGGTGGAGGATGCCTCGAACGACACCGGGCTGGGCGCTGCCCGCGCGGTTTTCACCGGCCTTGCCGATGGCGAGCGCCGGGCGCTGGATGCGGTGCTGGCGGAGGCGGACCTTGCCGCGCTGGTCGATGCCCAACACTGGCGCCTTGCCTGGTGGCGCACCGCCGCCCACGACCTGAATTACCGACGCTTCTTCAACATCACCGATCTCGCCGGCGTGCGGGTCGAGGATCCGGTGGTGTTCGATCTGGTGCACCGCCTGCCGCTCGACCTCGTCCGGCGCGGGCTGGTGCACGGGCTGCGCATCGACCATATTGACGGCCTCGTCGATCCCGCCGGCTATTGCGACCACCTGCGGGCGGCGGTGGGGCCGGACGTGCCGGTGCTGGTGGAGAAGATCATCGAGCCGGGAGAGGTGCTGCGCCGCTGGCCGATCGAGGGCACGACCGGTTATGAGCGGCTCAACGACATCAACGCGCTCTGCGTCGACGCCGAGGGGTATCGACGCTTCGAGGAGGCGCTGCGCGCGCGCCATCTTCTGGTGGGGACGCTGCCCGAGCGCCTGGCCTCGGCCAAGCGGCAGGTGCTGGAGGCCAGCCTCAAGGCCGAGGTCGACATTCTGGCGGCGCTTGCCCGCGAGGGGCTCGACGACGCGATGGCCGCCGGCGACCTGACCGACACCGCGATCCGCGATGCCGTCGTGGCGCTGATCGCCCATTGCCCGGTCTACCGCTCCTATGCGACGCGCAAGGGCCATGACGCCGACGACGTGGCGATCTGGGCGGCGATCCGGGCGGGGGTGGAGGCGAACGAGAACCCGCTTACCCTGGCGGCGTCGGCGTTGCTGCTCGACCGGCTGGAAAGCCCCGAGCGGCCGAGCGACCATGAATTCCGCACGCGCTTCCAGCAGCTCAGCGGCCCGGCCATGGCAAAGGGCTTCGAGGACACCGAGCTGTACCGCTACCCGGTGCTGCTCTGCGCCAATGAGGTGGGCGGCAGCCTCGACCATCCCGCGCGCAGCGCCGAGGAACTGCATGCGCTGGCCGAGGCCCGCGCCAGGGAAGGCCTGCGCGATCTCATTCCGCTCGCCACCCACGACACCAAGCGCGGCCCCGCCACCCGCGCCCGCCTTGCGGCGCTGAGCTTCGCACCGGAACGCTGGCTGGGTTTCGTCGAGGACGCGGAGGCGCTCTGCGCGCCGCTGCTGCACGAGGGGGAGGGCGGCAGCATGCCCGATCCGCTCGACGCGCATCTGGTGCTGCAGACGCTGGTTTCCGCCTGGCCGATTTCGGCCGAGCGGATGGAGGCCTATCTCACCAAGGCGCTGCGCGAAGCCAAGCGCCACAGCAATTGGGAAACGCCGAACGAGGCCTATGAAGAGGCGACCCTCGCCTTTGCCCGCGCGCTGGTGGAAGCACCGGAGGCGGACGCGTTTCGCGCGCGGCTCGATGCCTTCGTCGGCCAGCTCGCACCCGCCGCCCGGATCATCGGGCTCTCGCAGCTCGTTCTCCAGCACACGCTGCCGGGGACGCCGGACATCTATCAGGGCACCGAATTCCCGGATTTCTCGCTGGTCGACCCCGATAACAGGCGCCCGGTCGACTGGGAGGCGCGCGCCCGCGCGCTGTCCGGCGAGCAACCGGACGATGCCGAGAATGCCGCCTATTTCCGCCTGACGCGCGCGCTACTGGCCTTGCGCCGGCGCAACCCGGCGCTGGCGGGCGGCGATTATCGCGCGCTTGAGGTGGCGCCCTCGGGTTGGGGCTGGTTCGGCTTCGAGCGCCGGCAGGGTAAGCATGGCGTTCGCGTCATCGTGCCGACGCGCGTGCCCGGCGCCGGGGACCCGTCCGCCGAACTCGCCGCGTTTCTCGGTGAGGGCTGGCGGGTTATCGACGGCACGGCGGGCAGCAAGGACATGCCGTTCCTAGTGGCGGAGAGCGGGCCGGCGGTGTGAGCGGGCCTGCCTTCAGACGGGTCGCTTCAGAAAGCCGAACAACCCCGCCAGACTGCGCAGCGCGATCCAGCCGATGATGAGGTTGGCGGCGACGAACAGCGGCAGCGCGACCTGCGCCACGGGCTCGCCAGCGCCCTGTTCCACCAGCTTCAGCGCGGCGAGCGGCAGTGCCGAGACGCCGAAGGTGTAACCCCACGCCGCCGGGCCGAAGGGCTGCTGGCGCAGCCACGGCACCAGCCGCAGCATCACCAGCGCCAGAAAACAGCCATAGCCGAACAGCGCGATGGCGAACCGGTCCGCCGGCCCCGGCGCCAGCGAGAGATAGGCGACGCAGGCCACGGCGGGCGGCGCCAGCTCCATGCCGAGGCTGGCGCGCTGCGCGGCCGGCAGAGTGTGCTGGAACAGCCGGGTGAGAAACACCGATTCCATCGACAGCCAGGACAGCACGCCCATGCCGAAGAACATCCAGCCCAGCGTGGTCTGGCCGAAGGTGGCGCAGGCGATGCCGCCGACGAGCCCGCCGCCAACGGTCGGCAAATAGAGGATGGGCGTCACCGCCTGCGGGTCGCGTCCGCCCTGCCACAGCCCGCCAACCGCCCAGGCGGCGTAGAGCGCCACGCCCGCCGCCCCCGCGATGAACAGGCTCCAGCCGAGCAGGGGCACATGCGGGCCGATGGCGATGGCGGCAATGAGCGTCGCCACCGGCAGCAGCGCGGCAACGAGGCCCTGCACCGGGTGGTTGAGCTCCGCGCGCGCCTCGCTGGGGTGCGCTAGCCACTTCAAGGCGTAGAGCATCGTCCAGAGCAGCCAGAGCCCGAAGGCGAGAACTGCCAGGCTCTCGCCGATGAGCATCGGCACGCCCCACAGCCTCGTCGCCATGCGCCAGCCATTGGCGAGGCCGCCAATGCCGAGCACGGTGCCGAAGAACATCGGGCGCATGGAAAGCAGGAAGGAGGTCACGGGCGGGCACCTGTCGTCGGGAGGCGACACTTACCCCATAGCGCTTCCCAAATGCACCTTTCCTAGCGGCAGGTGGGCTATTGGAACTTCGCCCGCAGCCGGTCGGTGAGGAACTCCATCGCCAGCACGATGACGAAGATGGCGAGGATGATCGCCGAGGCGTTGCGGTACTGGAACAGGTCGAACGCCACCTTCAGCTCCTGCCCGATGCCGCCGGCGCCGACGAGGCCGAGCACCACCGAGGCCCGCACCGCCTTCTCCAGCGCGAAGAGAGAGGAGTTGATCAGCGTCGGCATCACATCCGGCAGAATGGCCCCGCACAGCACGGTGACGCGGTTGGCGCCAATGGCGTGCAGCGCCTCCTGCGGCTTCTTGTCGGCCTCCTCCATCGCCTCGGCGAAGAAGCGGCCGCAGAAGCCGATGGTGTCGACCACGATGGTCATGGTGCCAGCCACCGCGCCGAGGCCGAGCGTCGAGACGAACAGCAGCGCCCAGACAAGATCCGGCACGGTGCGGAACAGCGAGACCAGCGCGCGCGGAAAATGCCGCAGGGCGCCGAGCGGCGAGATGCCGCGCGCTGCCAGCCAGCCCATGGGCAAGCTGACGATGACGCCGAACACCGTGCCGACCAGCGCGATCTGCAGCGTCTCCAGAATGCGCCAGCCCATGCGCTGGAGAAAGCCGGGATCGGTGTTGGGGGGCAGCATGCGCCCCACCAGCTCGGCCATGCGCGGCAAGCCGTTGGCGAGCTTTTCCGGCGAGGGGGCCACCTGCCCCATCGAGGCGAGGAACAGCGCGGCGACCACCACGATCAGCGTGAAGGAGATCGGCGAGATCGACGGCAGCCGGGGCGGCACGAGAGGGCGGGCGGGGGTGGGCGAGGGCGAGGTGAGGCTAACCATGGAAGACGCCCTCCATATCGCGCGAGGAGACCCGTGCGGTGGGCCGGTCGAAATGCACCTTGCCGTCCTTCAGGGCGACGATGCGGTCGGAATAATCGAGCGCGTGCTGCATGTCGTGGGTGGTGTAGACGAGGGTGATGCCATGCTCGCCGGCGAGCTCGGAGAAGATGCGCATGATGTCGCGCCCCACGGCCGGATCGAGGCTGGCGGCCGGCTCGTCGGCGATGAGCAGCTTAGGCCGGCGGATCAGCGCCCGGGCGATGGCGACGCGCTGGGCCTGCCCGCCGGAAAGCTGGTCGGCGCGGGCGCCGGCCTTGTCGGCCAGGCGCACCTCGGCCAGCACCGCCATGGCTTCCTCGCGCCATTCCTGGCGGGCGAGGGCGTGGTGCCAGGCGCGCCAGCTGCCGGGCAGGCCGAGCTTGCCCTGGATGACATTGGTGAGCACCGACTGTCGCCCTACCAGACCGTGATTCTGGAACACGAAGCCGATCTGCCGGCGCAGACGGGTAAGCTGCGCGGCGCTGGGGGCGGCCAGGAAGCGCTCGCCCAGCGTGGTGATTTCGCCCTGGGTCGCGGGCAGCAGGCCGATCAGGCATTTGAGCAGCGTCGACTTGCCGGCGCCGTTGGAGCCGATGAGCGCCACGCGCTGGTCGGCGCGTATGTCGAGATCGACCCCGGCGAACACCGCCTGACCGTTCGGGTAGGTCTTGGCGAGGCCGCGCGCGCCGATGATCTGCGGGCGGGGCGCGGCGACCGGCGGCTTCACCAGCGGGCCGACCTGCGGGTTGCCGGAGCCCATGCCGGCGACGCTTAGCCCGGCCGCGCTCGGCCCGGCGACGTTCTGCACGGGAACGTGCTCCATGGCGGCCTCCACTCATGCAAAGAGAAAGGCGCCGGACGGGGCAAGGCCCATCCGGCGCCGGGGAAAGGGTGTCAGTTGATGAAGCTGTCGAAGCTCTCGATGCCGATGGTGCGGTACATCGCGCGGACATAGTCGTAGTCGCTGTCCTTCACGTCGGTAATGAACACGCCGCCCTTGAACTTCTGGTTGTCGTCGCCCTGCAGCACGGCCCCCATCAGCTCGTTGCCATGGGTGAGAAAGGCGTCGCGCACCTTCACGAACACGTCCTCGGGAATGTCCTTGCGGGCGACGAGGATGTCGTTTGGCAGGTCGCGGCCACGCGCCACCACCGCGAAGGCGGCGTTGGGGAATGCCTTGCGGATGGAATTGAGGTGGCCATAGTTGAGGCCGATGGCGGCGATGTCGCCACGGATCAGCGCTTCCGCCGCCACGTTGCGGGAGATGATCACGCCCTCATAGTCCTTGTTGTACATGACGCCGAAATCGGCCAGCACCTGCGCCGGGCCGAGATGCTGCGAGGTCGAGCCGACCGAACCGAAGGACACCTTCTTGCCCTTGAGGTCGTCGATGGAGCGGATCGGCCCGTTGGCCAGCACGGCGATCTGGGCGAAATAGTCCGGCCGCTGCCAGGCCACGACGATGCGCGGGTCGCTGAGCTGCTTCATGACGACATATTCGGCCGGGCCGGTGAGCACGAGCTCGACATGGCCGGAATTCATCGCCTCGACGGCCGCGGTGCGCGAGCTGACCGGGATCAGCTCGATATCGAGGCCGGTGAGCTTCTCAAGTTCCTTCTGGAAGCCGCCGAATTCCTGCTGAAGCGCCTCCAGCCCCTCGATGTCGGTGACGGCGAAGCGCACGGGTTCGGCCGTGGCGGCGAAGGCCGTCGCCAGCGTGATGGCGAGGGCGGAAACGAGCGTGCGAAACATTTTTTGGCCCTTGCTGTATAGACAGGAACGATGTTGCACGGTTATCTGTATAGACAGCGTATGACGCATGCGTGACAGTGACGTAACCGGTGCCGAGGCGGATGATGAGTTGGCGGATCGAGAATGGGCTGGCGCTCGTCGGCGGCCAGTGGAGCGCGCAGCCTGTCGAGGTGAGCGGCGCGCGCATCGCGGCGGCGGGTGAGGCGGCCGGCGCTCGGCGCCTCGATGCGCGCGGCCTGCTGGTGCTGCCGGGCATCATCGACATTCACGGCGACGCCTTCGAGCGCCACATCATGCCGCGCCCCGGCGTGCGCTTCGACATGACGCTGGCTCTGCGCGACACCGACCGCGCGCTGGTGGCGAACGGCATCACCACCGCCTTTCACGGCGTCACCATCTCCTGGGAACCAGGCTTGCGTTCGCTGGAAGCGGCGCGCGGCTTCGTCGGGGCGCTGCTCGCCCTGCGCGCCGGGCTGGCCTGCGACACCCGGCTGCATCTGCGCTGGGAGACCTTCGCGCTGGAAGCGGTGGCGCAGGTGCGGGAATGGCTGGAACTCGGCCCCGCGCCCATCCTCGCCATCAACGACCACACCACCGGATCGGTGCTGAAGGGCACCATCGCCCGCAAGATCGGCCAGATGGCGGAGCGCGCGGGCATCAGCCGCGAGGAGTATATGGCGCTGCTCGACCGGGTGTGGGCGGCGCGGGACGCGGTGCCCGCCGCCATCGAGAGCCTCGCCGCCAGCGCGCGGGCCAATGGCAATGTGCTGCTCGCCCATGACGAGGATTCGCCCGCCGAGCGCGCCCGCTTCCGCGCGCTGGGTGCCGTCGCCTCGGAATTCCCGATGACGCAGGAAACCGCCGAGGCCGCCCGCGCGGCGGGGGAGGACGTGATCCTCGGCGCGCCGAATGTGGTGCGCGGCGGCAGCCACAATGGCGCGCTGAGTGCCAGCGAGGCGATAGCGGCAGGCCGCTGCACGGTGCTGACCAGCGACTATCATTATCCCTCGCCGCTCTATGCCGCCTTCACCCTCGCAGGGGGAGACCGGGAGGCGCTGGCCCGCTTCTGGCCGCTGATTTCCAGCAACCCCGCCCGCGTCGCCCGGCTGGCCGATCGCGGCAGCCTGGAGACGGGAAGGCGCGCCGACCTGCTGCTGGTCGATGCCTCCGACATGGCGCATCCTGAGGTGGTGGCGACCATGGTGGCGGGGCGGATCGTCTATGCGCGACGGGCGCTGGAGCGTCAGTCCGCCGGCCTGGCGCAGGCAGCGGAGTGAGGGCGTGAACAGGAGCGTGAGGGCACAGACGGGATCGGCCGACGGCATTTCGGGGTTTGACGGCCTCGTCTTCCGCCCCCGCCGCGATGCGCCGATCTGGCAGCAGATCTATGACCACGTCCTGTCGCTGATCGACAGCGGCTGGCTGCAGCCGGGCAGCCAGCTGCCCGGCGAGGTGCACCTGGCGGAAAAGCTCGGCGTCACCCGCATCACCCTGCGCCGGGCACTTCAGCAGCTTCAGCAGGAGGGACACTTGACCTCGCGCAAGGGGGTGGGGGTGTTCGTGCGCAACCTGCCTTCCGCGCTGGTGGTGCGCGATGGCAGCCGCTTCGCCGAGAGCCTACGTGCCGACGGCAAGAGCGTGACGACGCGCACCACGGTGCTGGAGCAGGAATTCGCCGATGCCGCCGCCGCCGAGCAGCTTCGGCTGGAGATCGGCGCGCCGGTGGTGCGCCTGCGCCGCCTGCGCGCCGCCGACGGCCAGCCGATCTATATCAGCACGAAGGTTTTCCCAGCTGCCCTGCTGCCGGATTTCGCCACGGTCTATTCGCGGCGCCAATCGGTGACGGACGTGTTCGTCGCGCATTCCATCCAGAAATACCGCCGCGCCGAAACCCGCATAAGCGGCGGCTTCGCCACCCCCGACGAGGCAAGCCTGCTGGCGCTGACGCCGGGCACGCCGGTGTTCCGCACCAGCTCGATCAACACCGACGCGGCCGGCAACCGCATCGAATGGGCGCGCGGCTGCTGGCTTCTCACCTCGGTGGACTTCGTATTCTGAACGGCGCTACGCCCGCCAGCCCCGGCTCTTCTCCACCGCCTCGGCGAAGCGGGCACGATCCCGGGCGCTGACCGATCCGTCCGGGGCGAAACGTTGGACATTGCCCCGGGCGGCCGCGATATCCGTGCCGCAGAGCGCGGCGAGGCCGAGCGCGGTCATCTCGTGCTGCGCCGGCACCTTCACCGTGCGTCCGCTGGCGGCGGCGAGGAAGCCGGCGAAGAACCGGCTTTGCGAGAGCCCGCCATCGATGGAAATCTCGGTGATCGCCGTGCCGCCGCTTTCCGCAGCGTCGATCAGGCCGACGGTGAGCAGGGCGATGCCCTCCAGCGCCGCGCGCACCATGTCGCGCCGGTCGGTCGCCGCCTCCATGCCGATGAACAGCGGCGCCGCCTTGCGGTCCCAATAGGGCGCGGCGAGGCCGGACAGCGCGGGGACGAAAACGAGGCCACGGCTGAGGGCGGAGGGGCCGGCGAAGCCGTCGAGGTCGCGGGTGTCGGCATAGAGGCCGAGCCGCTTCAGCCATTCCAGCGCCGCCCCGGCATCATAGACGCCACCCTCGACAGCGAAGACCGCCGCCTCGCCCTTGCGCTGCCAGGCGATGGTGGGGAGCAGGCCCTCGACCGCGGGCCGCTGCGGACCGGCGATGGCGAGCAGGAAGGCGCCGGTGCCGAAGGTGATCTTGGCTTCGCCCGGCGCGCGGCAGCCATGGCCGTACAGCGCCGCCTGCTGGTCGACGATGGAGGCCTGCACCGGCACGCCGTCGACGGTTCCGAAGCCGGCATCCACCGGGTGGATCGCGGGGAGGGCGCCGCGCGGCACGCCGTGCAGGGCGCACAGTTCCTCGCTCCACGTGCCGCTGGCGAGATCGAGCAGGCCGGTGCGCGAGGCGGTGGCGAGGTCGGTGGCGAAGGTGCCGGTGAGCCTTTCCAGGAAGAAGGCGTCGGTGGTGCCGAGCCGCAGCCGGCCTTTGGCACGCGCGGCGGCGACGGCCGGAATGTTCTCGATCAGCCAGGCCAGCTTGGAGGCGGAGAAGTAGGGATCGAGCGGCAGGCCGCAGATTGCCTGCGAGCGCGCCGCGTCGTCTGGCGGGCGCGCGGCGAGCGCATCGGCGGTGCGCGCGTCCTGCCAGACGATGACGGGCGAGAGCGCCTGCCCGGTCAGCGCGTCCCAGGCGAGGCAGCTCTCCCCCTGATTGGCGAGGCCGATGGCGTCGACCCGCCCGGCAGCGGCGAGCACGGTGCGGACATTGGCGAGCAGTTCCTCGGGGTCGTGCTCCACCCGTCCCGGCGCGGGATGGTGCTGGGCATGGGGCAGGGCGGCGGCGACCTGCGCGCGGCCATCCGCCTCGACCACGAGGCAGCGGGTGGAGGTGGTGCCCTGGTCGATGGCGGCGACACGCATCAGGCGGATTCCTCGAAGCCGACATGCACCGCCCCGGCTGCGCAGGCCTCCGGCGGGATCGGGATGAGAATGCGCCGTTCCGGCAGCCATGTCTTTTCGCGCGCCCACACCTCCCGCCCGTCCAGCGTCAGCGACAGCCGTCCGCGCGCTTCGCGGGTGAAGCGGAGCTGGAATTTGTTGAATGCCGGCTGTTCAGTCGAGCGCCGGACGAGGCCGGGCACCACCAGCTTGATCGGCGGGTCGAAGGTGACGGGCACCATGTCGCCGGCCACGCCCTCACGGCGCGCCAAATCCTCGGCCATCGCCCGGCCGACTGCGCGGCCCTCGCGGAAGGACCAGCCGGCGGTCTCCACCGCGCGCAGCAGATTGCCGGCGGCGAAGATGTGCGGATCGGCGGTGCGGCCGAACGGATCGATGGCGGGCGCCGAGCTTGCCACCGCGACACCGAGGGCGGACTGGCGCAGCAGCGCCGATTCCGGGGTAAAGCGGCCGGTGAACAGCACGCCGTCGCAGGCGATGTTGCGCGTGCTGCCGTCGCGCAGGCGCAGCGTGACATCCTCCACCCGGCGCGCGCCGTGAATATCGAGGAGCTCCGCGCCGAGATGGAACGGTACGCCCATCAGGCGGGGAAACCACGCCAGCGGCGCGGCGGCGAGCGTGCGGGGGCCGGGCTCGATCATCGCCACCGGACGGGCGCCATGGGTGAGGCAGGTGAGCAGGGCGGAGAGGCTGACCAGTTCCGAGCCGACAATGAGCGGGCGCCTGAACGGCATCAGCTCGTGAAAGGCCACATAGGCTTGCAGCGTGCCCGTGGTGACGACGCCGACGGGACGGTCGCCGGAGACAAGCCGGGCCGCACGGGGCGCCTCCCGCGCGCCGGTGGCGATAAGCAGCCGCCGGGCGGTGAGCGTTTCAACGCCGCGCGGCGTCGCCAGCTCGACCCGGCCCCCAGCCTCGATCCGCACCACGGAATGGCCGGTGCGGATGTCCACCCCGGCGCGGGCGGCTTCCGCCTCCAGCCGCCTGCCATAGGCCGCGCCGAAATACACCCGGCCGAATTCCCGCATGCCGAAGGGCGAATGGCTGCAATGGCGGGTGGCGCCGCCCAGATGCGGCTCGCGTTCAAGCAGCACGACATGGGCGACGCCGCGCCGGCGCAGCTCCACCGCCGCCGCGACGCCTGCCGGCCCGCCGCCGATGATGATGACATCGGCCGCGCTCATGATGCCTCGTCCCCCACCGCCAGCGGCTCGGCCAGCCGGCCTCTGGTCATCTCGGCGAGGCGGGCATTGCAGTAGAAGCCTTGGCAGCGGCCCATGCCGGCTCGGGTGCGCCGCCGCAGCCCGCCGAAATCGCCCGGCGGCACGGGGCTTTCGAGCGCCGCCTCGATCTCGCGCTTTGTGACCAGCTCGCAATGGCAGACGATCGCGCCATGGTCCGGCTGTTGCCAGTCGCGCGGGCAGGTTTCGCTGAGGTTGGGCAGGCGCACCTCCGGCACCGCCGCCACGGGCGAGAGCGACAGGCCGAAGCCCTCGATCAGCCGCGCGGCGTGCTGGGCCAGCCCCAGCGCTGCGCTTAGCCCGGTGGAGCGGATGCCGCCGAGCGTTACCGCCCGCTTTTCCGGCCGGCAAAACACGCGGTAAGCCTTGGCCTCGCTCGCCGGCCGCAGCCCGGCATAGACGGCCGTCACCGGCATGCCGGCCAGTGCCGGCACGATTTCCGCGCCGCGC
The DNA here is from genome assembly GCF_965279025.1 of Ancylobacter sp. Lineage (NCBI taxonomy): Bacteria > Pseudomonadati > Pseudomonadota > Alphaproteobacteria > Hyphomicrobiales > Xanthobacteraceae > Ancylobacter > Ancylobacter sp. The sequence continues at coordinate 583,875 of NZ_OZ257132.1, read as the reverse complement.
GCCAGCAGGGCCTCCAGCGCGTGCGTCTCCACCGTCGCCCGCACGCGGTCGTCCTGCTCCTCGGCGGTCGGGCCGATAAGCACATTGCCGAAGGCGGTGGGGCAGACGACGACGCCCTTGGTGATCTCGGTCGGCACGGGAAGCACGATGCGCGGCACATGGGCATAGGCCGCCTTGTCCAGCACCACGAACTGGCCCTTGCGCGGGCGTATCTCGAATTCCGGGGTGAAGCCCAGCCGCCCATCGACGATGTCGCCATAGAGGCCGGCCGTATTGACCACCGCGCGCGCCTTCAGCATGCCGGCGGTGGTGGAGAGATGCCACTCACCGTCGAAACGGCCCTCGACCAACTCGGCAGTGCGCAGGAAACGCGCGCCCAGCGCCACGGCCTGCGTGAGATAGGCCAGCGGCGCGGTCCACGGGTCGATGATGTGTTCGTCCGCCACCTCGATGGCGGCGACGAGCCGTTCCGACAGGCCCGGCATGGTGGCGCGGGCCGCCGGCCCGCTCAGCAGCGACAGGTTGGAGATGCCGTTGGCGCGCCCCTGCGCGGCGATGGCGTCCAGCTTGTCGGCCTCGTTGTCGTTCCAGGCGCAGACCAGCGCGCCGGTCTTCACCACCGCAACGCCGAGGCTGGGCCCGAGGGTGAGATATTCCTCCCTCCCGGCCTTGATGAGGTCGAGTTCCAGGCTGCCCGGCGGGGCGTCGAAGCCGGTGTGGAGGATCGCGCTGTTGGCCTTGGAGGCTCCGGACAGGATGTCGCTGCCCTTCTCGATGAGCACCACCTTCGCCCCGGCCAGCGCAAGCCGGCGCACCACCGCGCAGCCGACGACGCCGGCACCGATGACGGCGATGTCGAAGCTGTCGATGAAGCGCGCGTCGTGGCTTTCGTGGAGGGCAGGTTCGGGGAGCATGGTGCTCCTTTCCATGTCGGCACGTTCCTCTCGGCACCCTTGGCCGTAAGGGCATTCGGCCGCCCCGAGGGCGGCCGGTCACCACTTCGGCCGTCCAAAGGACGGCCGGTCATTGCCCCTGCCGCCGTTAGACGGCAGGGGTATGGGCGCGTAGATCAGCGATAGGGGTAGCCCGCCTTCTGCATGGTCTCGTCATACTTCTTGAAGGCTTCGACGACCCGGCCCGCGCGCGGGCTGGCGGCAGCGGTCTCGTCCCAGAAGCCCTTGGAATCGGCAACCACCTTCGACCAATCCTCGGGCGGCAGGGCGGTGAGCTCCATCTTCTGGCCTTCGACGCGCAGCTTGGCCTCGCCGCCCCAGTACCAGACGTCGCGGTAATAATGCGACTGGTCGATGCTCATCAGGAACAGTTCCTTCAGATGCGGCGGCACCTTCGCCCAGCTCGGCGAATTGGCGAAGTAGCTGCCGAACCAGGCGCCGGTGACCGAGTTGGTCAGCGCGTAGTTGCACACATCCGCCCAGCCAACCTCATAGGCCTCGGTGAAGCCGCACCAGGCGACGCCGTCGAGCTCGCCGGTCTGCAGCGCCACTTCGACGTTGTCCCACGGGATGGTGACGGGCACGAGGCCATATTTCGAGAGGAACTTGCCGGCGGTGGGCACACCGAAGACGCGCAGGCCGGCCATGTCGGCCAGGCTCTTGATCGGCTTGCTGACGGTGAAGATGTGCAGCGGGTCCCAGGCGCCGGTGGAGAGCCAGGTGACGTTCGGCACGTCGGCATAGGCCTCTTCCCAGATTTCCTTGAGGCCGTAATAGCGGAACAGTGCCGGCACATCGAGGCTGTAGCGGGTGGCGAAGGGGAAGTAGCCGCCGAACACCGCGATATCGACGGGCGAGGCCATCGTCGCTTCGTCCGACTGCACGGCGTCGAGCGTGCCGGACTGCAGGGCGCGGAACAGGTCCGAGGTCGGGACCAGCTGGTCGGCGTAGTAAAGCTCGATCTCCATCGCGCCATTCGCCGCCGCGTTGAAGGCGTCGATCTGCGGCTTGATGACATGGGCGCCGAGCGGGGCGCCGGAATAGGTCTGCAGGCGCCACTTGATGGTTCCGGCCTGGGCGATGACGGCGGGCGCCGCCAGCGTCGTGGTCGCCAGCGCGGCGCCGGTGCCCAGCGCCGCCTTGCCGAGGAAGCTGCGCCGGGTGGCGAGGATGCGATCGGCGGCGGGGTCGATCTTCTTGGTGACGGGCTTCTTGGTGTCGTCGGTCATCTGGTTCTCCTCTGGAGGGGGAAAGGTGTCGGCTGTTGCGATCAGCCTTTGACTTTCATGTGCTCGGGCAGCCAGAGCGCGATCTGCGGGAAGACCATCAGGATGATGATGGTGAACATCATGATCGCGGCGAACGGCCAGATCGACTTGTAGATGTCGAGCAGCGAGATCTCCTTCGGCGCCAGTGAGCGCATCAGGAACAGATTGTAGCCGAAGGGTGGGGTGATGTAGGCGATCTGACAGGTAATCGTGTACAGGATGCCGTACCAGATCAACTGGTTGTCGAAGCCGAGATCGAGCGCCTTCACCAGCGGGATGTACAGCGGCGCCACGATGACCAGCATCGCCGTGTCGTCGAGGAACATGCCCATCAGGATGAAGCTGAGCTGCATCATGATGATGATGGTCCAGGGATTGAGGTCCCACTGCTTGACGAACAGGAACTCGATCGCCTTCACCGCGCCGAGCCCGTCGAACACCGTGCCGAAGGCAAGCGCGGCGAGGATGAGCCACATGAACATGCAGGACACGTTCAGCGTCTTCAGCGCGGTGTCGCGCAGCACCGGCCAGTTCAAACGTCGCTTGGCGAGGGCCGCCAACGTGGCCGTTGTGGCGCCCACCGCCGAACTCTCGACCAGGCTCGTGACGCCGAAGACGAACAGGCCGGTCATGAAGAAGAAGATGGCGAAGGGGATGATGCCCGCCCGCGCCAGCGCCAGCTTCTCGCGCAGCGGCATGTTCAGCTCTTCATCCGTCAGCGCGGGCGCGAGCTTCGGGTTCAGCTTCACCCGGACATAGATGTAGAGGATGAACAGCGCCGCCATGAGCAGGCCGGGGCCGACGCCGGCGAACCACAGCTTGGAGACCGGCTGGCGGGCGATCATGCCGTAAAGCACCAGCACCACCGAGGGCGGGATCAGGATGCCGAGCGAGGAGCCACCCTGGATGACGCCCGAGATCAGTACCTTGTCATAACCGCGGCGGATCATTTCCGGCAGGGCGATGGTGGCGCCGATCGCCATCCCGGCCACGGAGAGGCCGTTCATCGCCGAGATGATGACCATCAGGAAGATGGTGCCGATGGCGAGGCCGCCGGTGAAGCGGCCGAACCAGACATGCAGCGCTCGGTACAGATCCTCCGCGATCCCGGATTCCGCGAGGATGTAGCCCATGTAGATGAACATGGGCAGGGTCAGCATCGCGTACCAGTTGAACAGCTTGAAGACCTGATTGAACGGCAGGTCCATGGCGCCGGGGCCATAGAGCAGCAGCGCGGCGGCGGAGGCGACGAAGCCGATGCCGGCGAAGACGAGCTGTCCGCTGATGAGCGCCAGAACCATCGACGCGAACATCAGCAGCGCGATCATCTCATAGCTCATCAGAGCTTCTCCCCGCGCAGCGTGGCGATGTGCTTGAAGACGAGGGAGAAGGCCTGCATCAGCATCAGCACGAGACAGGCGGTGAGCAGCGCCTTGATCGGGATCACCGAGGGGTTCCAGATGGAGAACCGCTTCTCATTGGTGGCGATGGCGTATTGCAGGCTGGAGATCGAGCCGATGAGCAGCACGACGAGGTAGAAGATCAGGCACCAGACGGTGACGAGGTCGATCTTGGCCTTGCCGCGCTCGGAAAGCGTTGCGTACCAGAGGTCCATGCGCACATGTTCGCCATTGCGCAGCGTGAACGGCCCGCCCATGAAGTAATAGGCCACCAGCATGAACTGGGTCAGTTCCACCGCCCAGTGCACCGGCATCTTGATCAGGTTGCGGGTGACAGCATCGAACATCAGCACGCCGCCCATGGCGAAAACGAGCGACGCCGCGAGATAGCCGACATAGTCCGATATCTTGTCGATCACGCGGACATAGGCGGCGATGACCCGCCAGCCGCCCCCGTGCTGCTTCACCCCTTGAACGCTCACTCTGTCGCTCCTCTGCCTGCCAGGACCGGACGCCTTGCTTGGTCGCGGGCACATATGACGCGCTCGGGATGCGGAAGCCTTGAACGGAAAGGCCGTGCCGGCACCACGTCATCGCGCCATGTAAAGGGCCGCAGCAACCTGTGCGGCCAGCCGGGACTAGGCGCCCGACGGTCGAAAACCCGACATGATCAAACCCCTTGCGCACCGCATTGCACTATTGTTGTGCTTGCTTGATTTTTCCGCTCTTGCGATCAATGTACCGCTTTCCTGAGGGAAGGGAAGCCCGAATTTTGACCTAATTGCCCGTTTGGTCAGCGGATCTCCGGTATTTATGTCCGCACAGGCTGGATTTGGCCGCCAATGATGCCCGAATAAAGATCGTGCGCGTGTTTGCGCTGGAGTATGCCGGGCAATTCGGTCATTTGTAGCCGTATTGACCGACTCCTTCCGCCGGCGTAACCGGTTCTGTCGCTTCCTGCCTGGACGGTGCGAGCCGGCGGTGGGCGGCGCGAGGCGGCCCGGAGCGGCGGGATCGCTGGGGGACACGCGTGCCACTCTCCTCGCGCCATGAGGACATCATTTCCCTGCTCGCCGCAGCCGGTGAGCTGACGGTCGAGGATTTGGCCGAGCGCCTCGGCGTGTCGCGCGAGACGGTGCGGCGCGATCTGGCCCGGCTGGAAGGCGGGGGGCACCTGCGCCGCTACCATGGCGGCGCGCGCCTGCTTTCCCACGCCGGCGGGGAAGCGGAGATGGAATGGCCCTTCGCCCAGCGCATGGTGCAGAACGCGGCAGGCAAGAAGCGCATCGCGCTGGCGGCACGCGAACTGTTTCAGCCGGAGGATTCGCTGTTCATCGACACCGGCAGCACCACCATCGCCTTCGCCGAGGCGCTGGCCGCCCGCGCCTCGCTGGTGGCGATCACCAATGCGCCACGCATCGCCGCGACGCTGGCGGCCAACCACAGCCACAAGGTGTTTCTGCTCGGCGGGGCCTATGGCGCCGATGCCGGCGAAAGCCTCGGCCCGCTGGCGCTGGAGCAGATCGGCAAGTTCCGCGCCCGCCACGCGGTGCTGACCATCGGCGCCATCGACGCCCACAGCGTCATGGATTTCGACCTGCAGGAGGCCGAGGTCGCGAAGGCGATGATCGAGCGGGCGGACCGCGTCACCGTGCTGGCCGACCACAGCAAGTTCGACCGCCGCGCGGTATTCGAGCTCGCCCCGCTGGCGCGCATCCACCGCCTGGTGACCGACGTGCCGCCCCCCGAGCCGATACGGCGGGCGCTCGACGCGGCCTGCGTCGAGCTGATCGTGGCCGACCGCGGCTGAGCGTTTCCCCGGGCGGGCGCCGTCAATGCCCGCCGAACACCAGCGTCTGCACCGGCAGGATCAGCGCCTGGACGCGCAGCAGCAGCGCGTGTACCAGCGCCACCGCGTCGACGCCGTGAAGATAGAGCCCGCGCAGCGTGCCCACCTCGCCCGACGCGATCAGCGCGTGATTGCTGGAATAGGCGTTGGCGACGCAGCTCGACCCCGGCGGCACGCCGTCCAGCCCGCCATCGTAAAGCGGTTCGAGGAAGACGGTGAGGGTGCCCGGCGCGCCGACCTGCTGGGCATCGACGAGCTGTTCGGTAGCCCGCAGCTGGCCGGCGGCGATCACCTCCTGCACGCTGGTGACCACCATGGGAATGATGACGAAGGGCTTGGAGAAACAGGTGGCTTCCGCAACCATGCCCGGCTTCATCACCTGCGCCTCGATCTGGCCGAAGCCGGCGACCAGCCGCTCGCGCCCGGCATCGTCGGGAACCAGCACGCCGGCCGGACGCATCAGCGGATTGACCAGATCGCCGACGCGCAGCCCGAACTGTTCGACACGGCCGGAAACGCCGGCGCGGATGATGGTCTTTGCCAACTGCACCTCGGCCTCGGCGAGGGCGGCCTCGGCGCTCGCCTTCTGCGCCGGAAGCAGCGTTTCCAGCCGGATATGCGCGCCCTGCCGCGCGGCAATTGCCGCCGCCACCGCGCCCGCGCGGCCGTCCACCACGTTCTGCAGCCGCTCCAGCTCGCGGCGCGCCACCACATCGGCATTGCGGGTGTTCAGTTCCGACTTGGTGGCCAGCTCGTCGCGCGCCTGCTGAAGCGCTTCCTCGGCCTGGGTGACCTGCGCATCGGCGGACGCCACCTCGGTGCGCGCGACCGCCATCGACGCATCGGTCTCGGTGATGCGCCGGCGGGCCGTCTCGGCCGCCGCCTTCTGCGCGGCGTCGTCGAGGGTGAAGATCGGCTGCCCCTTCTCGACATGATCGCTGATCGCGACATTGATCTGCGCCACGCGGCCGATGGTTTCCGGCACGATCGGCACCGTGCGGAAATAGGCCGTGACGTTGGTCGAGGAGGGGTGATTGTAGAAGATGATGGTGATCAGCGCCACCGTCAGCATGAGGCAGGCGGTGATGCCCCAGCGCAGCTCGTACCACACGGAATAGAGCGTGATCTCGCGGCCGAGGCGCTTGCCCTGCGCGTAGCGGCGATAGAGATAGTCCGGCAGGATCGTCAGCAGCGAGCAGAGGAGAAGCTCAAGCATCGGGGCGGCCCTCCGCCGGTGCCGGGTGGCCGGACTCCCGGCCGGGCGGCCTGTCGGCCGGCGGTTCGGCCGGCGGCAGGCCGGCGAGCTTTTCGGAAGCCCGGGCGATGCGGTTCAGCGGCGAGACGAAGTCCGGAAGATCGACAAAGGCCAGCAGCAGCGCCGCGACCCACAGCGCGTGGGCGTGGGTGAACAGCGCCAGCAGGCACAGCACCGCGACGATCTCGAATTGCAGCTTCTGGCCCTTATGCGCCAGCCGCTCGGGCAGCGAATGGATGTGCAGGAACAGCACGCCGGCCAGCAATACGCAGGCGACCAGGGCGACGGCGGCCACCATCATCAGCACGTCAGGCGTGCCGGGCGCGGTGATGAAGAAAGGCAGATGCTCGACGGCGGCGCTGTGCGGCAGCGGGGACATGCCGTTCTCCAGGACCTCACGCGACGACGGGCGTCGCTTGCCACGGTTTCATCGGCGAGAATCACTCCGCCGAACGGTGCCTTATTACTTCTTTCCCCAGGTGAGGAACATCCCCACATCGCCGGGCATGCCGTTCGGCCACTCCACGATCAGCGCCGAAAGCCCGTAGCCGCTGCCGCGCAGGCGATCCCGCCAGAGCTCATAGGCCTGGCGCGGCCGTCCGGTCAGCGTGTCGGGCCAGCTTGTCTCGGCATTGTTGACCGCCCGGCCATGGTCGCTGCACAGCGTGTTGGGGAAGCGCATCACCATGATCTCGGTCTCGCCGCGCTCGGCCGCGGCGCGCAGCTTGATCAGCAAGGATTCGGTGATCTCCTCCAGCTTCTTCGGTGTGAGATCGAGCGGCTGGGACAATGTCTTGGCGAGCTCGTCCTTGGCGTGGCGGGCGCGGTCCATCGCCTCCACCGCCTCGTTCATCTTCGCCATCGCGACCTTGTCCATGTAGCCGCGCAGGTCGGCGGCGGACATGAAGCTCTCGTCGCCGAGCCGGTGGTGCTCGTCGCCCGTCGGGGTTGCGCCGCTGTCGCTCATCGTGTCCTCCCTGGGTGTCTGCCGCCTGTGGCGGGTAGGCTTGGCGTCCGGTTCAGAACAGTTCAGGCACGTGGTGGCGCACGTCTTCAGGCTCCACATAGTCCTTTGGCTTCTGCCGCTTCGGCAGGGTGATCTTGTCGCGCTTCAGCGCCTCATAGGGCACTTTCGAGAGCAGATGGGTGATGATGTTCAGTCGCGCGCGCTTCTTGTCGTTGGAATCGACCACATACCAGGGCGCCCACGCGCTGTCCGAGGCCGCGAACATGGCGTCGCGGGCGCGGGAATAATCGTACCAGCGGCCATAGGATTTCAGGTCCATGCCGGAGAGCTTCCAGATCTTGCGCGGATCGTGGATGCGCTGCTCGATACGCCGCGTCTGCTCCTCCGGGCTGACCTCCAGCCAGTATTTCAGCAGGATGATGCCGGAATCGATAATCGCCTTTTCGACGGCGGAGATGCTGTCGAGGAATTTGTCGGCCTGCGCCTCCGTGCAGAAGCCCATCACCCGCTCGACACCGGCCCGGTTGTACCAGGAGCGGTCGAAGATCACGACCTCGCCCGCCGCCGGCAGATGCGGCAGGTAGCGCTGGGAGAACATCTGCGATTTCTCCCGCTCGGTCGGTGCCGGCAGGGCGACGACACGAAACACGCGGGGGCTGACGCGCTCGGTGATGGCTTTGATGACGCCGCCCTTGCCGGCGCCGTCGCGTCCCTCGAACAGGACGCAGATCTTGGCGCCGCTGTCCTTCGCCCATTCCTGCAGAGCGACGAGTTCGCCATGCAGGCGCTTGAGTTCTTTCTCGTAGTCCTTACGGGGAAACGTGCCGGATCTGTCGCGGTTTGACGTCGCCATGGCCTCGCCCCTCTTTAACGCGCAGAACCGAGCCGGTGCCCGCCGAACCCAGGCGCGGGCAATCGTCACTGCCCGCCTTCCACGCAGTCTCGCACCACTTCGACAACTTGCCCAGCGGGCAACCTAAGTATTTGGCAAGGTAATAAAATAGGCGTTCCGCCGGATCAGCCGCCCGAGGGCGTATCCGGCTCCATTGGCGTTATTTCCAGCGACTGGAACTGGATCTCGCCGGAGGCGAGCTGTTCGGAGGTCGAGCGGGAATCGTGGAACAGGCGCAGCCTCTGGGCGTCGCAGCGCCCATTGTCGGGAATGGTGACATCGAAGGAGAAGGGCCGCCACTCGCGAGGGGAACCGAGCAACTGGCTCGATTGGCCCACCGCCGGTGCGGCGGGATAGCACAGCACCTGCCAGACCATGCCGCGCTTGGAGGACATCAGCCCCTTCTGCTCGCCCGAGAAGCGGTAGGTGCCGGGGCGCAGGAAGATGACCTGCTCGATGGAGCCCAGTTTCACCCGGCCGACGCCGAAGCGGATGCGGAGGACCCGGCCGGCGGCCTCGTCGCTGCGCCGCTGCAGGTAGATGAACGCGTTCATCGAGCGCGGCACGTTCCAGTTGAACGGCAGGGCGCTGGGGTCCCGCGAGAAATCGAGATTGTTGATCGGGCGGACCTTGAGGAGTTCGTCTTCCGGCAGCATTTGCAGCCAGATATTGTAGGCGCCGTCGGCCCGCTTCTCCGTCGCCATGCGCGCGCGCAACAGCGGCACGAGTTCAACTTCACTGGGCCCGGCGCCCGCCTGTTTGAGCATCTGGAAAAGGGTGAGCGGCGCGTCCGATGCGGCGAGCTGGTTGCTCATGGTGCGCAGGAACAGCCCGCGCCAGCTCGGCTGCTCGACGAGCGCGTCGACCAGCGCCGTGCGGCCTTCCGGTGTCAGCGACAGCGAGCTGAGATAGCTGAGCGTGTACTGGTTCAGCGCCGGCCGGGTGCGCAGCAGCACATTGGCCATCCGCACGACGCCGGCATAATCGCGGCGCTCATAGTCCTGATGCATGAGCCAGAAGGCTGCGACCGTCTCGCGGCGCGAGCGCGCCACCGCCTCCAGCATCGCCTGGCGGCTAGTGGCGAGATCCTCCGACGTGTCGCCGAGCAGCCGCCACGCAGCAGCGTCGAGCGGTGCGCGCGCGAGGATGCGCAGGGCGAGATCGCGGATGGCGGCGCGCAGGGCGGGCATGTCTTCCGGGGCCGGCGGGGCAGGCTGGGAGGTGTCGGCGGCGCTCTCCGTCTCAGTGGCTGTTTCCGTATCCGGCCGGGCCAGCGAGGCAGCGTGCGCGCGCTCCTCCTTGGAGAGGGCGTCCGTCTCGCCGGGGGGCGCCGGCGCTCCCGCGTCATCGGCGTCCTCGGCGGCGCCGGCCGTTGCGGCAGCGGCCCGTGCGGCGGCCTGCTCGGCACGCGCTGCCGCTTCTTCCTCCGCCTGCGCGGTGGCGGCCGTGAGTCTCAGACGTTGCTCGCGCGCCAGTGCCAGCAGGGCCCGGGGATGTTCGGGATGCAGCGTCAGCGCCAGGTCGGGGCGGCGCTCGGCGAGGGCCAGCGGCAGCGAGGTGGTGGCGATGAGGGCGACCAGGAGCACCGCCCCCGCGCCGATCCCGGCGCATCGCCAGGGATGCACGATGGCCGCCAGACGCAGAGTGCGCAGCCAGATCAGGCGCGGCCGCCGTTCGGGAGGACGGCGACGCGGCTTCCGTACCCGCTCGCGCGGAGCGTCGGTCATCGCCGTCTCCAGATGAAGCCCCACAGGCGCACCCAGAAGGACGCGCCCTCGATCTTGCTGACACGCAGCGCCAGCGGCCGCCGGCGGGCGGCCGCGCCACTATTGAAACGCAGCTTCGCCGCGCCGGCCATTGCCGCTGGCTTGCCCGCTCCGGATGCGGGCGGGGACCTGCCGGGATTGCCTTTGCCGGCGCTGCCTTTGGCAGCACCGCGCGGGACGGTTGAAGTGCGTGCGGGGGATGTGGCGAAAGACGCACCGCCCGGCCGGCTCTGGCGCGCCATCGGCCCGGGGGCGCCGCGTGCCGGCGAGGCCTGCGGCGGCTGCGGGTGGCGCACCTCATAGGCGCTGCGGCGCTCGTCTGTCTTCAGGTCTTCCCAAGCGCGAGAGACCCGCGCGGTGAACACTTCGCGGTCGAGCGGGCCGCTGCGCAGCGACTGCAGATCGGGGTGCAGCCAGCGCATGAGCAGCGCCATATTGTGGCGCAGTTCCTCATGCGTGGCGCTGCGGCGCGTTCCCAGCACACGGTAGCTGTCGGCATCGTGGAACAGCATGGCCTGCTCGACGAAGAAGCCGGCCGCCTGGCGGAGCGTGTCGCGCCCGATGCCACTGCGCCGCTCGGCCGCGGCAAGAGCGGCCTCGTCGCCAACGGCGACCGCCAGCACCATGGCGGTGCCCTGCGGCAAGGCGATGTGCGGCATACGGCGCGCCGAGACCGGGTCCTTGAACAGGGCAAGCGCGGCGTCGAGCGCGTCGTGCTCCGCCATGGTCACGCCGCTTCGGACTGGTTCGTCTTGGAGTCGCGACGGCCAAATTTCGGCAGCAGCGCCTTCACCCCGCTCAGGCCGCCGCCCTTGCCGTCGACACTGCCGGTGTCGGTGCCCTGGCCGTAATCGTAGCCATAGCCGTAGCCATACCCATAGCCATAGCCGTAATGCGCGCTGCGGGTATCGAATTTGGTCAGCACCACGCCGATGGTGACGGCGCGGGCGATCTGCAGCCGGCGCAGCGCGTTGCGGGCGATGGCGCGGCGGCCATCACCCGAGCCGGTGACGAAGATGGTGGCCTGCGCGGCGGCGCCGAGGAGCTGTGCGTCGGCGATGCTGAGCATGGGCGGGCTGTCGAAGATGATCAGGTCGTAGATCTCCAGCCCCACCGAGATGAGCGAGAACACATGGGTTCCGCCCAGGATCTCGGCCGCGTTGGGCGGCAGCGGGCCGGAGGCCAGGAAGTCGAGCGTCGCCAGGTCGGTCGCCTGCACCACGTCGTGCAGGGTCGACATGCCGGTCAGGCAATTGGTCAGGCCGACGGAGTTGTCGTAGCCGAGCTTGGTGTGGACCGAGGGGCGGCGCAGGTCGGCGTCGATCAGCAGCACGCGCTTGCCGGTGATGGCGTAATGGCGGGCGAGCGCAATGGCGGTGCTCGACTTGCCCTCGGAGGCCCCCGCGCTGGTGACCACCAGCGTGCGCGGCAGGCCGGTCTCGGTCGAGAACTGCAGCGATGTGGCGAGCGAGCGATAGGCCTCGGCGACGGCGGAGCGCGGGTCGGCAAGCTCGGCGACAATGCCCTTCGGGAACTGCGCCCGGGGTACGATGCCGAGGATCGGCAGGCCAGTCGCCTTCTCGGCATCCTCCGGGGTGCGGATGCGGTCGTCGAGCAGTTCGATGAGGCTGGCCGCGCCGAAGCCGCAGACGAGGCCCAGCATCAGCCCGCCGGCGAGCAGCAGCATAGTGCGCGGGTGAGACGGCCCGCGCGGGGGGATGGCCCGGTCGACAATGAAGACGTTGTTGGTGCCGACGCCGCTGGCCACGTCGACTTCCTTAAAGCGCTGCAGCAGGTCGTTATAGAGGTTGCGGTTGGAATCGACCTCGCGCTGGAGGATGCCGTACTGGATGCTCTTGCGCTGGAGCGTCAGCACCTCGCCGCGCAGTTCCTCGATGCGCTGGCGCATCTGCCCTTCCTGGGCAGCCGAGGATTGATACGCCGCCCGCAGTGAATTGCGGATGGTCGAGACTTCGGTGGCGAGCTGGCGGTCGATCTCGGCGATCTTGTTGGAGATCTCCACCATGGCGGGATAGCCGGGCTTGAAGGTTTCCAGCCCTTCCTCGTAGTCGCGCCTCAACTCGTTGCGCTGCGTGCGCAGGCCGTCGATCACGTTATTGGTGAGCAATTGCGGCAGGTTGATCGCCGAGGAGGCCTCGACCTGCTTCCAGCTTTCCTCGTCGCGAATGCGGGTGGAGATGAGCTGGCCGAGCGCCGTGTTGGCGGCGGCGAGATTGCTTTCGGCGATCGAGACCTTGTCGTTGGTCTGGACCATGTTCTCGCGTTCGGCAAACGCCAGCATCGCCCGTTCGGAATCCTCCAGCCGCAGCTTCAACTGCTTGATCTGGTCTTCCAGAAAAACCTTGGCGTAGGAACTGGCCTCGAAGCGCTTGTCGAGATTGGAGGCGATATAGGCGTCGGCATAGGCATTGGCGATCGAGGCGGCGCGTGCGGGCGAGGTGTCCGTATAGGTGATGTCGACCAGCCGCGAGGATGCGACGGGTCGGATATCGACATCGCCCTTCACCCGCCCGACGCTGACGCGATGGTTGCGCTCCTGCAGCGCCGCGGGGTCGACGTCCTCCGGCGGCCCCGAGAACAGCCCGAAAATGCTGCCGATCAGCCCCGGAGAAGAGGTCGTGAATTCGGGGCTCTGGTCGAGCGCCAGCGCCGCCACCACCCGTTCCGACATGGCGCGGCTCTTCAGCAGTTCGTACTGCGTCTTCTGAAATTCGGCGCCGCCCCGCTCGGTCGGCGCGGTGCCGCCGCCGTCGATGACCTTGCTGGCTTCATTGTCGATCTGGATGCGGACATTGGCCGTGTAGAGCGGCGTGGCGAGGAAGCTGTAGACCAAGGCGATAACCGCGAAGGCACCGGCCGTGCTGAGGATCAGGATGCGCCATTTCAGGGCAATGCCGATCACGTAGTGAATGGCGGCGGCGAGTTCGGATTCAGGCTGGGTGTCGACGCCGGCATAGGCGGCAGCGCCGTAGCCATAACCGTAGCTGTCGCGCCCGACCGGCAGGTTCCGGCTTTCCTGCGCCACCGGAAGGTTGCGGTCATTGCCGCCCGGCCGCCCGCCTTCAGCCCCCTCGCTCATCATCCGTCTCTGCTTCCTGTATGGCGCATGTCAGGCGTCGCCCCGGTTTGGCTACAACAGAACGAAAGCGTTGAGCAGGGGCACCGCGCGCAGAATGTAACCGAGGCCGACCTTGAGATCGGAAGAGGGCACGGTCACGATATCGCCGGCCTGAAGGTCGGGGTCGCTGGACTTCTGCGAGCGCAGGTCGGCGACGCTGAACTTTGCGACGGCGGTCTGGCCGTCGACGCGGCGGAAGACGAGGATCGTGCCTTCCGCGACTTCCTGCATGCCGCCCGCCATCGCCACCGACTGCAGGAGCGACATCGGGCCCTGCATGGGGAACACGCCCGGCTTGTTGACAGCGCCGTCCACCGTGATGCGGTGGCTGTTATATTCCTTCACCAGAACCGTGACCTGCGGGTTGCGCAGATAGTTGCCGCCGAGCTTGCCGGCGAGGTCCCTTTCGATCTCGCTGACCGTGCGGCCCGACGCCTGCACGTCGCCCACCAGCGGGAAGCTGAACTTGCCGCTCTCCGACACCTGCACGGTCTTGGAGAGGTCCTCGACCTTGAACACGGTGACGTTGAGCACATCGAGCGGGCCGACGCGGTAGCCGTCCGAGCCGGGCGTGCTGGCCGCTGTGACGGCGCTGACGGCGGCGGCCTCGCCGGCCGGCACGCGCTCGGCAACGGTGCTGACGGGAATTTGCGTGCCGCCCGGCGCGGGGGCTGCCGAACGGGTCGGCGCCGCCGTGCGCGAAGGCGCCTGTTCACCCGCGGCGGCATAGCTGGCGGCCGAAGCGGAAGGGGCGGAAGCCTGCGCCCCCGGTGGCGGCTTATCGCCCGAAGAGGCGACGCAACCGGCCAAGAAGATCGCTACTCCCGCCACCGCCAGAGCGATGCGCGCGGATATCGCCGCTTTCTTCCCGCCCAACCTCATCGAACCGTACCACCCCTGTAGGCGCGGACTCGGCCGGCGCCCTGTTCAAAACGATATCCCGTGGACGCTCGACAGTCATCCGCCTGGCTTCCACCGTCCCCACCAGCCGCTCGGCCGCGAGACGGCCCTCGGCAAGGTCTGGCGGGCGCTTGATCGTATCATGTGCATCGCTGGCGAGGATATGCACCATTCCCTCGCCGACCATCTTGTCCGCCCAGTACTTCGGCCGTCGGCCAAATCGGCCGGTGAGCGAACCGGAGGTAATCTGCATCCAGACGCCGCGCTCTGCCATGCGCTGAATCAAGGTGAATTTTTCTTCCACCCATTTCAAACGCTCCGGGTGGGTCAGTATTGGCACATAATTCGCCAAAAGAATGGTAAAGATCAACTCGTCGAGACGTGCCGGGGCAATGTTGTGCGGCGGCTCCACCAGCACATAGCGCGTATCCCCCAGCGTCAGCAGGCGCCCCTTGCGCAGTTCCTCGACAAATGCCGGCACCACGTGATTGTCGGCGCCGGGGATGAGGATCAGCGGCACGCCTGCCTCGTCCAGCGCCTGCTGGAGGTTGTCGACCGCCCGGCGGATCTGCGCGCCTTCATTGTGATAAACGCCCGGAAGAATATGCGGCGTGCAGGCGACGATCTCGACGCCCTGGGCGACATGCATTCTCGCCATCTCGATCGCGACGGCCATATCGGCGGCGCCGTCGTCAATACCAGGCAGAATATGGTTGTGCAGGTCAATCATCGGCCAAACGCGACGCGTGCGCCGCGCTGCCCCGACCGCAGCCGGATTGCGGTGTGGGGACGGGATACCTGTCGGGGAAAAGGCCCCCGCATGCGCACGACGATGCCATCGCCCTGCTTATAGGGGCCGGCCACGGTGCTGGCAACGGGGCGGCGAGGTTGATCGATGGATCGTTTGTACGCCGTCAAGTAAATGCTGTGACCTATCCTAGCGACAAAAATGAATTAACCATGTTTTACAATTATTTGACCGGAGAGGACGGGGCGCTTTGTTGCATTCGGGTCACGACGCGCGGGAAATGGCCGGTGGCGCCTGCGGGGTGGCCGGATTCTTTGATTCTCTGCGTTGCTACTGATAGTACAGCAGGAGACATGCGCAGCTCTCCGTGCCTGTTGAATAGTCGAGGGGCTCATGAATCGTTCGGTGTTGTTTGCCGCCGCTGCGGCGTTTTTTTCAGTTGGCACCGCAGGTGCGGCGCTTGCGGATGCCTGCCAGACGACGGGCACGCTTACGGAACTCGTGGGCACGGTGATGATCGACAAGGGGCAGGGGTTCGCCCCCGGCTTCGTCGGTGCCGCACTTAAGGGCGGCGACAAGGTTGCTGTGCAGGGGCCCGGCAGCGCCGTGGTCGATTTCGGCACCAACAGGACCGTTACCATCCCTGGCTCGACCACCGAGACGCTGCGCGTGCCCGGCTGCGGCCTGGTGATCGACACCACGACCGGCATGATCATCGGCACGGTCGCCGTCGGCGGCGGCATCGCGGCCGCCATCGCGCTTTCCGACAGCGGCAGCAACAAGACGATCTTCTTTCCGGTCAGTCCCTGACGGGGGCGCACGGCTCTGATCCTGAAGCCACATGGAGATCTGGGGCCGGCCTTTGTTGCGTCGGTCCTTCTGCTGTTCGCGAACGTCGTCCTCGGGGGGGCGACGCGTGCCGGCTACCTCTCGGACGTGCTGCTGCAGTTTTTCTCCGTGCCGTTTCTCGCGCTGGCCGCCTGGCTCTGGCTTGATCGGTTCGCGGCGCGAACCTTCCGCGGGCGGCTGAGCTTGGAGCTGGCCTGCGGCGCCGGGCTGGCGGTGATCGGGCTGCTCATCGCGCTCGCCCAGTTCATTCCGCTGTTCGGCTCCCCGGGTTGGCAGGGGCTCTCGGCCCGGCTCGCCGCCGGCGGTGGCGCTGCGCTGGATGGCGTATGGACCGGCAGTTCGTCGGTCGATCCCGCGGCCAGCCTTGCCGCCTTGCCCGCCATTCTCCCTCCGCTCGCCTTGTTTCTTCTGGTGGCGCTGCTGGACGAGGAACGGCGCCTGCGGTTCTCCGGCTGGGCGGTGGGCTTCGGTTTCATGGCTCTCGGCCTTGGCGTTCTCCAGGTGATGCAGGGGCCTGCCAGCGCCCTGCGCTTCTTCGAGATCAGCAATCGGGCGGAGTCGGTCGGTTTCTTCGCCAACCGCAACCACTTTGCCGCCCAGCTCTATGTCGCGTTCCTGCTCGGCGTCGGGTGGTTCGTCGGGCGAGGCGAGCGCGTACTGTCCCCCCGGACGCCGACGGCCCGCAAAGTGATCTGGCTCGCCGGCGCGTTCAGCCTGGCGCTGCTCCTTCTGGCGGGCCTCGCGCTTGCCCGCTCGCGCGCCGGCATTCTCCTGCTTCTGGTCGCGCTGGCGGGTGTGGTGACCATGGCGCCGTCGATCCTCGCCTTGCTGAGCGGCCGCGCGCCGAAGCCGCGCCGCGTGCGCAGCGTTGTCATCATCCTTGCGGCCGGCCTGGTGCTGCTGGTCGGCCAACTCGGTGCCGATCGCTTCCTCACACGCTTCGATGCGGGCATCGTCGACCGGCTGCGCACCATCCTTAACGAGAAGACGCTCCAGTCGGCGGTCGACGCGCTTCCCTTCGGCACGGGCCTTGGCACCTTCACCGCTGTTTTCCCCATCTACGAGGATGCGACCACGCTGGGCCCGCAATATGTCAACCGGGCGCATGATGATTGGGTGGAGTTCTTCCTTGAGACCGGCCTTGCCGGCGGGCTGCTGGTGACGGTCTTCCTCATCTGGTTCGCGGCGCGGGCCTATCGGATCTGGTTCGTCGCCGCGCCGCCGCGCGAGATGCGCCTGCGCGTTCTGCAGCAGTGCGCCTCGCTTGCCGTGCTGCTTCTGATGCTGCACTCCTTCGTCGACTATCCCCTGCGCACCGCCACCATGCTCGCCTATTTCGCCGCCTGCTGCGCGCTGATGATGCCGCAAGCCGCAAGGGTCGGGAGGCCGGATGAAAGCTGACCGGAGCCGCCTCGCTCTCGCCGGTCCTCATGCCCGCTGTCACCCGGGCAATGGGGGCCGCGCCTATGTCTGACTTCTATCCGCGCATCGGCAAACGCCTCCTCGACGTGCTGCTGGCTCTCGCCATCACGGTGCCGGCGGCGCTCGTCTGCCTCGTCTGCGTGTGCGTGATCCGCCTGGAGAGCGACGGCCCGGCCGTCTTCAGGCAGGTCAGGGTCGGCCGTGGGCGCCGTCACTTCATTCTCTACAAGCTGCGCACCATGGCCAAGGACACAGGAAACCTGCCCAGCCATGAGGTGTCGAAGGTCTCCATCACCCGCTTCGGTGCGGTGCTGCGCAAGACCAAGCTCGACGAGCTTCCGCAGCTGTTGAATGTCCTGCGCGGGGACATGAGCTTCGTCGGGCCTCGCCCGTGTCTGCCGAGCCAGCAGCTGCTGGTGGCTGAGCGCGAGAAACGCGGCGTCTACGCCGTCCGCCCGGGCATTACCGGCCCGGCGCAGATCGCCGGCATCGACATGTCGACGCCGGTCGAGCTTGCCGAGGCGGACAGCCACTACCTCGCCGCGATCAGCCTCGCGGCCGACATGGGCTTTCTTCTGAAGACCGCCGTGGGCAGCGGTCGCGGCGATGCGGTTACGCGGGCCTGAAGCCCTGCGGCAGGAAGGCAAGGCTTTCCGGCATCTGCTCGACCGGGCGCCAGCCAAAGGCGGCCTCAAGCTCCGTGGCCGGCGCCGTCTCCAGCCTGTCGACCACGCCGCGCACCAGATCGGCCCGGCCGATGGCGCGGCCGGCGGCACGCAGCAGGACCGGCGGCACTGGCAGCAGCATGGGCGTGCGGCCGAGGCTCGCGCCCATCATCAGGGCGAGATCGCGCGTCGCGACGCCCTGGCCGTCGGAAGGCTCGAAGATGCGCCCGGCGGCGGCCCGGCACCGCGCGGCATCCATGCCGGCCATCGTCACGATCAGCGATGAGAGGTTTCGCCGCGAGAGATAGGCGCGCGGGGCCCGCGCCGCGCCGAGCGGCAGGGGAAGTCCCTTGCCGACCAGTTTGGCCAACGCCGCGAAGCCGCCTTTGCAGCCCGGCCCGTAGACGGGGGGCAGGCGCAGGACGATGGTGCGGACATCGCTCGCCGCCAGAAGACGGTCCTCGATGGCGCGCTTGGATGATCCGTAGGGCGTGCGCGCGTCGCGGGCATAGACGCTGCTCGCCAGGATGATGGCTTCCACCTTCGCCTCGCGCGCCGCCTCGATCAGGGCGTCGCAGACGCGAAGGGCCTCTGCCGGGTCCCGCTCGCCATGGCGGGCGGGATCATCCGCGAGGTGGAGCACAAAGCGTGTGCCGGCGAGGGCAGATGCAAGGCGCGGCTGGTCGGCATAGCTGGGAAGGGTGACCCACGCGATCGCATCCGGCACCCAGTTCGGCCGTGCGCCGCGCGAGAGGGCGCGGCTGCCCAGCCCCTCGCGGGCGCAGGTTTCGAGCACACCGCGCGCGATGAATCCGCCGCTTCCCGTCGTCGTCAGCGCGACCCTGGCCTTTTCCATCCGACGCCTTTTCCTTCTGAAGCCGCACCGACGCCTCGGCGGGCCGGGGTCTGATCATAGCAACATGCGCGGCATCTTCATGCCCTTCGCGGCGCGCCATTAACGTTCTGGCGCGCGGCGCACCGGCCCGTCTCGCCGGGAGGCTACAGGGCACCGATGCCGTGCCCGGCGACGAAAGCGGGCCGTGGTCTGCTGCTGCCTCCGACCCTGGCGGTGAACATTGCCGGGACGAAAAAGGCAACGCGAGGACGGCCTTCCTCGGCACGTCGCCAAAGCGTTCATCGTACAGGGGTTGCAGGACAATCGCCGTTTGTCGGGGTGGCTTTTACCCGCGCCACTCCAGTAATGACCAGGCCTGCGCGTTCGAGCCCAAAAATTCGGCGGGATGTGTATTATTAATTGGTGGTTAATACTATCAATGATGGTTGAGTGCAGCTGCTTTGCGGGATATATTACGCATTCTTACAAGGCGGCGTTCGCAGGTTGTAAGGCCGGGGGCGGTGTTCCGGGGTGGCAGGCCAGTGCAATGATGGTTCGGGACAGTCGCGCCGTTTCCATGGCCCTTTCCCGTTATGTTGGTCGTTCCAGCGAGCCGCGTGGGTCGATGGCCGTGGCGGGGCGGGCTTGCCGCAGTGCCCACGCCGCCATGGCGCCATGCGCCGGCATGCGTTGCTAGGAGCACGGCTCACATGACAGCGCGCATGCTCAACTATTTGATCGGGTTGAGCCGGGCGAAGAAGCGGACGGTCCTCTATCTCGTCGACGCGTGGCTTCTCGCCTTGAGCTTCTACTTGGCGATGGCACTGCGGCTCGACAGCTTCACGCTGGCCTTCGCGCCGGACAGCTGGCTGGTCTTCGCCATCGTGACGCCGCTGACGATCGCGCTTCTGCACGTGCTGGGATTATATCGCGCGGTTGTCCGGCACATTGCCGGGCGTACCCTGCGGGTGATCGCCATCGGCGCCGCACTCTCGGCGGTGATGCTGTTTACCGTGGCCCAGGGGCTTGTTCTTTTCCTGCCGCGCTCCGTGCCGATCATCTACTGGCTTCTGGCGATGGCGTTGATGGGCGGCGCCCGCTTCAGCCTGCGCGCCCTCTATCTTCACCGCCAGTCCCGCCTGCGAACGCCGGTGGTGATCTACGGCGCGGGCCGTGCCGGCCAGCAATTGCTCGCGTCTCTCCAGGGCACCGAATACACCCCTGTCGCCTTCGTCGACGATGCGCGCGAGCTGCAGGGGCGCGACATTGGCGGCTACCGGGTGCATCCGACCGCCGCCCTGCCGGATCTGGTCGCCGAGTACCAGGTGGAGAATGTGCTTCTGGCCATTCCCAGCGCCACGCGCCTGCAACGTTCGGTGATTCTGGAGCGGCTGGTGCCGCTTGGCCTGCGCGTGCAAACCATTCCCGGCATCGCCGATATCGTGTCGGGACGGGCCCGGCTGACCGAGCTTCGCGAAGTATCGATCGAGGATCTGCTGGGGCGCGATCTTATTCCTCCGCAGCAGCATCTGCTCGACGCCAACATCCGCGGCAAGGCCGTCATGGTGACGGGCGCCGGGGGCTCCATCGGCAGCGAGCTGTGCCGGCAGATCCTGCGCCAGGGTCCGGCGCGGCTGGTGCTGCTGGAGCAGTCGGAATACGCCCTGTATGGCGTCGATCAGGAATTGCGGCATTGGGCGGCACGCGAGGGCGCGCAAACTCCGATCGTGCCGCTGCTCGCCTCCGTGCTTGACCGGCCTCGCCTCGAAAGCCTGCTGCGCCGCTTCGAGGTCAACACGATCTTCCACGCGGCGGCGTACAAGCATGTGCCTCTGGTGGAGCACAATGTGGTCGAAGGGGTGCGCAACAATGTGTTCGGCACGCTGTCCGTTGCCGAAGCCGCCCACGCGTGCGGGGTCAGCGCCTGCGTGCTGGTTTCCACCGACAAGGCCGTGAGGCCCACCAACATCATGGGCGCTTCCAAGCGGATGGCGGAACTGGTCTGCCAGGCGATGGCGGCGAAGGGGGGAACGAACTTCTCCATCGTCCGGTTCGGCAATGTGCTCGGTTCCTCCGGCTCGGTGATCCCGTTGTTCCGCCAGCAGATCGAGGCGGGCGGCCCCATCACCGTCACCCACCCCGACATCACCCGTTACTTCATGGCGATCCCCGAGGCGGCGCAACTGGTGATCCAGGCCGGCGCCATGGCGCAGGGAGGCGATGTTTTCATCCTCGACATGGGCGAGCCGGTACGCATCGTCGACCTCGCCTTCCGGATGGCGCGCCTGAGCGGGTTGAGCCCGGTCATCGTCGAGGGCAGCCGCGTGGCCGGTGCATCGCCGGAGGGCGACGTCGAGATCCGCTTTACGGGCCTGCGACCCGGCGAGAAGCTGTATGAGGAACTCCTGATAGGCGGCACGGCTCAGCCGACGGAGCATCCGCGCATCATGACCACGGTGGACCGTTCACTGTCCTTGTCCGAATTGGAGCGCGTCCTCGCCCAGCTTAAGGCGGCGTGCGACGCACAGGACATTCCCGAGGTTCGCGCCATCCTGCGCGAGGCCCCTACCGGCTATGTGCCGGAGGGCGGCATCGTCGATCCGTGCTGGCAGCCTCGTGCCGCGGCGCCCTCGGAAAAGCGCTCTGTGCCGCACTAGCCGGGCGGCTGCTCCGGATGAGGCGAAAGAATATGGTCGACGTGCATGCCAGTGCTTTTACCGCGATTGCGTGGCGTGCGCGGGCGTGCAAAAAGCGATGTGCACATATGTGCGCGAAATGGCGTGACCCCATGGGGTTGAGCGACTGACCTTCCCGACACCGTCGGCGCCGCTGCCTGCGCATCCAGGCGAAGCGCCGCCACAGAGAGCGACAGTTTGAGCGGCTCCCGGATGACGGCATCTTCGTCGGACATTTCCCTTCTGCAGGGATTGCGTGCGGTGTTTGGCGAGCTGTCGCCGCAGCGCCGTTTCGCCATCGTCCCGCTGCTGGCTCTCATGTTCATGGGCGCATTGGCCGAGCTGGTCAGCCTCGGCGCGCTGGTGTCGTTCCTCACCCTGATCTCGCAGCCCGCGCGGATCGAGCAGGCAGGCCTGCTTGGCTCGCTGTTCGAGCTCGTCGGCGCCCATACCACCGCCCAGGTGGTGGGCATCTCGACGGCAATGTTCGCCGTCGCGGTGATCGTGGCGATGGGCCTGCGGCTGGCGCTGACCCGGGCCATGATGAGCTTCGTGTTCGGCGTGGCGTATGAGCTGAGCGTGCGCCTGTACGCCAACACGCTGCAGCAGAACTATATTTTCCACACCCAGGGCAATTCCAGCACCATCATCGCCGCGATCAACAAGGCGCAGATGGTGACCAATGAGCTGTTCCTGCCCTTCATGCAGGCCGTCGTCTCGTCGGTCATCGCGGTCTTCATCATTGCCGGCCTCGTCTGGGTCGATCCCGTGCTGGCGCTGCTGCTGGGGGTGATGTTCGCGGCGATCTATCTGCTCATGTCGGTCATCAGCCAGGCCCAGCTGCGCCGCAACGGCAAGATCGTGGCGCAGATGCAGGATGCGCGGGTGAAGATCATGCAGGAGGGGCTGGGCGGGATCCGCGACATCCTGCTGGACCGTTCGCAGCCCGTCTTCATCGAGGCCTATGACCATACGGAGGCCCGGCTGCGCGACGCGCGCATCGGCACGGGAGTCGCGGCGCAGTCGCCGCGCTTCATCGTCGAAGGGCTGGGCATGATCGTGATCGCGGTTGCGGCCGCCGTGCTGGCGGCCCGGCAGGGCGGATTGCTGGGCGCGATCCCGGTTCTTGGCGTGCTTGCGCTCGGCGCCCAGCGTCTGCTGCCGCTGCTCCAGCAGATTTACGGCGCCTGGGCCATGTCGGCGGCCGGCCGGCAATCGATGCTCGATCTCCTGAGCCTGCTGGCACGGGAGGCCCCGCCGGACTCGTCCGGGGATGTGACGGTCACCTTCGATCATGTGCTGGAACTCGATCATGTCGGCTACCGCTACGGCGACAATGGACGGGCGGTGCTGACCGATATCAGCCTGCGCATTCCGCGCGGCGCCCGCATCGGAATCGCCGGGCAGACGGGAAGCGGCAAGTCGACCCTGATGGATCTCATCATCGGTCTTCTGGAGCCCACCGAGGGCGAAGTCCGCGTCGACGGCGCGCCGCTCACCGCGGGCAACCGGGCCGCCTGGCAGCGCCATGTCGCCCATGTGCCGCAAGCGATCTTCCTGTCGGATGCGAGCGTGGCGGAGAACATCGCCTTCGGCGTCCGGCGCGACCAGATCGACCTGGACCGAGTGCGCCGCTCGGCTGAGCAGGCAGAACTGTCTGAGGTCATCGAAGCCCTGCCCAACGGTTATGATGCGCGCGTCGGCGAGCGCGGCGTTCAGCTTTCCGGTGGCCAGCGCCAGCGCATCGGCATCGCGCGGGCGCTTTACAAGCAGGCCTCCGTGCTGGTGTTCGACGAGGCGACCAGCGCGCTCGACCATGAAACCGAATCTGCGGTGATGAGCGCCATTAATCGCCTCGGGCGAGAACTCACCATCCTCATCATCGCGCACCGACTCTCGACGCTGGAAGGGTGCGACGAGGTTGTGCGGCTGGAAAAGGGGCGGATCGTCCGGCAACCGGCCCCGGCTGTTGCGGTCACCGTCGGCTCCTGAGCGGCGTATCCCCGTCGCTCGCTTCCACAAGCGACCGAAAAATTTCCAGAGATGCGGGATCGATTGCGCTGGTCAGAGCGTTATCCAAGGCCGGGGAGCATCTGCATTTTGCATAGGTGCTTAAGGTGCCAGTTGAGGGCGACATGCCGACATGGTGCGCCCAGCTTTTCGGGAATTATCGGCCCGTAAATCGTGACGTGTCCCGTAATCTCGACTCATTGCGTGGCCTTGCCGCTATCGTGGTGTTGGTAGGGCACGGCTATCAGATCTTCATCGCACCTATCTATCCCTTGTTTTTTCCGATCTTCTCTCTTTTGGCCCAAGCGGCAGTGATGCTTTTCTTTGTGCTGAGTGGGTTTTTGATAACAAAATCTCTGACCCGCAATATTTTTCTCAATGGTCGCCTTGACGTTGGAAAGTATGCGGTCGATCGCTTCGATCGTCTTTATCCACCACTGCTGTTTTCAATGGTGCTGTTGCTCGCGATCCATCTGATCGCGCCCTATCTTCTTCACTCCGGAACGGGGCAGTTCGTCCATTCCGGAGGCTTCATCAGCCGCAGCGGACTGCAGATCGAGTGGCCAGCATTCTTCGGGACGCTGGTGTTCGCGAACGGCTTTGCCGTCGGGAATCTCTCCGCCAACACGCCGCTGTGGAGCCTGTCCTATGAGGTATGGTATTATCTCATCGCATGCCTGCTGGTGTGGCGGCCCTATTCGGGCGTTGCGCTGGGTATCGTGGTGGCCCTTGTGCTCGGCTCGCTCAACAAAACATTCGCCGTGTATGGCGTCGTTTGGTTCTCCGGCGCAATTGTCGCTCTCATGCATAATCACAATGTCAAATGCCATGGGACGGCTGTCGTCCTCGCGTTCCTACTCGCGCTTTTTGCCGCCGCCACGGCCGTGAAATTTGTGAGAATTTCGATTAATGTCACTGATATAGATGTATATCGATATCATTACATTGTGTTATTCAACGTATTTATAGGTATTCTCGCGGCGACCTACCTATATCTGATATCTATAGGTATATTCTCATTCGATCTTGATATCGCAGAGACATCGAAATTTTCCTATACGCTATATATCGTACATTTTCCAATATTGCTGCTTTTGTATGGTTTAGGGCAGCCTTTCATATATGATAACGTGGTTGCATCTGTGTGTGCCGGGGCTGCGGCTGTTCTGATATGTCTTATATTGGCAATATTTCTGGCGCCGTGGCTTGAAAGCGTGAGGCCGCTGCGGAAAACCGTGGTCTGGAACCGCAGGCGGGTATTGGCAGGTGAGCCATAGCTGCGGGGCTTGGCCGAGCGCCAAGGCGGCCGCATGACCCCACCGCGTCTGTCCCGCCTCGTTCCCCATCCGTGGCCGGCTTGCGTCGGTGCCG
The DNA here is from genome assembly GCF_965279025.1 of Ancylobacter sp. NCBI lineage: Bacteria > Pseudomonadati > Pseudomonadota > Alphaproteobacteria > Hyphomicrobiales > Xanthobacteraceae > Ancylobacter > Ancylobacter sp. The sequence continues at coordinate 558,911 of NZ_OZ257132.1, read as the reverse complement.
GTGGCGGCTATAGAGGGGGCAGAGAACTAACGGCGCATTCGTTGCCGCTTGACGCGCGGGAGACCCCCATAAGGATCGCCTTCTTCCTCGGAATCCTCGGCGGTGGCGGGGCGGAAAGGTCCACGAACCGCCTGGCGAAGGAGCTTGTCGCGCGCGGCTATCACGTCGATCTCGTCGCCAGCAGCGTGTGCGGCGACATGGTCGATGAGGTTCCCGCAGGGGTGCGGCTGTTCGACCTGAAGGCCAGCGGCACGGCGCGGGCGGTGATTCCCTATATCCGCTATCTCCGGCGGGAGGATCCCGAGATCGTCATCGCCTGCCCCAGCAGCGTCTGCTTCGTGGCGGCCGCGGTGAACGGCACGCTGACGCGGCGGCGTATGGTCATCTTCGTGCAGCGCACCTGGGAAGGGGTGCTGCACGGCAGGCAGGCCCGGCTTCGTTATCGCCTGCAGCAGATAGGCGTCCTTGCCGCCTACCGCCGCGCCGAAGCGATCATCGCCGTGTCGCACGCCACAAAGCAGCACCTGCTCGACATTCCGGGAATGAAGGCGGAGCGGATCCACGTCATCTACAATCCGATCTGGAGCCCGGCCCTTGAGGAGCGCGCCCGCGAGGCGGTCGCCCATCCCTGGCTGGCGGAGCCGGGCGGACCGCCGGTGGTCCTCGCGGTGAGCCGCCTCTCGCGGGAGAAGGGGATCGACATCCTGCTGCGAGCGTTCGCACTGCTGCTGCGCCAACGCGAGGCGCGGTTGCTGGTGCTGGGCGAGGGCGAGGAGCGGCCGGCGCTGGAGCGACTGGTCGCCGAGCTCGGGCTCGCCGGCCGCGTCTCGATGCCCGGCTTCGAGCCGAACCCCTTCGCCTATATGGCGCGCTGCGCGCTGCTCGTTCTTCCCTCGCGCCATGAAGCGCTTGGAAACGTGCTGGTCGAGGCGATGTCGGTGGGCACTCCGGTCGTTTCCACTGCCTCGCCGGGCGGCACGGGGGAGATACTGGGGCAGGGGAGATTTGGCGTGCAGGTGCCCGTCGACGATCCGCCCTCGATGGCCCGCGCCATCGAAAACACGCTCGATGCCCCGCTGGACCCCGGCCTGTTGCGCGCGCGGGCGCGGGAGTTTTCCGCGATAAGCTCAGTCATTGCGGTGGAGAAGCTCATCCGCGAATGCGCGGCGCGCCGGCAGGCCTGATGCCAAATCAAATCTGCACGAATTCGATGCGCTCATGCGAAAAATACCACGTGACGCTTGATCCGTGATGAAAGACGGTGATCAGGTCATAGATGTCCAGCAAGTTGACCAGGATCAGCTCTGCGGGAGGGCCCCCGGCGATGACGCGGAAGGAGCAGTGACGCAGGTCGCCCCTGAAGTGCGGATGGGGTTTCAAATATACGTCGTCCGAAGAATCCGTCAGTGTCTTGATGAACACCTCATCCTGGCTCCAGCTCGAAAGATACAGGATGCAGGACGCGCTTCTCCGATCCGCATCGGTCAGCGGAGAATAGGAGAACAACTGACAGAGGGCGGCAAGGTGACGCCGTATGATCTCGATCGGCGAATGGACGATACGCCGGATCTTGCCTTCCATGCGCGGAAATGCGGACAAGTATAAGTCCGGCTTCAAGACATGGATGTTCGAGGTCAGCACGCAGTTGCCATAATGAATTCCCGCGCCGGTCACCGCGATGGCGGCCTGCCTCACGCCCGAATAAAGGTCTTTCCTGTAGGTGCCGAGACCTTCTTCGTAGACGTTGAGACGTGTTTTACGAGACAATAATTTGAATAATATCAAGTATAGATATTTTCTGATTCCGACATCGGCGTCGATAAACAGATCATCGCCTTTCAGCGAGGCGATGTAGCGCGAGGCCCGAGGGAATGATCTAAAATAGCGCGCTGATTGCCATCCCGGTCCGATCGGGAGCGCGTTGAACCGGTGGCAGACCGCTTCGGCATTCTTGAACGTGCCGATGATGACCATGTGCCGTTGCACATCCGGCCCAAGATCATGCGCGATGGACAGCGAAAACAGGATCTGGAGAGGTGTCGTGGCGACGAAGACGCACGTCTTCGTAGGTCCGGCATCTCTCGCGTTCTGACGGTCACTCGACGTCATCGCCGAGCACCGGGGTATTGGCGGCAATGTCCCGCGAGGCGCGCTTGCCGACCACGCTGTCGAGGTGCTTGGGGGCCATCCCATAGCCCGGCCGGACGCTGCGCACGGCGTCGGCGGCGATGATGTCGCCGGCCTTCACGTCCCTCACGAAATAGAGAGAGCGGCGGAACTGGGCATTCGCCGTTTCGCTGGGCTTGCGGCTGTAATCCACCCGGCCCAGTGCGCTCCAGGCGGTGCGGGTGTCCCGGCACAGGGCCGCCATTTCCGCCGGCTCCAGCGAGAAGCTGTCATCGGGCCCGCCGCCATGACGGTCGAGGGTAAAGTGCTTCTCGATGATCGACGCCCCCAGCGCGACGCTGGCGATGGCGGTCGCGTTGTCCAGCGTGTGGTCGGAAAGCCCGATGACGAGCCCGAAGCGGGCCTGCAAATCGGCAATGGTGCGCAGATTGTAGTCCCGCGCCGGAGCGGGGTAGCCGCTGACGCAGTGGAGGAGGGCAAGCTGGCGGCAGCCCCCGTCGCGCGCGGCCGCCACCGCCTCGGCGATCTCGTCGGCGTCGGCAATGCCGGTTGAAATGATCAGCGGCTTGCCGGTTGCGGCGGCGTAGCGGATCAGCGGCAGGTCCACCGCCTCGAAGGAGGCGATCTTGTAGGCCGGGGCGTTCAGGTCTTCCAGCAGATCGATGGCGGTGGTGTCGAAGGGCGAACTGAAGATGGTGATGCCGAGTTCGCCGGCCCGCGTGAAAAGCGGCTTGTGCCAGTCCCACGGCATGTGCGCTTCGGCGTAGAGTTCGTACAGCGTGCGCCCGTCCCACAGGCCGCCCTTGATGCGGAATTCATCGCGATCGCTGTCGAGAGTGATCGTGTCGGGCCGGTAGGTCTGCAGCTTCACCGCATCCGCGCCGGCCTTGTGCGCCTCGGCCAGAATGCGCAGGGCGGTGTCCAGCGAACCATTATGGTTGGCGGACAGTTCGGCGATCACATAAGGCGGCGCGTCGGGGCCGATGGCGCGGCCGGCAATCTCGATCCCGCTCACATCGTGCTCCTGACCGTCCTAGTCCGCCTGCCATTCGTGCCTTAGCAGGCCGAAATGGACGAGGGAATGATGCGCCCCCTGAATGAGCTTCTGGTCGCGCAACAGACCCTCCTCCACAAAGCCGAGGCGGTGGTGCAGCGCCAACGAGGCCGTATTGTCGGCGATGACCTGCGCGAACACCTTGTGCAGTATCAACGCGTCGAAGGCATAAGCCAGCGCCGTCTTCCCCAGTGCCGTCCCCGTGCCTTTCGGCATGCCGGGACGCGCATAGAAGCCCCATTCGGACACGCCGTCGACCGCGACATTGTTGAACTGGACATAGCCGATGCCGGTTTGTCCCTCTTCCACGATCAGCCGGTGGCAGGCTGGGTCGGCACTCGTCCGCGCGAACCAGGCTTGATGTTCGGCAAGGCTGATTTCGTGCTGCGTGAACATCGCCCGGCGCACGTCCGGATGGTTTCTCCAGGCCAGGATCGCGGGAAGATCATCCGCCGTCAGCGCCCGAATCGTGCAGGTCTCAGCCATGATGCGTCATGTCATGAAGGACGCGGGATACGCCATGGCCATCAACCACGCCGGCCGCGCCGGCGCTCAGCCTCTGCAAAAGCCCGACAAGCGTGCCGCCCCTCAGATGCTGCTCCATAAAAGCCACCGCCTCGCCCGCGCTCGATACCGCAATGGCGGCTACCTGCCGGTGCAGACCCTCGGCGAGGCTACGCTGATTTTCCGCCAGCACCAGCAGGATGCTGGGCAGCCCGAGCGCGCAGCGCTCCCAGGAGGTGCTGCCGGCCGCGCCGATGGCGAGGTCGCTGTCGGTCATCAGCCGCGCCATGTCCGAGACGCCCACGCGCACCTGCGTCGCGTGGCGCATGCGTGCGGCGCGGGCCTCCACCTGCGCTAGCCAGGGCGCCTGCGGCCCCATCACCACGGTGATCTGCATGTCGGGCGGCAAGGCGCAGGCGTCGAGGGCGGCGAGCACGCGCCCGGTGGCGTCGTCCTTGTCCACGCCCCCCATGGTGACCAGCAGCCGGCCGAGCCGCGGCTGCCGGCGGCGGGCGAGGCTCTCGGGGCGCAGCGCGGCGAAGTCGGGACGCAGAAGCGCGTATCGTGCCCCCGCCAGCATCTTGGCACCCGCAGGGACAAGGGCGGCGTAGTCCTGCGGCAGGCGTCCTGCCGTCTGATCAAGCAGCAGCTCGCAGTCGTGGCGACGGTCCGCCAGGTCGTCGATGACCATCAGGCGGCGGCAGGAGGGGCGCACCGCTTCCTCCCAGCGCCGGTCGAGCGCGTAATGGTCGACCACCAGCCAATCGACACTCTCCGCGCCCAGCGCCTCGCGGGTTTCCTGCGCGTCGCGCGCCCAGTCGACCCCGAGCCAGTGCGCATGGGCGGGGTCGCCCTCCTCTCGCGCGACAGGCGAGCCGGCGGCGGGCAGGGCGCGGGTGGCGTGGCCCCTGCTGGCGATGTCGGCGAGGAGATCACCCGCCATGGCGCGGCAGATGAAGACGCAGTCCGTCCCCTGCCGGCGCAACGCGTCGGCGAGCGTCAGGCAGCGCATGACATGGCCGGTGCCGATCTCGATCGAGGCATCGGCGCGGAACGCCACGCGCAGGCGCTCGCCGCTCATGCCCCGCCGCCATCTCCGCGCGCCGGCTGCAGCGCGCGGAACATTCCTTCCGCCCTTTCCCAGTCCTCCGGCGTGTCGATGTCCTGCACGCGCTGGCGCGGCAGGGGGATGGGCGCGCTGGAGGGGCCGAACAAGGTCTCCTGCGCCAGCCAAGCGCGGGCGCGACCCCAGTAGAACTGCGCGGCGTCGTGCCAGATTTCCTCCAGATCCTGCGAGCGGGTGTGGAAATGCTCCGGCTGCAGCATCGCCACCCGCCCCTCGCGCGTGATCCGCAATGCGCGCTGGACCGGGGCGGCATAGGTGGTGACCGAGAAGGCGTAGTCCGCCCCACTCTGCTCCAGCACCTGCAGGCCGTGCCGCAGGTCGCTTGCCCGCACGAAGGGGGCGGTGGCGTAGAGGCAGCACGCCTCGCTCACCGGCGTGCCCTGCGCGTTCTGCCACGCTACGGCATGGGCGATGACCGGGATGGTGCCGGTGTGGTCGTCGGAGAGTTCCGGCGGGCGCAGGAACGGCACCTCCGCCCCGTGGGTGCGCGCCATTTCGGCTATTTCCGCATCGTCGGTGCTGACCAGGATGCGGTCGAAGCAGCCGCTGTCGCGCGCGGCGCGGATCGACCAGGCGATGATCGGCAGGCCGCCAAAGGGCCGGATGTTCTTGCGCGGAATGCGCTTGCTGCCGCCGCGCGCGGGGATGACGGCAAGTCTCATTGGTCAAGCCTCATCGGCCGAGCGCCTCGCGCAGCACGTCCACCACCCGGTCCTGCTCGGCATCGGTCAGCTGCGGGTGGATGGGGATGCTGATCGCCTCGCGGTAATAGCGTTCCGCCTCGGGGTAGTCGCCCGGCCGGAAGCCCATCTGCTGGTAGAAGGGCTGGGTGTGGACGGGGATGTAGTGCAAATTCACCATGATGTCCGCCGCCCGCAGCGCCTCGAACACCGCGCGGTGCGAGGTGCCCAGCTGTTCGAGACGCAGGCGGATGACATAGAGGTGGAAGGCCGAGTATCCCTCCGGGTGCTGCCAGGGCAGGGTCAGCGGCAGGTCGGCCAGCAGCCGGTCATAGCGCTGGGCGATCTGGTGGCGCCGCGCGACATAGGCGGCGAGCCGCTCGATCTGGCTCACCCCCAGCGCCGCCTGGATGTCGGTCATGCGGTAATTGAAGCCGAGCGCCACCTGCTGGTAGTACCACGGCCCGTCGGACGCGCCGGACATCAACGCCGGGTCGCGGGTGATGCCGTGGCTGCGCAGCAGGCCCAGCCGCGTCGCGAGCGCGTCGTCATTGGTCAACGCCATGCCGCCTTCGGCGGTGGTGATGATCTTGACCGGGTGAAAGCTGAAGACGGTGATGTCGCTGTGCCGGCCATTGCCGATCGGCTCGCCGCGATAGCTGCCGCCAATGGCGTGCGAGGCGTCCTCGATGATCCGGAAACCGTAGTGGAGGCCGAGCGCGTGGATCCGCGCCATGTCGCAGGGCTGGCCGGCGAAATGCACCGGCACCACCACCTTGGGCAGGCGCCCCTCGGCCTGCGCCGCGATCAACTTTTCCTCGAGCCGGTCCGCGCAGAGATTATAGGTGCGGGGGTCGATGTCGACGAAGCTCACCTGCGCCCCGCAATAGAGCGCGCAATTGGCCGAGGCGACGAAGGTGTTGGGCGTGGTCCACAGCCCGTCGCCCGGCCCGAGGCCGAGGGCGAGGCAGGCGATGTGCAAAGCGGAAGTGGCGCTGTTCACCGCCACTGCGTGGCGGGCGCCGGTGACGGCACGCACGGCGTCCTCGAAGCGGGGAATGGTGGGACCCTGGGTGAGGTTCACCGATCGCAGGACCGCAGCGACGGCATCGATGTCGGCCTGGGTGATGTCCTGTTGCCCGTAGCGGATCATGGGTTGCACGCCGGTTCGCCCGCAGTCATCGATGAGCCCCTCCTAGCGCGCTTTTCCGATGCCGAGCGGTATCTTTGTCGGGATTTCCACCGCCATGGCGTTTCGGTCGCGTTTCGAGGTCTTGTTGCCCGAGCTCTTGCTGCCTGAAGTCGGCCGCCACCGCGAGAGTGGCTCAGTTGCGGACGGCGGGCAACTGAGCGATGGTGCGGCGAGGTTTCTCCTGCCGGCGCGGGATCGGTGGATGCCCTTCTGCGGATCGCTTAGGCGGCGCGGCCGGGATGGGGAGCAGGCCAACTTTATTGCCGCACTACGCGGCACCGGTGATTGGGCACGCTCTTGAGATATGCTTCCCATGCGTCCGTTCGCCGTACCGTCGTTCCCAAGGCGGAGCGAGGCTTCGGCAAGTTGACATTTCTGCCGCTGCTTATCGCTTTGGCGTTGCGCCTAGCCTCCGAGCCGACGGCCGATTTGAGCTATGTCGTTCTGGCGGCCTATGCGGCGCTCGGCCGTCCGCATGCCATCCGGGCGTTCATCTTTTCCTGGCTCTTCACGATGATCAATCTCGGCATAGCGCCTGAAGCATCATTGGGTGCGGCGGGACGCTACGCCATTCTCATGGCCGCAATCTTCTCAGTCGTCATGTACAGGCCGGATGTGCGTCGGCCCCTTGACGGCTTCATGTCCGGTACAATCATCCTTAGTATATTTTTTATTGTTCACTCTGTTCTGTTTAGCAGCATCGTAGATGTATCTTTGCTCAAGTGTATTTCATGGACTTTGACTGTGATGGTTCTTTTCTCCATATGGATCGGATTTTCCGATTGGAAGAGAGAAAGAATGGGGAACGAGCTGTTTTGGATGCTCGTGGCTACTCTCGTTTTCAGTCTTCCGCTGATGGTCTCTTCGGTTGGCTATCTCAGTAACAAGACCGGTTTCCAAGGCATATTCAACCAGCCGCAGGTGCTCGGATTGACCATATCGTTGCTCACAGCTTGGAGCACGACCCGGTTTCTCTCCCAGCGGCAGCCTTCCTGGACGCTGGTCGGCGTCATGATTGCTGGCCTTGTCGGCATTTTGCTGTCGGAAGCACGCGTGGCGGGTCTTGCTATGTTTGGTGGCATCGTCGGCGCCATCGCGCTGTCGGCATTCGTCAGCGGCCGACGCATTCTCGATGTCATGCCGGGTCTTCGGAGCTGGCGCTTCTGGAGCATGGTCTGCTTGGCTGTCGCCGGCATGATCATCTTTCTGCCGACGCTCGTGAGCCTCATCGATCACTATCTGACCAAATCCGGCCGGGCCAACGTGGATGGCCTCGCTGACGCCTATAACACCTCGCGCGGAATTCTAATCCGCCCGATGATTGAGAACATCTCGCGCTATCCTTTCTCCGGAATTGGGTTCGGGCTCGATTCCGATCCAATAATGATGGAGATCGTCCGAGATCCATTCATGGGCCTGCCCCTGAGCGCGGCAGTTGAAAAAGGCGTCACTCCGCTTGCGATACTGGAGGAGACGGGCGTCTTCGGCCTCTTCCTCGTATTCATTTGGGTGTTTCGTCTCGTGCAGGTCACTGCCCGCGGTGGGCCGGTGCCTCTTTCCGTGTGTCTTACCGCGCTGCTGATCAATCTCGCCGAAGCCTCGATGTTTTCCGCTGGCGGGCAGGGGCTGCTGATCATCGGCCTATTCGCGTGGAGCTATGCGAGCGGTCGCGCAACCCTACCACAAGCGGGCAGCCGCTCGGGTTCAACGCCAATGGGAAGGGCGCCTGCTTTCGTAGGTCGACCTTTCGAAGGGGCGGGGCCGGGCGGCTCGATACCCGGCCGTAGGTGACGCGGCGGACATGAGACATCGAAGACCCTTCTTTCGTCCGTAACGGCGCGGAGGCCGCCTTGCCACCTCGTATGACCTTCCCGCCATGACGAAACCTCTCATCCTCATGCCGGTCTCGCACTATCTCCCCGGCTTCCGCGCGGGAGGGCCGGTGCGCAGCCTCGTCCATCTTGTCGACCATCTGGCGGATGAATTCGATTTCCGCATCCTCACCTCCGATCGCGACCTCGGCGATGCGCAGGCCTATCCGGCTGTCGCGGTCGATCGCTGGGTGCCGGTGGGGCGGGCGCAGGTGCATTACACCTCGCCGGCCGGGCAGGCCCCGCTGGCGCTGGCCCGCCTCATCCGGCGGACGCCGCATGATCTGCTCTATCTCAACAGCTTCTTCTCGCCGCGTTTTTCCATCGCGCCGCTGGTGGCGCGCCGGCTCGGCCTGCTTCCGTCGCGCCCCACCGTGCTCGCGCCGCGCGGGGAGTTTTCCGCCGGCGCGATGGCGCTCAAGAGCGCGAAGAAGCGGGGCTATCTGCGGGCAGGCCGTGCGGTCGGCCTGTTTGAGGGGCTGCGCTGGCAGGCCTCCTCGGCCTTCGAGGCCGTCGATATCCGGGCGGTGTTCGGCGCGGCGGCTGATGTGGCGGTGGCCTGCGATCTATCCGCCCGCCTTACCGAGGTGGTGCCCGTCCATACGCCGCGCGCGCCGGGGGCGCCGCTGCGGATCCTGTTCCTGGGCCGCCTTTCGCCGATGAAGAACCTCGATTTCGCCCTGCGCGCGCTGGCGCAGGTGCGCCGCCCCGTGGTGTTCCACATTCACGGCCCGGCGGAGGACGAGGCGTATCGCGCCGCGTGCCTCGCCCTTGCCGCCGGCCTGCCGCCGCAGGTCACGGTGCGGTGGCAGGGGGCGGTGCGGCCCGAGGACGTCGAGGCCCTGATGGCGCGCCACGATCTGTTCTTCCTGCCGACGCGCGGCGAGAATTTCGGCCATGTCATCGCCGAGGCGCTGGCGGCGGGGACGCCGGTGCTGATTTCCGACGCCACGCCGTGGCGCGGCCTCGCCGCTGCCGGGGTCGGCGACGACCTGCCGCTGGACGCGCCGGCCGCCTTCGCCGCGCGCATCGACGCGCTGGCCGACGAGCCCACGGAGGCAGCGCTGGCGCGGCGCGCCCGGGCCGCCGCCTTTGTGCGTCGGCGGCAACAGCAGGACGACAACGTGGCCGCCAGCCGCGATCTGTTCGCGGCGTCTCTCGCTTCGCGCTCCGTCATGGAATAGGAACGGAGCCTGCGGGCCAAGGCCATGGGGAATCACATGCAGCACGAGCGCGTTCTGATCACCGGGGGCACGGGCTCCTTCGGGCGGACCATGCTGCAGGACCTGTTGCGCCGGGGATGCCCGGAAATCCGCATCCTCAGCCGCGACGAGGAAAAGCAGGACATGCTGCGCAACAGCCTGCGCAGCAACAATGTCCGCTTCTATGTTGGCGATGTGCGCGACCGCGACAGCGTGGACCGCGCCATGGCCGGTGCCACCCGCGTGTTTCACGCGGCGGCGCTGAAGCAGGTGCCGTCCTGCGAGTTCTTTCCGATGGAGGCCGTGCGGACCAACATACTCGGTTCGGAAAACGTGGTGCGCGCGGCGGTCGCCGCCGGGGTGCGCTCGGCGGTGTGCCTGTCCACCGACAAGGCGGTGTTCCCGGTCAATGCCATGGGCATGTCCAAGGCGATGATGGAGAAGCTGGCGCGCGCCATCGCCCGCTCGATCGGCGCCGAGGCGCCCACCACCGTCTCGCTGGTGCGCTACGGCAATGTCATGTGCTCGCGCGGCTCGGTCATCCCGCTGTTCATCCGCCAGATCAAGGCCGGCGAGCCGATCACCATCACCGAGCCGACCATGACGCGCTTCCTCATGCCGCTGCGCGATTCGGTGGCGCTGGTGCACCATGCTTTCGAGCACGCACGGCAGGGCGACCTGTTCGTGCGCAAGGCGCCGGCGGCCACCCTCGCCGATCTGGTGGCTGCGCTGAAGGAACTGTTCGGGCGGCCCGACCACCCCGTCGACATCATCGGCTGGCGCCATGGCGAAAAGCTCTACGAGACGCTGGTCAACGCCCAGGAACTGACCGAGAGCGAGGACATGGGCGACTATTTCCGCGTGCGGATGGACGGTCGGGACCTGAATTACCGGCCCTATTTCTCCGAGGGGGATGTCGAGACCGTCGGCCAGAGCGACTATCATTCGCACAATACGCAGCGGCTGGATGTCGCCGGGGTGAAGGCGCTGCTGCTGACGCTGCCGGAGATCGCCGCCGATCTCGAGGGCTGGAGCGCATGAGCATGCGGGCGGCCGCAAGCGGGCGAACAGGGGGACGGCTTCCTTCATGAAGGTGGTCATTCTCGGCGTCATGGGAATGCTCGGCAACGGCATGGCGCGCGGGCTGGCGCGCGAGCCGGGCCTTACTATCTTCGGTGTCGCCCGCCGGCCGGACGCCGCCGCGCACCTGCCCTTTCTGGGCGCGGACCGCCTGCTGCCGCTCGCCGATATTCATGATCTCGACGGCCTGCGCGTGCTCCTGGCGCGCGTGCAGCCGGATGTCGTCGTCAACGCCATCGGGGTGATCAAGCAGGTTTCCGGGGCCGAGGATCCGCTCATCGCCCTGCCGATCAATGCCGTCCTGCCGCACCAGCTGGCACGGCTGTGCGGCGAGCTCGGTGCCCGCCTCATCCATGTGAGCACGGACTGCGTCTTCGACGGCGCCCGTGGCCGCTACACGGAAGACGACATTCCCAACGCCACCGATCTCTATGGGCGCAGCAAGCTGCTGGGCGAGGTGGCCTATCCCCATACGCTCACGCTGCGCACCTCCCTTGTGGGTCATGAGGTCGCCAGCCATCACTCGCTGGTCGACTGGTTCCTGGCGCAGGAAAGGTCGGTCCTCGGCTTCACCCGGGCGGTATTCTCCGGCGTGACGAGCGTCGAGTTCGCTCGGGTCGTGGCGCAGCACATCCTCCCGCATGCGGGCCTTCACGGCCTCTATCACCTGTCGGCGCCGCCGATCAGCAAATATGACCTGCTGCGCATCGTGGCAGATGTGTACGGCAAGAGCATCGCGATCGTGCCGACGCCGGAGCCGGTGATCGACCGCTCGCTGCTCTCGGAGCGTTTCCGTAGGGCAACCGGCTATGTGCCGCCGGACTGGCCGACGCTGGTGCAAGGGCTGCACGATGCCTATGCGCGCTAGGATCGAAAATGTACCGCGCCACCGGCATGCGCGATGTGCCGTTTCCAGGATGAGCCGATGCTGAAGGTCATGACCATTCTGGGCACGCGGCCCGAGATCATCCGCCTTGCGCGCGTCATGGCGCGGCTGGATGAGTTCTGCGACCACCGCATCGTCCATACCGGGCAGAACTATGATTACGAGCTGAACGAGGTGTTCTTCGAGGATCTGGGCGTCCGCCGGCCGGACCATTTCCTCGGCACCGGCGGCGGTTCGCTGGGCGAGACGCTGGGGCGCATCCTCATCGAGAGCGAGAAGGTGCTCGCCAGTGAGCGGCCGGATGCGGTGCTCATCCTCGGCGACACCAATTCGGCGATTTCCGCCCTCATGGCGCGCCGGATGAAAGTGCCGGTCTATCATATGGAGGCCGGCAACCGATCCTTCGACCGCAACGTGCCGGAGGAGACCAACCGCCGGGTTGTCGACCACATCGCCGATTTCAACCTCGTCTACACCGAGCATGCCCGCCGGCATCTTCTGGCGGAGGGGCTGCCGCATCGGCGCATCTACCTCACCGGCTCACCCATGCGCGAGGTGCTGGACCATTACCGCCCGCGCATCGAGGCCTCGGACGTTCTGGAGCGCCTCGGTCTTTCCCCGCGCGGCTATTTCGTGGTGTCGCTGCACCGGGAGGAAAACGTCGACAGCCGCGCGCGGCTGGGTGAGCTGGTCGCCACGCTCTCGGCGCTGGCGGCGCACTATGAGCGGCCGCTGATCGTCTCCACCCATCCGCGCACGCGCAAGCGGCTGGAAGCGCTGGGGGTGGAAGCGGATGCGCGGGTGCAGTTCATGAAGCCGTTCGGCTTCCACGATTATATCCGGCTGCAGATGAACGCCTTCTGCGCGATTTCCGACAGCGGCACCATTGCCGAGGAAGCCTCGATCCTCGGCTTTCCCGCCGTCACGCCGCGCGACGCGATCGAGCGGCCGGAAGCCATGGACACCGGATCGATCGTGATGACGGGCCTTGCCGGCGACGCGATCCTGCGCGGCGTCGATCTCGCCACCCGCCTGTTCGCCGCGCGCGAGGCCAATGGCGCGCCCCACCCGGTGCCGGACGACTATCAGGTGACCAACACGTCGGAGCGCGTCGTCAGCCTGCTGCTGGGAACGGCGCCGCTGTCCAATGCGTGGGACGGCATCCGCCGGAACGACCCGACGTGACGGACGCTTCCGCATCGCCGGGACGGCCGCGCCTGCTGTTCGTGACGCAGTGGTTCGATCCCGAGCCGAATGCCAACAAGGGCATGGCCTTTGCCGAGCGGCTGGATGAACTCGGCTTCGACGTCGAGGTGGTGACGGGCTTCCCGAACTATCCCGGCGGCAAGCTCTATGAGGGCTACCGGATCCGCCCGGTCGAAAAGCGCCAGGTCGGGCCCGTGCGCCTCACGCGGCTCGCCCTCTATCCGAGCCATGACAGCAGCCGGGTCGGCCGCAGCCTCAATTATCTCAGCTTCTTCGGCTCGGCGCTGCTGTACCTGACCTTCTTCGCCCGCCGCGCGGACGTCATGCTGGTCTATCACCCCCCCGTCACCGCCGCCGTCGCGGCCGCCCTGGCGGGCTTCTTCCGCCGCGTGCCGGTGGTGGTCGACGTGCAGGACATGTGGCCCGACACGCTGCGCGCCACCGGCATGATCAACAGCGAGGCGGTGCTGGCAGTGATCGGCCGCGTGTGCCGCTGGACGTGGCGGCGGATGGACCGCGTCATCGCCCAGTCCGAAGGGTTCCGCCGGCTGCTGATCGAGCGCGGCGTCGCGGTCGACCGCATCCGCGTGGTCCATAATTGGGGCGACGAGACCAGCCCGGCGCCGGCGCCCGACGCCGTGCCCGCCGCCTTCGCCGCGCCCGGCCGGTTTCGTGTTCTGTTCGCCGGGAATATGGGGATCGCGCAGGCGCTCGACACCATTCTCGATGCCGCCGCGCTGCTGGGCGAGGCGCACCCGCATATCGAATTCGGCTTTCTCGGCGCCGGGCTGGACACGGAGCGGCTGAAGAACGCGGCCACGGTGCGTGGGCTGGCGAATGTGCGCTTCTATCCCCGCGTGTCGAAGGCCGAGGTCGGCCCCTGGCTGGCGGCGGCCGACGTGCTGCTGGTGCACCTCAAGAACGATCCGCTCTTCGCCATCACGGTGCCCTCGAAGACGCAGGCCTATCTGACTGTCGGCAAGCCGATCATCATGGGGGTGGCGGGGGATGCGGCGGATATGATCCGCGCGGCCGGGGCCGGCCTTGCCGTGCCGCCTGAGGATGCCGGGGCGCTGGCGGCGGCGGTGCTGCAGCTGGCGGCGTTGGAACCGGCCGAGCGCCGGGAGATGGGCGCGCGCGGCCGCGCCTATTATGAGAAGGAACTGGCCTTCGAGAAGGGAACGCGCGCCTTTGCGGAGGTGCTGCGCGCCGCCATCGCCGGGCGCAGGGCCACCCGCTAGGCACGGCTCGCCGCCGGTTCAGAGCCGCAGGTCGGAGCCTTCGGGCGGCAGGATGTATTTCAGATCGTAGACCACATGCGTCGGCTTGCCCAGAGCGCGGACGCCGGCGGCACCGATCTCGCGGAACACGCCATGGGCGACGGCGAGCACGATGCCGTCATAGGTGCCGGCCTGCGGCGTCTCCACAAGGGCGAGGCCGTATTCCTGGCGCGCCGCCGCCTTGTCGACCCAGGGGTCGTGGATGTCGACAAGGGCGCCGAACTCCTTGAGCTCGCGCACCACGTCGACGACCCGCGTGTTGCGCAAATCCGGGCAATCCTCCTTGAAGGTCATGCCCAGGATCAGCACGCGGGCGCCTTCCACTTCGATGCGGCGTTTCAGCATCGCCTTGACGAGCTGGTTCGCGACATATGCCCCCATCGCGTCGTTCAGCCGCCGCCCGGCGAGGATGATCTCCGGGTGGTAGCCGATCGCCCGGGCCTTGTGGGTGAGGTAGTACGGATCGACCCCGACGCAGTGGCCGCCCACAAGCCCGGGCCGGAAGGGCAGGAAATTCCACTTGGTCTCCGCTGCCCGCAGCACCGCCTCCGTATCGAGGCCCATCCGGTTGAAGATGATGGCAAGCTCGTTGACGAAGGCGATGTTGAGGTCGCGCTGGGTGTTCTCGATCACCTTGGCGGCTTCGGCGACACGGATGCTCTCGGCCCGGTAAGTCCCGGCGGGGACGATGCTGGCATAGAGCGCGTCGATGGCCGCCGCGGCTTCGGGCGTGGAGCCCGACGTCACCTTGCGGATTGTCGCCAGCCGGTGGGCATGATCGCCGGGATTGATGCGCTCCGGGCTATAGCCGACGAAGAAATCCCGGTTGAGCATGAGGCCGGAGGCCGCCTCCAGCACCGGCACGCAGTCCTCCTCGGTCGCGCCGGGATAGACGGTGGATTCATAGATCACGATGTCGCCAGTCTTGAGCGCCTCGCCGACCGTCTGCGAGGCGCTGAGCAGAGGGCCAAGGTCCGGCTGCTTGTAGAGGTCGACCGGCGTCGGCACGGTCACGATGAAGACGCTGCAGGTGCGAAGGTCGGCGGCGTCGCTGGAAAAGCGCAGCTGCCGAGCCTCGGCCATCTCCTCGGGCAAGACTTCCCGCGTCGCATCGTGGCCGGTGCGCAACGCTGCCACCCGCGCATGGCTGATGTCGAAGCCGACCACCGCCCGCTGCTTGCCGAATTCGACGGCCAGCGGCAGGCCGACATAGCCGAGGCCGATGATGGCGAGGCGGCCGGATTGCGTCGAAGGGCAGTGCATTTCAGGCTCCGCTACGCTCACACGCCGTAATAGTCGCGATACCAGCCGACGAAGCGCGCCACGCCCTCGCGGAACGGCGTGTTCGGGCGATAGCCGGTCAATGCCTGGATCAGGCCGGCATCGGCGAAGGTGGCGGGCACGTCGCCGGGCTGCATCGGCATATAGTTGCGCAGCGCCGGGCGGCCGATCTCCTGCTCGATGGCGTCGATGAAATCGAGCAGCCGCACCTTGTCGGAATTGCCGATATTCACCACGCGGAACGGCGCCGCCGGGCTGAGGCTGTCGCCGGGGACGGCCTCGCCACGCGCTTCCGGCAGCAGTGGCGGGGTGTCGATCAGCAGCCGGATGCCCTCCACGAGGTCGTCGACATAGGTGAAGTCCCGCCACATGTCGCCGTGGTTGTAGATGTCGATCGGCGTGCCTTCGAGAATCCCCCGGGTAAACTTGAACAGCGCCATGTCCGGCCGACCCCACGGGCCATAGACGGTGAAGAAGCGGAACATGGTCGTCGGCAGGGCGTAGATATGGGCGTAGGAATGCCCCATCGCCTCGTTCGCCTTCTTGGTGGCAGCGTAGATGGTGAGCGGGGTGTCGGCCTTGTCGGTCTCGCGGAACGGCATGTCCTCATTGGCGCCATAGACCGAGGAGGTCGAGGCCATGAGCAGGTGCTGCACCGGCACCGCCCGGGCGCATTCCATCACGTTGAAGGTGCCAACGATGTTGGCCTCGATATAGGCGCGCGGCTTTTCCAGGCTGTAGCGAACCCCCGCCTGCGCGGCGAGGTGGACGATCACCTCGGGCTGGAAGTCCTCCACCGTGCGCGCGAGCGTGTCGAAATCCTCCAGCATCGCCTCGGTGGCGGAGAACGCCTCGTTCTGCGCCAGCATGGCGTGGCGGCGCTGCTTTAGGCGGACATCGTAATAGTCCGTCATCCCGTCATAGCCATGGACGCGGAAACCCTGCGCCAACAACAGGCGGGCGAGGTGAAAGCCGATGAAGCCGGCCGTGCCGGTGATGAGGATACGCCGGCCCGCCACGCTGTTCTCCCCGTGCTGCGCCGCAGCGCCCCGCTACAGAGGCTGTACGCCGCGCCAGCGAGGTTGGGAAGCCGTCGCTTGAGCGGCGGGCGGCTCAGCCCACCGCGCGCAGATGGCGGATCGGCCGGCCCGGGGACATCGCCTGTGCCGCGCGCACCATGCCCTGCGCGTCGATGCCGAAATGCCGATAGAGATCGGCAATCGTCCCGGTCTGGCCGAAATGCTCGACGCCGAGCGCCCGCGCCCGGTGGCCGTGCACGGAGCCGAGCCAGCCCAGCGTCGCCGGGTGGCCGTCGACGGCGGAAACGATGGCGCAGCCTGGCGGCACGGGGTCGAGCAGCGTCTCGACATGGGCCCGCGCCTCGACATCCCCGCCCTCGCGGGCGCGCTGCGCGCTCGTCCAGCCGGCATGCAGCCGGTCGGCCGAAGTGATGGCGAGCAGGCCGACATCGCGCCGGTCCTCGGCGATCAACCCGACCGCCTCGATCGCTTCGGGTGCCAGCGCGCCGCTATAGGCGATGACGATCTGCGCGTTCGGCCCCGGCCGGCGCAGCCAGTAGCCGCCCTTCACGATCTCGCCCGCCAGCGCGGAATCCATCGTACGGCGCGGCTGTTCGATGGTGCGGGTGGACAGGCGTAAGTAGGCCGACCCGCCATCCTCCGCTTGCACGTGCTCGAAGGCGAAGCGCAGGATCACCGCCAGTTCGTCGACAAAGGCCGGCTCGAAGCTCGCCAGCCCGTCCTGCGCCATGCCGATCAGCGGCGTGGCGATGGACTGGTGGGCGCCGCCCTCCGGCGCCAGCGTCACCCCCGAGGGCGTGGCGGCGATGATGAAGCGGGCGTCCTGGTAGCAGGCATAGTTCAACGCATCGAGGCCGCGCTCGATGAAGGGGTCGTACAGCGTGCCGATGGGGAGCAGCCGTTCGCCGAACAGCGAATGTGACAGGCCGAGCGCCGAGAGCATGGTGAACAGGTTCATCTCGGCGATGCCGAGTTCCATGTGCTGGCCGCTGGGCCCGAATTCCCAGTTGAAGGTGGAGGGAATGCGCTCCTTCTTGAAGGTGTCGGCCAGCTCTTCGCGGGCGAACAGCTTGCGCCGGTTCACCCAGGCGCCAAGATTGGTCGAGACGGTGACGTCCGGCGAGGTGGTGACGACGCGGCTGGCAAAGGTGTCCTCGCGCTTGCCGATCTCGTTGAGCAGCAGGCCGAAACCCTGCTGGGTCGACATGGCGGCCTGCAGGGGCACGTCGAGCGTGGCCGGCACCTCGATCTTCGGCGGAAGGTGGCGGCGCGTGCCGCCCGCGCGGAACGGCACGCCGTCGAGAAACGCCTGCAGCGTAGCGGGCGGCGTTGCCAGCCCTTCGAACAGGTCCCATTCATGCCCGGGACGGACATTGTGACGGGCACGCAGGGTTTCCACCTGCGTCGGTGTCATCAGCCCGGCATGGTTGTCCTTGTGGCCGGCCAGCGGCAAGCCGAAGCCCTTGATGGTGTAGGCGATGAAGCACACCGGCCGGTCATGGCCGCGCGCCGCGTCAAAAGCGTCGACCAGCGAGGGCAGGTCATGCCCGCCGAGATTGCCCATCAGCGCCGCCAGTTCTTCGTCGGAGCGGCGCCCGATCAGCGCCGAAACGTCGCCCTGGTCGCCGATATCGTCCATCAGCCGCTTGCGCCACGCCTTGCCGCCCTGGAAGGTGAGGGCGGAATAGAGCGGGTTCGGGCAGGTGTCGATCCAGTGGCGCAGCGCCTCGCCGCCCTTCTCCCTGAACGCGGCCTGCTGGAGCTGGCCGTATTTCAGGATAACGACGTCCCAGCCGAAGCTGCGGAAGATCGATTCGAACCGCTCCCACAGTCCCTCGCGCACCACCGCGTCGAGGCTCTGGCGGTTATAGTCGACGATCCACCAGGTATTGCGCAGGCCGTGCTTCCAGCCCTCCAGCAACGCCTCGAAAATGTTGCCCTCGTCCATTTCGGCATCGCCGACCAGCGCCACCATCTTGCCCTCCGGGCCGTGGCCGAAGCCCTGCCCGAGGCCCTTGGCGGCGAGATAGTCCTGCACCAGCGAGGCGAACAGCGTCTGCGCGACGCCGAGGCCGACCGAGCCGGTGGAGAAATCGACGTCGTCGACGTCCTTGGTGCGTGAGGGGTAGGACTGCGCGCCCTTATAGGCGCGGAAATTCTCCAGCTTCTCCCGCGTCTGCTTGCCGAACAGATATTGGATGGCGTGGAAGATCGGGCTCGCATGCGGCTTCACCGCTACCCGGTCTTCGGGCCGCAGCGCCTTGAGGTACAGCGCGGTCATGATGGTCGCCATGGAGGCGGAGGACGCCTGGTGGCCGCCCACTTTGAGACCGTCTTCATTGGGGCGCACATGGTTGGCGTTGTGGATCGTCCACGTTGCCAGCCAGAGAATCTTGCGCTCCAGATCCTGCAGCATCGCGATGTCGTCGGCACTGCGTTCGGCGATCTTGACCATGGTCGGCGTTCCCGGCTCACCTATGGGAGAAAGCCTAACCACAAGAAAAGGGCGTTTGGAGCTATTCTCGGTCGCCACCCGCGCCTAGTATGGCTCAATTCACCAATTTAGCCCTGTCAGACAGCAAAATATGCCAGATGCCCGGCTCGATATGATCGACCGCAAGATCCTCGCCGTGCTGCAGCAGGACGCGCACACGACAATGGACGCGCTGGCCGCTGAGGTCGGCCTCTCGCCCTCGCCCTGCGCCCGGCGGGTGCGCAATCTGGAGGCGGCCGGGGTCATCAAGCGCTATGTCGCGGTGGTGGACCAGGACAAGGTCGGCCTGCCGGTCAGCGTCTTCGCCTCTATCCGGCTGGAGCGCCAGCGGGAGGACGAACTCGATCGCTTCGCCAAGGCCATCTCGCGCTGGCCGGAGATCGTCGAGTGCTATCTCATGACCGGGCAGCGGGATTATCTCCTGCGCATCGTGGTGAAGGACCTGCCGGCCTATGAGGCCTTCCTCAAGCGCACGCTCACCCGGCTCGACGGCGTCGCCTCCATCGAATCGAGCTTCGCGCTGAGCCAGGTGAAGCACGCGCAGGCGCTGCCGATCGAATGAGTATTGTCCCATGATCGTGTTCATCACCTATCGCGGGCACGGCCTCGCCGTGCAGAGCCGGCTCGACAAGACGTTCGGCGTGCCGATGCCGGACATACGCCACACCCATTATGAACGGCTGTTTCGCGCCACCCGCCTGCCGCGTGCCACCTATGTGTTCTGCGATCTCGAGTCCCTGCGGCCGTGGATGCTCCAGCTCGCCGCGCAGCTCTTCCGCACCATGCAGGCCGCCGGGCTGCGGTGCCTGAACGACCCAGCATTGGCCATGTGCCGTGTCGAACTGCTCACCACGCTTGAGCGCGAGGGCATCAACCCGTTCGGCGTCTATCACGCGGATACCGATCCGAAGCCGCGGCGCTTTCCCGTCTTCGTGCGCGACGAACTCGGGCACGGCCGGGCGGCCGATGTGCTCTACGAGGATCAGGAGGCGCTGACGGCAGGGCTGGCTGGCCTGAAGAAGGCCGGCACGCCGCTGCGCGGGCTGCTCGTCATCGAACTCGCAGCCGAGCGCTATAATGAAACGCTCTGGGCCAAATGGGGCACCTGGCGCATTGGCGGCCAGACCGTGCTCGAGCATATCGCCGTCGACGACACATGGCTGGTGAAGATCGGCGACCATGCCAAGGTAACGCCGGAAATCGCCCAGGACGAACACGACGCCGTGGTCTCCAATCGGTTTGCCGACGACATGTCCCGGGCTTTCGATCTCGGCTGTCTGGATTATGGCCGGGCCGATCATGGGCGGTTCGGCGGACGCACGGTGGTGTTCGAGGTCAATACCAACCCGTATATCGGCCCTTACCGCGCGGCCCGGCTTGCCCTGCGCAATGAAACGGTGATGTTCGCGCGCCGGCGCATGGCCGAATGCCACGAGGCCATCGACACGCCGTCGGGTGGCGGCGTCTGGCTGCCGGGATGGCGCGCGCGGCGGCCCTGGGCATGGATGCGGCTGCGGATCGGCGGCCCGGCCGGGCCATGACGCGACCGGCATGTACGGCTCGATGAATTCCGCTAAGGTCGTCATCGGCGAGGTGGACATGGTGGACTGCGGTGTGGCGCGTGGAATGATGACATCCCTCCGGCCGCATCATCCGTCACCCCGGTGGAGCAAGGGTCACGCATGGATCACCAAGGCGCGACATTTCGCACGGACGCGGCTCCCCACGATGCCGACGCGGTGATCGCCGACCACGGCCTGACGCTCCTGATCCCTTCCTACAAACGTCCGGAACCGCTCGCGGCGCTGCTCGGCAGGGTACGCGAGAGCGGCATAGGGAGCGAGATCGACATCATCGTTGCCGATGACGGGCCGGACGCCGGCGTCCAGGAGGTGGTGCGGGGCTTTTCAGACTGCGGCGTGCGGCTGATCGTGAATCCGACCAACATTGGCTATTCGCGAAATCTGATCCAATTGTTCAATGCCTGCAGAACGTCCTGCGCCATTCTTTCGGCCGACGACGATCTTCCCGATGTCGACCAAATCCGCGCGCTTCTGTCCACGCCGTCCGGTTTCTCGATGGGGGTCACGATCTACCGGTCGAAGAACGGCGCCATCTATCGGCCGGTGCAGCAGGGGCGCGTGACGGGGAGATACTTCCGGCCCGCATCGAACCACGCGCCCGGCATCGTCTACCATGTGCCGGACCTGGCCAATGCCATCGCCTATCTCGCGCGTCGGCTCGATGGCGGATGTGACTTCGCGCTCACCTACCCGCAGGTCGTCCTGCTTATGTATCTGCTTTGCGAGGGGCGGGAATGCCGGTGGATTCCGCTGTCGCCGATAAATGAGGGATCGTCGGAGCCCTCGGGCGTGCTCAACAGCAAGGGCATCGCCTATTATGCCGGCTCCGCGCGCCTGCAGGAATTCTTCTGTTTGTGGAGCATATTGGAAGAGCTGGAAGCGTTATTTCCCGACGACCCGACCGGCGAACTCGGCGTGATGCGGCGCGAGCATAACACCAATGCCTTCGGCCTGGTCTCGCAGGCTGTCCTGGAGCTCAAGGGCTTCGATGCCGATCTGTGGCGAGGCTCGGCGGTGTTCAACTCGCTGAGGAGCGTAAGGCCGTCGGCTTTGCTGAAATTCGGCGCGGATCGCATAAGGCGCCGCTTCGGTCGGTAATCCAATTCCTGCTCCGTTCGCGTCGCCCACCGGCAAAAAAACGCCGGCCCTCAGGCCGGCGCTCTACCGCTCGAAAGCGCAATAATTCAACGGGGCTGCGGCGGGAGCGGACCCATGGGAGCAAGGGTGGCGGCAGGACGGATCGTGTACTTCATGGTCAATCTCCCTGAATGCAGGAACAAAGGAAGTTTTGCCTTTCGGCAGCGCCGGAGAAGGCTAACACGCCGCCTACGATGCGTCATCTGCCTGCGTGCCGGAAGACGAGGGCTCCGACGTCGGCATGTCCGCCAGGCGAGGTTCGGCGAGACGCAGCTTCGACAGATGGAGAGGATTGCCGACCTGTCCATTGGGATGCACCCCGCGGAAATACCATTTCTGCCATCCCTGCCGCACCGCCTCCGCCTCCCCTTCGTTCAGCCGGCGGTTAAAGGCCCCTCTCAATTCGCCATACTGGCGAATGGCCTCCTTGCGGTCCGGAGCGGCGTCGATCGGGACGATCTCGGGGCGGACTTCTTCCAGCACGCGATACGGCACGGGCGCCAGAAAGCCGAATGGCTCATCCTTTTCGAAGCGCACCGTTCCCGGGCGGGTGAACTTCCAGTTCATGGTGAAGGGAAGGTCGAGCCAGTCCGTCTCCACCATGCCCTCCAGTGCCTGGATTCCATCCTTGGGCAGGTTCGGGCTGCCGCGCACGCTCATGCCGATGCCGGGCTCCGTGCGGAAGAGGTAATGGGTCAGGAATGTCAGCACGCCGAAGCCAAAATGCGACGCCGCATAATCTTCGATCTCAAGCGAATCCGCCGAGATGGCCATGCTGTCCAACCCGTCGCCGCCATCCCACTCCGCCTCGAACGTCATCGGGCACAGCAATTCCCATCCCATGCTGTTGGCGATGGACAGCGGCAGGCAGCGATAGGCGAAGCGCTGGCTGGTCGCGTCCATCCAGGCGCGCTCGGCGCGTGCGGGCACGAGAGGCGGCGCTTCAGCCCGGAGGCGGTAGCAGGTCAGCGAGGTCATCGGTCTTTCGGCACAGTGCGAGGGGCGGGGCGCCGCCGCAAACTCTCATTCTTTCGGCCGCCTCGGCAAGCGATCGCAACCGCGCTCGCGCGCAGCGGCAGCCTTATAAGGGGATGGTTGGTGATCGCGTGCCGCGACCCGCTGCATGTCGTGGCCTTTTCTGCCATTGTCCTGCAAGCTGAATCCTTGGTGGGCAGCCATGTCGACGCGCCCGATCCGGCCCCCGTCCGACCTGATCTCTTTTTTCGCGCGAGGTCCCCATGGCACATCCCGCACCCATCCGAATCGGCGTCGGCGGCTGGACGTTCGAGCCCTGGCGCGGGGTGTTCTATCCCGAGGGGCTGACCCAGAAGCGGGAGCTGGAATATGCCGGCTCGAAGCTCACTGCCATCGAGATCAACGGCACCTATTACGGCTCGCAGAAGCCCGAGAGCTTCGCGAAATGGCGGGCCGAGACGCCGGAGGGGTTTGTCTTCGCGCTGAAGGGGCCGCGCTTCACTACCAATCGCCGCGTGCTGGGCGAGGCGGCTGAGTCGATCGAGCGCTTCTTCAACAGCGGCGTGACCGAGCTGAAGGAAAAGCTCGGCCCGGTGAACTGGCAGTTCATGCCGACGAAGAAATTCGACCCGGACGATTTCGAGGCCTTTCTTAAGCTCCTGCCCAAGCGCGTCGACGGGCACGACATCCGCCACGCGGTGGAAGTGCGGCACGACAGCTTCAAGACGCCGGATTTCATCGCGCTGGCGCGCGACCATGGCGTCGCCGTCATCCTCGCCGGCGACAGCGACTTCCCGGCGATTGCCGATATCACCGCCCCCTTTGTCTATGCCCGCATCATGGGCACGCAGGAGGACGAGGCGCTGGGCTATTCGACCACGGCACTCGATAGCTGGGCCGAGACGGCGAAGGAGTGGGCGGCCGGCAAGACGCCGCCGGCGCTGAAGGAGACGCTGCTCTCTCCGCCAGCGGAAGCCCGGCCACGCGAGGTGTTCCTCTTCGTTATCAGTGGTTTCAAGCCCCGCAATCCTGCCGCCGCCATGGCGCTCATTGAGCGGGTGTGACCGGCGCGGCGGCGAAGACGAGCCGCGCTTTGGTTCCCCGCGGCTCGAGCCGGCTGATCTCCAGCCGCCCGCCATGCAGGGCCGCAATGCGGCGGATGATCTCAAGCCCGATGCCGAGCCCGCCGGCTCGCCGGTAATATCCGGGCGGGTCGGGCAGTTCGTCCGGTGCCGGCAGCGGGTCGAAGCCGGGGCCGTTATCGGTCACGCCGATGCCCGGGCCGTCATCGGTGGCCACCACGATGGACACGCCGGGCCCGCCATGGCGGACGGCGTTTTCGACCAGGTTGCGCACCGCGTCTTTCAGCAGCGCCGCATTGCCGAGGACGATGGGGTTGCGGGAGGGCTCGAAGGCGATGCTGGCGCCGCGCGCATAGACGAAAGGCGCCAGCGTGCCGACCATGTCGCTGCCGATCTCGTCGAGTGCCACCGGCTTGAAGCCGGTGCGGTCGGCCGCTTCCAGCCGGGCCAGCGCGACCAATTGCTCGACGAAATGGGTGAGGTCGTCCAGTTCGCCCATGGTGCGTCGCGCCGCCGGGTGATCGATGCTCTCCAGCTCCAGCCGGATCACCGCCAGCGGCGTGCGGATCTCATGGGCGATGGCAGAGGTGAAAAGCCGCTGCGCCTCCATCAATTCGCGGGTGCGGGCATAGGAGCGGTTCACCGCGCCTGCCAACTGGGCGATCTCGCGCGGCATGCCGGCCTCTTCCAGCCGCGCGTCCGGGCTCAACGGGTCGAGCCGCTCGGCCTGCGCGGCGGCGGCGGTCACCGGGGCCAAGGCGGCACGGATGGAGATGAGCGTGGCGCCCAGCACGAAGATCAGCGTGAGGCTCATCGGGAGGACCATGTGGTCGAGCACTTCGTCGCCCATCACCTCCCAGACGACGTTCTGCGTGTCGCCCTTGACGGCGATCTCGAAGAAGATCCGCTGGTCGCCGCTCTCGATGATGCGCCCGCCGGCGAAAGACAGCGGATAGCCGGGCGAGAGCACCCGCAGCCAGAAGGTCGGCGGGTTGAGGTCGAGCGGCAGGAAGTGCTGGGTGCAGGCCTCGTCGCAATGGGAGAACAACACCACCCCGCTCGCCGTGCGCACCCGTGCCACATAGCCCGAGGCGTCGGTGCCGTAGCGGTCGGCAAGGTCGGGGGGCAGCTGGTAGGAGAGCCGCGTGCCGCTGGTCGCCAGCCCTTCGGCGAGCACGTCGGTTTCCTGTTCGAGGGCGAGCAAGGAGAGATATTCCGGATCGCTGCCATATTCGACAAGCACGGCGACGAGCTGCGCCAGCATCGCCAGCACCGCGAACAGCATGATGCGCAGCGCGACGATCCGGCCGAGCGGGGCCCGCACACCCGCAGCCGTGCTCACGTATCGGTCTCGCGCAGGAGATAGCCGACGCCGCGCACCGTCTCGATGGCGGTGCGGGTGGGGAAGGGAGCGAGCCGCCGGCGCAGGCGCGACAGCATCACCTCGATGGCGTTGGGGCTGATCTCCTCGTCATATTCGGAGAGCATCTCCTCCAGCCCGCGCTTGGGGGTGACGCGGCCGGCATTGCGCAGCAGGATTTCCAGCGCCGCCCGCTCGCGCGGGGCGAGGGCGATCAGCTCATCGCCGCAATGGGTCTCCTGCGTGGCGGGGTCGAAGCGCAGCGCGCCCGCCTCCAGCACCGGATCGGACGCCACCGGCGCCCGGCGCAGCAAGGCCCGCGCGCGAGCCAGCAACTCGCCATTGTTGAAAGGCTTGGTGAGGTAGTCATCGGCACCGGCATCCAGCCCGGCGATGCGCTCATCCACCGCGCCGCGCGCGGTCAGCACCAGAACCGGGGTGCCGTTGCGGTTGCGGCGCAGGCCGCGCACGATATCGAGCCCGTCGCCGTCGGGCAGGCCGAGATCGAGCAGCACGAGGTCGTAGCGGGTGGCGGCGAGAGCATCCTGCGCCTGCGCGACACTGCCCACCGCGTCGAGCCGCCAACCCGCGGCGCGGATCGTGTCGCCCACCAGATCGCGCAGCCGGGCGCTGTCTTCAACGAGGAGAAGACGCATTGCCGCTCACCGCTTTTTCCATCCGGTCACCATGGACCACACCAGATTCTCGCGGTGCCGCCAGCTCTCGAAAAGCGCTGCCGCCGCGTGCAGCAGGGCCAGGACCAGTATGGCATTGGCAAGCGTTTCGTGAAGTTCTTCCAGCCAGTCGTCTCCCCAGAAAGCGTCGAGCGTGGTCATCCAGCCGGTGAGGCAGACCCCGGCCAGCAGCGCCATGAGCGCCAGCATCATTGCCGCTCCGGCCGGGTTGTGGCCGAGCATGCGCGGCTCGCACCCGGCCAACAGCGCCCGCACATAGGCGATGAGCCCCGTCGGTGTCGGCACGAAGTCCGAAAAGCGTGCGTATTTCGTACCGACGAACCCCCAGACGAGGCGGATGGCCAAGGCGCTCGCGACCACATAGCCGACGAGTTCGTGCGGCAACTCGCCATCGTCCAGGATGAACAGGTTCAGGACGCACCCGGCGACCACCGTCCAGTGGAACAGGCGCACGACCGGGTCCCATACCCGGACGTTCGCGCCGGCGGCCGGCGCAATGGCGCCACCGGCCTGAGCGACCCGGTCCGTCATCAGTCGATCTCGGACTTCACGACAGCGCCGGTCACCGGGTTGAAGT
The DNA here is from genome assembly GCF_965279025.1 of Ancylobacter sp. Lineage (NCBI taxonomy): Bacteria > Pseudomonadati > Pseudomonadota > Alphaproteobacteria > Hyphomicrobiales > Xanthobacteraceae > Ancylobacter > Ancylobacter sp. The sequence continues at coordinate 532,479 of NZ_OZ257132.1, read as the reverse complement.
AGACTTCGGCCTTCTTGTTGTCCTTGGTATAGCCGTAGATCTCATAGCAGGAGCCCGAAACCTTGAAGGTCTTGATCTTCTGGTAGCCCATCTCGGTGACCTTGGCCTTCATGGCATCCTCGCTCATCCACTTGTCCTTGGCTTCCGTGGTGCAGGCCGGGCCGGCAAAGGCGGCGGCGGGGGCGAGGATGGAGAAGGCGACAAGGCCGGCAATGATTTTCTTCATGGTGCTTTCCTGATCCGCACGATCGCCTGTCAGCGGCGAACGCCCGGAACCTAGCGGCGCGATGCTGTCCGCCGGCTGTCAGGATTACAGCACCAATTGGTTCCCGGCGCCCGCCTTTACGTGTCCGCCCGCCTAGCGGCCGCCCGCCCATTTCCAGTCGCGCACCTCCGGCATGTCGAGGCCATGGGCGCGGATATAGCGGGAATGCTCGGTCAGCTTGTCCCGGATCGCCTGGCGCACATGGGTGTTGGTCTTCAGCTTTGGCACCCGGTCGAGCACGTCGGCGACGAGGTGGAAGCGGTCGAGCCGGTTGCGCACCACCATGTCGAAGGGCGTGGTGGTGGAGCCTTCCTCTATATAGCCGCGCACATGCATGTTGTCGTGGTTGGTGCGGCGATAGGCGAGGCGGTGGATGAGCCAGGGATAGCCGTGATAGGCGAAGATCACCGGCTTGTCGGTGGTGAACAGCGCGTCGAATTCCGCGTCCGAGAGCCCATGCGGGTGCTCGGATTTCGGCTGCAGCGTCATCAGGTCGACCACGTTGACGACGCGCACTTTGAGGTCCGGGAAGTAGCCGCGCAGCAGCTCGGCGGCGGCCAGCGTCTCCAGCGTCGGTACGTCGCCGGCGCAGGCCAGCACCACGTCCGGCTCGGCGCCTTGGTCGGTGGAGGCCCATTCCCACATGCCGATGCCCTGCGCGCAGTGCTTGATGGCGCTGTCCATGTCGAGCCATTGCGGGGCGGGCTGCTTGCCGGCGACGATGACGTTCACCCGGTTCCACGAGCGCAGGCAGTGGTCGGTGACATAGAGCAGCGTGTTGGCGTCCGGCGGCAGGTAGACGCGCACGATCTCCGCCTTCTTGTTCACCACATGGTCGATGAAGCCGGGGTCTTGGTGGCTGAAGCCATTATGATCCTGTCGCCAGACATGCGAGGTGAGCAGGTAGTTCAGCGAGGCGATGGGCCGGCGCCATTCCACTTCCTGCGACGATTTCAGCCATTTGGCGTGCTGGTTGAACATCGAATCGACGATGTGGATAAACGCCTCGTAGCAGGAGAACAGCCCGTGGCGGCCGGTGAGGAGATAGCCCTCCAGCCAGCCCTGGCACATATGCTCGGAGAGCATCTCCATCACCCGCCCGTCGCGGGCAAGGTGGTCGTCATAGGACAGCGTCTGCGCGTCCCAGGCGCGGCCGGTCACCTCGAACAGTGCCTGCAGCCGGTTGGAGGCGGTCTCGTCCGGGCCGAAGACGCGGAAGTTCTTGGCGTCCGCGTTCTCCGTCATCACGTCGCGCAGGAAGGTGCCCATCACATAGGTCGATTCCAGCTCGCGATCGCCGGGCTGGGCGACCTCCACCGCGTAGTCGGTGAAATCCGGCAGCCGCAGCGGCCGGCGCAGCGCGCCGCCATTGGCGTGCGGGTTGGCGCTCATGCGCTTCACGCCTTCCGGCGCGAGGGAGGCGATCTCCGGCTTGAGCCGCCCCGCCGCGTCGAACAGCTCTTCCGGCCGATAGCTCTGCATCCACTCCTCGAGGAGCGTCAGATGCTCGGGCTTCGACATGTCGGAGAACGGTACCTGGTGCGAGCGCCAGAAGCCTTCCGCCTTCTTGCCATCGACGGTCTTCGGGCCGGTCCAGCCCTTGGGGCTGCGCAGCACGATCATCGGCCAGCGCGGCCGGTCGGTGTCGCCGCGCGTGCGTGCCGCCTGCTGGATCGCCTTGATCTTGCCGAACGCCTCGTCGAGCGCCGCCGCCATCGCCTGGTGCATCGGCCCGGGGTCCTCGCCCTCGACGAAGATCGGGTCATAGCCATAGCCCTGCATCAGCGCCGCCAGTTCCTCATGCGGGATGCGGGCGAGAATGGTCGGGTTGGCGATCTTGTAACCGTTGAGGTGGAGGATCGGCAGCACCGCGCCGTCGCTGGCGGGGTTGAGGAACTTGTTGCCGTGCCAGGAGGTGGCGAGCGGGCCGGTCTCGGCCTCGCCGTCGCCGACGACGCAGGCGACGATCAGCTCGGGATTGTCCAGCACCGCGCCATAGGCGTGGGCGAGCGAATAGCCGAGTTCGCCGCCCTCATGGATCGAGCCGGGCGTTTCCGGCGCGGCATGGCTGGGAATGCCGCCGGGAAAGGAAAACTGGCGGAACAGCCGGCACAGTCCCGCCTCGTCGCGGGAGATGTCGGGGTAAAGCTCGCTATAGGTGCCCTCCAAATAGGTCGCCGCCACCACGCCGGGCGCGCCGTGCCCGGGGCCGGCGATGAACAGCACGTCGGCGTCGGTGTCGCGAATGACGCGGTTGAGGTGGACATAGAGGAAGTTCAGCCCCGGCGTCGTGCCCCAGTGACCGAGGAGGCGGGGTTTCACATGGTCGAGGGTCAGCTTCTCGCGCAGCAACGGGTTGGCGAGCAGGTAGATCTGCCCGACCGCGAGATAGTTCGCCGCGCGCCACCAGGCGTTCATGCGCTCCACGAGGTCAGGGCCGAGCGTGTCGGTCGCCGGTTGCGTCGCCATTGCGATGTCCTTTCCAGAACCATTGCCGTTAGGTGAGATAGGGCGCGCCGGCGCCAGTTCACTGGGCTTCAGTCCGTGGCGCATCTGATCACGTTGCGCGCGCCGCGGCCCGGGCTCCATCCCGGAGTTCTGCCGGTGACGCAGGCGCCATTAACGCGTCATCGCGCTTCCTTCCTTGATCGCCGTCAATGCGACGGCGCGGTCTGCTCGACGCGTCTACTGAAGACGGGGTCTTTCCGGATCGTCCGGTGCGACCTTAACGCGGCACGATGGCACGCACGCGACGGCGCCTGTACGCAGCGCCGGCCTTGCGCAAGGCACGGCATGGGGCGGGATAAGGAGCGTATCACCCTCTTGTGCGGCGCAGCGAATGGATTTCTAATGCCGGTGCCTGGCAACAAGGATGTTGCCGGCGACGGCAGGGATTGCCGACAGCCCTTTTTGCAGGGCCGTCCATTCCTGCCCCGGGGGACGGCCGCGCCAATCTCGCGGAGACCCCATGCCCGTCGCTCCTGATCTTGCCGTCTACCGCATCGACGCCGAGCCCTATTTCAGGCCGGTCGGCAACGAAGTCGCGGTGTTCGAGGCGGCATGGCGCCACCGCCTGCCGGTGATGCTGAAAGGCCCGACCGGCTGCGGCAAGACCCGCTTTGTCGAATACATGGCCTGGCGGCTGGGGCGCCCGCTCATCACCGTCGCTGCGCATGAGGACATGACCGCCGCCGACCTCGCCGGGCGTTTCCTGCTCACGCCGGAAGGCACGGTCTGGCATGACGGGCCATTGACGCAGGCGGTGCGCCATGGCGCGCTCTGCTATCTCGACGAGATCGTCGAGGCCCGGCAGGACACCACGGTCGTCATCCACCCGCTCACCGACGCCCGGCGCATGCTGCCCTTGGAAAAGCGCAACGAACTGGTGGCAGCCCATGCCGATTTCCAGATCGTCATCTCCTACAACCCCGGCTACCAGAGCGCGGTGAAGGACCTGAAGGAATCCACCAAGCAGCGCTTCATCGCCATCGCCTTCGACTATCCCGCCCCGGCGCTGGAGGCCGAGATCGTCATGCGCGAGGCCGGCGCCGATCTCGCTTTGGCCCGCATCCTCGTCACTATTGCCGCCTGTTCGCGAAACCTGCGCGGGCAGGGGCTGGACGAGGGCGCCTCCACCCGCATGCTCATCCATGCCGGGCGGCTTGCGATGAGCGGCGTGTCGCTGGAAGCGGCGGTGGAGGCCGCCATCGTGCAGCCGATCACCGACGATGCCGATGTCCGCCGCGCACTCGGCGTAGCGATTTCCGCCTGCCTGACATGAGCGAGGTTTTCGACAGCGAGGCTCCCGCGCTCGCCCGCCTTGCCCGGCTCATGGCCGGGCGCGAGAGCCTTGCCGCGACCTTCGCCGACACACGACGCCAACTGGCCGCGCGCCACGGCGCGACGGCCTTGGAGCCGTGGGCGCAGGCGGTTCTCGCGCTGGTCGAGGTGAATGCCGGGGCGGGGGCGCTGCTCGGCTTCTGGCGCGCCAGCCTTGAACTCTCCGGCCGGCTTTCCCCGGCGGCGCTCGGCGAGACCGGCCTCGCCGCCGCCGCGCTCTGCCGCGAGGCGGGCGGGCGCGCCACCCTCGCCGCGCTGGACGGTTTCACCGAAGTCGCCCCGCGCCTCGCCTCGCCGGAGGAGCGCGTGACTTTCTGGCGCGCTCTGCTGACGCTGGCGCAGGGCGCGCCGGACTGCGTGGCGCTGGTGGCCGGGCAGGCGCGCCGCCTGATACTGCCGGGCCATGTGGCCGCATTTGAGGGCCTAATCGCGGCGGGGCTGAAGGCCGCAGGCCGCGACAGGGCCCGGCAGCACGCCTTCTTTTCACTGGAAGACCCTCTGGCGCTGGGGCTGCTGGCGCGCATCGGCGGCGGGCCGGGCTTTGCCGAGCTGGAGGTCGAGCTAAAGCGCGTGCTGGCGGCGGTGTGGGGGACGTCGCCCGCTCTGCAGTCGCTGCCGCCGGCGGTGCCGGGGGTGTTGCGCCGGGCCAATATTGCCGGGCCGGTGATCCGCCTGCCGGATGTGTTTCCCGGCATCGAGGGCGACGCCGCGCGCCAGCTCTATCTCGCCGCAGGGCTGCATGCGGGCGCGCATCTCCACTTCGGCAATCCGCGCTTCCCCATCCGCAAGTTCAAGCCGGTGCAGATCGCGCTGGCCGGCCTCATCGAGGATGCGCGCATCGAGACGCTGGCGATGGCGCGCTATCCCGGCCTGCGCCGGATATGGGCGCCGTTTCATGTGGCGACGCCCGAGGACGGGCCGACCCTCGCCGCGCTTCTCGCCCGGCTGGCGCGCGGGCTGTTCGACCCCTTCTATCGCGACCCCGACGCGCTGGTCGGCAAGGCGCAGGACCTGTTCGCCGCAGCGCGCGGGCGCCTCGACGATCCCGCCATCAGCCTCGATATCGGCACCCGCCTCGCCAATGATGTCGGCCAGCGCCGCCTGCGTTTCGACGGGCGTGGCCATGTGGTGGAGCCGGCCTATCGCGACGACGGGCTCGGCCTGTGGGATTTCGGCGATATCGACCCGGATGTGATGGCCGAGATCGAGATGATGGTCGATGCCGCCCGCATCGAGCGGCGCGAGGGCGACGACGGCGCGCCGGACGAGGCGCCCGCACCCGAGCCGACCGGCCGCGCGCGCCCACGGTCTGCGGGCGAGAGGGGAGCGGTGATTGCGACCTATCCCGAATGGGATGCCGGTGCCGGCATCGAGCGGCCGGACTGGACCAGCGTGCGGGCGGTGCTGCCGGTTGTGGGCGAGGTACGCCCGCTGCAGCGGGCGCTGGAACAGGCGGCGCCGGCGCGTGCGCGCATCGCCCGGCTGGTGAAGGCGGCGAAGGTCGGCCGCTCGTCCCGGCTTAAGCGGCAGACGGAGGGGCACGATCTCGACATAGACGCAGCCATCGAAGCGGTGATTGCCCGCCGTGCCGGCGAGATGCCGGACCTGCGGGTGTTCCGTTCGACGGCGCTGCTGCAGCGCGACCTCGCCGTGCTGGTGCTGGTCGACATGTCGCAGTCGACGCGCGCGCGGCTGGTCGATGGGGCCAGCGTGCTGGACGTCGAAAAGCTGGCCGTGGCGATGCTGGCCGAGGCGCTGGAAACGCTCGGCGACGATTTCGCGCTCTTGGCCTTTGCCTCGGCCGGGCGTGACGACGTGCGGGTGAGTGAGGTGAAGGGTTTTGACGCTCCTTACGACGGGGAGGCGATGGCACGGCTCGCCGGCCTCTCCTCGGGCCTGTCGACCCGGCTGGGGACGGCGCTGCGCCATGGCGGCGCACAGATCGCCCGCGTGCGCAGCTTTCGCAAGCTCATCCTCGTGCTCACCGATGGCGAGCCGTCCGACATCGACGTGGCCGGCGACGACCTCGTGCAGGACGCGCGCCGGGCCGTGATGCAGCTGAGACTGCAGGGCATCGACACTTTCGGCGTCACGCTCGACCCCGCCGGCGTCGGGTCCGGGCCGTCGATCTTCGGCAAGGCCAATTCGATGCCGGTGCGGCGCGTTGAGGACCTGCCGCTGCGACTTTCGGAACTGTACTTTCGCCTGGCGCGGCGGTGAGGAGTGCCGCGCAGGCGAGGCGGTGGCCCGCGCGTGGGTGCTTCGAGGCCGGCGCCGGGCGCCGGCACCTCAGCATGACGAGTCCATTGATCCACAGAACGACGTCATCCTGAGGTGCGAGCGCAGCGAGCCTCGAAGGATGGTTCTCGTGGCCCCGGACCGTCATGGCCGGGACCAGCCCGGCCATGACGTCGTTTAAAAGTGGGGGCGTCTCTCACCGATGCGTGGTGTCGGGGTTGGGGATGCCCTCGATGGGGCATTCCTCGGTGCCCACCGTCGAGCGGGTGAAGGATTCCACCATTTCGCGGGTGCCCTCGGGATCGGCGATCCATTTCTTGTAGAAGTCGTAGGGGCAGGCGGCTGCGCCCTTGTCGCCCTCGCCGGAATTGATCATCCCAGTATAGCCGCGATGCACCAGCTTGAAGAGGTGGTTCTGCGACTGCATGTTCTTGCGCGCGTCGCGGATCAGCGAGACGGAGAGCGCAGCGTACTGGATGCCGTAATCCTCCTCGCCGCATTCGCCCAGCGTGCGCCCGTCAAAGCCGACAATGGCCGAGTGTCCGAAATAGGAATACACCCCGTCGAAGCCCGAGGCGTTGGCGACGGCGACATAGACATTGTTGGCGAAGGCCATGGCCTTGGACATGATCACCTGCTGCTCCTTGGCCGGGTACATGTAGCCTTGGCAGCGCACGATCAGTTCGGCGCCCTTCATCGCGCAGTCGCGCCAGATCTCCGGGTAGTTGCCGTCATCGCAGATGATGAGAGAGATCTTCAGCCCCTTTGGGCCGTCCGAGACATAGGTGCAATTGCCGGGATACCACCCCTCAATCGGCACCCAGGGCATGATCTTGCGGTATTTCTGCACGATCTCACCCTTGTCGTTCATCAGGATGAGCGTGTTGTAGGGCGCCTTGTGGGGGTGTTCCTCATGGCGCTCGCCGGTGAGCGAGAACACGCCCCACACCTTGGCCTTGCGGCAGGCATCGGCGAAAATCTCGGTCTCGTCGCCGGGGATGGTCGAGGCCGTCTCGTACATCTCCTTGGAATCATACATGATTCCGTGGGTCGAATATTCCGGGAAGATGACGAGGTCCATGCCCGGCAGGCCGGTCTTCATGCCGACCACCATGTCGGCGATCTTCTTCGCGTTCTCAAGCACCTCGGCCTTGGTGTGCAGGCGGGGCATCTTGTAGTTCACCACCGCCACGCCGACGGTGTCTTTGCTGCTGGAAATGTCGCCGTGCAACATGGGAGTTCTCCTCGAAAAGGGCGCGCGGACGCGGCTCGCAAGCGGTCGGGTGATTGCGGTGTCGGCGCTGGAAAGGGGTGCCACGGCGAGGCATCGGCCGCTGGCATGCTGTGACGGGCGAAACCGCGTTGTTCCGCGAGGCCTTCAGGCACAAAAAAAGCCCGACAGGCTCTCGCGAGCCGTCCGGGCCACATTGCCATGCGCGGCCAACAGCATTGGTGACCGAGCGGGAGACTCGTTCCGGGGCGCGTTGCCCGGAAATCGTCCATGCGCATTATCTAATCATCATCCCCGCGCGAGTTCAAGGGCTGGTGGACGATGGCGGCCCGTTGCGCGCATCGCGGCTACGGGGCGAAATCTGCAGCAGTTCGCTGGCGTGGATAAGGGAGGCCGCCATGTCCTCCATCGGCACGCGCTTGGCCATCGCCTGCCGGCGCAGGCTCTGATAGGCGTCTTCCTCGGTAAGGCCGAGATTTTCCATCAGGATCGACTTGGCACGCTGGATCGTCTGCAGCCCGGCGAGCTTGCTCTCAAGCCGGGCGACGCGCTTTCGCGCCTCCTCCCGCTCTAGCCAGAGCGTGCGGGCGATGGTGAGGTTGGTGAGCAGGCCGAACGGGCGGATCGGCCGCTCCACCACCGCTACGGCGCCCGATTCGAGCACGAGCTGCAGCGTCGCGGGGTTCTCATAGCCGACGACGGCGATGAGGGTCGGGCGCCTGCCCGGGTCGGCCTTCAGCAGGCCGACAATGTCGGCGCGCGCGCCCGGCTCGATGGCCAGCAGCACCACATCGGCGCCATCAGGCCAGTCGGCCGGCACCGGCCAGACGGTTTCCACCGCGCAGCCGATGCGGCGCAGATGCTCGACGAGGCTGGGTCGCTCCTCGTCGGGGGGGTGGATCACATGAACCCGCAGACCACGCAAATCCTTGAGCACCTGCATCGCCATCTTGCCGCCTCCCGTCACGACAGCGCGAACTGGCGGCCATCGGCCGGCCAGTCGTCGAGGTTCTGGACCACGCAATAAGGGTCCGGCTTTACCGAGGCGCCGGCATCCCACACCACCTTGAAACGGCCATCAGCGTCGAGCCTGGCGATGCGCGGGCGCAACCATGTGTGATGATTGCTCGCTTCCATCCGCACCCGTCCCTGCGGTGCCTCGAAGGTGCAGCCGCCGAGCTGCGCGAGCAGGTCCCCGGGCGCGTCGGTGCCCGCGCGGGCCAGCGCAGCGGCCGCGAGATGCATCTGGAAATAGGCCGCCTCGGCAGCTGCCGTCACCGGCATATGCATGCCGTTCCGCCGCTTGAAGGCGGCGACGAAGCGCCGGGCGGCCGGCGTGCCAAGCGTCTCGAAGAAAGGGGCGGCGGTGATGTGGCCGGCGGCGATGCCGCGCGCCATGAGCGAGACCTCCGCCTCGCTGGTGGTGAGGCTGGCGATCGGCAGGCGGCGGGAATCGAAGCCGGCGGCATGATGCGCGGCATAGAGGCGGGCGGTGTCGGCACCGACGACGGTCGAGAAGATGACGTCGGGCTCGGCCTCGCGCACCCGTTCCATCACCTCGCCAAAAGCGCTGTCCGGCGCGCCGAGCGGCACATACACCTCGCCCACGACGCGGCCGCGCGACTGGACAACAAAATCGCTCATGATGCGGTTCGACTCGTAGGGGTAGACGTAGTCCGAGCCGATGAGGAAGAAGCGGTTGCCGTAATGGCGCAGCAGATACGTGGCGAGCTGGATCGAATTCTGGTTCGGCGCCGCGCCGGTGTAGACGCAATGGCGCGAATATTCGAAGCCTTCGTAAAGCGTGGGGTAGAACAGCAGCCCGCCATGGGCCTCGACGACCGGCAGCATCGCTTTGCGCGTCGAGGACATGTAGCCGCCAAAGAGCAGGCGCACCCCCTCCTCGACAAGTAGCTGCTCGGCAAGGCGTCGATAGGCGCGCGGGTCGGAGGCGGGATCGGTTATCACCGCTTCCACCCGCCGCCCCAGCACGCCGCCGGCGGCGTTGATCTCATCGATGGCGAGCAGCGTACCGCCGAGCTGGGAGGTTTCCACCGCCGCCGTGACGCCGGTGGCGGAAAACAGGATGCCCACCCGCCAGCACGCCGTTGTCGGTTCGGTGGTTGGGGAGCCCCTCGCCATTCGCCGCCTGCACTCCGCGCCGGAAAGTCCTCCGGCGCATGCGACCATTCCGGGCCGGGAAACGCAATACGGCGTTTGCCCCCTTTACGCGCCGAAACGATCCTGAAGGTCGCGACGCACGGTGTCGAGGATCTCGTCGGAAAGTGCGGGGTCGCCCTCGGCCACGCCGCGCGCCAGGGTCAGCGCCCCGATCATGCTGGAGAGCACCGCCATCGCCGCCCGGCGCCGGGCTTCGGGGTCGTCTTCCTTCATGTGCCGCGCAAGAATGTCGACGAAGCCGTTCAGCCCCTCGGCATAGCTCTTCTGCAGCTCGGGCGACTGGCGCGAGACCTCCGCGCCCAGTGCGGAAAGGGCGCAGCCGCCGGCCGGATTGTCACGGTGCGCGGGGGCGAGATAGCGATCGAGCACCGCCTTGAGGTCGGCGGAGCAGAGCCATTTTTGGGCGCCTTCCTTGCAGGCTTCCTTGCAGGCTTCGTCCGCGAGGTCCGCCTTGGAGCGGAAATGGCCGTAAAAGGCGCCATGGGTGAGGCCGCTGGCCTGCATGATCTCGGCGACGCCGACATCCTTGAAGCCGCGTTCACGGAACAGGCGCGACGCCGAATCGAGTATCGACCGGCGGTGTTCGGCAACCTTGGCTTTCGTGACCCGCAACGCGGCTGCTCCCGATTTTCGAGTGGTCTGGCCGGCCCGAGGGTAGGTTGGCCGTGCCGGCACCGAAGCGTCTTATGAGCACGAAAATTTAGCTGATGGGAATAAGAAATAACCCGCAGCGCGCTTCACGGTTTCCGGCGTCGCCGGGGATCAAGGTGCGGCCAGGCGGCTGCGGGCGCGCGTGCGGATCGCCTTCAGGGCACGTAGAACCGGACGCTCGACGGCGACCAGAAACACGCTTGCTAGGCCCAGTGCGGCAATGGAGGTGAGGACGAAAAGCCCTGCCAGCGGCAACGGCGCGAGCGGGCCGAAGGCGGCGTAGATGTAGCAGGCCGGCGCGACGATCAGCGGCACATGCACGAGATAGATCGGGAAGGACAACTCGCCGAGCCGCTGCAGGGGCGCCGCCTCGAACATCCGCCGGACCGGCGGCGTGATCAGCACGGCGACCACGACGAGGACCGCTCCGGTTTGCTGGAAACCCTCCGCGCCAAGCCGGGACAGTACGTCCGCGATGATGCCCTCGCCGCCGGCGTGGCCGGGATAGGTGGCGCCGAGCACGAGGCCGAGGGCGCCGAGCACGCCGCCGGCGAGGGCATGATCGCGCAGCAGATGCCGAAACTCATAGACCAGAGCGCCGCCGCAGAACGCCGCGAGATAGAACAGGCCGGTGCCGAAGAAAACGGCGCACCCCAGCGCCATCGCGGCCGGCCGCGCCCGGCCGCGCAGCAGCGCGTAGGAACCGTAGATCATCAGCGAACCGATGAATTCCGCCTGCATCGTCCACAGTGGATTGTTGAAGCGGGTCGTGCCGTCGAGAAACACGCCCACGCCGCCTTCCCAGATCGCCTGGCTGAGCGGAGGGATCGGCGGCTGGTAGGTCCAGCGGAACCACGGGCTGCCGGTGAGCGCCTGCACCTGGCGCGCGGCATCGGGAAAGCTGACCAGCCACGCCCAGGCGAGCACGGACGAGGCGAGGGCAGGCACAGCGAGCCTTAGATAGCGCAGGGCGATCATCAGCGGCGCCTCGCGCAGCGTCTTCGGCGCCGAGGCGGCGAGGACGAAGCCGGACAGCACGAAGAACACCGCAACGGCAAAATGGCCGTTCCACAGCACGGCGATCGGGGTATCGAACGCCGTGAAGCCGGTCCGCGCCTTGTCGGCGAACAGGGTGGGCGTGAAGGCATAGAAGAAATGGAACGCCACGACCGAACAGGCGGCGACGCCGCGCAGCCCGTCGAGGCAAATGACCCGTCCTGCAGCGTACGGGGTGTGAGGCGATGGGGACGGCAAGACGCTCTCGGTGGCGCGCGGAGGGGTGGCAGATATTACCACAAATCGGCCACGCCACGTGCGGCGCGATCAGCGGCCCGGTGCGAGGCTCGCCATGTTGCGCCCGTCATTCATCTTCTTGAGCTCGTTCACATATTCTTCCGGCAGAAGGAGATGCGACGGCGTGTCAAGGCCCATGAAGGTGGCGACCTGGCCGATGAACCAGGTGCAGTTGGTGGTGGTCGCGTTCCAGAACGGCGTCGTCTTCTGCAGCTTCTGGATATAGGCGAACACCTTGGGGGCGTCCTCGGCGGTGAGATAGACGCGGTAATTGGCGGTCAGGTACTGCTCGTCGAGATCGCCATAGCTGGCGCCGGTTTCCGACTGCACGAACATGAAATGGCCGAGCACATAGGGAACCGGGCTGTCGGTGGCCGGGTGGAGGCCTGCGACGTCGACGGCACGCTCAGTTGACTTGCCGTACCACATGAACGCGTGGCCATAGGTAGCGGCGGTGCGGGCACGGAAATCGACATAGAAGGGCGCAGGGGCCGGCGCGGAGGCGGCTTCCGAGGTGCCGACCTTGACGTCGGTCGTGGCGATTTGGGAAGCGGCAGTCGACGTAGAAGGATTGGTCGACGCGGAAGACTTGGTCGACGCAGCGCGGGTCGAGGCCGGCTTGGCGGCGGGGGCCGCTGTCGCCGGTTGTCCGCCATCGACGGACTCGATCGACGCGAAGCTCGGCCCGGCGAGAAGGCCGGGCGCGAGGAAGGCACAAAGCGCCACCGCGAGGCGGCGGCGCTTTGTCATGGCGACATGGATGGTCATAACGGAACCCCGTCGTTTCTCTCTCGATCACATCGCGCGGCGGCAGGGCCGGCCGCGGTCATGTCAAGCACGCCACAAACGGGGTGCATTCCGCCGTGCTCAGCCCTTGGTGACGATCGGCGCGGGAGCCTTGCCGACCGGAGCCTTGCCGACCGGAGCGGCCTGGGCCTTGACGGGCTGGGCCTGGGGCATGTCCGCAGCGACGGCAGCGCCGAGCATGAAGATGGACGCGGAAACGACGAGGATGGACTTGATCATGGCTGATTACCTTAGGTTAGAAAGAAAACAGAATGAGGAAAGCTGTCCGGCACAGGTCCTATTGGTTAACGAGTATCGCTTCTTTTGTGGCCGTCAATTGACGGCGAGGCGGCAGCGAGATTACGCGCACGGATTTCCACCCGACTGTTGCAGAAAGGACGCTAACGCTTACCAATCAAGCGATTGAGCAACGTCGAGCCGCGTGTTCGGCGGCCGTCTCTGGTATCAGGGCGGCACCATTTGGAGGCGGGACCGGACGATGCGGCGTGGCATTCTCTTGCGCGTGATGTTGGCTGCGTTGGCGGTGATTCCGGCCTCCGCTGGCGTCGCGCGGGATACGGTGGCCTTCGAGAAGCCGGGCTACCGGCCGGGAACCATCGTGGTCAGCACCAGCGAGCGCAGGCTCTATCTCGTGGTCGGCGAGGGGCGCGCCATTCGCTACCCGGTCGCGGTCGGCCGGCGCGGCAAGCAATGGCAGGGGCAGACACGGATCGAGCGCAAATACATCCAGCCGGCCTGGTCGCCGCCGGAGGAAATCCGCCGCGACAATCCCAAGCTGCCGGATGTCATCGCCGGCGGGTCGCCCGAAAACCCGATGGGCGCCCGCGCGATGACGCTGACGGGCGGCGGGCAATACGCGATCCACGGCACCAACAAGCCGAAGTCGATCGGCACCTTCGCCTCTTATGGCTGCGTGCGCATGCTCAACGACGACATTGTCGACCTGTATGAGCGGGTCGGCGTCGGCACGACGGTGGTGATGCTGCCCTGAGCCGGCCCCGCGTCAGTCGCCGGCGTCCTCGCGGTCGCGGGCGTGCTGGCCGGCGCCTTTCTGGTGCGCCAGCCATGGCTCCCGCCGGATGGTCCAGAGTTCATAGGTCGGAACCAGCGCGCTGGGCAGTCTGTCCAACGTGCCGAGCTTGATCTCGATCTCGTCGGAGCCCTCCTCCCAGCAGAAGAGTTGCGAACCGCAGGCCGGGCAGAAGCGCTCGCCGCCCGCTCGCGCCTGCCAGCATCCCAATTCCCCCGCGAGAGTCACGCTGCCCCGGGGCCAGATGCCGAAGAAGGAAAACGCCGAGCCGGACTGCTTCCGGCAGGTAGCGCAGTGGCAGATGCCGACGCGCACCGGCTCGCCTCGGATTTCGTAGCGGACCTGTCCGCAGTTGCAGCCACCGGAAAGCATCATCATCGTCTCGCGGGTTCATGGGGCAGGGAGCGCGCGGTCTGGGTGGCAGACCCGTTGGCGATATGGCTTATGTATCGGAGCGGGCACGACATTTCGATTGATCCGCCGATAGTTCGATGTTTAGACTAATTCATCTTCACCGTGAGTTCCTGGTGTGCACGTCACGCGAGTCGACAAAAATCCGAGCCGTCACGACGTCACCGCCCGCTCACGCACGAAGATCCCCTCAGCGTCTGTCGTGACGTCCATGATCGCGGCTATTGTTCCCGGGCGATGGGATGGGCCGGATCCCGCAGGGAGTTCTGCGTGAAAACGGCCCGGCCATAGTCATCAATGCGGGTAGCCGAATTCAGATGACGCCGTCGCCCTGCGTGCGAGTACATTACGGATGCACATCACCCTTTATTACACAACGCTTGCCGGCGGCGGCACGGAGCGGGTGTTGGTGCGCCTCGCCACGGAGTTTGCGAGCCTCGGGCATCGGGTCGACCTTTTGCTGATGAGCCTCGGCAGCAAGGCCTATGCAGACGAGATCGACGCCCGTGTCCGGGTGGTCGATCTCGGTGCCGTCCGGATGAGGACGGGCTTCCTGCGCTTTGTCGCCTATCTGCGACGGGAGCGGCCCGATGTGGTGATTTCCGCCGGCAACCTGCCGAATGCCTTTTCGGCGTGGGGTGCGCGAACCGTGCGGCCCCGCCCCTGGGTCGTCTTCACCTATCATGAACTTGCCGCCTCTGCGGTCGGCCGGGATATTTCGCGCACGCGGCTGCTGAGCTGGATGAGCAAGCGAAATGGCCGCCTGGCGGATTCGCTGGTCGCCGTCGGCCCGGGCCTGGCGGCCAAGCTCGAGTCGATCATGGGCGTCCCGGAGAAGACGATCCGGGCGATCCACAATCCGGTCTGGCATGCCTCGATCGAGGCGCGAGCCCGCGCGCCGATTCCCCATCCCTGGCTGGCCAGCCGCGAAACGCCTGTCGTCATGGCCGTCGGCCGGCTGGAGACCGTCAAGGGTCATCGCACGCTGCTGGACGCCGTCGCCCTTCTACGCCGGCGGCGGCCCGTGCGGCTGCTCATCCTCGGCGCGGGCAGCGAGCAAGCGAACCTTCAGGCGCGCATCGCCGAACTGGGCTTGACCGGCAGCGCCGAGTTGGTCGGCTTTCACGACAACCCCTTCGCCTGGATGGCGCGGGCGTCGGTGCTGGTGCTCTCCTCCGAGCGCGAAGGCTTCGGCAATGTACTCGTCGAGGCAATGGCCTGCGGGACCCCGGTGGTCAGCACCGACTGCCCCACGGGGCCGCCTGAAATTCTCGACGGCGGGCGGTATGGCGGGCTGGTTGCGGTGGGCGACGCCGAAGCCATGGCGACGGCAATCGAACAGCAGCTGGACGCGCCCGTTCCCGTGGCGGTGCTCCGCCAAAGAGCCCAGGCGTTTTCTGCCGAGGCGTCCGCCATGGCCTATCTTGCGCTCGTTCCGCCACCGGCGGATCGCCGCTGACTCGTCCGACGCGCCCGGCGCAGCTTCAGCGCAGCGAATCGGCGATTTTCCGCCACCATCCCTGGGGCGGGAAACCGATGGGCATGGCCATCCAGACATAATAGGCGACAGGCAGGTGGCCATCGAATGCCGCCCGGACAATCTTGCGGCTGTTCATGACGTTGAACCGCGAGGTCACCGCCCAGAGAAACGCGTTTTTCCCGCTGGCCCGAAGCAGGGTCTTTGAATAATCGCGAAAAAGCGTCACGACGCTTGGCGCGTTGTAATAGCGGCTCCGCGCATATGACTCACGGCTCGTCAGATTATCGAGCAAGGTCCAGAAGTAGGAACCAAGTACCCAATAATTTTTAACAGCGTTCGTCACCACGCTGCGCATATTCTCCAGGTCGACGTCGATGCCCCTGATGCCGTCGGCAAAAGCCTGCGAGGTGGTCCGCACCCCCGAAATCTCTTCCCTCGATGCAAAATAGTTGGCGCCATGCACCCTTCGACTGGACAGGGGCATGTCGATGAAGGCGGTGCCGCCAAAGGCGTGACAGAGTTTGAGGAAATAGCTGTCGGAAGGGATCATCGGCGGCTGTGTTTCATCATTGACGAACAGTTCCGCGATGGAGCGGCGCATCACGTTGCTGGTGCCAGGCGACCAAAGCCAGCCCGTTGCCTCGCGCGGGGCGCGGGAAACGCGTGGGGCAAGGGCCGAGCGATAGAACGCCGCCGAAATCTGCGGAAGGCGCGCCACCAACCCGTCCTCGC
The DNA here is from genome assembly GCF_965279025.1 of Ancylobacter sp. Classification (NCBI taxonomy): domain Bacteria; kingdom Pseudomonadati; phylum Pseudomonadota; class Alphaproteobacteria; order Hyphomicrobiales; family Xanthobacteraceae; genus Ancylobacter; species Ancylobacter sp. The sequence continues at coordinate 516,320 of NZ_OZ257132.1, read as the reverse complement.
GCATGGCGTTCTCGGCATCGCGCGCCCGCTTGATCTGCCGCCAGCAGGTCGAGGAAAGCACCCGGTTCTCCGCGTTCACCTCAATGACGTTGCTGGACGTCAGGGCGGCGGTATCGACAAGCGACAGGTGAACCTGAATATGTGTCGAGGCAAAGTTCGGAAACAGCACGTCGTCGGCGTCGATCAGCGCGACGAATTCGCCGGATACCGCGCGCAGGCCGGTGAAGGCGCCGCCGAGCTGGCCGATATTCTGCGCAAGGCGGATCAGGCGGAACCGGCTGTCCGAGCCGACATAGCGTTCAATGACCTCAAGACTATTGTCGCTGGAGCCGTTGTCGACGACCACGCACTCGAAGTGCGGATAGTCCTGCTCCTGTATGGACTCGAGCATCTGCCCGACGAAACGGCCATAATTCCAGTTGACCACCACGAAGCTGAGCAGCGGCGCGCGAAGGCCGGCGACCGGCGTCCCGCCAACGGCAAGATCATCCGAATTCGTTGTGGCGTGATCCTGGCGCGGCAGGAGATCGCTGGAACTCATAACCCCTCATTGCCCCCGTCGCTGCGCGCGCGTTCGAAGGCGGCGAGATGATGCTTGAAACCGTCCCATGGCACGCCGCTCTGGGACGAGAAAGGCCAGGCGACGCCCTGGAAGCGCGGGCTCTCGTCCAGGTCCTCCAGCAGCGTGTCCACCAGGTTGAGAAAACGCCGTCGGTCCGGCTCGATCCGCTTCAGGGTCTGGGCACGGATGAATTCCCGTGGAATGTTGCGCGCCTTCAAGGCGGCGACGGCGTCGCGAACGGCACGGGGATCGGCATCGACGACGGCGCAATACGCATCGTCGAAAAAGACGTCGCGGCCGCCAATGCTCCGGGTGCTGACGACGGGCAGCCCCGCAAGCATGTACTCCACGGTCGCGTAGCTCGCTCCTTCAATTTGCGACAATATCAATCCGACGGATGCCCGGTTCTGAGCCTCATTGACCTCCGCGTGCGTCAGAGCCACCGGCAGGCCACGTTCCAGTTTGTTCAGAAGAGCATGACGTGGATTGCGTTCCAGCGTGTCATTCCAGAGCGTACGGAATTCGATCTGCCGGCTTTCCTGCGGCTCGGCATAGGTTACATAGGCGACCCGATCGATCTCCGCCGCCAGCTCATGCCGCTTGCCGGCAACAAAGCGCGCATTATAGATCGCGTCGAACTCAGCATTCGCCCCCTCCAGCGGACGGAAAATATCTTCCGATACTGTGAATTTGTGGTTCAGGAACAGTGCCTTCTGCCCGAAGCGGTTCAGGAGGTCAGCTTCACCTTGGGTATTGCAGATGTAAGTGAATCGGTGATTGCTGTACTGGCGGACATGCCGGGCGACGCTGTAGGCGATGTATTTGGCCTTCTCGACGGACTCCACCGACCACGTGGGATAGACGATGAAGCCGGCTTTGGCGTCGCCATACCGGGCGGCAAAGCTGGGCGCGATGCCGAGGAATTCGTCATAGGGCATTCCCGACAGGAAGATGGGTGGGTTTGCCGAAAGCAGACGCACCGGCCCAAACGGGATCGGCTTGCCCCGTAATTCCGGAAGCCGCTCACCCTCGAAGGGCGAGGCATTGGGCGAGGGCAGCAGGCGCCTGAGCCGTCGGGCAAGTCCCCGCCCCACGCGTCCCGTGAGGGCAACCGGATCGAACACGCGCATTTCCTTCGTCGCAGATGCGGGTAGTGTTATTGACCCACAATGGGCGGCGCGGCGATCGCTTGGCAAGCGGGCAGGGCTCGACGCGCGTGGATAAGTGACGATAGGTAATCTATTGCCTTGATAGGCGGCGTATCCGCCGGAGAACGCGCGACAGACCCTGCGAGGCGCGGGTCGTGCCGGCGCCCGAACGGCACTCCGCGAGCAGGGCGAAGCTGTGCAGGGCGTCGGCGGCTGCCGTCCGTTCCAGGCGGTCCAGCGCTTCCGGTGGAATAGGACGCATCAGGCGTTCGCGCGCATAGCGAAGCGAGAAGAAGGACGCCGCGTCCAGACCCTGGCGGCGGCTCGCTTCTTCAACCAAGGGCCAGTCAATCTCCGCCGCGGTGGACATGGCGACGTCCGCCAGCCAGAGGCCATTGAAGCAGGAGCGGCGTACGCCGTCGGCGATCGAGACCATGAGAGCGTCGGTCGCCGCGGGAAGCAGGGCGGGCGCCCCGCCGAAGGTTCCGGCCCCGGCCCGCTGCCAGAGGTCGTCAGCGCCGGCCGCTTCGGAACGGCCCGGCGGGTAGGGGGAGCGCCGCACCTCAAGGGAGCCGAAAACCCCGCGCGTGAAACGGCAGGAATACGCTGGCTGGTCACGTTTCCGGCCGACAGCGCCCGGTGGTGCGGCCTGCCAGCCCTCGGCGGTCAGTCGATCATGGACGCGCATCATGTCCCCCTGCCGCACACAGAGTTCAACGACACCGAACGGGCGGCCGCGACCCAGCGCGTTGCCGGCCGCGCTCCGGGCGGCCTCGCCGAGGAGCAGAGCCGGCAGGTCCTGCGTCGCCAGCGTATGCAAGGCCGAGGCGGCCTCACCTATGACAAGCTGCGCGCGCGACCAGTTGGCGCGTTCGATGCCGCCGACCCGGCCGCGATGAACGCTCTTCGGCGCGATTGCCGGCAGGCGCTTGGACACTAGGCCTATGAGGCACATTTCCACGCCGGGCAATTGGTCGAGATCGGCGGCGCGCTCAAAGGCGGCCCAGGCTTCGGCGGCTGTTGGCGCGTCGGCCAGCGCAGCGCGCAGCAGGGCGTCGACACCCGGCGGGGGGCTGCTCCTCTCCGCGAGAAGGCGCAGGCCGGCCCGCTTCACACCGGCGACCCTTCGTCGTCCGGGCCCGCCTGGCGTGCCTGCCGCCGTTTCATCGCCTGATGCACGGCGACGAGATATCCGCGCGCCCTCGTCGCGTCGATCGAATGGCTAAGGCTGCCGGCTCTCACGCGGCGCATCGCGAGAACCTCTTCGACCATCACATGGCGATGGCCCAGATCCCGGCTGCGGCCGAGCCAGTCGACAAGTTCGCCGAGGCGGCCGGGAAAATCGTGGAAGTCACCGACCTGGCGGGCCGACTCGGTCTTCAGCACCATGGTGGTGCGCGTCCACAGGCGATATTCCGGGCCGACATGCGGATCCGGCGTCTCGCCGTCCTTGAACTGGCGGGCGAGACTGAACGCGGCCGTGATGTCGGGGCTGCCCACGAGGCGCGCCGCCTGCACCTCCATCTTTGGCGGCAGCCAGACATCGTCTGCATCGAGCGTCGCGAAATAGGGGGTGGCGACCTCGCGAAAGCCCGCCGTGGTAGCGGCTCCCGGGCCCTGATTATGCTGCCGAACCACCGTGACCGGAGACCCGAAAGCCGTGGCGACCGCGGCGGTGTCATCGGTGGAGCCGTCATCCACCACGATGATGGCGTCTGGCGGCAATGTCTGCGCCAGAATGGAACGAATGGCCTCGCCCAGGGTGCCGGCGGCGTTGTAGGCGGGGATGACGACCGAGTAATCGAGGCTCACGTTTCCATGTCCAGTTCGATATTCGCAGGACCTTCGAACAGTTCGGCGAAGATCGGCGGCAGTTCCACTTTCCCTTTGACGCGGCGGCGCATGGCCCATCGCATCGTCGCCAGCCGGAAAAAACGCTGCACTTCCTCCGTGTTGCGCGTGGTGTTCTTGTCATGCCGACGGTAATAGGCCGCGATCGCGTCTTCCCGGTGCAGCCGCAAGGCGCGGTCGATGGCCCTCAGCACGAATTCGGTGTCTTCGCCCTGCCGGAAGTTTTCGTCGAAGGGACCGAGCGAACGGATCGCGTCGGCACGGTACATCGAGGACTGGAGGTAGGGCCCGCGCATGACGCGGGTCGGAAAGCCCGCAGCGGGCGCCTGCGTCGCTTCGTCTAGGACCCTGAACAGTTGCAGGAGCCCGTACACAGCATCGTAATCCTGTGTGGCCAGCAACTCCCTCTGCCGCGCGATCCGCCCGGGATAGGAAAGGTCGTCCGAGTCGAGAAAGGTGATGAACCGGCTGTCGGGGCGGCTCGCCGCGAGGCCGGTGTTGCGCCCGGCGGGAATGCCCCGGCCGGCGTTTGGAACAAGGCGTATCTCGGGAAAGCTCCGCGCCATGCCCTGGACGATGTCGCAGGTGTCGTCGGTCGAGCCGTCGTCGACCACGACGATGTCGAGGGCAACGCTGTCCCGCTCCCGCAGCAGCGAGCCCAGGGCCGCTTCAATGAAGCGGGCGGCGTCGAGGGCGGGCATGATAACGCTAACCGGCATGTGCGAAGCCCCGGTCGAAGAAGGCCGACAGGACGGATGTGATTTCCACCGGGTCCTCGGACAGGTTCAGATGGAAGGCCGGCAGGCGCCGCGCCAGATCCGCGAAAAAGCGGAAGCCCTGCTGCGAGTCGCCGGAGAACTGCAGCACGGCCGACGGCGCCAGCGCCAGCGCCGCCTGCTGCGCCGAGGCGGGCGTGAGCGTCGTCCGGCCGGCGCGTGCGACGTGGGGCAGCAGGATGGCGCGGATGTCCATCTGCGCCGAGAGGGGCCGTCCGAGGTCGGCCGGATTGAATTCGATCTTGCCCTGCCAGTTGAGCGGTCTCTCGCGGCCCATTCGGGCGAGACCTGCGCGTTCGAGCCCGCCCGGATCCTGCTTGAAGTTCCGGAAAATGGCATGGGCGATGACCGTCGGGCCCGGCTCGACCACGACGTAATCGTCCCCGGCGCTGTCGAGGCCATGGAGAATGCCGGCCAGTGTCGTGCCTGATTTGCCGGAGCCGCCGGCGCCGGCGAGCAGCACCCCCGCGCCATTTCGGCCGAGCGTGGCCGCATGGGTCAGCCGAAGCCCCGCGGCTGCATAGGCCCAGTGCAGGAACAGCCGCAGAGGCGACGTCGATTCCCAGGGAGGAAAGGCGAGGGGCGAGGCGAGGGACTGCACGCCCCGGCGGGTTGCAGGATCGTAGATCTGCCAGCTCGGCAGGTCATGATAGGAGCCGCGCAATCCGTCTTCGCTCAAGGCGCGGTCGAGATGGCGGGGCGACATGTCGGCCGTGTCCCGCCAATAGAGCGGAGACGGCCACTGCCCTTGCATGGCATGCAGCGCGTAGATCTCGGCCTCCGCGACGGCCTGCGAATGAGGGGCTTCGACAAGCGCGCCCTCACATAGGCGCCGGAGCGCCGCGCTGGCGAACCACACGTCGAGCCCGAGCCGTGGCAGCCGGAAGCGCCGGCGTTCGAGCCGCGTCGTTTCGGTCTTGAACGCGGCGTCGAGGAGATGGCGCGCATAGCCTGCCAGGTTTTCCGACGCGACGCCCTTGGGCGCCTGCGTGAACGTCACGATTGAGGACGCAACACGGGCCAGCCGGCCTCCAGGTCCACATCGTGGACCGGATCGGCAGCAATGAGTTCCGCAAGATCCTCGAACACCTCGAGTTTCGGCGCCTCGGACGTCCACGCCACGTCGATCGACATTCCGGGTGCGCCGGCCCGAGCCTGCCGGATCAGGCCGAACGATATGAGCTCGGCGACAAAGGCAGACGCGCCTTCCACCAGCTGTGGCTGCTGCGCAGCCAAATTCTCCAGGATGGCGTCCGTCGCGTGTCCGCCAATCAACAACCCCCAAAGAGATCCAGCAATTCCGCCCAGGCTGTAATAATGACCTGTTGCGAGATTGAGTATGACGGCCTGATCTTCGAAATATTCCGACACAACATCAGGAGAGTTTATTTCATACACGCCGGAAAAAACGTCGCTCATCTTATTTCCTATGTCGCCTCGTCGAGGCGAGTGCGTGCATGCTGTGATTGTAGTAGCGTATTACGATCGTACGGTCTCAAGCGGTAACATTCTTGTCTTTTCGTGTAAATGTGTGACGCGGCAGGCGAGCCCAGGGCATTCATATTTGATATGATTGTGACTTATTTGCTACGGCCAGCTTTTCGTGGCGTGCGTATGTTGCGAACCGGCGAAAGCTCAATGGAGTAAGCAGATGGCGCGGGTTCTGGTCAGCGGCGGGGGAGGGTTTCTCGGATCATTACTCTGCGGAAAGATTGTCAAATCTGGAAATGAAGTGGTCTGCGTCGACAATTTTTCGACGGGAAGTCAAAGTAATATTGACGATCTGCGAGATAATCCGAAATTCAAATTAATCGAGCAGGACGTCTGTTCCCCCCTCGACGGCGAGTTCGATGAGATTTTCAACCTCGCCTGCCCCGCCTCGCCGGTCCATTACCAGCGCGATCCAGTACAGACCACGCGGACATGCGTTCTCGGTGCGTTGAACGTACTGGACAGTGCCCGGCGATCGGGCGCCAAGGTGCTGCAAGCCTCGACGTCGGAGGTCTATGGCGACCCGCTCATCCATCCCCAGCAGGAGAGTTACTGGGGCAACGTCAACCCTCACGGCCTGCGTGCTTGCTATGACGAGGGCAAGCGCTGCGCCGAATCCCTGTTCGCCGATTATCACCGCCAGTACGGAGTCAGGATCCGCGTCGCCCGGATCTTCAATACCTACGGACCGCGCATGCAGCCCGCCGATGGCCGCGTGATCTCGACCTTCATCATCCAGGCGCTGCAGCAGCGCGACATCACCGTCACCGGCGCCGGGGCGCAGACGCGCTCCTTCTGCTATCGCGACGATCTGATCGACGGGCTGCTGCGTCTGATGGCGGCGCCCGATTCCGTTTTCACGCCGGTCAATCTCGGCAACCCCGTGGAAATCACCGTGCGCGCGCTTGCCCAGAGAATCATCGATCTCGTGGGTGCCCGGTCGAAGATCGTGTCCACGCCGCTGCCGCAGGACGATCCCCAGCGCCGTTGTCCCGACGTGAGCCGCGCGCGCGAGCTCCTGGACTGGAAGGCGACGACGGATCTCGACGATGGCCTGCGGGCGACCATCGCCTATTTCGACGATCTCCTCGCCGGCCGCACCCGAATGCTGGACGCGCCCCACATCGTCGCGACGTCCTAGGTCGATGCGCATGTCGCCTGGCCAAGCGTCGGGAAACGGCCGACCGCGAAGGAGGACTGTCGGATGAAACCCGCCCCGAGCTGGCCGGGCGTCTCGGTCGATCTGTTGCTGAGGGCGATCCTCGCGCCGCCGGACGCCGCAGTGCCGGCCTGGCGGCGCTGGTCGCAGGGACCGTATCTGGCAGATATCGGGCAGCATGAGCTGAAACTGCTGTCGTCGCTGGGGCCGCGCCTCGCCACCCTCGACCCTGAGACGCCGCTGCGCGGCAGGATCGAGCGTCTGGTCCGGCCTTTCTGGCTGCAGACGCAGATGAAGCTGCGCGACGCGCTGCCGGCGCTGGACGTGCTCCAGGGCGCCGGGATTCCCGTCATCGTCTTCAAGGGCGGCGCCCACTATGCGGAATCGCTTGTTGCCGGCTCGCGCCGTCTCATGGGCGACCTCGACATATTGGTGCCTTCCGATCGATCGACCGACGCGCTTGCCGTCTTGGAGGCGGAGGGCTGGGAGCATGTCGATGGCATATCGCTGGCCTATCTGAAGACGGCTGACGCCGCCTTGCGGCGGGGCAACCTGCGGAAGGGCCGATTCGGCGAGATCGACTTTCACCTCACGCCCTTCCATCATTCCCGCCGTTCGCCGGCCCTCGACGCCCGCTTATGGCAGCGCGCCGTTCCAGCCACGCTGGCGGGCCGCGCGATCCTGGTTCCGGGCACCACGGATTCGCTGGTCATCACCCTCGCGCACGGGGCCATGGGGCGCGGCGGCGGCTGGGCGCTCGACGCGGCGGCGCGTGCCGAACGTCAGGCCATCGACTGGGATGACCTGGTGAAGACGGCGCGCGAGCATGCGCTGGTTCTCGCCTGCATGGCGGGGCTCGGCTATCTGCGACAGGAACTGGGCGTGGCGGTTCCGGCGGAGGTCATCCACGCGCTCGCGGCCTCTCCGGTGTCGCTCGGCGAACATCTGAAGTACCGCAGCTATGTCCGCGACTGGGAGTCGCGCACGTTGCTCGACAGGGTGACCGACCGGGCCGCCAACTGGCTGCTGCGCCGGGACGGCTTCGCGCCTGTCGTCGATAGCCGGCCCATCGGGGCGGGAATGCCGGTGCGCCGCCTTCTCAGCCGGCGCCGGCCGGTGGAGCTTGCCCGCATGCAGGTCGGCCTCCGGCAGGAGATCGAGATGGGCGTGCCCGCCGGGCGCCGGAACTGCGTGCTGAAGATCCGCGCCGAGGCGCCTTCCGAGAAGCGCTGGCTTTTCGTCGAGGTGTTTGCCGATGGACGGTCCGTCGCTCGACTCGGCTGCCCGTGGGGCGGACAAGGGGGCGGGTCCGCCCGGACGCGCGCGAAGGAGCGGATCTTCCGGTTTCGATGGCCCACCGACAGCTCAGCTTCGGTGAGGCTGATCCTGATATCCCGTCCTTCCGACTACATGTCGCCGGACCTTTCGGCCGAGGAGAGGCGTCAAACCGGCCCGATGCCGTTTTCCGTGACGGGCGCCTGGTGGCTCTGAAGCCGCCATTGCTTCATCCGGGCTGCTGCGATTCTGCACGCCGTCGGCCGACCCAACTGTTGCACCTCGCGCCCACTATGCCACGCTGCCGCATGGCACGTTTCGCATTCCGATATGTTCTGAGTGACGGTCGCGACGTTCATCTGCGCGACATTCTCCAGCTCTTGCAGCCGCGTGGCGACCCTGCCGCATGGGAACTGGATCATGGCGAGGAGGGGGAATTCTGGGCGACAGCCACACCAGGCCACGATGTCAGCTGGGCGCGGGCGATGGCCGGGACCGGCCAACGCCTGTCGGGCGAGACCTTGCGCGCCCGCACGGACGATGTTCTTCAGGTCATTACGGGAGAGTTCCAGGCCTTCGAGGGATCGGCGGCGTCGCCATGGCTGATGGTGCGCGTGTTCGACAGTTCGGTCTACGAGATTGAAACAGCGGACGAGGCTGTGCTTGCGCTCGCCCGGCGGCATTTCGGAGGGTAGCCCCGTCGCGTCGAGCGCGTCCGCACAAAAAAGGCCCGCCATTGGCGGGCCTTTCGCGTGTGCGCGGGGTGCCGCGTCTCAGTCCGTCGCCGGCTCGATGGGTGCGGAGCGCAGCACTGCGTCCTCCGCCTTCATCGCCGCAGCGCGCGGGCGCATGGCGTCGCCGGTCTCTTCCGGGCGCGGCGTACGGCTGGCCATCGCCTTGTCGATGGTGACGAGGCGCAGCACATTGGTGGTGCCCGGCGTGGCGAAGGGAACGCCGGCGGTGATGGCGATGAGGTCGCCCTCGGTGGCGAAGCCGTGCTCCACCGTCACCTGCGTCGCCTTGGCCGCCATCTCGCCGAAGGTGTGGATCTCCTCCGGCGCGTGCACGACGTGGACGCCATAGGACATCACGAGGCGGCGGGCGGTTGAGAGCTGGCTGGCAATGCCGATGATCGGAATGCGCGGACGCTCGCGCGCGGCATGCAGCGTGGTGGTGCCGGAAAGGGTGTAGGTGACGATGGCCGCCGCATTGGTCGACAGCGCCGCGTGATAGGCGGCCTGCGTCACCGCGTCGGCCACCGAATGGCCTTCCTCAGGACGCTGGGATTCGATGATCGAGCGGTAGCCGGGATCGCGTTCCACCTGCTTGATGATCTGGTCCATCATCGCCACGGCCTCGACCGGGTACTGGCCGGCCGCGCTTTCGGCCGAAAGCATCACCGCGTCGGCGCCATCATAGACGGCGGTGGCGACATCGGAGACTTCAGCGCGGGTCGGCACCGGGGCGCTGATCATCGATTCCAGCATCTGCGTCGCCACGATCACCGGCTTGCCGAGGCGACGGGATTCGCGGATGACGCGCTTCTGCAGCGCCGGGATTTCCGGCAGCGACAACTCGACGCCGAGATCGCCGCGCGCCACCATGATGCTGTCCGACAGCTCGGTGAGGCGGGTGAGGTGCTCGACCGCGAGCGGCTTTTCCAGCTTGAGGTTGATCTGGGCGCGGCCCTGGATCAGTTCCTTGGCCTCGATCACGTCCTCGGGGCGCTGCACGAAGGAGAGCGCGATCCACTCGACGCCGAGGTCGAGGGCGAAGAACAGGTCGGCGCGGTCCTTCTCGGTGAGCGCGGAGACCGGCAGCAGAACGTCGGGGACGTTGAAGCCCTTGTTGTTGGACAGCTTGTTGCCGGCCACGACTTCCGCGTCGATATAGCCATTGCCCTTCTTCACCACCCGCACGCGCACCTTGCCGTCGTCGAGCAGCACGGTGGAGCCCTCGTTCAGGGCTTCAAGGATTTCCGGATGCGGGATCGAGACACGTGTCTCATTGCCCGGCGTCGGGTCGGTGTCGAAGCGGATGGTCGAGCCGGCGGTCAGGGTGATGAAGCCGTTCTCGAAGCGGCCGAGGCGCAGCTTGGGGCCCTGAAGGTCCGCGAGCACGCCGATGGGCCGCCGGACTTCCTTCTCGAGCGCCCGCACGGAGGCCAGCACGCGGCCATGGTTTTCCTGGGTGCCGTGGCTAAAGTTCAGCCGGAACACGTCGACGCCGGCTTCATACAGCGCCTTGATCATCTCCGGACTTGAAGAAGCCGGACCCAGCGTCGCCACGATCTTGGTCGCGCGTCCACGCCTGCTAACCATAATTTCCTCCGTCGGTGGGCTCGCCGATGCGCGGCACCGGCGTGTCTCATATGAACCAAAAGTCTAGTTCTGTCTCTCGGATGTTATCTTGCACCGCAGCGTGTCTCTTTCGCGACGCGAAGGGCCGGGAGCCTCACATAGACGTGCCGCAGGGGCACCCGTTACCACCGCCTTGAAAGCCACGGCGTCACCGGCGGCGGCTGAAAAATCTTGCTGGCATGCGGAATTCTGTATACCACTATGCGTGTCACGCATGCGGCATCGGCCGGGGCGTCGGTCTCCTGATAGGGAGCCGGCATGGCTGATGCATCGTCGCTTTGCCGGTTCCGGCAGCGACAGGCAGGCGAGGCACCCCGTCGGTTCGCAGCAGGATGCAGGTTTCGAGTTTTCAACATTCGCAGACCGCAACCACGGGTGACGCCACGCCATGACGCGCACGATCAAGAAGCTCCTTGTCGCAAACCGCTCCGAAATCGCCATCCGCGTCTTTCGCGCGGCCACCGAGCTCGGCATCACCACGGTCGCCATCTATGCGGAGGAGGACAAGCTCTCCCTGCATCGCTTCAAGGCGGACGAGGCCTATCTCGTCGGTCGCGGCCCGTGGCTGCCCAAGCCGCTCGGCCCCATCGACGCCTATCTCTCTATCGATGAGGTGATCCGCGTCGCCAAGGAGGCGAAGGTCGACGCCATCCACCCCGGCTACGGCTTCCTGTCGGAGAGTCCCGAATTCGCCGAGGCGTGTGCGGAATCGGGAATCATCTTCATCGGGCCGACGCCGCAGACCATGCGCGACCTCGGCAACAAGGTGGCGGCGCGCAACCTCGCCATTTCGGTCGGCGTGCCTGTCATGCCGGCGACCGAGCCGCTGCCCGACGACCCCGAGGCGGTGCTGGCGGCGGCCCGCGCGGTTGGCTACCCCGTCATGCTCAAGGCGAGTTGGGGCGGCGGCGGGCGCGGCATGCGCCCCATCGAATCCGAGGACAAGCTGCTGGACGCCGTCATGACGGCGAAGCGCGAAGCCAAGGCCGCTTTCGGCAAGGATGAGGTCTATCTCGAAAAGCTGGTGCGCCGGGCCCGCCATGTCGAGGTGCAGATCCTCGGCGACACCCATGGCGGCCTCGTCCACCTGTTCGAGCGCGACTGTACCATCCAGCGCCGCAACCAGAAGGTCATCGAGCGCGCGCCGGCGCCTTATGTCGACGAGGCGTCCCGCAAGGGCCTGACCGACGCGGCGCTCGCCATCGGCCGGGCGACCGATTATGTCGGCGCCGGCACGGTCGAATTCCTCATGGATGCCGACACCGGCGCCTATTATTTCATCGAGGTGAACCCGCGCATCCAGGTCGAGCACACGGTGACCGAGGTCGTCACCGGCCTCGACCTCATCAAGGCGCAGATCAGGATCCTCGAAGGCGGCCATATCGGCAACGTCGCCGAAACCGGCATCCCCGTGCAGGGCGAGATTCGCCTCAACGGCCATGCCATGCAGTGCCGGATCACCACCGAGGATCCGGAGAACAATTTCATTCCGGACTATGGCCGCATCACCGCCTACCGCGGCGCCATGGGCTTCGGCATCCGCGTGGATGGCGGCACCGCCTATTCCGGCGCCGTGGTGACGCGGTTCTACGATCCCATGCTTGAGAAGGTGACCGCCTGGGCGCCCTCATCCGACGAGGTGATCGCCCGCATGTTCCGGGCGCTGCGCGAATACCGCATTCGCGGTGTGGCGACCAATCTGCCGTTTCTCGAAAATGTGCTGACCCACCCGGATTTCACCGCCTGCCGCTACACAACGCGGTTCATCGACACCACGCCCGAGCTGTTCGATTTCACCGGCCGCCGCGACCGTGCCACCAAGCTGCTGGCCTGGATCGCCGACGTGACGGTGAACGGCCATCCGGAAGTGAAGGGCCGCGCCCGGCCTTCCGCCACCGCCCGCATTCCCGAGCCGCCCGCCTTCCTCAACGAGCCGGCGCCGGGGACGCGGCAGCTGCTCGACCAGCTTGGCCCCAAGGGCTTCGCCGACTGGATGCTGGCGCAGGAGCGGGTTCTGGTGACCGACACCACGATGCGCGACGCCCACCAGTCGTTGCTCGCCACCCGCATGCGCGGCCACGACATTGCCCGCGTCGCCGATTCCTATGCGCGCGGCCTGCCCGGCCTGCTGTCGCTGGAATGCTGGGGCGGCGCCGCCTTCGACGTCTCCATGCGCTTCCTCTCGGAAGACCCGTGGGAGGTGCTGGCGAAGATCCGCGAGAGCGTGCCCAATATCCTCACGCAGACGCTGGTGCGCGGCGCCAACGGCGTCGGCTACGCCAATTACCCCGACAATGTCGTGCGCTTCTTCATCCGCCAGGCCGCGGATGCCGGCATGGACATCTTCCGCGTCTTCGACTGCCTCAACTGGATCGAGAACATGCGCGTCTCGATCGACGAGGCGCTGAAGACCGGCAAGCTGGTCGAGGGCGCCATCTGCTATGCCGGCGACCTGCTCGACCCGGCACGCTCGAAATACGACCTGAAATACTATGTCTCGATGGCCAAGGAGCTGGAGAAGACCGGCATCCACGTCCTCGGGCTCAAGGACATGGGCGGCCTGGTCAAGCCCGCCGCCGCCAAGGTGCTGTTCAAGGCGCTGAAGGAAGAGATCGGCCTGCCCATCCACTTCCACACCCATGACACGTCGGGCGTCGCCGGCGCCTCGGTGCTGGCGGCGGTGGAGGCGGGAGTCGACGCCGTCGATCTCGCCATGGACGCGATGAGCGGCATGACCTCGCAGCCCTGCCTCGGCTCCATCGTCGAGGCGCTGCGCGGCTCGGAGCGCGACACCGGGCTCGACCCGGAGGCGATCCGCCGGATCAGCTTCTATTGGGAAGGCGTCCGCGCCCAGTACGCCGCCTTTGAGAGCGACCTCAAGGGGCCGGCCTCGGAAGTCTATCTGCACGAAATGCCCGGCGGACAGTTTACCAATCTCAAGGAGCAGGCGCGCTCCATGGGGCTAGAAAGCCGCTGGCACGAGGTGGCGCGGGCCTATCGCGACGCCAATGACCTGTTCGGCGACATCATCAAGGTCACGCCGTCCTCCAAGGTGGTGGGCGACCTCGCTTTGATGATGGTGAGCCAGGGCCTGTCGGCCGCCGACGTGCTCGACCCCGCGCGCGACGTCGCCTTCCCGGCCTCGGCGGTGGCGATGCTGCACGGCGAATATGGTCAGCCGCTCGGGGGCTGGCCGGAGGCGCTGCAGAAGAAGGCGCTGAAGGGCGAGGCGCCGATCACCGTTCGCTATGGCTCGCTGCTGGAAGACGCCGATCTGGAAGCGGAGCGGGCGGATGTGTCGGCGCTGCTCGGCCGCACCGCCAGCGACCGGGAGCTCGCCTCCTACCTCATGTACCCGAAGGTGTTCTCAGACTTCGCCCCGGTGCTGGCGAAGTTCGGCCCGGTCTCGGCGCTGCCGACCCCGGTGTTCTTCTACGGCATGAAGCCGGGCGACGAGACCACGATCGAGATCGAGCGCGGCAAGACGCTGATGGTGCGGCTCACCGCGCTGGGCGAGACCCGCGACGACGGGCAGGTCGAGGTGTTCTTCGAGCTCAACGGCCAGCCGCGCATGATCCTGGTGACCGACCGGGCCGCAGTGCCAAAGGTCGCCGGGCGGCGCAAGGCGGAGGCCGGCAATGAATGGCACGTCGCGGCGCCGATGCCCGGCACCATCTCCTCGCTCGCCGTGCTGAGCGGGCAGGCGGTGAAGGCCGGTGACGTGCTGCTGACCATTGAGGCGATGAAGATGGAGACGGCGATCCATGCCCCGCGCGCCGGCACGGTGCAGGAGATTTTGGCGTCGCCCGGCGCGTCGATCGACGCCAAGGATCTGCTCGTCGTTCTCGACGCATGAATGAAACGGTTAACGACCTTCTCGGGAGGAAGGCGATCTTGGGAGTGAGGCCATGCGAATAGCGATATTGAGGGAAGCGACCGCTTCTGAGCCACGGGTTTCCGCGTCTTCGGACACGGTCAAGCGGTATGTTTCGCTTGGGGCGGATGTGTTTGTCGCGTCGGGTGCGGGGTCGGCGTCGGGGATCGGCGATGCCGATTACGAGGGCGCGGGGGCCACGGTGGTTGCGGATAATGCGGCGGCGGTGGCCGGGGCGGATATCGTGCTCGGCGTGCGGCGGCCGGAGGCGGCGGCGCTCGCGGGGGTGAAGCCCGGGGCGCTGGTGATCGCCATCGCCGACCCGCACGGCCATGAGGCGGCGCTGGCCGAGGTGGCCGGCACCGGCGTGAGCCTGTTCGCCATGGAGCTGATGCCGCGCATCACGCGGGCGCAGGTGATGGACGTGCTGTCCTCGCAGGCCAACCTTGCCGGCTACCGCGCGGTGATCGACGCGGCGGCGGAGTTCGGCCGGGCCTTCCCGATGATGATGACGGCGGCCGGCACGGTGCCGGCGGCGCGGGTGTTCGTGATGGGGGCGGGCGTTGCCGGCCTGCAGGCGATCGCCACGGCGCGGCGTCTGGGCGCGGTGGTGTCGGCCACCGATGTGCGCCCGGCGGCGAAGGAGCAGGTGGAGAGCTTAGGGGCGAAGTTCATCGCGGTGGAGGACGAGGAGTTCAAGCAGGCGGAGACCTCGGGCGGCTACGCCAAGGCGATGTCGGCGGAGTACCAGGCCAAGCAGGCGGCGCTGACGGCGGCGCACATCGCCAAGCAGGACATCGTCATCACCACGGCGCTGATCCCCGGGCGGCCGGCGCCGAAGCTGGTGTCCGCCGACATGGTGGCGGCGATGAAGCCGGGCTCGGTGCTGATCGACCTCGCGGTGGAGCGCGGCGGCAATGTCGAAGGGGCGGTGCCCGGCGACGTCGCCACCACGGCCAATGGGGTGAAGATCGTCGGGCATCTGAACGTGCCGGGCCGGCTGGCGGCGACCGCCTCGCAGCTCTACGCCAAGAACCTCTACGCGTTTGTCGAGACGCTGGTCGACAAGGGGACGAAGAGCCTGGCGGTGAAGTGGGACGACGAGCTGGTGAAGGCGACGCTGCTGACCAAGGACGGGGCGGTGGTGCATCCGGGCTTCAAGCCGCAAGAGATTGCGGTTGAGGCTGCGGCGGCTCCGGCTGCGGCGGCGGACGTCTCGGCGGCGTAGGCCGCGTCACCCGATCGATCAGGCGGGGCGGCCGTGCCGGGGAGGGTGCGGCTGGGCCCCGGGAAACAGTCTTCAAGGGGATAGGAAATGGCCAATCCGGCAGGGGGCGTGATACTCGCCCAGAACGCACCGGGCGTCTCCGACGCCGTGGCGCAGAACGCGGCCGAAGGCGCGCGCATGGCGGCGGAAGTGGCGCGCCAGGCGGCGGAGGCGGCGCAGGCCTATGCCGAGGTCGCGGCGCAGAACTATGCCGATATCGCGGGAACGGCGGCGCATGCGCTGACCGGCGGGGCGATCGACCCGTTCGTGTTCCGCCTCGCCATCTTCGTGCTGGCGGTGTGCGTGGGCTATTACGTGGTGTGGTCGGTGACGCCGGCGCTGCACACGCCGCTGATGAGCGTGACCAACGCCATCTCCTCGGTGATCGTGGTGGGCGCGCTGCTGGCGGTGGGCGTGGACACCGTGGCCGAGGGCACGGAATGGGCGCGGGGCTTCGGCTTTGTCGGCCTCATCCTGGCGGCGGTGAACATTTTCGGCGGGTTCCTGGTGACCAGCCGGATGCTCGCCATGTACTCGAAGAAGAAGTGAGCGCGCTGACATGAACGCCAATCTCGTCGCGCTTCTCTACCTCGTCTCGGGGGTCCTGTTCATCCTGGCGCTGCGCGGGCTGTCGAGCCCGGTGACCTCGCGCCAGGGCAACATCTTCGGCATGGTCGGCATGACCATCGCCATTCTGACGACGCTGGCCGCCTCGCCCCCGGCGGGGCTGGGCGGCTGGGCGCTGGTGATCGGCGGCCTCGCCATTGGCGGCGGCGCCGGCGCCGTCATCGCCCGCAAGATCGCCATGACGCAGATGCCGCAGCTGGTGGCGGCCTTCCATTCGCTGGTCGGCCTGTCGGCGGTGATGGTGGCGGCGGCGGCGCTCTACGCGCCGGCGGCGTTCGGCATCGGCGATCCCGGCCACATCCACGCCCAGGCGCTGATCGAGATGAGCCTCGGCGTCGCCATCGGCGCCATCACCTTTACAGGTTCGGTGATCGCCTTCGCCAAGCTCAACGGCAACATGTCGGGCAAGCCGATCATGCTGCCGTTCCGGCACGTGATCAATGCCGGGCTCGCGGGCCTGATCGTGGTGCTGATCGGCGTGCTGGTCATGAGCGAAAGCCACACGGTGTTCTGGCTGATCGTGATCGCGGCGCTGGTGCTGGGCGGCCTCATCATCATCCCGATCGGCGGCGCCGACATGCCGGTGGTGGTGTCGATGCTGAACTCCTATTCCGGCTGGGCGGCGGCGGGCATCGGCTTCACGCTGGGCAACACGGCGCTGATCATCACCGGCGCGCTGGTGGGCTCGTCCGGCGCGATCCTGAGCTACATCATGTGCAAGGCGATGAACCGCTCGTTCATCTCGGTGATCCTGGGCGGGTTCGGCGGCGACGCGGCGGGCGGCCCGGCCGGCGCGGTGGAAAGCCGCCCGGTGAAGCAGGGCTCGGCCGAGGACGCGGCCTTCATCATGAAGAACGCCTCCAAGGTCATCATCGTGCCGGGCTACGGCATGGCGGTGGCGCAGGCCCAGCACGCGCTGCGCGAGATGGGCGACCGTCTCAAGGAGGAGGGCGTCGAGGTCAAGTACGCCATCCACCCGGTGGCGGGGCGCATGCCCGGGCACATGAACGTGCTGCTGGCCGAGGCCAACGTGCCCTATGACGAGGTGTTCGAGCTCGAGGACATCAACTCGGAGTTCGCGCAGGCGGACGTGGCCTTCGTCATCGGCGCCAATGACGTGACCAACCCGGCGGCGAAGACCGACCCGACCTCGGCGATCTACGGCATGCCGATCCTCGACGTGGAGAAGGCCAAGACGGTGCTGTTCATCAAGCGCGGCATGGCGGCGGGCTATGCCGGCGTGGAGAACGAGCTGTTCTTCCGCGACAACACCATGATGCTGTTCGCCGACGCCAAGAAAATGGTCGAGGACATCGTCAAGAACCTCGGACATTGAGCGGCACGCCCCGCGAGGCCGGTCGGTCGGACCGGTCTCGTCGGTCTCATCGGTCTCATCGTCCACCTCATCGAACCGACCCTCCACACCTCGGAGCGGCCTTTGCACGCGAAAACGGCCGGGCGATCGCCCGGCCGTTTGTCGTTGCACGCAGTGACGTTCGAACGCGCAAAGCGCGCGGCCGTGGCTGATGCATAAGCTTTTCCAGCGTCATCGCTGCGTCGGGCCATGGCCGGCCCGGCCGCTGAAAGTTCATGCGTGGTCCAAGGAACAGTCCCATGAAAGTCCTCACCGACAAGATACTCTCGCAGTCTGCCTATACCGCCGAGATCGACGTCGCCTTCGACAAGGTCGACATCGCCGACTGGCTTTTCACCCTGCCGGAAGCCGAGTATCTGCGTTGCTGCCCGCCCGACCATATCGGCTCCGGCGTCACGACCACGGATGACGGCCGCCGCATGGTCATCAATGTCGAGATGATCGGCACCGCGCTGGTGGTGCAGCACTACGTCGCCGAGGAAGCGACGCCGAGCTACTGCCGGATGAATTCGATCTCCGACGTGTTTACCCCCGTTGGTCGCACGCAGGTCAACGTCATCTGGGAGCTGATGGCCGAGGCGATCGAGGGCGGGCGCACCCGCTACACCAACCGCGTCACCTCTCACCCCACAGACGTGTTCCTGGACTTCATTGCGGCGCACGGCCAGACGTTCGAGCAGGCCGCCCTGGCCCGCCAGGAAGCGGGCGGCGACCACAACCGCCGCGAGACGCCGCTCTTCGCCGCGAGCATCGCCCGCCGCGCCCTCGGCAAAATTGCCTCAGGTGACGTGCCCGCGCAGGCGGCGTAGCGACGGAAAATCGCGCTCCGGGGCTCAGGCGGCCCGCTGCTTAACCCGCTGTCAACCAAGTGCCGCTAGCGTCTCACCATGACGCGCGGCGTATCCTGGTTTCTCGTAGCCCCGCTCGTCCTTCTGGGGCTCTCCGGCTGCAAGTTCGGGCTGTATGAACAGCGCGAACCCTGGCGCACGGAGGCTGAGGAACGGTGTCTGGCGGAGGGCCGCGTAAAGCCCTCCGCCTTCATCGTCCCGGACAGGGCGATCAACGGCGCCGGCACATGCGGCATGGACCATGCCTTCCGCATCACGGCTCTGGCCGAGGGAACGGTCGAGGTCTCGCCCCGCGCCACGCTGGCCTGCCCCATGACCTCCGCCGTCGACCAGTGGCTGTCGCAGGACGTGCAGTCCGCCGCCATGGCCTGGTTCGGCCAGCCGGTGGTCAAGGTGAAGCAGATGTCGTCCTATTCGTGCCGGCGGATGAACGGCGCGTCGACGGGCAAGATTTCCGAGCACGCCTTCGGCAACGGCCTCGACATTGGCGGCTTCGTGCTGGCCGACGGGCGCGAGATCTCGGTGAGGAAAGACTGGAAGGGCAGCGCCGACGCGCGTGGATTCCTGCTGACCGTGCAGGCGGATGCCTGCGAGCGCTTCACCGTGGTGCTGGCGCCCGGCTCCAATGTCTATCACTACGACCATATCCATGTGGACCTGATGCGCCGGGCGTCCGGCAGTTCGACCTGCAAGCCGGCGGCGCAGCGGCCTAGGCCCCCCAACCTGCCGGTCTTCAAGGCACCGCCCTACAAAGCCCCGCCTTATGGCGCGTCCTGGCCCGCCGGTCCGATGTCATCGGCGCCGGAGGCCGAGCCGACGGAAAACTATGGGGCGGAAGGGTCCGGCCAGGAGGGCTATGACGAAGGTGTTGCGCCCGCTCCTCTGGCGCCCGCTCCCCGCCCGCTGGCTCCACGAGCTCCCGCGGCCCAGGCGCCGTCCCGCCCGGCGGCGGTGCAGGCCGCGCCGGCTCCGGTCTATCCGGCCGCGCAAAGCTATCCGGCGCAACAGGGCTACCCCGCCCCGGCAGCCCGCGCGCCGTCAGGAAATGTGGGCGCGCCCATGGTGCTGACCCCACCGCCGGCGGCCGATCCCTACGCCAATGGCGGCTATGCGCCCGATCCCTATCCGGCGGCCCCGGCCGCGCAGGGCTACCCGGCGCAGACCTACCCCGCGCAAGGCTATCCCGCGCCGGCTCCGGTGGCGCCCGCTCCCGCGACGCCGGCCCGCACCCGGCCGCCGGGCCTGCTGCCGCCGGGCAGCATTCCGCTGGCGAAATGGCTGGGGCTGGACACCACGCCGACGGGGGCGACCGGCAATGTACGCTCCTTCACCACCGAGCGCGCCTTCGCCAGTCCGATCCCCGGCCCCGAGGCCGAGCCAGGCGCCGACTGAGCCGCGACGGCTTCAGTCGAGCAGCGTGTCGAGCCCGCGCTTAACCCCAACCCATCCCTGTACCTTGCGCGCCGCGAGCAGCGTGCCGGCGACATAGGGCGCGGCGGATGAGCCGGCGTCGTGGCGGATCGTCAACCGCTCGTCCGGCGCGCCGAAGATCGCCTCTACGCCGAGCACGAAGGAGGGCAGCCGCAGTGCGTGCACCCGCACCTCGCGCGGCGCGTCGCCAAACGCACCGCCGCGCGTCTCCGGCACGCCGACCACCTCGGAGACCGGGCGCGACGTCGCCGGCTGGCGCAGGCCCGCCAGCGCTTCCGCGAGCTCGCGGCCGGTGCCGGAGGGCGCGTCCGGCTTGCCGGCGGAGGCGTAGTCGATGAGTTCGACATCGGCGACATACTTCGCCGCCTCCAGCGTGAAGCGCTTGAGCAACGTCGCGGTGATGGAGAAATTGCCGGCGGCCAACAGGCCGGCCTTGTGCGCCTGCGCCACCTCGTCCAACTCGGCATAGTCGGCGGCGCCGAGCCCGGAGGTGCCGATGACGACGCACAGCCCGGCTTCCAGCGCCGCGCGGGCATTGGCCTTCACCACGCCGGGCTTGGTGTAGTCGATGAGCACGTCCCCCGGCACGGACAGCGCTTCCGCGACGCTGGCGAACACCGGCACGCCGGAGGCCTGGCCGCCAAGCGCGGTGCCGAGGTCCTTGCCCGCATGGGAGCGGGCGACGCCGGCGACGAGTTCGAGGTCCGGCGCCGTCGCGAGGGCGGGCGCGAGGGCGCGGCCGACCCATCCGGTGGCGCCGGCGAGAATGATGCGGATCGCCATAGCGGGCTCCTTCTGCTGGCGGGAGCGAAGCAGTAGCAAGCCTGCGGCCCGCCGCCAAATGGCGCGCGGAAAAGGGGTGCCAGCCGGCCTGTAAGCCGGGTTTTGTATGGCGGGATTTCTCCCACGTGACGGCCATTCCTCTGGGACGCCAATTACTTGGCGCCTCGAGCAGTCAACCCGGGCGGCTGTCCGAAGACGGGACCTGAAGCCGAAGCTCCGCGCCACCCCTATACGACCTTGCTCCCGGTGGGGTTTGCCGTGCCGCTTCCGTTGCCGGACGCGCGGTGCGCTCTTACCGCACCGTTTCACCCTTACCCCGGGCGAACCCGTGGCGGTCTGATTTCTGTGGCACTTTCCCTAGGGTTACCCCCGCCGGACGTTATCCGGCACCGTGTCTCCGTGGAGCCCGGACTTTCCTCGGCACCCCAGGGAGGTGACGCGGCCGTCCGGCCGGCTGGCGGGTGAGCACATGCGGGAGCGGGGCGCCCACGTCAAGTGCGGGGTGGGACAACGCCGGTGGAAGGACCCCGGCGGGCGCGCCTGCGGCACGGGCTACGCGGAACACATCCGTCCGTGCGGCAGGCGCAGGCCAGAGGCCCAAGACTCAGTTCGAGGCCATGATTGTGCGGGCCTTGCTGCAATAGCTGCGCGCCGTGGAGGACATGCGCTTGGCGCCGTGCCCGCCCTGGTAGCGCATCACGGTGCCGCACGTGTCGCCGCCGGCGAGCTTGTAGGCCCCGGCGAGGTAGCGCATGCCCCAGGCGATGTTGGTGGCGGGCTCGTAGAGCTTGGCGCGCGAGCCCCGGTAGCCCATGCCGCGGGCGGTCTGGTGCTTGATCTGCATGAGACCGACCTCCCCGGCACGGCCGGTGGTCTGCGTCTTCCAATTGCTCTCGATGCGTACCACGGCGCGGGCCAGGGCGATCGGAATGCCCTGGGCGCGTGCCTCGCGATCGACGAGGGCTTCGAGGCTATTTCCGCTGGAAGTCGCAGTAACAGAAGAGGATTTTTCGATTAGCGGGTTGGATCGCTCGGTTGCTGATTTCGCACTCGCGATGTTTGCCGAAAAGACAGTGAAGAGAGAGGCGACAAGTGAAGCACTGAGCACTCGCGAGACATTCATTACGCGGCTATGGCCTTTTCATCCGGTTGCGACGGCCGGAAAAGCCTATCCAAATCTGTCTCGAATGTGACCTAACGCCTGCGGCGCTGGCCGCAATCGGAACGCGCGAGCGCCCAAGGTCGCCGTGAGAGCGACGAATGTGGTGCAATCGCAGCGTTCAGGAACGGATGTTTCGCGAGCGGCGCGTGCAGCGCAGCATCCTGTCGCCCATTGCCCGCAATATGCGCATGGCGTTATTTCGGGCGGATTCAGGCCTGTTCCGCGGCCGTCCCACCCGCCGGCTCCGGGCGCGAGGCGCACAGCGCATAGAGCGTCGCCAGCGTCGAGACGTCGGCAACGCCGTCGACCCGGCTGCGGCGGAAATGGCGCTGGAAGGCGCGCACGGCGGCTTCCGTCGTCTCGCAATAGGTGCCGCTCACCGGCACGCCATAGCCATAGAGCGCGAGCATGGCCTGCAGGGCCTCGATCGGCTGGCCATGCTCGCCGCGCATGAAGAAGCGGCCATCGCTGGGCGGCGCTTCCTCCACCAGATGACCGACGCCGAAGCGATACAGGACGTCCCAGGGAAATTTCTCGCCGGGATCGTTCTTGCGCGCCGGGGCGACGTCGGAATGGGCAAGCACCCGGTCGGGCGGGATCGGCTGGCGGGAAAGAATGTCCTTGGCCAGCGTGGTGACGGCCTCGATCTGGATGGCGGGGAAGGGCGGGTAGCCGAAATCATGCCCGGGATTGGCGATCTCGATGCCGATGGAGTGGGAGTTGATGTCGGTGGCGCCGGCCCAGAAGGCGGCGCCGGCATGCCAGGCCCGTCGCTCTTCCGGCACCAGCTGGAGGATGCGCCCGTCTTCCAGCACGAGGTAATGCGCCGACACCTGCCGCTCGGGGGCACGCAGCCAAGCGAGCGCTTCCGGCGTGGACTGCATGCCGGTGTAGTGCAGCAGCAGCATGTCCGGCCGAGAAACGCCGAGGCGCGGGCCGTGGTTGGGCGAGGGCAGAACCTCGGCAACCAGCGGCGAGTCGGGCGGAAAAGCGTCGGGAGCGTCGGTCATGCGCACGAGCTAAGCCCGCCGTGCGGGTGATTCAACAGATTCTTAAGGTTCATGGGGCGTTAATCGCCGAACGCCGAGCGCGGCGGAATCACACCTGTGGAGCCTTCACAGGACGTGGGCTCGCAACGCTCATTCCATTGACGCCCATCGTGTCCCATGGTATCCCAAATCATCCCGTTGCAGTACCGCGTAAGCAATGCCGATGGCGCCTTTCCGGCGCCCGTCGTCCGGCGTTGCCTGCGTGTTGCGGACCCTGCGGGAATTGTTTGCGTAGGGGCGTACCGGGCCGATGGAACGTTTCGTATCGACCTATCCGATGCGGCTCGATTCCAAGGGCCGGATGTCGATCCCGGCGCCGTACCGCGCACTTCTGGCGCGGGATGGGCTGGAGCACCTGTATTGCCATCCGGCGCTCGACCTTCCCGCCCTCCAGGCGGGCGGCGCGCAGCTAATGGCGGGGATCGACGGCCTGATCGCGCGCTATCCGCCCTATTCGGAAGCGCGGGAGGAACTTGCGGGCGCGCTCTACGGGGCGATCGAGATGGTGAAACTCGATCCGGAGGGCCGCGTGATGCTCGGCGAGGGGCTGAAGGCCCATGCGCATATCAAGGACGAGGCCGTTCTGGTTGGCCTCGGGGATCATTTTCGAATCTGGGAGCCCGATCGCTTCCGGGCGCATCTGGCGGAGGCCACTGCCAAGGTACGCGCGCTGAAGCAGGAGATCGGCTCTCAGGGGGCGACGCGGGATTCCCGCGCCGATGGGGCATGATGGCGGGTCGCGGCGGTTCGGAGACGGACGCTGCCGGCGGACCGGCCCGCCATCTGCCTGTCCTTCTGAGCGAAGTTCTCGAACATCTCGCCCCGCAGCCGGGCGGCATCTATATCGACGGCACCTTCGGCGCCGGCGGCTATACGCGCGCCATCCTCGCTGCCGCCGATTGCCGGGTGATTGCCATCGACCGCGACCCCAACGCCATCCGCGACGGGCAGGCGATGGTCGACGAATTCGGCGGTCGGCTGACGCTGGTGCCGGAGCGCTTCAGCGCGCTCGACGAAGTGGCACAGGGGGCCGGCGAGGCGCTGGTGGACGGCGTCGTGCTCGATATCGGCGTGTCCTCTATGCAGATCGACGAGGGCGAGCGCGGATTCTCCTTCCGCCGTGACGGGCCGCTCGACATGCGCATGTCGCAGGAGGGGCCTTCTGCCGCCGATCTGGTGGGCAAGCTTTCCGACACCGAGCTCGCCAACCTCATCTACCGCTTCGGCGAAGAGCGCCATTCGCGCGCCGTGGCCAAGGCGATCCTCGCCGCGCGGGCCGAAGCGCCGATCGAGCGCACGCTGCAGCTCGCCGACATCGTGTCGAAGGTGGTGTGGGCCAAGCCGCACGAGCCGCACCCGGCGACCCGCACCTTCCAGGCGCTGCGCATCGCGGTGAATGACGAGCTGGGCGAACTCGCCCGGGCGCTCGCCGCCGCCGAGCGGGTGCTGAAGCCTGGCGGGCGGCTGGTGGTGGTGACCTTCCATTCGCTGGAAGACCGCATCGTCAAGAATTTCCTCGCCAACCGCTCCAAGGTCGCCGCCGGATCGCGCCATCTGCCCGCCGTGTCGGGTGCGGCGCCCAGCTTCACGCTGGTGGCCCGCGGCGCGGTCGAGGCGGGCGAGGAGGAGCGCGCCGGCAATTCCCGCGCCCGTTCCGCCAAGCTACGCGCCGCCGCGCGCACCACGGCGCCCGCTCATCCCTATGGCGACCTCGGCTCGCTGTTGCCGCCCTTGCCCGTCCTTGACGCCCACCGCCGCCGCTGAGGTCGAGACATGTTCCGCATACTCAACGCCGTCTCGGTCATCGCGCTGCTCGCTGCGGCGGGCATCGTCTACCACGTGAAATATTCCTCGGCCTTCGAGGCGCAGGAGATAGCCAAGCTGCGGACCGAAATCCGTGGCGAGCGCGACCGCATCGCCCTGCTGCACGCCGAATGGGCCCGCCGCACCGCACCCGATCGCATCCAGGCACTGGCGGAGAAGCATCTCGACATGCAGCCGCTCGATGTCGATCACATGGACCGCCTCGCCATGCTGCCCGCCAAGTCGGAAGCGGGCGGCGATGCGCTGGGCGGCATGATCGAGGCACTGGTGGACGGCCCGTCGCTGAACCCCGCGCCGGCGCCCGCCGCTGCACCCAAACCTGCCAAGCCGGCACGCACCGCCCCCGTCGCACGGCTGCCCGACGACGCGCCGCTTCCCGAGCAGCCCTTCTCGGCAGAACCGCTGCCGCTGTCCGCCATGCCCTCGGCCGGCACGATGGGCGCCCCGCGCCGGAGCCTGGCCGGGCCGCAAGGCATTGTCGGCGCACCGCTCGATCCCGCCGCGGGCGCGCCGATGCTTCCCCCCGGCGATATCGGCCAGTGAATCCCCGAGGTGGCACCATGAGCAACGTCGCAAAGACCCCCGCCTCCGGCCTCGGCCAAAAACTCGCGCGCCTGCCGCTGTGGCTGCCGCGCGGTGTTCTCGCCATCGTGCGTGCCGCCTTCGGCCGGGGGCGCCCGGAGGCGCATGAGGTGGCGCGGGCGCGGATCGTTCTATGCATGATGGTGTTCGCTGGCGTCTACCTCGCCATTGGCGGACGTCTTGCTATGCTCGCCTCGGCGCCCGAAGGCTCGGTGGCGCGCCGCATTGTCGCCACCGACGCCGTGGCCTCGGCGCGGCCGGACATTCTCGACCGCAATGGGCTGGTGCTGGCCACCGATGTGAAGTCCGCCTCGCTCTATGGCGAGCCGCGCCGACTGATCGATGTCGACGAGGCGGTCGAGGCGCTCACCGCCGTCCTGCCCGACCTCGATGCCAACGAGCTGCGCCAGCGCCTCTCCACTGATCGCGGTTTCGTCTGGCTGCGACGCGACATTACCCCGCAGCAGCAGCGCGAGATCCACAATCTCGGCCTGCCGGGCATCGGCTTCATGACCGAGAATCGCCGCGTCTATCCCGGCGGGACGTTGGGCGCGCATGTGCTTGGCTCGACCAATATCGACAACCAGGGCATAGCTGGCATCGAGAAATGGGTCGACACGCGCGGCCTTGCCGACCTTCACCTGGCCGGCTTCGCCTCCGACCGCCAGCAGGAGCCGGTGGAACTGGCGCTGGATCTGCGGGTGCAGCACGTGCTGCGTGACGAGCTCTTCACCGCCAAGGAGAAGTTCAAGGCCATCGCCGCCGCCGGCACGGTGGTGGATGTGCGCACCGGCGAGATCGTCGCCATGGCGTCGCTGCCGGACTTCGACGCCAACGATCCCGCCCGGTCGCTCGACCCCAAGAACCTCAACCGCCTGACCACCGGCGTGTTCGAGATGGGGTCCACCTTCAAGGCGCTGACCTTCGCGATGGCGCTGGACAGCGGCCGTTTCAACATCAACTCGACGCTGGACGCGCGGGGGGCGCTGAGCTTTGGCCGCTTCCGCATCAGCGACTACCACGCCGAGAACCGCGTCCTGACGCTGCCGGAAGTGTTCCTCTTCTCCTCCAATATCGGCACCGCCAAGATGGCGCTGTCGCTGGGTGTCGATGCCCACAAGGCGTTCCTCGCCAAGGCCGGGCAGCTTGATCGCCTGCGCACCGAACTGCCCGAGAGCGCCATGCCGATCGTGCCCAAGCGCTGGGGCGAGGTGAACACCGCCACCATCGCCTTCGGTCACGGCCTCGCCGTCGCACCGCTGCAGGCGGTGATGGCGGTGAACGCGCTGGTCAATGGCGGCTACCTCATCCCCCCGACCTTCCTCAAGCGCACGCGGGAGGAGGCCCTTGCGGTCGGCACTCCGATCATCAAGCCGGAGACCAGCGCCAAGATGCGCTATCTGCTGCGCCTCAATGCCGAGAAGGGGTCGGCAAAGAAGGTCAACGTTCCCGGCTTCTATGCTGGCGGAAAGACTGGCACCGCGGAGAAGGTGATCAATGGCCGCTACTCGAAGACCAAGCTGCTCACGACCTTCACGGGCGTCTTCCCGATGGACAATCCGCAATACCTTGTGCTGGTGATGCTGGACGAGCCGCAGGCTGTCGAGGGCACCTACGGCTACGCCACCGCCGGCTGGAACGCGGCGCCGACCACGGGCAAGATCATCTCCCGCATCGGGCCCATGCTCGGCATCATGCCGCGTACCGATGTGCCGTCGGCCGAAAGCCTGCTCGCCAACACCACGCTGGCGCGGGCACAGTGATGTGAAAGGGCGCCGGCAGCGGCGCGCAGGACGACGCCAATGCCTGACCGGATGCGACCCACAGTCGACTGCGCGCGCCACCTGACCCTGCGGGGCCTGATCGGCGAGGACGCCGACTATGCCGGCGCCGACCCCGAGATCGCGGTCGGCGAGCCTTCGCTCGACAGCCGCAGCGCGCGGGCAGGCGACGTTTTCTTCGCGCTCTCGGGTGCCAAGGTCGACGGTCTCGGCTATGCCCGCGACGCCATCGCGCGCGGCGTTGTCGCCGTGGTCGCGGAGGCGGAGCGGCCGGAGGGCTTCGATCCCGCCATTTCCTATGTGCGGGTCGGCAATGCGCGTCGTGCGGTTGCGCTCGCGGCCGCGCGGGCCTTCCCGCACCAGCCCGCGACGATCGCCGCCGTCACCGGCACCTCGGGAAAGACCTCCGTCGCCGCCTTCGCCCGGCAGCTCTGGCAGGGCCTCGGCTTTGCGAGCGCCAGCCTCGGCACGCTCGGTGTCATCGCCCCTTCCGGCGCCGTGTACGGGTCGTTGACCACGCCGGACCCGATCGAGCTGCACCGCACCCTTCACATGCTGGCGGATGAAGGAGTGACGCATCTGTGCCTGGAGGCGTCCTCCCACGGGCTGGACCAGCACCGCCTCGACGGCGTGCGCCTGAAGGCCGGCGGCTTCACCAATCTCTCGCGCGACCATCTCGACTATCACGCGACCATGGAAGACTACCTCGACGCCAAGATGCGGCTGTTCCGCGATCTGGTGCCGCGCGGCGGCGGCGCGGCGGTGTGGGTCGACACTACTGAGGGCAGCCATGTCGCGCAGGTGGCGGCCGAGCATGAGCTGAACCTTCTCGGCATCGGCACGGCGGGGGCGGGCATCACGCTGCTGGCGCGCACCGATCAGGGTTTCGGCCAGCGCCTGGCGATCGAGATCGCCGGGGCGCGCCATGATGTGACGCTGCCGCTTGTCGGTGCCTTCCAGGCCTGCAACGCGCTGGTAGCGGCGGGCCTCGCCATGCTCACCGGCTCTCCCGCCGACGAGGTGCTGCCGCTGCTGAAGACGCTTGCCGGCGTCCCGGGTCGGCTGGAACTCGTCGGAACCAAGAACGAGGCGGCCATTTTCGTCGACTACGCCCACAAGCCGGACGCGCTGGCAAACGCGCTCGCCGCGCTTCGCCCCTATGCCAGCGGACGGCTGATCGTGGTGTTCGGCTGCGGCGGCGACCGGGACCGCGGCAAGCGCTCGCTCATGGGCGCCATCGCCGCTGAACAGGCGGATGTCGTGATCGTCACCGACGACAATCCCCGCAGCGAGGACGCCGCGTCGATCCGCGCCGCCATCCTCGCCACGGCGCCCGAGGCGACGGAGATCGGCGACCGCGCCGAGGCCATCGCCGCTGCCATCGGCATGGCCGAGGCCGGAGATGTGGTGCTGATCGCCGGCAAGGGTCACGAAACCGGCCAGATTATCGGCGACCGGACATTGCCGTTTTCGGACCGCGACGTCGCGGTCGGGCTTCTCGGGAGATGACCGCCATGGAAGCTGGACGTTCCACGGTCTCGCCGCTCTGGACGCCCGAGGCGCTCGCGCAGGCGACCGATGGCACGCTGTCCGGCACGCCCGGGCCCGCCATCGGCGGCGTGTCGATCGACACCCGCACGCTACGACCTGACGACGTGTTCTTCGCCATTCGCGGCGAGAACAGCGATGGCCACGCCTATGTCCCCACGGCCCAGCAGCGCGGCGCGGCGCTCAGCGTGGTGGAACGAGGGCAAGTGGGCGACATGCCGCAAGGCGCGGCACTGCTGGCGGTCGACGACGTTCTGGGCGCACTGGAAGCGGTGGGGCGTGCGGCGCGTGCCCGCACCGGCGCCCGCATCGTCGGCATCACCGGCTCGGTGGGCAAGACGACCACCAAGGAAGCTCTGGCGCTGGCTCTTGGCGCAGACGGGCCTACCCACGCCTCGGCAGCGTCGTACAACAATCATTGGGGCGTGCCGCTTTCGCTCGCCCGCATGCCGCAGGCCAGCGCCTATGGCGTGTTCGAACTCGGCATGAACCATCCCGGCGAGATCACCCCGCTGGTCGCCATGGTGCGCCCACATGTGGCGGTGATCACCACCATCGAGCCGGTGCATATCGCCCAGTTCGACAGCGTGGAGGCCATCGCCGACGCCAAGGCCGAGATCTTCACCGGTGTCGAGCCGGGCGGGGCGGCGGTGCTCAACCGCGACAACCCGCATTACGCGCGGCTGGCGGCGGCGGCGAAAGCGGCGGGCATCACCACCATCATCGGCTTCGGCGAGGCGGAAGGAGCCGATGCGCGGCTCAGCTGCGTGAAGCTGCAGCC
The DNA here is from genome assembly GCF_965279025.1 of Ancylobacter sp. Taxonomy (NCBI): domain Bacteria; kingdom Pseudomonadati; phylum Pseudomonadota; class Alphaproteobacteria; order Hyphomicrobiales; family Xanthobacteraceae; genus Ancylobacter; species Ancylobacter sp. Next base: position 486,766 of record NZ_OZ257132.1, on the reverse strand, counting down.
GCATATGTCGACCGCCATCGCCGACATCATGGGCGAGAGCGTGAGCTTCAAGGTCGGCCTGCCGGGCCGCCACATCGTGCAGAACGCCCTTGCCGTGCTCGCCGCCGCCAAGCTGGCTGGAGCCGATCTGTGCCTCGCCGCGCTGGCGCTGTCCGCGCTGGGGCCCCCGCCGGGGCGCGGCGTGCGGACAGCGCTCGGCGTGAAGGGCGGAGCGGCGACGCTGATCGACGAGAGCTACAATGCCAATCCGGCCTCAATGCGCGCCGCTCTGGCCGTGCTCGGCACCACGCCGGCGACCGGGCGAGGCCGGCGGATCGCCGTGCTGGGCGACATGCTGGAACTCGGCACGCGGGGGGAGGAGATGCACCGCGACCTCGCCCCGGCGACCGCGTCGGCCGAACTGGTCTTCTGCGCCGGGCCGCTGATGCGGGCCTTGTGGGAGGCGCTGCCGGAAAACCGCCGGGGGGCCTGGGCGCCGGATGCGGTGGCGCTGCTGCCGTTGCTGGCGGAGCGGCTGCGCGGCGGCGACGCCGTCATGGTCAAGGGCTCCAATGGCAGCCGCATGGGGCCGCTGGTGCGCGCGCTGATTGAGCGTTTTCCCGCGGCAAGCCTTGCGGAAGCCACGGAATCATCGGAATGAGCCGCGCCGGTCACTTCTTCCCGAGCCCGGGCGATCCTCGCCGTCCGGCGCGGCGTGCCGGTGCGCTGCCCGTCCCACCCAAAGGTTGATCCCTCCATGCTGCAATGGCTCGCCGAATTCCAGGGAAGCGTCCCGGCGGTTAACGTCTTCCGCTACATCACCTTTCGCACCGGCGGGGCGATCATCACCGCGCTGCTCTTCGTCTTCATGTTCGGCCCGGCCATCATCGCCCTCCTGCGCCTGAAGCAGGGCAAGGGCCAGCCGATCCGCACCGACGGGCCGCAATCGCATCTGCTGACCAAGAAGGGCACGCCCACCATGGGCGGGCTGATGATCTTCTCCGGGCTCATGGTGGCGACGCTGCTGTGGGGGAACCTGTCCAACCCCTATGTCTGGGTAGTGCTGTTCGTCACCATCGGCTTCGGTCTGATCGGCTTCTATGATGACTATCTGAAGGTCACCAAGCAGACCCATAACGGGCTGTCCGGCAAGACCCGCCTCGCCATTGAGGGGCTGATCGCCGGCGCCGCCGCCGTGGTGATCATGCATGTGGGCCGGGACCCGCTCTCCTCCTCGCTGGCCTTCCCCTTCTTCAAGGACCTGCTGCTCGACCTCGGCTGGTTCTTCGTGATCTTCGGCGCTTTCGTCATCGTGGCGGCGGGCAATGCGGTGAACCTGACCGACGGGCTTGACGGCCTCGCCATCGTGCCGGTCATGGTCGCCGCCGCCAGCTTCGGGATGATCTCCTACCTTTCCGGCAACGTGCTGTTCGCCGACTATCTGCAGATCCACTATGTCGCCGGCGTCGGCGAACTGGCGGTGATATGCGGGGCCATCATCGGCGCGGGCATCGGCTTCCTGTGGTTCAACGCCCCGCCGGCGCAGATTTTCATGGGCGATACCGGCTCGCTGGCGCTGGGCGGCCTGCTCGGCACCATCGCGGTCGCCACCAAGCATGAGATCGTGCTGGCGGTGATCGGTGGCCTGTTCGTGCTGGAGGCGGTGTCGGTGATCGTGCAGGTCGCCTCGTTCAAGCTCACCGGCAAGCGCGTGTTCAAGATGGCGCCGATCCACCATCATTTCGAACAGAAGGGCTGGACCGAGCCGCAGATCGTCATCCGCTTCTGGATCATCGCAGTGGTGCTGGCGCTGATCGGCCTCTCCACGCTCAAGCTGCGGTGAGGATTGGCGCGGCGCTTCCGTCATCCCGGCCGAGCGCGGCGAGAGCCGGGATCGCGAGCAGGACAATCTCCACGCGATCCCGGATCGGCCTGCGGCCGTCCGGAATGACGCGTTCTAAGGCAACGCCAGTACCTTCTTCACATTATTGGCGTGCACCGGCTCATAGGGCGCGAAATAGGTGAGGGCGCCTGTGGCGATGTCGCCGGCGATGAAGGTGGACAGATCCTGGTCAGCCAGCGCCATATCCGTACGCGTGTGCAGCAGCTTCTTCACATAGCGGATCGTGGCGTCGATCAGTTCGGGGCCATAGCCGCCCGCCGCGATCACCTCCAGCGCGCCGTGATTGGGCAGGATGCGCCGGTAGCCCCAGCTGCGGATGCGCTTCAGTTCCTCGACATGAACCGGCAGGCGCTCCGGCTCGGCGACATAGGTGATCGGCTCCTCCAGCGTGTCGCCGGCCAGCATCAGGCCGAGCTCCGGCAGCAGCAGGATCAGCCCGTCATGGCTGTGGATCTCCGCCGGCTCCAGCTTCACCGTCAGCCGTCCGACCTTCAGTTCGGTCGGGCCGGTGATGATCTTGTTCGGCATGATCAGCGGGAAGATCGGCGGGTCGCCATTTTCCAGCGCCACGCGGTGGGCGGCGAGCGCCCGCTCCGTGCTGTCGAGCGCGAGGATTTCGTCCGTCGCGAAGACGGCGTTGCCGGCGACATGGTCGTCGTGCCAGTGGCTCAGCACCACGCGGAACGAGGTGACGCCGGCGTCTTCCAGAGTCCCGCGCATCATCTGGGCGTGGGGAATGGAAATATGGGTGTCGTAGAGCAGCGCCTCGCTGCCATCGACCACCGCATAGACGCAGACGCCGAGCGCGTAGGCGCCGTCGTCGAGCCAGTTCGGTGCCGCCGAATGCGCCCGCGCCCCGTCGATCCGCCCATCATAGAAGGCATAGATGTTGGGATGGGGGCGCAGGACCCGCATCGTCGAGCCGAGGGGAAGCAGAGCGGGGGCGGGCATGGCAAGCTCTCAGGCTGGTGTCGGCAAGTCGCCGGGGCGGTGAGGGTGGATCATTTCATCCACGGGCGAAATGCGCTAGCGAGGGGGACGCGCCCGGTGCCTATCCCGGGGTGTTCCATCCGAGGTCCCGCCACATGATTCCCGTCTCCTTCCTCAAGGATCGCGCCGTCGCCCTGTTCGGGCTCGGCGGCTCGGGCCTTGTCACCGCCCGGGCGCTTCTTGCGGGCGGCGCGGCCGTGACGGCATGGGATGATTCGCCCGTTTCCGTGGAGAAGGGGGCGGCCGAGGGCATCCCGACCGGCGATCTGCGCGCGGCCGACTGGTCGCGCTTTGCCGCGCTGGTTCTGGCGCCGGGGGTGCCGCTTACCCATCCCGAGCCGCACTGGACGGTGAAGATGGCGCTGCAGGCCGGGGTGCAGATCATCGGCGACATCGAGCTGTTCTGCCGCGAGCGGCGGCGCGTCTCGCCCCGCTCGCCCCTGGCGGCGATCACCGGCACGAATGGCAAATCCACCACCACGGCGCTGCTGGCGCATCTGATGTCGGCCGGCGGGCGGGACGCCGAGATCGGCGGCAATTTCGGCCCGGCCATTCTCGGCCTCTCGCCGCCGGCGCCCGGCCGCGTCCATGTCATCGAATGCTCCTCCTACCAGATCGATCTCGCGCCAAGTCTCGATCCGAGCGTCGGAATCCTGCTGAATCTCTCGCCCGACCACATCGACCGGCACGGCTCGATGGAGCATTACGCGCAGGTGAAGGAGCGCTTGATCGCCGGGGTGGAAGCGGGCGGCACGGCGGTGGTTGGTGTGGATGATGACTGGTCGCGCGCCATTGCCGACCGGGCGGAGGCGAGGGGCACGCGGGTCGTCCGGATTTCCGTCCAGCAGAAGCTGGCGGACGGGGTGTTTCTCGACGGCACCGATCTCGTGGAAAGCGTGCGGGGCGAACGTAAATTCTCTTTTCCACTCAAGGGCATCGGCTCGCTGCGCGGGGCCCATAACGCCCAGAACGCCGCCGCTGCCTATGCGAGCGCCCGCGCGCTGGGGCTGGCACCGGAGGCGATCGCCGCCGGCATGGCGAGCTTTCCCGGCCTTGCGCACCGGATGGAACAGGTGCGTACGCTCGGGAAAGTCTTGTTCGTCAACGATTCCAAGGCGACCAACGCCGATGCGGCGGAGCGGGCGCTGACCTCGTTCGAGGACATTTTCTGGATCGCCGGCGGCAAACCAAAAGAGGGCGGCATTGCGCCGCTGAAGCCGTTTTTCCCAAGGGTGCGAAAGGCTTACCTGATCGGCGTGGCGGCCGAGGCGTTCGCCGCCACGCTGGGCGACGACGTGCCCCATGAGATCTGCGGCACGCTCGATGTGGCGGTGGCGCGAGCTGCAGAAGACGCTGCAAAAATGACTGCAGACGCTGCTGCAACCTCCAGGCTGCAAGCTGCCGCCACCAGGCTGCAAACCGCAGCCGTCGTGCTGCTGTCGCCCGCCTGCGCCAGCTTCGACCAGTACCGCAATTTCGAGGTGCGGGGCGACGCGTTCCGTGCGCTCGTCAAGGCGTTGCCCGAAGTCTGAGCTCGCGCGTCGGCATTAAGCGCCCGTCAACCTTAACCGTCCGATACTCCGGCAACTTGTCTCCCGGAGTGGCGTATATGATATCGCGTGCCGAAAGGACGGTCGTCGGCGAGTGGTGGTGGACCATCGACCGGCTGCTGCTCGGTGCTCTCGCCGCCTTGATGATCATCGGCATCGTGCTGGCGCTGGCCGCGAGCCCGCCGGTGGCGGCGCGCATCGGCATTCCCGACCCGTTTCACTTCGTGAACCGGCAGGTGATGTTCCTGGTGCCGGCGCTCATCATCCTGCTGGCCACCTCCTTCCTGTCGCCGCGCAATATCCGGCGCATCGCGCTGGTGCTGTTCCTGCTCTTCCTCGGCCTCGTCTGTGCCACGCTGGTCATCGGGCCCGAGGTGAAGGGCGCGCGGCGCTGGCTCAACATCGCCAGCATCACCGTGCAGCCCTCGGAATTCCTCAAGCCCAGCTTCGTCATCATTGCCGCCTGGCTGTTCTCGGAGAGCGTGCGGCGGCCGGAAATGCCGGGCCAGTTCCTCGCCATCGGCCTGCTGGCCATGGTGGTGACGCCGCTGGTGCTGCAGCCGGATTTCGGCCAGACCATGCTGGTCTCGCTGGTGTGGGGCAGCCTGTTCTTTCTCGCCGGGCTGCGCATCGTCTGGGTGGTGGGGCTCGCCGGCGTCGGCGCCTCGGGCCTGTTCATCGCCTATAAGCTGGTGCCGCACGTCACCCAGCGCATCGACCGCTTCATGAACCCGGATTCCGGCGACACCTACCAGATCGACCTGTCGATCAACTCGTTCCTCAATGGCGGCTGGCTGGGGCAGGGACCGGGCGAGGGCAGCTTCAAGAAGGTGCTGCCGGACGGCCACACCGACTTCATCTTCGCGGTGGCGGGCGAGGAATTCGGCGCCGTGCTGTGTCTGATGATCGCCGGCCTGTTCGCCTTCATCGTGCTGCGCGCGCTGGCCCGCGCCATGCACGACGAGGACCCGTTCGTGCGCTTCGCCACCGCCGGGCTTGCCATGCTGTTCGGGCTCCAGTCCTGCATCAACATGATGGTGAACCTGCACATGATGCCGGCCAAGGGCATGACGCTGCCTTTCGTCTCCTATGGCGGCTCCTCGCTGCTGTCGCTGGCCTATGGCATGGGCATGCTGCTCGCCCTGACCCGCCGGCGCCCGCGCACCGCGACGCTGGCCGAGTTGGAACGGCTCGGCACGCGGCTCGGCGCGCCGATGCCGCGCCCGGCGTGAGGTCGGCCATGGCACCCGCCTCCCGTCCGCTCGTCATGCTCGCCGCCGGCGGCACCGGCGGCCACCTGTTCCCCGCCGAAGCGCTGGCCGGCGTGCTGGCGGCACGCGGCATCGATGTCGATCTCGTCACCGACTCCCGCGCTGCCCGTTATGCCGGGCACTTTCCCGCCCGCAAGTTGCATGTGCTGCCGGCGGAGACCGTGCGCGGGCGCTCGCCGGTGGCGCTGGCGCGCACCGCGCTCACCCTCGGGCTGGGTTTCATCAAGGGCTACCGGCTGATGCGGGCGATGCGGCCGGCCGTGGTGGTCGGCTTTGGCGGCTACCCGACCGTGCCGCCGATCCTCGCCGCCCATTATGCCGGCCTGCCCACGCTGATCCACGAGGCCAATGCGGTGATGGGGCGGGCCAACACGCTGCTGGCCTCGCGCGTTACCGCCATCGCCACGGGCTATCCCGATATCTGCGCCGCCAAGCCGGACCTCGCCGCAAAGGCGCGGCACACCGGCAACCCGGTGCGCCCGGCAGTGATCGCGGCCGCCGCCACGCCATTCGCCCCGCTGGAGCCGGGCGGGCCGCTCCATCTGCTGGTGACCGGCGGCAGCCAGGGCGCGCGGGTGATGAGCGAGGTGGTGCCCTTGGGGGTCGAGGCGCTCGATCCCGCGCTGCGCGCCCGGCTGCGGCTGGTGCAGCAGGCGCGGCCCGAAGACCTTGATTCGGTGCGCGCCACCTATGCCCGGCTCGGCGTGAGCGCCAAGGTCGAACCCTTCTTCGCCGATTTGCCGGCGCATATCGCCCAGGCGCATCTCGTCATCTCCCGCTCCGGGGCGATGACGGTGGCGGAACTGGGCGTCATCGGCCGGCCCTCCCTCCTCGTGCCGCTGCCCGGCGCGCTGGACCAGGACCAACTGGCCAACGCCACCGCGCTCGCCACGGGCGGCGGGGCGGTGGTGATGCCGCAGAGCCATTTCACCCCCGAGAGCTTCGCCTCGGCCATCGCTCGCCTTGCCGGCGAGCCGGGCCGGCTGGAAGCGATGGCGGCCGCAGCCCGCGCCATGGGCCGCGCCGATGCCGCCGAGCGCCTCGCCGCCCTCGTCCTCGCCACCGGCAACATCCATGTCTAGAGCCTCGCGCACCGCCCCCGCCCGGTTTCACCCCACCAAAGGCCCGGTGACGGGCGCGGCGCGCTCGTCTATTCCTGCGCGCCCGGACGTCACGCCCGCGCCGCATTGGCGCGGAAGGAACATCGCATGAAGCTCCCGCTCTCTCTCGGCCCCATCCATTTCGTCGGCATTGGCGGCATCGGCATGAGCGGCATCGCCGAGGTGCTGCACAATCTCGGCTACACGGTGCAGGGCTCCGACGTCTCGGAGAGCGCCAATGTGAAGCGCCTTGCCGAGAAGGGCATCAAGGTGCTGATCGGCCACGCCGCCGAAAACATCGACGGCGCCGAGGTGCTGGTGGTCTCCACCGCCATCCGTCGCGACAATCCCGAACTGGTCGCCGCCCGCGCCAAGCGGCTGCCGGTGGTGCGCCGGGCGGAAATGCTGGCCGAGCTGATGCGGCTGAAAAGCTGCGTCGCCATTGCCGGCACGCATGGCAAGACCACCACGACCTCGCTCGTCGCCACCCTGCTCGACGCCGGCGGCTTCGACCCCACCGTGATCAATGGCGGCATCATTAACGCCTATGGCACCAATGCGCGCCTGGGCGATGGCGAATGGATGGTGGTGGAGGCCGACGAGAGCGACGGCACCTTCCTCAAGCTGCCGGTCGAGGTGGCGATCGTCACCAATATCGACCCCGAGCATCTCGACCACTTCAAGACCTTCGAGGCGGTGCAGGCGGCGTTCCGCAGCTTCATCGACAACCTGCCCTTCTACGGCTTCGCGGTGATGTGCACCGACCATCCGGTGGTGCAGGCGCTGGTCGGCCATGTCGAGGACCGCCGCGTCATCACCTATGGCGAGAACCCGCAGGCGGATGTGCGCATCGTCGATGTCGACCTGCGCGGCGGCGTGTGTCGCTTCGCCGTGCTATTCCGCGACCGCACTGGAACGGTGGTGCATGAGCTCCGCGATCTGGTGCTGCCGATGCCGGGCAAGCACAACGCGCTGAACGCCACCGCCGCCATTGCCGTTGCCCATGAGCTGGGCGCCAGCGACGAGCAGATCCGTAGCGCGCTGGCGGGCTTTGGCGGGGTGAAGCGGCGCTTCACCCGCACCGGCGAGGTGGACGGGGTCACCATCTTCGACGATTACGGCCACCACCCGGTGGAGATTTCCGCCGTGCTGCGCGCCGCCCGCGCCTCCACCGAGGGGCAGGTGATCGCCGTGGTCCAGCCGCACCGCTATACGCGCCTGCAATCGCTGTTCGACCAGTTCGCCACCTGCTTCAACGACGCCGACCATGTCATCGTCGCCGATGTCTATGCCGCCGGCGAGGCGCCGATTCCGGGCATCGACCGCGACCATCTGGTCGAGGCGCTGCGCGCGCGCGGCCATCGCTCGGTCACCGCGCTGCCGGGGCCGGAAGCGCTGGCGGGGCTGGTGAAGGGGCTGATGAAACCGGGCGACTATGTCGTGTGCCTGGGCGCCGGCAACATCACCCAGTGGGCCTATGCGCTGCCCGAGCAACTGGCGCAGGATACGCAGGAAACCCGTTCGTGATAGAATCCTGTCTCATGGACATGACGCGCGAACATCTGATCCGCTCGCTCCTCGCGCTGCAGCCTCGCCTGCGGGCCGAAGGGGTGACGCGGCTGGCCTTGTTCGGGTCACGCGCGCGGGGCGATAATCGCGGGGACAGCGATGTCGACATCGCCATAGATGTGGCGCCGGGCACGAAGTTCTCGTTGATTGATCTTGTCGGCGTGGCCCAGGAAATCGAATCCGAGACCGGCCTGCCGGCCAACATCTTCATGCGCCGCAGTCTCGATGAGGGTTTCAGGCGCACCCTGGAGCGCGATGGCGTCGAGATATTCTGATGGAGGAGCGCGCACTCTTCCGGCTTCAGGACATGAAGGCGTCGATCGAGAACATCCGCAATTTGCTCGATGGGCGCTCCTTCGATGCGATGTATGGCGACGCGGCGACGCGCGCGGCCTTCGAGCGGTTTCTGGAAATCCTGAGCGAAGCCTCGCGCCACGTTCCCGGGGAGTGGAAGAGCGCGAATGCCCCCAGCATTCCGTGGAAGCAGATAGCCGATCTCGGCAATCACATCAGGCACGCCTATCACAAGCTGGATGCGCAATTGCTCTGGAATATCTATGAGAACGATCTCGATAAGCTCGATGAAGCGGTCCGCAGCATGTTGGCCCGCCACGGGGCCGACCGTTGAATGCCGACACGCGCGCTGAAGCCAGCATCATGACCTTCCCCGACCTCACGCCCGAGCTTTCCGCCCTTATGCCGGATCTGCGCGGCCGGTTGATCGCGAATCAGGGTCTCGCCGAGCTGACCTGGTTTCGGGTCGGCGGGCCGGCGCAGGTGCTGTTCACGCCGGCGGACGAGGAGGACCTCGCCACCTTCCTCGCCAACCTGCCGGCCGAGATACCGGTGATGGTGATCGGGCTCGGCTCCAACCTCATCGTGCGCGACGGCGGCGTGCCGGGGGTGGTGATCCGGCTCGGGCGCGGCTTCAGCGAGATATCGATCGAGGAGGGGCATCGGGTTCGCGTTGGCACGGCGGTGCCGGACGTGAAGCTCGCCCGCGCGGCGGCGGATGCCGGCATTGCCGGGCTCGCCTTCTATCGCGGCATCCCCGGCGGCATTGGCGGGGCGCTGCGGATGAATGCCGGCGCGCATGGCGGGGAAACCCGCAATCCGCTCATCGAGGCGCGCGGCGTCGACCGGGCCGGCACTGTCCGCGTGTTCTCCAATGCCGATTTCGGCTTCAGCTATCGCCACTCGGAGGCGCCCGACGACGTCATCTTCACGCAGGCGCTCTATCAGGGGCGGCCGGGCGAGACGGCGGAGATCGTCGCCGAGATGGACCGAATCACCGCGGCGCGCGAGGCGTCGCAGCCGATTCGCGAGAAGACCGGCGGCTCGACGTTCAAGAACCCGCCGGGCGGCAAGGCCTGGCAGCTCATCGACGCCGCCGGCTGCCGGGGGCTGATGCGCGGCGCCGCGCAGATGTCGACGATGCACTGCAACTTCCTGATCAACACCGGCGGTGCCACCGCCGCCGACATCGAAGGCCTCGGCGAAGAGGTTCGCCGGCGCGTGAAGGACCAGTCCGGCATTGAGCTGGAGTGGGAAATCAAGCGGATAGGCCTTCCCGGCTGAGCGATGCGGCCCCGAGCCGCCGAGGAGAATGTCATGGTCAAGCATGTCGCCGTCCTCATGGGCGGCTGGTCGCCGGAGCGGCAGGTGTCGCTGTGGTCGGGCGAAGCCTGCGCCAAGGCGGCGGAAAGCGTCGGCTACCGCGTCACGCGCGTCGATGTCGGGCGCGACATCGCGCAGGTGCTGGACGCGCTCAGGCCCGACGTGGCGCTGAACGTGCTGCACGGCCGGCCGGGCGAGGACGGCACTATCCAGGGCATCCTGGAGGTGCTGCGCATCCCCTACACCCATTCCGGCGTGCTGGCCTCGGCGCTGGCCATGGACAAGACGCAGGCCAAGATCATCCTCACCGCCCACGGCATCCCCGTGCCGGAGGGGCGCCTGGTGTCGCGGGCCGAGGCGGCGCGCGCCCACGTGCTGCCGCGCCCCTATGTGCTGAAGCCCAATACCGGGGGCTCGTCGGTCGGCGTGTTCATCGTGCGCGAGGACCAGGAGCACCCGCCGCAGGAACTGCATCGCCCCGATTGGGGATTCGGCGAAGAGCTGCTGGCGGAGCGCTACATCCCCGGGCTCGAGCTCACCTGCGCCGTAATGGGCGATAAGGCGCTCGGCGTCATCGAAATCCAGTCCGACCTAAAGTTCTACGATTACGAGGCAAAATACGCTCCGGGCGGATCTCGCCACATTCTGCCGGCCCAAATTTTACCGAATATTTACCAAAAGGCGCAGATGTTAGCGGTTGAGGCGCATCGCGCGCTCGGCTGTCGGGGCATCAGTAGGTCGGACTTCCGATATGACGACCGGACCGGGGACGAATCCGGTCTTGTCTGTCTGGAAGTCAACACTCAGCCCGGGATGACCGAGATGTCGCTTGTGCCCGAACTGGCAGCCCATGAGGGCCATTCGTTCGGTGAGCTTGTACGATGGATGGTGGAGGACGCTTCGCTCGATCGCTGACCCCGCGGCAGACGCCGACGGGCAAGCGCACCGGCGCGGCCAACGGCGAATCACTCAGAGGCGCACGCGTCCGGATGCCGGCGCGTCCTGCGGCCCTGGCTGAGCGTACCCGTCTTCTCGACCGCGCCATCATCGGCGGCCGGCGCTTCTTCGTCGGCCTCTCCGCCTCGCGGGCCGTGCGTGCCGGCGCCGGCGTCTGGCTCACCGCGCTGCTGTTCGCCGCCACCGGAATCTATGGCCTGGAGCGCGGCGGCCTCATGCCGGCAGCGGTCGAGACCGCCCGGGACATGGGCGATGCCGCCGCCAACCTTGCGGGCTTCAAGATCGCCAACGTCAATCTTTCCGGCCAGAATCACGTCACCCCCGGCGACATTCTCACCACGGCCGGGGTGAAGCCGACCTCCTCGCTGCTGTTCCTCGATGCCGAGGGCGCGCGCATGCGGCTCGAAGAGCTGGCCTGGATCAAGCGCGCCACCGTGCAGAAGCTCTATCCCGACCGTCTCGACATCCAGATCGTCGAGCGCGAGGGCTTCGCGCTCTGGCAGAAGGACGGCAAGATCAACGTCATCGCCCGCGACGGCACGGTCATCGCGCCCTATTCCGACGATCCCCGCTACATCCGACTGCCGATCGTGGTCGGCGACGGCGCCGAAACCAGCGTGGTCGAAATCGTCGAGGCGCTCAGCCTGGTGCCCGGCGTGCGCGACCAGGTGCGCGCCGCCATCCGCGTCGCCGATCGCCGCTGGACGCTGAAGATGCGCAACGGCATCGATGTGCGCCTGCCCGAGCAGGGGCTGAACGACGCGCTCGAACAGCTCGCCGTGCTGGACCAGCAGAAGTCGCTGCTGTCGCGCGACATCACCGTCGTCGATTTGCGGCTTCCCGATCGTGTCTCGGTCCGGCTTTCCGACGCGGCCTACGAGGCGCGCCAGGCCGATCTGAAGGCCAAGGCCAAGGCGAAGAAGGCTGGCAGCACATGAGACCGCGCGCACCCTTCGAGATCGCCCCGAAAATGCGGCCGCTGCCGCCCCGCCGCACCGGCGTGGTGGGCGTGCTGGAAGTCGGCACCTCCAAGATCGTCTGCATGATCGCCCGGCTGAAGCCGCGCGAGGCGTCGTCGAGCCTGCGCCGGCGCACCCATTCGGTCGACGTGCTGGGCATCGGCCACACCAGCGCCCACGGCATCAAGGGCGGGACCGTCATCGACATGGAGCGTGCCGAGCACGCCATTCGCCGGGCGGTGGATGCCGCCGAGCGCATGGCCGGCGCGCAGATCGCCTCGGTCATCGTCTCGCTGGCCGGCGGCCGCCTGTCCTCCGAGCATTTCAACGCCGAGGTCGACCTTCCCGAGCCCTCCGTGGCCGAGGGCGACATACGCCGCGTGCTGGACGCCGCCTCCACCTTCGCGGTGGGCGAGGGCCGCACCATCCTGCACGCTTTGCCGGTCGGCTATGCGCTGGATGGCGCGGGCGGCATCGGCGAACCGCGCGGCATGCTGGGCCGCCGGCTCGGCGTGGATCTTCACGTCGTCACCGCCGAGGCGGCCGCCGTGCGCAACCTGCTGCTGTGCATCGAGCGCTGCCATCTCGGCGTCGAGGCGATGGTGGCCGCCCCCTATGCGGCGGCGCTTTCCACGCTGGCCGACGACGAAGCTGAACTCGGCGTGACGCTGATCGATTTCGGCGCCGGCACCACCACGGTGGCGGTGGTCGAGAACGGCCATTGCGTGCATGTCGACGGCATCGCCATCGGCGGCCAGCACGTCACCAACGACGTGGCGCGCGGGCTCTCCACCCGTCTTGCCGACGCCGAGCGGCTGAAGAGCCTGCATGGCGGGGTGATGGCGATGGGCGCGGACGAGCGCGAGATGCTGACCGTTCCCAGCATTTCCGACGATCACGACCTGCCGCGGGCGATCCCCAAGGCACGGCTGGTGCGCATCGTCCGTCCGCGTGTCGAGGAGATCGTCGAGCTGGTGCGCGACCGTCTCATCGCCTCGGGCCATGCGGCGGGCGCGGGCCGGCGTGTCGTTCTCACCGGCGGCGCCGCGCAACTCACTGGCCTTGCGGAGCTGGTCGGTAACATACTGGGACCACAGGTGCGAATCGGTCGTCCGCTCGGTATTTCCAAACTGCCGGAGGCCACACGGGGCGCGCCCTTCGCCGTGGCCACAGGTCTGCTTGTCTACCCCCAGGTCGCGGGTCTCGAACATTTCGAGGCTCGCCGCCGGCGCCTCTCGCAGGGCGATGGCTCGGGTTATTTCTCGCGCGTCGGACATTGGCTTAGGGAGGCCTTCTGACGTGCTCCATTCAATCCGCGCCGGCGGAACCGGCACCACAGGGATCATGACGGGCCGCGCGCCCGCCGGCGTTAGGGGACAGTAGAAATGACGATCAACCTCCAGGTACCGGACATCCGCGAGCTGCGCCCCCGCATCACCGTCTTTGGTGTCGGCGGCGCCGGTGGCAACGCGGTCAACAACATGATCACGGCCGGCCTGACGGGGGTCGACTTTGTGGTCGCCAACACCGACGCGCAGGCGCTCACCCTCTCCAAGGCCGAGCGCATCGTGCAGATGGGCGTGGCGGTCACCGAAGGTCTCGGCGCCGGTTCGCAGCCGGAAGTCGGCCGCGCCGCCGCCGAGGAAGCCCTCGACGAGATTCGCGATCACCTCGCCGGCGCGCACATGGTCTTCATCACCGCCGGCATGGGCGGCGGCACCGGCACGGGCGCTGCCCCCGTCATTGCCCGCGCCGCCCGCGAGCTCGGCATCCTCACCGTCGGCGTCGTGACCAAGCCCTTCCATTTCGAGGGCCAGCGCCGCATGCGCATCGGCGAGATGGGCATCAACGAGCTGCAGAAGGGTGTCGATACCCTCATCGTCATCCCGAACCAGAACCTGTTCCGGGTCGCCAACGAGCGCACTACCTTCGCCGACGCCTTCGCCATGGCGGACCAGGTGCTTTATTCGGGCGTCGCCTGCATCACCGACCTGATGGTGAAGGAAGGCCTGATCAACCTCGACTTCGCCGACGTTCGCGCCGTGATGCGCGAGATGGGCAAGGCGATGATGGGCACCGGCGAGGCTTCCGGCGAGCAGCGCGCCCGTCACGCGGCCGAGGCGGCGATCGCCAACCCGCTGCTCGACGAAGTGTCGATGCGCGGCGCGCGCGGCCTGCTGATCTCGATCACCGGTGGCAAGGACCTCACCCTGTTCGAGGTGGACGAGGCGGCGACCCGCATCCGCGAGGAAGTCGATCCCGACGCCAACATCATTCTCGGCGCCACCTTCGACGAGACGCTGGAAGGCCTGATCCGCGTGTCGGTCGTCGCTACCGGCATCGATCCGGCGGTGATTCCCGAGCAGATCCCCCACATCATGAACAACCTCCCCGATCTCGGCGGGCGCCGCGTGTCGAATGCCGGTCGCGCCGCGGTGGAAGCCCGCCGCGATGCCGCCCTGCGCTCGGTGGCCTCGGCGCTCGACGCGGAAGATTTCGGCGCCCCCCACCACGAGCCGAGCTTCGCCGCCGCCCCGGTGAATGACCACCTTTATGGTCACGAGCAGTCCTATGCGCCGGCCGCCATCGACGAGGTGACCATCCGCCAGATGGCACCGAAGCCGACCCTCTACGCAGAGCCCGAGCCCGCCCCCTACAATGAGGCGGCCTATGAGGAGCACTCGATCGAGCCGTTCATCCCGCCGCAGGCCGAGCGTCCGTCCCCGCGCATGCCGCGCGTCGACGAGCTTCCCATGCCGGCGCAGAACCAGATCCGCGCCGCGCGCGGCGAGATGCCCGACCATCATCACGCCGAGAAGAAGCGCATGACGCTGCTGCAGCGCCTCGCCAATGTCGGCCTCGGCCGCAACCAGGACGAGGAAGAGATGGAGCCCCCGGCGGACATGCGCCCCGTGGTGCGCCGCGCGCCGCAGCAGCCGGAGGGCCGTCCGCTGGCCGACATGCGCCCCGAGGCGTCCGAGTTCGCCAAGCGCCCGGCGGCCCGTCCGGCCGATCCGCGCGCCGCGCGCCCGGCCGAGGACGACCATCTCGACATCCCGGCCTTCCTGCGTCGCCAGGGCTGAGGGACGGGCCGAACAGGCGGCCGCGCGCCGCCTGTTACAGAACGTGTAACGCAGTGCAGCGCCCGGGTCGCGAGGTCCGGGCGCAGGCTTTTGAAATTAAAGGATTTTTCAGGATTTTGCGTCAGCGTAAAGACGGTAACAGACGGTAAGCAAGCGTGATTTGGCGCGGACTCACGGCGCCGTTATCTTGCAGCCAACGATAAGCAGCCGCCGCGGATTCGGTTCCGCACCTCGAACAAAGGGCGGCTTGGTGTTGGTCTTGGGGATTGGGGAGAGCGGGTCGTCCTGCACGTCCGCTTTTTGGGTCTAATGAACGCTGTACGGCAGACCACCCTCGGTGACGACGTAACGCTCTCGGGCGTAGGCGTGCATTCCGGGAAAATGGCGGCGATGCGCCTCTACCCCGGGGAAGCCGACAGCGGCATCGTTTTCTACCGCAAGGATACCCATCAATCGGTGCGCGCCTGCCGTGGCGCCGTTCGCGGCAGCGACCTCGCCACCGTGCTGCGCGATTCGAACGGCCCGGCCGTTTCTACCGTCGAACACCTCCTTGCCTGCTTTGCCGGTCTCGGCGTCGACAATGCGCGCGTCGAGATCGACGGACCCGAAGTGCCGATCCTGGACGGCAGTGCCGGCGATTTCGTGGCAGCGGTGGACGAGGCCGGCATCGTCGAGACCGACAGCGCCCGTCGCTATCTGCGCGTGCTCAAGACCGTCCGCGTCGAGACCGAGACCGGCTTCGGCGAGATCGCGCCCTACGACATGGGCTTCCGCTTGGAAGTCGAGATCGATTTCGACCACTCCGCCATCGGTCGCCAGCGTTTCGCCGCGACCATGTCGCCGGACGTGTTCCGCAAGGAACTCGCGGCCGCCCGCACCTTCGGCTTCGTCAGCGACGTCGAGCGCCTGTGGCAGGCGGGCTACGCGCTCGGCGCCTCGCTCGACAACACGATCTGCCTCGGCGATGACGGCGTCATCAACACCACCGGCCTGCGCTACGCCGACGAGTTCGTCCGCCACAAGGCCCTGGACGCGATCGGCGACCTCGCCATTGGCGGCCTGCCCATGCTGGGCCGCTACCGCTCCTATCGCGGCGGCCACAAGCTGAACTTCGCCGTCGTCGACGCGCTGCTCTCCGATCGCTCGGCCTATGAGATCGTCGAGGCCCGCATCCCGGCCCGCCGCGCCCTCAGCAGCAATGCCGGTCTCGTCGCGGTTGCCGTCCCGGCCTACGCGCCGGAGCTGTGAGCGCGACCTTCGTGTCGGCGTCTGTGACCTTGCGCTCTCGCCGGCGTCGATTTGCCTCCTGATATCGCGGCTAAACCGCGTCTGGCGTGCAACAGGTGGCATGAAACGGTGGCCGGCCGCCTCTCTTTGCTCTTGGCATCCCAAGGCGCCATAATCCGGTCGGAAAGCCGCCTTAGCGCCTAGTCGCGCATTCGGCGATAAAATGACCAGATCGGGATTGAACTTGTGATGCGTCTTCTCCGTCTCGGCCAGACCGTTCCCGACCACGGGATCCTCCCCGCCACCCGCCGCGTGCGTGCGGTGCGCTCCGGTGTCGTGGCCGCCCGCCTTCTGGCGCTGGTGCTGGTCGGCGCCTCGCTCGGCGGCTGTGCCAGCTGGTTCGACACGAGCAAGGAAGAGACGATCTATCCCGACGTCCCGGCCGAGCAGCGCTACAATGAGGGTCTGACCCTCATGCAGAAGAACGAATATGACGAAGCGATCACGCGCTTCGAGGATGTCGACCGCCAGCACCCCTATTCGGAGTGGGCGCGCAAGGCGATGCTGATGGTCGCCTATGTCAACTACACCCAGGGCAAGTACGACGAATGCATCGCCTCGGCGCGGCGCTATCTCGCCCTGCACCCCGGCTCGGAAGACGCGCCCTATGCGCAGTATCTCATCGCCGCCTCCTATTTCGACCAGATCCCGGACATCTCCCGCGACCAGCAGCGCACCCAGCGCGCGATGGATTCGCTGGAAGAGGTGATTCGCAAATACCCGAACACCGAATATGCCGTCAGCGCCAAGAAGAAGCTGGAGGTTGCCCGCGACCAGCTCGCCGGCAAGGAGATGATGATCGGGCGCTATTATCTCGAACAGCGCAACTATGCCGGCGCCATCAACCGCTTCAAGGTGGTGGTCACGCGCTACCAGACCACCCGCCATGTCGAAGAGGCGTTGTACCGCCTCACCGAGGCCTATATGGCGCTCGGCGTGATGAGCGAGGCGCAGACCTCTGCAGCGGTTCTCGGCTATAATTTCCCCGACAGCACCTGGTACAAGGACGCCTACAAGCTCGTTCAGGCCCGGGGCATCGACCCGAAGATGAACGAGCAGTCCTGGATCGCCAAGGCCTTCAAGGGCTTCAACCTCGGCTAGCGACGGCGTCGGACCGGACGGGGTGCGCCTCCTTCCGGTCCGCTTCGCAGTGTGAGAACATAGCAAGAACGCGGATGCGCGCCGTTCAGCGACCTGCTAGAAAGGCGCGTCCCGTCGTCCTGCGGGAAAACGTTCTGGAGCGTCACGCATGCTGATCGCCCTGTCGATCAGGGATATCGTGCTCATCGAGCGGCTCGACCTTTCCTTCCATGCCGGTCTCACCGTCCTCACCGGCGAGACCGGCGCAGGCAAGTCGATCCTCCTCGATGCCTTCACCCTGGCGCTCGGGGGGCGGGGCGATGGCTCGCTGGTGCGCCAGGGCACAGCGCAGGGGCAGGTGACTGCCGAGTTCGATCTGGCGTCCGATCATCCCGTCCGCGGTGTGCTGGCGGAGGCGGGCATCGACGATGACGGCGCGCTGGTGCTGCGCCGGGTGCAGCACGCGGACGGGCGCACCCGCGCCTTCGTCAACGACCAATCGGTCAGCGCGCAGATGCTGCGCGGCATCGGCCGGCGGCTGGTCGAGATCCACGGCCAGCACGACGACCGCGCGCTGGTCGATCCCACCTCTCACCGTGCCTTGCTCGACGCCTATGGCGGCCTCGTGCAGCTCGCCGAAACCGTTGTGGGACAAGGCCGCGCCTGGCGCGCGGCGCGCACCGAGGCGGCGCAGGAGAAGGCGCGGCTGGACGAAGCGGCCAAGGAGGCCGACTTCATCCGGCACGCGGTGGATGAATTGACGGCGCTCGGCCCCGAGCCGGGCGAAGAGGAGCGGCTCGCCACCCGTCGCACCGAGATGATGCGCTTCGAGAAGATCGCCACCGATCTGGCCGATGCGCAGGACGCGGTGGGCGGCGCCAACTCGCCCATACCCGGCCTCGCGGCCGCCGTGCGCCGGCTGGAGCGCCGGGCGGGGGAGGTCGAGGCACTGGTGCGGCCGGCGGTGGAGGCGATCGATGCCGCGCTCAACGCGCTGGACCTCGCCCGCACCCATCTCGACACGGCGCTGCGCGAGGCGGATTTCGACCCGCATGAGCTTGAACGGATTGAAGAAAGGCTGTTCGCCCTGCGCGCTGCCGGGCGGAAATTCACCTGCACCGTCGACGACCTTCCCGCCGTGGCGGCCCGCTTTGCCGACCAGCTCGACGCCCTCGACCATGGGGCGGAGACGTTGAAGGGCCTGGAGGCGCGCGCGGCCGAGGCCGAGGCGGTGTATCGCCGGCTGGCCCGCGATCTCTCGCAGAAACGTCACGTTGCCGCCAAGGCGCTCGACGAATCGGTGAATGCCGAACTGCCGCCGCTGAAGCTGGAGCGGGCGCGATTCATCACGGAGTGTCAGACCGATGAGGTGGACAGTCAGGCCGATGGGTACGATCGGATCGAGTTCTGGGTGCAGACCAACCCCGGCACCCGTCCCGGCCCGATGATGAAGGTGGCCTCCGGCGGCGAACTTGCGCGCTTCCTCCTCGCGCTGAAGGTGGTGCTGGCCGACAAGGGCTCGGCGCCGACGCTGGTGTTCGACGAGATCGATACCGGGGTGGGCGGCGCTGTGGCGGATGCCATTGGCGGACGGCTGGCCCGGCTCTCGGCGCGGGTGCAGGTGGTGGCGGTCACCCATGCGCCGCAGGTGGCGGCGCGGGCGGGCAATCATTTCCGCATCGCCAAGGAGGCGATGGCCGATCTCGACCGGGTGGCGACCCGTGTCGCGCCGCTGGCGCCGGACCATCGCCGCGAGGAAATCGCCCGCATGCTCTCCGGCGCCGAGGTGACGGCGGAGGCGCGTGCGGCGGCCGACAGGTTGCTGAAAGGTGCGGCGGCCGATTGATGCACCGCCACGCGGCACCCGCCGCGCGGCGCCGCAACCACCAGCCGCCCGTGACCGCTCTGCGCTTCCACAACCGACGTTGTCGGCCCACCCGTCAGCCTGCCGCGTCTCGCGCGTCCATTGCGCCGCGGCGGTTTCCCAACGCTGCGCTGCGAGACGCGCCCGCTCGCCGTGCTGTCATAATTGATGGCTAAATGACACCGTTGCTCTATTGAGCATCGGACCATCGCCGACCGTTCCTCTTTCCGCCGGCCGCACATGCTTTCATCGCACCTTCCCGCGCCAGCAGAGCCAGCAGCGCCCGCCGCTATCGGCTCCGTCCCGTCCCGCCACGGCGTTCCGCCGGCGCTGACCGTGGTCATCCCCACCTTCAACGAGCGGGGCAATCTGGAGCCGCTCGTCGCGCGGCTGGACCGCGTGCTGGAGGGGATCGCCTGGGAGGCGATCTTCGTCGACGACAATTCGCCCGACGGCACCGCGGACGCGCTGCGCGCCATCGGCCACCGCGATTCGCGCATACGCTGCCTCAGGCGCATCGGCAGGCGCGGGCTGGCGGGCGCCTGCATCGAGGGCATGCTGGCGGCGCAGGCGCCGGTCGTCGCGGTGATGGATGCCGATCTCCAGCACGATGAAAGCCTGCTGCCCGCCATGCTGGAAGCCATGCAGGCGGGTGCCGACGTGGTGGTGGCGACGCGCTACGCCCCCGGCGGCGATGCGGAAGGCTTCAGCGCCTGGCGGGGCCGCGGCAGCCGGCTGGCCACGCTTCTGGCGCAGCGTGTGCTGAAGGTGACCTCCTCCGACCCGATGAGCGGATTCTTCATGATGCGGCGCGAGGGCGTCGAGGAACTGGCGCCGAGGCTCTCGACCCAGGGGTTCAAGATCCTGCTCGACATCCTCGCCACCGCGCGCGGGCGGCTTAAGGTGACGGAGCTGACCTACAGCTTCGGCGCGCGGCACAGCGGCGACAGCAAGCTCGACAACCGGGTGCTGATGGACTTCCTCGGCCTCATCGTGGCGAAGGCCAGCGGCGGGCTGGTGTCGCTGCGCTTCCTCTCCTTCGCCACCGTGGGCGCGGCCGGGCTGGTGGTGCATCTGGCGACGCTGCGCGTCGGCCTCGCCTTCGACCTGCGCTTCCTGGTCGCGCAGACGATCGCCACCCTGACGGCGATGACCTTCAACTATGTGCTGAACAACCTGCTCACCTATCGCGACCGCCGCCTGTCCGGCCTCGCCTTCCTGCGCGGGCTGCTGGCCTTCTATGTCATTTGCGGGCTCGGCGCGGCGGCCAATGTGGGCGCCGCCGACTGGGCGTTCTACCAGACCGAGCGCTGGTGGCTGGCGGGCATCGCCGGTGCCTGCATCGGCGCGGTGTGGAACTACGCCATGAGCCGGGCACTGGTGTGGAAGGACACGGCGTGAGCGCTTCCGCCCCTTCGTCCGGCCTGTGTTTCGCGCGGCCGGAACTCGCCACGCGCGGCGCCCTCGCGGTGATCGCGGCGCTGCTGGCGTGGCGGCTGGTGCTCGCCGCCTTCGTGCCGCTGGTGCCGGACGAGGCCTATTACGCGCTGTGGGCGCAGGGGCTTTCCGCCGGCTATTTCGACCACCCGCCGATGATCGCCTTCTTCATTCGCGGCGGCCAGATGCTGGTGGGCGACACGGCGCTGGGCGTGCGGCTGCTCTGCGTGCTCTCCGCCGTGCCGGCGAGCTGGTTCGTCTGGCGCGCGGCGGAGGAAACGCTGGACCATCCCGGCGCTGGGGCGCTGGCGGCGGTGCTCTACAACGCGACGATCTTCGGCTTTCTCGGCATGACGCTGGCGACGCCCGACGCGCCGCTGGCGCTGTTCTGCGCCGCGATGGCCTGGTGCGCGGCGCGGCTGGTGCGGGCGCCCGGCCCGTTCTGGTGGCTGGCTATGGGGCTGGCGACGGGGCTGGCGCTGCAATCGAAATATTCCGCGCTGATGCTGGCCGGCGCCTTCGCGCTGGCTGTTCTCGCGCTGGCGCCGCTGCGCCGGCAATTGCTGACACCCTGGCCGTGGGTGGCGGCGCTGGTGGCGGTGCTGGTGTTCCTGCCCAATCTCGTGTGGAACGGGGAGCATCACTGGCAAACCTTCAGCAAGCAGGGGGGGCGGGTGACGGCGCAGGCGGCGTTCCGGCCGCTGTTCCTGCCGGAATTCGTCGGCTCGCAGATCGCGCTGGCGACGCCGCTGATCTTCCTGTTCGCCGTCATCGGCCTGCTGCCGCGCGGCGCCCGCGCCTTTCGCATGCGTGCGGGCTGGGCGCTGGTGCTGATCCTGCTGCTGGTGCCGCTCGCCTATTTCGCCGTGCATGCGCTGCGCGGCCGGGTGGAGGGCAATTGGGTCGGCTTCCTCTATCCGCTGCTGGCTGTCGCGGCGGCGGCAGGCATGCTGGCGCCGGCGCCCGCGCGTCCCGGCTGGCTCGACGGTCGGCTGGGTGCCCGGCTGAAGCGGGCGACCGTGCCGCTGGCGCTGGGCCTCGTGCTGGTGCTGGGGCTCTACGCGCTGTTCCTCCCCGTGCCGCTGGGCGGCGCCAAGGACGCGGTGCTGCGCATGACGCGCGGCTGGCCGGACTATGCCGCTGCCATCGATGCCAAGCGGCGGGAAATCGGCGCCAGCGCCATCCTCACCAATGACTACCAGCTCACCGCCATGCTGAAGCGGCAACTGCCCGGCGTGACCGTGCAGCAATTCGACGAGCGCGCGCGCTACGCCTTCATGAACGAGCCGCCGGTGCTGGAGCAGGAGGGCCCGCTGCTGCTGGTGCTGTCCAGCTATCGCAGCCTGAAGCTGATCCAGGAGACCTTCGGCGACCGCCGGGATGTCGGCGAGGTATCGCGGCACTTCGGCGATGTGGTGCTGCCGCCCGTCCGGCTGTTCCGCCTCGGCCGGGCGGTCCCGCCCGCGCCGATCCCCGCACCCGCCGCGCCCTGATCCCGGCACTTGAGGCGGGCAGCGATTTCTGGAATGGGAAAGGGGACCCGGCGGTGCCCCCGCCCCTGCCAGCGGTGAACGCCATGTCGCACTCTTCCACGCCTTCCGCCTCCGCTGCGCCGGGAGACGAGCCGCTGGATACGACGCTGCTGACCGCCGACGAGGCGGCCGCCGCCCATGCAAAGCTCGCCGACGAGATCGCCGGCCATGACCGGCGCTATTACCAGGACGATGCGCCCACCGTTTCCGACGCCGACTATGACGTGCTGCGCCGGCGTTATGAGGCGATCGAGGCGCAATTTCCCGAACTGCGCGGCATGGACAGCCTGTCGGACAAGGTGGGGGCGGCGCCTTCCGCGAAATTCGCCAAGGTGCGCCATGCCGTGCCGATGCTTTCGCTCGGCAATGCCTTTGCCGACGAGGATGTCGAGGAATTCGTCGCCCGGGTGCGCCGCTTTCTCGGGCTGGCAGCCGATGCCGAGCTGACCCTCACCGCCGAGCCGAAGATCGACGGCCTGTCCTGTTCGCTACGCTATGAGAATGGGGCGCTCATGCAGGCGGCGACGCGCGGCGACGGCTTCGAGGGCGAGGACGTGACCGCCAATGTGCGCACCATCGGCGAGATTCCGCAGCGGCTGAAGGGCAACGTGCCTGACGTGTGCGAGGTGCGCGGCGAGGTCTATATGGGCCACGATGCCTTTGCCGCCATCAATGCCCGCCAGCAGGAGGCCGGCAAGCCGCTCTTCGCCAACCCGCGCAACGCGGCGGCGGGCAGCCTGCGCCAGCTCGACCCCAAGATCACCGCCAGCCGGCCGCTGCGCTTCTTCGCCTATGCCTGGGGCGAGGTGAGCGAGGGAAAGCTGCCCGCCGACACCCAGTTCGGCGTCATCGAGGCGTTCAGGCGCTGGGGCCTGCCGACCAACCCGCTCACCGTGCGCTGCCACACGGCGGCGGAACTGCTGGCGCATTACCGCATGATTGGCGAGCAGCGGGCGATGCTCGGCTACGACATTGACGGTGTCGTCTATAAGGTGGACAGCCTCGCGCTGCAGGGCCGGCTCGGCTTCGTCTCGCGCTCGCCGCGCTGGGCGATCGCCCACAAATTCGCGGCCGAGCGGGCGATCACCCGGCTGGAGCGCATCGAGATCCAGGTCGGGCGCACCGGCGCGCTGACCCCGGTGGCCAAGCTCACCCCGGTGACGGTGGGCGGCGTCGTGGTGTCGAACGCCTCGCTGCACAATGAGGATTACATCCGCGGCATCGGCGGCAATGGCGAACCGATCCGCGGAACCGTCGACGGCGAGCCGGTGGACATTCGCGAGGGCGACTTCGTGACGATCCAGCGCGCCGGCGACGTCATTCCGCAGGTGGTCGGCGTGGAGTTGGAGCGCCGGCCGCCGGAGGCGAAACGCTACGCGTTTCCCACGCTCTGCCCTGCCTGCGGCTCGCATGCGGTGCGCGAGGAGGGCGAGGCGGTGCGCCGCTGCACCGGCGGGCTGGTGTGCCCGGCGCAGGCGGTGGAGCGCATCCGCCATTTCGTCTCGCGCGACGCCTTCGACATTGAGGGGCTGGGCGAGAAGCAGGTGCAGGCTTTCTACGAGGCCGGGCTGGTGAAGCAGCCGGCCGATATCTTCACGCTGGAGGCGCGCGATTCGGCGCCCGGCGCGCTGACCCGGCTGAAGAACCGCGAGGGCTGGGGCGAGACTTCGGCCAAGAACCTGTTTGCCGCCATCGCCCTGCGCCGGCGCGTGCCGGTGAACCGGTTCCTCTATGCGCTCGGCATCCGCCATGTCGGCGAGACCAATGCCAAGCGGCTGCTGCGGCATTTTCCCAGCGTCGAGGCGCTGCGCGAGGTGGCACTGGCGGCGGTGCCGCCCGGCGAAGAACATCCCAAGGGCAACGAGGCCTGGGCCGAGCTGGTCGGCATCGAGGGTATCGGTGCCGTGGTGGCCGAGGCGGTGGTCGATTTCTTCGGCGAGCCGAACAACCAGGCGGCGTTCGAGGCACTGCTGCGCGAGGTGACGCCGGAGCCGATGGAAGTCGTCGCCAGTGCCGGCGCGGTCTCCGGCAAGACGGTGGTGTTCACCGGCGCGCTGGAGAAGATGACCCGCGACGAGGCCAAGGCGATGGCCGAGCGGTTGGGCGCCAAGGTCGCCGGCTCCGTGTCGAAGAAGACCGACTATGTCGTGGCCGGCGCCGATGCGGGCTCCAAGCTCGCCAAGGCGCGCGACCTCGGTGTGGCCGTACTTACCGAGGACGAATGGCTGGCACTGGTGGCCGGCTGAAAGCGGCGCGCCGCAAAAAGGGGAAGCGACATGGGAACGACGGGCTTGCTGATCATCGACCTGCAGAACGATTATTTTCCCGGCGGGCGCTACACGCTGGACGGCACCGAGGCGGCGGCCGCGAAGGCGGGCGAACTGCTCGCGCTCGCCCGCGCCGAGGGGGCGAGTGTCGTGCATGTGCGCCATGTGATGACGGGCGAGGATGCCCCGTTCTTCGCGAAAGGCACGCCGGGGGCGGAGATTCACCCGGACCTCGCCCCGCGGGAGGGCGAGCCGGTGGTGGTGAAGGAGGCGGTGAACGCCTTTCTGCGCACCGATCTCGACGCGCTGCTGCGCGGGCGCGGCATCACCCGATTGGTTATCGTGGGGGCGATGAGCCACATGTGCGTGGACGCGGCGAGCCGGGCGGCGCTGGATCTCGGCTATGAGGTCACGCTCGCCCATGACGCCACCGCGACCCTGCCGCTCACCTTCTGCGGCACCGAGGTGCCGGCGCCGGCGGTTCAGGCGGCGATGATGGCGGCGCTGGAATTTGCCGGCGCGAATGTGGTGTCGGCCGATGAGGCGGCGGCGGTGCTGCGCGGCTGAACGGTTCGGGTGCTTCGGGGGCAGGGTGCCTGCCTCCCGGACCCCGCCGCAGAGCTTCAATCGAAGGATGCCCCTGCCGCGCGCGGGGCTTCAGACGCAGAAAAGCCGCCGCGGGGGGAGACGCGGCGGCTTTTCAATTCGGCGCGCGACGGTCAGAGGCGGCCGGTAAGCATCATCACGATCAGGATCACCAGAAGGATGGTCACGAGACCGCTCGGGCCGTAGCCCCAATTGCGGCTGTAGCCCCAGCTCGGCAGGGCGCCAACAAGGATCAGGATCAGAATTACAATCAGAATAGTCGTCATCGCCGAGTCTCCAGCCGTCCCGTTGCAGTGGTCGCCGGGATAACGTGGCCGTGACGCGAAGGTTCCATTGAACCTTTATCTTCTCATCCGGTGCGCAAAAGCGGCCTCATTCCGCCAGCGGGGCGGTGGCGGCGTCCAGCCAGAGGCGGGTGGCCGCGTCGACCAGCGGGCCGACGGCCTCGCGCACGCGGGCATGGTAGGCGTCGATCCAGGCGGCCTCGTCCGGGGTGAGCAGAGCGGGATCGATGCCGCGCCGGTCGAAGGGCGCGAGCGTCAGCGCCTCGAAGGCCAGCAGCGGCCTCTCCCCGCCGGCGACGTCCGGGCCGTCGACCACGATTTCGAGATTCTCCAGCCGGATGCCATAGGCGCCGGCCTTGTAGTAGCCGGGCTCGTTGGAGAGCACCATGCCGCGCGCCAGCGCCACCGTGCCCACCTTGGCGAGGCGCGCCGGCCCTTCATGCACCGAGAGATAGGCGCCGACGCCATGGCCGGTGCCGTGGTCGAAATCGAGCCCGGCAGCCCACAGATGCTGGCGGGCGAAACTGTCGAGCTGCGCGCCCATGGTGCCGAGCGGAAACACCGCGCGGGCGATGCCGATATGCCCCTTCAGCACGCGGGTGAAGCGGTCGCGCATTTCCGCGCTGGCGGTGCCGACAACCAGCGTGCGGGTGACGTCCGTGGTGCCGTCCTCGTACTGCGCGCCGGAATCGATGAGAAACAGCTCGTCGGGACGGATCGTCCGGTTGGTCGCCTCGCTGACGCGGTAATGCACGATGGCGCCATTGGGCCCGGCGCCGGAAATGCTGGGGAAGGAGATGTCCTTCAGCGCCCCGGTGTCGCGGCGGAAGGTCTCGAGCGCGCAAACCGCGTCGATCTCCGTCAGCCTGCCCGCCGGTGCCTCGGCGTCGAACCAGGCGAGGAAGCGGGTGAGGGCGGCGCCGTCGCGCAGATGCGCGGCGCGCATGCCGGCGAGCTCCGCCGCGTTCTTCGCCGCCTGCATCAGGGCGACCGGGCTGAGGCCGCTCGACACCTTGCCGCCGGCCGCCTCGACGCGGGCCGCAAGCAATGCGGGGGCGGTCGCCTGGTCGAGCTGGATAACCGCGCCGCCAGCGGCCACCATTTCCACCGCACGCTCCAGCAGCACCGGCTCGGCGATTTCCGCGAACTGCGCGAGGGCTTCGCGCGCGGCGTTCGAGAGTTTGCGGCCGTCGACGAACAGAGTGGGGCGCCCAGCGCGCGGAACGAGCGCCCAGGACAGCGGCAGCGGGGTGAAGTTCACGTCGCCGCCGCGAATGTTGAAGGTCCAGGCGACGGCGTGCGGGTCCGACAGCACCAGCGCGTCGAGCTTCTGCTCGGCGAGCGCCGCCTGCACACGGCCGATCTTTTCCGGCGCGCTCTCGCCGGCCAGCGCCGGATCGCGCAGGGTGACGGGGGCGAGCGGCGCCGCCGGGCGATCGATCCACACCGCATCGAGCGGGTTGCCGTCGACGGCGACGAGAACCGCCCCGGCAGCGGCGGCGGCGCGGCGCAGCTTCTGCTCGCCTTCCACTGTGGTCAGCCACGGGTCGTAGCCGAAATGCGCCCCGGCCGGCAGGTGCCTTTCCAGCCAGCGGTCGGGCGAGGTCTGGGCGAGCGGCACCACCTCGAAGGAGGCGGTGTCGACCTGCGCGGCGGCCTGCAGCGTGTAGCGCCCATCGACCACGATGGCGGCCTCGTCGCGCAGCACCAGAGCGACGCCGGCGGAGCCGGTGAAGCCGGTGAGCCAGGCGAGGCGCTCGTCGCAGGGCGGCACATATTCGTTCTGGTGGGCGTCCGCGCGGGGCACGAGGAAGCCGTCGAGCCCGCGCCGCTCCAGTTCCTCCCGCAGGAGTTTCAGCCGGGCGGTGCCCAGCGCGGGAGCGGCGGAATCGGCGAAGGTCTGGAACGTGGCTTCAAACATCGGGGGCCTTGGACAGGTTCGGCGCGGGCGGGTTGCCACGCGATCAGACCATGCCCGGCGCCCCGATGCCAGCGTCGTTCCGGGAGCTTTAACAGCGCAAAGGCCTCGCGCTGTTGATGGATCGGCGTCCGCGCCGGCTCCGAGCGTCGGGCGCGGCGCGGCGCCCTCAGCGCGCGCCGGCGGCGGCGGCGATGGAGTCGGAGATGATCTCCAGCCCGAGGTCGATCTCCGCTTCGGAGACCGTCAGCGCCGGGGCGATGCGGAACACGCCGCCCATGCCGGGCAGCTTGACGATGTTCATGCTGAGGCCGCGCTGCATG
Organism: Ancylobacter sp.; assembly: GCF_965279025.1. Taxonomy (NCBI): domain Bacteria; kingdom Pseudomonadati; phylum Pseudomonadota; class Alphaproteobacteria; order Hyphomicrobiales; family Xanthobacteraceae; genus Ancylobacter; species Ancylobacter sp. The sequence continues at coordinate 459,190 of NZ_OZ257132.1, read as the reverse complement.
GCCTCCTCCATGATGCGGGCGCCGAGATCGAAGCCGGGCTCCCTGGTCGCGCGGTCGAGCACGATTTCGAGGCCGAGCAGCAGGCCGCGCCCGCGCACGTCGCCCACGCAGTCATAGCGCTGCTGAAGCGATAGCAGGCCGTCCTGCAGCCGCCGGCCACGGCTCACCGCCTGCGCCATCAAGCCGTCGCGCGCGACCACGTCGAGCACGGTGACGCCGACGGCGGCCGGCAGCGGATCCGACACATGGGTGGTGTAGAATAGGTAGCCCTTCTCGAAGGCCTGCTGCTCGATCGCCTGCGTGGTCATGACGGCGGCGAGCGGCAGGCCGGCGCCCAGCGTCTTCGACAGCGTCATGATGTCGGGCGTCACGCCGTCGCGCTGGAAGGCGAACATGTCGCCGGTGCGGGCGATGCCGGTCTGCGCCTCGTCGAGGATGAGCAGCATGCCGCGCTCCTCGCATTTGCGCTTCAGCGCCTTGAGGTAGCCCGGCGGCAATTCGAGAATGCCGCCGCTCGACAGGATCGGCTCGGCGATGAAGGCGGCCAGCGCCCCGGTGGACTGCCGGTCGATCAGCGAGAAGGCGTCGTCCAGCTCGGTCTGCCAGTCATTGGAGCCGTCCGGATGGGTGAAGCGCGGGCGGTAGGAATTGGGCGCGGGAATGACGAAGGAGCCCGCCGCCACCGGCCCGTAGCCCCGGCGCCCGGCGCTGTAGGTGGCCGCCGCCGCCGCGCCGGTCATGCCATGCCAGCTCTGCGCGAAAGCCACCACCTCATGCCCGCCGGTGACCAGCTTGGCCATGCGGATGGCGGCCTCGTTCGATTCCGCACCGGTGGACAAGAGCTGCACGCGATCCAGCCCCGGCGCCAGCGCCGCGAGGCGGGAGGCCAGCTCCACCACCGGGCGCGAGAGCATGCCGGAGAACAGATGCGCGACGCGGCCCATCTGCCGGTCGACGGTGGCCACGATGTCGGGATGGGTGTGGCCGAGCACGGCGCTCATCTGGCCGGAGGTGAAGTCGAGGATGGCGCGCCCGTCGGCATCATAGACGAAGCTGCCTTCGGCCCGCTCGACGATGATCGACTCGAAGCTCGGCCCATAGCGGGTGAGATGCGTGTTGGCGGCAGCCCAGAACGCCGCGTCGGCGTTCAGCGACCCGGCACTCGGCGATTCAGCGTTTATCGGCTCGGCGTTCAGCGACATGGGAGCACCCTCGATGGCCATCCTACCGTGCTAGCGGCGCTTGTGTGCTCAGGCAAACTGATATTACTTGAAGCCGATATCAGTAGAATTGATACCGCGATGTCTCTTCCCCCCGATCTGGACCTGGCCTTGCTCCGCAGCTTCACCGTGGTGGCGCGCGCGGGTTCGATCAGCGGCGCCTGCGTGCAGATCGGCCGCACGCAATCGGCGCTGAGCATGCAGATGCACCGGCTGGAAAGCGCCCTCGGCCAGCCGCTGCTGCATCGCAGCGGCTCGGGCGTGCGCCTCACCACGGCGGGCGAGAAGCTGCTGGTGCATGCCGAGGCGCTGCTGGCCCGGCACGACGAGATCCTCGCCGACATGGTGGGCACGGGGCTGCGCGGCTCGGTGAGCTTCGGCTGCCCGGAGGATTATTCCGCCGCCTTCCTGCCGGAGCTGCTGCGCGGCTTCTGCGCCCGCTATCCCGATGTCGAGCTGCGCATGGTGTGTGCGCCGACGCTGGAGCTGCGGCCGCTGCTGCACCGGCGGCAAATCGAGATGGCGCTGGTCTCGCTTCCCGAGGCGGAAGGCGGCGAGGCGATCCGGCCGGCGGATTTCGTCTGGGTGGCGAACGCGCCGGAGCCGGCGGTGCTGAGCCAGCCGATCCTTCCGCTGGCGCTGTCGGCGCCGCTGACGCTCGACTACCGTGCCGCCTGCGCGGCGATGGAGGCGGTGGGGCGGCGCTACCGCGTGGCGTTCGCCAGCAACAGCCTCGCCGGCCTCATCGCCATCGCCCGCTCCGGCCATGCGATCAGCGTGCTCACCCGCATGGCGGTGCCGCCGGACCTGCATGTCGTCACCGGCGAACTGCCGGCGCTTCCGCGCATCGGCATCGCGCTGGAATATGCCGATCCGCGCCCCTCACTGGCCGCGCAGGCGCTGGGTCAGCACATAAAGGCCGAGCTGCCGGGGCTGAAGCTGGGGGCGAATTGACGCCGCCGCAGGGGGCCGATCATGGCAATTCGCTGCCACCCTCGCCAAACGGGCATGCCGATGCCATTTTGTTCCCTTAAGAATCATCCCCAATGACTGTGAGCAGGCCTTTGGCCGACCCCCGAAACACCCCGGACGGCGACCCGTTCGACCCTTCCTTCGACCTGCCGGCCGCCACCCCCCGCCCCGGCGGCATTGCCGCGCGCGCGGCGGCGCTGGCCAATCCCGGCCATGGCGCGCCGGGGCGCGGCGTCTATCTCGACGGGCTGAACCCCGAGCAGCGGGCGGCGGTGGAGGCGACCGACGGCCCCGTGCTGGTGCTCGCCGGCGCCGGCACCGGCAAGACGCGGGTGCTGACCACGCGTATCGCCCACATCCTCTCGCTCGGCCTCGCCTGGCCCTCGCAGATCCTCGCCGTGACCTTCACCAACAAGGCGGCGCGCGAGATGAAGGAGCGCATCGGCGCCATGGTCGGCGAGCAGGTGGAGGGCATGCCGTGGCTCGGCACCTTCCACTCCATCGGCGTGCGCATGCTGCGCCGGCACGCGGAACTGGTGGGGCTGCGCTCCGGCTTCACCATTCTCGACACCGACGACCAGATCCGGCTGCTGAAGCAGTTGCTGCAGGCCGAGAGCATCGACGAGAAGCGCTGGCCGGCGCGGCTGCTCGCCAACATCATCGACGGCTGGAAGAATCGCGGCCTCGGCCCGGCGCAGGTGCCGGCCGGCGAGGGCTCGGCCTTCGCCAATGGGCGCGGGCAGAAGCTTTACACCGACTACCAGGCGCGGCTGAAGGCGCTCAACGCGGTGGATTTCGGCGATCTGCTGCTGGAGAGCATCCGCCTGCTGCGCGAGAACCCGGACGTGCTGGCGGAATATCACCGCCGCTTCCGCTACATCCTGGTCGACGAGTACCAGGACACCAATGTCGCGCAATATCTCTGGCTGCGGCTTCTGGCGGCGGGCTCGCGCAATGTGTGCTGCGTCGGCGATGACGACCAGTCGATCTATGGCTGGCGCGGCGCCGAGGTGGACAACATCCTGCGCTTCGACAGCGACTTTCCCGGCGCCACCGTGGTGCGGCTGGAGCGCAACTACCGCTCCACCGGCCATATCCTCGGCGCGGCGGCGCATCTCATCGCCCATAATGAGGGGCGGCTCGGCAAGACGCTGTTCTCGGAGGGCGAGAGCGGCGAGAAGGTGACGGTGACGGGCGCCTGGGACAGCCAGGAGGAAGCCCGCGCCATCGGCGAGGAAATCGAGCAGCTGCAGCGCGCCGGCCATGCGCTGACGCAGGTCGCCATTCTGGTGCGCGCCTCGTTCCAGATGCGCGAATTCGAAGAGCGCTTCGTCACACTGGGGCTGAACTACCGCGTCATCGGCGGCCCGCGCTTCTATGAGCGGGCGGAAATCCGCGACGCGCTGGCCTATCTCAGGGTCATCGCCTCGCCCACCGATGACCTCGCCTTCGAGCGCATCGTCAATGTGCCCAAGCGCGGCCTGGGCGACGCGGCGCTGCGGCAGATCCACGACTATGCCCGCGCGGCGCAGCTTCCCCTCATCGAGGCGGCGCGTGAGCTTGTGGCCAGCGAGGAACTGAAGCCCAAGGTGCGGCTCACCCTGCGCGACCTTGTCGCTTCGTTCGACCGCTGGCGCACGCAGATGCCGACGATGCGGCAGAACGAGCTGGCCGAGATCGTGCTGGACGAATCCGGCTACACCGAGATGTGGCAGAAGGACCGCTCGGCCGACGCGCAGGGGCGGCTCGACAACCTCAAGGAACTCGTCCGCTCGATGGAGCAGTTCGAGAACCTGATCGGCTTCCTCGAACATATCTCGCTGGTGATGGACGTCGATGGCGGTGCCGGCGGCGACGCCGTCAACATCATGACGCTGCATTCCGCCAAGGGGCTGGAATTCGACACCGTGTTCCTGCCCGGCTGGGAGGAGGGCGTTTTCCCCAACCAGCGGGCGCTGGACGAGCAGGGCCGCGCCGGGCTGGAGGAGGAACGCCGCCTCGCCTATGTCGGCATCACCCGTGCGCGCCGCCGGGCCAAGGTGTTCTTCGCCTCCAACCGCCGCATTCACGGGCTGTGGCAATCCGCCGTGCCGAGCCGCTTCCTCGACGAATTGTCGGAGAAGGACGTCGAGGTGACGGAATCGCGCGGCGGCCAGGGCTGGGGCGGCGGCCAGTCGGGCCGCTATGGCTACGGGCCGAGCCGCTTCGACGAGGCGCAGACCTTCGGTTCCTCCTATTCCACCCCCGGCTGGCAGCGCGCGCAGAACGCCGCGCGCGGCGGCAGTGGCGGGGCGGGCGGCTCTTCGGGCGGTTCTTCGGGCGGGTTCTCCGGCGGTGGCGGCACGTTCCCCGACAACCGCCCCTCGCGCTTCGCGGCGAGCGAAAAGGCACGCGGCGGCGTGGTCATCGAAGGCGAACTCATCGCCCGCTCCACCGGCCCGGCGGCACGCTTCAGCGTCGGCGACCGGGTATTCCACCAGAAATTCGGCTATGGCGACGTCGCCTCGGTGGAAGGCAACAAGCTCACCGTGCAGTTCGACAAGGCCGGCGAGAAGAAGGTGGTCGACAGCTTCGTCGATGCGGCGTGAGGGCGTGATCCGTCCTCCCGCGCTGGCGTTCGGGCGCGGTCTCGCTTACAGAGCGGCCACCGCCGCGAAAGCCCGCTCCGCCACCCCGTGAGGACCGCCATGCTCGAAGGATTGCCGCCCAATGGCGCGTCGCATGTGATGCGGGTGGATGCGCCCGAGCACGAGGCGCGGGCGATTGCCGAATATCTCGGCGAGAGTTTCGATCCCGCCGAAGTGGCCGCCGCCGCCTTCGAGGTCGAGGACCGCGCCGAGGGCGCCGGCTGGGCGGTCGAGGTGTATTTCGGCGACCCGCCGGATGAGGAGATGGTGCGCGAGCTGGTGGCGCTGGTGTCGCCGGACGCGGCAGCAGCGGCGGTGTTCTCGCTGCTCGACAAGAAGGACTGGGTGGCGGCCTCGCTGGAGGGCCTTGCGCCGGTGGCGATTGGCCGTTTCGTGGTGCATGGCTCGCATGATCGCGGGCGGCTGGCGCCGAGCCGGATCGGCATCGAGATCGAGGCGGCGCTGGCTTTCGGCACCGGCCATCACGGCACCACCAAGGGGTGCCTTGCCGCCATCGCCGCCTATGGCAAGCAGCGTCGCCCGGTGCGCACGCTCGATGTCGGCACCGGCACCGGCGTTCTCGCCATGGCGGCGGCGCGGCTGTTCCACGCCCCGGTGCTGGCCAGCGATATCGATCCCGTAGCGGTGGCGACCGCGCGGGCCAATGCGGTGGCGAACCGCGCGGCGACGCATATCCGCTTTCTGCACGCGCCGGGGCTGGGAGCGGGGGAATTCCGCCGCGAGGGGCCTTATGATTTGATCCTCGCCAATATCCTGCTGGCGCCGCTCAAGGGCATCGCCCGGCAGCTCAGCCTGCTGCTGGCGCCGGGGGGCACGGTGGTGCTGTCGGGGCTGCTGCCCTCGCACGCCAATGCGGCGCTCGCCGCCTATCGCGCCCAGGGCCTGCGGCTGAAGCGCCGGCGCACCATCGAGGGCTGGACCACGCTGGAGCTGGTGGCGACCCGCGGGCGCAACGAGACGCCCGCCCTGCGGCGGTGAGGCCTGTCCAGCCGCGCCGGCCGCTCAGCTCAGCCGGATCGGCATGTTGACCGGCCGGCCGAGCCCTTCGGGGACCGGCAGCGCGCCATGGGCCGCCTTCATCAGCGCCAGCCGCTCCAGCACCTCGTCGGGGAAGGGCACCACGCGGCGGGTGCCGGCTTCCACATGCTGGGCGATCTGCTCATAGGTCGAGGCGATCCAGCCCTCGCGGGCGTGATGCAGCTCCTGGAACAGGTGCATGCGCTTTTCGTCATAGTTGATCAGGCGCAGGGTTGCCCGCACCTCCTGTCCGGCGCGAAGCTCGCGCTGGAACCGCTGATGAGCCTCCACCGTGAGGAAGGAGGCGCTGCGGCTTTCCACCATGTGCGGGCCAAGCCCCACAAGGAACACCGCCTCGTCGACCGCGCGGTCGAACAGCAGGCTGTGGAAGGCCGCGTGCAAATGCCCGTTGTGATCGGCCCAGCCCGAATCCACCGTCATCACGGAGGACACGAACGGCGCGAAGAACACGGGTTCGAAATCGATCCCGTCCAGCATGACACCATCCCGATTATCGAGCGCGAGGTAGCGCGCTGCCTTATTGACAAGCATTGTGCCGACTTTCAGTGCAGTCGTCACCTGCCGAGATGGCGATTGAATGACTGAATTCTTGCGCTTCCGAGGATTCGCCGTGCTTTTTGCGCGGCGGGGCGGAAACCACAGGTCATGGGCAGGAGTCGCGGCGCTCTTTGATAGGGTATATGCGGGAGACGCTGCGCGCCCGGAATGGAAGCAAGAAGGAGAGCGGGGATGGAAAACACGGTCGAGGAACGTCCTGCCGCGCTGGCGGAGAATGCCCCGGTGCAGGAGCTTATCGCCGCGCTTGCCCCGCATTTCGGCGACCGGCTCGCCACCGGGCGGGCGATCCGCGAGCAGCATGCCAACACCATCACCTGGCTCGCCAATGAGGCGCCGGACGCGGTGGTGTTCGTGGAGAGCACGGAAGAGGTGCAGCTGGTGGTGCGGGCCTGCGCGCAGCGCGGCGTGCCGGTTATCGCCTTCGGCACCGGCTCGTCGCTGGAGGGGCAGGTGAACGCGCCGAAGGGCGGGCTTTCGATCGATCTCTCGCGCATGAACCGGGTGCTGTCCGTCCACCCCGAGGACCTCGACTGCGTGGTCGAGCCGGGGGTGACGCGCAAGCAGCTGAACGAGCACCTGCGCGATGCCGGGCTGTTCTTTCCCATCGACCCGGGCGCCGACGCCTCGCTGGGCGGCATGGCCTCCACCCGCGCCTCCGGCACCAATGCGGTGCGCTACGGCACGATGAAGGACAATGTGATCGCGCTCACGGCCGTGCTGGCCAATGGCGAGGTGATCACCACGGCGCGGCGGGCGAAGAAATCCTCGGCCGGCTATGACCTCACCCGCCTGTTCGTCGGCGCGGAGGGCACGCTCGGCATCATCACCAATCTCACGCTGAAGCTGGCGGGCATCCCGGAGGCGATTTCCGGCGGCGTCTGCGGTTTCCCCACCATCCGGGCGGCCTGCGACGCGGTGATCCTCACCATCCAGTCCGGCCTGCCGGTGGCGCGGATCGAACTGCTGGACGAGGTGCAGGTGCGGGCCTGCAACGCCTATTCCAAGCTCGACCTTGTCGAGCAGCCGACGCTGTTCGTCGAGTTCCACGGCACGCAGGCCAGCGTGCACGAGCAGGCCGAGCGCTTCTCGGAGATCGCGGCGGAATATGGCGGCGGCGATTTCACCTGGGCGACCCGGCCGGAGGAGCGCACCAAATTGTGGCAGGCGCGGCACGACGCCTATTGGGCCTGCCTGCCGCTGAAGCCGGGCGCCAAGGCGCTGGCCACCGATGTGTGCGTGCCGCTCTCGCGCCTCGCGGAATGCGTCGACGAGACCAAGCGCGACATCGAGGAGATGGGCATGGTGGCGCCCATTGTCGGCCATGTCGGCGACGGCAATTTCCACACCGTGACGCTGGTCGACATGAGCGACCCGCATGATGTGGCCAAGGCGCAGGACTTCATCTCCCGCATGATCAAGCGGGCGCTGGCCATGGGCGGCACCGCGACCGGCGAGCATGGCGTGGGCCAGGGCAAGCGCAAATACATGGAAGCCGAGCACGGCACCGCCACCATCGCGGCGATGCGGGCGATCAAGATGGCGCTCGACCCGCACAACATCATGAACCCGGGCAAGATACTGCCGTGAGCGATCCTGCCGTGAGCAATCCTGCCGTGAGCGAGCCGCAATGCCACGCGGGCGTGCCGCCTGCCTCAATTGGCGCCTTGCGTGCGGCGTGGAGAACGCGAAAAATATCAACAATCTAGCGTAGAGTGGTTGGGCAACCGCCAGGGGGCGGAGGGCCGGTGGCCGCGAGGCCGGAGGGAATGCGTGCAGAACCTGCTGCTGACGATTGCGGGCGCCATCATACTGGCCGTCGTGGCGGCCTTCGCGGCGCCGTTTGTCGTCGACTGGACACAGTGGCGATCGACCTTCGAGGCGCAGGCGGCGCGGACCCTCGGCGCGCCCGTGGTGATACGCGGGGCGATCGACGCACAGATCCTGCCGACGCCCCGGGTGGTGCTGCGCGACGTGTCGATCGGCGTCGATGGCAGCGGCACCGGGCTGGCGGCGGCGGAGCTTTCCGGCCGGCTGGCGCTGGGCGCGCTGATGCGCGGCGAGGTGGTGGCCGATCATGTCAGCCTGGTGCGGCCCCGCGCCCGGTTGGTCGTCGATGCGGCCGGCAAGCTGTCGCTGCCCACCGGGGTGAGCCGTCCGGCGGGCTTCAGCATCGCGGCGCTCACCGTCACCGACGGCAGCTTCGAGATCGTCGATCGCGCCAATGAGCGCACGTTGAAGCTCGACGACGTCGACCTCGTCGGCGAGGTGGGCGGCGCCACCGGTCCGGTGCGGCTGGAGGGCGAGGCCAATGCCGCCGGGATCCGTCGGCGCGTCCGGCTCAGCCTCAGCCAGTTCGCCGCCGACGGAACGGCGAAGATGCGCCTCGGCGCGCAGAATGTCGGCTCGCCGCTCAGCATCGACGCGGACGGCGCGCTGAGCCTTGCGGGCGGGGCACCGAGTTTCCGTGGCCGTGCCGCGCTGGTGCGCAGCGCGCCTCCGGCCACCAGCGCCGCAGCCGCCGATGCGCTGAAAGCGTGGAGCCTGTCGGCGACGGTGGAAGCAACGCCGCTGGCGGTCGCCGCCACGGGGCTGAGCCTGACGCTGGACGCGGCGGAGCGGCCTGTGGCGCTCACCGGCTCGGCACGCCTCATCGGGGCGGGGCCCGGCCACGCCGAATCGCGGCTCGACCTCACCTTGTCGGCGCGCCAGCTCGATCTCGGCGCCATGACCGGTGGCGCGACGCCGCTGGCGGCCACCGACGCGCTGGCCCGCCTGCTGCTGCCGCTTGCCGATGTCGCGGCCAGCGGCTCGCTCGACCTGTCGAGCGACACCGTGCTGCTGGCCGGCGCTGCCGCCCGCGAGGTGAAGGCCGGCCTCGACTGGTCGCCCGGCGGCTGGCGCGCCCGCGCGCTGGAGGCGCGGCTGCCCGGCGGGGCGAAGATCGCGCTCTCCGGCAGCCTGCCGCGCGTTGCCGGGGCGGGCGACCCCAACGCCGCGCTGTTCGGCGGCACCGTGGTGCTGGAGGCGCAGGACCTGCCCGGCTTCATCGCCTGGGCCGCGCCGCAGTCCCCCGGCATCGTCGCCAGCCTGCCCCCGGGCGCGGCGCGCCTTGCCGCCGAGCTGAGCGTGAGCGCCGGCGGCGTCGCACTGGACAAGCTGGACCTGCTGACCGGCGACAGCCGCTTCGCCGGCACGGCGGCCTACACGCTGCCCAAAGACGCGGCGCGCGGGCGTGTCGACGCCGTGCTGACCACCTCGGACATCGATCTCGACACGCTGCTGCCGCCGACGCGGCGGCTGGTCGGGCTGGGGCTGGAGAAGATCGACCTCAATCTCAGCCTCAGCGGCCGGCAGGTGCGCTTCGCCGGCGCTAGTGCCGGCACGCTGGACATCATCCTGAAGGGCAACGAAGATGGGCTCGGCATCGAGCGCCTCGCCCTCGCCGATTTCGCCGGCCTGTCCCTCACCGGCTCCGGCCGGCTGGCGGCACCGGGCGACGGCGCCGGCGACGCGCGATTCACCGCCAAGCTCTCGGGCAAGCGCGCCGACGGGCTGCCAGCGCTGGCCCGCGCCTTCGGCCTGACGCAGATCGAGCCCTTCCTCACCGCCACGCGGGCGAACCTCGCGCCGGTGGACCTTACCGTGGCGCTGGTCGCCCAGGGCGGGCGCACCAGCGTCGATGCCGGGGGCCGGCTGGGCGGGCTTTCCGGCACCGGCAAGGTGGGGTTCGGCGCCGACGGCAAGCTGGGCGGGCAGATGCAGATCGAGGCCCGCGACGGCAGCGCGGTGCTCACCGGGCTCGGCGTGCCGGGGCTGAAGGCCGATCTCGGCACGGCGCGGCTGGCGCTCGATCTCAATGAGCGCATCGAGGCGACGCTGGACATTGCCGGGGCGCGGCTGCGCGCCCAGGGTACGGCGGCGCTGGACGGCAATGGCCGGCTCGATCCCGAACTCGCTCTGACGCTGGAAAGCGCCGATCTCGCGGCGCTGCTGCCGCAACTGGCGGCGGCCGGCACGGGCCCGGTGGCGGCGCAGTTCAAGGGCGCGCTCGGGCGCGACGGCGAGGGCTGGTGGATCAAGGGTCTTTCCGGCCTGCTGGGCGAGCAGCGGCTCGACGGCACGCTGGCCTATACGCCGGGCGAACCCGTGCGGGCGGAGCTTGCCACCCCGCGCTGGAGCGTTGCCAAGGCGATGGGGCTGGTCACCGGCGCCGCCGGCACGGGCGAGGCCGAAGGGTGGTCGAAGGCGCGCTTCGCCCCGGCGCCGCTCGCCGGCCTCGCCGCCGAGCTGAAGCTCACGGTCGGCCGGTTCGACCTGCCCGGCGGGCTGGCGCTCGGCGACGCGAAGATCGATGCCCGCCTGAACGGTGGGCGCCTTGCGGCGGAGAATGTCAGCGGCACGCTGGCGGGCGGGAAGTTCACCGGCAAGTTCAACCTTGCCCGCACCGGCGACACCGCGCAGTTCGACGGACGGCTGGGGCTGGCGGATGCCGACAGCGCCGCGCTTTTCGCGGCTGTCGGGGTGGCGCAGCCCACCGCGCGTGGCCGGGTGAGCGCGACCTTCGACATCACCGGGCGCGGCACCTCGCCCTTCGCGCTGGCGAGCCAGCTGCAGGGGCAGGGCAGTCTCTCCGTCGAGGCGCTGGAAATCGACCGGAGCGACCCGAGGGCCCTGCAATATGTGATGCTGGCCACCGAACGCGGCGCGCCGCCGGACCAGACGCGGCTGGCGCAGCTGCTCAGCGACGGGCTGGCGCGCGGCCCCTTGAAGCTGGCGCGGGTGGAAAGCGCGGTCAGCGTGGTGGACGGCGTGGCGCGCTCGAGCGCCGCCCGGCTGGCAATGGGCGACCAGCGCTTCGGCCTCAGCGGCTCGCTCGACATTCCCGCCTTCAGCTTCGAGGCGACGCTGGAAATGCAGGACGTGGCCACTGCCGGCCTGCCGGCCGCGCCGGCGGCCTCCGTGCAGTGGCGCGGGCCGCTGGCGGCGCCGGTGAAGCGCTTCGACCTCACCGCACTGAGCTCGGCCATCAACATGCGGGCGCTGGAGCGCGAGACCAAGCGGCTGGAGGCGGAATATGGACGCACGCCGCTGACCAATGGCGGCGAGGCGACCGATGGGTCGCCGGTGCGCCGCTCCGCCCCCGGCGCCACCCCGGCCCCGCAGGCGCCCCGCGCGGCGCCTCGCGTGGCCCCCGCCGCGCCGCGGCAGGCGCAGCCCACCCCGGCCCGGCCGGCCGTGCCGCAATCCTATTACGGGCAGTTCGCGCCGCCCGGCACGGCCGCGCCCGGCAGCGCCGCGCCGCCGCTGGCCCCGCCGGTGGACATTCCCAATGATCCGCTGCGCAGCCCGATCCTGCTGCCGCCGCTGGCGCCGTGAGGGCGCGGTCCGCTCAGGCGTCGACGAAATCCGCGACGCCATAGCCCTGCAGATAGAGCAGGGCGGTAAGGTCGCCATGGTCGATGCGCACCTGCGCCGCCGCCGCGACCGATGGCTTGGCGTGATAGGCGACGCCGAGGCCGGCGGCACCGATCATGGCAAGATCGTTCGCCCCGTCGCCGACCGCCAGCGTATCGCTCTCGGCAAGGCCGAGCCGGGTGCGCCATTCCACCAGCGCGGCCAGCTTGGCCTCGCGGCCGAGGATCGGCTCCTCGACCCGCCCGGCGAAGCTCTCTCCATCGGCCACCAGCACATTGGCGCGGTGGTCATCGAAGCCGATCATCGACGCAACGCGCTGCGTGAACAGGGTGAAGCCGCCGGAGACCAGCAGCGTGCGGGCGCCGTGCGCCTTCATGGTGCGCACCAGCGTGGTGCCGCCGGGGGTGAGGCGGATGCGCTCGGCGATCACCGTGTCGACGACGCCGAGCGGCAGGCCCTTGAGCAGCGCCACGCGCTCGCGCAGCGCCGGCTCGAAGGCGATCTCGCCGCGCATGGCGCGCTCGGTGATGGCGGCGACATGCGCCTTCATGCCGGCATAATCGGCCAGCTCGTCAATGCATTCCTGCCCGATCATGGTGGAATCCATGTCGGCGAGGAACAGCTGCTTGCGCCGCCCCTGCGCCGGCAGCAGCGCCACGTCGACCGGCGCGTCGCCCATCGCCGCGCGCAGCGCCGCGATATCCGCCGTGCCGGCCGTGTCGATCTCGGCGGCGATGCCGGGGTTGAGCCAGCGCGTGGCGCCCGGTGCCGGCAGCGCCGCGCGGGCGCGGGCAATGAGCGCCTCGCTCACCGCCGGCTTCGCCGGGTGCGCGATGAGGATGGCGACGTGCGAAGCAGAATCGGTGTTCAGGGAATGCGTCATGGCTGCGATTGGGACCTTGCCGCCGGGCCGGCATCAGGCAAAAAGGCAGGATGGAAACCCGGGAATTCGAGGCGGGCGAGACCGTGAGGCCTGCACGACCGCGCGCCGTGCTTATTGCAGGACCGACCGCGAGCGGCAAGTCGGCGCTGGCGCTCGCTCTCGCCGAGCGCACGGGCGGCGTGGTGATCAACGCCGATTCGATGCAGGTCTATCGCGACCTGCGGGTGCTCTCGGCGCGGCCGACGCCGGAGGAGGAAGCGCGTGCGCCGCATCGGCTCTACGGCCATGTCGACGGCGCGGTGGACTATTCCGTCGCGCACTGGCTGGAGGACGCGCGGGCCGCGCTGGCCGAGGCCGAGCGGGACGGCCGGCTGCCCATCTTCACCGGCGGCACCGGGCTCTATTTCAAGGCGCTGACGCAGGGACTCTCGCCGATCCCGGCGATTCCGGCGCAGGTGCGCGCGCAGGTGCGCGGCCTCGGGCTCGACGCGCCGGCGCTGCATGCGCGGCTCGCGGCCGTGGATCCGGAGACGGCGGCGCGGCTGCGGCCCTCCGACACGCAAAGGCTGATGCGGGCGCTCGAAGTGTTCGAGGCGACCGGCCGGCCGCTGGCGCGCTGGCAGGAAGCCCCGGCCGATGCGCCGGTGCTGACGCCGGAGACAAGCGTGCGGCTGTTCCTCGCCAGCGACCGCGCGGCGCTGCGCGCCCGCATCGCCGAGCGCTTCCATGTGATGATGGGGCAGGGCGCGCTGGAGGAGGCGCGGGCGCTGCTGGCGCGCGGGCTGCCGCCGGACCGCACGCTGCTGAAGGCGCATGGCATGCCGTGGTTCGCGCGCCATCTCGCCGGCGAGATCACGCGGGAGGCGGCGATCGACGGGGCGATCCTCGACACCCGCCATTACGCCAAGCGGCAGGATACCTGGTTCCGCCACCAGCTGGCGGGCTGGACCGCGCTGGACAAGCAGGCCGCCGGCGACTGGCTGGCGCGCGCGGTCGGCTGAGCGCCCGTCAGGCGCGGGCCGTGCGCCGGGCGGGCAGGGGGCGCAGGCGCAGGACAACCTCGCTGAGCAGCGCGACGGCAAGGCCGGCGCCGGCCACCCACCAGCTCGGGCTGATGGCATAGGCGAAGGAGAGGTTCGCCGCGAGCACGCGTGCCGGGTCGATGCCGGTGGCGGCGGCATACCAGCCGGCCTCGATGCCCGCCGTCATCAGGCCGGAAGCGGCGGCGAGGGCAACAAGGTTGAGCAGGCCGGTGCCACGCCCATAGTGCTGCAGTACCCGCCAGCCCATGAGCCAGACGAACAGGCCGGTCATCAGCACCGGCTGGGTGACGTCGAGCTTCTGCTGCATGAAATAATGCAGCAAAGCGAGGGCGGTGGCGGGGTAGACGAGCTGATGCAGCCGGTTCCAGCGCGGTCCGCCCAGCGCGCGGATCGCCCCGTCCCACGAGGTGGCGGATAGCGCCGCGAAGGCGAGAAGCGCGGCGAAGCCGATGGTGAGGTAGATGCGCAGCACGATCTCGGTCGCGGCGGTGGCGAGGCTGCCGGTGTCGACGAGATAGACCACGAAATGCATGCCGATCAGAAAGGCGGCGCCGAGCCCGAGCGTGCGCCGCGCCAGCAGCAGCTTCGGCCAGTTGAACAGCCGCCGCGCCGGTGTCACCGCCAGCGAGAGCAGCAACAGGCGCACCGCCCAGTCGCCGACGAAATGGATGATCTGGATGAGCGGCCGGGCGCCCAAAGCGGCCTCGCCGCCCAATCCGCCGCCGCCAAGCCCCGGCGCGTCGCCGACGCCGGGTGCCCCAAGACCCGGTGCCCCAAGGCCGGGGCCGCCCAATCCCGGCGCGAGGCCGCCGGCGTCGGGCGAGGCGAACTCGCCACCGAGCGCCCGCGCCAGAAGCAAAGCGAGGGGGAAAAGCACGATCAGCAGCGCGCCGATCTTCTCGAGGCTGGGCTTGCCGGAATTTTCGCGCAGGAAGGGCATGGGCGGTCCGTCTGGGTGGCTTTTGCCAGCTATACGGCCGCCAGCCGCCGATATTACAACGCCGCGGGCACGAAGGCGTGATCCGCGCGCGCCCTGCCGTGCGAAGGCGAAAAGGCGCGGCCCGATCGGAAGCCACCGTCCCGACGCGGCCGGCGCCTGCCCGCCGCGTCGCGGTCCTCACTCCTCGAAGATGCGGGTCACGTGGCCCATCTTGCGGCCGGGGCGGGCTTCCGCCTTGCCATAGAGGTGCAGATGCGCGCCGGGCTCGTCCAGCAGCGCCTGCCATTGATCCGCCTCGTCGCCGATGAGGTTGGTCATCTCGACATGGCCGAGCCGCTCCACCGCGCCGAGCGGCCAGCCGGCAATGGCGCGCACATGCTGCTCGAACTGGCTGGTGAGGGCGCCATTCAGCGTCCAGTGGCCGGAATTGTGCACGCGCGGGGCGATTTCGTTGACGATCACGCCCTGCGCGCCGTCCTCCACCACGAGGAACATTTCCACCGCGAACACGCCGACATAGCCGAGCGCCTCGCCGATGCGGCGGGCGATCTCGCGGGCGACGGCGTCGACCGCCGGGGTCACGTCGGCCGGAACCGTGGAACGGAACAGGATGTGGTGGCGGTGCTCGTTCTGCGTCACCTCATAGGCCTTGAAGCGGCCATCCTCGGTGCGGGCGGCGACCACCGAGACCTCGCGCTCGAACGGCACGAAGCCCTCCAAGATCGAAGGGTGGCGGCCCACCGCCTTGAAGGCGGCGGCGGCGTCGTCGCCGTCGCGGATGATCACCTGGCCCTTGCCGTCATAGCCGAAGCGGCGGGTCTTCAGCACCGCCGGGCGGCCGATCTCGGCCAGCGCGGCCTCCAGATCCGCCTCGTTGCAGACGTCGGCGAAGGGCGCGGTCTCGATGCCGAGGCGGGAGACGAAGGTCTTCTCCTCCAGCCGGTCCTGGGTGATGCCGAGCGCCCGCGCGCCGGGATGGACCGGCACGTGGCGGGCCAGGAACTCGGCCGTGTAGACCGGCACGTTCTCGAATTCATAGGTGACGACGTCGACCGCGCGGGCGAAGTGCTCCAGCGCGGCGAAATCGTCGTAGGCGGCTTGGGTGTGGGCGCCCGCCACGTCGAAGGCGGGGCTCGCCTCCTCCGGCGCGTAGATATGCGCCTTCAGCCCCAGCGGGGCGGCGGCGAGGGCGATCATGCGGGCGAGCTGGCCGCCGCCCAGAATGCCGATGGTGTCGCCGGGCGCGAGAATCTTCGAAGCCGTGCTCATTCCGGGCTCTCCGTCACGGCGGCGGTGCGCGCCGCGCGCCATTGCGCCAGCCGGTCCGCCAGCGCCGCATCGGAAAGCGCCAGCACGGCGGCGGCCAGCAGGCCGGCATTGGTCGCCCCGGCCTTGCCGATGGCGAGCGTGCCGACCGGGATGCCGGCGGGCATCTGCACGATGGAATACAGGCTGTCGAGGCCGGACAGCGCCTTCGATTCCACCGGCACGCCGAACACCGGCAGGGCGGTGAGCGAGGCGACCATGCCGGGCAGATGCGCCGCGCCGCCGGCGCCGGCGATGATCACCTGATAGCCGGCCTGCTTCGCGCCCTTGGCGAAGGCGAACATGCGCTCGGGCGTGCGATGGGCGGAGACGATGCGGCAGTCATGGCCGATGCCGAGCGCGTCCAGCGTCTCGGCGGCGTGGCGCATGGTCTCCCAGTCCGACTGGCTGCCCATGATGATGGCGACGGGTCGATGGGTGGCGGCCGTACCGGCCGTCAGGTCGCTCATTCTGTCTGCTCGCCCTTTCCGGAAAGGCGCGGATTATAGGAATCGCACGCCCGGGAGCAAGGGAAGATAAGGGATGGCGGCGAGGAGGAGGCGGGCAGGGCCATGCTTGAGCCGCCGAATATGCTTAACACGGCCTTTACCAGCCCGCGCCAAAGTGGCGCCCGAGAGATTCCCGGGGGATCCGCCTGCCGTGTTCGTGAGTTGAACCGGCTGTGGGCTGTGGTCAGATCGTCGCCGAATCCCTGTCGGGAAGGCGAGGCCGGTCTGTCCGGGGCGGGAAAAGCGGAGAAGCAGATGTCCGGTCGCGGCGTGTCGATTTGGGGTGAAGAGCGAGGCGCGGGTCGCCGGCGCACGGGCGCGGCTCGTCTGCTGACGGCGGCGGGCCTGGCGCTCACCGTCGCGGGTGGAACCGGCTTCACCGTCGAGGCGCAGGAAACCAACGGCAGCGCGACGACCGGCAGTGCGATCGCCATCGACCGCGCCGGCAGCGGCACGGGTGACCGCGCGCCCGCCTTCGATCCCGGCGCCGCCGGCATGGCGCGCAGCGGCTATGCCGCGTCACCCCTGCCGTTGATCGCCGACGACAGCCAGCCCTTCGACATGGCCGCCCCGCGCCGCCCCAGCCCCGCCACCAGCGCCGCGCTGGCGATGCGCCCCGTTGCCGAACCGGTGGCGGCCGAGCCCTTCGCCAGCGGCCCGGCGCTCATCGCCGCCCCTTCCGTCGGCGAGGGAGCGCCCGGCACTGGCGCCGCCACGCCGGGCACGACCACCGATTCGCCCGCCACACCCGCCACAAATCCGGCCGCCGCGCCGGCGCTGGCGCCGCCGCCCCCTGCAGCGCAGGCCGCTGCGCCGGCGCCGGTGAGCGCGAGGCTGGCGGAGATCGTCAGCGGCCAGCTGCCGCGCCTCGCCCCCCGGCAGGCCGACCAGCAGGCCTTGGCCGCCTTCTACGCCGACCGCCAGTATCAGCCTGTCTTCACGGCCGAGGCCGGCCTCACGCCGCTCGGCCAGAGCGCGGTGGACGTGTTCGCCGCCGCCGGCGAGGAGGGGCTGGACCCCGCCGATTACAGCGTGCCGCCGCTGCCGGCGGACGCCGACGCGGCGCAGCGCGCGGATGCCGAGATGCGGCTCGCCGCCATGACGCTGGTCTATGCGCGCCATGTGCAGAGCGGGCGTTTCGACCCCAAGATCATTTCCAAGGATGTCGACCCCACGCCCACCGTGCCGGACGCGGCCACCGTGCTGGCGCAGGTCGCGGGCGCTCCCGATCCGCGCGCGGTCTTTGCGAGCTTCGCCCCGCAATACGGGCAGTACAAGGCGCTGAAGGAGAAGCTGGCGACGCTGATGGCGCAGGCGCCGGCGGTTTCCCACGCCCTTATTCCCCCCGGCCCCTCGCTGCGGCCCGGCGAGAGCGACCCGCGCGTGCCGCTGCTGCGCGCCCGTCTCGGCGTCGCCGCCGATGGAGGCGACGACCGCTATGATTCGCTTGTTGTGGACGCCGTGGAGGATTTCCAACGCCAGGCCGGCCTCGCGCCCGACGGCATCGTCGGACGCGGCACGCTGGCGGCGCTGAACGACACCGGCGCCGACCCGGTGCCCGATATCGTCGCCAATATGGAGCGCTGGCGCTGGGTGCCGCACGAGGTGGCGCCGGCCTATGTGATGGTGAACATCCCGGAATTCATGGTGCGGGTGGTGGTGGACGAGCAGCCCATCCACCAGACGCGCGTCGTCGTGGGCAAGCCGGAGACGCAGACGCCGATCCTGAGCGAGAACATGCAATATGCGGTGTTCAACCCGTCCTGGCATGTCCCGCCCAGCATCATGCGCAACGAGATGCTGCCCAAGCTGCAGGCCGACCCCTATGCGCTGCAGCGGCAGGGAATCGACGTGGTCCGCAATGGCCGCGTCATCGACCCCGGCATGGTGGACTGGCGCCGCGGCACGCAGGGCTATGCGTTCCGGCAGGAGCCGGGCGAGCGCAACGCTCTGGGGCGGATGAAGTTCATGTTCCCCAACAAGCACGCGGTCTATCTGCACGACACGCCGAGCCGGGCGCTGTTCGCGCGCGACCGCCGGGCGTTCAGCCATGGCTGCGTGCGCGTGCTCGAGCCGCTAGAATTCGCCGAGGTGCTGTTCTCCCTCGGCCGGCCGAAGGAAGGCTGGACCCAGCAGAAGCTGTCGCGCCTGCTCGGAGGTGATGAGAAATCGCTGCCGCTGAAAAATAAATTCCCGGTCCACCTCGTCTATTTCACCACATTCGTCGACGGCAACGGGCAGATGGTGAGCCGCGAGGACCTCTACGGCATCAATGCCGCCACCAAAGCCAATCTCGGCCTTGGCGGCACTCGGCAATTTGCCGATCGCGGCCCGCAGGCCGTACAGCGCTGAGGCAGCTCAGCACCGTCGTTTGTGGCATAGTGAACACGGTCGAGCGGAAAGATCGCTCGATTGCGGCAATTACTCGCGAATTTGACTGTGAGGCACTCTTTTGCCACAGTCACTTTCTAGCCAGAGAGGCAATAGGCGTGGGGGTGAGGTCGTAACAACCTCTTAACCAAACCCGAGAAGACTATGTTCACCATGCGCGGTCCGGGCGCTCCTGCCCGTATCGTCTCAGGAAACGTTGAGTTCGGGTTCAAGCCGTTGCGAATCACAACCGCCCTTCGTTCGTCAACGATCGCCAAGGCCGCCGCCATCGCGGCGGTCGCCACGCTGTGCAGCACCGATCTGCTTCAGGACGCGGTGGCGAATGGCGACACGCGCACGCTGACCATCCACCACGTGCATTCCGGCGCTTCCGCCACGGTCACCTTCAAGCGCAATGGCCGCTACGACCCGGCGGCGCTGAAGCAGCTCAATGTCCTGATGCAGGATTGGCGGCGCAAGGAATCGACGGAGATGGACCCCCGTCTCTTCGACATCGTCTGGGAAGTCTACCGCGAGGTCGATGCCAGCCAGCCGATCCAGGTGATTGGCGGCTACCGCTCGCCGGCAACCAACGCCATGCTGCGCTCCCGTTCGCGCGGCGTCGCCCAGACCAGCCTGCACATGCAGGGCCGGGCGATGGATTTCTACATTCCCGGCGTGCCGCTGGCGAAGGTGCGCGAGGCCGGGCTGCGGCTGCAGCGCGGCGGCGTCGGCTTCTACCCGACCTCCGGCTCGCCCTTCGTGCATCTCGACACCGGCGGTATCCGCCACTGGCCGCGCATGAGCCGGCCGGAGCTTGCCCGGGTGTTCCCGGACGGCAAGACGGTTCACGTGCCGTCGGACGGCAAGCCGCTGGCCGGCTACAGCACGGCGCTGGCCCAGGTGGAAGCGCGCGGCAGCGAGCCGGGTGGCGCCGGCGCCGCCTTCGCCGGGCTTTCCGGCGGCAATGATCCCCGCCGCAAGGGTGCCTCCGGCGCGCCGGCCAAGAACATTTTCGCCGGCCTGTTCGGCAAGGATGGCGACGACGACGAGGAGGCCGCGCCCGCTGCGGCCGAGGAAGCGCCGGCCCGGGTCGCCGCGGCGCCCACCCCGCCGGCCGTCAGCCCGTCCGCGACCGCTGCGCCGGCCCCGTCTCAGCCCGCCCCGACACAGGTCGCGCTGGCCGGCCCCATCCCGACCCCGATGCCCCGCCCGGCGCTGCCGGCGGCCGAGGCAGCGCCCGCTCCCGCGATGGTGCCCTTCCAGGTGGCCGCGCTCGGGCCGGTGCCGCTGCCGCAGCGCAATCCCTTGCCGCGCGATTCGTCGCCGCGCGAGGCCGTGGCCGCCGCCCCCGTGCCGCGTCCTGTTGCCCCCGGCGTGCCGGCGAGCGATCGGGCCGACCTCGCGGCGCTCGCCGCCGCCATTCCGATGCCGGGCACGCCCGAGGCAACCAATAACCGCCAGATCGCCACCGCGCTGGCGCCGGCCTCGCAGGCGCGCCCCAGCGAGGTGGGCGGGCTGCCGGAAGTGATCGTGCGCGGCACGGGCGGCGAAGGCCCGGCTCTCGCCTATGCCGATGCCGCCGGCAGCGTCTTCTCGGCGCCACGGCTTCAGCCCGGCCGCGCGCCGGAACCGGAGGCGGGCGTCGCCCGCGCGGCACGTCCCGCCGCTGCCGCCCAGGCGCGCAAGCCGCAGCCTTATTCGCAGGCCATGGTCGCGGAAATTCGCCGCCTGTTCAGCGGTCCCAGCGTGGCGGGCAACGTTTCCATGCACCTGCCGGAGCTGCGCCGCTTCGCGGCCTTCGTCGCGCCGCCGCGCCGCATCGTCGCCGTGCAGTTCAGCCGCGAGGGCGTGGGCGGTCTGTCGACCACGCAGTTCTCCGGCGAGGCGGTGGTGTCGGTGCCGGTCGTGGCGATGATGACGGCGGCCCCGCTCAAGAAGCCGCTCTGAGCCTCACGACTGGGCTGGAAACGGCGCGGGCGGCCATTGGCCGCCCGGTCGGTCTGTCGGTTGATTGATCGGCTGGCCGGTCAGCTCGGGCTGAGCATGCCCAACGCCTGCATGTACAGGTCGACGATCGCCTCGTGCTCGGCGCGCTGGTCGGCGTCCTGCTTGCGGATCTTGAGGATTTCCCGCAGCGCCTTGGTGTCGAAGCCGGTGCCCTTGGCTTCGGCGAAGACGTCCTTGATGTCGTCGGCGATGGTCTTCTTTTCTTCCTCAAGGCGCTCGATGCGCTCGATGAAGGATTTCAGCTGCTCCTTGGCGAAGCCGGCGGCGGCATCGGACATGGGCTCGTTCGGAATATCGGACATGTTCTCTCCGGGGCATCGGGCAGGGCCCGGCGTCTAGACGGCAATTCGGGCGGCGATGAGGAGCGCATGCCGGGCGGGCCGTCAAGGCAAAGGGGCGCCTTGGCGGCGCGTCAGTGCCCGCTGGCCCCGCTATCCACCGCGAATTCCACGCCGGCGGCGGGTTCCGGCCTGTGCCGGCGCCGGGTTCAGTGCCCGCCCGCTCCCGGGAAGGCGGCCTTCTGCTCCGGCGTCGCCTCGCTCTGGTGCTGCGCCTTCCACTCCTCATAGGGCATGCCGTAGACCGCCAGACGTCCCTCGTCCTTGGAGAGCGGCACGCCGCGCTCCTTGGCGGCATCCACAAGCCAGTTGGACAGGCAGTTGCGGCAGAAGCCCGCCATGTTCATCAGATCGATGTTCTGCACGTCCGTACGTGTGCGCAGATGCGCGACGAGGCGGCGAAACGCGGCCGCCTCCAGCTCGGTGCGGGTGGTGTCGTCGCTTTCGCTCATGGGAGCCTCCCGGGAATGATCCTGCCCTCAGATGGGGGGCACCGGGCCGGTGCGCGAGCCATAGGCGCGGATTTCATGCAGTTCCGGCCGGGCGAGGATCTCCGGCAGCAGGCCGGCGAGCCGGTCGGCCCAAGCGCGCTGGCCATCCACCTCGGCGATGAGATCCTGGCGGATTTCCAGCAGGGTGCTGGCGAGGCCGCGCACCGTGGCGTGGCGGTACAGGCAATCGCCGCGCAGCGCGCCGTCATAAGGCTCGTTATCGCCGACGATGAGGTCGCCGGGGGCTTCCAGCGCGTCGATCAGCTCGCGGGTGAAGCGGGGGTCGCTGTCCCACAGCACGGCGGCGTGCCAGGGCCGCGCGAGACCGCGCCAGACCGGCGTGAAGCTGTGGAGCGAGAGCAGGGCCGGCACCACGCCCTGCGCCAGCGCGGCCTCGATCTCTGCATGGATGGCGTCGTGATAGGGGCGGTGGAACAGCGCGAGCCGCCGCTCGATCTCCGCCTCGTCGGCATGGCGATTGCCGGGAACGACGGCGCCGTCGGACAGCCGCATCACCAGAGTGGGATCGTCCTCGCCGCGATTGGGGTCGATGAGCAGGCGCGAATAGCGGGTGAGCAGGGCCGGGCAGCCGAGACGGTGGGCCAGCATGCGGGTAACGCCGGCCGCGCCGATATCATAGCCGATATGGCGCTCAAGTTCGGCCTTCGGCAGGCCGAGCGAGCCATAGGCCGCGGGCAGGGCGTTGGAGGCGTGGTCGCACAGCAGGATGAGCCCGTGCGTCAGCGCGCCGGGAACCCGCTCGACCGCTCGAAACGGCACGGCAGGGTCGGGCGGGGTGTCGGTCGAGGGTGAATCGTCCGTCGAAAGGCGGCGCATATTTGCCTGCGAGCTGGAGCGAAGTGTGGAAGAGGATATCGACGTAACGCTTGCGGTGCCATAGGAATACGCCCGTTTCGCGTCGCGCGGTTCGGGATTCGCGCCCGCGCGCGCACCAGGCAGAAGCCGGCCGGCGAACCGGCAGGGAGGCCTTTCGGGGCGGGGTAGGGTTTGATGACTGACGTTTCGGCGCGTAGCTTTCTCGATCGCCTGTTTACCGCTGCGGTTGCGGCGGCTCATCCTTCCACCTGCCTGCCCCCGGCGCTGCCGCCGCCGCCTGCCAAGGGCCGTCTGATCCTTCTCGCTGCCGGCAAGGCCGCCGGCTCGATGCTGGAAGTGGCCGAGCGTCATTATCTCGACGAGATGGGCGTCGATCCCGCCCGGCTGGCCGGCATCGGCGTGGCCCGCCATGGCTATGGCCGCCCGACGCGGCAATTGGAGATGGTCGAGGCCGGGCACCCCGTGCCCGACGCGGCGGGCCTTGCCGGTGCGCAGAAGGCCATCGACCTCGCCGCCTCGGCAACCGCCGACGACCTCGTGCTGGTGCTGCTCTCGGGCGGCGCGTCGGCCAACTGGATCGCGCCGGCGCTCGGCGTCGAGCTCGACGACAAACGGGCGCTGACGCGCGCGCTGCTGCGGTCCGGCGCCAACATCACCGAGATCAACACGGTGCGTAAGCATCTCTCGCGCATCAAGGGCGGGCGTCTGGCGGCGCTGGCGCAGCCGGCGCGGGTGGTGACGCTGTCGGTTTCCGACGTGCCGGGCGACGATCCGGCGGTGATCGGGTCCGGCCCGACCGTGCCGGACCCGACGACGCTGGCCGAGGCGCGCGACGTGCTCGCCCGCTACCGCATCGACCCGCCGCCGTCCGTCGCCGTGGCGCTGCGCGATCCGGCCAATGAATCGCCCAAGCCCGGCGACGCGGCCTTCGAGGGCTCGGAATACGTGCTGATCTCCCGCCCGGCGGATTCCTTCGTCGCGGCGGAGAGGATCGCCCGCGAGGCCGGCATCGAGCCGATCCTGCTTGGCGACAATCTGGAGGGCGAGGCCCGCGAGGTGGCGCAGGCGCAGGCCGCCAAGGCGCGTGAACTGAAGGCGGCGGGCCGCAAGGCGGTGCTGCTCTCCGGCGGCGAATTGACGGTGACCATGCGCGGGCAGGGCCGTGGCGGTCCCAACCAGGAATATGCGCTGGCGCTCGCGGTGGCGCTCGACGGCGCCGCCGGCATCTATGCGGTTGCCGGCGATACAGACGGCACCGATGGCGGCGGCGGCGACGCCTCCGACCCCGCTGGCGCCTATGTGATGCCGGACACGCTGGCCCGTGCCAAGGCGGCGGGTCTCGATCCTGCCGCCTTTCTCGCCAATAACGATTCGACCAGCTTCTTCGAGCCCCTCGGGGACCTCCTCACGCCGGGGCCGACCTGCACGAACGTCAATGATTTCCGAGCCGTTCTCGTCGACGAGTGACCCCGCTCCCCGCGATGCCGCCCGCTGTGGCGCGTCGCGCCGGGGTGGCACCGTGATCCGTGCATTGCTCGCCGCATTGCTGGCGGTGCCGGTGCTCGCCACGCTGATGCCGCAGCCGGCGGCGGCGGATTTCCGCCTGTGCAACCGCTCCAGCAGCCGGGTGGGCATCGCGCTGGGCTACAAGGACGGCAATGCCTGGTCCACCGAGGGCTGGTGGAACATCGGCGCAAACAGCTGCGAGACCCTGCTGCGCGGCGACCTGGTGGCGCGGTTCTATTACGTCTACGCCATCGACTACGATCTCGGCGGCGAATGGTCCGGCAAGGCGTTCATGTGCACGCGCGAGAAGGAATTCACCATTCGCGGCATCCAGGACTGCCTGGCGCGCGGCTTCGACCGTACCGGCTTCTTCGAGGTCGACACGCACGAGCAGAAGAGCTGGACCGTGCAGCTGACCGAGAGCAAGACCTCGCAGGCGGACACCGGCACGCCGCATCTGCCGCCCATGCCGCCGCCGAGGCCCTGACGGCGCCCCCGGTCTCCCCGCTTCAACACCACAGAATGGCGTGAGCTGAAACCCCGGAGCGGAAGCGCCCGGGGGTACATGATCGCGGTCGCGGCCGGCAAGACGTGGCGCGCAGACGCGGCCGGCAAGACGCGCGGCCTCGCCCGCCTCTTCAGCGGGCGGGGCGATCGCGCGCTACTCGATCGGCAGGGCGGTGAAGCGGATCTGGCCTTCCGGGTCCGCCACCATCAGCAGGGCCGAGCGCCGGCCCTCCTTCTTGAGCGCGGCGACGCGGCCCTCGACATCGCCGGGGGTCAGGGTGACCTCCTGGTTGATTTCGACGATGAGGTTGCCCGGCGCAATGCCGCGCTCGGCGGCGACGGAGCCTGCCTCGACCGCCATTACCACCACGCCTTTGAGCTCGTCCTTGATCTTGAAGCGGGTGCGCAGCTCCGGCGTCATCTCGGCCATCTCGATGCCCATCAGCTTGCTGGTGGCCACCGGGGGCGCCGTGTCCGGCTTCTGCTCCGGCGTCTCGGCGGCGCTCGGCGTGGCGGTGCCCTCGTCGAGGCGGCCGACCACGAGCTTCAGCGTCTCCTGCTGGCCCTTGCGGACGACGACGACGTCGACTTCCTTGTCGACCGGCGTATCGGCCACGATGATCGGCAGGGAGCGCATGTCCTTCACCTCCTTGCCGTCGAAGCTGACCACCACGTCGCCCGCCTTGAGGCCGCCCTTGGCGGCGGGGCCGTCCTCGTTCACCGAGCCGATCAGCGCGCCCCGCGCGCGGTCGAGCGACAGGCTCTCGGCGATCTCCGGCGTGACCTGCTGGATGCGCACGCCGATCCAGCCGCGCCGCGTTTCGCCGAACTCCTTGAGCTGGGCGATGATCGGCACGGCGGTGTTGGAGGGCACGGCGAAGCCGATGCCGATGGAGCCGCCGGAGGGCGAGATGATGGCGGTGTTGATGCCGACCACGTCGCCTTCCATGTTGAAGAGCGGGCCGCCGGAATTGCCGCGGTTGATGGCGGCGTCGGTCTGCAGGAAATTGTCGTAGGGGCCCGAATTGATGTCGCGGTTGCGGGCGGAGATGACGCCCACGGTGAGCGTGCCGCCGAGCCCGAACGGGTTGCCGATCGCCATCACCCAGTCGCCGACGCGCAGAATGTCGGAATTGCCGAACTTCACCGCCTTGAGCGGCTTGGCGGGGTCGGGCGTAACCTTGAGCAGAGCGAGGTCGATCTTGGTGTCGCGGCCGACGATCTCCGCCTTCAGCTTCGAGCCGTCGGCGAAATTGGCGTAGACCTCGTCGGCATCGGCGATGACATGGTTGTTGGTGACGATGAAGCCGGTCTCGTCGATGACGAAGCCCGAGCCGAGCGACGAAACGCGGCGCGGCGTCTTGTCCTCGCCCTGCTGCTGGCGGCGCTTGAAGAACTCCTCGAAGAACTCCTCGAAGGGCGAGCCGGGCGGAAGTTCCGGTGTCGGCACGCTGCGGGAGGGGGCGACGGTCTGCGAGGTGGAGATGTTGACGACCGCGTCCATGATGAGGGCGGCGGTGTCGGCGACCGTGTCGGGGCCCTTGGTCGCGGCCGCGCGGGCCGCGTGCGGCATCACGGTCAGCGAGGCGGCCAGGCTGGCGGCGATGAGCGTTGCTGCGGCGAGACGTCGCGTGAGGCGGGCCATGCCGGACAGCGCCGGGCGCGGGCGGGCCCGAGGGCCGGGATATTCGACGACGCGACGCTCAAGGCCGAGACGCTCAAGGCATTGATTCATGAAGCCTCCTTGGCGCCGCCGCGCCGAACCGGGCGGCGCGGGCGAGAAGCCGCGCGCCGTTCCGACCGACGCTAAACGGCGCTAGGAGCGATGCAAGCCAAAAGAGTGCGAGGAGGCAGGGGCGTGTCGCCCCCGCCGGCTTATCCCCGTATCAGCCAGACGATGACGACGCCGATGACGGCGCCGACGATACCGGCCACCCGCAGCGGCGAATCGGGCAATTGCCCGATCGCTTCGGCGGAACGGCGCACCGCACCGGGTGCGGCCGCGAGCACGAGCCCCTCGATCACCAGAACGAGGCCAAGCGCGACGATGAGATCATACATCGTCGCGCCGCTTTAGTTGGCGGGCGCGGCGGCCGGCACGGCCGCCGGGGCAGGCGCGACGGCTGCCGCAGGCGCGACGGCTGCCGCAGGCGCGGCGGATGCCGCCGCCGGACGGGCGGCAGGGTTGCCGAAGAACCGGAAGAACTCCGAATCCGGCGCCAGCAGCATGCGGGTGTCCGACCCCTTCAGCGACGTCTCATAGGCCTGCATGGACCGGTAGAAGTCGAAGAAGTCCCGGTCCTGGGTGTAGGCCTGCGCGAAGATATCGTTGCGCAGGGCCTCGCCTTCGCCGCGCAGCTTGTCGGCGGTGGCATTGGCCTCGGCGACGATGATCGTCGAATCGCGGTCGGAACGGGCGCGGATGGTCTGCGCCTGTTCCGCACCCTGGGCGCGGATTTCGGACGCCTCGCGCTGGCGCTCGGTCTGCATGCGCTGGAACACCGCCTGGCTGTTGGCTTCGGGCAGATCGGCGCGGCGGATGCGCACGTCGATGATGTTGATGCCGAAGCCGGCGGCCTCGCGGTTCACCTGATCGCGGATGCGCGCCATCAGGGCCTCGCGCTGGTCGCGCACCACCTCGATGAAGGTGGATTCACCCAGAACGCGCCGCAGCGACGAGTTCAGCACCGTGGCCAGGCGCGAATTGGCGCCCTCGATGGTGCCGACCGACTGGTAGAAGCGCAGCGGGTTGACGATGCGGTAACGCGCAAAGGCATCCACCACGAGGCGCTTCTGGTCGGAAGCGATCACTTCCTGGGAGGGGTTTTCGAGATCCAGGATGCGATTGTCGATGAAGATCACGCTGTCGACGAGCGGGATCTTGGCGTGCAGGCCCGGCGCTTCGATGACCCGGATGGGTTCACCCAGGCGCAGCACGAGCGCCTGCTGGGTCTGGTAGACGCTGAACAGCGCGGAGTAGAGCGCGATGAGGACGGCGGCGACGGCAATCGCGATGATGAGACCGAGGCTGTTCCTCATTTCGCGGCTCCCTGACCGGCCGCCGGAGCGGCGCTGCTGCCGGTGAGCGGGGCGAGCGGCAGATAGGGCACGACTCCCGAGGAGCCGCCCGCCGCAGGATCGATGATCACCTTGTCCATTCCGCCGAACACGCGTTCCATTGTTTCGAGATAGAGGCGCTGGCGCGTCACGTCGGGAGCCTTCTGGTACTCGCCGAGTACGCTGAGGAAGCGTGCGGCCTGACCACGGGCCTCGATGATCGCCCGCTCCTTGTAGCCTTCGGCGCCCTGGGTGATGCGCGCGGCATCGCCTCGGGCTTCCGGCACCACGCGGTTGGCGTAGGCCTGGGCCTCGTTCTGCAGACGCTCGGCATCCGCGCGCGCCGCCTGGACATCACGGAAGGCGTCGATGACCTGCGAGGGCGGGTCGACCTTTTGCAGCTGGACCTGGGTAACCAGAATGCCCGACTTGTAGCTGTCGAGCGTCCGCTGCATCAGCTCCTGCACGGCCGTCTCGATGTTCTGGCGGGCGCCGGTGAGGATCGGCTGGATGTTGGTGCGGCCGACCACTTCGCGCATGGCGCTTTCCGCCACCGCCTTGATGGTGCCTTCGGGGTTCTGGACGTTGAACAGGAAGTCGGCGGCGCCGACATCTTCCAGCGAACCGGCCGCCGCGGGCTTCACCATCCAGAAGACGGCGAAATCGACGTCGACGATGTTCTCGTCGCCCGTCAGCATCTGGCTCTCTTCGGCCACATCGCGCACGGCGGCGCCGCGACGCGGGTCCTCGCCGGTGCGCAGGCCGATGTCGATGCGGTTGACGCGGGTCACCTGCGGGGTGAGCACGGTCTCGATCGGGTAGGGGAAATGGTAATTCAGGCCGGGATTGGTGGTCCCGACAAACTTGCCGAAGCGCAGCACCACGCCCTGCTCGTCGGGCTCGACGCGGTAGAAGCCGGACAGCATCCAGACGAGGATGGCGAGAGCCACCACGATCACGATGCCCTTGCCGCTGCCGAAGCCGCCGGGAATGGCCGTGCGCAGCTTTTCCTGGCCGCGGCGGATGAGATCTTCAAGGTCGGGAGAATTCGGCCCCGACGATTGCGGACCAGTGCCCCAAGGGCCGCGCGGACCACCGCCCCATGGCCCGCCGCTCTGGTTCTTCCATGACATTCCGCGGCCACTCCGTTTGCGCGCCCGGCATTGTCCGGGCTCGCAAGCGCAGAACCGGCAGACGCCACCGTGCAAGAAAAACCCGCGTCCCGCCGTCAACGGGCGAGACGAGGCGGTTATAGGTGACGAGGCATCAGGTTACAACGCGCCGCCACCTCCCGATATGGGATCTGCCGCGGGTTTACGCAACGGTAGAGCGAAGGGAGCCGTTCCGATCCGTTGCTTCCATCTGGTCGCGTGCGGTGGGGGAGCTGCGGTAATGGGCCAGAACATAAAGACGAATCGCGGATGACAGGTTGCCCTGGTTGCGACCCGAATCGATCGAGGCAACGATTTCCGACAGAGTGCTGCGCCGGTTGGCCGCGATCTCCTTGAGCGCGTCCCAGAACTGGTCTTCCAGACTGACGCTCGTCTTATGCCCTGCAATCACGATCGACCGCTTCACCACGGGGCTCTTCATGTGTCGTCCTCTCGTATGCGCCTGTGCCCGTCGAGCATCTGTTCCTGCTTTCGTTCCGTAGCCGCCTCAGTTTCGCGCTGAACCTTTGACCGGCCGAACTCCAAACGCCTTGTGGCGGCCGTTTGTTCCGCCTCGGCGCGCGCGATGCGCTTGCGGTGGAGGCGGAGATTCACGATGTCGGCCATCGGCATCGGGCTCCGTTGGTGGGGGTCCGCAGAATCCTGCGCATCAGCTTCATTAGTGCTCTCATAATACCGACAAAAATTGGCTCTTTCCAAGAATTTGAAATCGGCCTGTGCCCCCGCAGCTTTGCAGCCCATGGAAAGCCAGCGACAGGAAGGTAGCGGGCTGACGAGTGGGTTTGGCAAAATGGGGAGGTAGTATGGAACGCGCGAGAGGCGGTGAAGGGGCCACGCCGTAAGGCCATTTCACGCATTTGTGATCCGGCCGGATACCGCACGGACTGCGCTCCTCTCGTCCCACGTCGCATTTCGTCGCTTCGCCCTGCGTGCTAAACCGGCCGCGCATCTCCGGTGCCCCGCTGCCGGGGCTCTCTTTCCGCGTCCGATCCCGAAAGGCTTTGACGATGAGCAATACCCGCATCGAAACCGATACGTTCGGGCCCATCGAGGTGGAGAACGACAAGTATTGGGGCGCGCAGGCGCAGCGCTCTCTCGGCAATTTCAAGATCGGCTGGGAGAAGCAGCCTCTGCCGGTGGTGCGCGCGCTGGGGGTGGTCAAGCGCGCGGCGGCGGAGACCAATCTCGAACTCGGGCATCTCGACGCGACGATTGCCGGCGCCATCGTCCAGGCGGCGCAGGAGGTGATCGACGGCAAGCTCGACGCGCATTTCCCGCTGGCCGTGTGGCAGACCGGCTCGGGCACGCAGTCGAACATGAACGCCAATGAGGTGATCTCGAACCGTGCCATCGAGATTCTCGGCGGCACGCTCGGCTCGAAGAAGCCGGTGCACCCGAACGACCACGTCAATATGAGCCAGTCGTCCAACGACACCTACCCGACGGCGATGCACGTGGCGGCTGCCGAGGAAATCGTCCAGCGCCTGCTCCCCGCCCTCGCCAAGCTGCGCGATGCGCTGGGCGCGAAGGCGGCGGAGTGGCAGCACATCATCAAGATTGGCCGCACCCATACCCAGGACGCCACGCCGCTGACGCTGGGCCAGGAATTCTCCGGCTACACCCAGCAGGTGGCGGTGGGCATCGAGCGCATCGAACTGACCCTGCCGCGGCTGATGGAACTGGCGCAGGGCGGCACGGCGGTCGGCACCGGGCTCAACGCGCCGGTCGGCTTCGCCGAACGGGTGGCCGAGAAGATCGCCGCCATCACCGGCCTGCCTTTCACCACGGCGCCGAACAAGTTCGAGGCGCTGGCCGCGCACGACGCCATGGTGTTTTCCCATGGGGCGATCAACACGGTGGCGGTGTCGCTGTTCAAGATCGCCAATGACATCCGCCTGCTGGGCTCCGGCCCGCGCTCGGGCCTCGGCGAATTGTCGCTGCCGGAGAACGAGCCGGGCTCCTCGATCATGCCGGGCAAGGTGAACCCGACCCAGTGCGAGGCACTCACCCAGGTGTGCGTGCAGGTGTTCGGCAACAATGCCGCGCTGGGCTTCGCCGGCAGCCAGGGGCATTTCGAGCTCAACGTCTACAACCCGGTGATGGCCTATAATTTCCTGCAGTCGGTGCGCCTGCTCTCGGATGCCGCCATCAGCTTCACCGACAATTGCGTCGTCGGCATCGTGCCGCGCGAGGACAATATCAAGGCGGCGCTGGAGCGCTCGCTGATGCTGGTCACCGCGCTGGCGCCGAAGATCGGCTATGACAACGCCGCCAAGATCGCCAAGACCGCGCACAAGAACGGCACCACTCTGCGCGATGAGGCCGTGGGCGGGGGCTATGTTACCAATGAAGAGTTCGATGCAGCGGTTCGACCGGAGAAGATGATTTCTCCCGGTTAATATCTATTCATGAATCTGAACGTCCATTCATCTTCATTTCTGAAGGTAATGGACGTTCATTACCGAAGTTTCATTTGAATATTCTCACGGCATGACCCAGCATCGGCCTCACCTTCACAGGAGATGAGGCCGATGAAACAGACGATCATTGCCGCTACCGCCGCCGCCCTGCTTGCCGGAGTGACCTTCGGCGTGGCGGCGCCGAAGCCGGATGCCGGCGAGCATCCCCGCCTGAGCGTCGAGCAGATGTCCGAATTCGCCGGCGCGATGAGCGATGCCCGCATCGCCGCGCTCAAGGCCGGGCTGCGCCTGACCGCCGAGCAGGAGAAGCTCTGGCCGGCGCTGGAAACCGCGCTGCGCAACGCCTCGAAGGAAAAGATGGAGCGGCATGCCGAGCGCCGGGCCGCGCGGGCCGACCAGCCCCGGGGCGAGCGCCCCGACGTGATCGTGCGCCTGCGCGCGCAGGCCGACGGCATGATCGACCGCGGCGAGACGATGAAGAAGGTCGCGGACGCCGCCGCCCCGCTCTATGACAGCCTCGACGCGCCGCAGCAGGGGCGCTTCGCCATTCTGTTCAAGCAGATCGAGCGCCCGCGCATGGCCGACAGCCGGCGCGGTCCCGGCCGCGAGCACGGCCCCGGCCCGCATCGCTTCGGCCCCGGTGGCCATGGGCCGGATGGCCCGATGCACCACCCCATGCCGCCCGGCCCGATGGATGACGGCCCGGATGGGCCCGATGCCGGCCCGGACGAGGCGCCGCTCTGAGCCAGGCGTGCAACAGGGTCCCGGACGGCGAGACGCCGGCCCGGGGCCGTGCGCCGGGGTTGCATCGGGCGGTTCTCTGCCGGGGCGGCGGGGTGATGCCCCAGGCGGCTCACCCTGCCGCGAGATTTTCCAGCGCCTCGCCGCTGACACGCTGCATGGTCCACGCGTCCAGCGGCACCGCGCCGACCGAGCGGTAGAAGCGGATCGCGGGCTCGTTCCAGTCCAGCACGTTCCACTCGAAACGACCGAGCCCCTCATCGACGCAGCGGCGGGCGAGCGCCTGCATCAGCGCCTTGGCGATGCCGCGCCCGCGAAAGTCGGGACGCACGAAGATGTCTTCGAGGAAGATGCCGTGCCGGCCGCGAAAGGTGGAGAAGGTGTAGTACCAGAGCGCGAAGCCGGCCGGCGCGCCGTCCCATTCCGCGATGTCGCAGAACACGCGCGGCTGCGGGCCGAACAGCGCGGCATCGAGATCCGCCTGCGTCGCCGCCACCTCGTGCAGCAGCTTCTCGTAATCGGCGAGTTCGCGCACCAAGGCGAGGATCAGCGCGGCATCGTCCGGCCGGGCGGGGCGGAGGGCGAGGGACATCAGACCGCCACCGGCGCCTTGATGGCGGGGTGCGGGTCGTAGCCCTCGAGGGCGATATCCTCGAAGCGGAAGGCGAACAGGTCGTTCACGGCGGGGTTCAGCTTCAGGCGCGGCAAGGCGCGGGGCGCGCGCGAGAGCTGCTCGTTCACCTGTTCGAGGTGGTTGAGATAGATATGCGCGTCGCCGAAGGTGTGAACGAAGTCGCCCACCTGAAGCCCGGTCACCTGCGCCATCATGTGGGTGAGCAAGGCATAGGAAGCAATGTTGAACGGCACGCCGAGGAAGATGTCGGCGGAGCGCTGGTAGAGCTGGCAGGAAAGCCGCCCGTCCTGCACGTAGAACTGGAACAGGCAATGGCAGGGCGGCAGCGCCATTTTCGGCACGTCGGCCGGGTTCCAGGCCGAGACGATCAGCCGGCGCGAATCAGGGTTGCGCCGTATGTCGGCGACGACCTGCGCGATCTGGTCGATGACGCCGCCCTGCCCATCCGGCCAGGAACGCCATTGATGGCCATACACCGGACCCAGATCGCCCGTCGCGTCGGCCCATTCGTCCCAGATCGAGACGCCGTTTGCCTTGAGATAGGCAATGTTGGTGTCGCCGGCGAGGAACCACAGCAATTCGTGGATGATGGAGCGCAGGTGCAGCTTCTTGGTGGTGACGGCCGGAAAGCCCTGCGACAGGTCGAAGCGCATCTGGTGGCCGAACACCGACAGCGTGCCCGTGCCGGTGCGGTCGTCGCGGCGCGCGCCCTCGCGCAGCACCCGTTCCAGAAACTCGTGATATTGCCGCATGCCTGTCGTCCCGGAGACGTCCCTGGCCACTACATATAGCATGCGAGGCCGCCTGCGCACCGGGTGCCCGGCACTCATCGACAGCTAATGGCGGTGGCCCGCGCTCAGCACTGCGGCGGTATCCGGGAACATTCCAGCCGGGGCCGACTTGTCCCGGAGCGGCCAGAAGTGAGGGAGGAAACACGATGACCCGGAGTACGGACGAGCTCAACACCGAGCTGCATCGCCTGCGCATGCATCTGAACCTGTTGGAGAAAGATGCGACGCACCCGCTCGATTTCACCATCGAGCATTCGCACACGGCGCCGGCGCTGGTGATGCGCGAGGGGCAGGCGCTGCGGAGCGCGCATTCCGAAGTGCGGCTCGATTACGAGATGGTGCGGCAACTGATGATGGAGGCGCTGCGGACCGCGATTGCCGGGATCGAGCAGAAGCTGTTTGGCACGGTGGGCGGCAACAAGCCGATCGAACATCTGCAATATGGCGACCAGACCGAGGCGTGAGCCGGCACAGGATTGGGGGCAGCGCCGATGCCCCCTTCCAACCGGGCGGGGGAAGCCCTATATTCGTTCTGCTGGCGCAAGCCGGATATGGCGATAAACGGACATCGGAATAAACTCTTCGGACCCGGGGGCAGTACCCGGCGCCTCCACCAGAACCCATCCATGGGTGGGCTGCGGCGGGGGCGAAACAGGATCGACGAGAGCGTAAAGGGTCTTCTTTCGCCCGGCATGGTACCGCCGTCATCGGACCAAACATATAGTTGCCAACGACAACTATGCTCCGGTTGCTCAGGCCGCGTGAGCGGTTTGATCTACGGAAAATAAGTCCAAGCGGGTAGCACCGTGAGGCGGGGTTCGCAGGCACCTGGCAACAGAAGCCTGCACTTCATTCTCTTGTCCTACTGGCGGTCGCGGCTGAAATCGGGTTCATTGCCGGCATGAGCGTCGACCTAATCCGATATGACCTGCTGGTGCAGGATGCGTTGCGCGGCGTCGTTGGCCGCGTCTTGACCGATGTCGCCCGCGAAGGGCTGCCCGGGGAGCACCACCTCTATCTGGCCTTCGATACCTGCGCGCCCGGCGTGCGGATTTCGCCGCGGCTGAAGGAGCGCTATCCCGAAGAGATGACCATCGTCCTCCAGCACCAGTTCTGGGACCTGATCGTCACCGAGCAGTTCTTCGAGGTTGGGCTGTCCTTCAACGGCATTCCCGAAAAGCTGCATGTGCCCTTCGACGCGCTCAAGGGCTTCTTCGACCCCTCGGTGAAGTTCGGCCTGCAGTTCGAGCCGGTGGAAGATCTGGAAGACGAGGATGAGGACGAGGCGGCCGACGCGGCCGGACCGACCCTCACCAGCGTGCCGCCGACGCCGATCGGCGAGGGCCGTCCGACCTCCGTGCCCTCCACCCGCGCTCCCTCGCGGCTGGCCGACGTGTCGGCCAAGGGGCGGCCGGCGTCGTTCCCGAAGCCCGAATCGGTTGCCGAGCCGGAAAAACCGGCCTCGGCCAAGCCCGCCGTGGCAAAGCCCGCTGCCGTCACACCTGCCGCCGCCAATCCCGATGGGGCTAAACCCGATGCGGCCAAGCTTGATGCGGCCAAGCCGACCGGTCCCGTTGCGGTGCCGGCCGCCAAGGCGCCGCCGACCGCCGCGCCTGCCGCTACCAGGACGGCGGACACCAAGACAGCCGCCGCCAAGCCTTCAGAGAAGCCTTCGGACAAATCTTCGGATGCGAAGCCGGGGCCGAAGGAGGTCGTCGATGCCGCTGATCCGAAGGATGGTGGCTCCGGCGGGGCGCAGGTCGTGCGGCTCGATTCGTTCCGCAAGAAATAGGGCGTTCGCCGGCATGTGCCGCGCATCGTCGCCGCCTTGAACTCTCCCGAAACCGGAATCGACCGTGGCTCTGCAGCATGAGGTAATCGTCGTCGGCGCCGGCGCCGCGGGCCTTGCGGCCGGTGCCCGGCTGAAGCAGGCCGGTGTCGATGTCAGGGTGCTGGAAGCCGCCGCGCGCACCGGCGGGCGGGCCTTCACCGATACCGCGACCTTCGGCGTTGCCTGGGACCGCGGCTGTCACTGGCTGCACTCCGCCTCGGTCAATCCGCTGCGGGCGGCGGCGGACGAACTCGGCATCGCCTATCTCGCGCGCGGCAACCGCAAGGCGCGCGCGACGCATCTGGGCGACCACTGGGCAGGCGAGGACGAGCGCGAGGCGATCTGGCAGGCGATCCAGGACACTTATGGCGCCATCCACCAGGCAGGCGCCGAGGGCCGCGACGTCGCGGCGAGCGAGGTGCTGGGCCCGGCCACGCCGTGGACGCGGCTGGCGCGCCACTGGCTGACGCTGCTTTCAGCCGCCGAGCCGGAGCGGCTGTCGACGCTCGACTACGCCGCCTATACCGACACCGGCGAGAACTACCCGGTCGAAAAGGGCTATGGCGCGCTGGTCCAGGCCGTGGCGGCCCGCGCGGCGCCCGATCTCGACATCGTCACCGGCTGCCCGGTCTCGAAGGTGGACTGGTCGGGGCAGGGTGTGTCGCTTGCCACCCCGCGCGGCACGCTCACCGCGCGCCTGGCCATCGTCGCGGTGCCGACGTCGGTGATCGCGCGCGGCGGGCTCAGCTTCGCGCCGCTGCTGCCGCCGGAGCTTGCCGAGGCCTTCGAGGCGCTGCCGCTCGGCGCGGCGGAGAAGGTCGCCTTCCTGTTCGACCGCGATGTCTTCGGCGTGGAGCCCACCAGCTATATCGACACGCTCGACCTACGGGACCCGGATCGCAAGCCGGTCAATTTCACCCTGAACCCGTTCGGGCAGCCAATGGCCATCGCCCAACTCGGCGGCGAAAACGCGGCGCGGCTGGTGCAGGCCGGGCCGCAGGCGATGCGCGATTTCGCCCTCGCGGCGTTGAAGGACGCGTTCGGGGCAGACATCGAAAAACATATTGCGGGCGTCGCCACCACCGGCTGGGTCGCGGATCCGCTGATCGGCGGCGGCTATAGCTGCGCGCTGCCGGGCCTCGCGCATCTGCGCGGACGGCTGACGCAGGCGCTCACGCAGCCCGTGGGCGAGCGCGTGCTGTTCGCCGGCGAGGCGGCCTCGCCCCATGCCTATTCCACCGCCCATGGCGCCCACCAGACCGGGCTTGCAGCGGCGGAGACGGCGCTGGCGCTGCTGCGGGGGAGGCCCACATGACCACGCTTACCCTTGTTGCCGCCGTGGCGGAAAATGGCGTGATCGGGCGCGGCGACGCGCTGCCCTGGCATATTTCCGGCGATCTCAAGCGCTTCCGGGCGATCACCTGGGGCAAGCCGATCCTGATGGGGCGGCGGACCTTCGAATCGATCGGCAAGCCGCTGCCGGGGCGCACCAGCCTTGTCATCACCCGCGACACCGGCTTCCGGCCGCCGGAGGGCGTGCTGGTGGTGTCCTCCCTCGGCGCGGCGCTGGAGCGCGGGGCGCAGGAGGCGGAAAAGCTGGGCGTGGACGAGATGGCGGTGATCGGCGGCGCGCAGATCTATGCGCAAGCCTTCCCGCACGCCGCGCGGCTGCGCCTCACCGAGGTGCATGGCCAGCCGGAGGGCGATGTCTTTTTCCCCGCCTTCGACCGCGCCGCCTGGCGCGAGGTCGGGCGCGAAGACCCTGCCCAGGGCGAGAAGGACGAGTTCGCCTTCAGCTTCGTGGATTACAACAAGGCCTAATCGGCCCGGCACCGCCGTCTCAGATCGGCCGGCCCTCGACCTTGATCGACAGTTCCTTCTCCAGATCGTCGATCTCGTCGAGGTGGGGATAGATGGCGAGGGCATGGCGCGCCGCCTCCAGCGCGCGCTTGTCGTCGCCGATCTCCTTGCAGATGATGGCGATGCCGGCCCAGGCGCCATAATGGCGGGGCTCGCGGGCGACGACCTGGCGCAGGTCGACCAGCGCGTTGGAAAAGTCCTGCCGCAGGAAGAAGACGGTGGCGCGCTTGTTCCACGCCTCCAGATAATCCGGCTCGATGCGCAGCAGGCCGTCGAGCAATTCGACGGCGAGGTCGAACTGCTTGGCCTGCGTCGCCTGCGAGGCGCGCTCCATCAGCAGGTCGGCCGTGTCGCTGCCGGAAGGGGTGAGCGCCACATCGATGCGCGCCGCGATCGCCTTGGCCGATTCCGGATCAGGCGCCATTTGGAGCGCCGCAAACAGCGCGTCCAGCCGCTTGGCGGGGTCGGGCTCGGCCTTGGCGTTCTTGGGGCCTGCCGGCTGTGCAGGGTCGGCACTCTGCGCGGCATCGCTCCTGCCCGCCGCAGCGGGCGGCGTGGTCAGCGGGGCCGGGTCGGCCAGAGCGCCAAGCGGCGCGGCGGCAAGCATCAGGACAGCAAAAAGGGCGCGCATGACTCCAGTCTAGGAGGCATGGCGCCCTTGATCAATATTGCAGGCCGGCAGGCCGCGAACTCGTGAACGCGGTTTCCCGCGCGAGAGCGCCCGGCCCGGCCTGAAGCTCGGCTCAGCCCTGGCGGGCCTTGAAGCGCTTCTGGGTCTTGTTGATGATGTAGACGCGGCCCTTGCGGCGCACCAGACGGTTGTCGCGGTGACGGCCAAGGAGCGACTTGAGCGAATTACGGATCTTCATGACACTAACCTTCGGATCGACGGCGCCTGCGTAAGAGACGGCGCCCCATGGCCGCGTCTCGATCCGCCAGCAGAAATTGAGGCCCGGCTGATAGCGGAGCGGAGGGGGCTTTGTCAATCCGCGCGGCCACTTCCCGCGCCGCCTTCCTCACTTTCGACCGAGGCGGCCGAGATGGGTGAGGGCGAAGCCGGCGGTGTATTTGAGGCCGTAGCCCAAGGCGCGGTCGAGGCCGATATGGGCGAGCCAGATGAGGGCGAGCGTCCCGGCGAGCGGCGCGCCCAGCGCATGCGCCGCGATCCCCATCGCCAGCGGCCCGACATAGCTGTGGACGGCGTTGTAGAGGTGCGCGCCGCTCTTCGGCCCGGCGAGATAGCCGAGCATGGAAAGGTCCGGCGCCAGAATCAGCGCCGCGAACAGCCACCAGCTGGCGCCGATCGCCGCATAAGCCACCAGCGCGGCGGCGAACACGGCAAGCCCCTCGGCGCGCAGAATCAGCGCCGGCGCTCCGCTCGCCGCTCCGGTGAGCGGCACCGCGCCATCGGGCTCTTCCAAAGGCGGGTG
The DNA here is from genome assembly GCF_965279025.1 of Ancylobacter sp. Taxonomy (NCBI): domain Bacteria; kingdom Pseudomonadati; phylum Pseudomonadota; class Alphaproteobacteria; order Hyphomicrobiales; family Xanthobacteraceae; genus Ancylobacter; species Ancylobacter sp. Next base: position 420,664 of record NZ_OZ257132.1, on the reverse strand, counting down.
CATGGCGATTACCGCCCGGCCTTGTAGGGCGCCATGCCGGCGCGGGCGAGCTCGTCCGCGCGCTCGTTCATCGCGTCGCCGGCGTGGCCCTTGACCCAGTGCCAGCGAATTTCGTGGCGGGCGATGGCGGCTTCCAGCCGCTCCCACAGGTCGACATTCTTCACCGGCTTCTTGTCGGCGGTGCGCCAGCCATTGCGCTTCCAGCCGGCGATCCATTTGGTGATGCCGTTGCGCATATATTCGCTGTCGGTGTGCAGATCGACCGTGCAGGGGCGCTTGAGTGCCTCCAGCGCCGAGATCGCCGCCATCAGCTCCATGCGGTTATTGGTGGTGGGTACCTCGCCGCCCGAGAGTTCCTTCTGCGAGCCGGCATAGTTCAGGATGGCGCCCCAGCCGCCGGGGCCGGGATTGCCCGAGCAGGCGCCGTCGGTCCAGATCGCCACGATACCCTTGGGCGCGTCACTGGGGGCATCGTCGGCGAAGACGCGGGCGGTTCCGGGGGCTGTCTTCACGCGCTTATGCTTTCGATGATGCCATAGTCGCGCGGGCTCGCCACCGAGCGGTGGAAGCGCAACCGGCGCAAATATTCCAGCGGGTCGTGCGGGCGCACCAGCGCGCCGGGCGGCACGTTCAGCCAGTCGACCAGCCGGGTGAGCAGGAAGCGCAGCGCAGCGCCCCGTGCCAGCAGCGGCAGGGCCGCGATCTCGTCCGCCCCCAGCGGCCGCTCGGCCTGGTAGCCGGCCAGCAAGGCGCGGCCCTTGGTCTGGTTGTAGGCGCCGTCCGGCTCGAAGCACCAGGCGTTGAGACAGATGGCGACGTCATAGGCGAGCAGGTCGTTGCAGGCGAAATAGAAGTCGATCAGCCCGGAAAGCCGCCCGTCGGTGAAGAACACATTGTCCGGAAACAGGTCGGCATGGATGATGCCGGCCGGCAGGTCGGTGGGCCAGCTCGCCTCCAGCACGGCGAGTTCATCGGCGATGAGGGCGGCGAGCCCGGGCGCCACCGTGTCGGCACGCGCGCCGGCCTGCTCGTAGAGCGGGCGCCAGCCGGCGACGGAGAGCGCGTTGGCGCGGCGCAGGGCGGTGAAATCGGCCCCCGCCTTGTGCAGCCCCGCCAGCGCGCCGCCGAGCGCGGCGCAATGAGCGGCGCTGGGCCGGCGCACCGACATGCCGACAAGGAAGGTGGCGATGAGCGCCGGGCGCCCCGCCAGCATGCCGAGCGCGACGCCGGCCCGGTTCTTCACCGGCTGCGGGCAATCGATGCCGCGTGTCGCCAGATGCTCCATCAGACCGATGAAGAAGGGCAGGTCGCCGGGGTTCACCCGCTTTTCGTACAGCGTGAGGATGAAGCTGCCGGCCTCGGTCTGCAGCAGGTAATTGGAATTCTCGACGCCCTCGGCGATGCCCTTGAAGGCGCGCAGGCGGCCGAGATCATAGGTGGCGAGGAAGGCTTCGAGCTCTTCCGGGGAGACGTCGGTGTAAACGGCCATGGGGTGGGGTCGAGCCTATTCGGCAGCGTCGGAGCGGAGCTGCCGGGGCAGCGGGAAGAACACGTCCTCATGGGCGGTGTGCACCGTTTCCACCTTCAGGGTGTAACGCGTGGCGAAGGCGTCGAGGATTTCCTCGACAAGCACTTCCGGGGCTGAGGCGCCGGCGCTGACGCCGAGCGAGGCGATGGCGCCGAAGACGTTCCAGTCGATCTCGCTGGCCCGCTGCACCAGCACGGCATGCCGGCAGCCCTCGCGCTCGGCCGCCTCGCGCAGGCGCTGGGAATTGGAGGAATTCGGCGCGCCGACCACGATCATCGCGTCCACGTGCGGGGCGACGCGCTTCACCGCCTCCTGCCGATTGGTGGTGGCGTAGCAGATGTCTTCCTTGTGCGGCGCCACCATGGAGGGGAAGCGGGCGCGCAGGATCGCGACGATCTCGGCGGTGTCGTCGATGGAGAGCGTGGTCTGCGTGGTGAAGGCGAGGTTGTCAGGGTTGCGCGGCTCGAAGCGCCGCGCCTGCTCGGCGGTCTCCACCAGCGAGACGGCGCCCTCGGGGAGCTGTCCCATCGTGCCGATGACTTCCGGGTGCCCGGCATGGCCGATGAGCACGACCTCGCGGCCGCGCTTGTGGTGGACGGTGGCCTCGCGATGCACCTTGGTCACGAGCGGGCAGGTGGCATCGATGGCAAAGAAGCTGCGCCGGGCCGCGTCCTCCGGCACCGCCTTGGCGACGCCATGGGCGGAGAAGATGACGGGGGCGGTGGTGCCGGCGGGCACTTCGTGGAGTTCCTCGACGAAGATCGCACCCTTCGCCTTCAGCCCTTCGACCACATATTTGTTGTGCACGATCTCGTGGCGCACATAGACCGGCGGCCCGTACATTTCGAGCGCCCGCTCCACCGCGTCGATGGCGCGCACCACGCCGGCGCAGAAGCCGCGCGGGGCGCAGAGGAGGACGCGAAGCTCGGGCTTCCGGTCAGGTGTTTCGGCGGTCATCGCAGGGTCCAGCGGGGCCTCGCCACCGTCATGGGTGCCGTGGCCCGCGCTGTCAAGCACGGCCCGTTCAGGGCTGCTTGATGAAGGCCCCGACGATGTCGAGCGCCACCTCGTCCGAGACGACGGGCACGCCGAAGCCCATCCCGAACTCGCTGCGCATGATATCGGCCGTCGCGGTGAAGCCGATCGTCTCCTTCTTGGTCATCGGGTCGATGCCCCCGCCGAAGAAGCTGGCGTCCAGCGTGATCGTCTTCGTCACGCCACGCAGCGTGATTTCGCCTTCGATGGTGGCATCGGCGCCCTCGACCGTGATCCCGGTGGATTTGAACGTCGCGGTGGGAAATTTGGCGGCGTCGAGGAAGTCGGCGCTTGCCAGGTGGGTGGCGAAATCGGTCGAGGGGACGCGCAGGCTGGAGATCGGGATGGTGATTTCCAGCTTCGCCTCGTCGGGCTTGGCCGGGTCGAGCGCCAGCGTGCCGCTCGCCGCGCCGAACATGCCGGCGAGCGGGGTAATGCCCATGTGATTGACGGTCCAGACGATCTGGGTGTGGTCCGGATCGACCACATAGGTGCCGCCGGTGATGCGGGCGACATCGTCGGTGCCGGGCATGTCCGGTGCCTCGCCCGGTTGCGCCGGAATGTCCTGCGCCAGGCTCTGCCCGGCGCCGGCGCAGGCGGTGAATCCGATCAGCAGGGCCGTCGCCAGAAGTCGAACAGGCTTCATCGCTTTCTCCTCGATTCGGGAGGGCGGACGCTATCAGCGGCATCGACGGGGAACCACATCGACCTTTCGTCTTAGGATTTGCAGGAAGGCGCACGGAGGCTTATATTCGTCGCATCCCGGTCATCGCGAGACGGTCCGAGGCTCCGCCCCGCAGGGTGGTGGGGCGCGGGGAGAAGTTTGCGCGGCCGACGACCCGAAATCTGCGCGCCGGCTCGGTTTCCACCGCCTGCCTGCGCATCACTGGATGGAGACGCCTCCCATGGCGAACGCCCCGCTCATGCCGAAGGCCACCGCCGTGTGGCTGGTCGAGAATACCGCCCTGACATTCGACCAGATCGCGGACTTTTGTAAGCTGCATGTGCTCGAGGTGAAGGGTATCGCCGATGGCGAGGTGGCGCAGGGCATCAAGGGCAGCGACCCGATGACGACCGGCCAGCTGGCCCGCGAGGAAATCGAGCGCGCCGAGAAGAACCCCAACCACCGGCTGAAGCTGCTGGAATCGAAGGTGCGCCTGCCCGAGCCCAAGCGCCGCCGGGGCCCGCGCTACACGCCGGTTTCCAAGCGCCAGGACCGCCCGAACGCGATCCTCTGGCTGCTGCGCAATCACCCGGAGCTGAAAGACAGCCAGATCATGCGTCTGGTCGGCACCACCAAGACCACCATCGAATCGATCAAGGAGCGCACCCACTGGAATGCGCAGAACCTGACGCCGATGGATCCGGTGACGCTGGGCCTGTGCTCGCAGATCGACCTCGACATCGAGGTGCAGCGCTCCTCCAAGGACCGGCCCGCCTCGGCGGCGACCAGCGGCGAGCACGAGGCGACGCTGCTTCCGGTCGACGTGTCCACCGGCGACGGCCCGGAGCCCTTCGTCCCGACCCGCAAGCCGCGCGAGGAGCCGATCAACCTGGAGACCGTGTTCGCCAAGCTGGGCGGTTCGCGCAAGAGCGAGGCCGAAGACGAGGAGTGATCCTCGCTCCGGCTTTCGGCATCTGACAGCAAGAGAAAAGCCCGGGGCCGCGCTGCTCCGGGCTTTTTCATGAGCCTATTTGCCGTGGCGGCGACCTACGCCGCCGAATTCCGGGCAAGGCCGCGCGCCCCCAATGCCGCGGCGATCTCGTCGAGCGAGGCGGGGTCATCGATGGTCGCCGGCATGTTCCAGGGCTGCGCATCGGCGATCTTCTTCATCGTGCCGCGCAGGATCTTGCCGGAGCGCGTCTTGGGCAGCCGGTTCACCGTGATGGCGAGGCGAAACGCCGCCACCGGCCCGATGCGTTCGCGCACCAGCGCGACGATTTCCGCCTCGATGTCGGTTGGCGCGCGGGTGACGCCCACCTTCAGCACCACGAAGCCGCAGGGCACCTCGCCCTTCAACTCGTCATGGATGCCGATGACCGCGCATTCGGCGACATCGGCGTGGCCGGCGAGCACTTCCTCCATGCCGCCGGTGGAGAGGCGGTGCCCGGCCACGTTGATGATGTCGTCGGTGCGGCCCATGATGAAGAGCTGGCCATCGGCGTCGGCGAAGCCTGCATCGGCGGTCTTGTAGTAGCCGGGATAGTCGACGAGGTAGCTCGCGCGAAAGCGCTCATCCTGCCGCCACAGCGTGGGCAGGCAGCCGGGCGGCAGCGGCAGCTTGATGGCGATGGAGCCCATGCGGTCGGGGCCGAGGGGATGCCCGCCCTCATCGAGTATGTCGACCTGGTAGCCCGGCATCGGCACGCCGGTGGAGCCGACGCGGACCGGCAGTGCTTCCAGCCCCACCGGGTTGCCGGCGATGGCCCAGCCGGTTTCGGTCTGCCACCAATGATCGACCACCGGCACGCCGAGCCTGGCCTTGGCCCATTCCACCGTGTCGGGATCGGCCCGCTCGCCGGCGAGGAACAAGGTGCGCAGGCTGGAGAGGTCATAGTCGCGCATCAGCCGGCCTTGGGGATCTTCCTTCTTGATGGCGCGCAGGGCGGTGGGGGCGGTGAACAGCACTGCCACCTTGTACTCTTCCACCACCCGCCAGAACGCGCCGGCGTCCGGCGTCCCCACCGGCTTGCCCTCGTAGAGCAGCGTGGTACAGCCGGCGAGCAGCGGCGCGTAGATGATGTAGGAATGGCCGACCACCCAGCCAATATCGGAGGCCGACCAGTAGACCTCGCCCGGCTGCACGCCATAGAGCGCTTCCATCGACCAGCGCAGCGCCACCATATAGCCGCCGCTGTCGCGCACCACGCCCTTGGGTTTGCCCGTGGTGCCCGAGGTGTAGAGGATGTAGAGCGGATCGGTGGCCTCCACCGGCACACACGCCGCCACGGTGCCGGCAGCGTGGGCTTCCTCGCGCAAGGCCGCCCAGTCATGGTCGCGGCCGGGCAGGAGCTTCGCCTCAAGCTGCGGCCGCTGGAAGATGAGGCAGGCCTCCGGCTGGTGCTTCGCCATGGTCAAGGCGAGGTCGAGCAGCGGCTTGTAGGCGACGATGCGCGAGGGCTCGATGCCGCAGGAGGCGGAGAGCACGACCTTGGGCGCGGCATCCTCGATGCGGCTGGCGAGCTCGGCGGCGGCGAAACCGCCGAATACGACGGAATGCACCGCGCCGATGCGGGCGCAGGCAAGCATGGCGAACACCGCCTCGGGGATCATCGGCATGTAGATGACGACGCGGTCGCCCTTGCCGACACCGCGTTCGCGCAGGATGCCGGCGAGCAGGCTCACCTCGCTCTGCAGCTCGGCATAGGTGACGGTGCGCCGGGCGTCGGCGAGCGGGCTGTCGTAGAAAATGGCCGGCTGCGCGCCGCGTCCGGCGGTCACGTGCCGGTCCACCGCATTGTGGCAGACATTGCCGGTCCAGCCGGGAAACCAGCGGCCATAGACGCCGAGCGCGGGATCGAAGACGCGGTCGCCTTCGCTGAACCAGCCTATGGCGCCGGCGGCGTCGCGCCAGAAGCCCTCGGGGTCGCGGATGGACCGTGCGTGGATGTCAGGGTAGCGGCTGGCGGAACCGGTCATGGCGGGCGTCTCCCAGAGGACGGCTCTTGGCGGCCGTCCTTCCGGTCGAAGGATTCCGCCTTCTGCCGCGCGCTGGCAAGGACGATGAAGTGCTTACGTCCTTCGTCGCGTTCCGTCGCCCGTGCGCCTGGTCCGCCGGCGCCCCAAACGCGAACCGCCGGCGAGGTGCCGGCGGCCGGGTGTTGATGAGATGGGGATCGTGCCGGAGAGCCGGCCAGTGGGGCTAGTGGAGCGTGGCTCCCTTGAGCCGGGCGATCTCGTCCTTGAGGATCAATTTGCGCCGCTTCAGGTCGGCGATGCGCGTATCGTCAGTGGCGGGACGTATGGTCTCTTCCCGCAATTGCTTCTCAAGCGCCTGATGGCGTCGTTCGAGCTCGGCAACATGCGACTGCATGGTCATGGACAGCTTCTCCTGTCTTCCGAAATGAACGTCATCAGTCTGTCACGAGAGCCCGGGGCTGTCGATGAAAGGATGTGCTGCACCGCAGCGTGGTAACCCGTTCAGGGAGTTGCGCGCCCCTGTTGCGGCCGGCGGCGAGGGCGGCGATACTCGGCGCAGGTCCCGCGGGCAGGGACGCTGAGTCGGATTTCGGGTCGGGCGTTTGACAGAGATGACGGCGGATGAGGAGCGCGAGTTCCAGGATCTTCTGGAGCATTTGCGGCAGGAGCATCGCGATCTCGATATCGCGATCCAGGCGCTGCAGGACATGCCCGGAAGCGACCAGCTTCAGCTCGCACGGCTGAAGAAGCGCAAGCTGCAGCTGCGCGATCGCATCGGCTATATCGAGGACCAGATCTGTCCCGACATCATCGCCTGACCGGCGGGCGGGACAAGCGCTCCCGGCGCGATGGCAAGGCCACCGGCCGGGAGGCTGAAGGCGCGGCTCAGAACTGGGTGAGCAGCACGTCGGCGTTGGTCTTGTCGGCCTTGCTCGGCACGTCCTCGACATTGAGGATCAGCACTTCGCCATCGTCGACCAGCATGGAATAGCGCTTGGAGCGCACGCCGAGGCCGGCGCCCGAGGCGTCGAAGTCGAGGCCGACCGCCTTGGCGAACTCGCCATTGCCGTCCGACAGGAACACGATCTTGCCGCTGGCATTGGACGCCTTTTCCCAGGCGGCCATCACGAAGGGATCGTTCACCGCCGTCACCGCAATGGTGCTGACGCCCTTGGCAAGAATTTCCTCGGCGCGGGCGATGAAGCTCGGCAGGTGGTTCTTGTGGCAGGTGGGCGTGAAGGCGCCCGGCACCGCGAACAGCACGACCTTCTTGTTCTTGAACAGCTCATCGGTGGATTTCGGCACCGGGCCGTCCTCCGTGGCCACGCGGAAGGTCACGCTGGGAAGCTGGTCGCCGACCTTGATCGTCATGGATATGTCCTTTCATACGTAGGAAAAGAGGAACGGGAACCGCCGAAGGGCCGGCGTCGACAGTGCTCGCCGCGACCGCAGGGTCCGCTCGGGCGGTACCATAGCGGTTTCCGGCGTGCCGGGAAGCCGGATCAGTGGTGGGAAAGCGGCGCGTGCACCTCGATGGCCCGGTCGCCGTCGACCAGGGTGAAGCGAAGCTGGGCCGTGCCGATATCCGCGCCCTTGGGCACGCCATCGACCGGCAGGGTGAAGGTGACGCGCCCGTCCGGGCCGGTTTCGCGCGCCGGCAGCGGCAGCGCCCAGTCGTCGCCCGGCCCCTCGACGAAGAGGTCGGCGTTGTTGGCATCACCGACCTGCGCCACGAGGCGGATGGCCGCGCCGTCCTTGCCGTCCTGCAGCAGGGCGGTGGCGATGCGGGGCTCGCCGCCGGCGCCGAGCGCCGCCCTATGCGGCACGCGCGCCAGCGCCTGCGTCAACGCTGCCGAGGGCGCGCCGCCGCCGCTTGGCACGGCGAGGCCGAGCGCGGCACTGGCGGGCTGGCAGATCTTGCCGCAGACGGCGAAATCGAGGTTGAGCTTGAGCTCGACGGCCTTTGACGGGTCCTTCGGCGTGATGCGCAGCGGCAGCACGACGTCCGTCTTGTAGCCGATGGAGAAGGAGCCGCCATCGTCGAAGCGCACGGGCGCGGGCCACAGCACCTCGACATCCTCGACATTCTGCGAGCCGCTCCAGTCGAATTGCGGCGGAACGCCGCTGTCGCCGGGATAGCGCCAATAGGTCTTGAGGCCGGGGCTCAGCCGAATTTCGACGCCGCCGATCAGGGCGCCGCCTTCCGTGCCGCCGGCGACCAGCCGGGCCGCCGTGCCCTCCGGCGCCGACCAATCCGACATCTCGCTCGCCAAGGCGGAGCCGAGGAGCGCGGGGCCGGCGAGCGGCATCGCGGCAAGCGAGCACAGGAGGAGGGGGCGCAGACGAGCAAGCATGGCCTTGGCGATAGCCTCTCAGGTCGCGATGGGGAAGCGGCCACAGGCGCACGTTCGTGTGAGCCCCTGCCTCCGGCACCGGCCATGCGCCGGCGCGGACTTGAAAATGCACGGGCGGGGTTTACGCTTTCCCCCATGTGGATTGGACGCGAACGCCCCCAGGGGCTCGGCAACACGATGAGCGGGACCTTCCTCGACGGGCAGATGCTGGTCGCCATGCCGGGCATGCGCGACGAGCGCTTCGCCCGCGCGGTGATCTATCTGTGTGCGCATTCCTCGGAAGGCGCGATGGGCATCGTGGTCAACCAGCTGGCAAACCACGTCAATTTTCCCGATTTGCTGGTGCAGCTCGATGTCATCCCCGGCGATGAGCGCAGCCATCTCCCGCGCAGTGCCGGCGGCGTGAAGGTGCTGCGCGGCGGGCCGGTGGAGACCGGACGCGGGTTCGTGCTCCACACCGCCGATTTCTTCATCGAGGATTCGACACTGCCGATCGATGACGGCATCTGCCTCACCGCCACCCTCGACATTCTGAAGGCGATGGCGACCGGCAGCGGCCCGGCGAACGCCATGCTGGCGCTCGGCTATGCCGGCTGGGCGCCGGGGCAGTTGGAGAACGAGATCCAGCAGAATGGCTGGCTGCATTGCCCTGCCGATCCGGCGCTGGTGTTCGAGGCCGAGGCAAGCCAGAAATACGACCTTGCCTTGCGCAAGATCGGCATCCATCCGGGCATGCTGTCGTCCGAGGCCGGGCACGCCTGAGCCGCCGCGCGGCCTGCGGCATTTCGCTTCAGCATGAACGCTGCTTCAGCTTGAACTTTGCGTCGACGGCGTGGGAACGGCAGGCGTGGCAGGTGTCGCCGCCGGTGCCGGGCGCGCCGGTGCAGAAGGTGTCACGCCGGGCTGGGGTGCCGGACGCGCCGCCTGTTGCGCCGCCGGGCTGGCCGTGCCGGGACGCGCGGGGGGCGCGGCGGCCGAGACGACGGCCTTGGCGCCGCGCGAAAGCTGGCGTCCGCGTTCGAGCAGCGAGGCCGGCGGCTGCTCCGGCTGCAGCCGCTTGCGGGCTTCCTCGTTGGTCATCGCCTCGCCGAAGAACCGACCCTGGCCATAGCGACAGCCGAGCTTGCCCAGCGCGGCGGCGACCTGCTCGGTCTCGATGCCTTCGGCGATGATGTCCATGCCGAGATCATGCGCCATGTTGATGATGGTGCGCAGGATGATCGGGCGCTGGGCCTTGTCGCCGCGCCGTCCCAGCGCCTTGGTGAAGGTGCGGTCGACCTTGATGCTGTCGAAGGGGAAGCGCTGGAGATAGGCGAGGGCGGAATAGCCGGAGCCGAAATCGTCGAGCGTCAGCCCGGCATCGAGTTCGCGCATGCGCAGCAGGATCTGCGCCGCATATTCCGGGTTCTCCATCGCCAGCGATTCGGAGAGTTCGAGCTTCAGCGTGCCGGGAGCGACCACGTTGCGCGCCAGCACCGCCTTGAGGTCCTGCAGCAGATCGTGCCGCAGCAATTGCCGCGAGGAGATGTTGACCGATACGAAGACCGGCTCGCCGCGCAGGGTGCGCTGCCACACGCCGAGCTGGCGGGCGGCGGTGTCGAGCAGGTACAGGCCGAGATCGACGATGAGGCCCGATTCCTCGGCGACGCCGAGGAAATCGTCCGGCCCCAGCGTGCCGAGCGTCGGGTGCTGCCAGCGCATCATCGATTCGAAGCCGGCGATCTGGCGCGTCGCGAGGTCGGCCACCGGCTGGTAGAGGATGCTGATCTCGCCGCGCTCCAGCGCCTGCCGAAGGTCCTGCTCGATGGTGATCCGGTCGAGCTTCTGCGCCCGCATATTGGGCCGGAACACCTCGATGCGGTCGCCGCCGACGCGCTTGGCGAAGTACATGGCCAGCTCGGCGTCCTTCAACGTCTCCAGCGGGGTGCGCTTCTGGCCATCGGCCAGCAACAGGCCGATCGAGGCGGTGATGAAGATCTCGCGATCGCCGAAGGTGATCGGCGCGCGCAGCGTGCGGCGCAGCGTGTCGGCAAAGGCGGTGATGCGCTCGGGGTCGCGTTCGGACATCAGGATGAGAGCGAAATGGTCGCTGCCGAGGCGGGCCAGCGTGTCCTGCTGCTTGACGAGGCGCATCAGGCGCCGCGCGACAGTGAGCAGGATGGAATCGCCCGCCGGCATGCCGAGGCTGGCATTCACCTGCTTGAAGCGGTCGAGGTCGATCAGCAGCACGGTCGGGCGGATGTGCTCGTCGGTGCGGGCGAGCCCATTGGCCGAGGCGACACGGTCGAGGAAGAGTTCGCGGTTGGGCAGGCCGGTGAGGTTGTCGTGCACGGCATCGTGCAGCATCCGCTCCTCGGCGGTGCGGCTGTCGGTCACGTCCGACAGCGTGCCGATGCAGCGCACCACCTCGCCATCGGTGCCGACCACCGGCCGGGCGCGCAGATTGAACCAGAGATAATGGCCGTCATGGGCGCGCAGGCGGAAATCCTGGTCGATGCGCCCGCGCCGCTGGTCCAGCAGCCCGTCCAGCGTGGCGCGGAAGCGGTCGCGGTCGCCGGGATGGATGATGTCGAGCCAGCCGGCGGCCTCGGTCTCCAGCGTGCCCTGCTTGAGGCCCAGCATGTGCTCGGCCTCCGGGCTCACATGAATGCGGTCGGTGTCGACGTCCCAGTCCCACACGATATCACCGGCGCCCGCCACCGCCAGCGCCCGCCGCTCCAGCTCCTGGGCGCTGCCGGCGACCGAGCCGATGCCGGCGAAGGCGTGCTGCATCACCGTGAAGCCGATGAGCATGACGATGAGCACGAGGCCGCCGAGCAGCGAGGGGGCGACCAGATCATTGCCGATGCGCCCGGAGACGGCCATGCCGGCGGTGATGACCCACACCACCAGCAGGAACAGCGTCGGGATGATCAGCACGGCGCGGTCGTAGCGGTGCAGCGCCAGCCACACCACCACGCCGAACCCCATGAAGGAGACGACCAGCAGCGAGGGCCGGGCGATGCCGGCCGCCGCCGACGGGTCGAGCAGAGCCAGGCCCACAATGGCGGCCAGGAACACCAGCCAGCCGGCGGTGACATGGGCGTAGCGCACATGCCAGCGGTTGAGGTTGAGATAGGCGAACAGGAACACCACCAGCGTCGCCGCCAGGATCGCCTCGCCCGCCGCCCGCCAGAATTGCTGCGCCAGCGGCGAGATGCCGAACACCTTCGACCAGAAGCCGAAATCGAGGCCGATATAGCCCAGCACCGCCCAGGCCAGCGCTGCTGCGGCCGGGAACATCGCGCTGCCCTTGACCACGAACAGGATGGTGAGGAACAGGGCGAGCAGGCCGGCAATGCCGATGACGATGCCGTTATAGAGGGTGAAGCTGTTGACCTTGTCCTTATAGGCCTCCGGCTCCCACAGATAAAGCTGCGGCAGGCCGCCATCACCCAGCTCGGCCACCAGCGTCACCGTGGTGCCGGGGTCGAGGGTGAGGAAGAACACGTCGGCATCCGGTGCGTTCTGCAGCTCGGGGCGGAAGCCCTGGCTCGTCGTCACGTTGAGGATGCGCCGGTTGCCGAGGTCCGGCCAGAACACGCCGGAACCGACCATGCGGTAATGCGGCGCGACGATCAGCCGGTCGACCTGCTCGTCGGTATTGTTGGCGAGCGCGAAGATCGCCCATTTGCTGCCATTCGGCCCCGGGGCGACCGAGCGCACCTCGATGCGGCGGACGATGCCGTCGGCTCCCGGCACGGTGGAAACCTGGATGCGGTCGGTCTCGCTGGTGCGGCGCTCGATGGCGGGGGCGAGATCGACGACCGGGGCGTCGAGCCGGATCGCCACCGCTTCCAGCGCGCTCGCCGGTGGCAGGCCCAGCGCGAGCATCGCGAAAAGCAGCGTCGCCAGCACCGCGAGCGCCCGGGCGAAGGCCGGCCGGCGGGAGGTAAGGCGCGGCATTTCCCGCGACGGGACTGGACCAGCGATGACCAAACGAAATCCCCAGAAGACTGTATTCTACGCCGCGCCGCCGGCTCCCGACAGCGACGCGCTCCGATGAGTAACGGCGCCCGGCGGCATGAGCAAGGCACGATGAACGCGGCCCCTGCGCCGCTGCGAAGGCCGGACCCGGCGGGAAGGGCGCCCCCGCCGCCCGCCGGGCGGCGGATCGGCACACCACCTTCCCCGCAAATGGGTCGTTATTTGGACCGCCGGCACCGCGCTAATAGGCGGTGCCCGGCGACCATGGCTTGATCATCGACCCGGCCTGCGCCCGCTGTTCGGGCGTTAGGCCGGCCACCAGCTTGTCCAGCATCGGGTCGTCGAGCTTCTGCGCCTTGGCGGCGAGATGCCAGCCGGCGGCGGCGACCACGTCCTTGGGCGCGCCGCGCCCGGCGGAAAGAATGCGGGCGTAGCGGTTCTGCGCAATGGCGTTGCCCTGCAGCGCGGCCTTGTGGAAGAGGGCGGCGGCGCGTTCCTCATCCTTGGGCATGCCGATGCCGTTGAACACGGCAATAGCGAGTTCGGTGGTGGCGACGTCGTTGCCGACCTCGCTGGCGCGCTGCAGCAGCCGCGCCGATTCGATCGGGTCGCGCGCCACGCCATTGCCGTCGCGGTAGAGCGTGGCCAGCGCATAGAGCGCGTCGGGCTGGTCGCTCTCGGCCCCGCGCTTGAACCATTCGGCGGCAATCGCCGGCTCCTTCGGGGCGACCTGGCCCTGGAGGTAGACGAGGCCGAGATTATAGGCGGCGCGGGCACTGCCGGCCTCGGCCGCACGGCGGAAGAAGTCGACCGCCTGGTCCTTGTTGGTCACGGAGGGCGAACTCATGAGAATGGCGCCGAGCGTGAAGAGGGCATCCGGATTGCCCTTCGCCGCCGCCGCTTCATACCACTGGCGGGCCGCATTGGGGTTCTGCCGCACGCCGTAGCCCTGCGACAGCAGCTCCGCCGCCAGCACCATGGAAACCGCGTCGCCCTCGGCATTGGCGCGCGAGACGGCGAGGTCCAGCGCGGTCCGGAACTTGCCGCGCTGGAAGGCGGTGTAGGCCGGATCGGGGTCCTGCCCGGGTGCGACAGCGGTGGCGGGCTTGGCCGGTGCCGGTTTGGACGCGGCGGGGGCGGCCGAATTTGCAGGCGGCGTTTGTGCCTGAGCCGCGCCGGAGGTCGCCAGCCCCGCCACGGCGAGAATGGCGACGAGCGCGAACGCATCCGTCCGCTGGGCGTGAACCCGACCGGAGGCGCGGGGCGGGCGCATCAGGAGGCGTCTCCGGCGACCAGGCGAATGACGAGGCGCGCGGCCAGTGCCCGGGCGCCCTCGGTGGGGTCATCGAAAATCAGATTGTCGACGGCGACGAAGTCGGCACCGGCCTCGACCAGCGCGTCGACCTCCTCCAGCGTGCGGGCATAGCCTACGCAGGGCGGCTCGAAGAGCTGCGCCCACCAATGCGTGCGCTCCAGCGTCGCCTCGAAGGGCGGGCGGCGGCCTTCCGTGTCGGGCTCGCCGAACATCACATAATCCGCGCCACCTTCCGCCGCCGTCATGGCGTCGTGCTTGGTGCGCAGGCCGCCGGCGCCGGCAATGCCGTCCGGCCGGACCAGCGCGGCGGCGGCCTTCAGCGCGGCGGCCCCTTCGACATGCGCGCCGTCCGCGCCGATGGCGACGGCAAGCGGCGCGTTGCCTTCCACGAGAGCCGCGGCGCCGATGGCGTGGCAGGCATCGAGCAGCGGCTTCAGCGCCTCGGCGGCGCGGGCGGGCGGCGGCATCTGGGTCCGCATGAGGACAGCGGCGATGTCGACGCTCGGCGCGGCCTGCGTCAAAGCCTCGGCCTGCGCCGCAATTTCCGCCGCAGGACGGGTCGTGGCGCCCTCGGCCGAGGCGGCGGGCACCAGCACATAAAGGCGCGGCGCCAGACGCGGCGGTTCGGAAGCGGGTCGGGAAGAGGAACGTGCCATCAGGGAACAGTCTTGTGACGAGCCATAGGGAAGCCATCGGCGAGGATGGCGGCGAAAGCACGGCACGCGGTGCTTTCTCTAGCGCGACCGCCCCTCGCGGGTCCAGCATGGGCGTGAGGGAAGCTGGAATGCGCGGTTTTTGCCTTAATGCGGTAACATTTTAGCGGCGTTGTCACCACCCGTCGTTTCGCGCCCGCAGCTGTCTTATCGCCGCGAAACGGGGGTGCTAAAGGTTCGCTGGACAGACCCGCCGGCCTCTCGCCGGATCGTGGCCGCCCGCTGGGGGAAACATGCGCCTTCATCCTCATCATCTGGCCGTTCTGGCGGCCACCCTTGCCGTGAGCGTCACGCCGGCCCTCGCGCAGCAGCCGGCAGCCCCGGCCACGCAGGCGGGCGTCGCCGCCGCTCCCTCGGCGCTGCCGGCGGCGCTGGCCTGGCCGCGCAGCTTCGACCTCGGCGACAAGCTGCTGCAGGTCTACCAGCCGCTGATCGAGCAGTGGAACGGTGACCAACTCACCGGCCGCGCCGCTGTCGCCATCGGCCCGAAGCCGGATGCCGCCACCTCGGGGGCTGCGGCAGCGGGCTCTTCGACCACGCCCGCCGCCGGCCCCACCTATGGCCTGGCCCGCTTCACCGCCCGGGTGGCAATCGACAAGCCCTCCAAGCTGGCGCAGCTGAGCAATATCCGCATCCTGTCGGTCGACGTGCCGACCGATCCGGGGCAGGACGCGGTGCTGCTGAGCGCGCTTCAGTCGCGCATCTCGCCCGAGGGCATGACCTTCGCGCTCGACCATCTGATGACCAGCTATGCCGCGACCAAGCAGCTCGACAAGGAGATGACGCAGCCGGTGGAGAACACCCCGCCGCGCATCGTCTTCGCCGACGCGCCGACGCTGCTGGTGCTGGTTGCCGGCAAGCCGGTGCCGCGCCCGATCGACGGGGTGCAGGGCTTCCAGCGCGTCGTCAACACCCAGCCGCTGATGCTGGTGGACGGCGCCGGGGTCTATCATCTGCAGGCCGCCGGCACCTGGTATCAGGCGCCTTCCGTGGAAGGGCCGTGGACCGTCACCGCCCAGCCGGACCCCTCGCTCGAGGCCGCCGGCAGCACGGCGACCTATGCCGAGCCGGCGCAGACCATGCTGCCGGCCAACGGCCAGAAGCCCGCGAGCCCGCCGGCGATCATCGTCTCCACCACCCCGACCGAACTCGTCATCACCGCCGGCGCGCCGCAGATGACGCCGGTGGGCGGCACCTCGCTGCTGCGCGTCGGCAATGCCGACCACGCCATCATCCTCGACCCCGACAGCAACCAGTATTACGTGCTGATCTCCGGGCGCTGGTTCCGCGCCGCCGGCTTCAAGGGCCCGTGGAGCTTCGTGGCGGGCACCAGCCTGCCGGCCGGCTTCGCCAAGATCGCGCCGACCGACCCGGCCGCCAATGCGCTGGTGGCGGTGCCCGGCACGCCGCAGGCCAAGGAGGCGACCATCGCCGCCACCGTGCCGCAGACCGCGACCATCAAGCGCGATACGCAACTCGCCATCCAGTATGATGGCGGCGCGCCGAAATTCGAGCCGATCAAGGGCACGATCCTGTCCTCGGCGGTGAACACGCGCACCCCGGTGCTGCAGCTCGACCCGGGCCGCTATTACGCGCTGTTCCAGGGCGCCTGGTTCGTCGCGGCCACGCCGACCGGCCCGTGGCTGGTGGCGGACGTGGTGCCCGACGCGATCTACACCATCCCGGTGTCCTCGCCGCTGCACTACGTCACCTATGTGCGCGTCTACGCCTCGACGGCCGACGTCGTCACCGTGGGCTACACGCCGGGCTATATGGGCGTGGTGATCGAGCCGGGCGGCACGGTGGTCTACGGCACCGGCTATAATTGCATCGGCTATGTCGGCACATATTGGTACGGCTGCCCGGCCACCTATGGCTATGACGCCGCCTTCGCCTGGACCGGCGGCTTCGGCTTCGGCTACGACGCCGCCTTCGGCTGGGGCGCCATGTATCCGTGGTGGGGCCCCTATTGGCGTCCGGGCCCGTGGGCCGGGCCCTGGGCCGGCGTCGACATCGCCCGCACCAACATCTATGGCGCCTGGGGCGGCGCGGCGACCTGGGACCACGCCTGGGGCGTTGGCCCCTATGGCACCGCCTGGGGCGCCAATGCCGTGCATGGCGTGACCGGCTGGGGCACCGATTTCGCCGGCCGCTCCGGCGCCGCCTTCAACCCGTGGACCGGCAATTATGCCGCCGGGCGCTCCGCCGCCTTCTTCAACCCCTATACGGGCGCGCACGGCGAAGCCCGCGCCGGCGTGGCGGGCAATGCCTATACCGGCAACGCCGTGGCGGGACGCGAATCCGCCGGCTACAACCCGACGACCGGCGTCGGCCATGCCTCGCAGACCGGCGTGGTCGACAATAACGGCCATGTCAGCGTCGACAGCCGGGGCGTGGCGGGCGACGCCAAGACCGGCAATGCGGTGGCCTGGAACAATGGCAAGGTCTACACGGACCATGACGGTTCCATCCACCAATATGGCGACAATGGCTGGCAGCATCAGACCATCGACGGCTGGAAGGGCGACACCGACGCCGACCAGATGGGCCGGCTCGACCAGCAGCGCCAGTATCAGGGCTATGGCGACGCCCGCGCCGACAGCTTCGCCCGCGCCGGCGGCTATGACGGCTTCGGCGGCGACCATTATGGCGGCGGCTATGGCGGGGGCTTCCACGACGGCTTTGGCGGCGGTGGCGGCTTCGGCGGTGGTTTCCGTGGCGGGTTTGGCGGAGGCTTCGGCGGCGGGCGCCGCTGAGGCATAGGCTCTCGCGTACCGTCCGGCATTCCGAGCGCCGCCCTTCGGGGCGGCGTTCTCATTTGGCCGTGGCGAACTTCAGCCGGGCACACAAAAACGCCGCCCCGGAGGGCGGCGTTTGCGTCTTCATGGAGTCACAGGCTAGGCGGCTCAGGCCGCGTCCTTGTGCTCGATTTCCGGCGTCCACTGACCCAGCGCCGCCAGATAGTTCATCTTGGCACGATGGGTGAAAGCGGCCTGCCCGGCGGCGACGTTCTCCGGCTTGCCCGACCACGCCTTCTGCGGCGCGGCCTGCAGGGCGCGGCCATAGGAGAAGGTGAGGTTCCACGGCAGCCCGCCATTGCGGATCATCGCGTCGAGATGGGCGGTGGCCTCCTCGTCCGACTGGCCGCCGGAGAGGAAGGCGACGCTGGGGACGGCGGACGGCACGCAGTTCTTGAGGCAGCGGGCGGTCTTCTCCGCCACTTCCGCGACCGAGGCCTGCTTCGCCGACTTGCGGCCGGCAATCACCATGTTCGGCTTCAGCACCATGCCTTCCAGCTTCACGCGGCCGTAGAAGAGCTGCTGGAACACTTCCTTCAGCACCCATTCGGTCACGTCGTAGCAGCGGTCGATGTCGTGATCGCCGTCCATCAGCACTTCCGGCTCGACGATCGGCACTATGCCGGCCTGCTGGGCCAGCGCGGCATAGCGCGCGAGCGCCTGCGCATTGGCGAGGATCGAGGTGTAGCTGGGAATGTGCTGGCCGATGTCGATCACCGCGCGCCACTTCGCGAAGCGGGCGCCGAGATCGTAATATTCCTTGAAACGGCCGGCGAGGCCGTCGAGGCCCTCGGTGATCGTCTCGCCGGGGCAGCCCGGCTGCGGCTTGGCGCTGAGGTCCACCTTGATGCCGGGGATCGAGCCCGCCGCCTCGATCAGCTTGACCAGCGGCGTGCCGTCCTTGGCGTTCTGGCGGATGGTCTCGTCGAACAGGATGACGCCGGAAATATAGTGTGTCATCGCCTCGGAGCGGAACAGCATCTCGCGATAATCGCGCCGGTTCTCCTCCGTCGATTCCACCCCGATAGCATCGAAGCGCTTCTTGATGGTGCTGGCGCTCTCATCCGCCGCCAGTAGGCCCTTGCCGCCCGCCGCTAGCTTGTACGCGACCTCTTCGAGGCTTGCCGTCATTCTCTCTCTCCCGCGCGAAACTGACCGTCCGGCACCGCAGCCGGATGGAACGCGGGGCCGGACCGATCGGATACTAGCACCGGGCGGCGAAATCCCGAATGACGGGACCGCGCGCCGCCCGGGCTTCGTTCAACGTCTCAGGGCCTCGACGCCGGGGAGGGGCTTGCCCTCCAGCCATTCGAGAAAGGCGCCGCCCGCCGTCGAGACATAGGTGAAGCGATCCGCCACCCCGGCATGGTTGAGCGCCGCGACAGTGTCGCCACCGCCCGCCACCGACAAAAGTCCGCCGGCATCGGTGAGTTCCGCCGCTGCCTTGGCGACCGCCACCGTCGCCGTGTCGAAGGGCGGCAACTCGAAGGCGCCGAAGGGCCCGTTCCACACGATGGTCCTGGCGTCCTTGAGCCGGGCGATGACGTTGTCCACCGAGGCCGGGCCGGCATCGAGCATCATTTCGTCCGGCTTGATGTCGTCGACCGAGGCGACGCGATGCGGCGCATTCGCCTTGAATTCGGTGGCGGCGAGCGCGTCGACCGGCAGCACGATGTCACAGCCGGCGGCCTTGGCCTTGTCGAGGATTTCCAGCGCCGTGCCGGCGAGGTCATGCTCGCACAGCGATTTGCCGACATCCTTACCCTGGGCGGCGAGGAAGGTGTTGGCCATGCCACCGCCGATCACCAGAATGTCGACCTTGGCGACGAGGTTGCCGAGCAGGTCGAGCTTGGACGACACCTTGGCGCCGCCGACCACGGCCAGCACCGGGCGCTCGGGTTTCTCCAGCGCCTTGGCCAGCGCCTCGATCTCCTCCTGCATGCAGCGACCGGCAAAGGCCGGCAGTCTGTGGGCGAGGCCTTCGGTGGAGGCGTGGGCGCGGTGGGCGGTGGCGAAGGCGTCGTTCACGTAGAGATCGCCGAGGCCGGCCAGCGCCGCCACGAAATCAGGATCGTTCTTCTCTTCCCGCTTGTCGTAGCGGGTGTTCTCGAGCAGCAGCACGTCGCCGGCCTGCAGCTTCGCCACCGCGGCCTCGGCGACGGGGCCGATGGTGGCCGGTGCGAAGGCGACGGGCCTGCCGAGGCGGCTCGCCACCTCATCGGCGAGGAAGCCCAGCGACAGCGCCGGGTCCTCGCCCTTGGGGCGGCCGAAATGGGCCAGCAGGATGACCTTGCCGCCCTTGTCGGAAATCTCGCGGATGGTAGCCAGCACGGCTTGGATGCGGGTGTCGTCGGTCACTCGGCCATTATCGACCGGCACGTTCAGATCGACGCGCACGAGGACGCGCTTGCCGGCGATGTCGGCGTCGTCGAGCGTACGAAAGGCGGATGCCTCGCTCATTGGTCTTCTCCCCTGGATTGTTGATCTTCGATGCGAAACGGCCGGACCTCCTTGGCGGGAGGCCCGGCCGGGCCGGATGTTCAGATCAGCTTTCCGAGGGCGACCGCCGTGTCGGACATGCGGTTCGAGAAGCCCCATTCATTGTCGTACCAGGAGAGCACCCGGACGAAATTGCCTTCCAGCACCTTGGTCTGGTCGAGATGGAAGATCGAGGAATGGGGGTCGTGGTTGAAGTCGGTGGAAACGTTCGGCTGGTCGGTGATGCCGAGGATGCCCTTGAGCGGACCGCTCGCGGCGGCGGCCTTGATCGCCTCGTTGATCTCTTCCTTCGTCACCTTGCGCTTGGCGACGAAGTTGAAATCGACCACCGAGACGTTCGGGGTCGGCACGCGAATGGAGGTGCCGTCGAGCCGGCCGGCCAGTTCGGGCAGCACGAGGCCGACGGCCTTGGCGGCGCCGGTGGTGGTCGGGATCATCGACAGCGCTGCGGCGCGGGCGCGGTAGAGATCCTTGTGCATGGTGTCCAGCGTCGGCTGGTCGCCGGTGTAGGAGTGGATCGTCGTCATGAATCCGTGGTCGATGCCGACGGCGTCGTTCAGCACCTTGGCCACCGGCGCGAGGCAGTTGGTGGTGCAGGAGGCGTTGGAGACGACGAGGTGGTCCTTGGTCAGCTTGTCGTGGTTGACGCCGAACACGACGGTGAGGTCGGCGCCTTCCGCCGGGGCGGAGACCAGCACGCGCTTGGCGCCGGCGGCCAGATGGGCGGCGGCCTTGTCGCGGGCGGTGAAGATGCCGGTGCATTCGAGCGCGATGTCCACGCCGAGCGCCGTATGCGGCAATTCGGCCGGGTTGCGCACCGCGGTCACCTTGATCGGGCCGCGGCCGACATCGATGGTGTCGCCGTCAACCGTCACCGTGCCGTTGAAGCGGCCGTGGACGCTGTCGAAGCGGAACAGGTGCGCATTGGTCTCGACCGGGCCGAGATCATTGATGGCGACGACTTCGATATCGGTACGGCCGGACTCGATGATGGCCCGCAGCACGTTGCGACCGATGCGTCCAAAGCCGTTGATGGCAACCTTGAGCGTCATGCGTTTAATCCCCAGGTAAGCTTTATCATCACGATCCGCGCGTTGGCCTCATAGCGCGGCGAACGCTAGGACACCAGTCGCTCTTTTGACGCTGCTTGCTGGGCGCAGGGCTGGCGCATGATCTATGCGCCAGCCGCATGGCTCTTCGTGTGGAGGCTCAGCGCTTGAGGCGGCTGAGCGCGGTCGCCACCACGGCTTCGACGGTGATGCCGAAATGGGCGAACACCTGCGGCGCCGGGCCGGAGGCGCCGAAGCCGGACATGCCGACAAAGGCCGCGTCCGATCCCACGATCTCGTCCCAGCCCTGACGGATCAAGGCTTCGACGGCGATCTTGACCGGCGCCTTGCCCACCACCTGGCGGCGGCTTTCCTCGGGCTGGTTCAGGAACAGCTCGAAGCAGGGCACGGAGACGACGCGGGTGGGCACGCCCTGCGCTTCCAGCTGCTCGCGCGCCTTCATGACAAGCGAGACTTCCGAGCCGGAGGCGAACAACGTGACCTGCGCCTCGTCCGAGGCGGGGGCCAGTTCATAGGCGCCGCGCGCGGTGAGGCAGCGCTCGGTGTCGTCGGTGCGCAGCAGCGGCAGGTTCTGGCGGGTGAGCGCCATCACGCTGGGGCCGGTCTTGTGCTCCAGCGCCAGCTTCCAGGCTTCCGCCGTCTCCACCGTGTCGCAGGGACGGAAGACGAGAAGGTTCGGGATGGCCCGCAGCGCGGCGATCTGCTCGACCGGCTGGTGGGTCGGGCCGTCCTCGCCCACGCCGATCGAATCATGCGTGAACACATAGACCACGCGCACGCCCATCAGCGCCGCGAGGCGAATGGAAGGGCGGCAATAGTCCGAGAAGACCAGGAACGTGCCGCCATAGGGGATGAAGCCGCCATGCAGGGCGATGCCGTTCATCGCCGCCGCCATGCCGTGCTCGCGGATGCCCCAGTTCACATAGCGGCCGTCATAGTTCGGCGGCTCGACATAGACCGAGGTGGCCTTGGTCTTGGTGTTGTTGGAGTGGGTGAGGTCGGCCGAGCCGCCCACCATCTCCGGCAGCGCCGCCGTGAGGGCTTCCAGCACGATTTCGGAAGACTTGCGGGTGGCCACCGCCCCGCCATCGGCACGGGCCTTGGCGATCACCGCGGTGATCGTCTCGCCGAGCTTGGAGGGCAGGTCGCCGCGCACGCGACGCTCAAATTCGCCGCGCAGAGTGACGTCGGCCTCGGCCAGCCGCTGGTTCCAGTTCTTGTGCGCCTGGCGCGAGCGCAGGCCGGCAAGGCGCCACGCATCGAGCACGTCGCTGGGAATGACGAAGGGCTCGTATTCCCAGTTGAGGAAGGCACGGGCGGCGGCGATTTCGGCGGCGCCGAGCGGCGCGCCGTGCACGGCATTGGTGCCGCCCTTGTTGGGCGCGCCATAGCCGATGGTGGTGTGGCAGGCGATCAGGGTCGGCCGGTCGCTGGTCTTGGCGGCCTCGAGGGCCGCCAGGATGGCGTCCGGGTCATGGCCGTCGACACGGGTGGCGTGCCAGCCGGAGGCCTCGAAGCGGGCGAGCTGATCGGTCGCGACGGACAGGGCGGTGGAGCCGTCGATGGTGATGTGGTTGTCATCCCACAGCACGGTGAGCTTGTTCAGCTTCTGGCGGCCGGCGATCTCGATCGCCTCCTCAGAGATGCCTTCCATCAGGCAGCCATCGCCGACGATGACATAGGTGTGGTGGTCGACGAGATCGCCGCCGAACTGCGCGGCAAGCATGCGCTCGCCCAGCGCGAAGCCGACCGAATTGGCGAGGCCCTGGCCGAGCGGGCCGGTGGTGGTCTCGACGCCGACCGTGTGGCCATATTCCGGGTGGCCGGGCGTGCGCGAGCCGAGCTGGCGGAAGTTCTTGATGTCGTCGATCGACATGCCCTCATAGCCCGTGAGGTAGAGCAGGGCGTAGAGCAGCATCGAGCCGTGGCCGGCGGAGAGGATGAAGCGGTCGCGATCCGGCCAGTGCGGGTCGGTCGGGTCGAATTTCAGCACCTTGCCGAACAGGACGGTGGCGACATCCGCCATTCCCATCGGCATGCCGGGATGGCCGGAATTAGCGGCTTCGACGGCGTCCATGGCCAGTGCCCGGATGGCATTGGCCATGCGATCATGCTTCTCGCGGTTCGACATGAGGACGGATGTCTCCGAGACAGATGGGTTGTGGTGTCAAAAGCGGCGGCGTTTCGAGGCCGCGGGCCGAGCGGTGGAGCTCCAGGGCTGGCCAGCTCGGCATACGGGCAAGGCCGGCGAGTGATAGCACCACCGGGCCCGCTGTCAAAGACAGGTGTGCGGTGCAGTTGACGCTGTTCCGGCCCGCAGGCTCAATATCGCCGGAATCATCGCGCGAAGAATCGCGGGAACAACCGAGCAAGCAGCGCCTTTCCCATGTCCTGGAGCCCCGCGGGGCAAAAGAGCGGAGACGTCATGAACGCGCCTGAGGCGGGCGAACCGGCAAGCGTATTGGAAGCGGCGCTGCGGCGCTTCGACAGCGCGGTCGACGCACTCGAAGGCGCAATCGAGCGCAGGCTGGAGGTCGAGCGGCAGGAGGCCGCCCTGG
Source organism: Ancylobacter sp. (assembly GCF_965279025.1). Lineage (NCBI taxonomy): Bacteria > Pseudomonadati > Pseudomonadota > Alphaproteobacteria > Hyphomicrobiales > Xanthobacteraceae > Ancylobacter > Ancylobacter sp. The sequence goes on along the minus strand of NZ_OZ257132.1, from coordinate 397,188 downwards.
CGCAGCAGCTCCATGTGCTCGGCGCCGACCGCTCGCGCCTCGCCGACGCCCTCGACGGTGCGCAGGCGCGCGCCGAGCGGCTGGACACCGCCAATGACGAGGTGGCGCGTCGGCTGGGCAGCGCCATGGAAACCATTCGCGCGGTGCTCGCCGCGCATGAACGCTGAGGGGCGGCAATGGCGTATGTGACCATCAGCATTGGCGGGCGCGCCTACCGCATGGCCTGCGATGACGGCCAGGAAGACCATCTCAGCGGTCTCGGCGAGGAGGTCGACGCACGGATCGACCAGCTCCGCATCGCCTTTGGCGAGATCGGCGACCAGCGGCTGAGCATCATGGCCGCCATCACCCTCGCCGACGAACTCAGCGAGGCGCGGCGCCGCCTCCACGCCCTGGAACTGGAAGCCAGCGCCGAGCGCGCCGCCCGCAGCGCCGCTACCCAGCGGCTGGGCGAGACCGAGACGCGGGTGGCGCATGGTGTTACCGCCGCTGCCGAGCGGCTGGAGCGGCTGACGCGCGAACTCGGCACCAGCCCCTCCAGCGGCGTGGGCATGGGCTGAGGGCCTTTCTCCATCGCGAATGCCGACCCGCCGCCCCATCCTCGGCGCGGCGGCGGGAAGGGTGCCGCGCACTTGACGCGGCTTGCCGCGCGGCGCACAGGAGCAGATCGTTCTATGGCTCCCGATCGCGCTTCATCTGGAATTTGACATGATCCGTACCCCCCTGATGACCGTCATGGTCCAGGCCGTCCGCAAGGCTGGCCGCTCCCTGATCCGCGATTTCGGGGAGGTCGAGAATCTGCAGGTTTCGCTCAAGGGACCGGCTAATTTCGTCTCCAACGCCGACCGCAAGGCCGAGCGTATCCTGCAGGACGAGCTTACCAAGGCGCGGCCGAATTACGGCTTCATCATGGAAGAGAGCGGCGAGGTCGACGGGGCCGACGAGAACCACCGCTGGATCATCGACCCGCTCGACGGCACCACCAATTTCCTGCACGGCATTCCCCTGTTCTGCGTCTCGCTGGCGCTGGCGCGCGATGGCGTGCCGGTGGCGGGGGTGATCTACAACCCGGTCACGGACGAGCTGTTCATCGCCGAAAAGGGCGCCGGGGCATTCATGAACGACCGCCGGATCCGCGTGGCGGCGCGGCGCAATCTCGCCGACAGCGTCGTCTGCTGCGGGCTGCCGCATATGGGGCGCGGCGACTTCGCGCAGTTCGGCCGCGAATATGCCGCCATCGCCCCGAAGGTGGCGGGCCTGCGGCGCACCGGCACGGCCGCGCTCGATCTCGCCTGGGTGGCCGCCGGCCGCTTCGACGCCTTCTGGGAGCGGGGGCTCAGCCCCTGGGACATGGCGGCCGGAATCGTGATGGTGCGCGAGGCGGGCGGCTATGTCTCCGACCTCGACGACGGCGACAAGATGTTGGCCAAAGGTGATATCATCGTCGGCAACGACACGGTTCGGCGCGACCTGCTGACGCTGATCAACAAGGCGTAGCAGGGGGGCGGCGGTAGGGAGAGAGCGCCGGGTCCGCGCGGGACCTGCGCCGTTCCTTTTTCGTGCGTCTGTGGCATAGTCCGGCCCGAAGGACGGTTTTCGGGCAATCGCCGCCCTTCTCGGGGACCACCACGGGCATGAGCGCTACGGATTCATTTCATAAATTGTCGTCGCCCCGCATCTTTCTGGTGCGGATGTTCGTATTTATACTGCTCTGCGTGGCCCTCGCCTCCATTCTGCACGAGCCGATCTGGCGGGCCTTTCTCAACAATCCCGGCCTCAACGGCGTCATCTTCGGCGTTCTGCTGATCGGCATCATCTTCTCCTTCCGCCAGGTGGTTCGGCTTCTGCCGGAAGTCGAATGGGTGAACAGCTTCCGCATTGCCGATCCCGGGCTGGAAGTGCGCCGGGCGCCGGTGCTGCTGGCGCCGATGGCGGCGCTGCTCGGTGACCGGGTCGGGCGCATGTCGATCTCGCAGGCGACGATGCGCGGCATCCTCGAATCGATTGGCACCCGCCTCGACGAGGCGCGCGACCTGCTGCGCTATCTCACCGGCCTGCTCATCTTCCTCGGCCTGCTCGGCACCTTCTGGGGCCTTCTGGAGACGGTCAGCTCCATCGCCGGGGTGATCGGCTCGCTCGATGTCGGGCCGGAATCGGGCTCGGTGCTCGAGACCATGAAGACCGGGCTCGCGGCCCCGCTCGGCGGCATGGGCATCGCCTTCTCGTCCTCGCTGTTCGGCCTTGCCGGATCGCTGGTGCTGGGCTTCCTCGACCTTCAGGCCGGGCAGGCGCAGAACCGCTTCTACATCGACCTCGAGGACTGGCTGTCCACCACGGTCGAGGACCTCGGCTCCGAAGCCGCGCGCATCCGGGGCCCGGTGCCGGTGCCGGTTCCCGTTCCCGTGACGTCGCGGGCGACGCCGATCGGCCCGCTGCCCTTGCCGCAGCCGCCGGCCCCGGCACCGGATTTCAGCGATTTGTCCGCAGCGATCGGGCGGCTTGAGCGCACGATGACCGAGGCCGGCTCGCAACGCGTCACCACCGCCATGGCGCATCTGGCCGAAAGCCTGCAGGGCATGGTGCAGCACATGCGCAGCGAGCAGCAGATGGTGCGCGACTGGGTCGAGGCCCAGGCCGAGCAGCAGCGCGACATCAAGCGCCTGCTTGAGCGCATCGCCGAAACCAAGTCGGATCGCGAGAGCGCCTGATGGCCCTGGGTCGTTCCCGCCGTGGCGAGCGCCACATCGACTACTGGCCCGGCTTCGTCGACGCGTTGTCGACGCTGCTGCTGGTCTTCGTCTTCCTTCTGTCGGTCTTCGTGCTGGCGCAGTTCGTGCTCACCCAGGAGATCGGCTCCAAGGACGATGCCATGTCGCGGCTGCAGGCGCAGATCCGCGAATTGACCGACCTGCTGGCGCTGGAGCGGGCGAACGACGCCGAAGCCGACAGCCAGGTGGGCGCGCTGCGCGCCAGCTTGCTGCGGATCGAGCAGGAGCGTGATGCGCTGCGCGAGGCGGCGAGTGCCGTCGCCAGCCCCGAGGAGATCGCCTCCGCCCAAAGCCGCAGTGCCGAGCTCACCCGCGAACTCGGGCAGGAAAAGGACGCCACCGCCCAGGCGGCCGCGCAGATCGCCATCCTCAACCAGCAGATCGCCGCGCTGCGCCGACAGATCGCGGCGCTGGAGCAAGCGCTGAACATTTCCGACCAGAAGGACAAGGAAAGCCAGTCGCGCCTCGCCGATCTCGGCCGGCGGCTGAACGTCGCGCTCGCCCAGCGGGTGCAGGAGCTGACGCGCTACCGCTCCGAGTTCTTCGGCCGGCTGCGCACCATTCTCGGCGACCGGCCGGATGTGCGGGTGGTGGGCGACCGTTTCGTCTTCCAGTCGGAGATCTTCTTCGATGCCTCGGCCGCCCAGCTGCGGGGCGATGCGCTGCCGGCGCTCGACAAGCTGGCCAGCGCGCTGATCGAGCTGGAAAAGCAGATTCCGCCTGATCTTCCCTGGGTGCTGCGCGTCGACGGCCACACCGACGACCGGCCGATCTCGACCCCGCTCTATCCGTCCAACTGGGAGCTGTCGGCCTCGCGCGCCATCGCGGTGGTGCAGTATCTGGCGCAACGGGGCGTCTCGCCCCAGCATCTCGTCGCCGCCGGCTTCGGCGAATATCAGCCGATCGATCCCGGCAGCGATGACGAGGCCCGCGCCCGCAATCGGCGCATCGAGCTCAAGCTGACCGAGCGATGAGCGCGCGGCGATGACCGGTCCGCGCGCCACTGTGCTGGCACCGTTTGACTGGGGCCGCATGCCTGACCTGACGGATCTGTGGGTGGAAGCGTGGCAGGAGGCGCTGCCGGAGATCGACTTCGAGGCCCGGCGCGGCTGGCTCTGCCACCGTATCGGCGCACTGATCGACGAGGGCGCGGCGATCGACCTCGCGCTGGCAGAGGCGCCGGGCGGCGTGCCGGGCGCGCTGCTGGGCTTCGTTTCGGTTCATCCCGGCACAGGCTATGTCGACCAGCTCGTGGTGCATCCCGACCATTGGGGCGCCGGGGTGGCCAGCCGGCTGGTCGCCGCGGCGGCGGCCCGCTCGCCGCACCATCTCGTGCTCGACGTCAACGAGCAGAACGAGCGCGCTGTCCGCTTCTACGAAAAGGCGGGCTTCAGCGTGGTGGGGCACGGCGTGAACCCGACGTCCGGCCGGCCGACGCTGCGCATGGAGCGCAGGGCGGGGAGCCATCCGGGCCAGGCCTGACCGGTGCTCTGCCGGCCGGCCTGCCCGCGTTCCGTCCGGCAGAGCGCCGTTCGCCGAAGCTCTCCGCGCCTTATTTGCCGGCGCCGGTCTCGCCGAACTGCAGCGCCGCCAGGCGCGCATAGAGGCCGCCCCCTCCAACCAAGCTGGCATGGGTGCCCTCCTCGACGATGCGTCCGCCCTCCATCACCAGGATGCGGTCGGCGGAGAGGACGGTGGCAAGGCGGTGGGCGATGACCAGCGTGGTGCGGCCCTGCATGGAAAGGTCCAGCGCCTGCTGCACCAGCGTCTCGCTCTCGGCGTCGAGTGCCGAGGTGGCCTCGTCGAGCAGCAGGATCGGCGCCTTTCGCAGGATGGCGCGGGCGATGGCGAGGCGCTGGCGCTGGCCGCCCGAAAGCGTCACGCCGCGCTCGCCCACCGGCGTCTCCCAGCCTTCGGGAAGCCGGGCGACGAATTCGTCGGCGCGGGCGAGCCGCCCGGCCTCCTCCACCTCGGCGTCCGTCGCTTCGGGACGACCGAGGCGGATGTTCTCGCGGATCGAGGTGGCGAAGATGGCGACATCCTGCGGCACCAGCGCTATGCGCGCCCGCACCTCCTCCGGATCGGCCTGCGCGATGTCGACGCCATCGACCGTCACCCGCCCCGAGACCGGGTCGTAGAAGCGCAACAGCAGCTGGAACAGCGTGCTCTTGCCGGCGCCGGAGGGGCCGACCACGGCAACGCGCTCGCCCGGCTGCACCGTGAAGCTGACTCCCGACAGGGCCGGCACGTCCGGCCGCGCGGGGTAGGCGAAGGCCACCTGCTCGAAGGCGACGGCGCCGCGCGCCGGCTGGGGCAGGGCGATCGGCACCGCGGGAGGCGCCACCTTGGGCTTCTCCTCGAGCAGTTCGGCGATACGCTCGGTGGCGCCGGCGGCCTGCGAAATCTCGCCCCACACCTCGCCGAGCTGGCCGAGCCCGCTCGCCGCCAGCACCGCGTAGAGCACGAACTGGCCCAGCGTGCCGGCGCTCATCTCGCCGGCGAGCACGGCATTGGCGCCGGCCCACAGGATGCCCACGACGCTGGCGAAAACCAGGAAGATGCCGACGCCGGTGAGCCAGGAGCGCGCCCGTACGGCGTCGCGCGCCGCATCGAAGGCATGCTCCACCTCGCCGGCAAACAAGCGGGAGGCGGCTGCCTCGGCGGTGTTGGCCTGCAGGCTGCGCACCGAGCCGATGGCCTCGGCGGCATAGGCTGAGGCCTCGGCCAGGGTATCCTGCGCGCCGCGCGAGCGCTTGCGCACGCCGCGCCCGGCGCCGATCAGCACCGCGACGATGACGGGAATGGCGACCAGCAGGGTGGCGGCGAGCCACGGGCTGGTGATGACCATCATCACCGTCGCGCCAAAGAACAGCACGATGTTGCGCAGGGCTATGGAAGCGGAAGCACCGACCGCCGACTTGATCTGCGTGGTGTCGGCGGTGAGGCGCGAGATCAGCTCGCCGGATTTGGCGCCGTCGTAAAAGGCGCCGTCGAGGGTGAGGAGATGGGTGAACACCTGCGCGCGCAGATCGGCGACAATGCGCTCGCCGAGCGTCATCACCAGATAGTAGCGCGCCGCCGAGGCCAGTGAAAGCACGGCCACAACGCCGATCATGACCGCGAAATAGCGATCGATGAAGCCGGCATGGCTTTCGTCAAAGCCGAAATCGATCATCCGCCGCACGGCGATCGGCACCACCAGCGTGGCGATGGCCGCCACGACCAGCGCGGCGACGGCGGCCAGCGCGCGGCCGCGATAGCGCCGCAGATGCGGCCAGAGCGCCATGAGCGGGCGCAGGCGCGGGCGGCGCGCGGCGGCCTTGTCCGGCGAATTTGTGGGGGAACCCGGCGTCGAAGCGGTGGGGGAAGGCGTGGAGGCGGCTTGTGTCACAGGCATGTCTCGGTTATAGAGCCGCTCGGATTTCCGGCAGGATCGTTTTGTAGATCGCCGCGTGGCTCCCGCGAGGGGCCGACCGCGCGGCGGCTGAGGATGCTACCCATGAAGAGCGACATCCATCCCGACTACCACTTCGTCAAGGTGGTGATGACGGACGGCACCGAGTACACGACCCGGACGACTTGGGGCAAGGAGGGCGACGTCCTCCAGCTCGATATCGATTCGACCTCGCACCCGGCCTGGACCGGCGGCACCGGGCAGATGCTCGACCGCGCCGGCCGCGTGTCCAAGTTCCAGAAGAAGTTCGCGGGCTTCCTCAAGGCCTGATCGGCCGGGGAGCGGCGGCCCTGCGGGGCCGTCCTGCGACACAACGACATCAACCCTCGCGCCGGGCACGCCCTCGCGCGAGGGTTTTCGTTTGCCCGGCTGCGGGCGGCGCGGGCGATCACCGCCGCTCGAACGCGCGGCGCAACCGGCCGATCTGCCCGGCGACGGCATTCGGTCGCAGGTCCTCATTTTCCACCGGGGAAGGCGCGGCGAGGGCGGCCTCCAGCTGAGCGATCTGCCGCTGGAGCTCGAAGCTGCGCAGAATCAGCGCCACCAGCGCCGGCGGCAGCAGCGCTTCCTGGTCGATATCGCGCAGCGGGCCAACAAGGTCGATGCGGGCGGCCTCGCGCCGGGCGGTCGCCTCCGTCATCTCGTGCTCGGCCACAGCGCGGCGCAGCAGCAGCCAGGAGGCGAGCTGCATCAGGCGGGTGGAAAGCCGCATGCTCTGCTGCACATAGATCGCGCCCACCCCGCGGGACAGTGCGCGGGCGGCCTCCCGTCCCTCGCCGTCCAGATAGGCGGCAGTGTCGTCGACCAGCTGCATCCCTTCCGAGAACAGCGCGAAGAAGGCGGGTGAGGCGAGGCGGCGCTCGGCGAAGCGGATCATCTCGGCGGAGGGCGATTGCCCGGCCTCAGCCGGGGTCCCGTTTCCGTCCAAACCTTCCCGGAAGCTGCCCATCGCGCCGACCGTCCCTCGAGCGCGCATCCTCGCGCCTGCCCCTGTCTGTCGCGCAGCGGCGGGGCGCTGTCCAGTCGACGGCGTCGGATTCGGCGCGGTCGCCGGCGCGCGTGGGATAGCGGGGATGAAAAAAGAGCCGCCCAGGGGGCGGCTCGAAAAGTGGTAGACAGGGATGCGTCAAACAGAGTGGACAAAGGCCACTCGCGGTCAAAAAGGACCGACCCCAGTAATAGGTTGGAAACCTTAACGGCGGGTTAAGCTGCCGGGCCTCAGCGCTTGAAGACGTTCTCGGCGGCGAAACGCGAGGCCCGCTTGTCCTCCAGCGCCCGCTTCAGCCGCTCGATCTCGGCGGAAAGATCGGCGATGCGTTCGGCGATCTCTACCTCGGAAAGGGTGGAGATGTCGGAACCGACAACATGCCCGGCCAGCTTGGCGGCCGGTGTTGTCACGGGGAAGAGATCGTCGTGGATCGCCATCGCTCTGCTCCTGTCCGCCTGCACGTTGCGTTGAGCTTAGCCGCCCCTGCCTGCGGTTGCCAGCGATGGCGGCTTGACCTAGGACGGACGACGATTTCGACAGCAGAGACTTCGCAACTCCGCCAGCACGAGGAAGACACCGTGACCGAGCTGCCCGCCACCATGACCGCCATCGGCCTGCCGACGCCCGGCGGCCCGGAAGCCCTGGTTCCCGAGCAGCGCCCGATTCCCGCACCGGGTGCCGGCGAGATCCTCGTCAAAGTCGCCGCCGCCGGTGTCAATCGGCCGGATGTGATGCAGCGCAAGGGGCTCTACCCGCCGCCGCCCGGCGCGCCGGACATTCCCGGCCTCGAAATCGCCGGCGAGGTTGTCGCGCTCGGCGAAGGCGTGAGCCGCTGGGCGATCGGGGACAAGGTGTGCGCGCTGGTTTCCGGCGGTGGCTATGCGCAATATTGCCTCGCCGACGAAGGATCGGCGCTGCCGGTGCCGGCCGGTCTCTCCATGGTGGAAGCCGCGGCGCTGCCCGAGACCTTCTTCACCGTGTGGACCAATGTGTTCGACCTTGCCGGGCTGAAGGCGGGCGAGCGTTTCCTGGTGCATGGCGGCACCTCCGGCATCGGCACGACGGCGATCCAGCTCGCCAAGGCGTTCGGCGCCACCGTGTTCACCACGGCGGGCAGCGCGGAGAAATGCGATGTCTGCCGCCAGCTCGGCGCGGATGTGGCGATTGACTACAAGGCCGAGGACTTCGTCGCCGTGGTGAAGGAAAAGTCCGGCGGCAAGGGTGTCGACGTCATCCTCGACATGGTCGGCGGCTCCTATATCGCGCGCAATTACGAGGCCGCCGCGCCGCAGGCCCGCCTCGTGCAGATCGCCTTCATGGAAGGCTCCAAGGTGCAGATCGACTTCATGCGCCTGATGCTGAAGCGCCTGTCGCATATGGGCTCGACCCTGCGCTCGCGGCCCAAGGCGGAAAAGGCGCGGATCGCCGCCTCGCTGCGCGAGAAGGTCTGGCCGCTGATCGAGGCCGGCACGGTGAAGCCGGTGATCGACCAGACCTTCCCGCTGGAAAAGGCGAGCGAGGCCCATGCGCGCATGGAGACCAGCGCGCATATCGGCAAGATCATGCTGGACGTGGGGTGAGGTTTGCATGCCCCTCGCGCGCGAGGGGCATGCCGAGGACTCTTCGCTGGGTCCCGGATCGGCGCGGCGCCTTGCGCCGTTGGTCCGGGATAGGCGTGCTTCGTTTCCCGGCCAAGCGACGGCGCAGCCGGGGCGCTGAGCCGGGACCCAGCAGAGACTCTTTGGCGGAAACGCCACGCGCCCGCCCTCGTTCACCGAAACCTGTTCACCCGCCCCGCGCGCCCTCTGGCAATTTGAGCCCGGGCATCCTAGATTTGTCACGCGGGGCTGCGAGGTTCGTCAGGAGCATATATTTCCGGGGCCTTATCGATCTCAAAGGGAACTGTCCCTGACCTTGCCCCTGGGCTTGGACACACGGTGCCCACCTACGTTGTAGGTTCCCGGGATCGAGCCTCCAACGGCCATCGCGGCTCCGCACTCATGGCATCATGCGCCCATTGACCGACGCCCAACTCGACAAGGCCAGCCTTCGAACCGTCGCCCTCGCACGGCGTGCGGCGCTCGATCTGCCTGCGCGGGAAGGGGCGGCGGAGCGCGCGGCCGCCCATGCCATGGCCTGGCTGGGCGAGGTCAAGGGTGAGGTCGTCTCGGTCTTTGCGCCGATCGGCGGGGAGATCGCGACCGATCCGCTGATCCAGCGACTGCGGGCCGCCGGCGCGGACGTCGCCTTGCCCGTGGTGCTGGAGGCCGGCAAGCCGCTGCTCTTCCGGCTGTGGGAGCCGGGCGAGGAACTGGTGCCGTCCATCGGCCCCGGCCGCTTCTCCATTCCCGCACCGCCTGAAACCGCACCCGCCGTTTCGCCCGACGTGCTGGTGGTGCCGCTCGCCGCCTTCGACGCGCGCGGCAACAGGCTGGGCTACGGTGCCGGCTTCTATGACCGCACATTGTGCCTGCTGCGCCGCGCCAAACGTGTCGAGGCGCTGGGCTATGCCTTTGCGGTGCAGGAACTGGACGCCGTACCGGCCGAGCCGCACGATGAACGGCTCGATGCCATCGCCACGGATGCCGGCCTCATTTGCCCGGCCGAGGATTGACGCATGCGCCTGCTTTTCCTCGGCGACGTGGTCGGGCGCGCCGGCCGCCAGATCGTGCTGGAGCACCTGCCGCGCCTGCGCCGCGCCTGGGCGCTCGACTTCGTGGTGGTGAACGGGGAGAACGCCGCTGGCGGCTTCGGCATCACCGAGGCGATCTATGAGGAATTCCTTGAGGCCGGCGCCGATGCGGTGACGCTGGGCAACCACGCCTTCGACCAGCGCGAGGCGCTGGTGTTCATCGAACGGGCGCCGCGCCTCGTGCGCCCGGCCAATTTCCCTCCGGGCACGCCGGGACGCGGCGCGGCGCTGGTCGAGGCGCAGAACGGCGCGCAGGTGCTGGTGGTCAACATGATGGGCCGGGTCTTCATGGACCCGCTCGACGACCCCTTCGCGAGCATCGACCGCGAACTCGACGCGGCCCCACTGGGGCTGGTGGCAGATGCCACGATCGTCGATTTCCATGCCGAGACGACGAGCGAGAAGCAGGCTTTCGGCCATTGGTGCGACGGCCGCGCCAGCTTGGTGATCGGCACCCACACCCATGTGCCGACCGCCGACCACCGCATCCTGCCGGGCGGCACGGCCTACATGACCGATGTCGGCATGTGCGGCTGCTATGAAGGGGTGATCGGCATGGACAAGGAAGAGCCGCTGCGTCGCTTCACCCGCAAGATCGGCTCGACCCGCTTCGAGCCGGCGGCGGGCCCGGGCACGCTTTCCGGCCTCGCCGTGGAGACGGATGGCACCGGGCGCGCCGTCGCGGTGGCGCCGGTGCGGATCGGTGGTAGCCTGAGCGAGGCACTGCCAGGCTTCTGGTAGCGGTTGCCTCGGGGATCTCAGAGTGATGTGCGCCTGTGTGGTTTGCCGGAGGATTGGATGGGCGTGATTGAGGTTCTCAGGAACGAGGGAGTGCTCGGGTTCCTCTACAAGGCCCAGCGCAAGATCAAGAGGGTTTCCGTCCGGAAGGCGAACAGGCTCTTCGGTGGGACAACGGTTCGATCGGAGTATGGAGTCCTCCTGACTCCGAACTGGAACGACGCCACCTTTCGGTTCTGCCTCTATCAAGGCTATGGGACGTTTTTCTCGGACTATCTGCGCGGTCTCGAAGAGCCGTTTATCTTTATCGACATCGGCGCCAATCAGGGACTGTATTCCCTGATCGCTGCGCAGAATCCCGCCTGTGAGAAGGCGGTGAGTTTCGAGCCCGTGAGCCGGACGTTCGGTCTTCTCACGTCCAACATTGTCGCCAACGGGTTGGCCAACAAGATCGTCGCGCTGAATTGCGGCCTGTCATCGGAAGATGCGCGCGTGGGTATTCGTCTGAAGGCCGGGCACAGCGGCGCGGCCTCCCTCCACAACACGTTTGACGACGCCGAAGGCACCGAGGAAATCCGGCTCTCCACGGCCGCCATCCTCGAGCCTTATCTCGCCTCGGGGCTGCCGCTGGTCGTGAAGATCGACACCGAGGGCCACGAGGAAGTCGTGATCGCGGAACTGGCGCGGAGCCGTTTTGCCCGCCGGGTGAATTCGGTGTTCTACGAGGTCGATTCCGCGTGGTCGGACCCGGAAAATCTCAAGGCCGGCCTGCGCGGCATGGGGCTGCAGTATTTCGACCAGATCGGCAGCGGCACGCATTATGATGTGATGGCGCGCCGGTAGTCCGTCCGGCTTTTGCGTGCTGCGCAGCATGGCGGTGGCGCGCTCTGCGCTTTACGCGCGCCTGCGCTCTCGCCTATAAGCCGGCACGTTTTGTTTCAGGCATTCGGACGCGGCCGGGCCACAGGCCCGCCCGGTGTGACGTGGAGGCAGCCATGGCGGGGCATTCGCAATTCAAGAACATCATGCACCGCAAGGGCAAGCAGGACGCGGTGCGTTCCAAGCTGTTCTCCAAACTGGCGCGTGAAGTCACCGTCGCGGCGAAGCTCGGCATGCCCGACCCCGCGCTGAACCCGCGCCTGCGCGCGGCGGTGCTGGCGGCCCGCGCCGAAAACATGCCCAAGGACAATATCGACCGGGCCATCAAGAAGGCGCTGGGCGGGGATGCCGAGAATTATGACGAGATCCGCTATGAGGGCTATGGCCCGGGCGGTGTTGCCGTCATCGTCGAGGCGCTGACCGACAACCGCAACCGCACCGCCTCGGAAGTGCGCTCCTTCTTCACCAAGTCCGGCGGGGCGCTGGCGGAGACCGGCGCGGTCTCCTTCATGTTCGACCGCATCGGCACGGTGGAGTTCGATGCGGCCAAGGCCTCGGCGGACGACATGCTGGAAGCCGCCATCGAGGCGGGTGCGGACGATGTCACCTCGGACGAGCACGGCCACGAGATCGTCTGCTCGGTCGAGAACCTGCACGAGGTCGCCCGTGCGCTGGAAGCCCGGTTCGGCGAGCCGCGCAAGTCGGGCCTCGTCTGGCGCCCGCAGAACACGGTGGCGGTGGATGACGAGGTGGCCGAGAAGCTCATTCGCCTCGTCGACAATCTCAACGACAATGACGACGTGCAGAACGTCTACGCCAATTTCGAACTGTCCGACGCCTTCATGGCGAAGATGAGCGACTGATCGCCCGCATCTGCGTGCGGAACGTCACCGCCCGATCAGGCTGTCGAACAGCGGCAGGCTGAGAAGGGCGGCGGCCGCGATCACCCAATAGGCGGCGATGCGGTAGTGCCGGTCCGAGGCGCCGCGAAAGGCGCGAGCACCGGCATAAAGCCCGACCGCATAGGCGGGCCCGAGCAGCAGGGTGAGCCGGCCGACCTCGGCGGTAAACAGGCCGCTCGCGGCATAGGCGGCACCGCTCGCCAGCGTCACCAGCGCGAAAAACCCGAACAGGTTTGCCCGCACCAGCGCAGAGGGCTGGCCGCTGCCGAGCCAGTAGGCCACCACGGCCGGACCAGACATCTGCGCGGCGCCCCCGCAAAAGCCGGCGACGGCGCCGACGGCCAGCGTCGTCGGCACATTGTGCCGGCCGCTATGGCGCCAGCCGGAGACCAGCAGCACGAGAAGCGCGAGACCCAGCAGCGCCAGCGCCCAGCGCAGCGCCATCGGGTCCATGTGGCCGAGCACCCACACGCCCGCCGGCACGGCCACCACGGCGCCGAGCGCCAGCGGCGCAACCTGCCGCCAGACGCAGGCGCGCAGCGCCGGAACCAGGAAGGGCAGCGTCAGCAGCGTGTCGATGACGAGGAGGGACGGTGCCGCGACGCGCGGGCCGTAGGCGGCACTGACCAGCGGCACGAAGATGAGGGCACCGCCGAAACCCGAAAAGCCGCGCGTGACGCCGGCGACCAGGGCGGTGACGAAAGCCCAGACGAGGGCGGGATCGATGGCCATGGGATGAACCGGAAAGGGCCGCGCGCCGCCGGGGCCTGCGGCGGCAGACCTAGCCCCGCGACCGGAACTCGTCAACACGGTTGGCGATCGAATGCGTCGATCCATCACCTTTCGCGAACGTGCCTATTCGTAAAACGCGTTTGCGCCGACAGGTCGCGCACGCCACATTCGCGCCAACTCGGTTCCCGGCGACGCGCGGGGTGCCCCCTTTCTTGCGCCGCGACGCGGCGGGAACTCGAACATGGACAAGTCCGTTTCCGCGGCCGCGCTGGGCGGCACGGCCGCTCCTTCGCTTTCCGACCGCCTCGTCGGCGCCGGTTGCGCGCTGCTTGCCGTCGCCATCTGGGGCGGCTGGATCGTTTCGACCCGGCACGCCGTGCATGGCCATCTGCCGCCGGAAACGGTGGGGTGGCTGCGCTTCATCGTGCCGGCGGTGGTGCTGGCGCCGGCCTGGTGGCGGGTGGGCATCCTTCCCAAGCGCGGGCTGAAGCCGTTCCTCGTCTGCTTTGTAGGCCTCGGGCTCGTCTTCTTCCTCATTGTGTCGAACGCCATGCGCTTCGTGCCGGCGGCCGATGTGGGGCCGCTGCTGCCGGGAACCATGCCGCTGATCGTGGCGGCGATTTCGGTGCTGTTCCTGCACGAGCGGCTCGGGGTTCTCAGGGCGATCGGCTTTGCCACCATCGCGGTCGGCGTTCTCACGCTCGGCGGGCGAGGCCTGCTGTTTCCCGAGGACGGGGCGTGGCGCGGGCACCTCCTCCTGCTCACCGGCGCGACGCTCTGGGCGTGCAGCACCATCGCCTTCCGCCGCACCGGCATGCGGCCGACGGAGATTGTCGGGCTGGCCGGGCTGTGGTCCGCGGTGCTGCTGCTGCCCTGGGGGCTGCCGGGGGTGATCGACGCGGTGTCCAGCGGCTACGGCCGCGAGGTGCTGTTCCAACTGTTCATGCAGGGGCTGCTCTCCGGCGTCGTCGCGCTGGTTGCCTATGGCACTGCCATCGAGAGGCTGGGCTCCTCGCGCGCTGCCGCCTTCACCGGGCTGGTGCCGGCGCTGGCGGCGCTGATTGCCGTGCCGGTGCTTGGCGAGCATCCCGACACGGCGGCAATCATCGGCGTGGCGGCGACGGGCGTCGGCGTGGTGCTGGCGAGCGGCGCCTTCAGCGGGCAGCGCCGTTAACCCTTGGTAAACCACGTCCGACGTCCCCGCCGCGCGGGGGCGTCGCGCGCCGGGTCGGCACTAGGCGTTCGTCCTTTGTTCGGGTACGCCCTTAAGGATGGCGCCGTCTCCGATTCGCATTCTCGGGCTTGATCCGGGCCTCCGCCGCACTGGCTGGGGGGTGATCGAGGCTGCCGGCACACGGCTCAGTTTCATCGCCTGCGGCACGGTGATGCCGCCGGAGGAGGGCGGGCTGGCGGAACGGCTCGCCTGCCTGCACACCGACCTCCTGAAGGTGCTGCGTACCTACGCCCCGGACGAAGCGGCGGTGGAGGAGACCTTCGTCAACGTCAACCCGGCCTCGACGCTCAAGCTCGGCCAGGCGCGCGGCGTGGTGATGCTGACCCCGGCCTTGGCGGGGGTGCCGGTTTCCGAATATGCGGCGCTGCTGGTGAAGAAGACGGTGGTCGGTGCCGGCCGCGCGGAGAAGGGGCAGATCCGCATGATGATGAAGATCCTGCTGCCGCAGGCCGACTTCACCACCGACGATGCCGCTGACGCGCTTGCGGTTGCCGTCACCCATGCGCAGCATCGCGGCATGGCGGCGATGAAGGCGCAGATGGCCGCGAAAACCGCGCCCAAGGTCGCTGCGCGGGCATTGGCAAAGGTGGTAGGGCGATGATCGGCAAGCTGACGGGCCTCGTCGACAGCTATGGCGACGACCACGTCCTCCTCGACGTGCAGGGCGTGGGCTATCTCGTCCACTGCTCCGCCCGCACGCTGCAGGCGCTGCCGCGCGTGGGCGAGGCGGCGACCCTGTTCATCGAGATGCTGGTGCGCGAGGACATGATCCGCCTCTATGGCTTCGTCTCGCAGGCCGAGAAAAGCTGGTTCCTGCTGCTGCAGAATGTGCAGGGCGTGGGCTCCAAGGTGGCGCTGAACGTGCTCTCCACCCTCTCGCCCTCCGAACTCGCCAATGCGGTGGCGCTGGGCGACAAGGTGATGGTGGCGCGCGCCAATGGCGTCGGGCCGAAAGTCGCCGCCCGTATCGTTGCCGAGCTGAAGGACAAGGCGCCCGGCTTTTCCAGCGTCGATCCCGGCGTTGCCGGCCTCGTCGCGCAGATCGAGGACCGGCAGGCGCCTCGGCCGGTGGCGGACGCCGTCTCGGCGCTCGTCAATCTCGGCTATGGGCAGATCCAGGCCAGCGCCGCCATTGCCGGCGCGTTGCGTGAGGCGGGCGAAGACGCCGACACCGCCCGGCTGATCCGCCTCGGCCTGAAGGAACTGGCGAAGTGAGCGAGACCCGCCTCATCGCCCCCGACAAGCGCGAGGAGGACCTTGCCGAGGCCTCGCTGCGCCCGCAGAACCTCGCCGAATTCGTCGGCCAGGAGCAGGCGCGGGCCAATCTCGACATCTTCATCAAGGCCGCCAAGGCGCGCGGCGAGGCGCTGGACCATGTGCTGTTCGTCGGCCCGCCCGGGCTCGGCAAGACCACGCTGGCGCAGATCGTCGCCCGCGAACTCGGGGTGGGCTTTCGCTCCACCTCCGGCCCGGTCATCGCCAAGGCGGGTGATCTCGCGGCGCTGCTGACCAATCTCGAAGAACGCGACGTGCTGTTCATCGACGAAATCCATCGCCTCAACCCGGCGGTGGAGGAAATCCTCTACCCGGCGATGGAGGATTACGAGCTCGATCTCATCATCGGCGAGGGGCCCGCCGCGCGCTCGGTGAAGATCTCGCTGTCGAAATTCACGCTGGTGGGGGCGACGACACGCTCGGGATTGCTGACCACCCCGCTGCGCGACCGCTTCGGTATCCCGATACGGCTGAATTTCTACACGGTGGACGAACTGGAACTGGTCGTCACGCGCGGCGCCCGGGTGATGGGCATTCCCATCGCCAAGGACGGCGCGCGCGAGATCGCCCGCCGGGCACGTGGCACGCCGCGCATCGCCGGCCGGCTGCTGCGCCGGGTGCGCGATTTCACGCTGGTGGCGGGCAAGGACATCATCGACCGCGCTGCCGCCGACCATGCGCTGCTGGCGCTGGAGGTCGACGGGCTCGGCCTCGACCAGATGGACCGGCGCTACCTCACCGTGGTCGCCCTGAATTATGGCGGCGGTCCGGTGGGGGTGGAGACCATCGCCGCCGCGCTCTCCGAGCCGCGCGACGCCATCGAGGAGATCATCGAGCCCTATCTGGTGCAGCAGGGTTTCCTGCAACGCACGCCGCGCGGCCGGATGCTGACCGCGCACGCCTTCAAGCATCTCGGCCTCACGGTCCCCACCAGCGCCAACCAGATGCCGCTCTTCGACGAGAGCGCGGATTAACCCCAGAAGCGCGCGACCATCGACGCGGCCTCCCGCGTGATGTAAGCCCCCTTCACATGAGCTGGTCCCGGAACGGCGGAGAATCGCGCGGCTACCATCACGGCAACCTGCGGGAAGCCTTGATGAAGGCGGCGCTCGAACTGATCGCGGAAAAGGGCACCGCCGGCGCCACCTTCGCGGAAGCGGCGCGCCGTGCCGGCGTCTCGCCCGCCGCGCCCTACCGGCATTTCCGCGACCGCGACGAATTGCTCGCGGCGGTCGCGGCGGATGGCTTCGAGCGGTTCACCAAGGCGCTGGAGGCCGGCTGGAACGAAGGTCGCCCGACCCCGCCGGAAGCCTTTGAGCGGCTCGGCCGCGCCTATCTCGGCTTCGCCCGCGAGCACCCGGCGGACTATGTCGCGATGTTCGAATCCGGGCTGCGCAGCGAAGCCTTTCCCGCGCTCGACCAAGCCGGCCAGCGGGCCTTCGGCGTGCTGCGCGAAGCGGCGGACGCCCTCGTCGCGAGCATGCCGGCCGCCGTGCGCCCGCCCGCGCTGATGGTGGCGCTGCACACCTGGGCACTGGCTCATGGCGTCGCCTCGCTGTTCGGGCGGGCCGATGGCGCGCGCCGCAAACTGCCCATGGCGCCGGACGATCTCCTTGAGGCCGCGTTCCTTGTCTATCTCAAGGGGCTCGCTGCGGGCGGCTAACGCTGGCGTCGTTCAAACGTCGGGCGTTGCGTTGAGTTCGATGCCGTCCTGCGCTGTACGGCAGAACAGCAGGATGTCGTCCGGTGTGTTCTCCGGTGTCAGCACCACCGGGCGCTCGGCTTTTTCCGCGAGCCAGAGCATGAAACGGGCGAGCGCCTGCCAGTCTTCCGGCTCGCAGACATCGGCCGGGTCGATGTCGAACTCGATGTCGTCGCTGCGGAAGAAGTGCAGATTGACGAGCACATTGCCGGCATTCCACCGCAGGCACGGGCTTGCGCTTTCCCAGATCGCGAACACATCCTCGATACGTGCCGGCAGGGGAGCCGGCTCGCCGTCGATCTCGAACACCGGCGGTGGCTCAAGCGCGCGCAGCCCGTCGAGCGCGGCCTGCCAGCCGGCGGGGCCGGCCTCGAGCACATAGAGGTCGCGCAAGCTGCCGTCCGGCTCGAAGAGCGAGGCGACGTCAGACCAGTCTGGAATCGGCAGGGTCATCGAAGTGTCCTTTGCCTTTCCATCTCGCAGATCGGCCCCATTGACAATCGGGGGAGCCATTTCTATCTATGTAAATGTGATTAACATTAACCCAAACGGGCATGGTGCCCGCTGAGGTTCTACCCAGGAGCGGTACGCCCATGGAGCTCGCGCAGAAGCTCGACGCATATGGCAAGCCGGCCTGGATCGCGCTCACGGTACTGGGCTTCATGGCCTGGTGGCCCGTGGGTCTTGCGGTCCTGGCCTTCACGATAGGGAGTGGACGGATGTTTTGTGGTGGCAAGCGTGGCTTCGGCCGTTGGCAGGAAGAGGGAGCAGAAGCGGTGCGCAATTTCGGCAGCCGGTTCGGCGGCGGTTTCCCCTCCAGTGGCAATCGCGCCTTTGACGAGTACCGCCAGGAGACGCTGCGCCGCCTTGAGGACGAGCAGAAGGATTTCCGATCCTTCCTCGACCGCCTGCGCCAGGCCAAGGACAAGGCGGAGTTCGACCAGTTCATGGCCGACCGCCGCGACCGTCCGACCCCGCCTTCCGCGCCCATGGGCGACGTCCAGAACTGACGTCGGTGATGTCCTGAGAACCGGACGTGCCGTTCCCCCAGCGGAGCGCCCGGTGACAGGCTGAAGGAACCGCGCCCCTGCACGCAGGAGGCGCGGTTACTTTTTTCTGCAACTGGCCTTCCCGGGCCGCCGATTGCCGCTAGGATGGCGGTAGCGGAAGGAGGGAGCCATGTTGCCGGGGGAACTCGATGTTGTGGCGTGGGGGCTGGGCATTGCCGCGCTTGGCCTGTCTGCCCTTTTCACCCTCATCACGGGCTACGCCTTTCTCCAGGAACTGTCCCGCCTCGCCGCCCTCGAGGGGGCAGGTCTTGGCGGCTACATCTGGAACCACTCCTGGACCGTGCTGCATGGTCCGGCAGCCCTGTGCCTCGCCTTCCTCTTCACCTCCACGACCGCCGGTGTCAGCCTCTGGCGGGATGTCGTCGGCATGCAGCGCGAGATGGAGTTGCGGCGCGCCTTCGGTGCCGGGTTGTGGCACGGCTACGCGGTCAACTTTCTCGACCGCGTCACCAAGAGTTTTGCCGACAAGGGCCTGCCCGCGCCGCGCTTCGTGATCGCCTCGCCGAGCTACGCCGTACACGAGCGGCTGGACCTGTCGGATTTCCTCGGCCAGCAACTCCCCGCGGCCCTTCAGCGCAACGGCTTTGAGATGGTCTCGCTTTATGGGCAGGCAGACCCGTCCTGGTTCCGGCAGGTGTTCCGCGTGCGGCCCATCGGCGGCGGCCCGCCGGATGAGCGGCCGGTATTCTTCGATCTGCCGACCACGTTCGTTGCTTTCGAAGGAGCGGTCCAGGCCGTGATGATCCAGCGGGGAACCGCGATCACACCCGAGCGGCAGGCGCAACTTTTCAGGGACATGAAGTGCGACTTCTTTGCCGCCGCCAAGCTCTGGGCGACTGAAAGCGGAGCGCCCGTCACATCGATCGAGATGCCCAACCGCGATGTCGCCGGCTTCGCCCGCAGCCTCGCCGCAGTGCTCGCAGGCCAGAACCCATCGCCCGGCGACAGCCGCAGCGGCGCGCTTGGGCCGGACGATCCGCTTTGTTCACAAGAGCCGCGCCCTCGTTTATGAGGGCGCATGACCGAGCGCCCCGAACCCTTGTCGCCCCACCCGCTTTCCCCTGACGTGCTGAAGGCCGACCCTTTCCTGCATCTGGCAGGAAGGCTGGTGCCGGGCGGGCATGTGCTCCCCGTCCGGGTCTATTACGAAGACACGGATTTTTCCGGCATCGTCTACCATGCCAACTACCTGAAGTTCATGGAACGGGGCCGTTCCGACCATCTGCGCCTGATCGGCGTCGTGCAGGGCGATCTGTTCGGCGAGGCGCTGGCCGAGGCGCCGGGCTTTGCCTTCGTCGTTCGCTCCATGGAGCTGCAATTCGTTCGCCCGGCGCGCATCGATGACGTGCTGGAGGTCCACACCAGCCCCATCGACGTCGCCGGCGCCTCGATCACCCTGGCTCAGAAGGTCAAGCGCGGCGATGAGCTGATCGTCGAGGGCAAGGTGAAGGTCGCCTTCGTGGCGCAGGGGCGCGCCCGGCGCATTCCCGATGCGCTGCGGACGGCCATGAAGGCAGCGCTGGGAGAAGCGCCCCAGGCCTAAAGAAAACGTCGGTAGCAACGCACCTTAATCCTGTTGCGGCGCGGCAACGCTAACCCGGCATTAACCCTAATGCGGTGTTGTAGGGGACGGCTGCAGGGGCCGCCCGGCTTTGATCGCCCAAGTTTGGACAGACTCGGTCGGTTGATGGCGGGCGCGTCCCCTTGACAGCCATGCAGGGCATCGCTGCTGCCGGCAGCTGATGCACGGCGGCGGTGCGACCCCTAGTGATCTGGCAGGAATGGCCTAATGACGCTGAAGAAGCTTCTATTCGCGGTGATGCTGTGCCTCGCAGCGCCTGCGTCCCTCGCCATCGCCCAGAACGCGCCGGCACCCGTTACCGGTGCGCCGACGACTCAGGTCGAAGGGCAGACGGTGGGCGCCCCCGCCGGCGCCATGGCTGCGCCGGCCGGCGCCGGTATCGGCAGCGCCGATCTCTCGTTGATCGGGCTTTTCCTCCAGGCACACCTGATCGTGAAGATCGTGATGGCGGGCCTCGTGCTCGCGTCGATCTGGGTCTGGGCCATCATCATCGACAAGACGATCCTGTTTGCGCGCATGAAGCGGCAGATGGACCGGTTCGAGACCACCTTCTGGTCGGGGCAGAGCTTGGAAGAGCTGTATCGTTCGCTCTCCTCGCGGCAGAACCACGCCATGGCGGCGATCTTCGTCGCGGCCATGCGCGAGTGGAAGCGATCCTATGAGGGCGGCGCCCGCTCACTCGCCGGCCTGACGCAGCGTCTCGACAAGGTGATGAACGTCACCATCTCCCGCGAGGTCGAGCGGCTGGAGAACCGGCTGCTGGTGCTCGCCACCGTGGGGTCGGCCGGCCCGTTCATCGGCCTGTTCGGCACGGTGTGGGGCATCATGACCAGCTTCCAGTCGATCGCCGCGTCGAAGAACACCAGCCTCGCCGTGGTGGCGCCGGGCATCGCGGAAGCCCTTTTCGCGACGGCAATCGGCCTTATCGCCGCCATTCCCGCGACGATTTTCTATAACAAGTTCGTTTCCCAGGTGAACCGGCAGGCGTCGCGGTTGGATGGCTTTGCCGACGAGTTCTCCGCCATCCTGTCACGACAGATCGACGAGCGGGGCTGATCGAATGGGCATGTCCGCAGGAGGAGCGGGAGGCGGATCGCACTCGCGGCGTTCGCGCCGTCGGGGTGGCGGCGCCGTCATGTCGGAGATCAACGTCACGCCGATGGTCGACGTGATGCTGGTTCTGCTCATCATCTTCATGGTCGCCGCGCCCATGCTCACCATGGGCGTGCCGCTCGATCTGCCGCAGACCGAAGCCAAGGCGGTGCCGCAGGAGAACGAGCCGCTGGTCATCAACATCACCAAGGACGGCAAGATTTTCCTGCAGGAGACCGAGATCCCGGTGAACGAGCTGGTGCCGAAACTGCAGGCGATCGGCAAGGCCGGCTATGAGGAGCGCATCTTCGTGCGCGCCGACAAGAGCCTGGACTATGGGTCGGTGATGCAGGTGATGGGTCGCCTGTCGGGTGCCGGATTCAAGCGGGTGGCGCTCGTCTCCGAAGTCGAGCAGGGAGGCTAACGCATGCGCGCGGGCTTTCTCTCCTCGGCGGCGCTTCACGTCGGCATCATCGGCTTCATGGCGGTCTCGTTCGCGTCTCCCTCGCCCTATGAGGTGACGCCGGCCGAATCCATGCCGATCGACATCATCTCCGATGCGGAAATGTCGAAGATGATGGCCGGCAAGAAGGACGCCCCGAAGGAGAACCCGAAGCCCGTCGTCGAGAAGGTCGACGCGCCCAAGCAGGCGGAGAATCTCGAATCCAAGGTGTCGGAGAAGCCCGAGGTGAAGGCCGCCAACGAGCCTTCCACGCCGCCGCCTCCGCCGCCCCCGCCGCCCGAGGCGAAGCCTGCCGAGCCCAAGCCGCCGGCCGCCCAGGCCGAGGCCAAGCCGGCGCCGGCGCCGCCCAAGGAAGCGGAGGCGCTTGCCGCCAAGCCGCCGGAGCCGCCGAAGGAGCAGCCCAAGCCGCAGGAAGCGGCCCAGGCGACCCCGCCGCCACCCGCACCGCCGAAGAAGCCGAAGAACATTCCGCCCAAGGTGGTGCAGGAGCCGGCGCCCGAGCGCGACTTCAACCCGAACCAGATTGCCGCCCTGCTGAACAAGCAGGACCCGCGCCGCATGGCCGCGCTTGGCGACACCATCAACAACACCGCCTCGCTCGGCGCCTCGACCGGCACGGCGTCGTCGCTTTCGCAAACCGAGATCGACGCGTTGCGCGCCTATATCGCCCGCTTCTGGAAGCTGCCGGCGGGGGCGGTGGATGCCGGCCAGGTGACGGTGGTGTTCAAGATTGTGCTGAGCCCGGACCGCAAGATGATCGGCGCGCCGCAACTGGTCGAGGTGCAGGGCGTTGCAAATCCCTATGCGCCGATCGTGCGGGAGACCGCGCAGCGGGCGCTTTACGAGATATCGAACCAGGATAATCCGTTCCCGATGCTGCGTGCCGACCGGTACAGCACGTGGCGGGAGCTGGAGCTGGGCTTCAACCCGGCGATGCTTAATTGATGAAAGATTTTTCCGAGGTATCCAGAATGTCGCGGCGTTTTTCCCTTGAAGCCAACGGCCTTGTCCGCCGCCGGTCGGTCCTGATTGGCATGGCGGCGCTCGGTGGGGCTGGGCTCGGCGGGGCGGCGCTCGCGCCTGGCGCGGCCGATGCCGCCGTGCGCCTCGACATCACCTCCGGCACGGTGCAGCCGCTCCCCATCGCCATCAGTGATTTCGTCGGCGGCGGCAGCCCACAGGACATCGAGGCCGGCAAGGGGGTGAGCCAGATCATCTCCGCCGATCTGCGCCGCTCGGGCCTGTTCGCGCCCATCGACCCGGCCGCCTTCGTCGAGAAGATCGCCAACCCGGACGCCTCGCCGCGCTTCCAGGACTGGCGGGTCATCAACGCGCAGGCGCTCGTCACCGGCCGCATCACCCGCCAGCCGGACGGGCGCGTGAAGGCCGAGTTCCGCCTGTGGGACGTGTTCGCCGGGCAGCAGCTCATCGGCCAGCAATATTTCACCCAGCCGGAAAACTGGCGCCGGGTAGCCCACATCATCGCCGACGCGATCTATGAGCGCTTGACCGGCGAGAAGGGGTATTTCGACACCCGCATCGTCTTCGTGGACGAGAGCGGGCCGAAGGAGAAGCGGATCAAGCGCCTCGCCATCATGGACCAGGACGGCGCCAACGTGACCTATCTCACGCGCGGCGACGACCTTGTGCTGACGCCGCGCTTCTCGCCGACCAGCCAGGAAATCACCTATATGAGCTATGGCCGCGGCGAGCCGCGCGTCTACCTGCTCAACATCGAGAACGGCCAGCGCGAGGTGGTCGGCAACTTCCCCAATATGAGCTTCTCGCCGCGCTTCGCCCCCGATGGCCAGCGGGTGATCCTGAGCCTGCAGCAGGGCGCGGACTCCAACATCTTCGTCATGGACCTGCGTTCCAAGGCCACGACCCGGCTCACCGATACGGCGGCGATCGATACCGCGCCGTGCTATTCTCCCGACGCATCGCAGATCTGTTTCGAGAGCGACCGAGGCGGCGGCTCGCAGATCTACATCATGAATCCCGACGGCTCGAACCAGCACCGCATCTCGTTCGGCGAAGGGCGCTACTCGACGCCGGTGTGGTCGCCGCGCGGCGATGTGATCGCCTTCACCAAGCAGGCGCAGGGACGTTTCGCCATCGGGCTGATGCGGCCGGACGGCTCGGGCGAGCGCATCCTCACCGAGGGCTACCACAATGAGGGGCCGACCTTCGCGCCGAACGGCCGGGTGATCATGTTCTTCCGCGACGCCGGCGGCGGGGGTGGCCCGCAGCTCTATACGGTCGACATCACCGGCTACAATGAACAGCGCGTGCCGACGCCGAGCTACGCCTCGGATCCGGCATGGTCGCCATTGCGTTCGTGAGCGGGTTCTGTCAGGGAACGATTAACCATAAGCGTCGGTTTACGCCACAGTCGTGAAATCGGCGTAATTCAGCAAGGTTTCGTAAAGCACGACGGAACATTGATGGATGCCAGCAGCCAAAGCGGCAGATCAATCGGGAATTCAGGAGTCAGCGGTATGATCCGTATGTTGCGCCATCTGGGCGGCGCGCGCGTCGCCTTCATCGTCGGTTTCGCGATGCTCGCGGCCGCCTGCGCCAAGAACCCGATGGACGGCGCCGGCGCCGCTCTCGGCTCGGCCCCTCCCGGCAGCCCCCAGGAGTTCATCGTTTCGGTCGGCGACCGCGTGTTCTTCGAGAGCGACCAGACCAGCCTGACGCCGCAGGCGCAGGCCACCCTCGACAAGCAGGCGCAGTGGCTCAACCAGTATGCGCGCTACAGCTTCACCATCGAAGGCCATGCGGACGAGCGCGGCACCCGCGAGTACAACATCGCCCTCGGCGCCCGCCGCGCCCAGAGCGTGCGCGACTACCTCGTGCAGCGTGGCATCCCGGCAAACCGCATGCGCACCATCTCCTACGGCAAGGAGCGCCCGGTCGCGGTCTGTAACGACATTTCGTGCTGGTCGCAGAACCGGCGCGCCGTCACCGTGCTGAACGCCACCGGCACCTGACCTGCGCCACGGCGGCGATTTTTAAGCCCGGCCCGCCCTGCGGGCCGGGTTTCATTTTGGCCGCCGATATGTCGCCTCCGTCTGACCCTGGGTCAAACTTTGGACGCGATCCGCCCGGTATGCTCAAATGGAGGCTGCGGCACGCGCCGCCGCTTCGCTGCTCCCGCTCCAGTGCTTGGCCATCATGACCTTCCGCTTGCTCCGTCCCGCCGCTCTCGTGCTTTTCGCCTCCATCGTCGCATCGGCCGCTCCCTTCGAGGCGGCGCGCGCGCAGCAGGACAACAATTTCTTCGGCAATCTTTTCAAGCCGCCGGGACAGGTGCGCTCCGGCGCCCAGCCGGCGCAGCCCGATGAGACCGAGAGCATGGTCACCCGGATCGACCGGCTGGAGAGCCAGTTGCGGCAGATGACGGGGCAGATGGAGCAGCTGCAATATCGCAACCAGCAGCTGGAGCAGCAGGTGCGGATGCTTCAGGGCGGGACGGGGGCCGCTGTGCCGCCGGTGGCCGAGACCGGCCGCCGCTCCGACGTCTTCGACCCTTCCGCGCAGGCAAGCGCACCCGGCGCCCCGCGTCCGCTCGGCGCCACCGCGCCCTCCGGCCCGGCCGGCAATGCGCCGATGGATCTGGGCACGCTGTCGGGCGCCGTTGCCGGCGGCGGGGCGGCCCCCCCGCCGGCGGGCAATACGCCGAAAGATCTGTTCGATGTTGCCTTCGGCTCCCTGCAGCGCCAGGATTATGCGGTGGCGGGCCAGACGTTCGAGCAATTCGTCAAGCTCTACCCCAATGACCGCGCTGCGCCTGATGCCTATTACTGGCTCGGCGAGAGCCAGTACCTGCGCAAGTCCTACAAGGAGGCCGCGCAGAATTTCCTGAAAGTCTCGACGGACTTTCCCAATGCGGTGAAGGCGCCGGATGCGTTGCTGCGGCTCGGCCAGTCGCTGGCGGCTATCGGTGAAAAGGATGCGGCCTGCGCCACACTGAACGCGGTCGGCAATAAATATCCGCGCGCCTCGGCGACCATCAAGCAGGGGGTGGAGCGTGAGCAGAAGCGCGCCGGCTGCTGACGCCGCGCCTGCCGCCCGCTCGGCCGGCCCGACCGAGGCTGACCGGGCGACGCTCTTTGCTCCCTTTGCCGCGCATTGCCGCGTTCTGCTCGCCGTTTCCGGCGGACCGGATTCGACCGCTCTGATGCTACTCGCCCAGCGCTGGCAAGCGCAGGGCAACGCGCCGACCCAGCTGTTTATCGCCACCGTCGACCATGGGCTGAGGGCGCAATCGCGGGCCGAGGCAGAGGCCGTTCACGTGCTGGCGCAAGGGCTTGGCCTTCCGCATGCGATTCTCGACCTGCCCGCGCCTTTGCCCGGCACGCGGCTGCAGGAGGCGGCTCGCCACGCGCGCTACGAGGCGCTCGCCGCCCATGCCGGCGCTGTCGGCGCCAGCGCGATCGCCACCGCCCATACCAGCGACGACCAGGCCGAGACCGTGCTGTTCCGGCTGATGCGTGGGTCCGGCATTGGCGGTCTGGCGGGGATTGCCGCGCAGCGGCCCATGGGCGCGCTCACCCTTCTGCGTCCGCTGCTTGGGCGGCGGAAGGCGGAACTCGTCGCGATCTGCCGGGAAGCGGGCGTCGGCTTCGTGGAAGACCCCTCGAACAGCGACCCGCGATTCGCCCGCGCGCGACTGCGGGGGCTGCTGCCATCGCTGGCTGCAGAAGGGTGCGATGCGGCTGCACTGGGGCGCTTCGCCCACCGCATGGCACGGGCCGAGGCGGCACTGGAAGCGGCGACCGATGCCGCTGCCGCGTCGCTCAGCCTGGTCGACACCCCACCGGAGGGGCCATACCGATTCTCCCGCACCGGCCTCGCGGCGCTGCCCGAGGAAGTCGCCCTGCGGCTGGTTGGCCGGGCCGTTGCACGGGTGGGGGAGGGACCGGTGGAACTCGCCAAGCTGGAGGCGCTCGCCGGGTGGATCGCCGCGCTGGTGCGGGACGAACACGGTGCCCGCACGCTTGCCGGGGCGCTGGTGCGGGTGAACCGGCGGGCCGTCACCATCGGTCCGGCGCCGGCGCGGCGGGCGGTTCGGCAGGGCCACTGACGTCGATTTGCACGCTTGTGCCGAAACGCCTTGCCCCGGACATCTTGGCAAGGATCAATGCGACACCTAAATTACGGAACGACAAGGGAGGGCCGCCAGCGCCGGCGGTACCCGCGCGCCGGTCGATTCCGGTGCCGAAAGGGACATGATGAACGCCAATATCCGGAATTTCGCCCTCTGGGTGATCATCGTTCTTCTGCTTCTGGCGCTGTTCTCGCTGTTCCAGAATCCGGCGCAGCGTCAGGCGACGAACGACATCAGCTTCTCGCAGCTGCTCAACGAGGTCGATCAGGGCCGCGTGCGCGACGTGGTGATCCAGGGACCGGAGATCACCGGCTCCTTCACCGATGGGCGCGCCTTCCAGACCTATTCGCCCAATGATCCCTCGCTGATCTCGCGTCTGTACGGCAAGGGCGTGTCGATCACCGCCAAGCCGCTGACCGACAATGTGCCGTGGTTCGTCAGCCTGCTCATCTCGTGGCTGCCCTTCATCGCGCTGATCGGCGTGTGGATCTTCCTGTCGCGCCAGATGCAGGGCGGCGCCGGCGGCAAGGCGATGGGCTTCGGCAAGAGCCGGGCAAAGCTGCTGACCGAAGCGCATGGCCGCGTGACCTTCGAGGACGTGGCCGGCATCGATGAGGCCAAGAGCGACCTGACCGAGATCGTCGACTTTCTGCGCGACCCGCAGAAGTTCCAGCGGCTCGGCGGTCGCATCCCGCGCGGCGTACTGCTGGTCGGCCCTCCCGGCACCGGCAAGACGCTGCTCGCCCGCGCCATCGCCGGCGAGGCGAACGTGCCGTTCTTCACCATTTCGGGTTCCGACTTCGTCGAGATGTTCGTCGGCGTCGGTGCCAGCCGCGTGCGCGACATGTTCGAGCAGGCGAAGAAGAACGCGCCCTGCATCATCTTCATCGACGAAATCGACGCGGTCGGCCGCCATCGTGGCGCCGGCCTCGGCGGTGGCAATGATGAGCGCGAGCAGACGCTGAACCAGCTCCTGGTCGAGATGGATGGCTTCGAGGCCAATGAGGGCATCATCCTCATCGCCGCGACCAACCGCCCCGACGTGCTCGACCCGGCGCTGCTGCGCCCCGGCCGCTTCGACCGCCAGGTGGTGGTGCCAAACCCAGACGTGGTCGGCCGCGAGCAGATCCTGAAGGTTCATGCCCGCAAGATTCCGGTCGCGCCGGACGTGAACCTCAAGGTGATCGCCCGCGGCACGCCCGGTTTCTCGGGTGCCGACCTCGCCAATTTGTGCAACGAAGCCGCCCTAATGGCCGCGCGCCGCAACAAGCGCATGGTCACGATGAGCGACTTCGAGGACGCCAAGGATAAGGTGATGATGGGCGCGGAACGCCGCTCGCTCGTCATGACCGAAGACGAGAAGATGCTGACCGCCTATCACGAAGGCGGCCATGCCATCGTCGCACTCAAGGTTCCGGCGACCGATCCGGTGCACAAGGCGACGATCATTCCGCGCGGCCGTGCGCTCGGCATGGTCATGCAGCTGCCGGAGCGCGACAAGCTCTCCATGTCCTATGAGCAGATGACCTCGCGCCTCGCTGTCCTGATGGGTGGCCGCGTCGCCGAAGAGCTGATCTTCGGCCACGACAAGGTCACGTCAGGTGCATCTTCCGACATCGAGCAGGCCACCCGCCTCGCGCGCCTCATGGTGACGCGTTGGGGCTTTTCGGACGAGCTCGGTCGCGTCGCCTATGGCGACAATAATGACGAGGTGTTCCTCGGCATGTCGATGCAGCGTCAGCAGAACGTCTCGGAAGCCACCGCGCAGACCATCGACAAGGAGGTCCGGCGGCTGGTCGACGAGGGTTATGCCGAAGCCAAGCGCATCCTTACCGAAGCCAAGGACGGGCTGGAAACCCTGGCGCGCGGCCTGCTCGAATACGAGACGCTGTCCGGCGACGAGATCATTGGCCTGCTCGACGGCAATGCGCCGGTGCGCGACACGACCATCGAGCCCGCCAATACGCGCGGTTCGGTGGTGCCGAGCGCCGGCAAGAACCGCCCGCCGCGCCCGGATGCCGGCATGGAGCCGCAGCCGCAGGCTTGATGCGGCTATTTCCGACCTGAAGAGGGAAGATTTGCGCAAGCAAGTCTTCCCTTTTTATTTGGTGCCGTCGTCGGGGATACTGCGACCCGGAGCATTTGCCACCCGCACGCCTTCCTGCGACGAAACAAGGCGGCCTGGTGAGTGCGTGGTCGGCATTCCTCGACATATGTCCGGCACGCGCCGTCTCGCAACGAATGCTTACATTTTGTGAAACCCTTGCTTGTATTCTCGATGCTAGAGAAGAGTGAGAGGCACAAGATTGCTTCCGCGCCGGGAGGGCGCCGATTCGCATGAGGCAGGGCATGGCACGCAGCTATTTCGGCACAGACGGCATTCGCGGCCGCGCCAACAAGGTGATCACCCCCGAGCTGGCGCTGCGGGTCGGCATGGCGGCGGGGCTGGTGTTCCAGCGCGGCGACCACCGCCACCGCGTCGTCATCGGCAAGGACACCCGCCTGTCCGGTTACATGATCGAGAACGCGCTGGTCGCCGGCTTCACCGCCGTCGGCATGGATGTGCTGCTGCTCGGCCCGATGCCGACGCCGGCGGTGGCCATGCTGACGCGCTCCATGCGGGCCGATCTCGGCGTGATGATCTCCGCCTCGCACAACCCCTTCGACGACAACGGCATCAAGCTGTTCGGCCCCGACGGCTACAAGCTCTCGGACGAGCTGGAGGGCCGGATCGAGGAGATGATCAGCGGCGACATGGCGGGCATGCTGGCCGCGCCGGCCGCCATGGGCCGCGCCAAGCGCATCGAGAGCGTGCATGCGCGCTATATCGAGTTCGCCAAGCGCACCCTGCCGCGCAACCAGTCTTTCGACGGGCTGCGCGTCGTGGTCGACTGCGCCCATGGCGCGGCCTATCGCGTTGCCCCGGAGGCGCTGTGGGAGCTTGGCTGCGAGGTGGTCACCATCGGCGACAAACCCGACGGCTTCAACATCAACCGCGAGGTCGGCTCGACCGCGCCCGAGGCGCTGATGGCCAAGGTGCGCGAGGTGCGTGCCGATATCGGCATCGCGCTCGACGGCGACGCCGACCGCGTGCTGATCGTCGACGAGAAGGGCCATCTGGTCGATGGCGACCAGCTCATGGCCGTGGTGGCCGAGAGCTTCCACGAGGATGGCCGGTTGGCGCGCAACGGCATCGTAGCCACTGTGATGTCCAATCTGGGCCTGGAGCGGCATCTGGCAGGGCTCGGCCTGTCGCTGGAGCGCACGCCGGTGGGCGACCGCCATGTGCTGGAGCACATGCGCGCGCATGGCTTCAATGTCGGCGGCGAGCAGTCCGGCCACATCATCCTGTCGGATTACTCAACGACCGGGGATGGGCTGGTGGCGGCGCTGCAGGTGCTGGCCGTGGTGCAGCGCCGTGAGCGGCCGGTGTCCGAGGTGTGCCACCGCTTCGAGCCGCTGCCGCAGATCCTGCGCAATGTGCGCTACAAGAGCGGCCGGCCGCTGGAGAATGACGGCGTGCTCAAGGCCATCGCCGCCGCCGAGCTGAAGCTGAACAGCCATGGCAGGCTGCTCATCCGCCCCTCCGGCACCGAGCCGGTGATCCGGGTGATGGGCGAGGGCGACAATCGCGACCTCGTCGAGGCGGTGGTCAACGACGTGGTGGAAGCGGTCGGGCTGGCGGCGGCGTAGGGGTTTCCTCCGGCTACGACACGGCGGGGCCATCGTTCACCCCGTCATGGCCGGGCTTGTTCCGGCCATCCCTGTCTTGGCAGCTCCCGAAAGTTATGGATGCCCGGGCCGGGCCCGCGCATGACGGACGTCACACGTCGTCATCCCGGCCGCGGCGAAGCGGAGAGCCGGGATCGCGCGCCGAAAAGAGTGCCCTTCTTTCATGCGATCCCGGATATGGCCCGACGGCCATTCCGGGACGACGACGGGAGAGAGGGGGAGGGCTTCTACCCATCCAGCCTTCTGAGCAGACCGCGATAGATCTCGTCATCATCGCACAGGCCGGCGAGGCGGCCGAGGCTGTCGACGAGGAGGATCGGCAGGTCGGTGTGGCGCTTCAGCTCGATCGCCGCCTTCAGCTTGAGGTCGACCGGGGCGACGATGCAGTCGGCATCGTGCGCCAGCTTGTCGTCGATCAGGCCGGCCTCGCCATCGGCGGTGGCGAGCACGCCCGCGCGGCCGTCGAGGTCGAGCGAGACCGGGCGGCCTTCGGGATCGACCTTCACCTTCACCCGCCCGCCCTTGTCGAGCATCACGGAATCCCCCTCGCGGGCGAGGCTGGCGGCCGGGCGCATCACCGCCGTGCCGCGCAGCACGTTGAGCGGGTTCATGTGCTTGACGAATTCGGCGACATAGGCGGTGGCCGGGCGCAGCAATATGTCTTCGGCGGTGCCCGCCTGGACGATGCGCCCGCCCTCCATGATGGCGATCTTGTTGCCGAGCTTCAGCGCCTCGTCGAGATCGTGGCTGACGAAGACGATGGTCTTCTGGATGCGCCGCTGCAGGTCGAGCAGCTCATCCTGCAGCTTGTCGCGGATCAGCGGGTCGAGCGCCGAGAAGGGCTCGTCCATCAGCAATATGTCGGCATCGGTGGCGAAGGCGCGGGCGAGGCCGACGCGCTGCTGCATGCCGCCGGAGAGCTCGTTGGTGTATTTCTCCGACCAGTTGGTGAGGCCGACCATGGCCAGCTTCTCGTCGACGATGCGGTTGCGCTCGGCGGCGCCCATGCCGCGCAGCTCCAGCCCGAAGCCGACATTGTCGCGCACCGTGCGCCAGGGCAGCAGGCCGAACTGCTGGAACACCATGGAGACGGTGTGCATGCGGATGTCGCGCAGCGTGTCCTCGCTGCAGCGGGCCACATCCACGGCGGCGCCGTTATGCTCCACCAGCACCTCGCCGCGCGCCACTTCGTTCAGGCGGTTGATGGCGCGCAGGATGGTGGACTTGCCGGAACCGGAAAGCCCCATGAGCACGCAGATCTCGCCGCGCTCGATGGCAAGGCTCACCCCCGCCGCGCCGAGCACCGCGCCGGTGGCGGCGAGGATCTCATCGCGGGAGCGACCCTCGTCGATGAGCCTCAAGGCGTTTTTCTGGTCGGCGCCGAAGACGATGTCGATGTTGCGGAATTCGACGGCGGGCATGGTTCAACCCTTTCGCGAGCGCCGCTCGGGCCGCTTGCACACGCGGTCGAGCACGATGGCGAGGACGACGATGGCGAGGCCCGCCTCGAAGCCCATGGCGATGTTCACCGAATTGAGCGCCCGCACCACCGGCTTGCCGAGGCCGTCGGCGCCGACCAGCGCGGCGATGACCACCATGGAGAGGCTGAGCATGATGCACTGGGTGATGCCGGCCATGATGGTGGGCAGGGCGTAGGGCAGCTCCACCTTGAACAGCAGCTGCGTCTTGGTGGCTCCGAAGGCCTTGCCGGCCTCATAAAGCGCCGGCGGGACCGAGGAGATGCCCAGATGCGTGAGGCGGATGGGCGCGGGAATGGAGAAGATGACGGTGGAGATGAGCCCTGGCACCGCGCCGAGGCCGAACAGCACCAGCGTCGGGATGAGATACACGAAGGTCGGGATGGTCTGCATCAGGTCGAGGATCGGCCGGATGGCGGTGTAGAGCCAGGGCCGGTGCGCGGCGGCGATGCCGATGGGCACGCCGACGACGACGCAGACCAGCGTGGCGCAGATGACGAGGGAGAGCGTCTCCATCGTCGCCGTCCAGTAGCCGAGATTGGTGACCAGCAGCAGCGCGCCGACGATGAACACCACCAGCCCGATGGAGCGATGCACCAGCCACGCCGCCAGGCCGAACAGGGCGATGAGCAGCAGCGGCGGCACCCAGAGCAGCGCCTCGGTGAAGCCGCCGATCAGCGAGCCCAGCACCAGCGAGACGAAGTCGAAGAAGCCCTGACCATGCGTGGTGAGCAGGTCGACGAAGTCGCGGAGCCAGATCCCCAGCGGAATCTTGTGCTCGGTCAGCCAGTCATACATGGGCGCTCCTCGGCGGGTGAGTGAGGGCGGACGCCGCCTGCCGGTCAGGGGCGCTCGATATCACCATCCTTCGAAGCCCGGCTGCGCCGGGCGCCTCAGGATGACGGTCATCGTGGATCGACGTCATCCTGAGGTGCGACAAAGCGAGCCTCGAAGGATGGTCAGCAAGGACGGCCCCCATGGCAAAGGGGGCCGCACAATGATCAGAGCTTGAGCGCGGCCTTCAGCGCCGGCACGGCCGGCTTGCCGTCGATGGTGGTCACGCCGGCGAGCCAGGGCTCCCACACGGTCGGGTTGGCCTTCAGCCATTTGTCGGCGGCCTTGGCAGGCTCCATGTTGTCGAGCAGGATGTAGCCCATCACCACATTCTCGGTTTCGAGCGAGAACTTCAGGTTCTTGATGAGCGTGCCGACATTCGGGCACTCGGTGGTGTAGCCGGCGCGGGTGTTGGTGTAGATCGTGGCGCCGCCATAGTTCGGGCCGAACACGTCATCGCCGCCGGTGAGGTAGCTCATCTTGTACTTGGCGTTCATCGGGTGCGGTTCCCAGCCGAGGAAGACGATGGCTTCCTTGCGGCGGGAGGCGCGCTCGACCTGGGCGAGCATGCCCTGCTCGCTGGATTCGACCAGATCGAAGCCCTTCAGGCCGTATTTGTCGTCCTTGATCATGTCGAGGATCAGGCGGTTACCGTCATTGCCCGGCTCGATGCCGTAGATCTTGCCGCCGAGCTTGTCCTTGAACTTGGCGATGTCGGCGAAGGACTTCAGCCCCTCCTCATAGAGATAGGTCGGCACCGCCAGCGTGTACTTGGCGCCTTCGAGATTGACGCCGATGACCTCGACCGTCTTGTCGTCGCGATATGGCTTGAGATCGGCTTCCATGGTCGGCATCCAGTTGCCGAGGAAGACGTCGATGTCCTTGGTCTGCATCGACTTGTAGGTCACCGGAACGGACAGGACCTGCGTCTTCGGGGTGTAGCCGAGGGCTTCGAGGATGGAGGAGGCGAGGGCGGTGGTGGCGGTGATGTCGGTCCAGCCGACATCGGCGAAGCGGACCGTCTTGCAGGCAGCCGGCTCGGCGGCATGGGCCGCGTCGCGCGGCAGGGGAGCGACGCCAAGCACCAGCCCGAGGGCGGCGGCGGCCACGAATTTGAACGTGCGCATCATTACTGTTCCCGTTGGCATCCTGGCAGGATCATGGAACCGGCATGGCCTGACGCCAAGCCCGGCACGACCGGAATCGTCAAGTCAGGGACGGTGACGTTACGCGGCGCCCGATCGGGTCCGCCCACTCCGCCCGGATGCGGCCTCTGGAGGCTTCTTTTGAACGACCATTCAAAACGCGAATGGACCCATTGTCACGCGCAATCTTTGCCCAAAATCGACGAATTTTCGACTGATTTACAGCCAGTTTGCCGAATTCCGCCGCGCCGGCAGAAGCGTTGCGACGCGCGGGGTTGCGGGCGAGGGAGGGATTGCGGGAGGCGGCGTTGCATGTATTGTACGACCATTCAATAACGCCGTTCCGTCGATCAGGAGGTGCCGGTGCGACGTGGGAAAGCGCAGGCGCAGAGGCCGCATCCGCGGTTCGATGAGGTGGACGATCAGGCCGATCAGGCCGGTCAGGCTCGTGTGGACGACGAGGCCCGCCGGCGGGCGCCCGAAGATGTGCGCCGCCGCCAACTGATCGACGCCACCATCGATTCCCTCGCCGAAATCGGCTTCAACGCCTCCACCCTGGCGCAGATCGCCCGGCGCGCCGGCGTCTCGCCCGGCCTGGTCGCGCATTATTTCGGCGACAAGGACGGGCTGCTGGAAGCGACGCTGCGCCATCTCTCGCTGCGGCTCTACCGCGCCACGGCGCAGCGCCTCTCGGAAGCGCGCACGCCCCGCACCCGCGTGCAGGCGCTGATCGACGCCAATCTGGCGCCCGAGGAGTTCGACCAGCGCACCTCCAGCGTGTGGCTGGCCTTCTGGGGGCAGGTGCTGCACTCGGAGCGGCTGCGCCGGGTGCAGCGCATTTACCAGGCGCGCATGCTGGCCAATCTGCGCCACGATCTGCGCGGGCTGGTGGCCGAGGCCGATGTCCGCCGCATCGCCATCACCATCGCCGCAGTCATCGACGGGCTGTGGCTGCGTTCTTCGCTTTCCGCCGCCGGCGAGACCGATTCGGTCAGCGCCCGGCAGGTCGCCTCGCTTTTCGTCGATGCCCAGATCGCCGCCGCCGCGCCGGCGCTTCCCACCAACGGACCCTCGACCATGAGCACCCGCCCCACGCCGCACGCCAACCACATCGGCGGCCATTACCGCCCGCATGGCGGCGCCACCTTCACCACCTCCAACCCCGCCACTGGCGAGGTGCTGGCGGAAATCGAGATCGCCGGCGAGGCGGAGGTCGAGGCGGCGGTCGCGGCCGCGCGCAAGGGGCAGAAGGTCTGGGCGGGGATGACCGGGGCCGAGCGCGGTCGCGTGCTGAAGCGCGCCGTCGACCTGCTGCGGGCGCGCAATGACGAACTGGCGCGGCTGGAGACGCTCGACACCGGCAAGCCGATCCAGGAGACCAGCGTGGTCGACGTGCTCTCGGGCGCGGAATGCCTCGAATATTATGCCGGCCTCGCGGCAGGCCTGTCGGGCGAGCATGTGGACCTGGGGCCCAGCGCCTTCGGCTACACCCGCCGCGAGCCGCTCGGCATCGTCGCCGGCATCGGCGCGTGGAACTACCCGCTGCAGATCGCCTGCTGGAAGTCCGCCCCCGCGCTCGCCTGCGGCAACGCCATGATCTTCAAGCCGGCGGAGCTGACCCCGCTGACCGCGCTGAAGCTGGCCGAAATCTATGCCGAGGCCGGCGTGCCGGAGGGCGTGTTCAGCGTCGTGCAGGGTTTTGCCGACACCGGCCGGCTGCTCACCCGCCACCCCGGCATCGCCAAGGTCTCGCTCACCGGCGAGGTCGGCACCGGCAAGAAGGTGATGGCGGATGCCGCCGGCTCGCTGAAATATGTGACGCTGGAACTCGGCGGAAAGTCGCCGCTCATCGTCTTCGACGACGCCGATCTCGACGACGCGGTATCCGGCGCGATGCTGGCTAATTTCTATTCGGCCGGCGAGGTCTGCTCCAATGGCACGCGGGTGTTCGTGCATGAGAGCGTACGCGCCGCCTTCCTCGACAAGCTGGTGGCGCGTATCGGGAAAATGGTGGTGGGCGATCCGCTCGATCCGGCGACGCAGGTGGGGGCGCTGATCTCGCCCGACCACATGGAAAAGGTGCTCGGCTATATCGCCAAGGGCAAGGCGGAGGGCGCCAAGCTGCTGGTCGGCGGCGCGCGCGTCACCGAGGGCGCTCTCGGCAAGGGCTGCTTCGTCGCGCCCACCGTGTTCGACGGCTGCACGGAGGCCATGAGCATCGTGCGGGAGGAAATCTTCGGCCCTGTCATGGCGGTGCTGTCCTTCACCGACGAGGACGAGGTGATCGCCCGCGCCAACGACACCGATTTCGGCCTCGCCGCCGGCGTGTTCACCCGCGATCTCGCGCGCGGGCACCGGGTGATCGCCCAGATCCAGGCCGGCACCTGCTGGATCAACCATTACAACATCACGCCGATCGAACTGCCTTTCGGCGGCGCCAAGCAATCCGGCCTCGGGCGCGAGAACGGCAAGGCGGCGATCGAGCACTACACCCAGTTGAAGAGCGTCTATGTCAATCTCGGCCGCGTCGAGGCGCCCTACTGATGCTGAACGGCGCGCACGACCTCTATGATTTCGTGATCATCGGTGCCGGATCGGCGGGCTGCGTACTGGCCGACCGGCTGAGCGCGGATGGCAGCAACCGCGTTCTGGTGCTGGAATATGGCGGTTCCGACCGCTCGGTGTTCATCCAGATGCCGAGCGCGCTCTCCATCCCGATGAACATGAAGACCTACAACTGGATGTATGAGAGCGAGCCCGAGCCGGGCCTTGGCGGGCGGCGCATGCACTGCCCGCGCGGCAAGGTGCTCGGCGGCTCCTCCTCCATCAACGGGCTGGTCTACATGCGCGGCGCGGCGGCTGATTTCGACCGCTGGCAGGAGGAGGGCGCGCAGGGCTGGTCCTATGCCGACGTGCTGCCCTATTTCCAGCGGGCGGAGAGCCGACGCGCGGGCGGTGATGAATACCGCGGCAGCGCCGGCCCGCTGGCCAACCGCTACGGCACGCTGGAGAACCCGCTGTACCGCGCCTTCATCGACGCCGCCATAGAGGCCGGCTATCCCGCGAGCGAGGATGTGAACGGCTACCAGCAGGAAGGCTTCGGCCGCATGGACATGACCGTCAAGGACGGCGTGCGCTGGTCGGCGGCCAATGCCTATCTCAAGCCCGCAATGAAGCGCAGCAACCTGAAGGTGGAGACTCATGCGCGGGTGGAACGCATATTGTTTGAGGGGCGCCGCGCCATCGGCGTGCGCTGGTCGCGCGGCGGCACTACCCATGAGGTGCGCGCCGCCCGCGAGGTGATCCTGTCCGGCGGCCCCATCAACTCGCCGCAGCTTCTCAAGCTCTCCGGCATCGGCAGCGCCGAGGAATTGCGGCCGCTCGGCATCGAGGTCATGGCGCATCGGCCGGGGGTGGGGGAGAACCTGCAGGATCATCTGGAGGTCTATTTCCAGCAGGCCTGCACGCAGCCGATCACGCTCTATTCCAAGATGGGCCTGGTGGCGCGCGGGCTTATCGGCGCGCGCTGGCTGCTGCGCAAGGATGGGCTGGGCGCCACCAATCATTTCGAGGTGTGCGGCTTCATCCGCTCGCGCGCCGGCATTGCCTCGCCGGACATCCAGTATCATTTCCTGCCGCTGGCCGTGACCTATGACGGGCAGGGACTGGCGAGCGAACATGGCTACCAGGCGCATGTCGGGCCGATGCGCGCGAAGAGCCGGGGCTGGGTGCGGCTGGCCTCCGCCGACCCGCTGGCGGCGCCGCGCATCCAGTTCAACTATCTCACCCATCCCGACGACCGGGTGGAGTTTCGCGCGGCGGTACGGCTCACGCGCGAGATCTTCGCGCAGGAGGCGTTCGCGCCCTATCGCGGGAGGGAAATCCAGCCGGGATCGGACGTGGTGAGCGACGAAGCGATCGACGCCTTCGTCGAGGAGAAGGCGGAGAGTGCCTATCACCCTTCCTGCACCTGCCGGATGGGTGCGCCGTCCGATCCGCTGGCGGTGCTCGACCCGCAGATGCGGGTGATCGGCGTCGAAGGGCTGCGGGTGGTGGATTCCTCCGCCATGCCCTCCATCACCAACGCCAATCTCAACGCGCCGACGATCATGATGGCGGAGAAGGCCGCCGACCATATTCTGGGTCGGCCGCTGCTGGCGCCGTCCAATGCGCCGGTCTATGTCGCGCCGAACTGGGCGAGCGCGCAGCGCTAGGGGCAATCAGACGGCCTACGACCCGTTCGGCGCCGCATGGCCGAGAGCGACGGCCGCGCCGCCGGGCGAAGCGCTGGACGACGGGCTTGACGGCCTGTCCGCAGCGTCGGCGAGGTCCGTCAATGACGGCTCGCCGGCAGCGCGCGGCGCGGCGCCCCGGCGGGAGATGGCGTCACGCACGCGGGCGAAGCTCTCACCGAGGCGGCGGCCGAAGGCGGCGCGGTCGTCGGCCATCCGCAGGCCGAGGGCGGTCAGGCGCTCTTCCAGCGCGGCGTCCGACAGGACCTCGCGGTAGCGGACGAAGAACAGGTGCCGCAGCACGGCGGCCAGCACCAGCATCAGCCCGATGGATATGACGACGTCGGAGAGAAAATGCGCGCCGAAGGCGATGCGGTTCAGGCTCACCGCCGCCACGAAGATGGCCAGCGGGGCGCCGATCTGCCAGCGCCATTCACGCGGGACAAAGAGGATGAGCGGCAGCAGGCAGGCGGTGGTGGCGGCCTCGCCCGAGGAGAAGGAATGGTTGCCCAGACCCTGCATGCCGATCACCCAGGGCTTCTCGAAGACCCAAGGCCCGCCGAAATCGACCACGTTGATCGGCCGCGGCCGTCCCCAGAACGGCTTCAATATGCCGTTCACCAGCAAGGCGGGGCCGGCGAGGAAGAGGGCGATGAAGAACAGCGACAGGCGCGGCGGCAACAGGCTCGGCTTGGAGGGATAGGCCAGCTTCAGCGCCAGCGTCACCACCAGAACCAGGGGGAGCGTCAGCGACACGTTGGACGCAAAGGTGCGGAAGCTGTTGAGCGCCTC
The DNA here is from genome assembly GCF_965279025.1 of Ancylobacter sp. Lineage (NCBI taxonomy): Bacteria > Pseudomonadati > Pseudomonadota > Alphaproteobacteria > Hyphomicrobiales > Xanthobacteraceae > Ancylobacter > Ancylobacter sp. The sequence continues at coordinate 358,291 of NZ_OZ257132.1, read as the reverse complement.
GATGCGGGAGGCGGGAAAGCCGCTCCCGGGCTCGAAGAACAGATGCGCGACGGCGAGGTCGATGCCGGAGACCAGATAGAACAGGCCCGAGACGGCCACAGTCAGACAAACGGCAGCAATCATCGGACACAAAAACCGCCTGAACGCGGCCGGCGGAGCGCTGTTGTCCCAGAGTGCCATTGTCGTTCGTGTCGGTTTCCGGAGTGAGAAACAGCAAAAGCACGCGTTGATGACGACCGAGTGAAGGATCGGCCACCGGCTCGCGTCGCGGCGCGCGCCTCTCGCGCACGGCCGTGGGGTCCGAAAGTGACCCAACGTCATGCACCATCTAAAAGATGTTGGTACTCCGTCTGAAAAGGTATTTCAAGGTGGGGTCGGCACAGGCCGCGTTGCGCCGGGCCGGCATAAAGCCGCAGCGATGACGCACTTCGCTTCCGGGCCGGATTTCCAGCCGTCAGCGCGCCGGGATGAGGCCGAGCGTGCGCAGATGCTGGAGGATCTCGCGTGCCGCCTCATCCGGCGGCGGATCGACCAGCAGGCGCCCGCCGCCGCTGGCGGATTCGGTCGCGGCCTTCAGCCGCTCGGCAGCGGTGGCACCGGGCGCGGCGCGGGCGATGAGCTTCGGGCGCGGGCGGTAGGGCCGCTGCTCGATGTCGCAGGGCGCGGGCGTGGAGGGCAGGCCGGCACGTGTTTCGGTCCGCCCGCGCCGCATGGCGGCGAAGGCGAAGGGAAGCGGCGGCGGGGCGGCGGGGTGGACGGTGACGATCGCCGGCAGGCGGATGATTAGCCGGCGCCGCGCCCCGCGCGCCAGCGCCTGCTCGACGACGAGGGTGCCGGGCTCCACGCCCGGCTCGAGCGCGGCGGCATCGGCGATGAGGGGCAGGCCGAGCGCGCGCGCCAGCGTGTAGGGCAGCAGGCCGGAATCCTCGCCGCCCTGTCCGGCGCGGCCGGCAAGGACGAGATCATAGGCTCCTTCCGACAGCGCGGCGGCGAGCCCGGGCGTCGGGTCCGCTGCGTCGTCCGTGCGCAGATGGACGAGGTGCTCCAGCCCGTGGCCGAGCACGTCGCGCAGCGGGCCGATATCCGGGCCGGCATGCAGGCCCGTGACCCCGCCGCCGAGATCGATGGCGAGGCGAAGTGCCTGAAGCTCCACCGTCACGGGCGCCGGGCGGGCGGAGACCGGGTGCCGGCCGGAAGAGAGCAGAATCGCGATCCTCATGGCTGTAGCTCCCGGTGCCGTGCTTCGTCTTGCAGCAGCTTCAGCAGCGCCGGCATCACCTTCTGCGCATCCGCCACCACGGCGAGGCTGGCGCGCTCGATCATCGCGGCGTGGAGGTCGGTGTTGACGGCGATGACGTGCTCGCACTTCGCCACGCCCTGCAGATGCTGGGGGGCGCCGGCGATGCCGAGGGCGAAATAGCCGCGCGCGTCGAGCACCGTGCCGGAGGCGCCGACCTGCGCGCTGCGCGGCATCAGCCCGGCGTCGCACAGCATGCGGCTGGCACCGGGCGTGGCGTTCAGCGCCGCGACCAGCGCGCGGAAGGCCTCAAAATCGCTGACGCCATTGCCGGCGGAGACCACGAAATCAGCTTCCGCCAGCGCCACCTTGGCGGGGTCGGCGGGGATGAAGCGGGCGGACAGAATGGCGCCGCCGGACGGTTCGGGAAAGGCGAACGCCACTGGCAGCGCCTCGTGCAGCATCCCCGCATGCGGCGCAATGGCGTCTTGCGCGAGGCTGATGAGGCGCGGCGGCGCACGGCGCTGCTCGACGCGCCGGCCACCGGCGGCGCGGGACACCGTCTTGGGCGAAAGGCTTTCGGCGGCGGCGAAGAAAGCCTCGCCCGCCAGCGCGGCGAGACGGCGGGCGAGGTCGCCGCCATCGGCGGTTTCCGGGAACAGCACGTGGCGCAGGTCCAGCGCGGCGAGCGCGGCACCGAGCGCCAGCGCCTTCGCCTCGGGATCGTAGCCGGCGACGGGAAGGGCCAGCACGCGGTCGGCCCCCGCCATGGCGAGTTCGTCGCCGGGCTGCTCGACAAGCGCAATCACGGCGCCGCCGCCGGCATCCGCCAGCAGCCGCGCCGCGCCGAAGAGCTGGCGGTCATGGGCGGAAAGGCGTCCGCCCGGCGCGTCCGGCACCACGGCGACCAGAAAGGCGGGATCGGCGATGACGCGAAGCGTCGGCGCGGTCTCCACCGGCGCCGCTGGTACAGGCGCTGCCAGGGCGACGGCGATGCGCTGGGCGCGGTCCAGCCGGCGGCGCAGCGCGCCGGGAACAAGAGCGAGCCGCTCTTCGGCGCGCGGGTCGCGGCGCAGGCGGCCGGCCAGCGGGGCGGTGGAGGCGAGATCGAAGCGCGGGCGGATGCCGCCGGCCACGCGATGGGCGGCGCGGGCGGTGCGCGGGTCCTTGCGCGGACGGCTCATGCGAGCGCCTCCGCCGGGCGGGACGGGACAGCGCGCTCCGCCGCCATTAGCACCAGCTCGGCGATGTCATGCACCTGCGGCCGCTCGCCGGCGACGCCTTCCAGCATGGCCGAGCATTGCGGGCAGGCCACCGCCACGATGCCGGCGCCGGTCGCCATCGCCTGTTCCATCCTGATATCGGGAATGCGCCGCTCGCCCTCGATGTCGGATACCGGCGCGCCGCCGCCGCCGCCGCAGCACATGGAGCGCTTGCCGGAGCGCTCCATCTCCCGCCGCTCGATGCCGAGCCGGTCGAGCAGGCGGCGCGGGGCGTCGACCTCGCCATTGTAGCGGCCGAGATAGCAGGGGTCGTGATAGGTGATGCGCGCGGCGTCCAGCGTGCCGAGGTCGAGCCGTCCCGCCGCCACCAGCTCGTCGAGAAAGGCGGTGTGGTGGACGACCTCATAGGCGCCGCCGAACTCCTTGTACTCGTTGCGCAAGGCGTGCAGCGCGTGCGGATCGGCGGTGAGGATGCGGCCGAACCGATAGCGCGCGAGGATGGCGACGTTGGCGCGGGCGAGGCGCTGGAAGCCCACTTCGTCGCCCAGCCGGCGAGCGAGGTCGCCGCAATCGCTTTCCTCCTCGCCGAGCACGGCGAAATCGACGCCGGCCTTCTGCAGCAGGGTGACGAGCGCGCGCAGGGTGCGGCCATAGCGCAGCTCGTAGGCCCCCTCGCCGAGCCAGAGCAGGATCTCCGCCTCGCCCCTCTGCGCGATCAGCGGCAAAGTGAGGCCGGCGGCAAAATCGGTGCGGGCCTTGAGCGGGCGCCCGCCGGGCTCGTCGGCATAGCGCGTTTCCATCAGCGGCGGCGCGGCCTTGGGCGGCACGGCGCCGAGCTCCAAAGTCTGGTAGCGGCGCAGGTCGATGATGGCGTCGACATGCTCGATCATCATCGGGCATTCCTCGACGCAGGCGCGGCAGGTGGTGCAGGACCACAGCGTGTCCGGGTGGATCATCGCGCCCTCGCCGACGATCGGCAGGCCCGGCCCGCCGATCCCGGCCACGGGACGGGCGTTCGGATAGGGGCTGCCGGCGTAAGCGCCGTTGGTGGCGTGGGGCTGGAGGGCGGCGGCGAGGTCCTGGATCAGGCGCTTGGGATTGAGCGGCTGGCCGGCGGCGAAGGCGGGGCAGGCGACCTCGCAGCGCCCGCACTGGATGCAGGCGTCGAAGCCGATCAGCCGGTTGAAGGCGAAATCCTCCGGCATGGCCACGCCGAGGCGCGGGGCGTCGAGGTCCAGCGGGGCGAGGGCAGTGGCGCGCTCGCCCTGAAAGCGGCCGGGGCGGGGATGGGCGACAAGATGGGCGGCGCCGGCGAAGGCATGGCGCATCGGGCCACGGTCGATCTGCAGGGCGAGGCCGAGGCCGCCGCCCGCCGCCAGCGCAAGGCCAGCCCAGCCGAGCGGGTGGAGGGCGCCGCCGAGGGACGCGTCCAGCGCGACGAGGAGGCCGCCGCCGGTATAGGCGGCCAGCAGGAAGGGCAGGATCTGGAACCGCCCGCCCGAAAGCCGCGCCGGTCTTTTCGGGTAGCGCCGTCGCCCGACCATCGCCCCGCCGGCAAAGGCCGCGGCGAAGGCCAGCGCGGTGAGCCACCAGAACGGCCGCGCGCCCCCCAGCGCCGGGACGAGGCCGAGCAGCGCCAGCCCTGATCCGCCCAGCAGCCCGCCGGCGGCCAGCGCATGCATGCGCGCGGCATACGGGTCGCGCCCGACGACATGGTGAACATCGACAAGGTAGCGCTTCGGCAAAGCGAGGAGGCCGGCGACCCAGTCGACCTCAGCCGCGCGGCCGATGTGCCACAGCCGCGCGCGCCGCACCGCCAGCGCGCCGGCGAGGAGCACCATGGCGAGGACGGTGAGGGAGAGGAGAAGGGCCACGTCAGTCATGGGCGGGCCTCGCGGGGGCGGCGCGGCCCCTCACCCGACCCTGCGGGCCGACCTCTCCCCGACGGGGAGAGGTGGAAGGGGAGACGGCGCACCAAGGGCTTCTCCCCGCCGGGGAGAGGGTGGGGTGAGGGGCCAGCGCGCCGCTGCCGGGCGAACGCCGTCAAGACCGGGCTTGGCCCGGTCATCCACGCCTGCGCGTCAGCGGCAAAGTCGTAGATCCCCGGGTCAAGTCCGGGGATGACGGTGTTAGAGCGGGAATTCCGTTCGCGGCACGCAGGCTCCGTCATTCCGGACGGCCGCAGGCCGAGCCGGGATCGCGTGCCGACAGATGCCCTTCCTGCGTGCGATCCCGGCTCTACGCCCTTTGGGCTCCGGCCGGGATGACGTCCCTCCACGGGGAAAGGCGTGCGCATGGACCCTCACAGATCCTTGCAGAGCCGGAGCGAATCGTAGAGCGCGGCGTGGATGTTGCGGCCGGTCCAGGCGTCGCCGACGCGATAGAGCGCGAAGCCGGGCTGGCCGCTCCAGCGCTGCGGGCGGCCTTCGATGAGCGCGTCGAGGTCGGTCTCGCCCTCATTGACGGAGGCGTTGCGCAAAGCCTCGAACAGGCTGTCCACCGGGAGCGTGCCGTAATCGACGACGACGCGGTCGACCACCCGCTCTTCCTCGGCGTCGGTCATGGTGTTGCGCAGGGCGGCGATGAGGCGGTTGCCTTCCGGGTAGATCTCGATCAGCTCCGTGTTCGGCGTCATGACCACGCCGAGCTTGTAGAGCTCGCGCAGATGCACCGGCTTGTTGGTGGTGCCGACCTCCTGGGCGATCTGCACGTCGTGCGTCACCATCTCGACCAAGCAGCCCTTTTTCGCCAGCGCCTCGGCGGTGGAGGCGGCGTTGTGGCCGCCGATCTCGTCGAACAGCAGCACCGAGCCGGTGGGCTCGACCTTGCCGGTGAGGATGTCCCAGGTCGAGACGGCGTGCTCGTGGCCCTTGGCGTGGCCGAGATTGGGCACGCCGCCGGTGGCCATGATGACCACGTCCGGCGCCTCGGCGGCGATGTCCTCAGCCGTCGCCGCGCGGCCGAGGCGCAGCTCGACGCCCTTCTTGGCGACCTGCGCGTGCAGCCAGCGCGGAATGCCCGACAGCGCCTCGCGCCAGGTGGCTTTCGCCGCGATGTTGACCTGCCCGCCGACCACCGGCTCCTTCTCGAACAGCACCACGCTGTGGCCACGCTCGGCGCAGACGCGGGCGGCTTCCAGCCCGGCCGGGCCGGCGCCGACGACCACCACCTTGCGCGCCACTTCCGCCCTGGCGATGACGTGCGGCATGGTGGCCTCGCGCCCCGTCGCCGCGTTCTGGATGCACAGCGCGTCGCCGCCGACATAGATGCGGTCGATGCAGTAGCCGGCGCCGACGCATTGGCGGATATCGTCGTCGCGGCCTTCCATCAGCTTCTTGACGAGGTGCGGATCGGCGATGTGGGCGCGGGTCATGGCGATCATGTCGACATGGCCCTCGGCGACGGCGCGGGCGCCGGTGGCGAGATCCGTTACGCGCTGGGCGTGGAAGATCGGCACGTCCACCTCGCGCTTGATGGCACTGGGCAGATAGAGGAAGGGCGCGACGGGGAAGGACATGTTGGGCAGGGAGACGGCGTGGGCCATCTCGTCCCGCGCCTGCCCGCCGACGACGTTGAGGAAATCGACAAGGCCGAGCTTCGCATATTCCGAGGCGATGGCGACGCAATCCTCATGGCTGAGGCCGTCGGCGATCAACTCGTCGCCGGACATGCGCATGCCGATGACATAGTCGTCGCCGGTGGCCTCGCGCATGGCGGTGAGCACTTCCTTGCCGAAGCGCATGCGGTTTTCGAGGCTGCCGCCATACTCATCCGTGCGCTGGTTGACCGAGGGGCTCCAGAACTGGTCGACCAGATGGCCGTGGGCGGCGGAAATCTCGCAGCCGTCGAGCCCGCCTTCCTTGCAGCGGCGGGCGGCGTCGGCGAAGGCCTTCACCACGCGGCGGATGTCGTTCTTGTCCATGGCGCGCGGCACGGTGCGCGAGGCCGGCTCGCGCCGCACCGAGGCGGAGATTGTCGGCAGCCAGTTCTCGGTGTCCCATTTGGTGCGCCGGCCCATATGGGTGAGCTGGATCATCAGCTTGGCGCCGTGGGCGTGCACGCGCTCGGCGAATTGCTGGAAATAGGGGATGACGCTGTCGTCGGTGACCGAGATCTGGTTCCACGGCGCGGCGGGGCTGTCGATGGCCACGGAGGACGAGCCGCCGAACATGGTCAGCCCGATGCCGCCCTTGGCCTTTTCCATGTGGTAGAGCTGGTAGCGCTCTTGTGGCTTGCCGTCCTTGCCGTAGCCCGGCGCGTGCGAGGTCGACATCACCCGGTTGCGGATGGTGAGGCCCTTGATCGTCAAGGGTTTGAGGAGTGCCTCGGCATTGGCGATCATGATGGTCGGCGCGCTCCTTCGCCTACGCATTCGAAACCCGATGCTGACACGATAGGTCGCATGCGCCTATGCCGGACAGAAGATTTGCGCCATCGCGCCGGTAGCGTTGCGACCGACGCCCTCACCGCAGCAGAATGCGCAGCGCCGACGGGCCCGCAAGCGCGAACACCAGCAGCGCCAGCGGCACCGCGAAGACGAATCCGGCATAGTTGAAGCCGACCGCGCCGACCACGCCGCCGCCGAAGAAGGCGGCGAGGAAATAGGCCAGCAGCCTCAGCTTCTCGCGGTCGGCCAGCACCAGCGGCCCGCCGGCAGCGCGCCGCCTCCGGTTGGAATAGAACAGCTTGCCGAGCTCGATGCCGATATCGGTGACGATGCCGGTCATGTGCGTGGTGCGGATCTTGGCGCCCGACATCTTGGTCACGGTGGCGTTCTGCAGGCCCATGATGAAGCACAGCACCGCCACGGCGAGGCCCAGCATGAAGCCGGACTGACGGGTGAAGGGGCCGATCGCGGCGAAGGCGAGCAGCAGGAAGGCCTCCAGCGTCAGGGGCAGCGAATATTCCCGCCCGGCGACATGCAGCCGGCCCCAATTGACGAGAACGGCCGATATGGCGGCGCCGAGCACAAAGGCGACCAGCGCACCGAAGCCGGCGAGGACGAGGTCCATGGCGCCGACCACTGCATGGTCGGCCGCCGAGGAGATGATGCCCGACATGTGCGAGGTGTACTGGCCGACCGCGAGCAGGCCGCCGGCATTGGTCGCGCCGGCAACGAAGGTCATGGGCAGGCCGAGCCGGGCGTCGGACAATGGCGTGCGCTCGGGCGCCAGCATGCCGGACGTCAGGTCGCTGTAGCGGGCGGCCAGCCTGCGATAGCCGGTCGGGTTCACGGGCGCATTCATCGGCGCATTCATGGGCGGTGCGCGGCAGGTTTCCGCGTTCCTCGGCTTGGGGCGATTTGCCCTGTGCAATTTATACCACGAACCGGGCCGCACCATAGCGCCGCCTGCGGCGCCTTCAGTTCCCCGGTCGGGCCGGGGGCGGCGGCAGCGCCTCGCGCCGCTCGCGGCTGGGCGGGCGCCCGAAATGGCGGGCATAGGCGGTGGAGAAATGCGCCGCCGACTGGAAGCCGCAGGCGAGGCCGACATCGGTGACCGGCAGCGGCGACAGTCGCAGCAATTCGCGCGCCCGCTCCAGCCGCAGGCGCAGCTGATAGGCGGCCGGGGCGACGCCGAGATGGCGCTGGAAAAGCCGCTCCAGCTGGCGGGCGGAAACGCCGAGCCGATTGGCGATGCCTGAGACGCCGAGCGGCTGCTCGATGGCCGCCTCCATCAGCCGCACCGCGCGGGCCAGCGTCGGGTCCGGCAGCAGCGGGCGCGGGCGGGCCGCGACCTTTTCCGCCCGGCGCGGGGCGCGGTCGACAATGAACTGCTCGGACACCTTGTCCGCCAGTGCCCGGCCGCCCTTCGCCTCGATCAGCGTCAGCATCATTTCCAGCGGCGCCACGCCACCGGTGCAGGTGAGCCGGTCGCGGTCGATGACGAAGGCTTCCTCGACAAAGTCGATCTGCGGGAATTCCTCGCGGATGGCGGGGAGATTCTCCCAGTGGACGGCGCAGCGGTAGAAATCGAGCAGCCCAGCCTCGGCCAGCACGAAGCTGCCGGTGCACAGCGCGCCGAGCGCGACGCCGCGCCGGCCGAGGCGGCGCAGCGTGTCGGCGACGGCGGGCGTGGCGGCGTGGCGCACATCGATGCCGCCGCAGACCAGCAGCAGATCGAACGGCCCGGCCTCGGGCAGGGCGTGGGTCGGCGAGAGGGTGAGGCCGTTGCTGGCGACGGCCGGCGTGCCGTCGGGCGTGACGATGCGCCAGGAATAGAGATCGCCCTCGGCCACGTAATTGGCCATGCGCAGCGCTTCCAGCGCGTTGGCGCAGGCGATCATCGAATGGTTCGGCAGGGTCAGGAAGCCGATATGCGACAGCGAGGCGGGGTCGAGCACGTCAGAGGCACCCGGGGGATGTTTGCCGAATGTTGCGGCGGATCATGTTCGGAGAAGGGCGCGCAGGATTACCCCTGCTTGGTCACCAGGGCGCGCCAATCATGCCGCAAAATGGTCGCCAATGCAGGGGGAAATGAGCCTCGACAACCGGGGGATTCTTTCCATGCGTTTCATCACGGGCTCGCGCTCCACCTTCCAGTCCTGGCTGCCCGGCCGTATCATGCTGCCGGTGGGCTTCGCGCTCGCTATCGCCGCCGGCACCTATGTCATCGCCGAGGGCAATGGCTATGCGCGCGGCAAGGCCGACGAGGCCGGGGCGCGGCAGGCGCAGGAGAGCGTGAAGACGCTCGCCCGGCTGGTGGCGCTGCCGCCCGATCTCGCGGAGGAGCCGACCGAGAAGAGCGACCGGCTCGACATTCCCACCATGATCCGCGCGATCGAGCCCAATGCGGTCTACAAGCCGACGCACAAGACGGCGAAAGCGCCCTCGGCCGCGCCGCGGCTTGCGAGCGTTTCGGCCACCGCTGAAGCCCCGCTTTCCAGCGATATCACGGCGGCCTCGCTGCCGGCGGGGGTGGAGCGCTTCGACCAGTGCGGCGCCCGCTGCGACAGCCGCGACCCGATGGTGACGCACACCTCCTATCCCGTGGTGGTCGGCGCCCAGCAGATGCCGCCCGAAACCTCCGCTACGCCGGCGCAGCCGCTCGACCTGGCGTCCGCCGGCACGGGCATCGTGCCGCCGGCGCCGGTTGTCGCCCGGGCAACGGAAAAGGAGGAGGGCTTCCTTGGCCTGCCGCCGATCCCGACCGCGACGGAGATCGTCGAGGGCACCACGCGTGCCTATGACGGCATGAAGCAGGCGGTGAACGGCGCGCTCGACCTCTGGCGCTGAGGTTTCGGGAGGCCGTCATCCCGGACGGAGCCGGAGGCTTCGAGCCGGGATCGTTCGCCAACTTCGCTAACACTCCCAGGCGATCCCGGACAGGGCCTGCGGCCCTTCCGGGATGACGTGGGGTGCGTCCTTTCAGCGATCCACCACGAGGTCGCTCGTCGGCTTCGAGCAGCAGAGCAGCGCCATGCCGGCGTCGATTTCGCGCTGGCGGATGCCGCCGCCATGCTTCATCTCGACGGTGCCGGAGACCAGCTTCGACTTGCAGGTGCCGCACAGCCCCTTCGAACAGGAGGAGGGCAGGCGCACCCCGGCGCGGCGCGCCGCGTCCAGCACGAACATGTCCGAGCGGCACTCGATGGAGCGCTTCTGCTTGGCGAATTCGATGGTGTAGGTGACGACAGGCGCTTCCAGCGCCTCGGGAATCGCCTGCAGCAACTCGGCGGAGACCACCTCGGCGGCGATTTCGGGCTCGGCTTTGGCCAGCTCGGCGAAGTCGAAGCTCTCCTCATGATGGCGGGACATGTCGTAGCCCGCGCCCTTCAGCATTTCCCGCACCGCCTTCATGAACGGCGCCGGGCCGCAGACGAAGATTTCGCGCTGGCGAAAATCGGGCGCGACATGTTCGAGCACGCCGAGGCTGACCCGGCCGCGCAGGCCGTGCCACGGCGCGCGCACGCTGTCCGCCTCGCATACCGGGGCGAAGCGGAACAGGCCGGGCTGGTTGCGCGCCATCAGCTCCAGCTCGTCGCGGAAGATGATGTCGGCCGGCGAGCGGGCGGCGTGGACGAAGACGATGTCGCGCGGCGCGCCGAGATCGTGAAAGGTGCGGGCCATCGACATGAGCGGGGTGATGCCGCTGCCGCCCGACAGGAACAGATATGTCGGCGCCGGTGCCGGCGTGCCCTGCGCGAAGCACGAGAACTCCCCCATCGGCCCTACCGCGCGCAGCACCGAGCCGACCGTGACATTGTCGTGCAGATGGTTCGACACCGGGCCGCCCGGCACGCGCTTCACCGTGATGGCGATGGTGTGCGGACGCGTCGGCGCGGAGGCGATGGTGTAGCAGCGGTTGACGCTCTCGCCGCCGATCTCCAGCTCCAGCGTGAGGAACTGGCCGGGCAGATAGCGAAACACGCACGGGTCCCTCGGCGCCAGCACGAAGGTTTTCACGTCCGCCGTCTCCTCGCGAATGGCGAGGACGATGAGCGCGTCGTCGGCTTCCGGGTTCCACTCCGCCAGCGCGCCGGTGAGGCGCAGCGCGGCGGGGTCGGGCAGGACGGTGGGGGTGGCGGCGTCCATGGTCGATTGTCCTGATGCGACCTCATCCTGAGGTGCGAGCGAAGCGAGCCTCGAAGGATGCTCGTCCCAAGGGGGTTTTCTGTCGGCATCCGTCGAGGCCGCCTGCGGCGGCACCTCAGGATGACGGTCTTGCCGGGCTCGAAGCCACGACACGGCCGATCCGGGATCGCCGGAAAATTGGGGAGCGATCCCGGCTCTCGCTTCGCTCGGCCGGGATGACGAACCGAGCCGGGACGGGGGGTGACCCCGCCTCCGCCCTCAGCGTCCCAGATGCGCGCTCATGCGGTTGATGTACCAGTTGCAGAACTTGTCCACGAGCATCTCGGTGTGCGGGGAGTAGGGGCCGGGCTCGTAGGCCGGGCTGCGGGCGCCGTCCTGGCAGTAGCCGACCAGCGTGGAATCCTGATCGTTGGTGGCGTCCCACACGCCGACGAGGTTTTCGAGGTCGTAATCCACGCCCTCGACCGCGTCCTTGTGCACCAGCCACTTGGTGCGCAGCAGCGAGCGCTCGGCGTCGAGCGGCAGCACCGAGAACACCACCGCATGGTCGGACATGAAGTGGTGCCAGGAGTTCGGCTGGGTCCAGAAATGCAGCGCGCCGTGGCGGGGATCGTTGATCGTGCCGAGCAGCTTCTTGCACGCCGCCCTGGTGTCGTTGGTGTGGCTCTCGCCGTCGCCCGCCAGCGGCAGGCGCTCGGTGCGGAAGCCGGTCGCCATGTCGTCGAGATGCTCCATCATGGTGGAGGGAAAGCCACAGCTCTCCCATTCGCGATGGCTCGCCTTCAGCAGCTTGTCGTAATCCTCGGCTTCCTTGCGCTCGTGCTCGTCGAGCTCCTCGGGCGCGAAGCCGAAGCCATAGGCGAAGAGCGGCACGGTGAGCTCGGGATGGTTGCCCGCGCAGTGATAGCACTCGCGGTTGTTCTCCATGGTGAGCTTCCAGTTGCCCGGCTCGATGATGTCCTTCTCGAAGGCGACCTTGGCGTTCTTCAGGTCGTGCGGGGCAAGATAGGGCGCCATCTTCGCCGCCATCACGTCGAAATCGGCCGGCGGCTCGTCCGACAGGCAGATGAAGAGGAGACCTTCCAGCGAGCGCACATGCACCGGCTTCAGGCCATGGCAGGACGGATCGAAATTGTCGCCCATATGAGAGGCGGCGAGCAGCTTGCCGTCGAGGCCATAGGTCCAGGAATGGTAGCGGCAGACGAGGTTGCCGACCGTGGTCTTGTAGTCGTGGACGATCGGCGCGCCGCGGTGACGGCAGACATTGTGGAAGGCGCGCACGTTCATGTCGTCGTCGCGCACCAGGAAAATGCTGGCCTTGCCGATGTTCAGGGTCATGGCGTCGCCCGGCTCGGGGACATCGGGGTCGACGCCGACGAAGATCCAGTGATGGCCGAAGATCACGTCCATGTCGGCCTCGAAGATCTCGGGGCTGATGTAGAACGGCGCTTCAAGGCTGTAGCCCGGCTTGCGGCGGCGCAGCAGCGCCTTCAGCGGGGTGGAGGTGGAATCCAGCATGGTCTGTTCTCCCTCGCGCGGGTCCCGGGCCCGCTTGTCGCGTCGTCTGGAATTGTTCGACGGAAGCGCGCTTGCGACTTTCTCCAATGCGACAGGAGGTTTGCTGGAAGCGACATTCCCCGCGACGGGGGGAGAAAGAGAAGGGACGGCACGCGGGCGCGCCGTCCCCTGTGATGGCTCAGATGGCGTCGGCGCTCACATGGCGGGCAGGATGGCGATGTCGTGCACCTTGCCCGAGACGCCGGCGATCTTGGCCGCAGCGGTGGCCTTGCCGGTGGCGAGATCGACCGAATAGAGCGTGTCGCCGGCCATCAGCCAGGCCGCATTGGTGCCGGGCGCGCTGGCGACGATGTCGAAGGCGAAGCTGTCGCCGGTGACGCCGAGCTTGCCGACGGAGTTGAGCACGCCGTCATTGGGCGGGGCCTGCTTCACGAGCGTGCCGGCGGTGGCGTCGATGTCGTAGAGCGCGGTCTCCTTGGCGCCCTTCATCGAATTGGTGTAGGCGCCGGCGACGACCTTCGAGGCCTTGCCCTTGTGCATGTCCCCCTCGGCATATTTCAGCGCGCCATCGGTCGTCACCTTGCCGTCGTCGACATTGGCGCGAAGATTGGTGCCGTCGCTGCCGATGACGCGCAGGCGATCCGCGACCGGGTTGAAGTCGACAGTGGCCATGGAGCCGGCCGGCAGCATGGTGTCGAGCGTGGACTTCTTGGTGGCCTTGCCGCTCATCGGGTCGATGGTGACGACGGTGCCGTCGGCGAACAGGCCGTAGAGCATGCCGTCGGCGGGGCGCACATCGATGCCGACGAGCTTGCCTTCGCCGGCGATCTTCATCGGCGTGCCGACCTTGGCGGCCTTGACGTCGACGATGGCGATCATGTTGCCATCCATCAGGGCGGCGACGTTCTGGGCCTGCGCTCCGGTGGAGGCGAGGGCGAGGCCGGTGAAGGTGACGGCGCTGAAGGTGAGGGCGATCATCGAGCTTTTCATGGGGCGTACTCCGTTTCGTGCCGATCCCGTGTCGGCTTGACGAAGCGGCTACACGCGAGATCGGCCGGCGGATGCAGCAGGAGGCGAAAAAATCTCGGGTGATTGCATCCGAAACCGCAGCTGCGGCGTAAGAGTAACAAGCCTTACTTTGCGGGAGCCGCCCGATGACGACCCTGCTGCCGACCGCCTATGGCGCTGCCGATGATGAGCTTGCGGAGGCGCTGCGCGGCTGCGCGCGCGGCGAGCGCGCCGGGCTGCACCGGATCTATGAGCAGCTGGCGCCTGGCATGACCGGCGTCGCCCTGCGCATGCTGCGCCGTCGCGACCTCGCCGACGAGGTGGTGCACGACACCTTCCTGCGCATCTGGGAGAAGGCAGACAGCTTCGACGCGGCGCGCGGCAAGCCTTCCTCCTGGGCGTTCGCCATCCTGCGCAACACCGCGCTGAACGTGCTGCGCGGCGAAAAGCGTACGGAGCTGGTCGACAGTTTCGAGGCGATCGAGCCCGCCAGCGAGGAGGCCGACGCCGAGACCATGGTGCTGGCGCTGTCCGAGGCGAGCGCGCTGCGGCGCTGCCTCGCCCGGCTGGAGCCGATGCGGCGCAAGGCGATCCTGCTCGCCTATATGCGCGGTCTGACCCATGGCGAGTTGGCCGGAAGGCTCGGCGTTCCGCTCGGCACCGCGAAGGCATGGATCCGGCGCAGCCTGCTCATCCTGCGGGAGTGCATGACATGAGCGCCGACGAGCGCGACCGGCTGGCCAGCGAATATGTGCTCGGCCTGCTCGACCCCGAGGAAATGCGGCTGTGCGAGGAGCGGCTGGAGCGCGATGCCGGCCTTGTCGTGCAGGTCGATCTGTGGCGGGCGCGGCTCGCCGAGCTCGACGCCACCGCCGCGCCGGTGACGCCCGACCCGGCGCAGTGGGCGCGCATCGAGGCGGCGCTCAGGCCGGTGGCGGCCGTGCCGCCCAAGCCCCGCCCGGCGGCGGCCCGCCCCTCGCGCATGGCGCACTGGTGGGACAGCCTCGGGCTGTGGCGCGGCTATGGGCTGGCGGCCTCCGCCGCCTTGGTGCTGCTCGCCCTCGGCACGGCGCATCTGGCGCGGCAGGCCGCCCAGGCGCCGGTGCTGGTGGCGGTGCTGCTCTCCGATGAGAACCAGCCGGCGGCGGTGGTGAACGCCTTCCGCGACGGCCGCACCGAGCTTCTGGCGCTGAGCGCGCTCAAGGCGCCGGCCGGCAAGTCGCTGCAGGTGTGGACCTTGTGGGACCGCGCGCGCGGGCCGGTGTCGGTGGGCCTGCTGGAGGCGATGGACAATGTGCAGCTGAGCGTCGAGGGCCTGCCGCGCCCGGCCGTCGAGCAGCTCTATGAGGTGACGCTGGAACCGGCCGGCGGCTCGCCCACCGGCCGCCCGACCGGGCCGATCCTGATGAAGGGCAATGCCAGCCCAACCGGCGCCGGCATCTGACCGACGCGCGCCCTAGTCGAACAGCCGGTGGCCGGCGACGCTCTGGGCCGCCGGGCCCGGCGTGCGGGCACGGGCGTCGGACGGGGTGAAGCCGTGCTGCGCCTTGAACTGGCGGGAGAAATGCGCGCAGTCGGAAAAGCCGGCCTCAAGCGCGATATCGGTCACCGAGCGGCCCGTCGTGTCGAGCAGGAAGCGGGCATAGCGCAGCCGCAGGCGCCGGTAGAACTCCGCCGGCCGCTGGCCCATCACGGTTTGGAACAGGCGCTCCAGCTGGCGGGTGGAGAGTTGCAGCCGGCGGGAAATATCGGCGATGGGCAGCGGGTCGGCGAGGTGCTGCTCCATCATCAGCAGCGCCCGGCGCACGCGGTCATCGGCCACAAGGTCGGCGATCGGCGGGTGCGGCTGGGATTCGGTGCCGGGGCGCTGGCGGTCCAGTAACAGCACATGGCGGCTTTTCTGGGCGATGGAGCGGCCGAGGAACTTCTCCACCAGCGCCGTGGCGAGGTCCGCCGCGCCGCCGCCGCCGGCACAGGTGATGCGGTCGCCATCGATGACATAGAGCCGGTCCGCCACCGGGGTGTGGTGCGGAAACTCCTCCATGAAATCCTGATAGTGGTACCAGGAGACGCAGCAGCGCCGCCCGGTCATCAGCCCGGCGCGGGCCAGCACGAAGCTGCCGGTGCACACCCCGACCAGCGGCACGCCGGCGCGGGCGGCGCGCTTGAGATAGGCGATGCTCTCCTCATCGAGCTGCTGACCGCCATGCAGCAGGCCGCCGACGACAATGATGTAGGCGAAGTTCGCGGGGTCGGTGAGCGGGCCGGAGGGCGCCACGGTGATGCCGCAGCTGGCGCGGATCGGCTCCGGGCGGGACGACATGACCTGCCAGCGGGCGAGGATGGGGCGCGAGCGGTCGCCATCATCGGCGGCGAGGCGCAGCTGGTCGACGATGAGCGAGAAGGCCGACAGGGTGAAATTGTCGGCGAGGATGAAGCCGACATTCAGCGCCGGCGCGGCCGCCGCTTGCGACGGGTTGGTCATCGTCAGGGAGTTCGGTCGCTGATGGTTCATGGCCTGCTCCTGGCAGCACCATAGCAAATATGCCGCCCCGGGGTGCAAGCGGGTTGAGGTTTCGCGCGCGCGGGGCCCGGGTTCAGCATTCCGGCAGGTTGACCGCGAGGCCGCCGAGCGAGGTTTCCTTGTATTTGGAAGCCATGTCGCGGCCGGTCTCGCGCATGGTGACGATCACCTTGTCGAGCGAGACGATGTGGGTGCCGTCGCCATGCAGGGCCAGCGAGGCGGCGTTCACCGCGCTGATGGCGCCGAAGGCGTTGCGCTCGATGCACGGCACCTGAACCAGCCCGCCAATGGGGTCGCAGGTCATGCCGAGATGATGCTCCATGCCGATTTCGGCGGCGTTTTCCACCTGCAGCGGCGTGCCGCCCAGCGCGGCGGCGAGGCCGCCCGCCGCCATCGAGCAGGCGACGCCGACCTCGCCCTGGCAGCCGACCTCGGCGCCGGAGATCGAGGCATTGATCTTGAACAGCGCGCCGATGGCGGTGGCGGTGAGCAGGAAGACATGCAGGCCGGCGCGGTCGGCGCCCGGGCAATGGTCGCGGTAGTAGCGCAGCGTCGCCGGCACGACGCCGGCCGCGCCATTGGTCGGCGCGGTGACCACCCGCCCGCCGGCGGCGTTCTCCTCGTTCACCGCGATGGCGTAGAGGCTCACCCAGTCCATGATCTCGTGCGGGGTGGGCGCGTTGCGGGCGAGGAGCGCGTCGCGGATCGCCTTGGCGCGGCGCTTCACCTGAAGGCCGCCGGGCAGCTCGCCCGAGGTGGCGAGGCCGCGATCGATGCAGGACATCATCGCTTCGACGATGCCGTCGAGATGCGCGTCCACTTCGGCTGTGGGGCGGCGGGCGCGCTCATTGGCGGCGACGAGTTCGGCGATGGAGAGCTTCTCGCGCGCGGCGAAGGCCAGCATGTCGCGGGCGTTGCGGAAGGGGTAGGGCAGGGCGACCTCTTCCGGCGCCGCCGGCTGGCCGACCTCGTGCTCGGGCACCACGAAGCCGCCGCCGATGGAGCACCAGCGCGCCTCGGCGAGAAGCTCGCCATCCGCGGCGAAGGCGTGGAAGGCGAGGGTGTTGGGGTGGCGCGGCGTGGCGGCGACGCTGTCGAACACGATGTCGCGGGCGGGATCGAAGCGGATGCCGTGCGTGCCGCCAAGCGGCAGGCGGCCGTCTTCCGCCACCCCGGCGAGCAGCGAATCGGCGCGGTCGGGATCAATGCTGCGCGGCAGCTGGCCGGCAAGGCCGAGGATCACCGCCCGGTCGGTGCCGTGCCCCTTGCCGGTCCAGGCCAGCGAGCCGTAGAGCGTCACCTGCGCCCGGGCGGTGCGCGCCAGCATGCCGTCGGTGGCGAGCCGCTCGGCAAAGCCCGCCGCCGCCACCATCGGCCCCACCGTGTGGGAGGAGGACGGGCCGATGCCGATCTTGAAAAGCTCGAACGCGCTGATCATGGACGCTTAACCGCTTCGTCATCCCGGCCGGAGCGGAGCGGAGAGCCGGGATCGCTCTCCGTCTGGTAACGATCCCGGATCGGCCTGTGGCCGTCCGGGATGACGTCGAGAGTTCTGTGTCGAATTTTAGGGTTTGATCGGCAAAAGTCAGGCCAGCTCGCGGCGGGCGTCTTCCAGCAGTTCCCACACATAGGGCGCGAAGGAGCGCCAGACATCGACGTGGAACACGTCCGGAGCGTGGCGGACCAGCACGATTTCCGCCTTGTGGAAGAGCGTGCGGGTGCACATGCCCACCGGGAACGCCGCCAGAGAGAGGTCCAGCGGGTTGCCCTGGTTCAGCACGAAGGCGGCCTTCTCGCCGGCCACCTCAATGCCGACGCTGCGCGCGGAAACGTCGACGAGGGCGTGCGGCAGGCCTGTCGTGGCGGCCTCGATCGCCCCGAAGAGCGGCGCCGCCTCCGTGCCGGGGGCGAGCAGCATCCACTCATCCGGGCCGAGCCAGAGGGCGAAGCGGCCGTTGGCGGCGTTGAACCGGCAGGCGTCGCGCGGCAGCGGCACGCCGAACGCTTCGCCGGCCGGGCCGATCGCCGCCGCGCGGCCCCGGAACACGAGACGCGCGGCGGGGCCGAGCGCGACAAGTCTCACCGCCGCGACATCGCGCGACGCAGCGGCGAGAGCGGCGAGCGGGCTGGCCGGCGTCAGGGGCGTGGTCGTGGCGGGGGGCATGGATGCGCTCTCAACCATTGAGGCGGTCTCCCTTGGGGTCGTAGAACACCGGCTCCACCACCTCGACCTCGATGGCGTGCGTTGGCATCGGCACCATCAGCTTGGTGCCGATGCGGGCGCGCCCACCCTTGACCATCGCCAGCGCGATGGAGCGGCCGAGGACGGCGCTGTGATAGGACGAGGTGACGAAGCCGAGCATCGGCACGGGGACCGGAGCGGAAGGGTCGGCGACGATCTGCGCGCCTTCCTCCAGCACGACCGAGGGGTCGGTGGTCTTCAGCCCGACCAGCTGCCGCCGGTCCGGGGCGCTCATCGCCGCGCGGGCGAGCGAGCGCTTGCCCACGAAGTCCTTCTTGGCCTTGCCGACCGCCCAGCCGAGATTGGCGTCGTCCGGCGTCGCGGTGCCGTCCGTCTCCTGGCCGACGATGATGTAGCCCTTCTCGGCGCGCAGCACGTGCATGGTCTCGGTGCCGTAGGGCGTGATGCCGAAGCGCTCGCCGGAAGCGTACACCGCCTCCCACACCGCGCGACCATAGGCGGAAGGCACGTTGATCTCGAAGCCGAGCTCGCCGGTGAAGGAGACGCTGAACAGGCGCGTGGGCACGCCGAGGATGGTGCCTTCGCGCACGCTCATATGCGGGAAGGCCTCCTTGGAGAGGTCGATGCCCTCGATTAGCGGGGCGATCACCTCGCGGGCCTTCGGCCCCTGCACGGCGATGACCGACCATTGCTCGGTGGTCGAGGTCAGCCACACGTCGAGGTCCGGCCACTCGGTCTGGAGATAGTCCTCCATATGGGCGAGCACGCGCGGGGCGCCGCCTGTCGTGGTGGTGACGTGGAAGCGATCCGCCGACATGCGGCCGACGACGCCGTCATCCATCACGAAGCCGTCCTCGCGCAGCATGACGCCGTAGCGCAGCCGGCCGGGCTCCAGCTTGGCCCATGCGTTGGTGTACATGCGGTTCATGAACTCGGCGGCGTCCGGGCCGACGATCTCGATCTTGCCGAGGGTGGAGGCGTCGAACACGCCGACCGAGGCGCGCACCGCCTTGCACTCGCGGGCGACGGCGGCGTGCATGTCCTCCAGCCGCCCGCCGGCGCCGACGCGCGGGAAGTACAGCGCGCGCTTCCAGTTGCCGACATCCTCGAACACGGCGCCCTGCGCGGCGGCCCAGTCATGGATGGCGGTCTTGCGCAGCGGATCGAACACGTCGCCGCGCGCCGCTCCGGCGAACAGGCCGAAGGTGGTGGGGGTGAAGGGCGGGCGGAAGGTGGTGAGCCCGATCTGCGGCACCGGGGTGTCGAGCGCCTCGGACACGATGCCGAGGGTGTTCATGTTCGAGGTCTTGCCCTGGTCCGTCGCCATGCCGGTGGTGGTGTAGCGCTTCACATGCTCGATGGAGCGGAAGCCCTCGCGGGTGGCGAGCAGGATGTCCTTGGACGTGACGTCGTTCTGCCAGTCGACGAAGGCCTTGGCCAGCGCCGGGTTGCGCCCGTGCGGGGTGGCGCCGATGAAGCCGGCGGTGCCGAGATCGTCCGCCTGCGCCGGAATGGCGCGCGAAGCGGTGGCCGGGGCCGGCGTAGCCCCGCGCGCGGGGGAGTTGAAGGTCGCGGCCGCGCTGGCGGCGGCCTCGCCCTGGGCATAGCCGTCTTCCAGCACGCGCTGCAGGCCATTGAGGCCGCGACAGGCGCCGGCGGAACGCTCGCGCTCCACCGAGGTGCCGGGCAAATAGGCGCCGGCCGCACCGTCCCAGACCAGCTTGCCGCGCGACTGCGAGAACAGATGCACGCTCGGCGTGAAACCGCCGGACATCAGCACGCTGTCGCAGGCGATGGTCTCGGCGGGACCGACCTGCCCGCCCTTCACCTTGGCCAGTTGGGCCGAGGACACGCGCAGCCGGCCCTTGGTGCCGACGAGCACGGTGGAGGGGCGCACGTCGATGCCCGCAGCCAGCGCGCGGGCGGGGAGTTCGCCCGAGACCTCAGTGCGCAGATCGGCGATGGCGACGATGGCGACGCCAGCGGCCTTGAGCTCCAGCGCGGCGCGGTAGCCGGCATCGCAGGCGGTGAAGATCACCGCGCGCTCGCCGACCTTGGCGCCGTAGCGGTTGGCGTAGGTGCGGGCGGAATCGGCCAGCAGCACGCCGGGCCGGTCGTTTTCCGGGAACACCAGCGGGCGCTCCAGCGCGCCGGTGGCGAGCACGACTTCCTTCGCGCGCACCTGCCACAGCCGCTCGCGCGGCAGGCCGGCGGCCGGGGCGGCGAGATGCTCGGTGACGCGCTCGGCCAGCGCGATGAGGTTGTGCGGGAAATAGCCGAAGGCGGTGGTGCGGGGCAGCAGGGTGACGTTGTCCTTGCCCGCCAGCGTGGCCAGCGTCGCCGCCAGCCATTGCGCGGCGGGACGGCCCTCGATGGTGGCGGCGGTCTCGCTGAGCAGCGAGCCGCCCAGTTCCGCCTGCTCGTCGCACAGCACGACGCGGGCGCCGCTCTCGGCGGCGGCGAGCGCGGCGGCAAGCCCGGCCGGGCCGGCGCCGACCACCAGCACGTCGCAATGCAGGTGGTTCTGGGTGTAGCGGTCCGGGTCCGGCAGGGTGGGCGCCACGCCCAGGCCCGCCATGGCGCGGATCTTCGGCTCATAGAAGCGCTTCCACGCCCCGGCCGGCCACATGAAGGTCTTGTAGTAGAAGCCGGAGGGCAGGAAGGGTGAGGCGAGATCGTTGACCGCGCCGGCGTCGAAGGACAGCGAGGGCCAGCGGTTCTGGCTTTCCGCCTTCAGCCCCTCATAGACCTCCACCTGCGTGGCGCGCAGGTTCGGCGCCGCGCGGGCGGCATCGCGGGCGACGTTGACCAGGGCGTTCGGCTCGTCCGAACCGGCGGAGAGCAGGCCGCGCGGGCGGTGATATTTGAACGAGCGGCCGACGAGGTGGACGCCATTGGCGATGAGCGCCGAGGCCAGCGTGTCGCCGGCATAGCCCGAGAAGGTCTTGCCGTCGAAGCGGAAGGACAGCGGCGCGGCGCGGTCGATGCGCCCGCCCGAGGCGGTGCGGAAGCGGTTGGTCATGTCACGGGTTCCCGCCGCTGGAGGCGTCGATATCCGGGCGCGCTTCGCCGGCCTTGTAGGTGGCGACGAAGAAATCGCTCACCGTGTCGCGCAGGGCATTGAAGTAGCGGCCGCAGCCATGGATGTGGCGCCAGCGCTCGGCGTGCAGGCCCTTGGGGTTGGTGCGGTTATAGAGGAAATCCGCCCATTCCTGGTCGGAGAGGGTGGAGGGATCGGCCGGGCGGGCGATATGCGCCTCGCCGCCATAGCGGAACTCGATTTCCGGCCGGGCGCCGCACCAGGGGCAGTTGATGATGAGCATCAGCGGGCTCCCACGTTGTTCGGCTTGACCATCCTTCGAGGCTCGCTGCGCTCGCACCTCAGGACGACGGGGTTCTGACGGGACGGAGGAACGTCATCCTGAGGCGCCCGGCGGCACGCCGGGCCTCGAAGGATGGGACTGCGGGAGCGGTGCATGACCCTCTCCCCTCAATGCGCGACGGCGGCGGCGGCCGCTTCGTCGATCAGGAAGCCATCGCGAAAGCGCTCCAGCGTGAAGGGGGCGTTGATGGGGTGCGGGGCGTCCTTCGCGATGGTGTGGGCGAAGACATGGCCCGAGCCCGGCGTCGCCTTGAAGCCGCCGGTGCCCCAGCCGCAATTCACATAGAGGCCCGGCACCGGGGTCTTGCCGATGATCGGCGAGCGGTCCGGGGTGACGTCGACGATGCCACCCCAATTGCGCAGCATGCGCAGGCGCCGGAACTGCGGGACCAGTTCGCAGATGGCGTCCAGCGTGTGCGAGGCGATGTGCAGCGCGCCGCGCTGGGAATAGGAGGTGTAGGCGTCGGTGCCGGCGCCGATGACCATCTCGCCCTTGTCGGACTGCGAGATATAGGCGTGGATGGTGTTGCTCATCACCACCGTGGGGAAGGCGGGCTTCACCGGCTCCGACACCAGCGCCTGCAGGGGATAGCTTTCCAGCGGCATGCGCACGCCCGCCATCGCCATCACCACGCTGGAATGGCCGGCGGCGGAGACGCCGACCTTTTTCGCCCGGATGAAGCCGCGCGAGGTTTCCACGCCCTCGACCGCGCCCGACGGGCCGCGCCGGATGCCGGTGACTTCGCAGTTCTGGATGATATCGACGCCGCGCGAATCCGCCGCGCGGGCGAAGCCCCACGCCACGGCATCGTGCCGGGCGGTGCCGCCGCGCCGCTGCAGCGCGCCGCCGATGATGGGGTAGCGCATGCTCTTGATATTGAGCGGCGGGCAGAATTCCTTCACCTGCTCGGCGGTCAGCCATTCATTGTCGACGCCGTTGAGCCGGTTGGCGTGGACGTGGCGCTTGAAGCTGATCTCGTCGTGATGATTGTGCGCCAGCATCAGCACACCGCGCGCCGAATACATCACATTGTAGTTGAGGTCCTGGGAGAGGCCCTCCCACAGCTTCACCGCGTGCTCATAAAGCCCGGCGCTTTCGTCGAACAGATAGTTGGAGCGCACGATGGTGGTGTTGCGCCCGGTATTGCCGCCGCCCAGCCAGCCGCGCTCGATCACCGCGACATTGGTGATGCCGTGCTCCTTGGCGAGGTAATAGGCCGTGGCCAGGCCATGCCCGCCGGCGCCGACGATGACGACATCATATTCGGGCTTGGGCTCGGGGGTGCGCCATTGCGGCTGCCAACTTTTGTGGCCACCAAAGGCGCGGCGGAACAGCTCGAAGCCGGAGAATTTCTGCACATTCGCCTCCGACGCAAAGGGTCGATGCCCGCGGATTCTCGCCGCATGAAGCCTGATGGCACATGGTCGCGCGGCGCCGCGCTTCCTGCGAGCACTGTTTCGGCGCTGGTGTTGAACGGATGCGACATTGGATGCGACACGGGTGCGGAGCGGGCCCATTCACGCGCTGGTGACGCGCCCGCGCCAGCTTTCCTTGCGGAAGCCATGATCGCTCATTACCTGCCAGCCGACACAGCAACACGGGATGGGTCATGTTCAACAGCGGTAGTTTCGACGCCAAGCGGCTTCTCGACCAGTTTCTCACGCCGCAGGCGGGCGGGCAGGGCAATGTCCCGGCGCAGCAGAACTCGCTCGGGGGCCTGCTCGGCGGGCTGACCGGCGGCCTCACGGGGGGCATCACCGGCAGCGCCAACGCGCAGCCCCCCGGAGCGGGCGCATCCGGCGCCGGCGACCTGATGGGGCGCGCCAAGGACTATCTCGGCACCAATGGCGGCTCGCTGGCCTCGGGCGCGGCGGCCGGTGCCCTGGTCTCGCTGGTGCTCGGCAGCAAGGGCGGGCGCAAGATGGCCGGCAACGCCGCCGCACTGGGCGGCCTCGCGCTGGTCGGCACACTCGCCTACAAGGCCTACCAGAACTACCAGCAGGGCCAGAAGCCGGCGCAGACGGCCGCCGAGCCGGTGCCGACGCAGCTTCCCCCGGCGCAGTCGCCCTTCCATCCGGCGCAGGCCGAGCGCAGCCATTTCGACGTGACGCTGCTGCGCACCATGATCGCCGCCTCGCTCGCCGACGGCCATGTGGACGAGGCCGAGCGCGCCGCCATCTCCACCAAACTGGGGCAGGGCGCCAATCTCGACGAGGCCGAGCGCTTCCTCACCACCGAACTCGGCGCGCCGGCGTCGCCCGAGACGCTGGCCTCCGAGGCGTCCTCGCCCGAGCAGGCGGCCGAGGTCTACATGACCGCGCTGCTCGCCATCGACGCGGACACCACCTCGGAACGCGTGTTCCTCGCCCGCCTCGCCACGGCGCTGAAGCTCGACCCCGCACTGGTGCCGCATCTGGAGGCCAGCGCCCGCGCGGCGCGGACGGCGTAAGCATTCTTCCGGCGGCAGGAATTGACGCTCAGCCGGAGGTAATCAAGGTTAAGCGTTAAGGTTAAGCCGGTCTTAATCACTCGCGGGCACAGTGCGGCCATCGAAGAGCGCCGGGAATCTCCCGGCTCGTCCGGGATGGTTGCATGCGTGCTGGCGTGGTGTTGATGGATCGTGGGGGCCTGCGCCCGGTGGCCGTGCTTGTAGCGGCGCTTTCGGTCGCCGTGATCGCCCTGGGCGGCCCGGTCCGGGCGGCGGACACCGTTGACGACATGGGCGCCGACGATCTGCTGGCGCGGGCGCCCGAGATCGAGGATGCCCGCAGCTGGTATCTGCGCGGCGACATCGGCTTCGTCTTCAACGAGGCGCCCGACGTGGCGGGGTTTTCCCCGACGCCGGGGATTGACGATGCCGGGGTGTTCGCCATCGGTGCCGGCGTGCGGTTGAGCGACCTTCTCCGCGTCGACCTGACCGCCGATTATCGCAGCCCGGCGGAGATGTCGGTCTGGGGTCTTTCCGCCGATTTCAGCGCGACCACCCTGTTGGCCAATGCCTATCTCGACCTCGGCACCTGGCACGGCCTGACCCCCTATGTCGGGGCGGGCATCGGCGCCAGCTACGTCTTGCTCTCCGGCATCGCCGGGGCCGGCGACGCGGATGGCTGGGGCTTCGCCTGGGCGCTGATGGCCGGCACCGCCCTGACGCTGGCGCCGAACTGGCAGCTGGATATCGGCTACCGCTACCTCGCCATCGAGAGCACCGAAGTCGGCGGCACGTTCGCGGACATCAGCCAAAGCGCCCACGAAGTGCGCCTCGGCGTGCGCTATCTGTTCGACTGATCGCAGGCCGCTTCCCGCGCCAGCGAATGAGGGGGCGTGCCCCTCATTCCTTACGTCGCGCCTTTCAGCGGCAGCGCTGCAGGATGGCGTTGGTGGCCGCCGTGGCGCCATTGAGCGAGAACACGTAGCTGGTCTCGTTTCCCCGGCGCGACGTGGCGCTGATATTCATCTCGCTGCCGCCGCGCATGGCTTCGAGAAAGGCGGCCTCGCGCTCGGCCCGGCGCAGCCACGCGCTGTTGCCCTCGGTCATCAGCGTGAACGTGTCGTCGCCGATGCTGGCGACAACCTGCGAACCGCTGGCGAATTCATAGCCGGTCTGGAAGCTGACCTCGGTGCGCTGGGCCGTGCCGTCCAGCGCGGTGACGAAGAATGTCACATCGCCATGGGCAAGGCGCTCGGGTTGTTTCGCTGTCGGGGCGCTGATCGCATAGCATTGCGACTTGCCACTGGCGTTGAAGCGCCAGGCGCTCCAGTCCTTGTACTCGCCCAGAGCTGTCGGCGTGGCAGCCATAGCGCCGGTCGCGGCAAAAAACATCACACTCAGTGCGATGGCGGTCCGTCCAATCATGCGGGAAAGCCTCCTCTCGTCTGTAGTTCAGCGCAGGAGACTTGTCGCGTCGCGTTAAGACAGCGTTAAGGCGCGGGGCAAAATCGCGATCACAATGAGGACATCGTGCCCGGTTGAGGCCGCATTCGGGGGCGCGCGCCGCGCCTTCCGCCACATGAAAACGGGCGCCCCCGCAGGGCCGCCCGTCGCTTTCGAAGGCCTAGAGAGGCGTGCGGCGCTCAGGCGCGCAGCAGCGGGTCCGGCTGCAGGCCGTGCAGCGTCCACTGGCGGGTGACGGTGTGGAAATGTACGTCGCGCCCGCCCTTCGACGTGAGAATCTCGCCGATCTCGGCGTCCTTGTCGGCGTCGGGGGCATGCACCCACAGGAGCAGGCCGCCATCGCCGATCTGGCGCTCGATAAAGGCGGCGTGCTTGCGGCCAAAGGCGCGGGCCAGGATGAGGCCCACCATGCCGCCGGCCGCCGTGCTGCCGGCGGTGACCGCGATGGCGGGAATGAGCGCGGCGCCGCCGGTGCCGACGACGAGGGCGGCGCACAGGCCGGCCACCAGCGCGGGGCTGCCGACCAGCGCGGCCATGCCTTCCGCGCGATCATCCGCCGGCACATAGGCGCTGCGCACCGAATCGCCGGAATCCTCGATCTCGCTGAGCGGCTTGAGGGAGAAGGCGCCGTGCGCGCCCAGAACGCTCATGTCGCTCTCTTCGAGGCCAAGCTGCAGCAGCGAATCGACCGCGGCGTGAAGCGCGGCCTCGGTGCTGAAGACAGCGACGGCTTCGCGCTCGCTATATTCCGTCGTGACGTCGTCCAGGGTTTCGATCGAAGTCATAGTGCGTCCTTCTTGGTGCTGTCCGTCCCGCCGATGCCGGATGGAAGCGTGGACGGCTTCCCCCGGCATGTCGTTGCGCGCCGCCCTCCGGCGAGGGGCCCTGCGCACGGCGGTAAGTGTGACGATTGCGGCGGGCGACGCTAGGGAAATTTGCAAGGAGGCGGCGGGCTGTCGCGGCGGCCGGCATGGCAGGGGCGCGTGCCCGATGGTGCTTCCATCACCCGCGCAACGCGCCGCCGAATCCCCTCTTGCGTTTCCCCGTCCGCGGGAGTACTTCCCGGCTCGGGCTACCCCTCCCCACCGAGGGGCTCCCATCTGGAAGGATGGCTATCATGACGAATACCGCGCAGCCGGCTGTGAAGCCGGCCAATCCTAATTTCTCGTCCGGCCCCTGTGCCAAGCGTCCCGGTTGGTCGCTTGAGGCCTTGAGCGATGCACCGCTCGGTCGCTCGCACCGTGCCAAGGTCGGCAAGGCGAAGCTGAAGCTCGCCATCGACCTCACCCGCGACATTCTCGAAATCCCCGCAGACTACCGTATCGCCATCGTTCCCGCCTCCGACACCGGCGCGGTCGAGATGGCGCTGTGGTCGCTGCTGGGCGCCCGCCCGGTCGACCTGCTGGCGTGGGAGAGCTTCGGCGAAGGCTGGGTGACGGATGTCGTCAAGCAGCTGAAGCTCAAGGACGCCCGCGTCCTCAAATCGGCCTACGGCGAACTGCCCGATCTCACCCAGGTGAATTTCGACCATGACGTGGTCTTCACCTGGAACGGCACCACCTCCGGTGTGCGCGTGCCGAACGCCGACTTCATTCCCGCCGGGCGGCAGGGCCTGACCATCTGCGACGCCACCTCGGCGGTGTTCGCGCAGGACCTCGACTGGGCCAAGCTCGATGTCGTGACCTATAGCTGGCAGAAGGTGCTGGGCGGCGAGGCGGCGCACGGCATGCTGGTGCTCAGCCCCCGCGCGGTCGAGCGGCTGGAAAGCTATGTGCCGGCCTGGCCGCTGCCGAAGATCTTCCGCCTGACCAAGGGCGGCAAGCTGATCGAGGGCACGTTCGAAGGCGAGACCATCAACACTCCGTCCATGCTCTGCGTCGAGGACTATATCGACGCGCTGAACTGGTCGAAGGCGGTTGGCGGCCTCAAGGGCCTGCGCGCCCGCTCGGACGCCAACTTCAAGGTGCTCGCCGATTATGTGGCGAAGACGCCGTGGATCGACTTCCTGGCCAAGGTGCCGGAGACCCGCTCCAACACCAGCGTGTGCCTGGTGGTCGCCGACCCCGAGGTGAAGGCGCTGGCGCCGGACGCGCAGGCGGCCTTCGCCAAGGCGCTAGCGGCCGCGCTGGAAAAGGCCGGCGTCGCCTATGACATCGGCGCCTATCGCGACGCGCCGGCGGGCCTGCGCATCTGGGCGGGCGCCACGGTGGAGGCCTACGATCTCGAGGCGCTGCTGCCCTGGCTCGACTGGGCCTTCGCCAGCGCCAAGGCGGGTCTCAAGCAGGCCGCCTGAACCCCTTCGCGTTGTTCCCGCCGCTGACGCAAGGGGACGGCGAAGGGGCATTGGCTCCCGCTTTCGACGGTGAATGGCTCTCTCTCCCGGCCGCGTCTCACCGTCGCTCGCTTCCGAGCCAATGGCCCATGAACGCTTCGTCGTCCTCTCCCGCCAGCGGCGGGACGCCTCGTTCTTTTCCCGTGTTTTCCTTGCCCGTGCTGTGCGGGTAGCACTCAACCTTCCCGAACAGGATGAAGCCCATGGCTCCCCGCGTTCTCATTTCCGACGCTCTCTCCCCCGCCGCCGTACAGATCTTCAAGGATCGCGGCATCGAGGTCGACTTCCAGCCGGCGCTGGGCAAGGACAAGGACAAGCTTGCCGAGATCATCGGCAATTATGATGGTCTCGCCATCCGCTCCGCCACCAAGGTGACGCCGAAGATCCTCGCCAACGCCACGCGGCTGAAAGTGGTGGGGCGCGCCGGCATCGGCGTCGACAATGTCGACATCCCGGCCGCCACCGCCAAGGGCGTGATCGTGATGAACACGCCATTCGGCAACTCCATCACCACCGCCGAGCACGCCATCGCCATGATGTTCGCGCTGGCCCGCGAAATCCCCGCCGCCGACGCGTCCACCCAGGCCGGCAAGTGGGAGAAGAACCGCTTCATGGGCGTGGAGCTGACCGCCAAGACGCTGGGCATCATCGGCTGCGGCAATATCGGCTCCATCGTCGCCGACCGCGCGCTCGGCCTGAAGATGAAGGTCGTCGCCTTCGACCCGTTCCTCTCGCCCGAGCGCGCGAGGGATATTGGCGTCGAGAAGGTGGAACTGGACGATCTGCTCGCCCGTGCCGACGTCATCACCCTGCACACGCCGCTGACCGACAAGACCCGCAACGTGCTTTCCGCCGAGGCGATCGCCAAGACCAAGAAGGGCGTGCGCATCATCAATTGCGCGCGCGGCGGGCTGGTGGACGAGGCGGCGCTGGCGCTCGCGCTGGAAAGCGGCCATGTCGCGGGCGCGGCATTCGACGTGTTCATCACCGAGCCGGCGACCGAGAACCCGCTCTTCGGCCATCCCAACGTGATCTGCACGCCGCATCTGGGCGCTTCCACCACCGAGGCGCAGGAGAATGTCGCGCTGCAGGTGGCCGAGCAGATGAGCGACTACCTGCTGCGGGGCGCCATCTCCAACGCGGTGAACTTCCCCTCGATCACGGCCGAGGAAGCCCCCAAGCTGAAGCCCTTCATCGAGCTGGCGGAAAAGCTCGGCTCCTTTGCCGGCCAGCTCACCGACACCGACATCCAGACCGTGCGCATCACCTATGACGGCGCGGTGGCCAGCCTGAAGATCAAGGCGCTGACCTCGGCGGCGGTGGCCGGCCTGCTGCGCCCGGCGCTGGCCGACATCAATGTCGTGTCGGCGCCGAGCATCGCCAAGGAGCGCGGTATCGTGGTGGAAGAGACCACCCGCGAGATCGCCGGCGATTATGAGAGCCTGATCACCCTGACCGTCATCACCGACAAGATGGAGCGCTCCATCTCCGGCACGGTGTTCGCGGATGGGCGCCCGCGCATCGTCGACATCAAGGGCATCAAGGTGGACGCCGAGTTCGCGCCCTCCATGCTCTATGTCACCAATGAGGACCGCCCGGGCTTCGTCGGCCGCTTCGCCAGCCTGCTGGGCGATGCCGGGCTGAACATCGCCACCTTCGCGCTCGGCCGCGACCGGCAGGGCGGCGACGCCATCGCGCTGGTCGAGGTGGACGGCAAGGTGCCGACCGAACTGCTCGACAAGGTGCAGCAGCTTCCCTCGGTGAAGCAGGCCAAGCCGCTGGCGTTCTGAGCCACGGCGCGGCGTCTTTGACGGACCTTGGGTGTTGGGCGATCATGCGCCCGACATCCGGGGGAGGGCTCATACTATGCGTGTCGTACGAGTCGAAGCGATCTGGGATCCCGAAGTCGACGTCTGGGTCGGTGTGGCCGACAGTGTCAACGTGGTCACCGAGGCGCCGTCGATCGAGGCGCTGCGGGAACGCCTCAAATTGATCATTCCAGATATGCTGGAAGAACTCGGCGACGCGCCGGATGAATTTTCGATCGAGATCGTCGCCCGGGTATCGGATCACGTTAAGCGCGACGCTGCATGAGCGCCTTTTGGCCGGCGTTGCGACGAATCCTGATGGACAGCGGTTATGAGCACCTGCGCTCCGGCAAGGGCGAACCATGAGATATGGTTGAATCCGGAAACCGGTCGCAAGGTGTCTATCGATACAGGCTCAAAGTCGCGGCACTCCGCGAATGAAACTTTGAAACAGGCGGGTCTCCCCAAAGCCTTCTGACCTTCCCGCTCACATCGGGAAGGCGGCGCGGTGGAGCTTGGCGGCGGCCTTGGCCAGCGCGACGATCTGTTCCCAGTCCCCCATCGTCACCGCCTCGCTCGGTGCCACCCACGAGCCGCCGACCGCCAGCACGTTGGGCTGGGCGAGGTAGGAGCCGACATTGCCGGGGCCGATGCCGCCGGTCGGGCAGAAGCGCAGGTCCGGCAGCGGGCCGGCCAGCGACTTCAGGAGATTGACGCCGCCGACCGCTTCGGCCGGGAACAGCTTCAGCACCGGAAAACCCATGGCGTGGAGCGCCATCGCCTCGGTTGCGGTGGCGCAGCCGGGCATGACCGGCACCGGCGCTTCCGCCAACGCTTCGGCCAGGGCCGGCGGGCAGCCGGG
This sequence comes from Ancylobacter sp., assembly GCF_965279025.1. Classification (NCBI taxonomy): domain Bacteria; kingdom Pseudomonadati; phylum Pseudomonadota; class Alphaproteobacteria; order Hyphomicrobiales; family Xanthobacteraceae; genus Ancylobacter; species Ancylobacter sp. The sequence continues at coordinate 327,768 of NZ_OZ257132.1, read as the reverse complement.
GCTGACGAGGAAGCGGGCGCCGGCGTCGATGGATTTCTGGATCAGGTCCGGCCGGGTCACCGTGCCGGCGCCGACAATGGCGTCCGGCACCTCGGCGGCGATGGCGGCGATGGCTTCCAGTGCCGCCGGCGTGCGCAGCGTCACCTCGATCAGCGGCAGCCCGCCCTCGGCCAATGCGCGCGCGAGCTTCACGCCGGCGGCGACACTCGGCACGGTGACGACGGGAACGACGGGAGCGCGGGCGAGCAGCAGGCTGGGATCGGGGAGCGACATCGGGCACCTTGCAAGAAGTTCGGCGAGATCAGGGACGGAATTCCTTGCCACATGAAGACCGCCGGGCGCCGGCTTGTCGAGACCCGACGGCAAGTTTTGTGCAGTGCGGGGCAATGCCTCCCATCCCACGCCCCGCACACGCGTCGGCGGCTCGATGCGCGCGCTTTGTTCAAGCCGCGAAACTGGTGGAGCGGGAGAGCTCTTCCCAGGCGGCGATTTCGGCTTGCATCTGTTGCAGCTTCTGCGCGACGAGACCCAGCGCATCCTCGCCGAGAAAGAGCCGTGTCGGCGGGTTCTCCGCTTCGACGAGCTGGAGCAGGGCCTGCGCCGCCTTGTCCGGGTCGCCGGGCTGGCTGCCGTTCTTGATCTGGCGGGCCAGCCGCAGCGGGTCCATGACCGCGTCATAGTCGGCGATACTGCGCGGCGTGCGGTCCATGGAGCGCCCCGCCCAATCCGTGCGGAACTGGCCCGGCGCCAGGGCGGTGACCTTTATGCCGAAGCCGGCGACCTCCTTGCCGAGCGATTCGGAAATTCCTTCCAGCGCGAATTTGCTGCCGCAGTAGAAGGAGATGCCCGGCATGGTGATGAAGCCGCCCATGGAGGTGACGTTGACGATGTGCCCGCGCCGGCGCGCGCGCATGCCCGGCAGCACGGCCTTCATCATCGCCACCGGGCCAAACACATTGGCGGCGAACTGGCGCTGAAGGTCGTCGATCGAGGATTCCTCGAGCGCGCCCTCATGGCCGTAGCCGGCATTGTTGACCAGCACGTCCACCGGCCCGGCCTCGCCCTCGGCGGCGCGGACGGCCCCCGCTATGGCGGCAAAGTCGGTAACGTCGAGTTGCAGCGGCGTGGCGCGCTCCGCCGCGCCGAAGGCTTCCGCGTCCGCCGGACGGCGCACCGTGCCGATCACCCGATGTCCGGCATTGAGGGCGGCTGCGGCGAAGGCGCGTCCAAGACCGGAGGCAACGCCGGTGATAAGGAAGGTTCTGGAGGTGGTCATGGCGGATCCCTGCTGTTGATCGATCGCAAACTTATATCATGATATAATTTCGATATGGACCAAAGCAAGCCCCGGCCGGCGCGGCCGAAGCAAACGACGCGCGCGCGCATTCTCGATGCCGCCGAGCGCCTGCTCGGGCAGGGCGGCGCCGGCTTTTCGATGCGCGATCTCGCCGAGGAGGCGGGGGTAAGTTTCGCGACGCCGTTCAACCAGTTCGCCAGCAAGGCCGGCATCATGCTCGCCCTGTCGGAGCGCCGCATCGACGCCATGCGCGGGCAACTGGCCGAGGCGGCGCTGCCGGCCGCGACGGTGGGACGCGTTCTCGTGGCGGTCGACATTGCGAGCGCGGTCATGCTGGAAACGCCGATGGTCAGCCGCGCGGTCATGGCGGCCATTGGCGCCCCGGGCGAGCCGCCAGGCGATGTTTCCGCACGCTCGCGGGCTTGGTGGGGCGAGGCACTGGGCGCGGGCGACGACCTGCCCGCCGCCACGCGGCCACTGGCGCTCGAGGCGCTGCCGCGTCACCTCGCGGTCGCTTTCCGGGGCGTGCTGTCCTTCTGGACCGCGGGCGAACTGGCCGACGCCTTGCTCGGCCGGCAGGCGCGGGCGGCGGCGGCCGCGGTGCTGCTCGGCTTCAGCGGACCCGACGACCGCACGCGGCTGCTTGCGCTCATCGCGGCCGATGCGGTGGGGCTCACCGGGCCCGGCGGCGCCTAGCCGTTTCAGCGTTCATGACCTAGCCTGACCCGGACGACACCGCCGCACCCGAGTGAGCCATGTTCAAGACCGATTCCATCTATCCCCGCGACATGATCGGCTATGGGCGCAACCCGCCTGACCCGAAATGGCCGGGCGGGGCGCGGATCGCCGTACAGTTCGTGATCAATTACGAGGAGGGCGGCGAGAACTGCATCCTCCACGGCGACGCGGCTTCCGAAGCCTTCCTGTCCGAGATCGTCGGCGCCCAGCCCTGGCCGGGGCAGCGGCACATGAACATGGAGTCGATCTACGAATATGGCTCGCGCGCCGGCTTCTGGCGGCTGTGGCGGCTGTTCACCTCGCGCGGCCTGCCGGTCACAGTCTATGGCGTGGCCACCGCCATGGCGCGCAACCCCGACGCCGTCGCCGCGATGAAGGAGGCGGACTGGGAAATCGCCAGCCATGGGCTGAAATGGATCGATTACCGCGACCATTCCTATGAGGCCGAGAAGGCCGACTTCGAGACGACAATGCGGCTGCATACGGAGATCACCGGCGAGCGCCCACTCGGCTGGTACACCGGGCGCACCTCCGCGCATACGCGCCGCATCGTCATGGAGGAGGGGGGCTTTCTCTATGATTCCGACATCTATTCCGACGACCTGCCATTCTGGGTGGAGGGGCCGCGCGGGCCGCATCTGAGCATTCCCTACACGCTCGACACCAACGACATGCGCTTCGCGATACCTGCCGGGTTCAACTATGGCGACCCGTTCTTCGCCTATCTGCGCGACACCTTCGATGCGCTCTACGCGGAAGGGGCGGAGGCGCCGAAGATGATGAGCGTCGGCCTGCATTGCCGGCTGGTCGGGCGACCGGGGCGCATCCTCGCCTTTCAGCGCTTTCTCGACCACATCGCGAGGCATGACCGGGTGTGGGTGCCGCGCCGCATCGACATCGCCCGCCACTGGCACACCCACCACAAGCCGCCGATTCAGGAGTGACGCCGTGAAGTTTCGCCACGCCCTCTTCGCCCTCCTCGTCCTCGCCGGGGCGCCCGCTGTGGCGCAAGCGGGGGAGATCGTCATTCCCCTGCCGGCGGGCGCCCGCGCCGAGACCGTCAAGGCGCACTACACCTGCGGCACCTTCGGCGCTGTGGAGGCGCGCTATTTCAACGCGCCGCCGGTGGCGCTGGCGAGCCTGGCGTTCAAGGGCGGATTCCTTGTTGCCTCCAACGTCCTCGCCGCCTCGGGCGCCCGCTATGCCGCCGGCAAATATGTCTGGTGGACCAAGGGCAACACGGCGGATCTCTACGACGTGACCTTGGGCGAGGACGCGGCGCCGGTCGCTTCCTGCTCCACCACACCCTGAGCCGGCTCGTCGCGATGGGCGGGACGCTTGCGCGGCGGCCGCCGGACTTCGGGGAGATGACGCTGGATCACCTGGAACAGCAAAGCGGTGGTCCAGCCGAACATCATGATGCCGCTGCCGGCCGTCATCGGGCCGATCAGGCGCGTTGTCGTCTGCTGCAGCGAATCGCCGTAGCCGAGCGCGGTGTAGTTGACGAAGGCCGAGTAGTAGGCGTCCTCGTGATGCACCACCAAGCCCTTCTGGGCGTAGACGACGGCCCAGATGCCGACCTCCACGAGATGGGCGGCCAGCAGCACCACATTGGCAACGACCAGCGCCACCATCAGCCGGAAGCGCGGATGATGGGCCAGCAGGTTCTCATACGGGTCGGTATGGTCGATGAGGACATAGGTGGCCATCAGATGGACAAGCGTGACCAGCAACATCGTCACGATGCCGATGGCGACTTCATCGAAGAACATCGTGGTCTCCCAGGGGGCGGCGGAGGAGGGGTAAATGCCTGCGGATCTAAGCATTCGCGCGCTTAATGCGGCGGAAATCCAGCTGCCTCTCGCCTGGGCGGCGGCGGAGGGGTGGAATCCGGGCTGCGGCGATGCCGCCTGCTTCGCGACGGTCGATCCCGGCGGCTTCCTGATGGCGGAAATCGAGGGCGCGCCAGCGGCAGTGATCTCGGTGGTGAATTACGACGCGCGCTTCGCCTTTCTTGGTTTCTACATCGTACGGCCGGACCTGCGCGGGCAGGGAATCGGCTTTCGCCTGTGGCAGGCCGGCCTCGCCCATGCCGGCACGCGGACCATCGGCCTCGACGGGGTGCTGGCGCAGCAGGCGAACTATGCGCGGCAGGGCTTCGTCTTCGCCCATCGCAACATCCGCTTCGCGGGAACGCCGGAACCGGGCGAGGCCGGGGGCACGGTCGATCTGGCGGGGATTCCCTTCGAGGCGGTGGCGGCCAGCGATGCGGCGGTGTTTCCGGCCGGCCGCGCGGCTTTCCTCAAGGCCTGGCTTTCCGCGCCGGGCCATGCCGGGCGGGCGGTGCTGCGCGAGGGCCGGCTTGCGGGGTGGGGTGTGGTGCGCCCGGCACTGGAGGGCTGGAAGATCGGTCCGCTGGTCGCCGAGGATGAGGGCGTGGCAGAGGAGATTTTTCGCGCGCTGCGGGCGGGGGCCGGCAACGCGCCGATCGTGCTCGACATTCCCGAGCCGAACGCGCCGGCCCTCGCGCTGGCCCGCCGCCACGCGCTCAGCCCCGTCTTCGAGACCGCGCGGATGTATACCGGCTCAATCCGGCCGGTGGCGCTGGAGCTCCTCTATGGGGTCACCAGCTTCGAGCTCGGGTGAGGGCGCGCGATGGCCGGTTTTCGGCGCCCATAGCGTGGCGGTGACCACCCCGGCCAGCACCAGCGCATAGCCGGCGGCGTGGTAGAGATGCGGGCGCTCCCCGAGGAACACGATGGCCAGCGCCGAGCCGAAGACCGGCATCAGGTGAAAGAACGGCGCGGCGCGGTTGGGGCCTACCAGCTGGACGCCACGGTTGAAGAACAGATAGGCCAGCACCGAGGGGAACACCGCGACATAGCCAATGGCGGTGAGCGCCTTCGCGTCAAACACCAGCGGCGGGCTCACCAGACGCTCGGCGACGAAGAGCGGCGTGAGCAGCACCGCGCCGAGGCCCAGGCTGAAGCCGAGAAAGCCGAGTTGCGAGAAGGCGGGCCGGCGCGCCAGCAGCGCCGAATAAACGCCATAGACGACCATCGCGGCGACCATCCAGACATCGCCCTGGTTGAACCCGATGCTGACCAGCACCGCCGGGTCGCCGCGGCAGATGATGGTGAGCACGCCCAGCAGCGACAGGCCGATGCCGAATGCCTGTCCAAGAGAGAGCCGCTCGCCATTGAGGATGAGTGACCAGAAGGCGATGAGCAGCGGGCCTGTCGACTGGATCAGCAGCGCGTTGAGCGCCGGCGTGAACTGCAGCGCGTGATACTGCATGGTGTTGAACAGGGTGATGCCGGTGAGCGACAGGACGCCGACCAGTTTCCAGTGCCGCCGCATCAGCGGCCAGTCCGCCCGCATCGCCTGCCAGGCGAAAGGCAGCAGGATCATCACCGCCAGCGCCCAGCGCAGCCAGCCAAGGCTCGCCGGCGGCACGTGCCCGGCGACATGGCGGCCCATCACGATATTGCCCGCCCAGAAGAGCGGCACGAGGGTGAGCAGAAGATAGGGCGCGTCGAGCAGGCGACGGAACATGGCTGCGGCCGGGTGGGAACGGATGGCCCGCCCACGCTCTAAAGCAAATTCGCCCCGGCGGCATCGCCGCAGCCATGAAATCTTCTGATCCATCGCCTCGCGCAGGCGATGGACGGCAGGCGGGGGAAGGCGGGACGCTCTCAGTCCCGCGCGCGCAGGTGCAGACGGTTGCCCCAGGGATCGGCGACGGTGAAGCCGTGCGCGTGGGGCGTGAGCACATGCCCCGCCGCCGCCAGCCGCCCGCGCACCGCTTCCACCGACGCGGCATCCGGCAGCAGCACCTCGAACGCGATCAACCCGACGCTGTCGGCGGCAGCCGGGCGGCCGCCCCGGCTCTGCCAGATGTTCAGCCCGAGATGATGATGGTAGCCACCGGCGCTGACGAACAACGCGCCGGGGTAGCGATCCGTCGTCACGTCGAAACCGAAATCGTCGACATAGAAGCGGCGGGCGGCGGCGAGATCGCCGACCTGGAGATGGACATGCCCCATGCGGGTGCCCTCGGGCATCGGCGCGTCCAGCGGCACCGCTTCGGGGCTTTCCTGCAGAAGATTGCGCAGATCGAGAGGCTGGGTCGCCATCGCCACCGTCGCGCCATCCCAGCGCCAGTCGGCGGCCGGGCGGTCGCGATAGATCTCGATGCCGTTGCCATCGGGGTCGTCGAGATAGAGCGCCTCGCTCACCAGATGGTCGGAGGCGCCCAGACGCACGCCTTTCGCCACCAGCCGGCGCAGCACGACGGCAAGGGCGGCGCGGTCGGGCACCAGGAGGGCGAGATGGAAAAGGCCGGTGCTGCCGTGCGGGCGCGGGCCGGCGGCGGGAGCGCCGACCAGTTCGACGAGGGGTTGCCCGCCGGCGCCGAGACGCAGGCTGCCATCCGCGTTCTCGCCAAGCAGGCTGAGGCCTACCGTTCCAGTGTAGAAAGCCGCAGCGCGCGCCGCGTCATGTACGCGCAGGCGCACCGCCCCCATGCCGAGGTTTGCCGGAAGGGTCGCGCCCGCCTGGGTGGAGGGGGACGCGCTGCGGGTGGTCGTGCTCATGATTGCTCCTTGACGGCATGCGGAAACTACACGCGCGGATGCCGAGACTCACCGTCGCTCAGGCCGGGCAAGGGTTCAATCACCTCGTGATTGCAGGCGTGCAAGGCCGCTCTGCCATCCGCGCCCGGCGCCTGCGCTGCGGGCGAACATAAGGGGGCGCCCGCTGCGTTCTTGCCTCACCCGGACTCATACCTTAAGACGATGCAGCCCCGGTCGGACGTTTCGCCGGGGTTTTGTCTGTGCGCGGGCACGGCACGCCGCCGGACCCCGCCTCGCAATCAGGAGCGTGGCTCGTGGCGAATGTGGTCGTCGTCGGTTCCCAATGGGGCGACGAGGGTAAGGGTAAGATTGTCGATTGGCTCAGCGAGCAAGCGGACGTCGTCGTCCGCTTCCAGGGCGGCCATAATGCCGGCCATACGCTGGTCGTCGGCGATAAAACCTACAAGCTGTCGCTGCTGCCTTCCGGCGTGGTGCGCGGCGCCCGTCTTTCGGTAATCGGCAACGGTGTCGTGCTGGACCCGTGGGCGCTGGTGGACGAAATCACGCGGATCAGCGGGCAGGGTGTGGAAGTGACGCCCGAGCGGCTGCGCGTGGCGGAGACGGTCGCGCTCATCCTGCCGCTGCACCGCGAACTCGATGCCATTCGCGAGAACGCCTCCGCCGGCACCAAGATCGGCACCACCAAGCGGGGCATCGGCCCGGCCTATGAGGACAAGGTCGGCCGCCGCGCCATCCGCCTCGTGGACCTCGCTTCGCCCGAGACGCTCGACGCCAAGATCGACCGCCTGCTGGCGCACCACAACGCGCTGCGCCGCGGGCTCGGGATCGAGGAAGTCGATGCCGCGCGGCTGCGCGACGAGCTGATCGAGGTTGCGCCGAAGGTGCTGCCCTATATGGACCGCGCGTGGGCCTTGCTCGACGACGAGCGCCGGCGCGGCGCCAAGATCCTGTTCGAGGGCGCGCAGGGCGCGCTGCTCGATGTCGACCATGGCACCTATCCCTTCGTCACCTCGTCCAACACGGTGGCGGCGCAGGCAGCGACGGGTTCCGGCCTCGGCCCGGGCGCGATCGGCTATGTGCTCGGCATAACCAAGGCCTACACCACTCGCGTCGGCGAGGGCCCGTTCCCGACCGAACTGCATGACGACACCGGCCGCCGTATCGGCGAGCGGGGCCGCGAGTTCGGCACCGTGACCGGGCGGCCGCGTCGCTGCGGCTGGTTCGACGCCGCGCTGGTGCGCCAGACGGTGCGCACCTCCGGCATCAACGGCATCGCCCTGACCAAGCTCGACGTGCTGGACGGCTTCACCGAACTGAAGGTGTGCACCCGCTACCGCCTCGACGGCCGCGAGATCGACTACTTCCCCTCCGGGCAGGACGCCCAGGCGCGGGTGGAGCCGATCTACGAGACCATCGAGGGCTGGACCGAATCGACGGCGGGCGCCCGTTCCTGGGCTGATCTGCCGGCCGAGGCGGTGAAGTATGTGCGTCTCATCGAGGAACTGATCGGCTGCCCGGTGGCTTTGCTGTCCACCAGCCCCGAACGCGATGATACGATCCTGATGAAGAATCCCTTCGAATCCTAGACCTCCACTCGAGATCCGATCGCCCCCCATGGCCGACTACTACCCGCTCATCGCTCGCGCTATCGGCGGCCTTCCCGAAAAGTCCGGGGAGGCCCGCAAGGCTGTCTACGAGCGGGCCCGGCGGGCGCTTCTCGCGCAGCTGACCGCCGTCGATCCGCCGCTTTCCGAGCCCGACGTGGCGCGGGAGCGGCAGTCGCTGGAGACGGCGATCGACAGGGTCGAGGCGGAATTCGCCGGTAGCGGGGCGCCCGCAGCCCGGATTCCCAATCCGCCCGCGCCGCAACCCACTCCTCCCGCGGCGCCGCCGGTGACGCGGCAGCCGCTTTCCGCGCCGCCGCCCATTGCGCCTTCGCCGCCTGTCACGCCGGCCGCAGTGGTTGCCGCGAGCGCGCCTCAGCCTGCCTATTCCACGCGTCAGCCGGAGCGGCCCATCGAGCCGGTCTCCGGTTTCCACCCCACCGAAGCCGAAGCCGTGGCGGCCGGCCTCGTGCCGACCCGCAGCGCCGGCGGCGCGTCGGACTGGCGCAGCGAGGCGGCCCGGCTCGTGCGCGAGCGGGAGGCCGAAGAGGTGGCCTCCCACGCCCGCGAGGTCGAGCAAGAGGCCGCTTCCGAGCAGGTTCTCGCCGAGGAGGCGCCCTCCGGCGGCGGCAAGGGGCGGCTGTTCGCCATCCTCGTCTTCGCGCTGCTGCTGATTGCCGGCGGCGTCGTCGGCTATACCCAGCGCGAGACCATCGTCGGGCTCATCAAGGGCGGCGGTTCTGCCTCGCCCTCGCCGTCCGCGCGGGCCCCGGCCGCTCCTGCGTCGACCGATGCGCCGAAGTCGACCGACCGCATTGTCCAGGCTGCCGACGACGCCGCGCCGGCGCCGAGCGGTGCCTCGCAGGCGGGCGGGGCACAGACGGGCGGCGCATCGGGCTCGGCCATCGGCGCCGACCCGCGCGCCGTGCTGTTCGAGGAGAGCGCCGGCGGCGGCGAGCAGGGCCTGCAGCAATATGTCGGCAATGTCGTGTGGAGCACAGAGAGCGCGAGCGCCAGTGCGGGCCAGCCGGCGGATGTCGGCGTGCGGGCGGAAATCTCCATCCCGGCCCGCAACATCACCGCCACGCTGACCTTCCGCCGCAACCAGGATCCGAGCATTCCCGCCTCGCATATCATCGAGGTGCAGTTCAAGCTGCCGTCCGGCTTCGATCTCGGCAACATCTCCAGCGTGCCGGGCATGCGCGCCAAGGCCTCCGAGGGAGCGCAGGGCGCGCCGCTGGTCGGCCTCGCCGTGCGGGTGGCGCCGAACTACTTCCTGGTCGGATTGTCCTCGCTCGACACGGATGTGCAGCGCAATCTCGGCTTCATCATCACCCGCAACTGGCTCGACCTGCCGCTGGTGTTCGAGAATGGCCGCCGCGCCATCCTGGTGCTGGAAAAGGGCGGCGCGGGCAATGAGGCGTTCCGCGAGGCCTTCACGGCGTGGGGCCTGCCCGTGGGCCCGCCGCAGCAGAACCAGAACTGATCATCGGGCAACTCGCCCTGGTTGACGGCCGAAGGGGAAGCGTTTCGCTTCCCCTTTTGCGTTCCGGGCTCATAAGAGGACGAGGTGCCGCGTCTCGCCTTCCGCGCGCTGACCTTCCCGGCCTCGACCTTCCGGCCCGGACCTTCGGCGCATGGCTTCACCTGCGCGGATGCCCCATGGTCATTGTCATGCGCCCGATGCGGGGGTGGTATATGGCATTAGGTATACCAGATACGTCAGCCGTTCCGTATGTTGCGTCGCAACAGAATTGGACCGGAGACGACGCATGTTCCAGTCGGTGTACCCCATCCTGCCGCTGCTCATCCTCTCCCATGCGTTGGTGTCGATCCTGATCGTGGAACTGCTCGGCGAGGAAGAGACGGCGGCGCTCGCGCCGGAATGCTACGCGGCCTGACCTATGAAAAAGCCCCGCGGCATCGCTGCCACGGGGCTTGGTGTCTTGCGGTCGCCTATGGATCAGGCGGCGGCGCGGCCCTTCAGGACCTCGACCAGCGTCTTGCCCAGACGTGCCGGCGAGGGGGAGACGGTGATGCCGGCCTCTTCCATCGCCGCGATCTTGTCCTCGGCGCCGCCCTTGCCGCCGGAGATGATGGCGCCGGCATGGCCCATGCGGCGGCCCGGAGGCGCCGTGCGGCCGGCGATGAAGCCGACCATCGGCTTCTTGCGGCCGCGCTTGGCTTCGTCCTTGATGAACTGCGCCGCTTCTTCCTCGGCCGAGCCGCCGATCTCGCCGATCATCACGATCGACTCGGTGGCGTCGTCGGCCAGGAACATCTCCAGCATGTCGATGAACTCGGTGCCCTTGACCGGATCGCCGCCAATGCCGACGGCGGTGGTCTGGCCGAGGCCCTCCTGCGAGGTCTGGAACACCGCCTCATAGGTCAGCGTGCCGGAGCGCGAGACGACGCCGACCGAGCCCTTCTTGAAGATGTTGGCCGGCATGATGCCGATCTTGCACTCGCCGGCGGTGACGATGCCGGGGCAGTTGGGGCCGACGAGGCGGGACTTGGAACCGTCCAGCGCGCGGCGCACCTTCACCATGTCGAGCACCGGAATGCCCTCGGTGATGCAGACGATGAGCGGAATCTCTGCCGCGATCGCCTCGCAGATGGCATCGGCCGCGCCCGGGGGCGGCACATAGATTACCGACGCATCGGCGCCGGTCTTGTCGCGCGCCTCGGCAACGGTGTCGAACACCGGCAGGCCGAGATGGACCGAACCGCCCTTGCCCGGCGAGGTGCCGCCAACCACCTGCGAGCCATAGGCCAGCGCCTGCTCGGAGTGGAAGGTGCCGTTCTTGCCGGTGAAGCCCTGGGTGATGATCTTGGTGTTCTTGTTGATGAGAATGGACATCAGGCGGCTCCCTGCACAGCCTTGACGATCTTCTGGGCGGCGTCGTCGAGATCGTCCGCCGGGATGACGTTCAGGCCGCTTTCACGGATGATGGTCTTGCCTTCCTCGACATTGGTGCCTTCGAGGCGCACCACCAGCGGAACCTTGAGGCCCACCGTCTTCACCGCGGCGATGACGCCGCGCGCGATGACGTCGCACTTCATGATGCCGCCGAAGATGTTGACCAGAATGCCCTTCACGCTCGGGTCCGAGGTGATGATCTGGAACGCCGCCGTCACCTTCTCCTCGGTGGCACCGCCGCCGACGTCGAGGAAGTTGGCGGGCTCTTCGCCGTAGAGCTTGATGATGTCGAGCGTGGCCATGGCAAGGCCGGCGCCGTTGACCATGCAGCCGATCGAGCCGTCGAGCGCGATATAGGCGAGGTCATATTTGGACGCTTCGATTTCCTTGGCGTCTTCCTCGGTCTCGTCGCGCAGCGCGACCACGTCCGCATGGCGGTAGAGCGAGTTGGAATCGAAGGAGATCTTGGCGTCGAGGCACTTCAGCTTGCCGTCCTTGGTGACGACCAGCGGGTTGATCTCGAGCATCGCCATGTCCTTGCCGACAAAGGCGGCATAGAGCTTGGCAACGATGTCGCCGGCCTGCTTGGCGAGATCGCCGGTGAGGCCGAGCGCCTGCGCGACGGTGCGCCCGTGATGGGGCATCACGCCGGTGGCGGGGTCGATGGAGAAGGTGTGGATCTTCTCGGGGGTCGAGTGGGCGACTTCCTCGATGTCCATGCCGCCTTCGGTGGAGACGACGAAGGCGACGCGCGAGGTGGCGCGGTCGACGAGGGCGGAGAGATAGAACTCCTTCTCGATCTCGGAGCCTTCCTCGATATAGACGCGGTTGACCTGCTTGCCGGACGGGCCGGTCTGGATGGTCACCAGCGTCTTGCCGAGAATCTGCTTGGCATTGGCGGCGGCGTCGGCGGCGGATTTGACGACGCGCACGCCGCCCTTCTCGCCGGCATCGGCTTCCTTGAACTTGCCCTTGCCGCGCCCGCCGGCGTGAATCTGGCTCTTCACCACCCAGACCGGGCCGGCGACCTTGGCCGCGGCGGCATCCGCCTCGGAGGCGTCGAGAATAGCGACGCCATTCGGCACCGGGACCCCGTATTCGCGGAGGACTCCCTTGGCCTGATATTCATGGATGTTCATAAAATTCCGCTCCTCCACAACCGGCGGGTCGGGAGGGCTGCCGAAGGCCCCCCCGTCGATTGGCGTATCCTATTTCCCTATAGGCGCTAGCGCGCCAAGACGCTACTGCACGAAAGTGTTGCTGAGCGTCCCGATGCCCTCGATCACGATCTCCACCGTGTTGGTCGGGGCCTTCATCACACCGACGCCGACCGACGTGCCGCAGCAGATGACGTCGCCGGGGTTCAGAGTCATGTCATGCGAGATGCGGCTCACCAGTTGGCGGGCCGAGAAAACCATGTCGCTGATCGGGTAGCGCTGGCGGTCCTCGCCATTGAGCACGGTGCGCACCACGAGCGTGGCCGGGTCGACATCCGTCGCCACCACAGGGCCGAACGGGCCGAACCCGTCGAAGCTCTTGGCCCGCACCCATTGGGCAAAGGTGGCGTCCTTGTTGATGATGTCGGCGGCGGTGATGTCGTTCACGCAGGTGTAGCCGAAGATGTAGTCGCCGGCCTCTTCCTCGGAGACGGCGGTCGCCTTCTTGCCGATGACGATGCCGAGCTCACCCTCATAGACGACCTTGCCGTCATAGGAGGCCGGCCGGTGCACGGTGGCGCCCGGGGTGGTGAGGCAGGAGCCCGCCTTCAGCAGATAGAGCGGATCGGCCGGGATGGGCGAGTTGATCTTCGCCGCCAGGGCATGGAAGTTGTTCCACAGCGCGATGATCTTGGTCGGCTCCGTCGGGGCGAGGAGGTCGACCTCGGAGAGCGCGACGCGCTCTCCGGTCGGGGTGGCGCCATTGAACATGTCGCCGCTGTGGACGGTGATGGTGTCGCCCTCAAGCGTGCCGAAGCCGGCAGCGCCCGAGTGCTGGTAACGAACCCACTGTGTCATGTGTCGCCGAACTCAGTTGTAGCAGCCGGCGATCTGCGCGCGCTGGCGAACCAGGGCGAGCACGACGTCGAGGGTCGGGGTCGGAATTCCGGCGAGGCGGCCCATTTCCTGGACCACGGTGACCAGCGCGTCGATCTCCATGGCGCGCGAGCGCTCGAGATCCTGCAGCATCGAGGTCTTGTGCGCGCCGACGGCGCCCGCGCCATCGATGCGGCGCTCGACGCCGACGCGGAAATTGACGCCCGACTGGACGGCGATTTCCTGCGCTTCGAGCATCATCGCCTTCGCGATCGCACGGGTGCCGGGATCGGAGGCGATCACGTCGAGCGTGGCGTGGGTGAGGGCGCTGATCGGGTTGAAGCAGAGGTTGCCCCACAGCTTCAGCCAAAGCTCGTCACGGATGTTGGGCAGCACCGGGGCGCGCATGCCGCCCGCCGTGAAGGCTTCCGACAGCTTGGTGACGCGGTCGGTGATCTCGCCGGAGGGCTCGCCCAGCGGGAACTTGTCGCCATAGACGTGCTTGATGACGCCCGGCTCGACCACTTCGGTGGCGGGATAGACGATGCAGCCGATGGCGCGCTCGGGGCGCAGGCCGGCCCACTGCTTGCCGCCCGGATCGACGCTTTCCAGCGTCTTATTCTCGAGGTGGTCGCCGTGCTTGTAATAGTACCAGTAGGGCACGCCGTTGACGGCGGTGACCACGGCGGTGTCGTTGCCCAGCAGCGGCTGCATGGCGTCGACCACGCCCGGCACCGAATGGGCCTTCAGCGCGACGATGACATAGTCCTGCGGGCCGAGTTCGGCCGGGTTGTCGGAGCAGGGAATGTGCTCGACACGCTCCTCGCCGTCGATGAGCAGCTTGAGGCCATTCTTCTTCATAGCTTCGAGATGGGCGCCACGGGCAACGAGGCTGACATCGACGCCCGCCCGCTTGAGCTGAACGCCGACATAACCGCCGATCGCGCCGGCACCATAGATGCAGACCTTCATGGGATTCCCTCCTATGCCCGAGCTACCCCCGCGGTGCCCGGACTTTGTTTGGTATTTTGTATGCCATGATTAGGGACGATAAGGCCCTAGTCAAGAGCGAAGGCACGGGCGTGATAAAACGTCGCGCATGTTTAGCCGCTTCGCGTTGCCTTGCGGGGCGTGTTTGCGACGTGTCTCTTAAGTTACTTCGGGGAGGACCGGCTTGTCCACGGTGTATAGGCCGGAACAATTGTCTGAATGAATACGCAAAAGACGTCGGACCGGGTCGCGTTTCACTATCCGGACAGCAATGCTTACTTTTTTCGCCAGAAACAGTTCGGGGGCGCCAAGCGCCCCCGAAAGTCGTTGTGAATTATGAATGCAGGAGTGATCAGGCGTCCGGCGCGACGGTGTGATTTGCCATCATTTCCAGCGCCTTGACGAGCGCCGAGTGATCCCACGCCGCGCCGCCATTGGCCGCGCAAGCGCTGAACAGCTGCTGCGCGATCGCGGTCGCCGGCAGCGACATCTGCATCTGCCGGGCGCCGTTGAGCGCCAGGTTGAGGTCCTTCTGGTGCAACTCGATACGGAAGCCCGGGTTGAAGGTGCGCTTCACCATGCGCTCGCCGTGCACTTCGAGGATGCGCGAATTGGCGAAGCCGCCCATCAGCGCTTCGCGCACGCGTGCCGGGTCGGCACCGGCCTTGGACGCGAACAGCAGCGCCTCGCCGACCGCCTGGATGGTCAGCGCGACGATGATCTGGTTCGCCACCTTGGTGGTCTGGCCATCGCCATTGCCGCCGACCAGCGTGATGTTCTTGCCCATCTTCTCGAAGAGCGGCTTCACCGTGGCGAAGGCGCTGTCCGGGCCGCCGACCATGATGGTGAGCGAGGCCGCCTTGGCGCCCACTTCGCCGCCCGACACCGGCGCGTCGAGATATTCGCAGCCGAGATCGTTGATCTTCTTGGCGAACTCCTTCGTCTCCACCGGAGCAATGGAGCTCATGTCGACGACGATCTTGCCGGCCGACAGGCCCGCCGCGATGCCGTTCTCGCCGAACAGCGCCGCCGCGACATGCGGAGTATCCGGCACCATGGTGATGATGATGTCGGCGTTCTTGGCTACTTCCGTGCCGCTGGCGCAGGCGACGCCGCCCTTGCCCGTCAGCTCGGCCGGAACCGGCTTGACGTCATAGAGATAGAGCGTGTGGCCCGCGTCGATGAGATGACCGGCCATGGGCGCGCCCATGATGCCGAGACCTACAAATCCAACATTCGCCATCGTCGTGTCCTCGTTTTCCCAGACAGGTTTTGTTTCTTGACCGGAGCCGCCTCACGCCGCGCCGGTGAGTTCCTTGAGCCAGCCGAGGCCGGCTTCCGTGTCGCCCTTCGGCTTGTATTCGCAGCCGATCCAGCCCTCGTAGCCGATGGCGTCGAGATGGCGGAACAGGAAGGGATAGTTGATCTCGCCGGTGCCCGGCTCGTTGCGGCCGGGATTGTCGGCAAGCTGCACATGCGCGATGGAGGCAAGGTTCGCCTCGATGGTGCGGGCGAGATCGCCCTCCATGATCTGCATGTGGTAGATATCGTACTGGATGAAGAGGTTGTCGGAACCGACTTCCTCGATGATCGCCTTGGCCTGCTTCGTGTAGTTCAGGAAGAAGCCGGGAATGTCGCGGGTGTTGATCGGCTCGATCAGCAGCTTGAGGCCGGCTTCCTTGATCTTCGGCGCGGCGAACTTCAAATTGTTGACGAAGGTGTTGTGCAGCAGCTCGCGGTCGGCGCCCGCCGGGGCGATGCCGGCGAGGATGTTGACCTGCGGGCAGCCCAGCGCCGTGGCGTAGGTGATCGCCTTATCGACGCCGGCGCGGAACTCGTCCACGCGCTCGGGAAGAATCGCGATGCCGCGCTCGCCGCCACCCCAATTGCCAGCGGGCAGATTGTGCAGCACCTGCTTGAGGTTGTTGGCCTGCAGCTTGGCGACCAGTTCCTCGACCGCGAAGTCATAGGGGAAGAGGTATTCGACGCCGGTGAAGCCGGCCGCGGCGGCCTTCTCGAACCGGTCGAGGAAGGGCACCTCGTTGAACAGCATGGTGAGATTGGCGGCAAAACGGGGCATGGACCGCTCCTGGGGCATTCGGAAGATGGACGGACCCCCTCTCCCCGGCGGGGAGAGGGGTGGGGTGAGGGGGCTACCGCAGGGCGGAGGCTTTCCCCTTACCCGCCGCTGCGCGGCGACCTCTCCCCAACGGGGAGAGGAAAGTAAAGGCACTTCGGCTCGCGAATGATCGCGAAACCACTCTCACGCCTTGGCGGCGCCTTCCAGCGGCAGGTCGAGCACGTCCTCGAACTCGTTCACCGCGTCGATCTCGGTGCCCATGGCGATGTTGGTGACGCGCTCGAGGATGAACTCCATCACGACCGGCACCTGGTGCTCCTTCATCAGCGCCTTGGCGCGGACGAAGGCGTCCTTGAACTCGTTCGGCGAGGAGACGCGCACCGCCTTGCAGCCGAGGCCCTCGGCCACCGCGACATGGTCGACGCCGTAGCCGGCATTTTCCTCGGCATTGATGTTGTCGAAGGCGAGAGAGACCTCGAAGTCCATGTTGAAGCCGCGCTGCGCCTGACGGATCAGCCCGAGATAGGAGTTGTTCACCACGACGTGGATGTAGGGCAGCTTGTGCTGGGCGCCGACCGCGAGTTCCTCGATGAGGAACTGGAAGTCATAATCGCCCGAGAGCGCCACGATCTCCGCGTCCGGATCGGCCGCGCGCACGCCGAGCGCTGCCGGCAGGGTCCAGCCGAGCGGGCCGGCCTGGCCGCAATTGATCCAGTTGCGCGGCTTGTAGACGTGCAGCATCTGCGCGCCGGCGATCTGGCTGAGGCCGATGGTCGAGACGTAGCGGGTGTCGCGGCCGAAGGCTTCGTTCATCTCTTCATAGACGCGCTGCGGCTTCAGCGGCACGTTGTCGAAATGCGTCTTGCGCAGCATGGTCTTCTTGCGGTCGAGGCATTCCTTGGCCCAGGCGGAGCGGTCCTTCAGCTTGCCGGCAGCCTTGTATTCCTGTGCCACCTCGATGAAGAGGTCGAGCGCTGCACCGGCATCCGAGACGATGCCGAGATCGGGCCCGAAGACGCGGCCGATCTGGGTCGGCTCGATGTCGACGTGAATGAACTTGCGGCCCTTGGTGTACACCTCGACCGAGCCGGTGTGGCGGTTCGCCCAGCGGTTGCCGATGCCGAACACGAAGTCCGAGGCCAGCATGTTCGCATTGCCGTAGCGGTGCGAGGTCTGCAGGCCGCACATGCCGGCCATAAGGTCGTGATCGTCGGGGATGGTGCCCCAGGCCATCAGGGTCGGAATGACCGGGATGCCGGCCAGCTCGGCGAAGGCGACCAGCTTGTCGGAGGCGTCCGCATTGATGATGCCGCCGCCGGAGACGATGAGCGGGCGCTCCGCCTCGTTCAGCATGGCGATCGCCTTCTCGGCCTGCTTGCGCGTGGCCTTGGGCTTGTAGACCTCGAGCGGGGAATAGGTCTCCTCGTCGAACTCGATCTCGGCCAGCTGCACGTCGATCGGCAGATCGATCAGCACCGGGCCCGGGCGGCCGGAGCGCATGACGTGGAAAGCCTGCTGGAACACCATCGGCACCAGCGCCGGCTCGCGCACCAGCACCGCCCATTTGGCGACCGGCTTGGCGATGGATTCGATGTCGACCGCCTGGAAGTCTTCCTTGTAGAGCCGCGCGCGCGGCGCCTGGCCGGTGATGCACAGGATCGGGATCGAATCGGCAGAGGCCGAATAGAGCCCGGTGATCATGTCGGTGCCGGCCGGGCCGGAGGTGCCGATGCACACGCCGATATTGCCGGCC
Source organism: Ancylobacter sp. (assembly GCF_965279025.1). Lineage (NCBI taxonomy): Bacteria > Pseudomonadati > Pseudomonadota > Alphaproteobacteria > Hyphomicrobiales > Xanthobacteraceae > Ancylobacter > Ancylobacter sp. The sequence continues at coordinate 309,758 of NZ_OZ257132.1, read as the reverse complement.
TTGGCGCGGGTATAGCCTTCGGCCATGTGCGAGGCGGCCTCGACATGGCGGGCCAGCACGTGGCGCGTCTGCCCATAGGCGCGCATCGCGGAATAGAGCGGATTGATCGCAGCGCCGGGCACGCCGAAGGCGGTGGTGACGCCTTCCATTGCGAGAATTCGGATTGCCGCATCGACGGCACGCATCTTGGCCATGGGACTTCCTCCTGGCGTCGTTCCTGCCGGCGGGGGCTCGCCCCTTCACGGGGCTGGCGGCGCCCGGCACCGGCCTTTCCGACCTGTTCAAAACTCTCTTTTCGGCGGCCCCACGCAGCGGCGAGCGATGGTTCGGCGAACCGGGCGCATGCTGCGTAGCGGCATCATTCTTTCCGCACTGCGGAATGAATTTCCGAAATCGCGGAAAACATGCCACGTCGTCCCCATTTCCGCAATACGGGATGTATTTCTAGTTTGCGAAAAAAGACCGGATGCGCCTTTATGCTAGGCAAGCGCCGCTGCCGGCCGCCGGAAGGGCGAACAGGCGTTGGGCAAACAGGCGTCGGGGTGGATGTTTCCGCCCGCATGCGGAGGTGAGTTTTCCGATGAACCAGGCCGTCCCGACCGTGCGCCGCCGCGGCCGCCCGTCCTCCGCCACCGGCACCGAGGGGGGCGGCGGGGGCGAGGTGCAGTCGCTCGACCGCGCCATCGCCCTGCTGGAAGTGCTGGCGCTGTCGGATGGGCTGAGCCTGAGCGAAGTCGCGCGCGCCGCCGAGTTGCCCACCTCCACGGTGCACCGGCTGCTCACCACGCTGGAACGGCGCGGCCTTGTCGGCCATGACGCTGCGACCGGGCTGTGGATGGTGGGCATAGGCCTGTTCCGCGTCGGCTCGGCCTATCTGCGCATCCGCAAGCTGCCGGAAATCGCCCGCTCGCTGCTGCGCGAGCTGTCGCACGGCGTGAACGAGACGGTGAACCTTTCGCTGATCGAGGGGCCGCACCTCGTCTGCGTGGCGCAGGTGGAAAGCCATGCGGCGGTGCGCGCCTTCTTCCGCATTGGCGGCGACCTGCCGATCCACGCCTCGGGCGGCGGCAAGGCCATTCTCTCCGGCATGAACCCGGAGGCGCGCCGCGCCTGGCTCGGCGGCGACCAGCTGCAGCGCTTCACCGAGCACACCCATGTCAGCCGGCGCGCGCTGCAGGCCGATCTCGCCGAGATCGCCGATCGCGGCTTTTCCATCGATGACGAGGAGCACACGCCGGGCATGCGCTGCGTGGCGGCGGCGGTGCTGGATGAATGGCGCGAGCCGGTGGGGGCGATTTCGATCTCGGCGCCCACCGTGCGCATGCCGCCCGAGCGCATCGCCGATCTTGGCGCCCGCGTGCGCGAGGCGGCACGCCGCCTCACGACGCAGTATTCGGGAAGGTAGACGGCAAAAAAATGCCGGCGCGGTGAGCGCCGGCACCAGTCGCCTAGGAGGAACCGAACGTCGGGTAAACCTTCGTCCTGCTCCGGGAGGCTCGGGGGCTATTCCACTCCGCCACATTGCCGCGCAGCTTTGAGGGAAATGCCGATAGGTCCGCAGTTTCCTGCGGCAATGCAGGCGACGCGCGGGGCGCGCCGCCCTGAAGGCGGATCAGACCAAAGTGGTCAGACGGCCTTGGCGTCGTGCAGGGCGACGATTTCTTCCTGCGAGTAGCCGAGATCGGCGAGCACTTCATTGGTGTGCTGGCCGAGCAGCGGCGAGGCGGTGATCTCGACTTCGACGTCCGAGAACTTGATCGGCGAGCCGACCGTCAGGTACTTGCCGAGCTTGGGATGATCGACCTCGACCACGGTGCCGCTCTTGCGCAGCGACGGGTCGTTGGCGATTTCCTTCATCGACAGCACCGGAGCGCAGGGGATGTCGAACTTGCGCAGGATGTCGATGGCCTCGAACTTCGTCTTGTCGGCGAGCCAGGACTCGATGAAGGCGAAGATGTCGAAGATCTTGTCCTGACGGGCTTCTGCGGTGTTGTAGGCAGCGTCGTCGATCCACTCCGGCTTGCCAAGCGCCTTGCAGATCGGCGCCCAGGCATGGCCCTGAATGGTGAAGTAGATGTAGGCGTTCGGATCGGTTTCCCAGCCCTTGCACTTCAGCACCCAGCCCGGCTGACCGCCGCCGCCGGCATTGCCACCGCGCGGAACGACGTCCGAGAACTCGCCGTGGGGGTACTGGGGGTACTCTTCGAGATAGCCCAGCGCGTCGAGGCGCTGCTGGTCGCGCAGCTTGACGCGGCAGAGGTTCAGCACCGAATCCTGCATGGAGACGGCGACCTTCTGGCCCTTTCCGTTCTTCGTCTTCTGGTGAAGAGCGGTCAGGATGCCGATGGCAAGGTGCATGCCGGTGTTGCTGTCGCCGAGGGCGGCGGCCGACACGGTCGGGGGGCCATCCCAGAAGCCGGTGGTGGAGGCGGCGCCGCCGGCGCACTGCGCGACGTTCTCGTAGACCTTCAGGTCCTCATAGGCGTGGCCTTCCGAGAAGCCCTTCACCGAAGCGAGGATCATGCCGGGGTTGAGCGACTGGATGTGCTCCCAGGTGAAGCCCATGCGGTCGAGCGCGCCGGGGCCGAAATTCTCGACCATCACGTCCGATTCCTTGATCAGCTTGGTCAGGACTTCCTTGCCCTGGGCCGTCTTGGTGTCGAGCGTGAGCGAACGCTTGTTGGAGTTCAGCATGGTGAAGTACAGCGCGTCGGCGTCCTTGACATGACGCAGCTGCGAGCGCGTGACATCGCCCGCGCCGGGGCGCTCGACCTTGATCACGTCGGCGCCGAACCAGGCAAGAAGCTGCGTGCAGGCCGGACCGGCCTGGACGTGCGTGAAATCGATGATCTTAATACCTTCGAGGGGCTTAGACATTTTAGTCGACTTCCCTTTTAGCGTTAATCCGAACGCAGGCTCACCCTGCCGCCGGAATGAGATTTTCCATCCCTCTTGGATGGAAATCATACTTCTCCCCATGCCCCCCGAATCCCGGAGGGGATCGGCGGACATCTCCCAGGAGGGATCGACTTCGGAACGACGTACGACGTCTGCTCTCCACCCTGGCCTTGCGGTTCGCCGGGCGCCCGCGCAGATCGCGCTCGCCGCCCGACAGACCGTTCTTCGCAACGCGCCGTGACGAATCCGCCAGGCGCGCCGTCTGGTCCGAAGGGCAATCGTGCACACGAGGGAACACGTCCGCCCTTTCCTCCCGCCGCCGGGAGGCCTTCGCACGGCCGGTGTACGCACCGGCCGTGAAGGAATTGCACCGCCCGAGGGCGGAGGCGTCACCGGGCGCCGATAACTCGGCAACCCGTCACTCGGGCGCCGATCACTCGGCCGCCAGGCGCACCGGCTCGCCGACGGCGCCGGAAGCCTTGATGCGCTCGATCTCGTCGCCACCCAGCCCGAGAACCTCGGCAAGGATCTCTTCGGTGTGCTCGCCCAGCAGCGGCGAGCGTTCGACCTCGACGTCATTGTCCGACAGCTTGATCGGGTTGCCGACGGTGAGGTACTTGCCGCGCGTGGGGTGGTCGATCTCCACCAGCGTCCCGGTCGCGTAGAGCGACTTATCCTCGGCGATCTCCTTCATGGAGAGCACCGGGCCGCAGGGAATGTCGACCTCGTTGAGGATTTCCATCGCCTCGAACTTGGTGTGGGCCATGGTCCACGATTCGACGCGGTGGAAGATCTCGTTGAGGTGCGGCAGGCGGGCGGCCGGCGTGGCGTAGTTCGGATCGGTCTTCCAATCCGGCTCGCCGATCACGTCGCAGATCTTCGCCCAGACCGGAGCCTGGGTGATGAAATAGATGTAGGCGTTGGGATCGGTTTCCCAACCCTTGCACTTCAGGATGCGGCCGGGCTGGCCGCCACCGGAATCATTGCCGGCGCGCGGCACCGAATCACCGAAGGGCAGGCCCTCGCCGAACTGGCTGTATTCGCGCAGCGGGCCGCGCTCCAGGCGCTGCTGGTCGCGCATCTTCACGCGGCAGAAGTTCAGCACCGCGTCCTGCATGGCGCAGAGCACCTTCTGGCCGCGGCCGGTCAGCGTGCGCTGGTAGAGCGCCGTGACGATGCCGAGGGCGAGGTGCAGGCCGGTGCCGCTGTCGCCGATCTGGGCGGCGGTGACGAGAGGAAGCCCGTCGCGGAAACCCGTGGTCGAGGCCGAGCCGCCGGTGCACTGGGCGACATTCTCATACACCTTGCAGTCCTCGAACGGGCCGGGGCCGAAGCCCTTCACCGAGGCGAGGATGATGCGCGGGTTGAGCTCCTGGATGCGCTCCCAGGTGAAGCCCATGCGATCGAGCGCGCCGGGGGCGAAATTCTCGACCATCACGTCGCAGATCTTCACCAGCTCCTCGAGGACCTTCTTGCCCTCGGGGTTCTTGGTGTCGAGCGTGATGGAGCGCTTGTTCGAGTTCAGCATCGTGAAGTAGAGGCTGTCCGCATTGGGGACATCGCGCAGCTGGGCGCGGGTCACGTCACCCTCGCCGGGACGCTCTACCTTGATCACATCGGCCCCGAACCACGCGAGTAGCTGCGTGCAGGTGGGGCCGGACTGAACATGGGTGAAATCGAGGACGCGAACGCCGTCCAATGCCTTGCCCATGGGGTTCCTCTCAAGATGACCCGGCTTTTCGCCGTTGTGTCGTTGGATCGGGAATGGGACGGGTGGGGAAATTGCCGCTCCCCACCCGTCCCGGTTTGACTACTTCTTCTTCACGACGCTCTGCGGGTTAAGGCTGCCGATATTGCCGCTTTCGCTGCCGGCCGCCGGATCGATCACAGCGTTGATCAGGGTCGGCTTGCCGCTGTCCATCGCCTCGTCCACGGCGCGCTTCAGCTCGTCCGGGGTGGTGACGTTGACGCCCACGCCGCCGAAGGCTTCCATCATCTTGTCGTAGCGCGAGCCGGGGACGAAGACGGTGGTGCCGGGATCACGACCCGTCGGGTCGATATCGGTGCCGCGATAGATGCCGTTATTGTTGAAGATAACGATGCAGACCGGCAGGTTGTACCGGCAGACCGTCTCGACTTCCATGCCCGAGAAGCCGAAGGCCGAGTCGCCCTCGACTGCCAGAACCGGCTTGCCGGTCTCGACGGCGGCGGCGATGGCGAAGCCCATGCCGATGCCCATCACGCCCCAGGTGCCGACGTCCAGGCGCTTGCGCGGCTGGTACATGTCGATCACGCCGCGCGCCAGGTCGAGCGTGTTGGCGCCCTCATTGACCAGGATCGCGTCGGGACGCTCCTTGATGACCTGCTTCAGCGCGCCGAGCGCCGAGTGGAAGTCCATCGGGGTCGAGTTCTTCAGCAGGCGCTGAGACATCTTGCCGATGTTGACTTCCTTGCGGGCGTTGATGGTGTCGATCCACTCGGAGGCGGGCGCCTTCCAGCCGGACTTGATGCCGTTGTTCAGCGCCTCGACGACCGAGCCGATGTCACCGACCAGCGGGGCGGCGATCTCGACGTTCGAGTCCATTTCCTTCGGCTCGATGTCGACCTGGATGAACTTCTTCGGGGCGTCGCCCCAGGTCTTGCCCTTGCCGTGCGACAGCAGCCAGTTGAGGCGGGCGCCGATGAGCAGGACGACGTCGGAGTCCTTCAGCACCGTCGAGCGGGCGGCGCCGGCCGAGAGCGGATGATTGTCGGGCAGCAGGCCCTTGGCCATCGACATCGGCAGGAAGGGAATGCCGGAGGTCTCGATGAAGGAGCGGATCTCCTCGTCGGCCTGCGCGTAGGCCGCGCCCTTGCCGAGGATGATGAGGGGCTTCTTCGCCGACTTCAGCACGTCCAAGGCGCGGGTGACCGCGGCCGGGGAGGGGAGCTGCGCCGGGGCGGCGTCGATCACCTTGACCAGCGACTTGGCGCCGGCATCGGCATCCATCACCTGCGAGAACAGCTTGGCCGGCAGGTCGAGATAGACACCGCCGGGACGGCCGGAGACCGCCGCGCGGATGGCGCGGGCGACGCCGATGCCGATGTCGGCCGCGTGCAGCACGCGGAAGGCGGCCTTGCAGAGCGGCTTGGCGATGGCGAGCTGGTCCATCTCCTCATAGTCGCCCTGCTGGAGGTCGACGATCTCGCGCTCGGAAGAGCCTGAGATGAGGATCATGGGGAAGCAGTTGGTGGTGGCGTTCGCCAGGGCGGTGAGGCCGTTGAGGAAGCCCGGCGCCGAGACGGTGAGGCACACGCCCGGCTTCTTGGTCAGAAAGCCGGCGATGGCGGCCGCGTTTCCGGCGTTCTGCTCGTGGCGGAACGAGACGACACGAATGCCCTCGGCCTGCGCCATGCGGCCCAGATCCGTAATCGGAATCCCGGGCACGCCGTAAATGGTGTCGATATCGTTCAGTTTGAGCGCATCGATGACCAGGTGGAAGCCGTCGGTGAGGTCCTGTTCGACCTCGGCGGCGGCATTCACGTCAATAACCTGTGCGACTGCGGACATCCCGTATTCCCTCCCAAACGTCCTTCGGCGGGTTCATGCCGCCCTAATCTAGGTCTACGTGGTTCTCGACATGCTCGGCGAGACGGAGCGTGTGGTCTCTGACCAGACGTTCCGCGCGGTCCGCGTCCCGCGCCTCGAGAGCAAGGATGATTTCAAGATGGTCGGACGCCGAACGCTGGGCCCGGTCCATCTCGAAGATCGTGCGATGGCGGATGGCCCGTACATGGAAGAACAGGTTTTCCGTCATCGCCACGAGCAGCGAAGAGCCGCTCAACCGGATCAGCGCCTGGTGAAACGCGATATTCGCACTGGAATATTCGTCGCACCGGTCACGCTCGATCCGTGAGAGATCGAATTTCTTGAACAACGTCCTCAGCTCGGCGATCGCCTCGTCGCTTGCGCGCTGCGTTGCGAGCCGGGCCGCCATGCTTTCAAGCGCCGCCCAGGCCTCGACCATCTCGATGATCTCGGCCTTGGAACGGCGAACAACCATAATTCCCCGCCGGGGCACGGCGCGGAGCAGGCCTTCCTGCTCCAGCATCGCGACCGCCTCGCGGATCGGCGTCCGGCTTGCGCCGAGACGCTCGGAAATGTCCCGCTCGTCGAGCAGCATCGGCTCGCTCGAGCCGTAGATGTTCATGTGAGTGATGGCTTCCTTGAGAGCGGCATAGGCCTTGCTCTTGAAGCTCTCCTTGGCTGGCAGGCGTTCGATGGTCAGGCCATTCTCACCGCTTTGCCAGCGCTTGCTCACGATTGCCTTGCTGCTCACGGAAGCGTCCTCTGCGGAAAATCCACCGAGGATTTCCGAAAAAGTGGCATACCAAATACCAACATGTCAATTCGATTATCCCCGTCACGGGGGTATCCCGGGCTCCTCTTCCTCACCTCGCAGCGCGCTTTCTCTTGCCTGACTGACGTTCCGTAAGATGGCCGGAGCGCGCTTGCGTATGCAATATACCACGGGTGATCCCGCGTGGCGAGAGCGTCTGAACACTTTGCTGAAACACGCAGCCAAAAGTTCGCGGGGACACCGCCCTACGGCGTCCACACCCAGCGGAACCCGGCCTCATCGCGCGAAACGGCCCGCCGCCGATGAGGGCAGCGGGCCGGGAAAACGGCTGTTGCGAGAGGGGGATGGTGCGGCGCGCCCGCGTCGCCGAAACCCGGACGCGGCTCAGGAGGGGAACTTGCCGTGCTTCTCCACATGGGCGGCAAGACCAAGCGTGTGTTCGCGCACCAGGCGCTCGGCGAGATCGGCATCGCGCCCCACCAGGGCGGCGATGATGGCGCGGTGTTCCTGCAGCGAGCGCTCGGAGCGATTCTCCTGGCGCACCGAGACGGCGCGAATGCCGCGAATATGGATGAAGAGGTTTTCCGTCACCTCCGCGATCATCTCGCAGCCGCCCAGCCGGATGATGGTCTGGTGGAAGCGGATATTGGCGTTGGAGTACTCGTTCATATGCTCGGCGGGGGCTTCGCCCTCGAAGCCGTGGAACATCTCGCGCAGTTCGGCGAGGTCGCGGTCGCTGGCGCGGCTGGCCGCAAGACGCGCGGCCATGCTCTCGAGCGCCGCCCAGACGATGATCATGTCGATGATCTCGCGCTTGGACTTGCGCACCACGAAGATGCCCCGGCGCGGCACCGAGCGCACGAAGCCCTCCTGTTCGAGAACCGTCAGCGCCTCGCGGATGGGGGTGCGGCTGACCCCGAGATCATGGGAGAGCTGACGCTCGTCCAGCCGGATCTCGCTGTCCTGCCCGTACATGTCCATCTCGGTGATCGCCTTCTTGATGGCGTCATAGGCCAATGTCCGAAGGCTGGTATTGGCGGCGAGAGGCGCGATGTTCAGTCTCGTCTGGGTGTCGGCGCTTTCCACGGGCGGCTTCCTCGTCAGTTGTGAAAGTGTTGTTCTTGTTATCTGCCGCCGCAGGTTTCCTGCAGGGCGCCCGTTCGGTCGGGCTGTTGCGCCGCTCTCGTGAACCTTGACGATTCTTCATGGGAAAGCGGCGCGAATGAGCATCGTATAACACATACAGAATGTCCATGCGGCGTGCGGCCGGCTGCGGGCGCGCCGACCTTTGCCGTCAGGCCTTCCTGTCCCGGCCCCATGCGCTTTTCGCCGATCCATGCCGGTTTGCGGCGGCATTGCGGCGCTGTGACGTTAGGTAATAACCCGACAGTATTCCCTTCCGTAATGTGCCGCTAGGTAAGCAATTTTTCTGTTACATCGAGATGTTTATGGTATGCAAAATTTTGCATAACCGAAAAATGTCAGTATGGTGGCCGCAATGGCCGATCGTGTGCCCGATGAATGGGCGCGATCGACGCGCATTCAAAAGCAAGAACAGGAAAATTCGGCTCGCTTTACGTTGGGAAACGTTCGAGGACATTATGACAACTGACGCAACGTCATCCGTCAATAAGAAGCGCTGGCTGCAGCTCGTGTTCGGTGTGATCTGCATGTGCATGATCGCCAACATGCAGTACGGCTGGACCTTCTTCGTGAATCCGATGCAGGAAACCCATGGCTGGGATCGCGCTGCGATCCAGGTGGCGTTCTCCATCTTCATCGTTACTGAAACCTGGCTCGTGCCGGTCGAAGGCTGGTTCGTCGACAAGTACGGCCCGCGCGTGGTGGTGCTGTTCGGCGGCCTGCTCTGCGGCCTTGCCTGGGTGGTGAACTCCTATGCCGACACGCTGACCCTGCTTTATGTCGGTGCGGCACTCGGCGGCGTCGGCGCCGGCGCGGTGTATGGCACCTGCGTGGGCAACTCGCTCAAGTGGTTCCCGGATCGTCGCGGCCTCGCCGCCGGCATCACCGCCGCCGGCTTCGGTGCCGGCTCGGCGCTGACCGTCATCCCGATCCAGAACATGATCAAGAATCAGGGCTATGAGGCCGCGTTCTTCTATTTCGGCATCGGCCAGGGCATCGTGATCCTGTTCATCGGCCTCTTCCTCGCCGCGCCGAAGAAGGAGCAGATCGCCGCTTTCGCCGCCAAGGCGATCGCCAAGGTCTCCCAGTCGGCGCGCGATTTCGCGCCGAAGGAAATGCTGACGACCCCGCTGTTCTGGGTCATGTACGCGATGTTCGTGATGATGGCCGCCGGCGGTCTGATGGCGACCGCTCAGCTCGGCCCGATCGCCAAGGATTTCGGCATCGCCGACGTCCCGGTGAGCCTGATCGGCATTACCCTGCCGGCACTCACCTTCGCCGCCGCGATCGACCGCGTGCTCAACGGCCTCACCCGTCCGTTCTTCGGCTGGGTGTCGGACCAGATCGGCCGCGAGAACACCATGTTCGTGGCCTTCGCCATCGAGGGCGTCGGCATCTATGCGCTCAGCGTGCTCGGCCAGAACCCGGTGCTGTTCGTGATCCTCACCGGCCTGGTGTTCTTCGCCTGGGGCGAGATCTACTCGCTGTTCCCGGCAATGTGCGGCGACGCCTTCGGCTCGAAGTTCGCGACCACCAATGCGGGACTTCTCTACACCGCCAAGGGCACCGCCGCGCTGATCGTGCCGTTCACCAGCATCCTCACCACCGCGACCGGAAGCTGGCACGCGGTGTTCATCGCCGCTGCAGCGCTGAACATCATCGCCGCCGTGATGGCGCTGGCGGTGCTGAAGCCGCTGGCCAAAGCCCATGGCCGCCGTGCGGCGGCCAAGGCGTCGGCCGCCAAGGTGGTGGCGGCCGAGTAGTTCGCCGCCATTTTTTCGTCGCTTCGATCTTCAGGGCCCGTCTCCGGACGGGCCCTTTTTCTTTGGCGCGGCGGTTGGCGACCTGCGCACGAGGGCACGGCGGCGGGCTCCCGCTGCGCAGCTTGGCAGTATTCAAAACAGACACGCGGCGCCCGGGTGCTGGCGACGGGGGCTCCGTTCACGCTTTCGCCGCGAATTTGACGTTGTTTGCCCGGATGAGGGTCAGTCAACATTCCTCAACGTTCCTGCTCATCACTTGCTATATGAATTTGAGCTTACCCAACGCAACCGTGCGACAACGATGTGACATCTTTTAATGTCGACTCATAGGGCAAGTCGAAAGTGTACGAGGACTGTTGGCTTACCGAACGGTGTGAGAGGCATAAAACACAATTGGCATACATAATATTGTCGATTATGATCAGGCCTTAGCGGGTCGGTTCTGCAACCCTGCGTCAGGAGCCTTCGAGCGGCTCGGGACACGACGTAAGGCGGCAGATACCGCGCAACCTTTTTGGGAATGACACTGCCGCGACGCGGCCGTCACGGGGGCGGGAACAGCGCTCCCCGTGACCAACGACAAGCCGGCGCCCTTGCCCAGAGGCTCGGAGCGACCGCAACAAAAAAGCCGATCCGCGGCACAATTTGAATTGGGATGAGGAGATCGCCCTTGAGTACGTCCAAGACGCTGGCGGCCGTCGGGCCAGGCCAGGATTTTTCGGAAAGCCGTCGCTGGCTTCAGCTTGTCGTCGGTGTCGTCTGCATGGTGGCCACCGCGAACATCCAGTACGCGTGGACCCTGTTCGTTCCTGAGATTCAGGAGACCTTCGGCTGGGAGCGCGCATCGATCCAGATCGCGTTCACCATCTTCGTCCTCGTCCAGACCTGGCTTGCGCCGATCGAAGGCTACTTCATCGACAAGCTCGGCCCGCGCCTGATGGTCGCCTTCGGTGCCGTCTTCATCGGCACCGCCTGGGTGATCAACGCGCAGGCCACCAGCCTGATGGGCTTCTACTTCGGCGCGGCCATCGGCGGCATCGGCGTGGGCTCCATCTACGCCACCTGCATCAACAACGCCCTGAAGTGGTTCCCCGATCGCCGCGGCCTCGCCGTCGGCCTGACGGCGGGTGGCTATGGCGCCGGTTCGGCCGCCACCATCCTGCCGATCGCCGCCATGATCGAGTCGTCGGGCTTCCAGGAGACCTTCTTCTTCTTCGGCCTGCTGCAGGGCGGCCTCGCCTTCGTCGCGGCTTGGTTCCTGCGCTCGCCCAAGGTTGGCGAAGTGAAGGCTTCCAACAAGCTCAACCAGAGCCGCCGCGACTACACCCTCACCGAAGCCATGAGCACCAAGCTCTTCTGGCTGATGTTCCTGATGTTCATCTGCGTCGTCACCGGCGGCATGATGGCCGTGGCGCAGCTCGGCGTCATCGCGCAGGATCTCGGCGTGAAGGAGTTCAAGGTCGACCTGTACTTCTTCGTGATGGCCGCCCTGCCGCTCGCGCTGATGCTCGATCGCGTCATGAACGGCATCTCGCGTCCGCTGTTCGGCTGGATCTCGGATCATATCGGCCGTGAGAAGACCATGGTCATCGCCTTCACGCTCGAAGGCCTCGGCATCATCGCGCTCGGCGCCTTCGGCCACAATCCGTGGGCGTTCCTCATCCTCTCCGGCGTGGTGTTCCTCGCCTGGGGTGAAGTCTACTCGCTGTTCTCGGCTCTGGCCGGCGACGCCTTCGGCACCAAGCACATCGGCAAGATCTACGGCGTGCTCTACACCGCCAAGGGCATCGGCGCGCTGTTCGTGCCGGTCGGCAACCTGCTGATGGAAGCGACCGGCACCTGGTCGACCGTGCTCTACACGGTTGCCGCCATGGACCTGTTCGCGGCCTTCCTGGCGATCGCGGTTCTGCCGCGCACCCTCAAGGCGCATGTGGCGCGTTCCGCCGCCATGCCGCCTGCGGTGGAAAAGACCACCACCGCCTCGGCGCATGCCTGACCCCGATCGGCGGCCCCTCCGGCCGCCGGACGGAACGCACGCCATAGCGTTACCTGTACGATCTGGGGGCCCTTGCGGGCCCCCTTTTCGTTTTGGAGACGGATTTCAGCCGGCGTCGGCCGGCAGAGCCAGCGCGAGATCGGCGAGGTATTCGACCTTCAGGCTGGCGAGCGGGCCGAGCACGGCGAGCGCCGGCTGGTCGAACCAGCGTGCCTCCAGCGCGTCGTCGGCCGCCACCGCCTCGCCGGCGCGCCAGCGGCAAAGCACCGCGATCATCGCGAAATGGTGGGCGAGAGTGCCGGCATCATTGTGCTGGATGAAGTCGAGCACGGTGAGCAGGCGCGGCGTGTCGGCCGCAATGCCGGTTTCCTCGTGCAGTTCGCGCAGTGCCGCGTCGAGATGCGTCTCGCCCGGCTCCACCCGGCCGCCGGGAAACCCCCACAGGCCCTGATCCGGCGGATTGGCGCGGCGCACCAGCAGCACCTCCCCCGCGCGTTCGACGAGGGCCAGCACGGCGACGGTAGGGCGGGCAGAGGACGGCGCATTCATTCAGTCGGTGCTCCTGAAGGGGCGCGGCAGGGGTGGGCCTGCCGCGCACCGAACCTACTCCGCCGCTGTGGCGTCGCGATAGATCTGCCCGCCGCCGCTGCGGAAGCGTTCCGCCATGTCTTCCATCCCCCGCACGTTCTCGGCCTGCCGGGCGGTGTCGCGGATTTCGTGGCTGATCTTCATCGAGCAGAATTTAGGCCCGCACATCGAGCAGAAATGCGCCAGCTTGTGCGCCTCCTTCGGCATGGTCTCGTCATGGAAGGCCATGGCGGTGTCCGGGTCGAGCGCCAGGCTGAACTGGTCCTGCCAGCGGAACTCGAAGCGGGCGCGCGAGAGCGCATCGTCCCAGGCGCGCGCCAGCGGGTGGCCCTTGGCGAGATCGGCCGCGTGGGCGGCGATCTTGTAGGTGATGACGCCGGTCTTCACGTCGTCGCGGTTGGGCAGGCCGAGATGCTCCTTCGGCGTGACGTAGCAGAGCATGGCGGTGCCGAACCAGCCGATCATCGCCGCACCGATGGCGCTGGTGATGTGGTCGTAGCCGGGAGCGATGTCGGTGGTCAGTGGCCCGAGCGTATAGAACGGCGCCTCGCCGCAGGTGGCGAGCTGCTTGTCCATGTTGGCCTTGATCTTGTGCATCGGCACATGCCCGGGCCCCTCGATGATGACCTGGCAATCGTGCTTCCACGCGATCTGCGTGAGTTCTCCCAACGTCTCCAGCTCCGCGAACTGCGCCGCGTCATTGGCGTCGGCTATGGAGCCGGGGCGCAGCCCGTCGCCGAGCGAGAAGGTGACGTCATAGGCGCGCATGATCTCGCATATGTCCTCGAAGCGTTCATAGAGGAAGCTCTCGCGGTGATGGGCGAGGCACCATTTCGCCATGATGGAACCGCCGCGCGAGACGATGCCGGTCACCCGGTTGGCGGTGAGCGGCACATAGGGCAGGCGCACGCCGGCATGGATGGTGAAATAGTCGACGCCCTGCTCGGCCTGCTCGACCAGCGTGTCGCGGAACACCTCCCAGGTGAGGTCCTCGGCGATGCCGCCCACCTTCTCCAGCGCCTGGTAGATCGGCACGGTACCGATGGGCACCGGCGAATTGCGCACGATCCAGTCGCGGATGTTGTGGATGTTGCGCCCGGTGGAGAGGTCCATCACCGTGTCAGCGCCCCAGCGAATGGCCCACACCATCTTGTCAACCTCCTCGGCGACGGAGGAGGTGACGGCGGAATTGCCGATATTGGCGTTGATCTTGACGAGGAAGTTGCGCCCGATGGCCATCGGCTCCAACTCGCCATGGTTGATGTTGGCGGGGATGACCGCCCGCCCGCGCGCCACCTCGTCGCGCACGAATTCCGGCGTCACCATATCGGGGATGGCGGCGCCGAAATCCTCGCCGTCGCGGATGAGGTCGTGCATCCGCTCGCGCAGGCCATTCTCGCGCAGGGCGACATATTCCATCTCCGCCGTGACGATGCCGGCTCTCGCATAGGCCATCTGCGTCACCGCGCCGGCCTTCGCCCGCAGCGGCCGGCGGTGAACGGGGAAGGGCGCCACCAGCCTGTCGGCGGGCACATGGCCGTTGTCTTCCGGCTTCACCAGGCGGCCGGCATACTCTTCAACGTCGGCGCGCCCGCGCACCCAGGCGTCGCGCGGGCGCGCGAGGCCCGATGCGATGTCGATGGCGGCGTTCTCATCCGTATAGGGGCCGGAGGCATCATAGACCGCCAGATTGGGCTCGCCGGCCGAGGGGTGCAGCAGGATTTCGCGGAACGGCACGCGAAAGCCGCGCGCCGGGCATTCGGCATAGATGCGGCGCGAGCCGGGGATGGCGCCGGTGGCGACGCCGATGGCAGGGCTTTCGGGGTTTTTGGTCGTCATTGTGGATCTCCAGAACCAGAGGTTGGGGAGACCCGGGTATTTGACGTTGGGGAAGGATGGCGGCGCCTGTCCGGCGCGACAAGCGCGGGGTGGCGACGCCATTCGGTTCCGATCCCTTCGCCGGCATGACCCGGATCAGGTTCGAAGGGTCATCGCGTTGCCTTGCCTTTCGGCGTGGCCGGCGCTCTCTCAGCCCCCTAGCGGGGCTCCCCTTGGAACGTGTTGATCTTTGACGAAAGTCGGTGCCGGGTCAAATCCGGTGCGATCCGTCACCCTGCCGCCGCCGTATTTCCTGTAGATTGCTGAGCCACGCGCTAGATTGCAGAACGAGACACCGGAGAGTGCCATGCCCAGCTTGACCACATCGCTTGGCAGGATTGCCATACTGGCGGCGCTTGCCGCGCCCTTCGCCTTTGCCACCGGCGCCATGGCGCAGCAGAACTGTGGCACCTCGGGAGCCGGCTTCGATGCGTGGCTGGCCGGCTTCAAGCAGCAGGCGGTGGCGCAGGGCGTCTCGCCGCGCACGGTGGCGGCGGCGCTCAACGGCGTGACCTACGCCCCCGACATCGTCGGCACCGATCGCGGGCAGAAGGTGTTCGGGCAGAGCTTCTTCCAGTTCTCCGACCGCATGGTCGCCAATTACCGCATCCAGCAGGGGCGGCAGAAGATCCAGGGCAATCCCGATCTGTTCAGCCGGATCGAGCAGCGCTTCGGCGTGCCGGGCGCGGTGCTGGTCGCCTTCTGGGGGCTCGAGACCGATTTCGGCGCCTTCATGGGCGACAAGCAGACGATCCGCTCGGTGGCCTCGCTGGCGTGGGATTGCCGGCGCTCGGACATGTTCCGCACCCAGTTGATGGCGGCGCTGAAGATCATCGACCGCGGCGACCTGACCACGCAGACCATGCGCGGGCCTTGGGCCGGCGAGCTCGGCCAGTTCCAGTTCCTGCCCGACCATTATCTCAATTACGGCGTCGACTTCGACGGCGACGGCCGGGTCGACCTGATCCGCTCCGCCCCCGACGCGCTGGCCTCGGCGGCGAACTACATCCAGGCCCTGGGCTGGAAGGCCGGACAGCCCTGGCTGGAGGAGGTGCGGGTGCCGGCAAACCTGCCCTGGGACCAGGCGGATCTCTCGATCAAGATCCCCCGGTCGCAATGGGCGCGCATGGGCGTGGTGCGGGCCGGCGGCGGGCAGCTTCCCGCCGACCAACTGCCGGCCTCGCTGCTGCTGCCCATGGGGCGCTTCGGGCCGGCCTTCCTCGTCTATCCCAATTTCGACGTGTTCACCGAGTGGAACAACTCGCTCACCTACGCCACCTCCGCCGCCTATCTCGCCTCGCGTGTTGCCGGGGCGGGGCCGTTCAATCGCGGGCAGGGCGACAAGATCCCGGTGCTCTCCATGGCGCAGGCGAAGGATCTGCAGACGCTGCTGAATGCGCGCGGGCATCATGTCGGGCGCGTCGACGGCATTATCGGCGCGGCGACGCGGCAGGCGATCAAGGTGGAGCAGATGCGGCTCGGCATGCCGGCCGATTCCTACCCGACGCCGGAACTGGTGGCGGCGCTGCGCGCGGGCAAGTGATTCTTTTTCCGGCAGATCGACGTCACGGCCGGGCTTGACCCGGTCCTCCACGCCATTCTTCCTCGCGCCGAAAACCTCGTTCCTCGGGTCAAACCCCGGGGATGACGGCGACTGGGCGGGATAACGGCGCGGGGGGTAGCGTTCGCCGGCAGGGCAGACCAACCGTCAGCCTCTACAGCACAGGCACGCCCTGCTGCTTGGCCTTCACTTCCGGCTCGACATGGATGTTGACGAGGATGTCGGCGACCTCGGCCTCCAGCGCGTCTTCGATGCGGTCGCAGATGGCATGGGCCTGGCTCACCGGCATGTCGCCGGGGACGACGAGGTGGAAGTCGACGAAGATCATGCGGCCGGCCTGCCGGGTCCGCAGGTCGTGCGCCTCGATCGCGCCGGTCGCCTCGGCGGCGATGCGCTTGCGGATGCGCTCCAGCGTGTCGGCCGGCACGGCCTGGTCCATCAGCCCGCCAACGCTCTCCTTCAGCACCGACCAGCCGGACCACAGGATGTTGAGGGCGACCAGCCCGGCGAGGACGAGGTCAAGCTTATCCCAGCCCGAGAGCGCGGCCAGCACGACGCCCAGCAGCACGCCCGCCGAGGAGATGACATCGGTCAGCAGATGGCGGCCATCGGCGGCCAGCGCCGGCGAGCGGGAGCGGCGGCCCTCGCGGATCAGCACCGCGCACCACACGCCGTTGATCACGGTGGCGAGGGCGTTGATGGCGAGGCCCTTGGGCGACGCATCGAAGGCATGCGGCGAAAGCCAGCCCAGATAAACCTCGCGGAAGATGGTGATGGCCGCGACGACGATGAGCACGCCGACGATGACGGCGGAGAAATACTCCGCCTTTGCATAGCCATAGGGGTGCGCCGCATCGGCCGGCTTGGCGCTGACGCGCAATGCGAGCACCGCCGTGATGGCGGTGGCGACATTGACGATGCTTTCCAGCGCGTCGGAATACAGCGCCACGCTGCCGGTGAGCAGATAAGCGAGATATTTCAGCCCCAGCACAACAAGGCTGATGCCGACATTGATCAATGCGATTCGCGAGGAGTGAGCCATCGGCGCCGTATCCGTTTCGGCGCCGCGCGCCCGATGCCGCAGCGATTAGTCGCTCACTTCAGAAAAAGCAAGCATGCGCAATGACTTGCAAGTCATTCGCAGAAGCGTTCGCACCTGCGCTTGACGTGTGGATCAGGCATTGGCGTGGCGCGGCAGGATCGCCCCGCGATGCCGGATGACGCGGCCGGCGAGATGGTGGCCGGCCTCGGCGGCGGCGGCGGGCGCCTCGCCGGCCAGTCGCGCGGCGAGATAGGCGGCGTTGAAGCTGTCGCCTGCCGCCGTGGTGTCGATGGCGTCCACCGGCTGAGGAATGGGGACGAGCTGCGCCGCGCCGCCGCTGACCACCAGCGCGCCCTCGGCGCCGTTCTTCACCACGATCTCCTGCACACCGAAGGTGGCGAGGCGCTCGGCGGTGGCGGTCGGTGATCCGTCGCCCCACAGCATGGCTTCGTCCTCGAAGGTGGGCAGGGCGATGGAGCTGCGCTTGAGTGCCTGGGCGTAGACCGCGCGGGCGCGGGCGACATCACCCTGCCAGTTGCGTGGGCGGAAATTGCCATCGAAGACGATGCGCGTGCCGCGTTCACGCGCGAATTCCAGCGTCGCCAGCAGCCGCCCGAGCCCGGCATTGGAATAGAGCGAGAGGGTGATGCCGGAGAGGTAGACGAGGTTGGCCTCGATCAGCTGCTCGCACAGCGCCTCCCAGCCCGCCAGCTCGAACAACTCGCGTGCCGGCGCGTTCTCGCGCCAATAGGTAAAGCTGCGCTCGCCCATCGCATCGGTGTCGATGAGGTAAAGCCCTGCCGTGCGACCGGGCACCCGCGCCATCAGCCGGGTGTCGATGCCCTCGGCCTCGGCGGAGGCGCGGATGGAATCGGAGTAGGGGTCGTCGCCCAGTGCCGTGGCATAGGCCGTCTCGACGCCGGCCCGGGAGAGATAGACGGCGGTGTTGAACGTGTCGCCGCCGATCGACTGGCCGAAGCGCCCGTCAGCGCCGCGTGCCAGTTCGACCATGACTTCGCCGATCGAGATTACCTTGGCCATGCGTCACTCCTCGGTCGCGCGTCGATTCGCGCGGGAGCCTCGCTTTATTCCCCCGGTGAGGCAAGGCCGGGGTGGATTCCGTCCCACGCGAGGCGGGACGGAATCGAGTGGGGGCTCAGAGCTGGACGCCGCGCGTCAGCGCGCCATCGACGACGAGATTGGTGCCGTAGACGAAGCTCGCAGCGGGGCTCGCGAGGAACACGGCGGCATTGGCGATCTCCTGCGGAGTCGCCATGCGGCCGGTCGGGTTGAGCGCCAGCGCCTCGGCATACAGGGCCGGGTTGCCGTCCTTGATCTGGTTCCAGATGCCGCCGTCGAAATAGGTGTTGCCCGGCGAGACGGTGTTGGCGCGGATCTTCTTCGGCGCCAGCTGGAAGGCGAGGCCCTGCGTGTAGTGGATCAGCGCCGCCTTGAACACGCCATAGGGCCCGCAGGCGAAGTCGATCTCCCGGCCCGAGACCGAGGAGATGGTGACGATGGAACCGGCGGCGCTCTTCTCCAGATAAGGCATCGCCGCGTTGACGAGGCGTACCGTGCCCATGAGGTCGGTGTCGAAACCCTTCTTCCAATGCTCCTCATCATGACCGACCGCCAGCGCGCTGACATTGGCAACGACGATGTCCAGCCCGCCAAAGGCTTCGGCGGCCTTTTCCACGAAGCTGGCGAGGGCGGCGCCATCGGCCACGTCGGCGGCGACGCCCAGGGTCTTGACGCCGGAGCCGGCGAGACGGGCAGCGGTGGTTTCCGCTTCAGCGCCATTGCGGCTGCACACCGCCACATCGCAGCCTTCAGCGGCGAGGGTTTCGGCGATGGCGAGGCCGATGCCCTTGGTGCCGCCGGTCACGACGGCGCGCAGTCCCTTCAGTCCGAGATCCATCTTCGGTCATCCTTCGCATGGGGGGAAAGTCATGGCCGACATGATCCCCGCACCGCCGCAAACGCACAAGACGCGCGGCGGGCTTATCCCGCCATGGTCTCAGGGGGCGATGATGAGGCGCGGCGCGACGGCGGGTGCGGCGGAGGCCGCCGGCGCGGGCGCGCTGGCCGGCGGCGGAACGGCGGGCGCCGGCCAGCCACCGGCCGGGGCGTAGCGGGCTGCGAGGTCGCGGGCACGGCGCTCATTGTGGCCGATGAGGCAGACGAGCCGCTGCTCGATGACGCCGGCACCGCCCATCCGCCCGCCGACGCTCTGCCGGGGGCCTTCGCCCTCGAAGGGCGCGATGCTCTGGCACTCGAAATTGCGCCAGCTCACGAACCGCCCCTGCGATTCCTCAAACAGACCGATCCAGCGCCGGCGCTGGGCGGGCTGCAGGTCGGCGCGCGCCTCGATGACGGCGGTAACGCCGATCACGCTTCGCTGCAGTTCGTCCTCGCCGGTCTTCTGCAGCAGGTTCAGGCAGTCGAGATAGCCGCGCGGGTCGGCGTTCTGGCGCCGGCACTCGGCCGGGCTCCCGGCGAGGGCCGCCGGCGCCAGTGCGCCGAACAACAGCGCAACGGCGGCAAGCGAGCCGCGAAGGCGAAGCGGGTGCGTCATCGTCTTCCTCGCTCCTCGCCGCGATGTCGTGCTCAGGCGGTCCGGCCCGTCCGCAAGAAAGCGTCCATGCGCTCCAGCGCACGGGAGATGTTCTCGGCCGAATTAGCATAGGAGAGGCGGATATAGCCCTCGCCGAACACGCCGAAATCCGGCCCGCCAATGGTGGCAACGCCGGCCTCGTCGAGCAAGGCGGTAGCGAGCTTCTTCGCCGAGGTCCAGCCGGTGCCGGCGATGGTGGGGAAGGCGTAGAACGCCCCCTTCGGCACCGCGCACCGTACGCCCGGTAAGGCGTTGAGCCCGTCGACCACCAGATGCCGGCGGCGGTCGAATTCGGCCACCATCTCCGCGACGCAGTCCTGCGGGCCGGTGAGGGCGGCCAGCGCACCGAACTGCGCGGGTGCGTTGACGCAGGACCAGGCATTGACCGCCAGCTTGCGCGCGGCATCGAACAGCCCTTCCGGCCACAGCGCCCAGCCGAGCCGCCAGCCGGTCATGGCGTAGGTCTTCGACCAGCCATTGAGCAGGATCAGGCGGTCGCGGATTTCGGGATAGGCGAGCAGCGTGGTGTGCGCCTCGCCGTCGAACAGGAACTGGTCGTAGATCTCGTCCGACAGGATGGCGACATGCGGGTGTTCGGCCAGTCCGGCAACGAAGGCGTCGATCTCGGCCTTCGGGGTGACGCCGCCGGTCGGGTTGGCCGGCGAGTTGAGGATGACGAGCCGCGTCCGCTCGGTGATGAGCGCGAGCGCCTCCGTGGCGGAAAAGCCGAAGCCGTTCTCCTCGCGCACCGGCACGGGCACGGGAGTGGCGCCGGTGAACTCGATCATCGAGCGATAGATGGGAAAGCCGGGATCGGGATAGAGGATTTCCGCGCCGGGCTCGCCCAGCATGAGGATGGCGCTGAACATCGTCACCTTGCCCCCCGGCACGATCACCACCCGGCCGGGGTCGATCTCCAGCTGAAAGCGGCGGTGAATGTCGGCCGCCACCGCCTCGCGCAGCGGCTGGATGCCGACCGAAGGCGTGTAGCCGTGCTGGCCGTCGCGCAGCGCCTTGATGGCGGCCTCGACGATGTGGCCGGGCGTCGCGAAATCCGGCTGGCCGATGCCGAGATTGATGATGTCGCGCCCCTGCGCCGACAGGGCGGCGGCACGGGCAAGCACGGCAAAGGCGTTCTCCTCGCCGATCCGGTCGAAGGCCGCGACGGGGTGTATCGGGGAGGCGGTGGCAGCGGTCATCAGTTCCTCGCGGCGTTTCCGGGAGCAAGTCGCGTCAAAGCTCTTGCAGTCTTTCGCATTCCTGTCACACGGGAGAGGGGCGAGGTTCAAGGGGTTCCGCTGGCCGGGCCGGCGGTCGTGGGAGTGGATGTGACGCCGATGAGTGTGCCGCATGAGCCGAAATCCGAGCCGGAGAGCCTCCCTCTCGGCGCCCCTGTCGACACCGCCCCGGCGCCCCGGCCGGAACGTACGCGCCTGATCGGGCGGCATGTCGCTGTTGTGCCGTTCGACGTCGCGGTGCATGGGCCGGCACTATTCGCGGCAAGCCATGGGCCGGCGAGCGAGGCGATCTGGGCCTATCTGCCCAATGGTCCCTATGCCGACTACGCCGCCTTCGAGGCCTATTACGGGGAGGCGGCACGGCGTGACGACCCGCTGATGTTCGCCATCCTCGACAAGGAGACCGGCGTCGCGATCGGCCATGCGACCTATCTGCGGATCGACCCGGCCAACCGGACGATCGAGGTCGGCCATATCCTCTACACCCCCGCGCTGATGCGCACGCCCGGCGGCACCGAGGCCATGTATCTGATGGCGCGGCACGTTTTCGAGACGCTGGGCTATCGGCGCTATGAGTGGAAGTGCAACGCGCTCAACGCCCCCTCGCGGCGCGCGGCCGAGCGCTACGGCTTCCGGTTCGAGGGTCTCTTCCGCCACCACATGATCGTCAAGGGCCGAAACCGCGACACCGCCTGGTTCTCCATTCTTGCGGAGGAATGGCCGCAGATCGCGGTGGCGATGGAAGCCTGGCTGGCGCCCGAGAATTTCGACGCGCACGGACGGCAATTGTCGGCGCTTTCCGTGCTCAACGCACGCGAGATGGAGGTCGAGGGCCGCACGCTGCGCCGCGCCGACCTGTCGGACCTGCCGGCCGTGGAAACGCTGCAGCGCGCGGCCTATGCCCGCAACCGCATCCTGCTCGGCGTCGAGCCGTTGCCGCTGCTGTGGGACTACGCCCAGGTGTTCCGCGAGCGCGAGGTGTGGGTGCTCGACGGCAGCGACGGGCCTGTCGGCGTCGCCATACTGCTGCCGCGGGCCGAGGACATGTTCATCGACAGTCTCGCCGCCTGCCCACGGGCGCAGGGCTTCGGCCATGGCAACGTCCTGCTGGCGGCCGTGGAAGCGAGAGCGCGCGCGCTCGGGCGTGACACGGCACGGCTCTATACCGGCGAGCCGCTGGCGGCCAACATCCAGTGGTATCGCCGCAAGGGCTTCGCCATCGAGCGGGTGGAGCAGTTGCCGGACCGGCGGCTCGTGCATATGGCGAAGGCGATGGGGTAGGGCTTCGCGGCAAGGTGGGGTGACGCGACGCGCGCCTGTCTGATCTGCGCGCGCTTTCCTTGCGCCAAGCGGCGGATAGCTTACATTCCCCGCAGGCATTCGCGGTGCGGGCATTCGCCCTGACCCTACGCAGTTGGACGTTTCGACGATGAGCTATGTGGAGGCGGCCGGTGCGCCGCTGCGCAAGACCGGCCATATCAAGCTGCACGGCCCCGAGGGCTTCGCGGGCATGCGCAAGGCCGGGCATTTGACCGCGCAGGCGCTGGACCTCGTGCACGAATTGGTCGCGCCGGGCGTCACCACCGAGGCGATCGACAATCTGGTGTTCGAGTTCGCGATGGACCATGGCGCGCTGCCGGCGACGCTGATGTATCGCGGCTACCGCAAATCCACCTGCACCTCGATCAACCATGTGGTCTGCCACGGCATTCCTAACGACAAGCCGCTGCGTGAGGGTGACGTCGTCAATGTCGACGTGACGCTGATCGTCGACGGCTGGTACGGCGATTCCAGCCGCATGTACCCGGTGGGCGAGATTCCCCGTCGCGCCGAGCGGCTGCTCGACGTGACTCACGAATCGATGATGCGCGGCATTGCCGAGGTGAAGCCCGGCCGCCATGTCGGCGACATCGGTGCGGCGATCCAGGAATTCGTCGAGCCATTCCACATGAGCGTGGTGCGCGATTTCTGCGGCCATGGTGTCGGCCAGATCTTCCACGACGAGCCCAATATTGTGCATGTCGGCCGCCGCGGCGACGGGCCGGAACTGCTGCCCGGCATGATCTTCACCATCGAGCCGATGATCAATCTCGGCCGGCCGCATGTGAAGGTGCTCTCCGACGGCTGGACGGCGGTGACGCGCGACCGCTCGCTCTCCGCCCAGTTCGAACACACGGTGGGCGTCACGGAAACCGGGTGCGAGATATTCACCCTCTCGCCCAAGGGCTATCACAAGCCGATCTTCAGCAACGACTGAGCGAGGCGGGAGCCCGCATGGCGCGAAACCCATCAGGGCGCAGCGGCGGCCGTGACGATCCGCCGGCCGATCCCTTGGCCGCGCCGGCAGGCTTCGCGGAGGCGGAGCCGCATTTTCTCGGCCACCGCGAAAGGCTGCGCGAGCGTTTCCGCAAGGCCGGCGGCGAGGCGTTGCCGGACTATGAACTGCTGGAACTCGTGCTGTTCCGCGCCGTCGTTCGGGCGGATGTGAAGCCGCTGGCCAAGGCGCTGATCGACCGTTTCGGCTCGTTTGCCGAGGTCGTCACCGCCCCGCCCGGGCGGCTGCGGGAGGTGAAGGGCGTGGGCGAGGCCATCGTCACCGAGCTCAAGCTGATCGGCGCAGCGGTGGAGCGGGTAACGCGCGGCCAGGTGCGGGCACGGCCGGTGCTCTCCTCCTGGAGCGCTGTCATCGCCCATTGCCGCGCCAGCATGGCCTTCGTCGAGCAGGAGCAGTTCCGCATCCTGTTTCTCGACAAGCGCAACCAGCTCATTCTCGACGAGGTGCAGCAGCGTGGCACGGTGGACCATACGCCGGTCTATCCGCGCGAGGTGGTGAAGCGGGCGCTGGAGGTGGCCGCCAGCGCCATCATCCTCGTCCATAATCACCCGAGTGGCGACCCGACGCCTTCGAACGCCGACATCCAGATGACCAAGACCATCATCGACGTGGCCAAGCCACTCGGCATCGAGGTGCACGACCACATCATCGTCGGCAAGGACGGCCACGCCAGCCTGCGCGGTCTCCGACTGATCTGAGCCTCGTTGCCGCCGATGGTATCGGCAGAAGATTTTTAAGTTCTGTCTGCTAGAAACCGCCATGGCATGGCGGAGCACTTGCTGATGGCGACACCTCCCGAAACACCTTCTCGTGCATTCTCCCGACGCTCGCTGCTGGCCGGCACCGCTGCGACCGCGGGCGCGCTGGCGGCGTCCCGGCTGGCGGCCCCCGCCCTCGCTCAGACCGAGCCGGAGCGGCCTGTCGACGTCCTGGTTCTCGGCGCCGGCATGTCCGGCCTCACCGCCGCGCTGGCGCTTCAGCGCCGTGGGCACAAGGTAACGGTCATAGAGCGGCAGGGCCGCATCGGCGGCCGGCTGCTGTCGCTGCCGCTCGGCGACGGCATGTTCACCGAGGCCGGCGGTGGTCATTTCCGCTCCAACATGCCCTTGGTCCTTGATTATGTGCGGCACTACAATCTGCCGCTGCTCAGCCTGAACGACGGGCTGCCGGTCTATATGGTCGACGGAAAGACGGTAAAGTCGGCCGATGTGACCGATTGGCCGTGGGACCTGACCCCGGAGGAGCGCAATGTCACGGTGGCGGCCAATCTGAACCGCTATCTGTTCCGCGCCGGCCTCGACACTGCGACGGTCCTGCAGCCGAGCTGGCCCAATCCCGATCTGCTCGACCGCCTTGACGACATCACCCTGGAAGACCTGCTGCGGCCTGTCGGTGCTTCCACGGCCTTCCTGAAGTTGCTCGGCGCGCATGGCGGCACGTTCACCCCCTTCGCGCAGACCTTGGGCATCATTCCCGACCTCGCCTACCATTTCGGCGACCAGAATGTTTTTCGCATCCTGGGCGGCAATCAGCGCCTGCCCATGGCAATGGCCAATACCATCGGCCCCGGCAACATCGTTCTCGACGCGCAGGTGACGACGATCGACCAGACCGGTTCGCGGATCCGCGTCGCCACGCGCGACGGCAAGGAATTCACCGGCGACGCCATCGTATCGACCATCCCCTTCAGCGTGATGAACGAGGTCGAGGTCATGCCGGCCTGGTCCGCCGGCAAGGCGCGCATGTTTGCCGAGATGGAGTGGGACAAGACGGTCAAGGTCATCGTCAAGACCAAGAAGCCGACCTGGCTCGGCCAGAACGTTCACGGCTGGCCGATGGCCGGCGGCGACCGCCCGTGGGAACGCTTCATCGACATTACCGGCAATGAGCCGGGCGGGCACGGCAACGGTTTCTTCTACCTCAACGGGCCGAACGCCGACCTCGTGCTCAATGCCCCCCGGGACGTGCGCGCACAGCGTGTTGTCGATGCGTTCCAGCAGGATCTGCCGGGCCTGCTCGGCGACGTCGTCAGCGTCAGCGACTTCGCCTGGAGCGAGCAGCCCTGGATTCGCGGCTCGTTCGGGTCCACGCCGATCGGTGGCGGCTGGATGGTCAACGAGTGGACCACCCCCGAGGGCCGCATCCATTTCGCCGGTGATTTCACCACGCTGAAGACCGGCTGGGTCGAGGGCGCGATCGAAGCGGGCCTGCGCGCGGCCCGCCAGATCGATCCCAAGGCGATGCCTCTCGGACCGCGCTAGTTTTTGCGGGTCGCCTGATCGTCGGCTTTACTGGGCGCGGGCCCCGTCCGGCGCCTTACGCCTTCTTCGCGAACTCATTCGACGCACGATACGCGCCGGATGACTTGAAATAGTTCTTGTAGAATGAGCGCGCGTGCCGAATGGACCATTTCGGAGCCATCAGGATCGGCAGCGCCCGTGTCCAATAGGCTGGCAGATCGCCGTATGTCCTGGCGAGAAAGACAGCGGCCGTAAAGGTTCCCATGGTTGTCTCGGGCATCGTCTTGGCATTGAGGATCCGCGCCATGATGTGGGTATCGAAAATGCGCCGGATGATCCGCGCCCGTGTCTCGGGATCATCGGGAAACAGCAGGTCGGCGATCTCGCCATAGGCCCGTGCATCGATCTTAAGCCGGTCAAGCCAGCCATATCTGGCGAGCAACTGGTCGTTACCCGTTCGGAAGCCGACGCAAGGCTCCTGAATGACCCCCCACTGACCGCTTTCGCCGATGATCTTGCCAGCGATGATAACCTGGACATAGCAATTATTTACGGATTGCACCTGCGGATCCTTGGCCGCCTGATCCCAAAGCGAGCGTTTCACGACAAGTGTCGACATGAAGCCGAGGAGATCGGCCATGGACAGAAAGAGATCCTTGGCCCCGGTGATCAGCTGTGTCGGAGGCGTGCCGCGGATTCCGATCGGTGTCGTCATCGTGACATCGTAGTCGATGACACCAAGCGTAAATCCCACCGCCTGCGGCCATCGCTCGATCATCTCCAGCAGTCGCGACAGGCCGCCGGGCTCCAAAAGATCGTCGTCGCCCATGAGCCAGATATAAGGTGCACGGGCTGCAGCGGTAACGGCCAGGAAGTTCCGGTCGAACCCTAAATTGTGCGGCTGGCTTATCAAGTTGAAATGTTTGATGCGCTCGCTGTATCGACCAGCCACGACGAGTGTGTCATCTGTCGACGCATCGTCGCTCACGACGACTTCGACATCGTCCGCATGACCTTCCGCAACGATGCTGTCGAGCAGCTCCGCCAGCATTTTCGAGCGGCTATAGGTCGGTATACATATGGAGACTATAGGCACAGAAATGTCGCCGTCCGATGTGTGAGACGAAAGGTATCCTTCCATAATGTCTCGTTCACGGCCGGCTCAGCAATAGGGGCGTGCCCTCGTCCGGGGGAACTTTCTCCCAGCCGCCATCTTCCTGTGCCGCAAAGCGCAGGCCGTCGCCGCCGGCGCCGAGCAGCACCAGGCTGCCGCCATCGAGGCGCCAGCGCTCGGGTACCTGTGCGGCGAGGCGCGCGGGGCAAGTGGCGGCGAGCCTGACGCGGAAGGTGCCGCCGCCCGCCTCGGCATCGGTGAGTTCCAGGCGGCAGATCGGCTTGCCCGCCGTCTCAGCGAGGTCCCAGGCGCCGACAAGGTCGGCGGCGCGCAGCCCGGGGTCGGCAAGGTGGGGATTGACGAGAAAATAGACGCCGTCGCCCTCCCGCAGTGCCTCCCAGGTGCCGCCGACCCCTTCGGTGAACTCGGCGACCAGCGCGCCATCCGGGCTGTGCAGCCGGATGGAATTGCCGGGGCCGGGCGCCCAGGAGGCGATGTCGACACTGAACAGAATGGCGGCACAGGCCGCGCGGTCGAGTGCGACCGCGTAGCGCTCGGCTCCACCGCCACGCCGGCCTTCCGGCTTGTCGGAGAGCACCAGGGGACAGACCCGGTCGCCATCGGCATTGGTCAGCCGGTAATCCGCGGCGAGTGTCGCGGCGGGCGGCGCGTCATTCTCCTGTGCCCGGGCCGGAGAGGCGAGCAGGAGAACGAGCGCCCCCGTGGCGGCGATGGTGGCGCGGCGATGACGGCTCAGGCCAATTTTGTTGCGAAGGCCCATGGTCGGCTCCCGGTCATGGCGCTGGCTTCAGCGGCGTTTCCGGCACCGGTGTCAGCACCGGCTTGCCGGCCGCCCAGGCGAGCAGATTGTCGACGACCAGCTGGCCCATGGCGTTGCGGGTGACATGGGTGGCAGAGGCGACATGCGGCAGCAGCACGACATTGTCCATGCCGATCAGCGCGTCCGGCACATGCGGTTCATTGGCGAAGACGTCGAGCCCGGCGGCGGCGATGGTGCCGTCCTGCAGCGCCGTGATCAGCGCCGGCTCATCCACCACCGAGCCGCGCGCGACATTGATCAGCACGCCGGTCGGTCCGAGAGCGGCGAGCACATCGGCGTTGATCATGCGGTCGGTCTCGGCGCCGCCGGGGACGATGACGACGAGCACGTCGACATCGCGCGCCAGTGCCGCCAGTTCCGGATAATGCGCATAAGGCACGTCCGCCACCGGCCGGCGGCTGTGATAGGCGATCGGCCGGCCGAAGCCTTCCAGCCGTCGGGCGATGGCGCGGCCGATGCGGCCCATGCCGACAATGCCGAGCGTTCGGTCGCGCAGCGTCGCCGTCAGCGGGAAGCCGCCGGAGGGCCATTTGCCGGCGCGCAAATGCCGCTCCGCCTGCGGAATCTGCCGCAGCGTGGCGAGCAGCAGGCCGATGGTGAGGTCCGCCACCTCGTCGTCGAGCACGCCGGGCGTGTTGGTGACGACGACGCCGCGCCGACCGGCGGCCTCGGCATCCACCGAATCATAGCCGACACCGAAATTGGCGACGATCTCCAGCGCGGGCAGGCGCGCCATGAGCGCGTCCGTCACCCGGCGGGCGCCGCCGCCGGTGGAGCCGACGCCGGTGGCGACGGCGCGAATGCGCGGGGCAACCTCGGCAAGTACCGTCTCGGCATCCGGCGCGTCGAGCCGGTGGACGGTGAAGTGCTCCTCCAGCTGCGCCTCGATCATGCCCATCATCGGGCCGGTCTGGAGAAGGTCGGGGCGGGCGGACATGGGGCACTCCTCGGGACGAAAGGGCCGGTATTCCTCACCAAAGACCGGCGGGATTCAAGCCCGATTCGGACGAAGGGCCCTTCGGCTTCAGGCGGGCTCTTCCTCGAGCCCGTCCTCGGCATCCTCGTCCGGGTCCGTCGAGACGGCGCCCAGCTGGGTCGAGAGGTTACGCTCGATCTTGCGCAGCATCTTGCGCAGCCGCTTGCGGTCCTTGCCGTCGAGGCCGTCGGTCATGGTGTCCTCGATCGAGTCCGAGATGTCGTCGATCGTGACGGCCCGCTCGCGCCCTTCGTCGGTGAGATGCACGCGGACCAGCCGGGCGTCACCTTCCGAGGCGCGCCGGATCAGCAGTCCCTGCGCGGAGAGCCGGCCGACCGTCTTCGAAGCGGTAGGCGGCCGCACTTTCAACGCGGCGGCGAGTTCCGTCATGGTGCGGCCATCGGATTCGATCAGCAGCCGCAGCACGGTTTCCTGGCCGGGAAACAGGCCGATATCCTGAAGACGCCGTGCCGCCAGAGCGCGCTGAAGGCGCGCCACATGGTGCAGTCTCTGGCCGATCTTCTTGTCGAAACCGTCTTTCATGGGCGCCCCTGCGACCGAATACGGCACGCTGGCGGATATATAATCCCCGAGTAACGCATTGCCGTGACAGCACGAACATGGCCGCAAATGCGGGGTTCGTCAAAGTTCGGCCGGTTTGGCGCCGCTCACAGCCGGGCGAAGCGCGCCTCGACGCGGGCGAGGAAGGCGGCACGGCTCGCGGCGCTCGCCGAATCCATGCTGTGCAGGGCCAGCCAGAGCTTCCTGCCGCGCGGGTGGATGATGCCGCCGACACCGTCGAGCAGGATGCGCCGGCCGGGCTGGCCGATCCACAACCACCAGTACCAGGGCGAGCCGAGCGTGGTCACGGCGACGAGCACGCGGATATTGGTGAGCCGGCGTTCGAGATTCCTGAGAGGCTTGGGCATGCCGAAGGTCTCGTGCGGCACCAGCACGCGGTCCAGCCAGCCCTTCAGCATGGCGGGCGGCCCGTACCACCATGTCGGGGCGACGAAGATGAGGGCGTCCGCCTGCTTCACCCGTTCGAGATCGCCGGCAATGGGCAGAACGTTCAGGCCCGGCTCATGATAGCCGAGGCGCTCGTCCCGGCCCATGACGGGATCGAACGCCTCGGCATGAAGGTCGAGGAGATCGACCTCGTGCCCGGCCGCCCGCAGCCCGCGCAGCACGGCGTCGCGCACGCCGGCGGTGAAGCTCTCGGCGACCGGGTGGCAATAGACGACAAGCGCGCGCATCAGCCGGAATCTCCCGTGTTGCGGTTTTCCAGCCCCGGAAACAGATAGGTCCGGCCGGCATCGAAATCGAAGTCGGGATGGTCCCAGGCGATCATCTTGCCGGGGTTCAGCAGGCCCTTCGGGTCGGCCTCGCGCTTGAAGGCGAGCTGCGCCGCGTCCGTCTGCTTCATGCCGCCTTCTTCCAGCGTGTAGCGGTGCGGGTTGAACACCGGGATGCCGTGCTGCTCATGCAGCGCGACGATCTCCGCCAGCCTTTCCTCGCCGGTGTAGCGCACCAAGGGCAGGCCGAAGCAGGTGATCTTGCCGTCGAAGCGCACGAATTCGAGATGCGCGGGCACTTCGTCACCGAGCAGGGCGTGGATGCGGGCCACCAGCTCCCGCTGGTTCGGGAAGGGGTAGAGCGTCTGCAGATAGGTGATGGTGGGATCGACTCGCAGCGCCCGCAGCGTGGTGTGGTTCCAGGCGAGCTCATAGAGCGGGGGTAGCCCCTTGGCTTCCTCGGGCGACAGCAGGTCGGAACGAAACAGCAGGGTGCCGCCATGGCGGGCGGTGAAGCTCTCGAAGCCCGCGCGCGCCATCGGCGCGAGCATCGCCAGCACGATATGCATGCCGTCCGGCAGAAAGGCGCGGTGGCGCAGGAACGTTTCCTGCGGGATCGGTGCGGCGATGACCGAGACCAGCTTCTTCAGCAGCGCGTCCTGCTCGCCCAGCGCGTTGGCATAGGCGGCGGCCTCGCCGAAATCGGCGAAGCCCACCATCGCCTCGATCCAGCCATAGGCCGGGGCGAGCGGCATTTCGACGTCGAGGATGATGCCGTTGGTGCCGTAGGCATGGGCGACCTTCTGCACGTCCTCGCCGGTCAGGTGGAGAATCCGCGGCGTCGCCTCCAGGGTGGCGATGCGCAGCGAGAGGATGTTGCCGAGGTCGCGCAGGCCGCCCCAGGTGATGGAGCCGACCCCGCCCGAGCCGCCGGCGATAAAGCCGCCGATCGAGGCGGTGCGGTAGGTGGAAGGGTGCAGCCGCAGTTCCTGCCCGCTTGGGCCGCAGGCCGCATCGATATCGGCGAGGATGGCGCCGGCCTGCGCCCGCACCCGGCCGGGGGCGATCTCCAGCACCTGGTCGAGACCGGAAAGGTCGAGCACCACGCCGCCCGCCAGCGGCATGGCCTGTCCGTAATTGCCGGTCCCCGTCCCGCGCGGGGTGACGGGGATGCCAAGATCGAAACAGGCGGCGAGGACGCGCAGCACCTCCTCCTCGCTCGCCGGCAGGACAACGATATCGCCGGTCACCGCGTCGAGCTGACGCTTCAGCGTCGGCGAGTACCAGTAGAAGTCGCGACTCTTCTGGCGCACCAAGGCGGGATTGTCCTCGGTGCGGATGCCGTCCAGCCGGGCCTTGAGAGCGGCGAGGTCGTAGGTCACGGGCGCTCCATCAGGTCGTCGAGGTCGGCATAGTCGGGCACGGCCGTGTCGATGGCCAGCCCGCCACGCAGCACCAACCTCTCGGTCGGCGCCCGCGACAGCCATTCATTGAGGCTGCGCGCGGGGAAGATTGACAGGTCAGCGGTGGTCCCCGTCGCGAGCACCCCTGCCTCAACGCCCATATGCGCGGCGGGTTCACGCGCAATGATCG
The DNA here is from genome assembly GCF_965279025.1 of Ancylobacter sp. Taxonomy (NCBI): domain Bacteria; kingdom Pseudomonadati; phylum Pseudomonadota; class Alphaproteobacteria; order Hyphomicrobiales; family Xanthobacteraceae; genus Ancylobacter; species Ancylobacter sp. Next base: position 278,303 of record NZ_OZ257132.1, on the reverse strand, counting down.
CCGGCCAGTCGCCATGGGGGTGGTCGAGATGGGCGATGCGGGCGGCTTCCCGGTAGACCTCCACCAGATCGAGGTCGCCATAGGCATAGAACGGGTCGCGGGTGTTGTCGCTCGCCACCATGACGGGAATGCCGCGCGCCTTCATCTCGTGCAGCAGGGTGACGCCGCGCCAACGCGGGGTGCGGCCGGCGTGCCGGTCCTGAAGGTAGAGATTGCACATGGGCAGCGACACGACGGCGATGCCGGCCCGCGCCACGAGGTCGAGCGTTCGGTCGATCTCGTGCGCGTCCTTCACCGCCATCGCGCAGCAATGGCCGGCGAGGATGGGGCCTTCGAACCGACGCTCCAGCGCCATGCGCGCCAGAGCGTCGAGGCCGTTTCCATGGCGGTCGCGCTCGTCGACATGGAGGTCCAGCCCAAGCCCGTGACGCTCGGCGGCCGCGAACAGGCGCTCCAGCCCGGCGGCGAGATGGGGCGTGACATAGGTGTAGCTGCCGAGCAGCCCGCCATGTTCCCGCACGAGGTTGAGGAGGGTCGCAAAAGCCGCGTCGTCGCGGACATGGTCGATCGCGATGAGGCCGACCGCCTGCAGCGCGATGCGCCCGCGCCACGTCTCCCGCATCTCGCCGAACACCCGCCACGCGGTGGCCGCGCGCGGGCCATCCGAATCGAGATGGGTGCGGATGGCGACCGTGCCGTGCGCATAGGCGCAGCGCAGCGCGAAATCGAAGCGTCGGCGTAGGTCGTCCTCGGTCCAGTTCGCCGCGCGGTCGGCGGTCACCGCCTCTACGGCGCCGTCAAACGTCCCGTCCAGGTTCGGCGCCCGCTTCCAGATGAAGCCCTTGTCGAGATGGGTGTGGAGGTCGACGAGGCCGGGCAGCACCAGCCGGCCGGCGAGATCATGGCGGGGGCCGGCGTCGAGAAGCGTTCCGGCGGGCGCGAGGCGGGTGATGCGCAGGCCTTCCAGCGCGATGTCGAGCGCCACCAGCCCCTCCGCATCCACCGGTCCGGGGAGCGCCGGGACGAGGCAGGCGGGCACCCGTGCATGGGCGAGCACCCACGCGGCGGGAGGCGTCTTCAGATCGACCCCCGTCACGCCCGGCCGCCGAGTTCGCTCTCGTGCCAGCGGCGCAGCACCAGCCAGGAGAGCAGGCTCAGCGCGGCGTAGATGAGGATTCCGGTGAGCGAAATGAGCAGGAGCGCCGCGAACAGGCGGGTGATGTTGAGCCGGTAGGCCGATTCGACAATGCGGAAGGCGAGGCCCGAGCCCTGTCCGGCCGAGCCGGCGGCGATCTCGCCGACCACCGCGCCGATGAGCGCCAGACCGCCGGCAATGCGCAGGCCGCCGAGGAAAAAAGGCAGGGCGGTCGGCAGCTTCAACTGCATCAGCGTCTGCCAGCGCGAGGCGCCGGACAGGCGGAACAGGTCGCGCAGATTCGCGTCGACGGAGTTCAGCCCCAGCGTGGTGTTGGACAGGACCGGGAAAAACGCGACGATCCAGGCGCAGACCAGCACGGCGGCGTCGGTGGAGAGATAAATCAGCATCAGCGGTGCCACCGCGATCACCGGCGTCACCTGCAGGATGACGGCAATCGGGAACAGCGAGAATTCGACGATGCGGGCACTGGCGAAGATGAGGGCCAGCGCCACCCCGCCGGCCACGGCGAGCAGCAGCGCGATCACCGTGGTTTTCAGCGTCACCAGCATGGAGGCGAACAGCACCGCGCGGTCGTCGATCAGCGTTTCCAGCACCGCCCCCGGCGCCGGCAGCACATAGGGCGGCAGGTCGTTCAGGCTCACCACCAGCGACCAGGCCAGGACGAGCGCCGCCAGCACGCCGAGGGGGAAAAGCCAGCGCAGCGGCGAAGTGGCCATCCCCGCCCCCGCTACTGCGCGTCCATCGCCCGGGCGAGGGCGAGGGAGGTTTCGCGGCACAGGCCGACATATTCCGGCGAGGTGCGGAAGGCCTCGTCGCGCGGCTGGTTCGGATCGATGAAGAGTTCCGACGACACCCGCCCCGGCCGGGCGCGGAACACCAGGATGCGCGAGGACAGGTAGACCGATTCGAACACGGAATGGGTAACGAACACGATGGTGCATCCAAGCCGTCGCCACACCTCCAGCAGGTCGTTGTTCAGCTTGAAGCGGGTGATCTCGTCGAGTGCGGCGAAGGGCTCGTCCATCAGCAGCAGGCGGGGTTTGGTGACCAGCGCGCGGGCGATGGAGACGCGCATCTTCATGCCGCCGGAGAGTTCGCGCGGATAGGCGTCGCGAAAGGCGGAGAGGCCGACGAGCTCCAGCGCCTCGGTTATCGCGGGCTCGGCCTCGTGCCGGCCGATCCCGGCCAGCTTCAGTGGCAGGTGGACATTGCCGAACACGCTGGCCCACGGCATCAGCGTCGGCTCCTGGAAGACGAAGCCGATGGAGTGCGGCTCGCGCGCGCGGCGGCCCTTCTCGTTCTCATCCCATTCCAGCCGTCCCTCGCTCGGCTCGGTGAGCCCGGCGATGAGGCGCAGCGCCGTCGACTTGCCGCAGCCGGAGGGGCCGAGCAGCGAGACGAATTCGCCCTCGCGCACCTCCATGTCGAGCCATTCAAGCGCGGTGACGGCATTGGCGAAGCGCTTGCCGACGCCGGCAAGACGCAGCAGCGGCGCGCCCGTTGCCGCGCGCGGCTCGACCTCCGGTGCCAGGGCGTTCATGGCCGGCACGCGGGCACGGCGGAAAAGGAGGCGGGCCTCGTCGCCGACGCCCCGTCATGCGGCCGCCCGGTCATTTCGGCGCTAACTCCTTGCCGACGCCCTTGTTGACGAATTGCAGCGTGTAGGACTTGGCGTAGTCGATGCCGGGTTCCAGCACCTTGGCCTTCACCATCTTGTCGTAGAACCCCTTCATCCGTGCATCGGTCATGGCGCCGATGCCAAGCGTGGCGGTGTCGCCGGAATCGACGATGCCATACTCCTTCATCTTGGCGATGGAAAAGGCGATCATGGCGTCGGTGATCTCGGGATTGTCCTGCTTGATCAGCGCGTTGGCCTTGGCGTTGTCGCCGTAGAGATAATTGTACCAGCCGATGATCGAGGCATCGACGAAACGCTGCACGAGGTCGGGATTCTGTTTCACGAGTTCGTTGCGGGTCTCGATGGTGGTGGCATAGGTGTCGAAGCCGTAATCGGCCAGCAGGAACAGCGCCGGCTTGAACCCGCCCTGCTGCTCGATGGCATAGGGCTCGGAGGTAACATAGCCCTGCATGGCGCTGTTCTTGTCGACGAGGAACGGCGCCGCGTTGAAGGTATATGGCTTCACCTGCTCCTCGCTGAAGCCGTACGCGTCCACCAGCCACTGATAATAGCTGGCCAGCCCTTCCTTGGAGATGAAAAGCGTCCGGGTCTTGAGCTGCTCGAAGGCGGTCACGTCCGGATGGGCGATGAGAACCTGTGGGTCCTTCTGGAACATGGCCGCAACCACTTTCGTGGGAATTTCCTCAACCACCGAGGAAATCGACTGCAGCATGTTGCCGCCCATGTAGAAATCAATCTTGCCGACCGGCAGCAGCAGCCGGTTATTGGCCTGCGGCCCGCCCGGCAGGATGGTGACGTTGAGCCCGTATTTCTCATACGTACCGTCGGTCAGCGCCTGGTAGAAGCCGCCATGCTCGGCCTGGGCGACCCAGTTGGTGCCGAAGGTCACCTTGTCGGTAGCCCCCGCCGGCGTTGCGGGCAGGAGCCCGGCGGCGCACAGCGCGGCAAGGGCGGCGAGGGGGAAGAGGGAACGCAAGCGCGGCAGACGCAGGCGCATCGAGATCTCCATCCGGGTACGAAGGGCAATGCGTGACGGAAGCTGTGCCGTCATGATAGGCGAGCTTAATCGCGATGCACATATGCCTCGGCGACAAGCCTGTGCATGCGCGTCCTGCGCGCCTGCCGACGCCCAACGGAGAACCTCGCCATGCTCCGCCATCTTGTGCCACCCGCCATCCGCCGGCCCTTCGCCCGCTACAGCCATGCGGTGGAGATCCCCGCCGGGGCGCGGCTGCTGCTGGTTTCCGGCCAGCTCGGCATTGCTGTGGACGACACCATCCCCGAGAGCGTGGAGGAGCAGGCGGCGCTGTGCTTTGCCGCCATCGCTGCCTGCCTCGATGAGGCGGGGATGGGCCGCCAGCATATTGTGCGGCTGAACGCCTATGTTACCGAGCGCGCGCATCTCAGCGGCTACATGGCCGCGCGCGACCGATTCATCATTGATCCGCCACCGGCCTCCACGCTGATGATCGTTTCGGGCTTCGCCCGGCCGGAATTCAAGGTGGAGATCGAGGCGCTGGCGGCGCGGGCGGAATGAGCCTAGCGCACGTCGCGCGGAAATGATCTAGAACGCGCCATTCAACGACCGGACCCGCTGCCATGCCCCCCAAACGCTTCTGGACCGAACTTGCCTGGCCCGATTTTGCGGAGGGCGACACGCAGAACTGGATCGCCGTGCTGCCGGTGGCGGCGGTGGAACAGCACGGCCCGCATCTGCCCGTCGGCGTCGATGCGTTCATCGGCGAGGGCTATCTGCAGGAAGTGGCGCGGCTGCTGCCGGACGACCTTCCCGCCGTGTTCCTGCCGCTGCAGGCCATCGGCAAGTCCAACGAGCACGTCCATTTTCCCGGCACGCTGACGCTTTCCGCGGAGACGGTGGTCCGCGCCTGGACCGAGATCGGCGAAAGCGTGCATCGCGCCGGGGTGCGCAAGCTGGTCATCGTCAATTCGCATGGCGGCAATGTGCCGATCCTCGACATCGTGGCGCGCGAACTGCGGGCCCGGCTCGGCATGCTGGCGGTGACCGTCTCCTGGCATCGCTTCGGTTATCCCGAAGGCCTGTTCACCGCGCAGGAGCGCCAGCACGGCATCCACGCCGGCGGGGTGGAGACCTCGCTCATGCAGGCGTTCCGGCCCGACACGGTGCGTGAGGGCGAGGTGCGGGATTTTCCTCCCGTCACGCTCGCCATGGAGCAGGAATTCGCCTTCCTGCGCGCCGGCTCGCCGGCCGGTTTCGGCTGGATGGCGCAGGATATCCAGCCCTCCGGCGCCATGGGCAATGCCGGCGAGGCCAGCCGTGAGAAGGGCGAGGCCTGCGCGCTCTATGGCGCGCGCGCCTTTGTGGAACTGCTCGCCGACGTGCATCGCTTCGACCTGTCGCGGCTGCCGGCCGGTCCTCTTGGCGGGGCGGCTGTCTGATGGAAGCGTCGATCGTCCGCCCGGCTTTCCACAGCCGGTCTCTCGCCCTTGCGTCGGCGCGTGCCTATGCCGCGCGGGTGCTGGAGTGTTTCGGCACCTCGCCGGAGAACGCCGCCGTCACGGCCGATGCGCTGGTGCGCGCCGAGGCGGACGGGCTGGGCACGCACGGCCTTACGCGGCTGCCGAGCTATGGCGCTATGGCGGCGGCCGGCAAGATCGACGGCCACGCGGCCCCGAAGATGCGCCGCGTCGCGCCGTCGGTGCTGGCGGTCGACGCCGGCAACGGCTTCGCCTATCCCGCCCTCGCGCTTGGCCTGCCGGAACTGGTGGCGATGACGCGCGGGAGCGGCATCGGCATGATGGCGGTGCGCCGCTCCAGCCATTTCGGCGTCGCCGGCCAGCCCGTGGAGGCGCTGGCCAATGAAGGGCTGGTAGGCCTCGCCTTCGCCAATGCGTCCGCCTCCATCGCGCCATGGGGCGGCAAGCGGCCGGTGTTCGGCACCAACCCGATGGCCTTCGCCACGCCACTGAAGGCGAGAGCGCCGGCGGTGGTGGACCTCTCGGTCGCCAAGGTGGCGCGCGGCAACATCCTCGCCGCCGTGCAGCGTGGCGACGACACGATCCCCGAGGGCTGGGCGTTCGATGCGGACGGCAACCCGACGACCGACCCGACGACGGCGCTGGCCGGCACCATGGTGCCGATGGGCGAGGCCAAGGGCACGGCGCTGGCCTTCGTCATCGAGGTGATGGCGGCGGCGCTGACGGCATCCACCTTCTCCCTGGATGCGCCCAGCTTCTTCGACGAAAAGGGGCCTCCGGCGGCGGTGGGGCATGTGATCATCGCCATCGATCCCGGCGCGGTGGCGGGCGACGCGTATCTCGACCATCTGGAGCGGCTGGCGCTGGCCATCGAGAGCGAGCCCGGCGCGCGGCTGCCGGGCACGCGGCGCCTGCTCAACCGGGAGCGAGCTTCCCGCGAGGGCGTGACGTTGACGGCGGCCGTGCAGCGGGCGCTGGCGCAGATGGGGTTCGAGGACGCCGCCCGTTAAGCCGGAGCGCTCGATGCAAAAAAGGCCCGGGCATGCCCGGGCCTTTCGCTTTTCGCCGCGCCGAACCGGCGCCTGGCATCACTTATAGGCGGCGATCGCCTTGAGGATCAGTTCGCGGGCACGCTCGGGGCCTTCCCATCCGGCGACCGTGACCGTCTTGCCCTTCTCCAGATCCTTGTAGTGGGTGAAGAAGTGGCCGATCTGCTCGATGATCAGGCCCGGCAGGTCTTCGTAGCTCTTGATCTTGGAATGGTAGGGGTAGACCGAGTCCGCCGGCACGGCGAGGATCTTCTCGTCCCCACCCTTCTCGTCGGTCATCATCAGCACGCCGATCGGCCGGCAGGCGATGACAGAGCCGGCGATCAGCGGCATCGGCGAAATGACGATCACATCGATCGGGTCGCCATCATCGCCGAGCGTGTTCGGCACGAAGCCGTAATTGCCGGGGTAGAACATCGGCGTGTGCAGGAAACGGTCGACGAACAGCGCGCCGGATTCCTTGTCGATTTCGTACTTCACCGGCGCGCCGCCGGCCGGGATCTCGATGATGGCGTGGACTTCGTCAGGCGGGTTGGGCCCGACCGAAATGCGCGAAATATCCATGAGGGGGCTCCAACGGGCTCCAGATCGACGGGCCGGCAAGGCCGGCAGGCGTAAAGGCGCCCTCTCATAAGTCGATGCGGGCGCGCCGTCGAGACATGTCGTCCCATCAATTCGGCTGGCAGCGGCGATCTGTGCGGTCGGGGCAGTAGCGACCATGTTCGAGGCGGCGATCGATACAGTGTATCTTTTCGCTGGACGGCTCCAGCGGATATACAGTATCAATTCGGCCTATGGAGTTTGAGCATGCCCCTCGCCCCCGTCCGCCTGCACGACCACCCCCACAGCTCCGCCCCTCCGGAGGGAGGTGGAAAGGCCAGTCATGGCGGGCACGGGCATGCTCATCCTTCCGGTTCCGGGGACGCGCATGGGCATGACCATCCGCACACCCAAGCGCGCCCTTCCCACCGTCATCACGCGCATGCCGCCGGCGAGCGGCATCCTCCGGCGCGTCCGGCCTTCTCGCTGCTGCGGCTCTCGGCCCTGCAGCGGCTGGCCATCGCCGTGCCGCTGGCGGCGTTCCTCTGGATCATGGCCCTCGCGGTGATCGGGGTTGGCGCGTGATGGGCAACGTGCTGTCCTTCCGCAACCTCACCCTCGGCTATGATCGCCACCCCGCCGTGCACCATCTCGACGGCGAGGTGCCGGAAGGCGACATGCTCGCCATTTGCGGGCCGAACGGGGCGGGCAAGTCGACGCTGCTCAAGGGCATTGCCGGCGTGCTCGCGCCACTGACCGGCCGCATCGAAGGGCACGTGCCGGCACAGGAAATAGCCTATCTGCCGCAGGCGGCGGAGGTCGACCGCTCCTTCCCGATCGATGTCTACGACCTCGTCTCCATGGGCCTTTGGCGCCGGGCCGGGCTGTTCGGCGGCATCAGCCGCGCGGATCGTGCGCGCATCGAGCAGGCGATGTCCGCCGTCGGTCTGGAAGGCTTCGAGGCGCGCCCCATCGGCACCTTGTCCGGCGGGCAGATGCAGCGCGCGCTGTTCGCCCGCCTGCTGCTGCAGGATGCGCGGCTGCTGCTGCTGGACGAGCCTTTCACCGCGCTCGACGCCGGCACTATCGCCGATCTGACCGCGCTGGTGAATAGCTGGAACGGCGAGGGCCGCACCGTCATCGCCGTGCTGCACGATTTCGAGCTGGTGCGCGGGCATTTCCCCCGCACGCTGCTGCTGGCCCGCGAGGCGGTGGCCTGGGGCGCCACCGACGAGGTGCTGACGTCCGACAATCTCGCCGAGGCGCGGCGCATGTGCGAGGCGTGGGACGAGGACGCCCCCGCCTGCGCGCCATCCCGGAAGGTGAATTCGTCGGGGAGGGCGGCGTGATGTACGATCTGCTCATTGCGCCCTTCGCCGAATTCGACTTCATGCGCCGTGCGCTGGTTGGCGTTCTGGCGCTCGGCGTCGGGGCCGGCCCCATCGGCGTGCTGATGATGCTGCGCCGCATGAGCCTTGCCGGCGACGCCATGGCCCACGCCATCCTTCCCGGCGCGGCGGTCGGCTTCCTCGCCGCCGGGCTGAACCTGTTCGCCATGACGGTGGGGGGGCTGGTCGCCGGCTTCGCGGTGGCGCTCGGCGCCGGTGCGGTGGCGCGGGCGACGCAGATGAAGGAGGACGCAGCGCTGGCCGCCTTCTACCTTATCTCGCTGGCGCTCGGCGTGCTACTGGTCTCGCTGCGCGGCTCGAATGTCGATTTGCTGCATGTGCTGTTCGGCACTGTGCTGGCGCTCGACGACGCCACGCTGCTGCTCATCGTCTCGATCTCCAGCCTGACACTGCTGGTGCTGGCGCTGGCGTGGCGGCCGCTGGTGCTGGAGAGCGTGGACCCCGGCTTCCTGCGCTCGGTGAGCCGGGCGGGGGCGCCCACGCACCTGATCTTCCTGGCTCTGGTGGTGATGAACCTCGTCGGTGGCTTCCACGCGCTGGGCACGCTGTTGGCCGTCGGGCTGATGATGCTGCCGGCCGCCGCCGGGCGTTTCTGGACGCGCGAACTGACCACCCTGGTCGGCCTGTCGGTGTTGATCGCCTGCGCGTCCGGCGTGCTGGGGCTGCTGGTCTCCTACCATTCCGGCGTGCCCTCCGGGCCCGCCATCATCCTCGTTGCCGGCGGCGCCTATGCGCTGTCGGTGCTGTTCGGGCCGGTCGGCGGGCTTCTGCTCCGCTTCCTGCCACAACGCCACCTCGAAGCCTGAAGGAGCCACCCATGCTCACCCGCCGCCTCACCCTCGCCGGCGCGCTCGCGCTCGGCCTTGCCCTGCCGCTCGCAATTCCTGCCGCGGCGCAGGAGACCAGGATCCCCGTCGTCGCCTCCTTCTCCATCCTTGGCGACTTTGTGAAGCAGGTCGGCGGCGACCGGGTGGATGTCACCACCCTCGTCGGCGCCAATGGCGATGCCCATGTGTTCCAGCCTGCTCCCGCCGACGCCAAGAAAGTGGCGGCCGCGCAGATCGTCTTCGTCAACGGCCTCGGCTTCGAGGGCTGGATCGACCGGCTGGTGAAGGCCTCCGGCACCAAGGCCGAAATCGTCGTCGCCACTACGGGCATCACGCCGCGCGCGATGGCCGAGGAGGACGCGCCCGGTGCCGCCGATGCGCATGACCACGACCACGACAAGAAGCATGACCATGCGGGCCACGAACATGGTGGCGTCGATCCGCATGCCTGGCAGTCGGTGGCCAATGCGCAGATCTATGTCGCCAATATCCGCGACGCGCTGATCGCCGCCGATCCGGCGGGCGCCGCCACCTATGCGGCGAATGCCGGCGCCTACGCCGCCAAGCTGCAGGCGCTCGACGCCGAGGTGAAGGCAGGCGTGGCGGCCATTCCGGCCGAGCGCCGCCGCATCATCACCTCGCATGATGCCTTCGGTTATTTCGGCGCTGCCTATGGCGTTGAGTTCATCGCCCCGCAGGGCGTCTCCACCGAATCCGAGGCTTCGGCCAAGGACGTGGCCCGCATTATCCGGCAGATCAAGGCCGAGAAAATCCCGGCCGTGTTCATGGAAAACATCTCCGACCCGCGTCTGGTGAAGCGCATCGCCACCGAGACCAAGGCGAAGATCGGCGGCGAGCTGTTTTCGGACGCGCTCTCCGATGACAAAGGCCCGGCCAGCACCTACATCGACATGATGAAAAACAACGTCGCTCAGCTCTCCTCGGCGCTGTCGAGCTGAGCGTACGGTTCACCACTTCGTCATGGCCGGGCTCGTCCCGGCCATCCCCGTTTTTCCTGAGGGAAGACATGGATGCTCGGGCCGCGCCCGGGTGTGACGTCATGAAAGATCGAGGTTTCCATGCCTGACGTGGCTTCCACCAAAATTCCCGTCACCGTGCTCACCGGCTATCTCGGTGCCGGCAAGACGACCCTGCTCAACCGCATCCTCTCCGAGCCGCACGGCAAGAAATACGCGGTCGTCGTCAATGAATTCGGCGAGATCGGCATCGACAACGACCTCGTGGTCGGCGCCGATGAGGAAGTGTTCGAGATGAACAATGGCTGCATCTGCTGCACGGTTCGCGGCGATCTCATCCGTATCATCGACGGCCTCCTGCGCCGCAAGAACGATTTCGACGGCATCATCATCGAGACCACGGGCCTCGCCGACCCCGCCCCGGTGGCGCAGACCTTCTTCGTCGACGAAACGGTGGGCGCCAAGACGACGCTCGATGCGGTGGTGACGGTGGCCGACGCCAAATGGCTGAAGGACCGGCTGAAGGACGCGCCGGAGGCCAAGAGCCAGATAGCCTTCGCCGACGTGATCCTGCTCAACAAGACCGACCTCGTCTCTGAGACCGAGTTGAAGGACGTGGAGATGCGCATCCGTGCCATCAATCCCTTCGCCCGCATCCACCGGACCCAGCGTTCCGAGATCGCCATCGACAAGGTGCTAGGGCAGGGGGCGTTCGACCTCGATCGCATCCAGGCCATCGATCCGGATTTCCTCGAAGGCGGCCATCGCCACTTCCACGACGAGGACATGCGCTCCTATTCGTTCTCGTCGGAAAAGCCGCTCGACGCCGACAAGTTCTTCCCCTGGATCCAGAACCTGACCCAGACGGAAGGGCCGAACATCCTGCGCTCCAAGGGCATCCTCGCTTTCAAGGACGACCCGGATCGTTTCGTGTTCCAGGGCGTGCACATGATCCTCGACGGCGACCATCAGCGCCCCTGGCGGGCGGATGAGCCCAAGCTGAGCCGTATCGTCTTCATCGGCCGGCAGCTGGACGCGGCAGCGCTGGAGAAGGGCTTCCTCAGCTGCGTGGCGTGAGGGGCGGGTGGCGCGGCGAGGGCGATGGCGACTGACCACGCATTGATCCCTCGCGCCGCCGGCGGGGGCGTGACGTCACCGCCGGCATCGGGTAAGGCTTCGGTCCATTCCGAGCACCGATAGCGCCATGGCCGACACCTCCGCTCCCTCCTCCCTGACCTCCAAGCTCCGCCATCTCGATCTGGGTGGGGTCGCCGTGTCCGTGCGGTTCCTCGGCGCGCGCGCCGCCTTCGCCCTCGGCGAGGGCGAGATTGTGCTGGCTGGCGAGGAGGAGATGCGCGTGCGGGCGCATGCCGGCGCCGTCCTCTCCGTCGCCGGCGACGACAAGCGGCTCATTACCGGCGGCGATGACGGGCGCGTTGTGGCGACCTCGGCTGACGGCTCGATGCAGGTGCTGTTCGAGCAGAAGGGCCGCTGGATCGACCAGGTGGCGGCCGGGAGCGACGGGGCTTTCGCCTTTTCCGCCGGCAAGACCGCGCATTTCCAGCCGGTCAAGGGCGAGCGCCGGAGCCTCGACCTGCCCTCCACCGTGGGCGGGCTCGCCTTCGCGCCGAAGGGCACGCGTCTCGCCGTGGCTCATTATGGCGGGGTCTCGCTGTGGTTTCCCAACGCCGTCGCCAAGCCCGAGCGGCTTGAGTGGAAAGGCTCGCATCGCGGCGTGATGTGGAGCCCGGACATGCGCTTCGTGGTGACGACGATGCAGGAGGCGGCGCTGCATGGCTGGCGTCTCGCCGATGGCGGCCATATGCGCATGTCGGGCTACCCCTCGCGGGTCACCTCCATGGCCTTCACCGCGGGCGGCAAGTTCCTCGCCACCTCCGGCTCCCGGGAGGCCATCCTCTGGCCCTTCGCCAGCAAGGAAGGGCCTATGGGCAAGCAGCCGACGATGCTGGCGCCGCGCGACGTCCGGGTTTCGGCGGTGGCCGCCCATCCGCGCGACGAGGTGATCGCCTGCGGCTATGAGGACGGGCTGGTGCTGATGGTGCGGATTTCCGACGGCGCCGAGATCCTGCTGCGCGCGCCCGACGGCGCGGCCGTGAGCGCTCTGGCATGGCGCGGCGACGGGGGGGCGCTCGCCATCGGCACGGAGAGCGGGGCGGCGGGCCTCCTCGCTTTCTGACGGTTCATCGATACCATAAGCTGCGTCAATGGCTTAACGACCCGACTGTGGCTGCCGCGCCACGCGTGCCGGGCACGTGTGGCCGAGCCGGTCAAGACGGCCGTGCCGCTCTCGCATCGTCACCCCGCTGTCATCGCTCGCCGCTAGCCCGGGACATCAAGAGAAGATGTCCGGGGATTTATTGCCATGAGCCGCTATTTCTCGTCGACCAGCCGCCTTGCGCTGCTGGCGGCTGGTGCCGTTCTCGTCGCGCCGCTTGCCAGCGTCTCCGCCGCCCGCGCCGAATCCTTCTCCGTGCCAAACGGCGCGGTGGAGACGGCGCCGCAGAGCGTGTCCGGCACCGATACCGGGGTGATCGCGACAAACGGGGCGCTTGAGGTCGACGGAACGGCGATCACCTGGAGCGCGCCGGCGACCGGCACGGGCGTCGTCCTGCGCAACAACGGCACGCTCACGAGCAGTGGCCGGGCGCTTGATACCGCCTCCAATGTGAGCGGCACGCTGACCCTGCGCAACACTGGCACCATCACCTCGGACGACGACACGGTGCGTCTCAACGGCGCCTTCGCCGATGGCGAGCTGTATGTCGTCAATACGGGTTCGATGACCGCCACCAGCGGCCAGGTCTTCGATCTCAACAAGGCGACGGCGGAAAGCGCCATTGTCGAAATCGACAATCGCGGCACGATCACGGCCCTCGACAGCGACGCCATACGCTTTGGCGGCGGCACCATCGTGCTCACCAATTCGGGCACCATCCAGACGCTGGAGGGCGAAAGCCGCGCGCTGAAGTTCGACAATAAGGCCACGATCGACACGCTGGACTCGTTCACCCTCATCAACAAGAAGGGCGGCCAGATTCTCGGCCAGGATGACGGCTTCAAGTTCGCTGCTGATTCCGACACCTCCGACGCGCAGATCTATGTCGAGAACCATGGGCTGATCGATGGCGGCGTCGGCCAAGCACTCGACTTCGCCGACCTGACCTCGCCGGACAACCAGATCGCGATCGTCAATTACGGCACGCTGCAATCCTCGGTCGCCGACGGCATCCGCCCCGGCGCGGGCGCCGTCGTCACCAATTACGGTCTCATCCAGTCGACCGACCTCACCAGCGACGGCGACGGCGTCGATTTCCAGGATGCCGGCGGCACGGTGATCAACAAATCGACCGGCGAAATTCTCGGCGCCAAGCACGGCGTCACCGGCGATGGCGCGGTCGGCGTGCTCAATGAGAAGGGCGGTCTGATCGTCGGCCGCAACGGGTCGGGCATCAATGTCGACAGCAGCGGCGACACCCTCGTCGAGGTGGTCAATTACGGAACCATCCGCGGCGAGGTGACGGGCCTTATCGACGATGATGGCGATCCCGACGGCGTGCCGGACGGCGACGGTGACGGCATCGACGTCGACGGAAAGTTGCTGCTGAGCAATTACGGGCTGATCCAGGGCACCGGCGCCACCGGCACCAATGACGGCACCCCCAACACGGCGGACGGCATCGCGGCCGGCGGCGGCACCATCGTCAATCATGCGGGCGCCATCATCGAGGCGTTCGACAACTACCCCAATGACGGCTCCGACGATGTCGGCCGCGCCATCCTCATCGACGACAGCTCGCAGGGCCCGGCGCCCTTCGCGACGCAGATCGCCAATGAGGGCACCATCCGTTCGGATGGAACCGCGATCACCCTCATCGGCACGCAGGACGACACCATCGTCAATGCCGGCCTGATCTCCAGCGACAACGACATCGCGGTCGACATGGGGGGCGGCGACGATCTGTTCGTCTATGTCGACGGCAGCGAGGTGATCGGCCTCGTTCTCGGCAATGATGGCGACAACACCTTCGAACTCGGCGGCGTGGGAACGTTCGACCTGTCGCTGCTGGGCGACGACGCGCAATATCGTGACTTCAGCACGCTGCTGGTGGACGAAGGCTCGCGCTTTACCGGCACGGGCAGCTCGACATTTGATGGCAAGGTCGACATCAACGGATCGTTCGTGCTGAACGGCTCGCTGGCCTCGGCGTCGGTCGGCGTCGGCGAGGATGGGTATCTCGGTGGCAATGCCACGGTCGGCACTCTCACCATGGGGGCCGGCGGTACGGTGGCGCCGGGCAATTCCATCGGCACCATTACGGTGCTGGGCACCACCACGTTCGAGGCTGGCTCCGTCTACGAGGTCGAGCTGAGCGGGCTTTCCTCCGACCAGATCGTGACCGACACGCTCACTCTCAATGGCGGGGCGGTGGTGCTCTCGGCGATCGGTCCGCTCTATGATGGCACCATCTTCACCCTCCTCTCCGCCGTGGCGACCACCACGCCGGCGGCCCAGTTCGAGCTTCAGGATCCCGGCTTCCTGTTCGTCGACGCCGAACTCGGCCGGGACGACGCCTCGGTAACGCTCGCCATCGATCGCAACGACGTCGCCTTCGCCAGCCTCGCCCGCACCGCCAACCAGGCGAGCGTCGCCCGCGCCCTCGACCGCGCGGAGGGAAGCCTGCTGCAAGGCACGGTCCTCGCCGGCACGCAGGGCCAGTCGCAGGCGATCCGCGCCGGCTACGACCTGCTTTCGGGCGAGGTGCACGCCTCGCTCGGCACCACGCTGTTCTACCAGTCGTCGCTGATCGCCGACACGCTGGTCGGCCGGTTGCGGCAGGCCACCGTGGCGGGTTCCTCCGGGTCAGGCGCCTCGCCGGCTCTGGCGGCACTCGCCAATGGCGGCCCGGTGACGGCCTACGCCGCCAAGGCGCCGGCAGCGGCCAGCCCGTTCCCGGTCAAGGCGGCTCCTCTTGAGCCGGTGGGGCCGGTCTATGCGACCTGGGCGCAGGGCTTCGGCCAATGGAATTCGGCCGACGGCAGCGGCAATTCGGCCGATGTCGATTCCTCGCTCGGCGGCTTCCTCGCCGGCGGCGACGTCACCTCCGGCAACCTCACCTTCGGCCTGGCGGCGGGCTACGCCTCCGCCAGCGCGGATGTCGACGACCGGCTGAGCAGTGCCGACGCCGACACGATGATCCTGGCCGCCTATGCCGGCGCCAGTTTCGATGCCTTCCGCCTGCGGGGCGGCGCCAGCTATGGCTGGAGCGACATCGACACCCGGCGCACGGTTTCGATGCTGAGCCTCCAGGAAAATCCGCTCGGCTCCTATGACGGCGCAACCGCCAACGTGTTCGTCGAGGCGGCCTATGCGTGGCAGGCCGGCAGCATCGCCTTCGAGCCCTTCGCGCAGATGGCCTGGAGCTGGGTCGACACCGACAGCTTCACCGAGACGGGGGCTTTTGCCAGCGGGCTCGTCTCCTCCGGCCTGTCCTATGACGTGCCCTATTCCACGCTCGGCCTGCGCCTCGCCACCACGCTCGCCATGGGCGAGGGGACGGTGACGCCGCATACCAGCCTGGCCTGGCGCCACGCCTATGGCGACATCACGCCGGAACTCGGCATGGCGTTCGCTTCCACCGGCACCGCCTTCACCGTCGCCGGCGCGCCGATTGCCGAGGACAGCTTCCTCCTCGGCGTGGGCATCGACGTCGCGGTCGGACAGAACGCGCTGCTCACCATCGGCTATGAGGGGCAGTTCGCCAGCGATGTCGACACCAACGCGGTCAAGGGCGGCTTCACCTACCGCTTCTGAGTCGGTGCCGGCCGGGCCTGCCACGCTGAGGTTCGGCCGTCTCCGCTCTCTTTGTCGCCGTCGATGTTCTAAGCTGAGGCGTCCCAGGAGGTAGCCCCGCCATGAAGATCGACGACGTTCGCCGCACCGCTTATTCCATGCCGCTCACCAGCCCGTCCTATCCCAAGGGGCCGTACCAATTCTTCAACCGCGAGTTCTTCATCATCACCTACCGCACCGATCCCGCGGCGCTGGAAAAGGTGGTGCCCGAGCCGCTCAAGGTGGTCGAGCCCATCGTCAAATATGAGTTCATCCGCATGCCGGATTCGACCGGCTTCGGCGACTATACGGAGACCGGGCAGGTCATTCCCGTGGAGCTGAACGGGGTGAAGGGCGTCTACGTCCACTCCATGTATCTCGACGACGAGGCCCCGATCGCCGGCGGGCGCGAGCTGTGGGGCTTTCCCAAGAAGCTCGCCAAGCCATCGCTGCGCATCGAGAGCGACACGCTGGTGGGGACGCTGCATTACGGCAGCGTACTCGTGAGCTCCGCCACCATGGGCTACAAGTACAAGGCGCTCGACAAGGAGGCCCTGCACGCCTCGCTGCGCGGGCCGAACTGGGTGATCAAGATCATTCCCCATGTCGACGGTTCGGCGCGGGTGTGCGAGCTGGTCGAGTATCATCTCGAAGACATCGTGGTGAAGGAGGCGTGGACCGGGCCGGGGGCGCTGGGCCTGTTCCCGCACGCTCTCGCCGACGTCGCCAAGCTCCGGTGCTGGAGGTGCTCTCGGCCGCGCATTTCCGCACCGATGTCACCCTCGGCCTCGGCAAGGTGGTCCACGACTATCTCAAGGACCGAGCCTAGCCCAGCGTCAGCCTCTCGGTGGCCATGAAGCCGAGCAACAGGGCCAGCCCGAAGGCGACCAGCGCCAGCGCGGCGAGGAACTCCATGCCGCGCAGGACGAGCGCGCCCGTCGACCCCTGACGATTGGCGGCGAGCCGGACGGCGGTGTGCTTGGCAAACACCGCGATGGCGGCGATGGCGCTCACCGTCAGCGCCGTGCCGACGCCCATCAGCAATGCCGAGGCCGCACCGACCCAGAAGATGCCCTGCGCCAGCGCGAAGACCAGCACGAGGATGGCGCCCGAGCAGGGGCGCAGTCCCACCGACATCACTGCGCCCCACCATTCGCGCCAGCCGCCACTGCGGGGCAGGTCGTCGGGAGCGGGCATATGGGCGTGGTCGTCGCCGCAGCCGCATTCCGGACCGTGGCGACGCGCCGGGGTGCCGCGCGCGGCGGCGAGGAGGGCGCGGCCCTTTATCCAAGTGAGCCGCAGCCCGATGAGGACGATCAGCCCATAGGCCGCCAGCTCGATCAGCGAGACCGCCCGGCTCATCGTGGCCGCCGTCGTGCCGATGAGCGCGGCAAGAATGCCGGCCACCAGAATGGCGGTCGTCGCCTGCGCCAGTGCGCTGGCGAAGGCGAGGCCGATGCCGCGCTTCAGCGTCGCCTCATTGGCGAGCAGATAGGACGAGATCACCGCCTTGCCATGGCCGGGCCCGGCGGCATGGAACACCCCATAGGCGAAGGAGATGCCGCCGAGCAGCAGCACCGCGTGCCCGTCCTGCTTCGAGGCGCGCACGGCCGAGGTGAGCAGCCGGTAGAACTCGGCCTGCTTGGCGAGGATGAAGCCGGCGATGCCTCCGGCCTCCGGCGGGGCGGGGGCGCCGACGCCGAACGGGCTCTGGGCGAGGGCGGGGTGCAGCATGAGCGCGCCGGCGACGAGCGCCAGTGCCAAGGCGGCCAGCCGGCGGTTCACGAGCATTTCACCGTGACGCGGTTGGCGAATTGCGAGCCGAACTGGCTGGCCGAGGTGAGGGCGTTGAAGAAGCCTTCCGACAGGGTGGTCGAGCTGCCGGTCGCCGCCGGGTCGGGCCGGTGCAGGGTCAGCGCGCAGTCCCCGGCATTGCCGGCGAATGTCACAGGGTTGTCGTCGGCAAGCTGGAAGGCGACGAAATAGGTGGGGTCGTAGATGTCGAGCGCCAGCTCGCCCTTTCGGGCCGGCGGCTGGGCGAGCGGCAGGGTGAAGTGCAGCGTCAGCGCGGTGCCGTCATAGGTCAGCGTGTAGTCCTTGGGCGGCAGGAACGTCATGTCCTGCTTGCCGCGCTTGGCGTAGGTGAAGAAGTCGAATTCGTGCAGGGAATCGATGTTCACCTGCGCGAGTTCCTTGAGTGTCTTCTCGCTCGGCTTGCCATCGGGCGTCGTTTCCAGGCCCTGCAGGGCATAGGTGGAGAACGCCTCGTCGAACTTCCAGTGGTGGCGCACGCCGGCGAGCGTGCCGTCCGGGGCGTAGTCGAGCTCGGAATGCACCTCGACCCACACGTGCGGATGGGCCAGCGCGGAGCCGGTGAGGGCGCCGAGGACGAGCAGTGTGGCCAGAAGCCGCTGGATCACGTCGGTTCCTCTCAAGCCGCCAAGGTGACGCAGTGGTGGCGGCGGAGTTCGGCGGAATGGTGACGGGGCGCACCCTAAACGGCAACGGCCGCCCGAAGGCGGCCGGTGCTTTAGTCACGATATCGCGCAGGGGCTCAGGCCGCCTTGCGGGCCTTGGGCTGGATCAGCTTGCGGTTGATCAGAACTTCCGCGATCTGCACCGCGTTCAGCGCTGCGCCCTTGCGCAGATTGTCCGACACGCACCAGAAGGAGAGGCCGTTCTCGACGGTGGCGTCCTCGCGGATGCGCGAGACATAGGTGGCGTCCTCGCCGGCCGCCTCATAGGGGGTGATGTAGCCGCCGGGCTCGCGCTTATCGATGACGAGCACGCCCGGCGCGTTGCGCAGGGCCTGCGTCGCTTCCTCGGCGGTGATCGGCTTCTCGAACTCGACGTTCACGGCTTCCGAATGGGAGATGAACACCGGCACGCGCACGGCGGTGCAGGTGAGCTTGATCTTGGGGTCGAGAATCTTCTTGGTCTCGACCATCACCTTCCATTCCTCCTTCGTGTAGCCGTCTTCCATGAAGACGTCGATGTGAGGAATGACGTTGAAGGCGATGCGCTTGGGGAACTTCTTGGCTTCCACCGGGTCGGAGACGAACACCGCGCGGGTCTGCGCGAACAGCTCGTCCATGGCGTCCTTGCCGGCGCCGGAGACGGACTGATAGGTCGCCACCACCACGCGCTTGATGGTTGCCAGATCGTGCAGCGGCTTGAGGGCCACGACGAGTTGGGCGGTCGAGCAGTTGGGGTTGGCGATGATGTTCTTCTTGGTGAAGCCGGTGATGGCGTCGGCGTTCACTTCCGGCACGATCAGCGGCACGTCGCTGTCGTAGCGGAAGGCGGAGGAGTTATCGATCACCACGCAGCCCTGGCGGCCAATCTTGGGCGACCATTCCTTGGAAACGTCGCCGCCGGCCGACATCAGGCAGATATCGGTGTCGGAAAAATCGTAGTTTTCCAGGGCTTTGCACTTGAGCGTCTTGTCGCCGAACGAAACCTCGGTGCCGACGGAACGGCGAGAGGCGAGCGCGACCACCTCGTCGGCGGGAAATCCCCGCTCGGAGAGAATGTCGAGCATTTCGCGGCCCACATTGCCTGTGGCACCGACGATGGCGACCTTGTAGCCCATGTGCTGATCTCCTGAAGGCCCTGCCATTCACAGGCTCGGGCGAGCGCGGGCTTTTACGCGATAAGGCGCGGCGAGGCAACGGGTGGTGGCGCGGGGCAGCCCGGCGCCATTGACAGCTCTTGGGCTCGACTTATGTTACATGTAACACATTGGAGAGAGTGCGATGGCAACATCCGTCAGGGTGCGGGTCCAGCGCCGCCGCGACGCGTTGCGGTCGGCAGGGCTTCGGCCCGTTCAAATCTGGGTGCCTGATACGCGGCGCCCGGGATTTGCCGAGGAGTGCCGGCGGCAGTCGCGCCTTACGGCGGCGGCCGACCTAGCTGACCAGGACCTTCAGGCCTTCATGGATGGGGCATGGGCCGATCTTCCGGCAGATGAGTGATGCGAGGCCACCTTGTGACGGTCTCGCTTCCGGGCGATTTTGGCAAGCTGCGTCCGGCCCTTGTGGTTCAGGCGGACCAGTTCGACGAGACCGCGTCCGTCACCGTGCTTCCACTGTCCGGCACGCTGGTCGATGCGCCTTTGATCCGCATAGCGGTGGAGCCGAGTGAGGCGAATGGCCTGCGCAAATCCTCGCAGATCATGGTCGACAAGCCCATGACGATCCGCCGTGATCGTATTGGCCCGGCTTTCGGCCGATTAGAGGACGACGCGATGGTCCGGGTTACGCGATCACTGGCGCTCTTTCTCGGCTTGGGCTGAAGCGAGCTTATCCCAGCCGCAGCTCATCCCTTCGCCGAAACCGTCTCCACCGTGCCGCCGGCGTCTTTCCAGGCGGTGAAGCCGCCCTTGAGGTGGCAGGCCTTCTCCAGCCCCATTTCCTGCGCGGTCCTGGTCGCCAGCGCCGAGCGCCAGCCGACGGCGCAGAAGAACACGAAGCGCTTGTCCTGCGCGAAGATCGGCTTGGCGTAGGGGCTTTCCGGGTCGAGCCAGAATTCCAGCACGCCGCGTGGGCAGGAAAAGGCGCCGGGAATGGTGCCGTCCCGCTCGCGCTCGCGGGGCTCGCGCAGGTCGACGAAGACCACGTCGTCTCGGCCCTGCAGCGTCGAGGCGTCGGCCACCTCGATCGCCTCGATATGCGCCTCGGCTTCGGCGAGCAATTGCTGGTAGCCCTTCTTCATCGCCCTCACTCCGCCGCGTCGACACCCGCATTGCGTCCGCCTACGCCGAAGCGACGCTCGACATAGTCCTCGACGATTTTCTTGAAATCCTCGCGCAGGCGCGGCCCGCGCAGCGTCATCGCCTTCTTGCCGTCGAGATAGACCGGGGCGGTCGGGAACTCGCCGGTGCCCGGCAGCGAGATGCCGATATCGGCATGCTTGCTCTCGCCCGGTCCGTTGACGATGCAGCCCATCACCGCGACGTTCAGCGTCTCGACGCCGGGATAATGCTTCTTCCATTCCGGCATCGACGTGCGGATGAAGTCCTGCACTTCGAAGGCCAGTTCCTGGAAGGTGGTGGAGGTGGTGCGACCGCAGCCGGGGCAGGCGGCGACCAGCGGCACGAAAGTGCGCAGGCCCATGGTCTGCAGCATCTCCTGCGCCACCGTCACCTCGCGGGTGCGGTCGCCGCCCGGCTCGGGGGTGAGCGAGACGCGGATCGTGTCGCCGATGCCCTGCTGGAGCAGCACGCCCATGGCGGTGGACGAGGCGACGATGCCCTTGGAGCCCATGCCGGCCTCGGTAAGGCCGAGATGCAGCGCATAGTCGGCGCGGCGCGCCAGTTCGGCATAGACGGTGATGAGGTCCTGCACCGCCGAGACCTTGGCGGAAAGGATGATCTTCTCCTTCGGCAGACCTATCTCCTCGGCCAGCGCCGCCGAGAGAAGGGCGGAGCGCACCAGCGCCTCGCGGGTGACGGCGCGGGCCGGTGCCGGGTTGGGCAGCCGGGCGTTGGCATCCATCAGCGCGGTAAGCAGGTCGTCGTCGAGCGAGCCCCAATTGGCGCCGATGCGCACCGGTTTTTCGTATCTGATTGCCTGCTCGACGATGGTGGCGAAGTGGCGGTCACGCTTCTCGCCGAAGCCGACATTGCCGGGATTGATGCGGTACTTGTCGAGCGCCTGCGCGCAGTCCGGGTATTTCGTCAG
This sequence comes from Ancylobacter sp., assembly GCF_965279025.1. Classification (NCBI taxonomy): domain Bacteria; kingdom Pseudomonadati; phylum Pseudomonadota; class Alphaproteobacteria; order Hyphomicrobiales; family Xanthobacteraceae; genus Ancylobacter; species Ancylobacter sp. The sequence continues at coordinate 256,714 of NZ_OZ257132.1, read as the reverse complement.
CAGCAAATGGCCGTTGTAATGGAAGTCGCCGACGAGGGGCGTGTCGAGCCCCATGCGGAGCAGGCGCTCCTTGATCGCGGGCACAGCGGCGGCGGATTCATCCCGATCGACCGTGATGCGCACGATCTCCGAACCGGCGCGGGCCAGCGCCGCGATCTGCCGGGCAGTGCCCTCGGCGTCCGCCGTGTCGGTATTGGTCATCGACTGCACAACCACCGGCGCGCCGCCGCCGACCGTGACGCCGCCAACCTTGACGGCGACGGTGAGTCGGCGCGGGGCGGGGCCGGCAGCTTCCAGATCGGGCGCTACGATGGGGGCAGGCGAGAGGGCGTCCATGGGGTTCATCGTCCGGAGGCAAAGCGCGGCAATATCGCGCGGGCCAGAGTCGTTTTTGCGGCGGTCGGCGCGCCTGCGCGGCAGGGGGTAAGCCGGCGCGGGCGGGGCGTCAACGGGCGGCCTCGACGCGTTCGGTCCGCGCGGCTTCCGCGCCAGCGGCGGTGCGGCATCGGGCGCAGCTTCCGGCAATCTCGACCACCGGGGTGCGCGGCGTGAAGCCGGCGCCCCGGGTGGCCCAGGCGAGATCCCGGCCGATGGCGTGCGAGGCGACTTCCGCCGTCACGCCGCAGCTCTCGCAGATGAGAAACACGATGACGTCGTCCGGGCCATGTTCGCGTCCGCAGACAAGATAGGCGTTGCGGCTCTCGATGCGGTGGACGAGCCCTTCCGACACCAGAAAATCCAAAGCGCGATACACCGACATCGGCGGCGGCTTCTCGCCGGAGCCGCCGAGGCGCTCGACAAGATCATAGGCGCCGAGCGGGGTGTGGCTGTCGGCCAGTTCCTCCAGCACGCGCCGGCGCAGCGGCGTCAGGCGCGCGCCGCTGCGGGCGCAGCACTCCTCGAAGCGCGCAATGGCACCGGCCACGCAGGCGGCATGATCGTGGTCATCATGCCCATGTGGACCGGCGGGCGAGGGAGGGAGCGTCGACATGGCATCAATATAACGTCTCCCCCGTCGCCGCGCCATGACGGCCCGCCACAAAGCCGGGAATGCGCTGCGTGCCGCAGGCGTGCCCGCCAGCGAAAGGCAGCAGGCCGGGCAAAAGAGTTGCCGGGAGAGGCGTTTTTCACCGCATCGCTCCCTTGTGACCCTCGGTGAGCCGGAGCAGGATGGGCCTGCTGGGTAGCTCATTGGGGGTTCTATGCAGGCTTTCAAATTCATTCTCATCGCGGCGCTCGCCTTGCCTCTGGCAGGGTGTTTCGAGGGCGCCGCCGGTCCTCCCGGGCCGAAGGGCGAGGCTGGCGCCGTCGGGCAGGCGGGTCCCGCAGGTGCGGTTGGCCCGGCCGGTCCCGCCGGCACCACAGGGCCTGCCGGCCCCGCCGGTCCGGCCGGTCCCACGGGGCCGCAGGGCCCTGCCGGCGCGGCGGGCGCGCCCGGTTCGTCCGGGGCCACCGCCATCACGGTGCGCACCGCGCCGTGTCCGTCGGCGGGCTGCACCAGCAGCTGCGAGGCCGGCGAGGTCATCGTTTCCGGCTATTGCGTCAATACCGACCGTGGGTTCCAGCACATCGCGTCCTTTGCGGCGGATGGCGGCAAGACCGTCGTCGCCTGCGAGCACCCGGTGAAGGAAGTCGTCGCGGTCTGCCTCAAGCAGCCCTGACCGGCGGCTGTCGCGCCGCCGGTGCTGGCGGCGCCTGCCCCTGCGTGCGAGACGGTGACACGCCCGTCGCCGCCTCGTGCCTCTCCTGCGGCGCGGTATGCCGCCCGTCTTCGTCGAACAGGGAAGTGTCCATGGCCTTGAAGGGTAAGAACGCCGTCATCACCGGCTCGACCAGCGGCATCGGCCTCGCCATAGCCCGTGCGTTCGCCGCCGAAGGGGTCAATGTGGTGCTGAACGGCTTCGGTGATGCTGCGGCGATCGAGCAGGACCGTTCCGGCATCGCGAGCGCCTTCGGCGTTACGGCACTGTATTCCGGTGCCGACCTCACCAAGGGGGCGGAATGCGCCGGCCTCATCGAATTCGCGCAGGAAAAGCTCGGCTCGGTCGACATCCTCGTGAACAATGCCGGCGTGCAGCATGTCGCGCCGGTCGACGAGTTCCCCGATGACAAATGGGACCTCATCATCGCGCTGAACCTCACGGCCGCCTTCCACACCATCAAGGCCGCCGTGCCGGGCATGAAGGCGCGCAATTGGGGGCGCATCATCAACACGGCGTCCGCCCATGCGCTGGTCGCCTCGCCCTTCAAGTCGGCCTATGTCGCGGCCAAGCACGGCATTGCCGGTTTGACCAAGACGGTGGCGCTGGAGACGGCGCCGTTCGGCATCACGGTCAACGCCATCTGCCCAGGATATGTCTGGACGCCGCTGGTGGAGCGGCAGATTCCCGACACCATGAAGGCACGCGGCATGACGGAGGCGCAGGTGAAGGAGATGCTGCTGGCCGAGCAGCCGACCAAGCAGTTCGTCACCGTCGAGGAAGTGGCGGCGCTGGCGGTGTTCCTCGCCAGTGACAGCGCCCGCTCCATCACCGGCGCGCTGCAGCAGATGGATGGCGGCTGGGTGGCGAAATAGGCGCCCCTCGACGCGCGCCCGGCTTTGTGGTGTGACGGGGCAATGAGCCAGACCGCCCCTTCCGACGAAGCCGCCCCCGCCACGGAGGGCGCATTCGACATCGCCGCCCGCGTCCTGCATCGCGACGGCATGATGCTGGTCATCGACAAGCCGCCGGGTCTTGCGGTGCATAAGGGGCCGAAGGGCGGCGAGACCCTGGCCGACCATCTCGACGCGCTGCGCTTCGGCCTGCCCAATGCGCCGGAACTCGCCCACCGGCTCGACAAGGACACCTCCGGCTGCCTCGTGCTCGGCCGCCACCGCAAGGCGCTGGCCGATCTCGGCAAGGCATTTGCCGACGGCACGGTGGGCAAGACCTATATGGCGGTAGTGCGCGGCGTGCCGGCGCAGGCGCGCGGGCGCATCGAACTCCGGCTCGCCAAGCGCTCGCCGACGCGCGGCTGGTGGATGGCGGTCGATGCCAAGGGGCAGGAAGCCATCACCGAATGGGAGAAAATTGCTGAGGGCGAGGGGCTGGCGGTGTTGGCGCTCTCGCCGCTTACCGGGCGCACACATCAATTGCGCGTGCATCTCGATGCCATCGGCCACCCGATCCTCGGCGACAGCATCTATGGCGGCGCCTCGCGCCTGCCGGGCGGGCCGATCCTGCATCTGCATTCGCGGCGCGCGGTGATCCCGCAGAAGAAGGGCCGCGACCCGGTGGACGTGCGAGCGCCGCTGCCCGCCCATATGCGCGCCACGCTGGAGCGGGCGGGGTTCGACCCCGCCGTGCTGGAAGCGCTGGCGGATGCCGCCGACTTCACACCACGCGCAGGCCGGGCTTGAGCGTGCGGGCGATCCGGCCGCCATACTGGCCGCAGCCGATCAGCCCCGGCGTGGGGTGGGTGATGACCTGTACCGGCATGTCGGCGAGCCGCCCCTCGAAGGGCGGATGTTCCTCGAAGGCGGCACGGAACGCCGAGCCGGCGAAAAGCGACGCCAGGCCCACGGAGACGCCGCCGGCGAGATAAACGCCGCCGCGAGCATTGGTAATGAGCGCGAGATCGCCGGCAATGCGGCCGAACAGCTTGAGGAAAACGTGGCAGCTGTGCTGCGCTTCGTCCTCGCCGCGCAGGGCGGCGGCGATCACCGCTTCGGGAGAGAGACTGGTGCCCGACAGGATGTGGTGGATGCGCGCGAGGCCCGAGCCGGACAGAGCATGCTCCACCACCACGGGGCCGAGCTCGCGCACCATGTGCCCCAGCAGCAGCGCCTCCTCGGAATCGGCGGCGCCGAGCCGCACGCGCCCGCCTTCGCCGGTGAGCACCATGCGATTGCGGCCGGTCTTCACAAGAATGGCGGTGCCGAAGCCGGTGCCGGGGCCGCAGACGAGGATGGGCGCGTCGCGTTCCGCATGCCCGCCGCCCACCGGAACGAGGTCGTCCGGGGTGAGCGCCAGCACACCCAGCGCAAGCGCCTCGAAATCGTTCAGCGCGGCGAATTTCTGCCAGCCGAAATGCCGGCGCATGTCACGCTTGGCAAACGACCAGTCGCGGTTGGTCAGCCGGATGACCTCCTCATCCGCCGGTCCCGCCACGGCCAGCACCGCGCCGCCGACGGCCGCGCGGGCACCCTCGCCGCGCTGGTCGAGATCGGCCTCGATCATCTGCTTGAAGCCGGCGAAGCTGTCATTGCGGTGAATCTGGATGTCGCGCGGCACGCCATCCGTACCGACGAGGGCGAGGCGAGAGGAGGTTCCGCCGATATCGGCGATGAGGATCTGGTGCGGCATGGTCCGTTCGCTGCGAGAAAAGGCGTGGCGGCGTAGAGGCGTGGCGGCGGGTCAAGTCGGGATAGGACCCAATCTCGCCCGCTTCGACAACCCCCACGTGGCCATTTGGATGCGTGGCAATGTGCGATCGGCGAGATAAGGTTGCCTTCCCGCGTGGCTCGGCCTAGTCCCATCGCGATGAAAGACACGCGCCAAACCCCTCGCTCCGCTTCCCTCGATGCGCCCGGTCTCGCGCCCCGCCGCGCGGCGGCTGACGCCGTCGAAGCTATCCTCGAAAGCGGCCACCCGCTGGAGGAGACGCTGGAACGGCTCACCCGCGGGCTGGATGACCGCGACCGCGCGCTGGCGCGGATGATCGCGGCAACGACGCTGCGGCGGCTGGGGAGCTTGCGGGCGCTGCTGCGGACACTGCTGGAACGGGGCATCCCGGAAAAGGCGCGGCGGGTCGAGGTGCTGATGCTGGTCGGTGCCGCGCAGATCCTGTTCATGGACGTTCCCGACCATGCGGCGGTGGGCACCACGGTGACGCTGGTGGGCGAGCAGGCGAGTACGGCCGGCTTCAAAGGCCTTGCAAATGCTGTGCTTCGGCGGATCACGCGGGAGGGCAAGGCTGTCCTTCCCGACGTCGCCGACCAGCCGGAATGGATGGTGGAGGGCTGGACCGCGGCCTATGGCCCGGCGGCAGGCACCGCGATCTCCCATGCGCTGGCCGCCGAGGCCCCGCTCGATCTCACCGCCCGTCAACACCCTGAAATGCTTGCGGAAAAACTCGGCGGACGGTTGCTGCCGACCGGCTCGATCCGCCTGGTGGAGGCCGGCAACGTCACCGCGCTGCCGGGCTTCGACGAGGGCGAATGGTGGGTGCAGGACGCGGCGGCGGCACTGCCGGCACTGCTGCTTCACCCGGCTGCAGGAATGGTAATCGCCGACCTCTGTGCTGCACCCGGCGGCAAGACGGCGCAGCTGGCGGCGGCTGGCGCGCGGGTGGTGGCGGTCGACCGTTCCGCCCCGCGCCTGCGCCGGCTGAAGGCCAATCTGGCGCGGCTCAACCTTTCCGCTGACATCATCGAGGCCGACGCCACGCGCCTGCAGGCGGGGCCGTTCGACGCCGTGCTGATCGACGCGCCCTGTTCGGCCACCGGCACAATTCGCCGCCACCCGGAAGTGGCATGGACCAAGGCGCCCGCCGACATTGCCAGCCTCGCCGCGCTGCAGGCCCGGCTGCTCTCCCATGCCGCCGATCTGGTGAAGCCGGGCGGGGTGATGGTCTATTCCACCTGCTCGCTGGAGCCGGAGGAGGGCGAGCGGCAGGTCGCCGCCTTCTTGGAACGCCGCCCCGATTTTGTCCGCGACCCTGTCACATCGGGCGAGTGCGGCATCGCGGCGGAGTGGATCAACACGCAGGGCGAGGTTCGCACCTTGCCCACCCACCTGCCCGACGAAGACCCGCGCTATGCCGGCCTCGACGGCTTCTTCGCCGCGCGGTTGCGCAAGGGGTGAGGGGGTGCGCGAGCCCGGTGACCGGTTGGACGGCGGGTGCCGCTCCGCTAAGGTCGCGCCATGGCAGAGCTGGTGATTCCCGGCGTCTTCGAGAGGGGCTGAGACGCTGATGGCCCGCGAAATCTATGCGGACCGCGCCCGCCTGGCGCTTTTCGCCGCCGAGACCGGCTGGAACAGCCTTGTAGCGCGCACGCTGGCGCATCCGTGGTTTCCGTGGCGCGCGGCGTCCGTGCCCGTGCCCTCGCGCCTTCTCTTCGCGCCGCACGAATTGCGCACCGGCGATCCGGCACGGGCGAGCGAGTTCTATGCCGGCCGCTACAGCTTCGCCGGCAAGCTCGTGCTGACCGACGGCGCCTCGCCCTTCGAGATGGAGCCGCCCTCGCCGGAATGGGCGCGCGAACTCTATTCCTTCGGCTGGCTGCCGCATTTGCAGGCCGCCTCCTCCCCCATCGCCCGGGCGCATGCCCGCGCGCTGGTGGGCGACTGGATCGCCATGCGCGGCCACCGCCTGCCGCGTGCCTCCGCGCCGGAGGTCGCCGCGCGGCGGGTGGCGAGCTGGCTGACGCAGGCGCCGCTGATCCTGCAGGATGCCGATCCCAGCTTCCATCGCCGCTTCATCCGCAGCCTGACGGCGCAGGTGCGCTACATCAAGAGCGTCGCCCCGAACGCGCCGGATGGCCGCCCGCGCCTTGCCTGCGCGGTGACGCTGGCGCTGGCGAGCCTCTGCATGGCCGACCAGACGCGGCTGATGCGCTCGGCGCAAAAACGGCTCATCGAGGAACTCGAACGCCAGGTGCTGGGCGATGGCGGCCATGTGAGCCGCAATCCCGGCGTGCTCATCGAGCTGCTGCTCGATTTGCTGCCGCTGCGCCAGTGCTATGGCGCGCGCCATATCGCGCCGCCGCCGGCTCTGCTCAACGCCATCGACCGCATGATGCCGATGCTGCGCTTCTTCCGCCATGTCGACGGCGCCTTCGCGCTGTTCAACGGCATGGGCCCGACCCCGGCGGACGTGCTGGCCACCGTGCTGGCCTATGATGATGCGCGCGGGCGCCCGGTGTCGAACGCGCCCTATTCCGGCTACCAGCGCATGGAGGCCGGCTCGACCGTGGTGATTGCCGACACCGGCGCGCCGCCGCCCATGCCACTCAGCCTGGAAGCGCATGCGGGCTGCCTGTCCTTCGAGCTTTCGGCCGGCAGGCACCGCCTCGTGGTCAATTGCGGCCTGCCCGCCGCCGGGCGGGAGGAATGGCGCGCCGTGGCACGGCAGACGGCGGCGCATTCCACCGTGGTGGTGGAGGACACCTCCTCCTGCCGCTTCCTTTCTGCCGGGGCGTTGACGCGGCTGTGCGGCGCGCCGGTGCTGGGCGGCCCGGGCGAGCTGCATGTCGATCGCAGCGAGCGGGGCGGGGCTGACGTTCTGCTCGCCAGCCATGACGGCTACGCGCAGCGCTTCGGCGTCATCCACCAGCGCTCCTGGCGGCTGTCGGGCGACGGCATGCGGCTCGATGGCGAGGACCTGTTCCGGGTGGCGCAGGGCGAGGAATTTTCCTCCGACCAGCCGGGCCGCTACGCGGTGCGCTTCCACCTGCACCCCTCTGTCGAGCCCTCCCGCGCCTCGGACGGGCAAACGGTGATCCTGCGGCTGCCGGATGGCGACGACTGGGCGTTCACCGCCCCGGGCAGTGCCGTCGTCATCGAGGAAAGCATCTTCCTCGGCAGCAATGCCGGCCCCCGCCGCACCGAGCAATTGGTGATATCAGGCACCGCCCGGCAGACGCCCCGGGTGGAGTGGACCTTCGTCCAGCTGCGGGCGCTGCGGGGCTAGGCCGGCATCCCCTGCCGTTGCGCGCAGAGCCGTTCTGCCGTGGCGGCGGTTCACCCGGGGGGGCAGACGTGGTAGGGCGGCGCCCATCCTGGTTCAAACGCACTGGCCGCCCCCATGTCTGCTGACATCCGCCCCATCGCCCGCGCCCTGCTCTCGGTCTCCGACAAGACCGGCCTCGTGCCCTTCGCGCAGGCGCTGGCCGCCAAGGGCATCGCGCTGGTTTCCACCGGCGGCACCCGCAAGGCGCTGGCCGAGGCCGGGCTGGAGGTGAGCGACGTTTCCGACCTCACCGGCTTTCCCGAGATGATGGACGGGCGGGTGAAGACGCTGCACCCGGGCGTGCATGGCGGCATTCTCGCCATTCGCGACGACGCCGGCCACCGCGCCTCCATGGACGCGCACGGCATTTTGCCGATCGACCTCGTGGTGGTGAATCTCTACCCGTTCGAGGCGACGGTGGCGCGTGGCGCCGGCTATGATGACTGCGTGGAGAACATCGACATTGGCGGCCCGGCGATGATCCGCGCGGCGGCCAAGAACCATGCCGACGTGGCGGTGGTGGTCGATCCGTCGAGCTACGCTACCGTGCTCGCCGACATCGACGCGAAAGGCGGCACCACGCTCGCCACCCGCCGCACGCTGGCACAGCTCGCCTATGCCCGCACCGCCACCTATGACGGCGCCATCGCGGCGTGGTTCGCAGAGGTGGAGGCGAAGGAAAACGCGGAAGCGGCAGCCGAGAGCCGCGTCTTTGGCGGGCGGCTTGCCGAGGCGCTGCGCTATGGCGAGAACCCGCACCAGAGCGCGGCCTTTTATGTCGGCGGCGCGGCCCGGCCGGGCGTCGCCACGGCGCGGCAGCTTCAGGGCAAGGCTCTTTCCTACAACAACCTCAACGATACCGATGCCGCCTTCGAGGCGGTGGCCGAGTTCGACCCGTCTCGCGCGCCGGCGGTGGTGATCGTCAAGCACGCCAACCCGTGCGGCGTGGCCGAGGGCGAGACGCTGGTCGAGGCCTATCGCAAGGCGCTGGCCTGCGACCCGACCTCGGCCTTTGGCGGCATCGTGGCGCTGAACCGCACGCTGGACGCCGACGCCGCCCGCGCCATCGTCGAGATCTTCACCGAGGTGATCGTCGCCCCCGACGCCACCGAGGAAGCCGCCGCCATCATCGCCGGCAAGAAGAACCTGCGCCTGCTGGTCACCGGCGCGCTGCCGGACCCGCGCGGCGGCGGGCTCGGCGTGAAGTCGCTGGCGGGCGGCTATCTCGTGCAGTCGCGCGACAATGCGGTGGTGGACGACATGGCGCTGAAGGTGGTGACCAGGCGCGCCCCGACCGAGAAGGAACGGGCGGACCTCGCCTTCGCCTTCCGGGTGGTGAAGCATGTGAAGTCCAACGCCATCGTCTACGCCCGCGACCTCGCCACGGTGGGCATCGGCGCCGGCCAGATGAGCCGTGTCGATTCGGCGCGCATCGCCGCCCACAAGGCGCGCGACGCCGCAGCGGCCGCCGGGATGGCCGAGCCGCTGACGCGCGGCAGCGTGGTGGCCTCGGACGCGTTCTTCCCCTTCGCCGACGGCTTGGTTGCCGCCATCGAGGCGGGGGCGACCGCCGTGATCCAGCCGGGCGGCTCGATCCGCGACGCCGACGTGATCGCCGCCGCCGACGCGGCCGGCCTCGCCATGGTGTTCACCGGGGTGCGGCACTTCCGGCACTGATGGGGCGCACGTCGCCCGCCCGCCGTCATCCCCGCGCCTGGCCCGGGGATGAACGCCTTCCCGACGATCCACCGGACCCCGGACGTGGATGGCCGGGGCTAGCCCGGCCATGGCGTCGTTCAGATGACAATCAGAAGCGGTAGGTGACGCCGACGCCGACGATCCACGGGTCGAGATCGGCGGTGCCGGTGAGTTTCTGGCCGGCGACCACGACATCGAAATCGGGCTTCAGGAACAGCTTCTTCACGTCGACGTTGAGGCCCCAGTGCTCGTCGAGCATGTAGTCGAAGCCGGCCTGCAGCGCCCAGCCGAACGTGTCCTTCACATCGATCGAATCGGCCGAATAGGCCTTCTGGTCGAAAAAGAAGGTGTAGTTGATGCCCGCGCCGACATAGGGCTTGAAGGCGCCGAGATCGGTGAAGTGGTACTGCAGCGTCAGGGTCGGCGGCAGCAGCCAGACCTCGGCGATCTTGTCGAGGCTCTTGAGGGTGCCGGCGCCGCTGATGTCGTGGGGCGTCACGCCGAGGATCAGTTCGGCGGCCCAGTTCTTGGTGAAATAATAGGTGATGTCGAGTTCGGGGACGACCGAGTCGGAATAATCGAGATTCGAGCCGTTGACCCCGCGCACCGAGCCGCCATCCTCCGGCAGCACGCCGAGCAGGCGCAGGCGGATCTGCCACGGGCTTTGTTCCACCACCGGCGCGGGCGCCTTGTAGGCCAGCGGCGGCGTGCGCGTCATGTCGGCGGCGCGCGCCGGCGCCCCGGCAAGCGCGGCGCCCAACAGAGCCAGACCCACCGCCGGAGCGGAAACGCGACGTGATGTTAACCGGATGGACGGCATGCCCCAAACCCCTTGATTCCCTTGCCCCTGTGCGGGGCACACGCCTATTCGTGAGGGGAGGAGGGCGCCGCGCGCTTGATCGAGATCAATCGGGCGATAGTCTTGTATTTCTGTGACCGACGGGCAACAGAACGAAGGGCGACGGGGGAACCCGCATTCCAGCGGGAAGAATAGACGTATAATAGAACGATCGGAGACAGCCGGCACGTGGGCAGCCATGCGGCGCCTGCGGCATCCGGCGGGGGGAAGTGATGGGCGTCGAAGGGTTCCTGGCCAGCGAGGACGAGCGCGTCGCGCGCCAGCTCGTCGAGCAGGCGGACCTCATTCTGCAGGCAACCGACGGCGACGTGCCGGCGCGGTTCGCCCATGGATTGTTCGGCCGTGCCGTGGCGGAGGACGTGCGTGTCTATACGCCGCATGAACTCGCGACTCTCGCCCGCCTCGCCTATGGCCATTTGAAGGTTCGCCGGCGCGACAGCTTCGACATCCGCATCGAGCAGCCCGAGCCCGCCGAGGGCGGCGACCGGCTGGGCCGCGTCTCGGTGATCGAGATCGTCAATGACGACATGCCGTTCCTGCTCGATTCGGTCATGGGTGCGCTCAACGCGCAGGGCCTGACCGCGAGCTTCGTCGTGCATCCCATCATGGGCGTCGACCGCGATGCCGGCGGCCAGGTGAGCAGCCTGATCGCCGGGGAGTCGCCGGCCGGCGCGCGGATGCGGCGCGAGAGCCTGATCCAGATCCACGTGCCCCGGATCGAGGATGAGGGCCGGCGCGCGGCGCTGGTCGAGGATCTCGGGCTGGTGCTGAACCAGGTGCGCCAGGTGGTGGGCGCCTGGCAGCCGATGATGGCGCAGGTGCGCGCCGCCGTGACCAACCTCACCCTCGCCCCCGCCATGGTGCCGCGCGAAGAGCGCGAGGAGGCCATCGCCTTCCTCGAATGGCTGCTGGCCGGGCGCTTCACCTTTCTCGGCTGCCGCCATTATCAGGCCACCGGTACGCCCGCCGGCCCCAAGGCGACGCAGTTCGAGCGGCGCATGGAAGACGCGCTGGGCCTGATGGCGGACGAGGATTTCCGCCTGTTCCGCTCCGCCGGCGACCCACGCGCCGTCAGTGCCGACCTCACCGACGCGCTTGCCGATACCAGCCCGCTTATCGTCACCAAGTCCCGCACCCTCTCGCATGTGCACCGGCGGGCCTGGATCGACGTGGTTCTGGTCAAGCGCTACGATTCGCAGGGGCGCGTGGTCGGCGGGCTGTGCATCGCCGGCCTTTTTACCGCCACCGCCTATACGAGCTCGGTCCGCACCATCCCGATGCTCCGGCGAAAGACCGCCACCGTGCTGGCACGCGCCGGATTCGCGCCGGAAAGCCATTCCGGCCGGGCCCTTGTGAAGGTGCTCGAAACCTACCCCCGCGACGACCTGTTCCAGATCGATTCGGCGGCGCTGTACCAGTTCGCGCTCTCCATCCTCCAGCTCGACGAGCACCCCCGCGTGCGTGTGCTGGCGCTGAACGAGCGCTTCGACCGGTTCGTCTCGATCCTCGTCTTCGTGCCGCGCGACCGCTATGGCAGCGAGGTGCGCGAGAAGATCGGCAACCTGCTGGCGGTCAGCTTCGGCGGCCAGATCGCCGCCTTCCGCCCGATGTTCCTCGATGGGCCGCTGACGCGGGTGCACTTCATCATCGAGCGCGGCCCGGGCGAGGTGCCCGCCGTCAGCCGCGCCTCGCTGGAAGAATCGATCGGCGCGATCATCCGCACCTGGGCGGACGGCTTCGCCGAGGCGCTGGCGGCGACGGTTCCCGCCAGCAAGGCGAGCGAGCTGATGGAGCGCTACGCCAAGGCGTTTCCGGCCGGCTACCAGTCGGCCAGCGCGCCGGCCGAGGCGATCGACGACCTGCGGCTGATCGAGGAGTTGAGCGATGCCAGCCCGGTGGCGGCGGATTTCCGCACCTCGACGCTGCGCGAGCGCGGCCGGGTCGCGCTGAAGGTGTTCAGCTACAAGGTGCCGCGCCTGCTTTCCGAGCGCGTGCCGCTGCTCGAATCGATGGGCTTTATTGTCATCGACGAACGAACCTTCACCATCCGGCCGACCGGCGGCGCGCCGGTCTATCTGCACGACATGCTGCTTTCCCGCCGGGGCGGCAGCGAGATCCCGCTCGACAAGTTCGGCCCCCGCCTGCACGCGACACTGATGGCGGTGCTGCGCGGCGGCGAGAGCGATGGCTTCAACGCGCTGGCGCTGAACGCCCAGCTCGGCTGGCGCGACATCGCGCTGCTGCGCGCGCTGGGGCGCTATCTCCGGCAGGTCGGCATTCCCTTCAGCCAGGATTATCTCTGGCAGACGCTCAACGCCCATCCCGCCATCGCCCAGAAGATGGTGGCGCTGTTCCATGTCCGCTTCGACCCCGACCAGGGCGAGCGCCGGGTGGAGCGGCAGGCGGAGCTGCGCGCCGAGATCGAGAGCGCGCTTGCGGATGTGCCGAGCCTCGACGAGGACCGCATCCTGCGCCGCTTCGTCAATCTGATCGGCGCGGCGGTGCGGACCAATTTCTTCCAGCGCGGCGCCCAGGGCGGCCATCGCCCGACGGTGGCCCTGAAATTCATCAGCGCCGAGGTCGAGGGGCTGCCGCGACCGCACCCGTTGTTCGAGATCTTCGTGCACTCGCCGCGGGTGGAGGGCATTCACCTGCGTTTCGGCCGCGTCGCGCGCGGCGGGCTGCGCTGGTCGGACCGGCCGCAGGATTTCCGGACAGAAGTGCTCGGCCTCGTCAAGGCGCAGCAGGTGAAGAACGCGGTCATCGTTCCGGTGGGGGCGAAGGGCGGCTTCGTGCCTCTGCAACTGCCCGCCGGCCCGCGCGAGGCCATACAGGCCGAGGGCATCGAGGCCTACAAGCTGTTCATCTCCAGCCTGCTGGACGTCACCGACAACATCGAGGACGGGCGTACCGTCCATCCCCCGCACACGGTGCGGCACGACGAGGACGACCCCTATCTGGTGGTCGCCGCCGACAAGGGCACGGCGACCTTCTCCGACACCGCGAACGCGCTCTCGCTGCAGCGCGGCTTCTGGCTGGGCGACGCCTTCGCCTCCGGCGGCTCGGTCGGCTACGACCACAAGGCGATGGGAATCACCGCGCGCGGCGCCTGGGAGGCGGTGCGCCGGCATTTCCGCGAGATGGATGTCGACATCCGCAGCACGCCCTTCACCGTGGTCGGCGTCGGCGACATGTCGGGCGACGTGTTCGGCAACGGCATGATCCTGGAGAACACCATCCGCCTGGTCGCCGCCTTCGACCACCGCGACATCTTCCTCGATCCCAACCCCGACCCGGAGCTTTCCTTCCGCGAGCGCAAGCGGCTGTTCGCGCTGCCGCGCTCCTCCTGGCAGGACTATGACAAGTCGCTCATCTCGCCGGGCGGCGGGGTGTTCCCGCGCACTGCCAAGAGCATCCCGCTCACGGTGGCGATGCGCGAGGTGCTGGGGTTCGACAAGAGCTCGGCGTCGCCCGCCGAAGTGATCAGCGCCATCCTGCGCGCGCCGGCGGATCTGTTGTGGTTCGGCGGCATCGGCACCTATGTGCGCGCGTCGACGGAGAGCGATGCCCAGGCCGGGGACCGCGCCAATGACGGCGTGCGCATCACCGGCGGCGAGGTGCGGGCGCGGGTGATCGGCGAGGGCGCCAATCTCGGCGTCACCCAGCGCGGGCGCATCGAGGCGGCGCGGCGCGGGGTGCGGCTCAACACCGACGCAATCGACAATTCCGCCGGCGTGAACACCTCCGACATCGAGGTGAACATCAAGATCGCCATGGGCCCGGCGCTGCGCGAGGGGCGGCTCGACCCGCAGACGCGGGCGCATATCCTCGCCGGCATGACCGGCGACATCGCGGCGCTGGTGCTGACCAATAATTACCTCCAGACACTGGCGCTTTCGCTCGCCGAAATGCGCGGGCTCGACGAGATCGGCTTCGTCCAGCGGCTGATGCAGCGGCTGGAAGGGCGTGGCCTGCTCGACCGGGCCGTCGAGTATCTGCCCTCCGACGCCGAGCTGAACGAGCGGCGCGGGCGCGGCGAGGGCCTCACCCGGCCGGAAATGGCCGTGCTGCTCGCCTATGCCAAGCTCTCCGCCCATGCGGAGCTGATGGACACCGGCGTGCCGGACGACCCCTATCTCGCGCGCGAACTCGCCGCCTATTTCCCCGCCGAACTGCGCGAGCAATTCCCCGAGGGCATCGAGCGCCACCGGCTGCGCCGCGACATCATCGCCACCCGCCTGTCCAACGCCATGATCAACCATGGCGGGCCGGCCTTCATCGCAAGGCTGGCGGACGAGACCGGTGCCGGCATCGACAGCATCGCCAAGGCCTTCGCCGTGGTGCGCGACGGTTTCGGGCTCTCGGTGCTCAACCGCGAGATCGATGCGCTGGACGGGCAGGTGCCGGGCGCGGTGCAACTCGACCTCTATGCCGTGGTTCAGGACATGCTGCTCGACCGGTCGATCTGGTTCCTGCGCAATGTCGATCTGAGGCGCAATCTCGACGAGCTGGTCGGCCATTACGCCGCCGGCATCGGTCCGGTGGAAAAGGTGCTCGCCGGCCCGGTGCGGGAATTGCTGCCCGAGGAAACCCGCGTGCTGCACGATGCGCGCGTGAGCCAGTGGACGCAGGCCGGCGTGCCCGAGGCGCTGGCACGCCGCATCGCCCGGCTGCCGGCGGTGGAGAGCGCCACCGACATCGTGCTGATCGCCGACCGCACCCGCGCCCCCCTGGCGGACGCCGCGGTGACCTTCTTCGCCGTCGCCCTGCTGTTCCGCCTCGACCGCATTCTCGGCCCGGCCCGGACGCTCTCGGTGAGCGACTATTACGACCGGCTGGCGCTGGAGCGGGCGCTGGCGGCGTTCGAAAGCGCGGTGCGGCGGCTCACCGCCGAGGTGATCGAGGACCATGGCGCCGGCGTCGCCGGCGTGTCCAGCTGGGCGCGGGCGCGCGGCGATGTGGTGGAGCGGGCGCGCAACGGCGTCCACGACATCGCCGGCTCGGGGCTGAGCGTGTCGAAGCTGTCGGTGGCCGCCAGCCTGATCGGCGATCTCGTTCGAGGCTAGCGCCGGGGGGCCTGGTGAGCGCAGAAGGCGGGAACCGCGCCGGGGCGGCAGGCCGCGAGCCGGGGGCGGATGTGGTCATCCTTGCCGCGGGGCGCGGGCGGCGCATGGGAATCGCCGCGCACAAGGCGCTGGTGCCCGCGGTGGCAGGGCAGGGCACGCTGGAAAGGCTGCTCGGCCAGCTCGGTCATCTCCCCGCGCACCGGGTGACGGTGGTGACCGGCTATCGGCACGAGGATGTCGAGCGCCTCGTCCGGGGGCGCTTCCCCGGCGCGCGCTGCGTGCACAATTCACGCTACGAATCGACCGAGATGCTGCAGAGCCTTGGCTGCGCCCTGGCGCCGGAGCTGCCGGGCCTGCGCGACTGCTGGGTGCTGCTGGCGGATACCGTCTATTCCGACGCTGCCCTCGCCGCGCTCTTCGCCGCCGAACCGGGCGGTGTGGCGATGGCCGTGACGGCGCGCGCCGGCGTCGGGGATGGCGAAATTCCCGTCGAGGTTCGGGATGGCGCCGTGCTCGCCGTGGCGGATGCGGCGCGGGCAAGCGCCTGGCGCATGGCCCATGCGGTGCGCTGGCCGCCGCAGCTACGGACTCGCCTGCGGGAGGCGGCCGAGGCGGGCATGCGCTACCAGTGGCAGCTCATCGCCGCCCTTTTGCGGGAAGAAACAACGGAGCGAGCTTTCTCGATTCGGGCCATTATGTTACCTCTGGATGGCGCGCACGATATCGACACGCTCGATGATCTGGCGCGCGCGACGTCAAACGCGCGCCCTCGTGCCGAGCCTGCCTGATGGACCATGATGAGCGCTACGCGACCCTTCCCGGCCGATGTTCTTGACCACTTCCGCGCCGATATCAGCAAGGACGAGCATTTTCGCGGCCGCGACCGCCGTTCCGTAAGCGCCTTCCTGAAGCAGGCGCGGGATGCCGAAAGCGCCCGGCGCGAATTCGAGACGCTCCGCCTGCTCGCGGACGCGCGAGGCGAAAATCTGGTGCCGCGTCCCCTTGAGCAGCGCGGGTGCGAACTGCACCTCGAACTCGTCGAGGGCATCCGGCTCTATGATCTCCTGCGTCTGTTGCGGCGCATGGGCAGCGTCGACGTCGCGCTGCAGGCCGGGGCGGAGCGGGCCGCGCTCGTGCTTCTGGAGCGCTGCCGCGCGCGGGTCGAGCGGATGCAGGCGCTGCTGGCGGAGGCCGCCGGCCGGCTGAGCGTCGGCCCCTATCCCTGCGACATCAAGGTCGCGGGCATGTTCGCGCTGCTCTCGCAACTGCTCGGGCTGCCGCCGCTCAGCGCGACGGAGCGCACCGAGCTCGACGCGTTCAAGGTGCGATGGGACGAACAGGTAAGCGTGCCGTTTCGCGACGCGACGCCCAAGAACGTCATCGTCGCGGCGGAAAGCCTCGCCATCGGACGACATGTCAGCGAAGCCGCGCGGCGGACGGCGCTGGCACGCCTGCTCGCCGAGGCGGGTGACGATTTCTGGCGCACGGTGCCGCTCTTCGATATCGACTTTTCCGCCGTCGAGCACCTGACGACGCCGGAGGACGATCTGGTGAGCCTGCTGGCCCATGAGGTGACCTTCGAGCTAGGCGCCCGCGCGGGCGAAGGGCTGGCGTTCGCGCAGACGCTGAAGCTGAACCCGCAGCGCGCGGCCTACAGCATCTTCGTGCGCTATCTGCGCTTTGGCGGGCGGAAGGTCGCCTATCAGGTCGTCAATCCGCAGGGCGGCGCGACGCGGTTCCGCCATGACCGCTTCGGCTTCTATTTCGACCGCATGCCGCGCCTTGTGGCGGGGTTGTATCCGCAGATGATGGAGCAGATGCCGGCGATCATGGCGCGCTGGTCCGCCATCGCCGACGCTGCCGAGCCTTTCGAGGGCGGCGGCCGTCAAGGGCCGGACCTCTATCTCGAAACAGTAGGCAGGCCGGTGCAGTACTGGCAGGAAAGCCCGCTGGAACTGGCCGGAACGCCGGCATTCGCCGATCTGCCATGAACGAGGCCGCGATCCGTGCCGCCATCGCACGGCTGACCGCAGCGCCGGCGGCGGGCGTCTTCGAACCGACGCCGGGCGGATCGCCCGAGCCGATGTCGCCGGTCGAGCGCCTTGCCGCGCGGGTCTGCGCCAGGCAATGGCGTCGCTCGCGCGTCGATCCGCAGACCTTGGCCGACATCCGCGCCAAGATCGCGGCAGCGATCGAGGCGGGCGCACCGCTCGAATTCGCCGTGCCATTCGGCGGCTACAAGGGCGCGCTCCAGCCATCCGCGCCGGAACTGGACTGGGCGGAGGTGTTCTGGATCGGCCATCTGCGCCGCTACGCCGAAACCGTCGCCGGGCACCATGCCGCCGGCGTGCTGTTCTCGCTCTCCTATTTTCACGGCGTGCTGGGTGACATCAACGGCGTGCCGCCGGGCGATCAGGACCGCTACGTCGCCGGCCTGCGTGCCCTGCTCGCCCGTTTTTCCGACGCCCTCATTGCCTTCCGCCTGGTCGATCTGTCCACGCAGTTCGGCGGCGCCGCAGGGGCGGTGGCGGCTATCGACAGTCGCTTCCGGGAGATGCGCGCGGCGCTGGCGGATGGCGCCAGCGTGCCGCCTTTGGCGGTGCACAGCGCGGCCCGCAACCTTGCCCGCGACGTCTCGGAGGCAGTCCCCACGGCGGAGGAGATCGAGGCGTCGGCGCTGCGCTGTGCCGCCATGGAAAGCCTGGAGGAACGCCGCTGCTTCAACAAATACGGCCCGCGCATCCAGATCACCCATATTCGCGGCGCCTCGCTCTCTCTGCATCTGGGCTCCTGCGCCACGTCGATCATGCAGCCCTGGGTCGGCACCGGCGTGCTGGAGAGCGATGGGCAGGGGCAGTGGCGCCCGCGCATCCTCAATGGCCGGATAGCTGGCATCGACGGCCATCTCGCTGTCCGCCATCCGCTTGAGGAGGTTTCGCCGGCCCTTCGCTGCGTCCCGCTGCGGAACGGCGGGGTGCCGGGATGACGGAGCTCGGCCGGATCCAGAGCGAGGCGCTTGCGCTGCTGGTCGCGTTCGACCGGATCTGCCGCCGGCACAGCATCGCCTACCAGCTCGCCGCTGGCACGTTGCTTGGCGCGGTGCGCCATGGCGGCTTCATTCCCTGGGACGACGACATCGACGTCTGCCTGCGCCGCGAGGCGTATGAACGGTTTCTCACCGTCGCGTGGCAAGAGTTCGCGCCGGACGGGCTCGCGCCGACCTGCCGGCTGCAGCACAGGGGAACCGACCCCGATTGCGGCTTCCTCTTTTGCAAGATGGAAAGGAGCCGGGCACCGGGCCGCGTCTCGGGCGCCTTTATCGACATCTTCCCCTTCGACGGCGTCCGCCGTGCGCCGCTGCGCGGGCGGCTGCATATGCGCGGCGCCTATCTCGCTATGGCGATGCTGGCCTATGGGCAGAAGGGGGCGCCTGCGCAAAGACGACCGTCCTCGGCGGTGCGGCGCTGGGCGCGGCGCGCGCTCGGCTGGCTCGCTGTCCGGCAGTGTCCGAACCGTCTCGCCGAGCGGCTGGAGACGCTCGCCCGGTGGTATGAGGGGCGCCCTACCGGGCATCTCGCCTGCCTCGTCGCCGGGCGGATGCGCTATCGCCAGATGCGTGCGGCGCGCGATTTCGACGATTGCATCGAGATGGCGTTCGAGGGCCACCGCTTTCCCGTGCCGCGCGCGTATGACGAGGTTCTGCGCAACCTCTATGGCGACTGGCGCACGCTGCCGCCGGCGCGGGAGCGCCGGCCGCATCACGACATTACCGGGGCCGACCGGCCGTGAGAGAAAACCGGCCGCGACAATGCGCGGCCGGCCAGCGCCGCGTCAGACCGGCGCGTGCTTCTTGTTCTGGCGGTGGGAGATGAGATCCTCGACCACGGTCGGGTCGGCCAGCGTCGAGGTGTCGCCGAGATTGCCGAACTCGTCCTCGGCGATCTTGCGCAGGATGCGGCGCATGATCTTGCCGGAGCGGGTCTTGGGCAAGCCGGGCGCGAACTGCACGAGGTCCGGCGAGGCGATGGGGCCAATCTCGCGGCGGACCCAGGTGACGAGTTCCTTGCGCAGTTCCTCGGTCGGCTCGATGCCGGACATCAGCGTGACATAGGCATAGATGCCCTGGCCCTTGATGTCGTGGGGATATCCGACCACGGCGGCCTCCGACACCTTCGGGTGGGCGACGAGGGCGCTCTCCACCTCGGCGGTGCCCATACGGTGGCCGGAGACGTTGATGACGTCATCGACGCGCCCGGTGATCCAGTAATAGCCGTCCGCGTCGCGCCGGCAGCCATCGCCGGTGAAGTACTTGCCGGGATAGGTGGCGAAATAGGTCTGCATGAAGCGCTCATGGTCGCCATAGACCGTGCGCATCTGGCCGGGCCAGGAATCGGCGATCACCAGATTGCCCTCGCAGGCGCCCTCCATCGGCGTGCCCTCGGCGTCGACCACCTCGGGAACCACGCCAAAGAACGGCGTCGTCGCCGATCCGGGCTTGAGCTTGGTCGCGCCGGGCAGCGGCGTGATGAGGATGCCGCCGGTCTCCGTCTGCCACCAGGTGTCGACGATGGGGCAGCGCTCCTCGCCGACGACGCGGTGATACCATTCCCACGCTTCCGGGTTGATCGGCTCGCCGACCGAACCGAGCAGGCGCAGGCTGGCGCGGCTGGTCTTCGTCACCGGGGCATCGCCACCCTGCATGAGGGCGCGGATGGCGGTAGGGGCGGTGTAGAAGATGTTCACCTTGTGCTTGTCGATCACTTCCCAGAAGCGGGAATTGGTCGGGTAGTTCGGCACGCCCTCGAACATCAGCGTGGTGGCGCCGTTGGCGAGCGGGCCATAGACGATGTAGCTGTGGCCGGTGACCCAGCCGACATCGGCGGTGCACCAGTAGATGTCGCCGTCATGGTAGTCGAAGACGTATTGATGCGTCATCGCGGCATAGACGAGATAGCCGCCGGTGGTGTGCAGCACCCCCTTGGGCAGGCCGGTGGAGCCCGAGGTGTAAAGGATGAACAGCGGGTGCTCGGCGTTCACATGTGCGGCGGGGCAGTGGCTGGTCACCAACTCCGCAGCCTCGTGATACCACACGTCGCGGCCGGGCTTCATGTCGACAGCGCCGCCGGTGCGCTTCACCACGACCACATGATCGACCTCGATATCCGTCAGCTTCGCGATGGCGGCGTCGACATTGGCCTTCAGCGGCACCTTGCGGCCACCGCGCAGGCCCTCATCGGCGGTGATGACGACCTTCGAGCCGCAATCGCGGATGCGCCCGGCCAGGCTGTCCGGCGAGAAGCCGCCGAAAACCACCGAGTGGACGGCGCCGAGCCGCGCACAGGCGAGCATCGCATAGGCCGCCTCGGGGATCATCGGCATGTAGATGGTGACGCGGTCGCCCTTCTCCACGCTGCGGTTGCGCAGGACATTGGCGAAGCGGCAGACCTCGTCATGCAGCTCCTGATAGGTGATGTGGCGCTGCTCCGACGGGTCGTCGCCTTCCCAGATGATGGCGACCTGATCGGCGCGGGTGGAAAGGTGCCGGTCGATGCAGTTCCACGCCACATTGGTGACGCCGTCCTCGAACCATTTGATCGACACATTGCCGGGGGCGAAGGAGGTGTTCTTGACGATCGTATACGGCTCGAACCACTCGATGCGCTTGCCTTCGTCCGCCCAGAAGGCTTCGGGGTCGTTCACCGACGCGTCGTACTTCGCCCGGTAGGCGCGATCGTCGAGGAAAGCGCGCTCGGCCCATTGCGCGGGCACATCGTAGATCTTGTCGGTCATGGCGTCTTCCTCCAAGGCTCGGGCGGCGGCCTCTTCGGGGCCGCCTCGCTCCTGTTTCTCATGAAATTATGGGCGGCGCTTTGACCCGCGACAAGCGCGGCTGCGCCGAACTTTGGTCGGGTGCAGCCGCGCCGCACCGTACGGGGGCCCGGTCGGCCCGCGCTCAGGCCCCCGCCCCGATCTGCCGCATCAGCGCCGGCAGGTCCATCAGGATACGGGTGTCCTTGATACGGCCGTCCTCGATGCGGTCGATCACCATGCCCCAGACCGACACCTGGCTGCCGGAGGCCGGCATGCCGAAGAATGCACCGCCATGCGTGGCGGTCCATGTAAAGCGCGTCAGCACCTTGTCGGCTTCGGCGATCTGCTCCTCCACGGTCCAATGCATGTCGGGAAAGGCGGAGAACAGGCCCCGCAGGACGTCCTTCAGCCCCGCCAGACCCGGTCCCTGGCCGGGAAACGGCACCTGCTCCACCATGTCCTCAGCCACGTAGTCGCCGGCGACTTCCGGGTCGTGACCGTTGATCGCTCTCTCGATGAAGTCGCGGACCAGCTGCTTGTTGTCCTCGGTCATATCCGTTCCTGTCATGGCGCGTGGCCTGATCTTGGCGACGTCGCAGCACCGCCCGCGCGTTCGGGACGCGGGCGCCAGACGCTGGTGGCCTTTATCTCAGCATCTTCCAGCTCGCGCGACACCGGCACGGCATACTCCGCCACCTTTTCCAGCCTGTCGCGCGGCAGGTAGGAGCGGCCGGGATCGCCGATCCACACCTGCACCCCCTCGGCGTGAAGGGTCTCCAGCCAGGCGAAGACCCTGGTCGCCAGATCGCGCTCATAGGCGATGTCGCCGGCCAGCACCACCTCCCAGCCGCCCCGCGTGCCGATGACATCCGTCGTCAGCACCGTCACGGCATCGGCCGCGTTCAGCGCCGCATTCAGCGCGATGGCGGCATGGGCGAAGGGGTCGATGTCGGCGCAGGCGACATGCGCCGCCCCCGCCTTGCGCGCCGCAATGCCGACGAGGCCGGAGCCCGAGGCAAAATCCAGCACCCGCTTGCCCCGCACTGTCTCGGGATGGTCGAGGATGTAGCGGGCGAGCGCCTGCCCGCCGGCCCAGGCGAAGGCCCAGAAGGGCGGGGCCAGGCCGATCTCGCCCAGCTCCTCCTCGGTGCGCTGCCAGATCGGCAGCGATTCCTCGGCGAGGTGGAGCGTGATCTCCGGCACCAAAGGCGGAGAAAGGAGACGGGTCTCCAGGCGGATGAAGGCGGCGGGATAGGCAATGACGCGGGGCGTCACCGCGTGCCGCCTGCCATCTCCAGCACGATGTCCCATTCGGCGTCGGTGACGGGCTGCACCGACAGCCGCGAGAACTTCATCAGCGCCATTTCGGCAAGGCGGGGCTCGTTCTTGACGGCGGCCAGCGACACCGGGCTTTTCAGCGTGTCGACCGCCTTGATGTCGACCATGACGAATTTGCCGGAGGGGTCGGAGGGATCGGGATAGGCTTCCTTGATCACCTCGACGATGCCGACGATCTCCTTGCCCTCATTGGAATGGTAGAAGAAGCCGTGATCGCCCAGCTTCATGGCCAGAAGCTGCTGCTTGGCGAGGTGGTTGCGCACGCCGTCCCAATGCGTGCCCTTGGCCCCGGCGGCGACCTGGTTCTCCCAGGACCATTTGAACGGTTCGGATTTGTAGAGCCAGTGCGCCATGTCACGCTTCCGCTTTCTGGGGGCGGGCCAGCAGCGACCCGATCGCCTGTTCGATATCGCTGCGCCCGGCCAGCACCGCTTCGACCGCGCGGGCGATGGGCATGTCGACGCCGCGGGCCTGCGCCATCGCCACCAGCACGCCGGCGGTGAGCGCGCCCTCCGCCAGCTTGCCGGGCGGGTGCAGCCCTTCGTCCTGCCCGAGGCTGAGGCCCAGCGCGTAATTGCGCGACTGCGCGGTGGAGCAGGTGAGGATGAGGTCGCCGAGGCCCGACAGGCCGGTGAGCGTTTCCGCCTTGGCGCCGAACGCCTTGCCGAAGCGCATCAGCTCGGCGAAGCCGCGCGCGACCAGTGCCGCGCCGGCGCTGGCGCCCAGCCGGCGGCCGCCAACGATGCCGGCGGCGATGGCCAGCACATTCTTGGCCGCGCCGCCGATCTCGACGCCGCGCACATCATCGCTGTGATAGAGCCGGAACGAGGACGAGCCGAGCGCCGCCGCCAGCGCCTCGGCGATGCCGAGGTCGCGCGAGGCGAGGGTGACGGCGGTTGGCAGGCCGGCGGCGACATCGGCGGCAAAGCTGGGGCCGGAGAGGATGGCGGGAACCGCCTGCGGGCAGGCCTCGCCCAGCACCTGCGTCATGAACAGCGAGGTGCCACGCTCGATGCCCTTGGCGCAGGTCACCACCGGCGTGCCGGCCTCCAGATGCGGCGCCAGCGCCTGCGCGACGGCGCGGCTCGCCTGCGCCGGAACGACGAGCAGGACGGCGTCGACGCCCGCGAGTTCGGCAAGATCCGAGGTCGGGCGCACGCTGTCGGCGAGATCGACGCCCGGCAGATGGGCTGGATTGGCCCGCGCGCGCCGCAGGGTGGCGATGAGTTCCTCATCCCGGCCCCACAGCACGACCCCGCGCCCGGCGCGGGCGCTCGCATTGGCCAATGCGGTGCCCCACGCACCTGCGCCGACAACGCCGATGGACCCGAATCGTGCGGACATCAGCCGCCAATCCGCTCGGCATCGGCGGCTGATGTCTCTGCCGGCGCGGCAAGGGCGGCAAGCGCGGAGGAGCCGGGAATCCCCTCGACCTCGGCGAGCGGCCAGCGGGCGCGCGGCGAGGCGTCGAGCCCGTCATGCAGGCCGCGCGCCAGCCGCTCGGCGCCGGCCCAGGCGATCATCGCGCCATTGTCGGTGCACAGTTCCGGCGGCGGCACGGCGAGGCGGGTGCCGCCATCGGCCGCGACCTTGTGCAGCGTGCGGCGCACCGCCTGATTGGCACCGACGCCGCCGGCGAGCACCAGGGCGCTCGGCTTGATTCCCTTCTGGCGCATCACCCGCAGGGCACAGCGCACGCGGTCGGAGAGAATGTCGACGATCGCCGCCTGAAACGAGGCGCAGAGGTCGTTGACGTCTTCCTCGCTCAACGGGGCGATCTTCAGCGCCTCGATGCGCACGGCGGTCTTCAGACCGGAGAGCGAGAAGTCCGGCACCGGCTTGCCGTGCAGCGGGCGGGGCAGGGCGAACCGGCCGGGATCGCCCTTCAGCGCCGCGCGCTCCACCGCCGGGCCGCCGGGATAGGGCAGGCCGAGCATCTTGGCGGTCTTGTCGAAAGCCTCGCCGATGGCGTCGTCCATGGTGCCGCCGAGCTTGGCGTATTCGCCGATGCCGGTGACGCAAACGAGCTGGGTGTGGCCGCCCGACACCAGCAGCAACAGGAAGGGGAAGGGCACCTTGTCGGTCAGCCGCGCGGTCAGCGCATGGGCTTCCAGATGGTTGACGGCGATGAGCGGCTTCTTCGCCGCCAGTGCCAGCGCCTTGGCGGTGGTGAGGCCGACGATGACGCCGCCGATCAGGCCCGGGCCGGCGGCGGCGGCGATTCCGTCGAGTTCGGCAAGCGCCAGGCCGGAGGCGCGCAGGGCGCGCGAGATCACATGGTCGAGCACCTCGACATGGGCGCGGGAGGCGATCTCCGGCACCACGCCGCCATATTCGGCGTGATCCTCGGTCTGCGAATGGACGATGTTGGACAGGATCGTGCCGGTGCCATCGGCACGGCGACGCACCACCGCAGCGGCGGTTTCGTCGCAGGTGGTTTCGATCCCGAGCAGGAGAAGATCGCGCATTGACTTTATAAGGTTGGACAGTGAACTGAACCGGAACCGAACCGCTGGTGGCCCGGCCGCATCATCCGGCTCCGCGATGATATGGCCAATTTGGCCCACAAAATATTGATATTGTGGGTGAAACCCGACATCTGGAGCTTATCCGACGGGTTTTACCCAGTAGCACCGCAGGACCGCATGACGCAATCGCTTCCCAAACTCCGGCTCGGCACGCGCGGCAGCCCGCTTGCGCTCTGGCAGGCCCATGCGGTGCGCGACGCGCTGCTCAAGGCGCATCGCTGGCCGGAGGAGGCCGTCGAGGTGCAGGTGATCCGCACCACCGGCGACGCCATCACCGACCGGGCGCTTTCCGAGGCCGGCGGCAAGGGCCTGTTCACCAAGGAGCTGGAGGAAGCGCTGATCGACCGGCGCATCGACCTCGCCGTGCATTCCGCCAAGGACATGCCGACCCGGCTGCCGGACGGGCTGCACCTTGTCGGCTACCTGCCGCGCGCCGATGTGCGTGACGCGCTTATCCTGCGCGAGGGCGTGGCGCTGCGCGATTTGAAGCCGGGCGCGCGGGTCGGCACCGCCTCGCTGCGGCGGGAGGCGCAGCTGCGCCGGCTGCGGCCGGACCTCGAGGTGGCGCTGCTGCGCGGCAATGTGCATACCCGTCTCGCCAAGGTGGAGAGCGGCGAATTCGACGCGACACTGCTCGCCTATGCCGGCCTCAGCCGCCTCGGCCTTGCCGACAGGGTGAGCTCGGTGCTGGAGACGGCGGATTTCCTGCCGGCGGTGGGGCAGGGGGCGGTGGCCATCGAGACCCGCTTCGGCGACATCGCCGTGGACGCGCTGGTGGTGCCGGTGGTCTCCCCTGCCACCGGCCTGGCGCTGCGGGTGGAGCGGGCCTATCTCGGCCAGCTCGATGGCTCCTGCCGCACGCCGATCGGCGGGCTGGCGCTGGTGGAAGGCGATGAGATCCACTTCCGCGGCGCCGTGCTCTCGCCCGATGGGTCACGTTATTACGAGATCGTGCGCTACGGGCCGGTCAACCGCGCGCTGGAGCTCGGCATTGCGGCGGGCAAGGAGATGCGCGCTCTGGTGCCGCCCGAATTGCTGCCGCACTGAGCGGGGGGCGAGGCATGCGCGTGCTGGTGACACGGCCGCTTCCCGATGCCTGGGCGACCGCCGAGCGGCTGCGCGGCGCCGGGCATGAGGCGATGGTGGATTCCCTGCTCGCCGTGGAGGCGCTGGCCGGGGCGGAGCTGCCCCCGGGGCGCTTCGACGCGGTGGCGCTGACCAGCGTCAACGGGGCGCGGGCTCTCGGTGCACGGCCGGAACTGCAGGCGCTGGCCGGGCTGCCGCTTTACGCGGTGGGACGACGCACGGCGGCGGCGGCGCCGGACGCCTTCGCCGATGTGCGGATCGCCGGCGGCGACGGCGCGGCGCTCGCCACCCTGCTGCGGGCCGAATTGCCGCGCGGGGCGAGGCTGCTCTATGTGGCCGGCGCGGACCGGGCGGTCGATCTCGGGGCGGAACTTGTCGCCGACGGCATTTCCACCGAACTTTTCGTGATCTACCGTACCGTTCCGGCGACAAGGCTTTCGATGGAGACGATGGTGGCGGTGCAGGAGGGGCGGATCGACACGGCCTTCCATTTCTCGCCGCGTACGGCGGCGACGCTGGCGGCGCGGGCGCAGGAAGCGGGCGTCTCGGCGCTTTTTCGCCATGTCGAGCATTTGTGCTTCTCCGCCAATGTGGCGGCGCCCCTCGCGGCGGCCGGCTGGCCGACCCGTATCGCCGCCGCGCCGACGGAAGACGGGCTGTTCGCGCTGCTCGTCCGGTAAACCATCGCAGTCTCCCGAGGTTGCGGCGCGGGGGCGGGCGGTCTATCCCGGGAACAAGGGGCCGGCCCGGCGCTTTATCAAGGCAGAGGTAAGCACGTGGCGACAGACGATCCGAACAAGGGTGCCGAGGACAAGCCGGAGGCGGGTGCCAAGCCCGCGCGCCGCAAGCCGCCGACGCTCGACCTCGCGGCCAAGGAAGTGGTGTCCGTCCCGGACGACGCCGCGACCGGCGATACGGCGCCCGAGGCGGCCGCTCCCGAGACAGTACGCGCGAATCCGCCCGCGACCGATGTGGCCGCGCCCAGCGAGGCGCCGGCGCTTGACGCTGCTGACGCCTCTCCCCCGGACACGCCAGTGCCGCCTGCGGAGCCTTCCGAGGCTGGCGAAACGCGCGGCGCTCCTCCTGAGCCCGTCCACCCCATTCCTCCGCCGGCCGCGCCGCGTTCGCCGCGCACGCTGGGCGTTATCGGCACGCTGTTCGCGGCGCTGCTCTCCGGCGTCATCGGCGCGGCTTTCGCGCTCGCGGTCGTTTCGGCCTTCTCCAATGCCGAGCAAAATGTCGACGCCATCACCGATCTGGAGGCCCGCGCCCTCGACCTGCGCCAGCGGGTGGAACTGCTGGAAACCCGCTCCGGTGAGGCGGCGGCGCCTGGCCTCGACGCGCCAGCCGAGCTGGCGACGCGTCTCGACGCGCTGGAAAGCGGCCTCGATTCCCTCGGCAAGAAGGTCGACACGCTTCCGGCCGCGCCCGCTTCCGCCGGGGCCGGTACGGCACCCGTAGCCTCGTCCGAGGACGTGGCGGCCGTGCGGGGGCAGATCGAGGCGCTGGAGCAGCGTGTGGGTGCGCTTCCCGCGCCGGTGCCCGCTGCTTCGCCCGCCGATCTCGACGCCACCAATACGCGTCTCAAGGCGCTGGAAGACAAGCTCGGCGCCGCCACCGCCGCCCAGCGCGAGAGCGGGCAGGGCGCGGCGCAGATGGTGATGCTCGGCCGGTTGCGCGAGGCGGTGGCTTCCGGCCGGCCCTTCGCCACCGAACTGAAGGCGGCACAGTCCCTTCTGGGCAGCGAGGGCGCGTCCCTCGCTGCCCTGGAGCCTGCCGCCGCGAACGGCTTCGCCACCGGGCCGGCGCTGGCCGCGCAGTTGCGCACGGCCACCGCTCCCGCGACTGCCACCGAGCCGACGCCCGAGGCGGCGGCCGAGGAGGGGTTCGCCGCGAAGCTGCTGAGCGGCGCGAAGAAGCTCGTCACCGTTCGCCGTTCGGAGGACGCGGCCTCCACGCCGGCGCTGGCCCAGGCGGAAGCGGCGCTGGCGCGGGATGATGTCGATGCCGCGCGTGCCGCGCTCGCGGCACTGCCGGAGAGCGAACGCACCGCTGCCCAACCGGTGCTTGCCGCGCTCGACGCACGCCAGGCGGCGCTTGCCACCATCGCCGAACTTGACCGGCGCGTGCTCGCCACACTCGCGGGAGGGGCCCAGTGATCCGCCTCGTCGTCTACCTTCTCGTTCTCTCCGTCGTCGCCTTCGGCATCGCCTGGCTGGCGGACCGGCCCGGCGCGGTCATCATCGATTGGCAGGGCTGGCAGATCGAGACCAGCATCCTCGTGGCGGCGAGTGCCCTGCTGGCCCTGCTGGCGACGGTGATCCTGCTGTGGACGCTGCTGCGGCTGATCGTCCGCTCGCCGGACATGATCGCGTTTTCCTGGCGCAGCCGGCGGCGCAACCGTGGCTGGTCGGCGGTGACGCGCGGCCTTGTCGCGGTCGGCTCCGGAGATGCGGTGGGCGCGCGGCGCGCGGCCAATGATGCCCAGCGCCTGCTCGGCGAGGAACCGCTTTCGAAGCTGCTGGCGGCGCAGGCGGCGCAGCTTTCCGGCGATGCCGCCGGCGCCGAGGCGGTGTTCCGCTCCATGACGGAAAACCCCGGCACGCGCCTGCTCGGCCTGCGCGGGCTGCATGTGGAAGCGCGGCGTCGCGGCGACCAGAGCGCGGCGCTGCAGGCGGCGGAAGAAGCGGCCCGCCACGAACCGGGCCTTGCCTGGGCGGCGGACGCGGTCATCGAGTCGCGCTGCCTCAATGGCGATTTCGCCGGGGCGCTCGCGACGCTGGAGCGCGAAGCGGCGCATGGGGCACTGGACCGCGCGACGCACCGGCGCCGCCGCGCCGTGCTGCTGGCCGCGCAGGCGCAGGCCCTGGAACTTTCCGATCCGGCGAGCGCGCGCGAAAAAGCCCAGGAAGCGGCGCGCCTCGCACCGACTCTGGTGCCCGCGGCAGAGATTGCCGGGCGCCTGCTGGGCGCGGCGGGCGATGTGCGCAAGGCAGCGAAGGTTCTCGAGGCCGCCTATGCGGCAACGCCGCATCCCGACCTCGCCGACGCCTATCTGCACCTGCGGCCGGGCGATGCCTCGCGCGAGCGGCTGAAGCGCGTGCGCACGCTGACCGCGCATATGCCGGCGCACCCCGAAAGCGCCATGGCGCTGGCGCGCGCGGCCATCGACGCGCAGGACTTTGACGTCGCCCGCACGGCGCTGGCGCCGTTGCTTGTGGCGCCGACGCAGCGCACCTGCCTTCTGATGGCGGAGCTGGAAGCCGGCGAGCACGGTGATGTCGGCAAGGCGCGCGAATGGACGGCCCGCGCGGTACGCGCCCAGCGCGATCCCGCGTGGGTGGCGGATGGCGTGGTGGCGGAAGCATGGGGACCGGTCTCTCCCGTCACCGGCCGTCTCGACGCCTTCGAATGGAAGCTGCCTCCGGGACTGGCGACGACGCCGATGCTGGAGAGTGAGGCCGAGCGCGTGAAGGCGGCGATTGCCGCTGCCATTGAGAGCCGCCCGCCGGCCTCCTCTGAGGGGTCGGTAGTCGACCTCACCGCGTCCAGCGCCTCGGCGAGCCTGGCGCCGGAATCCGACGCGGCCGCGCCGATCGCTGCCCAGGCGGAGCCGGAAAAGGTGGCGACCAAGCCGCCGCTGCTGACCCCGGTAGTCACGCCCGTGGTGGCGATGCCGCATCTGCCGGACGATCCCGGCCCCGGCGCGCCCTTTGCCGACGAGCCCGGCGCGGTGCCGCGCGGGCCCTATATGTGAGGGCCGCCCAGCGTCGCGCGAGCCGAGCCTCGCGTGGGCGCTGGGCTTGCGTCACGCTGCGCCTGCTGTGCCGGCGCAAAAAAAAGCGCGCCATGCGGCGCGCTGATTTCCCCTTGGAGGTACCCGGTCAGAAGCCGGCCGCTCGTCAAGCGGCCGGAGGGTTCAAGCGTGGTCGGAGTACATCCGTCCTGACCGCGCTCCATCCGACGAGACACTGACGAGGTGTCAACATGCCGGAAGCCCTGTTCTGACTGGGTTAGCATCAATGTGGGATGCCGCGCCGGCTTTGCAAGGGGCGAGGGCAGGGCCGTGCGCTCGGCGGTCGCGCATTGGGTCTTGGCGCCTTCGGTGTTCCCAGCGTCTGGCGTGGCGTCTAGCGCCTGGCGTTCGACGAAAGCGACGTCATGCCCCGCCTTGGGCCGGCCATCCACGACGTGTGTCGGCCGGACCTCGTGGATGGCCGGGTCCAGCCCGGCCATGACGAACTTTTTCCGGCTCGCGACCGGCCGGCGCGAAGCCGACGACGCCGGGCTCAGTGCACCCGGCGCGTGGACAGCGGCGTGGGTGCGGCGGGCTTCGCGGGCTTGGGGGCCTGCGCGAAAGCTGCGGCGCTGCGGCCCTTCTGCTCCTTGCCGGCGCCGCGCGCCCCCTGCTCGCTGAACAGTTCCGCCAGCTTGTCGGTCATCGCGCCGCCCAGTTCCTCGGCGTCGACAATGGTGACGGCGCGCTTGTAGTAGCGCGTCACGTCATGGCCGATGCCGATGGCGATCAACTCGACCGGCGACTTGTCCTCGATCTGCTGGATCATCCAGCGCAGATGGCGCTCCAGATAATTGCCGGGGTTTACCGAGAGGGTGGAATCGTCGACCGGCGCGCCGTCGGAGATCATCATCAGGATGCGGCGCGATTCATTGCGCGCCAGCAGCCGATTATGCGCCCATTCCAGCGCCTCGCCGTCGATGTTCTCCTTCAGCAGCCCCTCGCGCATCATCAGGCCGAGATTGCGCCGCGCCCGGCGCCACGGGGCGTCG
The DNA here is from genome assembly GCF_965279025.1 of Ancylobacter sp. Taxonomy (NCBI): domain Bacteria; kingdom Pseudomonadati; phylum Pseudomonadota; class Alphaproteobacteria; order Hyphomicrobiales; family Xanthobacteraceae; genus Ancylobacter; species Ancylobacter sp. The sequence continues at coordinate 225,827 of NZ_OZ257132.1, read as the reverse complement.
GCGGATTTGTAGATGATGTGGCGCAGATCATTGAGGCGGCCGGGCGAGCCCGGCTTGCCGGCGGAGAGCCACGCCTCGCGCGCCTGCCCGCCCTTCCAGGCCTTGGTGGTGAAGCCGAGAATCTCCACCTTCACGCCGCAGCGCTCCAGCGTCCGCGCCAGAATGTCGGCGCAGGCGGCGGCCACGGTGATCGGGCGCCCGCGCATCGAGCCGGAATTGTCGAGCAGCAGCGTGACCACGGTGTCGCGGAAATCGGTGTCGCGCTCGCGCTTGAAGGAGAGCGACTGCATCGGGTCGAGAATGATGCGGTGCAGGCGCGCCGGGTCGAGCATCCCCTCTTCGAGGTCGAACTCCCAGCCTCGGTTCTGCTGCGCCATCAGCCGGCGCTGCAGCCGGTTGGCGAGGCGCGCGACGATGCCCGAGAGATGCACGAGCTGCTTGTCGAGATGGGCGCGCAGCCGCGCCAGTTCCTCGGCGTCGCACAGTTCGTCGGCATTCACCGTCTCGTCGAAACGCGGCGTAAAGGGGTGATATTCCGGCGGGCGCGGCTCGGCCGGCACCGCGTTTTCCGGCTTCCACGGCTCGGAGGAATCGTCGGACTCGCCCAGCTCCGCATCGTCGGAAAGCTCGGAATTGGGCTGGTCCTGCTGTTCCTCGGCCTCTTCCGGGTTCTGGTCGGAGGAGAGATCGGTGTCGACCTCGGTCTGGCCCTCGGCGTTTTCCTCGTCCTCGCTGTCGCTGCCCTTGCCGTTGTCGTCGTCGCGGCTGTCGTCGGTGTCGGTCGAGGGGTCGTTATTCTCGTCGAAGGGCGCGATGTCCTCGCCCATGCCGAGCGAGGAGAGCAGGTCGCGCATCGCTTCGGCGAAGCGGGCCTGGTTCTCGGTGGCGCCGGCCAGTTCGTCGAGCGCGGTGGCGCCATGCTCCTCGATGAAGCCGCGCCAGAGGTTGACCATCTCGCGCGCGGCGGCAGGCGGGGCCATGCCGGTCATGCGCTCGCGAAGGATGAGCGAGAGCGCGTGCTCCAGCGGCGCGTCCGAGCGGTCAGCGAGGTTGGCGAAATTGGCCTTCTGGTAGCGGTCTTCCAGCATGGCCGAGAGGTTCAGCGCCACGCCGTCCATGCGCAGGGCGCCGACCGACTCGCAGCGCGTCTGCTCGGCGGCCTCGAAGGCGGCGCGGGCCTGCTCGCCCATCGGCACCAGCCGCTTGTGCACCTTGGGGTCGTGGCAGGCCATGCGCAGCGCCATGGAATCGGCATGGCCGCGCATGATGGCGGCGTCCTGCTTCGACATGCGGCGCGCCGGCTCGGGCAGCCGGGCCCGCCCGTCGGCATAGCCGGGCTTCTCGGAGCCGAAGGTGACGTCGATCTCGCGATTGCCCGCAATGGCGCGCAGGCAGCCGGTGACGGCGCGCTTGAGCGGCTCGGTCGGGGCTTCCTTGGGCGGGGTGCGGGTGGTGCGGTTCGACGTGGAACTCATGGCTTTGGCCCTAGGTGTTTACCTTTCCTCTCCATTGCGGAGAGGTGCCCTCAAAGCAGCCGGCGAGAGGTGACGCGCCGCGCGGGGCATCGAAGACCCTCGCCCCGCCGACCCCGGCTGCAACCGAACCCGGCAGCGGCCGGGTTCGGCGGGGAGAGGGTGCGTGCCGCTCAGGAAAGCACGACGTTGACGGCCGACTCGGTCAGTTCCTTGCCGAAGCAGCGCTGGTAGAACTCGGCCACCAGCGGGCGCTCGAGCTCGTCGCACTTGTTCAGGAAGGTGACGCGGAACGAGAAGGCGAGTTCCTGGAAGATCTCGGCATTCTCGGCCCAGGTGATGACGGTGCGCGGGCTCATCACGGTGGACAGGTCGCCATTGATGAAGGCCTGCCGGGTCAGATCGGCGAGGCGCACCATGCGCGCGGCAGTGTCGCGGCCTTCCGGCGTCTGCAGGTTCTTGGCCTTGGAGACGATGATATCGACCTCCTTGTCATGGGCCAGATAGTTCAGCGTGGTGACGATGGACCAGCGGTCCATCTGCGCCTGGTTGATCTGCTGGGTGCCATGGTAGAGGCCCGTCGTGTCGCCGAGGCCGATGGTGTTGGCCGTGGAGAACAGGCGGAAGGCGCCGTGCGGGCGGATGACGCGGTTCTGGTCGAGCAGCGTCAGCCGGCCGGCGGATTCGAGCACGCGCTGGATGACGAACATCACGTCCGGGCGGCCGGCGTCATATTCGTCGAACACCAGCGCCACGTTGTTCTGGTAGGCCCAGGGCAGGATGCCGTCGCGAAACTCGGTAATCTGCAGCCCGTCGCGCACCACGATGGCGTCCTTGCCGATCAGGTCGATGCGGCTGATGTGGCTGTCGAGGTTGACGCGCACGCAGGGCCAGTTGAGGCGGGCCGCGACCTGCTCGATATGGCTCGACTTGCCGGTGCCGTGATAGCCGGTGACCATCACCCGGCGGTTATGGGCGAAGCCGGCGAGGATGGCGAGCGTGGTCGGACGGTCGAACAGGTAATCGGGATCGATTTCCGGCACATGGGCGTCCGGTTCGGCATAGGCCGGCACTTCGAGGTCGACGTCGATGCCGAAAACCTGACGGACCGAAACCTTCATGTCCGGCAGCGCGGGCGCTTGCGTGAGCGGGGCGGTCATTCTTCCTCCGTTGCCGCGCACGGGCGCGGACTGGTCTGGCACACGCGCTTCCTAGCAGAAGCCCGCGCTCTTGAGATGATTATAGGACTGGATCACGTCGCGCAGACGGTCCTCGGTCGATATGTCGCCGCCATTGGCGTCGGGATGGTATTTTTTCACCAGCTCCTTGAAGCGCGCCTTCAGCTCCTCGGGCGTGGCGGAAATCTCCATGCCGAGGGATTCGAAGGCCCGGCGCTCCACATTGCGGATCATCCGGCTCTCGCGCGGCGGCTCGGGCTCGGGGCGGGTGCGCCCGCCCACTTCGCCGAACATGCCGAACGGATCGCCGATGTCTTCCGCCGAATGGCGCTTGGCATGCTCGGCGGCCTTCGCCGCTCCGCCCTTCGAGCCCATCTTCCAGGTCGGGCGATGGCCGGTGAGCGCGTCCTTCTGGTAGGCGGCGACGGCGTCGTCGCCCATCCCCGAGAAATAATTATAGGACTGGTTGTAGGCGCGCGCATGGTCGAAGCAGAAGCGCCAGAACTGGCCCTCCATCTGCCGGCCCTTCGGCGCGCGATGAGTCGCGGCATGGCTGCAGCCCTCCCACTCGCAGGTAGGGCCTTCAACCTTGGCGCGGCGATCGCGGTCCGCCTTGACGCGGATGCGGTCGAATATCGGGGAGTCGAGCTTCATGGTCCGACGATTATGCTGATGCTGGAGCAGGTATACAAGAAACCGTGGGTTCGTCACCGCCTCTCGCGGCGATCTTAGCCCAGATGTTGACGCCGATGGGGCGGGGGCGTACCGCATCGACCATGGACACGCATATTCCCGGTTCCGACGATGCCGTCGCCCAGGCGCTTGCCCGCGTGCGGGCCGCGCTGGCCGAGCTTTCCCCCTCCGTCCTTGAGCTGGAGGATGAAAGCCATCGTCACGAAGGCCATGGCGGGCACCGGCCGGGGCAGCTCACCCACCTGCGCGTGCGCCTCGTCGCCGAGGTTTTCCGCGACCAGAACCGGCTGGCGCGCCACCGCATGGTGAACGGCCTGCTCGCGAGCGAGATCGCGCGCGGCCTGCACGCGCTCGCCATCGAGGCGAAGGCGCCCGGCGAATAGCGCGCTCTGCCGGGGGCGACGCGGGACATTTCCGGAATTCATATCGCCCATATGGGTGCCGGCGACGAAATTTCCAGCCGTTGCCGGCGCAGGCGATGCGCGCACCGCTCCCGACACGCCGGGCGGGTGATGCACGCATAAATAGAAAATGAAGATAGACTAAACTTAAAAGAGTTATAGGCTGCCCCTGCAATCATGGCGTGCGGGCTCGGTAGGGCTGCGGCCCACCACCCGCCCAGGGGGACGGGCGATGGCGCATCACGGGGTTAAGGATACTTACGAGGTCGAGGGCGAGATCCAGGTCGTCAAGGGCACGGAACTCGAAACGCCCGGCGCGGGATTTCGGTTCGGCCGCATCTTCGAGGGGCTGGCGCCTTTTCGCCCGACCGACGCATCGCTCACGGCGCTGGGCGCGCGGATGACCGCCGCGCTGGCTGCGGGACAGCCGCCCCTGCCGCCGGATGATTCCAAACTTCCAGCCGGTTACACGTATTTCGGGCAGTTCGTCGACCACGACATTACCCGGGATGGCACGGCGGGCCGCGTGGAGGAGGTGAAGCCGCTCAGCCCTGACCAGGTGCTGCAGATACGCTCGCCGCGGCTGGATCTCGACAGCCTGTACGGCGATTTCGGCGGGCGCGCCGATGCCTTCTTCGAACCGGCGGACCCGGTAATGTTTCGGATCGGCTTGACCGAACCGGTACCGCAATTTGCGGTGGACGAAAACGATCCGGCGGGCAAGGCGCTCCCCAATGATTTGCCTCGCATCCTGTTTGGCCAGGATGCCGGCAAGCCATTGATCGGCGACGACCGCAACGACGAAAACCTCATCGTCGCCCAGCTGCATCTCGCCTTCCTCAAGTTTCACAACAAGGTGGCGGAAACGCTGAAGGCGAAAGGCGCGATCAGCCCGACCTCGCTGTTCAAGCAGACGCGGGAACTCGTCACGCGCCATTACCAGTGGCTGGTGCTGTTCGATTTCATCCGCCGCATCGCGGATCCGGCGACCTTTGCGGCCGTGCTCGGCCTCACCCCGTCGGACCTTCCCGATGACCCGGCCAAGCCCCTCACGCTGCCAGCCACGCTGAGGCTCAATCCGCTTTTCTTCCGCGTCACCGGATACGAGACGCCGCCCATGCCGCTGGAATTCTCCGTCGCCACCTACCGGCTCGGGCATTCCCTCGTGCGGCCGGGCTATTCGTGGAACCGCATCTTTCCCGGCGCGCCGTTCCGGCAGTTCTTCGATTTCACCAATACGTCCGGCGGCCTGGGCAAGCCGGACAAGCTGGCGACGGCACCTGCGAACGATTTCGTCGCCCTGCCGAGTATCTGGATTGCCGATTGGCGGCGGCTGTTCGATTTCTCCGAGGTTCCCGGTTTTCCGGCCGTTCCTCGCCCGCAAGTCCCTCTGGGCGTCGCCAAGAAGCTCGACACCCGCATTATGCCAGCGCTCGGCAATCTGCCGGGTGGCGGGGGCAATCTGGCGGCACGAAATCTTCTTCGCGGCGCGCGCCTCGGCCTTCCCTGCGGACAGGACGTCGCTCAATTGATGGCCGCTGCCGGCGGATTGTCGGGCAGTGCCCTGCTGACCCCGGGCAAGGTCATGAAGACGCTCATTGCCGACGATGCGCTGGCGCTCGACGACAATGCCGTTCTGCGCGAGCACGAATTCGATGTGAAGACGCCGCTCTGGTACTACATCCTTCGCGAGGCGGAACTCGCGGGCGGCGAGCATCTGGGCCCGGTCGGCAGCCGCATACTCATCGAGACGTTTGTCGGGCTCATCCGGGCCTCGGTCACATCCATCTTCAATGCGGGGGTCGATCCGGCCGACCTCGGCGATACGGCAATGGCGGGAACGCTCAAGGTCTTCTCGCCAGACGGGGATTCGCCGCTTCGGGTCGGGGAGGCGCCGATCACCTCGCTCGCCCATCTCCTGGCCTTCGTCGACGACGTCAACCCGCTGGGTGATCCGGTGCCGGCGCCGGCTGCGGAGGACTGACCCTTCCGATCGTCGTCAGGCGCCCGGGCGCCGCAGGGGGGACACGCGCAGAAGGGTGATGCGGTTGCGCTGCTTGCGCATCACCTGGAAGCGGAAGCCGTGGAACATGAAGGCCTGCCCCGGCTCGGGAATGATGCGGGCCTCGTGGATGACGAGGCCCGCAATCGTGGTGGCCTCCTCGTCCGGCAGGTGCCAGCCCATCGCCCGGTTGAGGTCGCGGATCGCCACCGTACCCTCGACGCTGAGCGAACCGTCAGGGTTGCGGCGGGCGCCGGTGAAGGCCTTGTCGTGCTCGTCGGAGATGTCGCCGACGATCTCCTCCAGAATATCCTCCAGGGTGACCAGCCCCATCACCTCGCCATACTCGTCGACGACGAGGGCGAAGTGCTGCTTGCGCCGGCGGAAGGCCTTCAACTGGTCGGGCAGGGAGGTGACGTCGGGCACGAACCACGGCGCCCGGGCGATCTTCTCGATATCCAGCTTCGAGGTGTCGTTGCCGAGCGCCATCAGTTCGCGCAGCAGATCCTTGGCGTGCAGCACGCCGATGATGTTGTCCGGGCGCTCGCGCCACAGCGGCAGGCGGGTGTGCGGGGAAGCGAGAACGTCGTGGACGATCCGCTCCGGCGGCTCGTCGGCGTTCAGGCTCGCCATCTTGGTGCGGTGGACCATGATGTCGGAGACTTCGAGCTCGCCGAGATCGAGCAGGCCGCCGAGCATGTCGCGCTCGTCCTTCACCACGCTGCCTTCGCGGTGCATCAGGTCGACCGCGCCGCGCAGTTCCTCGGAGGCGGAGAGCACATTGGTGGTGGCGCCGAGGGTGACGCCGAAGGCGCGCAGCAGCGCCCGCACCAGCGCCTCGATGCCGAGCGTCAGCGGCCCGAACAGGCCGACGATGAAACGGATCGGCCCCGCCACCAGCAGTGACACGCGATCGGGATGATTGATGGCGATGGTCTTGGGCAGCACTTCCGAGAAAATGACGATGACGATCGTCATGCCCAACGTCGCATAGGCGATGCCGGCCGTGCCAAACCAGGCGAGCAGCAGCCCGGTGGTGAGCGAGGAGGCCGCGATGTTGGCGAAGTTGTTGCCGAGCAGGATGCCGCCGATGAGACGCTCGCGCTGCCCCATCATCCTGTTGACCAGCGCGGCGCGCACGTCGCCGTTCTTCTCCAGCGCGTGCATGCGCGCCTTCGAGGAAGCGGTCAGTGCCGTCTCGCTGCCCGAAAAGAAAAAGGACAGCAGCAGGCAGATGACGACGGCACCAAGCGCGAGCCAATCATAAGGGGTCATGGCCCTTCTTAGCCGGCCTGACGCTCGCCCTCAAGGAAAGCCCGCACCTGCGCGGGGTCGACATCGCGGGCGATGAAGCTCTGGCCGATGCCGCGGGCGAGGATGAAGGTAAGGGCGCCGCGCGAGACCTTCTTGTCCTGGCCGATGAGGTTCATCAAACCGTCCGTGTCCGGCAAGTCGCCCGGGATGTCGGCGACGCGGGTGGGCAGGCCGACGGTGCGCAGATGCACCTCTACCCGCTGGGCATCGGCTGCCGGGCACAGGCCCTGCGCGGCGGAAAAGCGGAAGGCTTGCGCCATGCCGACGGCCACCGCCTCGCCATGCAGCAGGCGCTGCGAGAAGCCGGCGCCGGCTTCCAGCGCGTGGCCGAAGGTGTGGCCGAGATTGAGCAGAGCGCGGTCGCCGGTTTCCTTCTCGTCGCGGCTGACCACGGCGGCCTTGGAGGCGCAGCTGGTGGCGATGGCCTCGATACGCTCCGCGCCGCCGCCGAACACGGCCTGCCACTTCCGCTCCAGCCAGCCGAAGAAGGCGGCGTTGTCGATGAGCCCGTATTTGGCGACCTCGGCATAGCCGGAGCGGAATTCGCGTAGCGGCAATGTGTCAAGGGCGCCGGTGTCGGCCAGCACCAATATGGGCTGGTGGAAGGCGCCGACGAGGTTCTTGCCGTGGCGCGAATTGATGCCGGTCTTGCCGCCGACGGACGAATCCACCTGCGCCAGCAGGCTGGTCGGGGCCTGCACGAAATCGACGCCGCGCCGCAGCGCCGCCGCCGCGAAGCCGGCGAGATCGCCGACCACGCCGCCGCCCAGGGCGAGCACGAGGTCGCCCCGCTCGATGCGGGCGGCGAGCAAAGCGTCCACCACCTGCTCGAAGACCGCGAAGCACTTGGATTTCTCGCCCGGCTCGACGATGACCGGCGTCGGGGTCAGGCCGGCCGCTAGCAGGGCGGCCTCCACGGTGCCGAGATGGCGGTCGGCGACGTTACGGTCGGTGACGATGCCGATGCGGGCACCCGGCCGCAGCGCGGCGATGCGGGTGCCGGCCTCTGCCAGCAGCCCCGGGCCGATGACGATGTCATAGGAGCGATCGCCGAGCCCGACGCGAAGCTGCGTCCGGTCGGCGGCGGTGAAGGGGGCGGCAGGCTTGTTCACATCTCGTCTCCCGGACCCGGCACGTGCAGATGGCGGCCCAGCGCCTCGATCACGGTATCGACCATCACGTCCTGCGGCACGTCATGCGACACCACAGTGACGTCCGCCTCCGCATAGGCGGGATAACGCAGGTCGATCAGCCGGGCGAGCGTGGATTCCGGGTCGCCGTTCTTGAGCAGCGGCCGGTCGTCGCGCCGGCGCACGCGGCGCAGCAGCACGTCGAGCTCGGCCTTCAGCCAGACGCAGATGCCGTGGCGGGCGATGGCGGCGCGCGTCTCCGCGTTCATATAGGCGCCGCCGCCGGTAGCGAGCACCATGGGGCCGGCCTCCAGCAGGCGTGCGATCACCTTCTTCTCGCCGTCGCGGAAGGCCGGCTCGCCGTGCAGGGCGAAGATCTCGGGGATGGTCATTCCCGCCGCCTGCTCGATCTCGGTGTCGGCATCGGCGAAGGGCAGGGCGAGGCGGCGGGCGAGGCGCTTGCCGACCGAGGATTTGCCGGCCCCCATCATGCCGACAAGCACGATGGAGCGTGCGCCGAGAACCGCGCGCAGCCTCGCCGCCTTCTCGTCCTGTTCGGGGTCCGCCGTCATGGCACCATGCTCGTTCATCGAAGCGCGGACTATCATTGGCGAAAGAGTGACGCAATGCGAGGGTGACGCAATGCGAAGGCGATGCTCCAGCCCGGTTGGGCCGGCCTGTGTAACGCTCCGTTCAGACAGGCGTGGCAGGGTGAGTTTGAAACCGTCCTGTTCCGTTTGCTTCCGCCCGGCCCGAAAGGCCGTAGGATCGCAAGAGTCCGTTCTTCGAATCGCGCAAGGCCCGCTTCCCCATGCCGAGCCTCATCCGCCTTCTGGTCATCCTCGGCATCCTCGGCGGCATCGGCTACGGCACGCTGTGGGCCTTCGCCAATCTCGTTCACCCGCAGACGCGTGAAATGAACATCGCAGTGCCGCCGGACCGGTTCGCGAAATGAGCGTCCACAACCCCGCGCGGCTGTTCCTCGACATGATGGCGGCCGAGCGCGGTGCGGGCCCGAACACGCTGGCGGCCTATCAGCGCGATCTTGAGGATTATGAGGGCTTTCTGGCGAGGCAGGGCCTGGATCTGCTCGTCGCCGGCACCGCCCAGCTTCGCGACTGGCTCGCGGACCTCTCCCGGCGCGGCCTCGCCAGCGCCAGCGTGGCGCGCAAACTCTCGGCGGTGCGCCAGCTCCACCGCTTTCTCTATGCCGAGGGCCATCGCGGTGACGACCCCGCTGCCGTGCTGGAAGGCCCGCGCCGCAGCCGGCCCTTGCCGAAGGTGTTGTCGCTGGACGAGGTGAGCCGCCTGATCGCCACCGCCCATAAGCGGGCGGGCGAGGCAGTGTCGAGCTTCGCGGAAGGCGCGCGGCGGGCGCGCACGGCGTGTTTCGTCGAACTGCTCTACGCCACAGGGCTGCGCGTTTCCGAGCTGGCGGCGCTGCCGGCCTCTGCCGCGAACACGCGCGGCGATGCCATCATCGTGCGCGGCAAGGGCAACAAGGAGCGGCTGGTGCCGCTGGGCGACGCCGCCAAGGCGGCGATGACCGCCTATCGCGGGGCGCTGGAAAAGGCGGCGGCGGCGAAGGCGGAAACGAGCAAGGCGGGGCAGGCGCGCGCCGAGCCCCGCGGGAAGTGGCTGTTTCCCTCCGGCGCCGCCAGCGGCCACATCACCCGCCAGCAGGTGGCGCTAGACCTGAAGGATCTGGCGCTGGCGGCGGAGATCGACCCCGCCCGCCTGTCGCCGCATGTGCTGCGCCATGCCTTCGCCAGCCATTTGCTGGCACATGGAGCAGAACTGCGGATCGTGCAGACGCTGCTCGGCCACACCGACATTTCGACGACGCAGATCTACACCCATGTGCTGGACGAGCGGTTGAAAAGCCTGGTTCGGGACCTCCATCCGCTGGGCGACGGCAGCGGCGATTGAGCGCATTTGCGCGCCTGCCTTGACGTCGCCACCCTCTCGGGGCAGCTTCCGCCCGATTTCGCGGGCCGCCCGTCCGGGTGGCCGCCCTTGTCTTGTCAGACGGTTCAGTCATTTCCGATGCGCAGCTACCTCGATTTTGAGAAGCCCGTGGCCGAGCTTGAGGCCAAGCTGGAAGAACTGCGCGCCATGGCGGCGCAGGGCGACGCGGTCGCCATTGGCGACGACATTGGCCGGCTGGAGGGCAAGGCGCGCGACGCGCTGCTCCAGCTCTACGCCAATCTCTCGCCTTCACAGAAGACGCAGGTGGCCCGCCATCCGCTGCGCCCGCATTTTTCCGACTATGCGGCGCACCTGTTCGAAGAGTTCGACCCGCTCGCCGGCGACCGCAAATTCGGCGACGACCATGCGATTCTCGGCGGCCTCGCGCGCTTTCGCGGCCGCGCCGTCTGCCTCATCGGGCAGGAGAAGGGCTCCTCGACCGAGACCCGCATCAAACACAATTTCGGCATGGCGCGCCCGGAAGGCTACCGCAAGGCGGTGCGGCTGATGGAGCTTGCCGACCGCTTCTCGCTGCCGGTGATCTCGCTGGTGGACACCGCCGGCGCGTTTCCCGGGCTCGATGCCGAGGAGCGCGGCCAGGCCGAGGCCATCGCCCGCTCGACCGACGCGTGCCTCTCGCTCGGCGTCCCAAATGTTGCCGTCATCATTGGCGAGGGTGGTTCGGGTGGCGCCATCGCCATTGCCACGGCCAACCGTGTGCTGATGCTGGAGCACTCGATCTACAGCGTGATTTCGCCGGAAGGGGCGGCCTCAATCCTTTGGCGGGACACCGCAAAGGCGCAGGACGCCGCGATGAACATGAAGATCACGGCGCAGGATTTGCTCCGCTTCCATGTCATCGATTCGATCATCGCCGAACCTGCCGGCGGCGCCCATCGCGCCCCCGAGGTGGCGATGGAGGCAGCGGGCGACGCCATCGAGGCGGCGCTTGGCGCACTGGACGGAATGGACCCGGCATCGCTTCGCAAGGCGCGCCGCGAGAAGTTCCTCGCCATCGGCCGGAACCTCTGAGCCTGCGGGCTCGGCGCGCCCCCGGACGACGTGCCGGCGGCCTTTGACGACAAAGGCGGGATTACTGGTATTCCGGGGCGGTATTGCGGACCCTTCCGGGGCGGTATAACGCTTCTGCGCAGGCGCTTTCAGCGTCGCGCTTTCGGGGAGATTCCGGGGTTGAAGGTTGCAGGGTTTTCCAGCCTCTTGCGCAGCACCGGCAACCGGGGGCTCGGCGCGCGCTGGCGTTCAGTCCTGCTTGCCGGCTGCACCGCGCTGGTTCTGGCCGGCTGCAATGGCGGTGACGGTTCGTCCCCGATGTCCAAGGCCAGCAAGTCGCTGTCGCCGCAGACGCTGGCGCTGATCGATCAGAAGGGCATGACCAAGTCGAGCCCGATCGTGGTCCGCATCTTCAAGGAAGAAGCCGAGCTGGAGGTCTGGAAAGAGACCGGCGGCGGCGAATACGCGCTGCTCAAGACCTACCCGATCTGCCGCTGGTCCGGTGAACTCGGGCCGAAGGTGCGGGAAGGCGACCGGCAGGCGCCGGAGGGTTTCTACACCATCACCCCCGGCCAGATGAACCCGAATTCCAGCTACTACCTCGCCTTCGATCTCGGCTATCCCAACGCTTATGACCGCGCCCTGGGCCGCTCCGGCAGCAATCTGATGGTGCATGGCGACTGCTCCTCGCGCGGCTGCTACGCGATGACCGACGAGCAGGTGCAGGAGATTTTCGCGCTGGGCCGCGAGAGCTTCTTCGGCGGCCAGCGCTCCTTCCAGGTGCAGGCCTATCCCTTCCGCATGACGTCCGACAACCTGGTGCGGCACCGCAACAACCCGAACCTCGCCTTCTGGAAGATGCTGAAGGAAGGCAGCGACGTGTTCGAGATCACCAAGGCGCCGCCGAAGGTGGATTATTGCGGCAAGCGCTATGTGTTCAACGCCACGCCCACCGACCCCGGCCAGAAGCTGCAGGCCTCGGTCCCGTGCCCGGACTACACGCTGCCCGAGGGTCTCGCCGAGGCGGTGGCCGCCCGCCAGAAGGACGCCAACGCCAAGATCGCCAGCGCGGGCGCCCTGCAGCCCGTCGCGCCTGTCAAGACCGGCAAGGATGGCGGGATGCACAAGGTGTTCCTCGCCAAGCTGGAGAACCCCGAGCTTTCCGCGCCCGGCTCGCTGCCGCCGGTGGTGAAGCCGCCGGGCGTCGACTACGGCGTCTCCACCACCGAGCCGGCCCCGGCCGAGAGCATCGCGCTGGCTAATGCCGACACGGTGACCGAATCAGCGGCCGTCCCGCTGCCGATACCCCGCCCGGACGACGCACCGGGCGGGGCGCGCACCGCCGTGGCGGCGGCTCCTGCGTCGGTAGCGTCCAATGGCTTCTTCGGCCTGTTCGGCGGCTCGTCGGCGAGCGAGGCCAAGCCGGCGGTGGCCGGCCCCACGGATGCCAAGCCGGAGGCAGCCGGAACGGCCGGCGCGCCGCCGGTGGCTGCGGACGCCAAGCCGGCCCCGTTGCCGCAGGTCGCCGCGCTCGACGCCGGCAGCAATGGCGGCTTTCTCGACAGCCTGAAGAACTGGTTCGGCGGCAGCACGCCGCCGGCGCCTGCGGCCGAGGCGGAAGCCGCCGCCGATGTGCCGATGCCGCCGGCCCGCCCGCCCGTGCCGCGCCAGGCGACCACGCCTCCGGCGCCGCAGGCGGTCCGCCCGCAACCGGCACCTTCGACGGTGGCCGCGACGCCGGCCAAGCCCGCGCCAGGCGCGTCGGCGCCCGTCGCGCCGGGCACGGCGACGCCCGCCTTGCGGCCGGCCGTCGCCTCGTCGGGGAGTGAAACGCTGTATGGCACGCCGCCGACGCTGCCGGGCGCCACCGGCATATTGGCGCCGGGCAGCTTCTCGTCGGTGCAGTAGCCGGGAAGTGGCCGCCGGCGCCGCGTCGAGCGGGCCGTGTGCCGGCTTCAGGCGATGGACGTGCACTGGGCGCTGGCGACCCGCCAGCCGGTCTCGTCGCGCCGCCAAAGGCGCGTGAAGCGCAGCGTCGCCTCGAAGGGCGCGCCTCCCGCTTCGCCGGTGGCGTCGGCGCGCAGCACCGCGAAGATCAGCCCCGGGCCCATCGACCGCAGGCGATAGCCGGAGAAGGTGAGTGTTTCCAGCCGGAAGGCGCCGGTGCGGTGCAGGTCGAGGTCGTCTTCCTTGCCCAGCACATGGCCGAGCTGGTTGACGAAAACGAGGTCATCCGCCAGCAGCGCCTCAAGCGCGGCTACATCGCCCGCAAGAGCCGCATCGCGCAGCCGGAGCTCGGCGGCCTCGACGCTCCTGATGTCGTCTTCCGCCGAGCCGCTGCTTTCCATGGCGCCGCTCAGACGAACTTGCCGTGGCAGTGCTTGTATTTGAGGCCGGAGCCGCAAGGGCACGGCTCGTTGCGCCCGACCCGGCCCCAGCTTGACGGGTCATCCGGGTTGCGCGCCGGGGCGGCCGCGTCCGGCGCGGGGGCCAGCGTCGCCTCGACGGCGATCTCCGCATCGGCCAGCGCGAACTCATCCTCGCCGGTCGCCGCGTCGATGTGGTGGGGTGCCATGGGCGGCATGTCGTCGGTCTGCGGCGCCGACATCACTTCGACGCGCATCAACTGGGCGGTTACGGCCTCGCGCAGGCTCGAGAGCATGGCCTCGAACAGCTGGAAGGCTTCCGACTTGTACTCGTTCAGCGGATCGCGCTGGGCATAGCCGCGCAGGCCGATGACCTGGCGCAGATGGTCGAGCGTCACCAGATGCTCGCGCCAAAGGTGGTCCAGCGTCTGCAGCAGGATCGACTTCTCGACATAGCGCATGATGTCGGGGCCGTATTTGGCGGCCTTCAGCGCCATCGCCTCGTCCGCCCGGCGCTGGACGCGCTCGCGCATCTCCTCGTCGGCTATGCCTTCCTCGGCGGCCCATTCCTTGACCGGCAGGTTGAGGCCAAGCACGCGCTCCAGCGCCTCGGCAAGGCCGTCCGTGTCCCACTGCTCGGGATAGGCATTGGGCGGCACGTGCTTGATGACGATGTCCTCGATGACGCCGTGGCGCATCTCGGCGACAGTCTCGGCGACGTCCTCGTCCTGCATCAGCTCGACGCGCTGCTCGAACACCACCTTGCGCTGGTCGTTCATCACGTCGTCATATTTCAGCAGGTTCTTGCGGATGTCGTAATTGCGCGCCTCGACCTTCTGCTGCGCCTTTTCCAGCGCGCGGTTGATCCAGGGGTGGACGATGGCCTCGCCCTCTTTGAGGCCGAGCTTCTGCAGCATGCCGTCGAGCCGGTCCGACCCGAAGATGCGCATCAGGTCGTCTTCCAGCGACAGGAAGAAATGCGAGTGTCCGGGGTCGCCCTGGCGGCCGGAGCGGCCGCGCAGCTGGTTGTCGATGCGCCGGCTCTCGTGCCGCTCGGTGCCGATGACGTAGAGGCCGCCGGCCTCCAGCGCCCTGGCCTTGAGCTTGGCGATCTCCTCGCGGATGCCGGCTTCCGCTGCCGCGCGCTGCTCGCCCTCGGGCATGTCGCCCAGCTCGTGCGAGATGCGCATGTCGGCATTGCCGCCGAGCTGGATGTCGGTGCCGCGGCCGGCCATGTTGGTGGCGATGGTGACGGCGCCGGGGACGCCGGCCTGGCTGACGATGTAGGATTCCTGCTCGTGGTGGCGGGCATTGAGCACCGCGAACACCTGGTCGTCGGCCGTGCCCTGATCGCCATCATAGAGCGGGCGGAAGGCGTCCGGGTCGGAGAAGTCCTTCTGCTTGAAGCCGCGCTTCTTCAGCAGCTCCGCCAGCAGTTCCGACTTCTCGATCGAGGTGGTGCCGACCAGCACCGGCTGGCCGCGCGTCTTGCAGTCGGCGATCAGGTCGATGATGGCGTTGTATTTCTCGCCGGCCGTCCGGTAGACCTCGTCATCATCGTCGACGCGCCGCACCGGCAGGTTGGTGGGGATCTCGATGACTTCGAGATTGTAGATGTCCTGGAACTCCGCCGCCTCGGTGTTGGCCGTGCCGGTCATGCCGGCCAGCTTCTCGTACATGCGGAAATAGTTCTGGAAGGTGATCGAGGCCAGCGTCTGGTTCTCGGGCTGGACCTGCACCTTTTCCTTCGCCTCCAGCGCCTGGTGCAGGCCTTCCGAATAGCGGCGGCCCGGCATCATGCGGCCGGTGAACTCGTCGATGATGACCACTTCGTCGTTGCGGACGATGTAGTCCTTGTCGCGCTGGAACAGGGTGTGGGCGCGCAGCGCCTGGTTGACGTGGTGGACCACCGAGACGTTCTCGATGTCGTACAGGCTCTCGCCCTTGAGCAGGCCGGCGTCGCGCAGCAGGGTCTCGGTCTTTTCCATGCCGGCTTCGGTGAGGGCCACCGAGCGCTGCTTCTCGTCGACGTCGTAATCTTCCTTCGACAGCTTCGGAATATAGGTGTCGATGGTGTTGTAGAAGTCCGAGCGGTCGTCCAGCGGGCCGGAGATGATGAGCGGCGTGCGGGCTTCGTCCACCAGGATGGAGTCGACCTCGTCGACCACGGCATAAAAGTGCGGGCGCTGCACCATCTGGTTCAGCTCGTACTTCATGTTGTCGCGCAGATAGTCGAAGCCGAGCTCGTTATTGGTGGCGTAGGTGACGTCGCAGGCATAGGCCGCGCGGCGCTCATTATCGTCCAGCCCGTGATGGATGATGCCGGTGGTGAGCCCGAGGAAGCGGTAGACGCGCCCCATCCATTCGGCATCGCGCTTGGCGAGGTAGTCGTTGACGGTGACGACGTGCACGCCCTTGCCGGTGAGCGCGTTGAGATAGACCGGCGCGGTGGCCACCAGCGTCTTGCCTTCGCCGGTGCGCATCTCGGCAATGCCGCGCTCATGCAGCACCATGCCGCCGATGAGTTGGACGTCGAAGTGCCGCTGGCCGAGGGCGCGGCGCGAGGCCTCGCGCACCGTGGCGAAGGCCGGGACCAGCAGATCGTCCAGCGTGGCGCCCTTCGCGAGTTGCTCGCGGAACATGACGGTGCGGGCACGCAGATCGTCGTCGGAGAGCGCCTTCAGCTCCGGCTCGAGCGCGTTGATGGCCGCCACCTTGGGCTGATAGCCGCGCACGCGGCGATCATTGGCCGATCCGAAGAGCTTTCGCGCGAGAGCGCCGAACATGAGGCTTCCAATCCGAGTCCGCCAGGATTCAGGTGTCGGACGGGCGGTGACGGGCCGCGTCGTCCTCTTGCGCAAGCTGCGGGCGCGAAAGCGCGGGCTAAGCCTCATCGAGACGCCATTTGCGGCCGAAATGGGTCTTCGAGGCCAAGCCGCCGCGAACGGCTTGCGGGTTCTTGCGTCACATAAGCGCGAGCACGGGCGGGAACCCGCGCTGCGTGCCACACTTATGAACGGGTTTAGGGGTTGTCAATCGCAGGCCCGACGACAGTTCTGCTTACCGGCAGGCCTTCGCTGAGGCTGCCCATGCCCACGGCGCGCAAGCGGCGAAATATCCGGCGTCGGTGATCATACATGCTTGCAACCTGGACCGGGCTGGGCCAGCTTTCGCGGCCCCCGCGGCCAAACCGAAATTGAGGAACGTTCCATGACCCGTCATTGCCCGCACGCCGCGACCGAGGCGTCCGTTCGCCCCGCCGCCGGCAGGGTCGCCTCCGGCCCGCTGCGCGCCGGCCTTCTCGCCGCTCTGCTCGGTGCGGCGCTGCTTCCCGCCCTTCCGGCGCTGGCGCAGGACGCCCCCAAGCCGGCCGCGGCCGCCGCCGCCCAGGGCGACGACCCGGTGCTCGCCACCGTGAACGGCACGCCGATCCGCCGCAGCGACGTGACGGCCGCCGCCGCCGAGCTGGCGCCCAACCTGCCGCAGCAGATTCAGGGCCCGGCGCGCGACGAATATGTGCTCGGCTTCCTCATCGACCTCAACGCCATGGCGCAGGCCGCCGAGGCCGAGAAGCTGTATGACACCGACGCTTTCAAGCGCGAGATGGAATTCATCCGCAAGCGCGTGCTGATGCAGGCCATTCTGGAGAAGGCGACCAAGGCCGCCCTCACCGATGACGCCATGCAGAAGACCTACCAGGAAGCCGTGGCGCAGCAGAAGCCGGAGAAGGAAGTGCGCGCCCGCCACATCCTGTTCCGCGCCGACCCGGCCGACGCGGCCTCCGGTGCCGCTGCCGAGAAGAAGGCAGAGGATGTCGAGGCGCGCCTGAAGAAGGGCGAGGACTTCGCCAAGCTGGCCGGCGAACTCACCGAAGACCCCTCCGGCAAGAAGGATGGCGGCGATCTCGGCTTCTTCACCAAGGAGCAGATGGTGCCGGAATTCGCCGAGGTCGCCTTCGAGCTGAAGCCGGGCGAAGTCTCCAAGCCGGTGAAGACGCAGTTCGGCTGGCACGTGATCAAGCTGGAGGAAGTGCGCGAGCGCCCGGTGCCGACCTTCGCCGAAGTGAAGCCGCAGATCGAGCAGTTCGTGGCCCAGAAGGCCCAGGCCGACGTGGTGCAGAAGACCCGCGAGAGCGCCAAGGTGGAGAAGACCGACGCGGCGCCGAAGCCCAGCGACCTGATGACCGCACCGGCCGCACCGGCCCCCGCCACCCCGACCCCGTGAGCGGCGCCCGCATCGGCGCTCTCGCCCGGTGCGGGGTGCACATACGGCACGGCTGACGCGCGGCGCGCGATCGACCGTGCCGATGGCGTGCCGAGCGCCTTCGGCCAGCGCGGTCGCGGGCATGGAAACAAAGTGAGGTCCCGGATCGAAAGGTGCGGGACCTTTTCCGTTGGAAGCCTTCCTCGAGCCTCGGCAAGGGCGCGGCTCTGGGTTCTGCCGACGTCCCCGACTGCCGCTTCGTGGTTCGCGACACCGGTGAGGCGCTTATGGTGGGGCACGCGGCGGTGGCGGCCCCATTTCTCGAAACCGCGCAGTGATCCCGACGGCGCGATGGCTTTGAGCCGGCGATGAGCAGCCGCCATTTGAAGGCGATACGCATTGGGGGCGCCGACCCGCCCGGCGGTCGGATGGAACATGGCCCGCCGGTGCTTCGTGCGCCGCAGATGGGCGCCTTCCACGGCGCGACGCCGGCATTGCCGAGACGGCGCAATCTGCCGTAGCCGGATGCGACGACACATGGGGCGGCCGCAACCGCCGCAGGGCACCCGCCGCCTCTATTTCCACGACACCAACCAACCCCGCAACAAACGTCGTCCCGGCGGTCGCTGAGCGGCCATCGGTGGCATGACCCCCAGCTTGGCGTCATCGGCGCCAGCGAGGCCCGCATCGCCATGCATCCCCCCGACAGGCCGTCATGCTGCGCGCTGGACGCGACGGCCGTGTGCGCCGACGGCGGCACCCGGGACCCCGACGACGCGAACTTCGACAGGCTGCCGGGCGACACCTCGCCTATCGGGACAGCGCTGGAACCAGGCAAGCTTATCGCCGCCATGGTGCTGCCGACGCTGCTCCGCAGCCAGCACGTCTGTCGCAAGGTGCGCGTCTTCGGTGTTCAGTCCCGGCATTTGATGGATTGGATCAAGGGTGAATCTTGCGTGCTCTGAACTCCAGCATTTGCAGATGAATTCGCAGGGCGTGACGCCCGTCAGGGTCTTGAGGCACGGGCGAATTTGTAGGGGGCGATGAAGCTATCGAGGCGGGCTCGGAACTGATCGTGCCCGTCATAATGCTGGAGGGAATGGCAGCCACCAGCGCGTCGAGGAAGACCCGTATCGTGGCCGTGGGGCCTTTTCGACGAGTTGGGCGAGGGCAAATTTCGAGGTTCGGTCCGTGCCGACATGCAGGCACAATCTGCCCTCTTCCATGTGCACCTCGGCAATGTCGTGTGGAAGAAGCCGATAGGGTAGGACTGGAAGCGCCTCTTCGGCTCCTTGTCGCCCTCCACCTCCGGCAGCCGGCTGATACCATGGCGCTGAAGGCAACGATGTAGGGATGACCGTGTTAGGTGCGGGATCGTCGCCTGCACGGCATAGAGGCAGTCATCGAGTGGCAGCAGCGTATGCCGGCAGAAGGCGATGATGATGGCCTCTTCCTCAACCGACAGAACCGTCGATGTGGGCTCCCTCGGGCCAGTCGGCAGGTCGGCTACCGAGGCCCGCTGCGTCCATTTCGCGACAGTCTTCTGGTTGATCCCGTAGCGCTGGGCCGGAGCCGTCAGGCTCTCTTGGCTGTGCTGAATCGCTCGACGGACCGTCTCTGTCGTCGTGGCAAGCATCCAGTGAGAATCTGGCTCATTGCGCATCCCTCCATTCCTGCGAAAAGACTGCACCATCAAAGCCCGGAATCAAACACCTAGGCGTCGCGCCGGTCTCGGTCGGCGCGGTCGTCCAGCCGGAAGGCACCGGGCGCATCGCGCTTGGCGGCGACGCACAAGCAGGGACGGGTGGAGTTGAAGGTCAAGACCTGCGTAACCGGCCGTGCGGCGTGGGACCAGTTGCCGGCCAGTCCCATTCGTGCCTGCTCGGGCTTCTGAAATCGAAAGTCATGGAAGCCGGCTCCAGCGCGGGGAGGGCGCGTTGGAACTGCCTGATCTGGGCTGTGTCCCCGCCAAACCGCCGAGGAACTGGAGCGCGATAGCCGGCCACGGCGTGCTCTCATTTGCCCCCTGGAACAAGGCCCCGGCGTTCCAGGCCGGGACAGTTGCCACCGCAGGCTGCCGCGCGCGATGATGCGGGCGGCGGAGGCCAGCGCCTCGTGATCCTCATCGAGCTGGCGGGTCAGCAGGCGTGCCCAGACAAAGCGGCTCACGAGATCGAGGGTGGCAGCGAGGTCAAAATCCGGCGCGAGATCGCCCCGCCGGGCCGCACGGTCGAACGGGCCGGCGAGGGGAGCCGGGGGGCAAGGGTGCGCTCTCGCGCCACATCCGGCACAGGCCCCCGACGTTCTTGGCCGGGACTGTTACCGCCGCAGGCTGCCGCGCACGATGATGCGGGCGGCGGAGGCCAGCGCCTCGTGATCCTCATCGAGCTGGCGGGTCAGCAGGCGTGCCCAGACATAGCCGCTCACGAGATCGAGGGTGGCAGCGAGGTCGAAATCCGCAGCGAGATCGCCCCGCCGGGCCGCACGGTCGAACGGATCGGCCAGCGGGTAGGTGCGTTCGGCGACGAAGGCGCGCAACGCTTGCAAAGCCGCAGGATCGTGCTGGGCTTCCACCAAGATGGCGATGAAGGCCTGTCCGGCCGGCGTACCGCGCCAGAAGCGGAACAGGAGGCGGAACACGGCCATAAGGTCGCTTTCGAGCGCGCCGGTATCCGTGGCCGACAGATCGAGCGACTGTCGCGCATAGATTTCCAGTAGCAAGGCGGGTTTGCCGCTCCACCAGCGATAGATCGTCGGCTTGCCGGCGCCCGCGCGGCGGGCCACCCGCTCAATGGTGAAGCCCGCGTAGCCGTCTTCTGTGAGGACGGCTACGGCCGCCTCGATAATGGCGTCCGCGGCCGCCTTGCTTCTGCGTGGACCCGCCGAGCCCCGGCGCCCGAGCCCTTCAGCGGCTCCCGCTGGCTTTTGCCGTGAAGGCCCGTTAACCATCCTTTTTAACCATCTGCGTTAACCATCGTCCGGCGCCCGCAGGGGCGCCGCCGGCCGCGATAATACGCGTAACTAAACGACACGTCACGAAACGTTCATCAAAACGGTACGTTACGTATCGATTATTAGGTTGTTGTTTTCGCTGGAATTTTGGCATCGAACACATTCGTGCACCTGCGCGACACGCACAGTGTAGCGCAGGCGCATGTTCGACCTCAGCTACGGCATCACCGCGAATCACCTGCCCTCGTGATGGTGCGCCTTCGGCATGATTCGCGTCCAGATATTAACCATAACCTGCGACGGGCTTGTGTGCGGAAGACGCTGCGGGGCGCCGCGGAACGCCAAAGCTGTTTGCCGTCCCACGACGGTAGAAATGCCTCACGCCGCGCGCTCGAATGGGGCGAGGTCCGCGGGGATGCCGGAAGTCGACGTGCTGTCCGCGCCACCGGTGATCGAATGGCGAGCGCCGTGTGGAGGTCGCGGTTCTTCGTGTGACTTGCCCCTTGGGCGCTCGAAGAATGGGACGAGCCTCACAGGGAGGCGCCGGCTCGGCGGCGGTCCGCGCCGTTTGCGGGTGAATGGCACGCCTGCGGCGGGCCGACCGTCTGAGACCCGCCGCCGAGGTGTGACACCAACCCCGTCGCTGCAGGTGGGCCGGGGTGTCATGGGGGTAGTTGACGCCGCTCGGCACCGGCTGGAGCGGGCCTGCTGTCACCACCGGGAGGCTGCGCGGGTGTTGAAGTTGTGGGAGGTAGTGGCGATTTCGAAATCGCGGGGCGCAATGGAGACGGCAGTCCTTGGCCTTGCATCAGTCCCGTTTGAGGGTGCGCCCTACCGGCCCGGGGAAGCGCCAGAGCAGGATGCGCCCTTCAAGCCCGGGCGGCGCTGAAGCAGGGTGCGCCCTACCAGCCCGGCGAGCGCCGGGGCAGGGCGCGCCTTCCCGTGCGAGCGCCGCTGCTAGGGGCCGGGCGGGCTTCGACGCGGACGATGGCCCTCGATGCCGCCGTGTCGGGCCTTCCGCCTGTGCGTCGACCAGCGGCATCGCACTGGCCCATGCCTCGGCAAAGCCGGCGCGCTGCCCTCCGGCGATGTGAGTCGAAGCTCCAATGCTGGGCCTCGACGCTGCCTTGTTGAGGGACGCTGTGACACGAAGTTTGATCGCGGTAAGCGATCTCAGCACGGCGGGGTGCGCGCGACATCCGTGCTGCCTTCCGATGGTACTGTAAGCCCATCGTGCTGCGGTCAGCTCGGCCGTAACGCCTGACACGGCAACCTCCTGCCGCTGTGCAGCCGTCAAACTGTCACGCGCTCCGCTTAGTCTCCCGGCGAGGTTCGTGCTGCCTTGGTGCCGTCTGATCCGACAGGATGCGGCTCTCACCTGCGGCGCGCTGGCCGAGATTGCCCTCATAACGCCCTCTGCTCGCGCCGTCCGCGATAGGGCAAGGCTCCTCTGGAACGCACCGCTACGTGCCTCCGGCGAGACCTTGGACGTCGCCGATGGTTGCGCGCGGGGGTGCCGCTTGCCCGCTGCACCAGCATCTCGATGCTCCGTCAGCGTTCCGCGATGCTCAGGCGCGACGTCCGATCACGCTGTGCCGCGTCATGTCACGTCACACTGCGGGGTCGTCAGCGACAGGTTCTCGTTTCAAGCATCTGGCGCGGAAGAGGGGGGCCGTGGCCGGGCGCTCGGTGCGGGTCGTTCGGGCATCACATACCCGGCGGCCCCCGCTGGCCACGCTCTTAACGCCTCATCACAACAAGGGCGGGAGCCTCCCTTAGTGAGCCGCCGCCGGACGCCGTGACAAGCCTCTCCAAGGTCATCCGTCGTTTTATCATAAGCCGGCTAATAAACTCCGGAAACAAAAAGTTGGCCGCATTAGCAATGGAACCCGCGCCTCATGGCGATGATCAAAGACCGGCCGCCACCATATGCGTGGCGGGCGAATATCCAATCATTAGGCGGCTACCCGATTTGCCTCGATGCCGGAAGAAGGCGGTTCGCTGGGCGAGGGCCGCGTGCATTGGTCATCGCCGACATAGTCTGGGCCGAGACGTCGCGGCAAAGATCGCAACGTCCCGCCGCCCGCTGAGGCAGGGCCTTGCCAAGGGTGAGCCAAGCCGGATGAAGCCGTACCACCTCAACGCCGCGCCGCGCCGTTCTTTGCGGTGCATCTCCACGAGCTTCGGCTCCCCTTTGTGCGGCTGCCCAAGGCGCCGTCCCACCCGGCGCAACACACGTCATGCCGCTCTTCCGGCTGAGCCCTCCTTCGCCGCGCCGCGAAGTGCTCGCCTCTCGGGCGCCCTCTCATCGGGAAGGCGCCACGTGGTCCATGCGTACCGCCCGAATTGTGCGGCGCCGCCGTGCATCGTCTTGCGAATGTTGCGCATCTCGGGCACACCCGTCTCGCCCCTCCCGCGCAGAGTCCCCGACGATGGCCCACGCTTCTCCCGTCTCTCCGCTCGCTCCGAAGACCGTGCCCGAGGTCGGCACCGTGGCCGGGGTCCGCTTCGCCACCGCCGAGGCGGGCATCAAGTACAAGGGCCGCACAGATGTGCTGGTGCTGGCCCTCGACGCCGGCACGACGGTGGCGGGCGTGTTCACCCGCTCCAAATGCCCGTCGGCGCCGGTCGAGTGGTGCCGGACCAATCTGCCGAACGGCACCGCACGGGCGTTGGTGGTGAATTCCGGCAATGCCAACGCCTTCACCGGCGGCAAGGGCCGCGCCTCGACCGCGCTCACCGCGAAAATCGCCGCCAAGGCGCTTGGCTGCCGGGAGGAGGAGATCTATCTCGCCTCGACCGGTGTCATCGGTGAGCCGCTGGACGCCGGCAAGTTCGAGGGCGTGCTGGAGGAGGCCGCCACACGGCTCGCACCGCTGCCCTGGATCGAGCCGGCCAAGGCGATCATGACCACCGACACCTTCCCCAAGCTGGCCACGGCCAAGGTGAAGATCGACGGCGTCGAGGTGACCATCGCCGGCATCGCCAAGGGCGCGGGGATGATCGCGCCTGACATGGCGACCATGCTGTCCTTCGTGTTCACCGATGCGGCGATCGAGGCGCCGGCGCTCCAGGCGCTGCTGTCGAAGGGCGTGGTCGACAGCTTCAACGCCGTTACCATCGACGGCGACACCTCGACGTCCGATACGCTCATGCTGTTTGCCACCGGCGCCGCAGGCGCGCCGCGCATCAGTGATGCCAGGGATCCACGCCTTGCGCGCTTCCGCCGAGCGCTTACCGGGGTGCTGGCGGATCTCGCCGAGCAGGTGGCGCGCGACGGGGAGGGGGCGCGCAAGCTGGTGCGCATCCATGTCACCGGCGCCGTCTCCAAGCGCTCGGCCCGGCGCATCGCCATGTCGATTGCCAATTCGCCGCTGGTGAAGACGGCGGTGGCCGGCGAGGACGCCAATTGGGGCCGCATCGTCATGGCGGTGGGCAAGGCCGGTGAGCCGGCCGAGCGCGACAGGCTTTCCATCTCCTTCGGCCCGATCCGCGTCGCCCATGAAGGCGCGCGCGATCCCGCCTATGACGAGGCGGAAACCTCCGCCTATATGAAGAACGACGTGATCGACATCGCCGTCGATATCGGACTGGGGCGCGGGAGCGACCGGGTGATGACCTGCGACCTCACCAAGGAATATGTCGCCATCAATGGCGATTACCGCTCCTGACATGGTGGGCGAGCGTAGCTCGGCAGGCCGGATGGCCACCATCGCGCCCGGGCCACGCCGTCGTCGTCCAGCACGCGGAGGGGCGGTGCGAGCCCGGCGATGACCATCTGATGTCGAGGAGAAGTTCATGAAGCTCGTGCTCGTCGCCGCCGCCGCCCTCATCGACGCCGATGGCCGCGTGCTGCTCACCGAGCGGCCGGCGGGCAAGTCGCTGGCCGGGCTGTGGGAGTTTCCCGGCGGCAAGGTCGAGCCGGGCGAGCGGCCGGAGGAATGCCTCATCCGCGAACTTGCCGAGGAACTCGGCATCAACGTACAGGAGCCGTGCCTGGCTCCGCTCAGCTTCGCCTCGCACACTTATGAGAATTTCCAGCTGCTCATGCCGCTATGGGTCTGCCGGCGCTGGGAAGGGCAGGCGCAAGGGCGCGAGGGCCAGCGCCTCGCCTGGGTGAAGCCGGGCGCGCTGCGGGAATACCCCATGCCGCCGGCGGATGAGCCGTTGATTCCCGTGCTGCTCGATCTTCTGGGGCCGGGGCGGTAGCGCGCCGCGCCGGAGCGTCGCCTCACCGACACATTGACGATCTACCTACTAGATGGTAGGTAGATGTATGAGCAAGGCTTCGACCACGTCCGACGACATTCTGCTTACCGCGCGCTCGCTGATCGTCGCGGGGGGGTATAACGGCTTCAGCTATGCCGACATCGCCAAGGTGGTCGGCATTCGCAATGCCAGCATCCACCACCATTTCCCCGGCAAGGCCGATCTCGTGCGGGTTCTCGTGGCACGGTATCGGCAGGAGGCCGAGGTCGGGCTGGGGAACCTTGAGCGCCATGTCGAAGACCCGGTGGAAAGGCTGCACGCCTATGTCGGGTACTGGAGCACGTGCATCGCCGACGGCAGCGCGCCCATCTGCATCTGCGCGCTGCTCGCCAGCGAACTCCCCGCCCTGCCGGAGGCGGTCGCGGCCGAGGTGCGCATGCATTTTCGTGGGCTGTCGGCCTGGCTGGCCTCGGTCTTGGAAGCAGGTGCCCGGCAGGGCCGGCTGCGCCTGACCGGCACTGCCGAGGCGGAGGCGGAATTGTTCATGGCCACGGTTCACGGCGCCATGCTCTCGGCCCGTGCCTATGGCGATCCCGGCGCCTTCAGCCGCATCACCCGTCCACTGTTGGAGCGGCTTCTTCCCTGATCCGCGGCCAAGCGGACGTGGCTATTTGATAGAATGGCCTACCAATCAGTAGGTAGTCTATGGGCCTGTTCTGCGTCTTCCCTCATCTCTCAAAAGGAAAACTCTCATGTTCGGTATTACTCCCATCGGCTGGGTGCACACGCTTGGCAGCCTGCCGGCCATTCCCGCCGCCGCCTACATGCTCGCCCGCTATGGCCGGATCGTGCCCCGCTCGCCGGCCGGCATGCTCTATCTGGTGTCGATGCTGATCGGCGGGTTCACGGTATTTCTGGTGGCTCATGAGCCGGTCAGCAACATCATCGGGGCGGTGACGCTGCTCTTTCTGGCGGTCGGCTATCTGGTGGGGTGGGCCGGCCTCGGCAGGGCGGGCCGCTATATCGAGACGATCAGCCTGAGCGTGACGGCGTTCCTGCTCATGGTGCCCACCGTCAGCGAAATCCTGCGGCGGGTGCCCGATGGACACCCCATCGTCACGCGAATGGATGCGCCGTTGCTCGTGGGGGCGCAGGCAAGCCTGCTGGCGCTGCTCGTCATCGGTGTTATCGCGCAGATCGTCGTCCTGCGCCGTTCCGCCGGTCGCCGCCTTGCGAGCTAAACGGCGCTAGCCGTCGCCTTTCAGCCGGCCCTCCGGCACTTTCAACGCATCGGCGAGGCGTACCTTCGCCGAACCGGGCCGCAGCGGCTGTTGCTGGCTCTCATGCGGCGCCCAGCCGGACACCCAAACGATTTCGAAGGTCGCGCGCAAGCGGCCATCCGGGTCGGCGAAGCGTTCCGCATAGACCTCGAAGAGCCGCGCCAGTGTCTTCTTCAGCAGCGGGGCCCGGCGCCGGTCGGTGAGCGGGTTGGCGGCGCCCATGCGGCGGAGATCGTGCATCAGTGCCAGCGGGTCGCCATAGCGCACCACCACGCGGTCGACATCGGTAACCGGCAAAGCGAGGCCGGCGCGCTGCAGCAGCCCGCCGAGGTCGCGCAGATCGACAAAGGGCGCCACGCGCGGCGAGATGCCGCCGAGCGTGTCGCTTTCGGCAACGGCGAAGGCCTCCCGCAGCTCGGCGAGCGTGCCGCCGCCGAAAAACCCGGCGAGCAGCAGTCCATCCGGCTGCAGCGCGCGGCGGATCTGCGCGAGAACGCCGGGCAGGTCGTTCACGCTCTGAAGCGCCAGTGCGGAGATGACGAGGTCGAGCGAGGCCGGCGCGAAGGGCAGGATTTCCGGGTCGGTGACGGCATCGACATCGGTGCGCTCGGCGGGGCCGAAGGCAAAATAGCGCTCGACCATCGGCGAGCCCGCAAGCGCGTCGCGCAGGGTGCGTGTGGGCGTTCCGAGATCGGCGCAGGTGCCGAACCGGCGCTTCACCGCGCTGAGCCGGTCGACGAGATCCTCCGCTGCCCGGTCGAGCAGGAACGTCTCCGGGCCGAGCGCCCGGGCCCGGCGGCGGCGTTGCGCCAGGGCGCGCGGATCGAAGACATCGAGCGGGGAACCGGAGGCCGGCGAAGCTGACATTGGGATGCTCCTTGGGCGAGAGCCATAGGGCGACAGCGGCACGGGGTCAAAGGCCGTCCGGTTGCAGCCGTCCTGCGCAGCGGGTCGCCGCGGCCCATGCTAGGCTGGCGGCATGGATCCGTCTTTTGAGCCGGTTTGCGAGACCGAGCCTGCGCCGGCCCTTCTCGGGCGGGCGCGCGCCTTGGCGCGCCGCGTCATGCGCGGGCTTGTCGATGTCGCGCTACCGCCGGCCTGCATGGCCTGCCGCGCGGCGGTGGACGAGCCGGGATGCCTGTGCGGCGCGTGCTGGAGCCGCCTCTCATTCATTGGTCCGCCGATCTGCGACCGCCTCGGGACGCCGCTGCCGTTCCAGCCCGGCGAGGGCCGGGTAATCTCGGCGGAGGCGCGCGCGGAACCGCCGGCCTATGGCCGTGCCCGGGCGGTGGTGCTGTTCGGAGATGTGGCGCGCGACCTGATCCACGGTCTCAAATATGCCGACCGGCTCGATCTGGCCCCGCCCATGGCGAGGATGATGGTGCGCGCCGGAGCTGACATTCTCCAGGAGGCCGAGGCTCTGGTGCCGGTGCCGCTGCATCGGCTGCGGCTCTGGCGGCGGCGTTTCAACCAGTCGGCCGCCCTTGCCCGGGTCATCGGCCGGACAATCGGCGTGCCGGTGCGCGCCGGCTGGCTGGAGCGCCGGCGGGCGACCCTGCCGCAGGTGGGGCTCGACCGGGCGGCGCGGGCGCGCAATGTCCAGGGCGCCTTCGCCGTGCCCGACATGGCGAAGGGCGAACTGCGTGGCCGGCGGGTGGTGCTGGTGGACGATGTGCTGACCACGGGGGCGACCCTCGATGCCTGCGTCAAGGCGCTGCTGCGCGCCGGGGCGGGACAGGTCGACGTCCTTGTGTTCGCGCGGGTTGCTGACGGGCATGACGCGCCCATATCATAAGAAACACGAATGCCGGCCGCTGCGGTGGCCGACGGCAAGGACGACCAGTCGATGTCGAAGATCGAGATCTACACGACCTATACCTGCCCCTATTGCCGTGCCGCCAAGGCGCTTCTTCAGCGCAAGGGCCTGGAATTCTCCGAGTTCAACGTGACCGGCGACCCGGTGGCGCGCTCGGCGATGTCGAGCCGGGCCAATGGGCGGACGAGCGTGCCGCAGATTTTCATCGATGGACGGCATGTCGGCGGCTGCGACGACCTTTACGCCCTTGAGGAGGCCGGCGAGCTGGACGCGCTCGTGGCAAGCTGAACGAGACCGTAACCATGACCGCCTCTTCCGACACCATCACGCCGGGCACCCCGCCGCTCGGCGCTCCCTTCCGCGCCGCACTCATCCAGATGCGCACGGCCAAGAGCGTCGCGGCCAATATAGAGGCGGCGTCCGCGATGATCCGCGAAGCGGCGGCCGCAGGGGCGAGCTATATCCAGACGCCGGAGATGACCGGCACCATGGAAGAGAACCGCGACGCGCTGTTCAGGGTACTGCACGCGGAGGAAGACGATCCGGCGCTCGCGGCGTTCCGGGCGCTGGCGGCGGAGCTCAAGATACATCTGCACATCGGTTCGCTGGCGGTGCGGGCCAGCGAGCACCGGGCGGCAAACCGCTCCTATCTCCTCGCTCCCGACGGGTCGATCGCCGCCTGCTACGACAAGATCCACATGTTCGACGTCGACCTGCCCAATGGCGACGTCTACCGCGAATCCGCCGCTTATCGTCCGGGCGACCTGGCCATCGTCGCGGACTTGCCGCAGATCCGGCTCGGCTTCACCATCTGCTATGATTTGCGCTTTCCCGCGCTGTTCCGCGCGCTGGCCGAGGCCGGGGCGGGGATGATCGCGGCACCGGCGGCCTTCACCCAGTCGACGGGGGAGGCGCACTGGCACATTCTCCAGCGGGCGCGCGCCATTGAGACCGGCTGCTACGTGCTGGCGGCGGCACAGGGCGGCACGCATGAGAACGGCCGCAAGACCTTCGGCCACAGCCTCATCATCGACCCGTGGGGCGCTGTTCTCGCCGAGGGTGGGACCGAGCCCGGAATCGTCGCCGCCGAGATCGACCCGGCCAAGGTGGCGGCCGTGCGCGCGCGCATTCCCTCGCTGTCCAACGGGCGTCGCTTCGAGCTTGTGATGCCGGCCGACCAGAGCCGGCTGCATCTCGTTCCCGGTGGCGGGGCATGATCCTCTACCGCTTGTGCTGCGCGAAGGAGCACGAGTTCGAGAGCTGGTTCCGCGATTCCACCGCCTATGACGACCAGCGCGCGCGTGGCCTCGTCACCTGCCCGGTCTGCGGTTCGCTTGAGGTGGAGAAGGCGCTGATGGCCCCGGCGCTGGGCCGTGCGGCGCGCAAATTCGCGGCTGAGGCTCCCGTCGAGCCGGCGGAAACCCCGGAGGCAAGCGCAGCTCCTTCGCCCGCCGTTCAGCCCGTCGCCCTGATGTCGGAGAAGGAGCAGCAGCTGCGCGCCATGCTGCGCGCGGTGCGGGCGCATGTCGTCGCCAATTCCGTCGATGTCGGCGACGAGTTCGCGACACGCGCCCGCCGCATGCATGAGGGCGAGGAGGAGAAGCGCGCGATCCGCGGCGAGGCGACACCCGACGAGGTGCGGGCGCTGATCGAGGACGAGATCGAGGTGCTGCCGATCCCCGTTCTGCCGGATGAGCGGAACTGAGGGGGGCGGCAATCGTCATCCCGGACGGTCCACAGGACCGATCCGGGATCGCTTTGGCGAATTGATAGCGATCCCGGCTCTCCGCTCCGCTCCGGCCGGGATGACGGCCCCCCCGAGAGCAGGCCCTCAGTTCGCCGCCTGCGCCTTCTCGATCTCCGGCAGCAGGCGTTCCTTTAGGCCCTGCGCGTCGATCGGGCCGATGAACTTGTAGGCGATGCGCCCGTCCTTGCCGATGATGAAGGTCTCCGGCACGCCATAGACGCCCCAGTCGATCGCGGTGCGTCCGTTGGCGTCGACGCCGACCGCCGCGTAGGGGTTGCCGAAGCGGCCGAGGAAGCGGCGGGCATTGCCTGCATCGTCCTTGTAGTTGAGGCCGACGAGGCGGAAGCCGGGCATCTGCGACAGCTGGACAAGAAAGGGATGCTCGTCGCGGCACGGCACGCACCAGGAGGCGAAGACGTTCAGCACCGTCACCTCGCCGTTGAGCGCGGCCGAGACAAGGCCGGGCACCGGCTGACCGTCGCGCATCAACCCTTCGAGCGCCGGCAGGTCGAGCGCCGGCGCCTGCCGGCCGATCAGCGCCGAGGGCACGCGGGACGGGTCGCCCGAGAACAGCCGGCCATAGAACAGGCCCGCCAGCGCCAGGAAGGCGACGAGCGGCAGCAGCACGAGCAGCCGGCGGCGACCGGTCTTTTCCGGCGCGGGCGGCTCGGGCGGGGGCGATCCGGGCAGGGTGTCCGAGGAGGCGCTCACGAGGGCTCCCGCCCGGCGGAGCGGCGGCGCACGCCGCGTAGTTCCAGCTCGTCCAGCCGGCGCCGCACCAGGCGCCCGTCGATAACGATCCACAGCGCCAAAGCGCCCAGCACCAGCGCGCTCATCCCATAGCAGGCGAGGATGAAGAAGCCATGCTCGCCAAGCATTCCACCAAGCATCACGCGGCCTCACGCATAGGCGGCCTCGGCGGCGGCGCGCGCTTCGAGCACGCGCAGGCGACGGCGGTAGATTTCGGTGCGCATCGCCGCCATGTGCAGCGCCAGCATGAGCAAGGTGAAACCGAGGGCGCAGATCATCAGCGGCCACAGCAGGCTCGGGTGGATGGTGGGCCCGTCCATGCGGAAGACGGAGGCCGGCTGGTGCAACGTGTTCCACCAGTCGACCGAGAACTTGACGATCGGCACGTTGACGAAGCCGACCAGCGACAGCACCGCCGCGGCGCGGCCCGCCTGGTTGGGGTCCTCGATCGCCGAGCGCAGCGCGAGCAGGCCCAGATAGAGCAGCAGCAGCACTAGCATCGAGGTCAACCGCGCGTCCCAGACCCAGTAGGTGCCCCACATCGGCCGCCCCCACAGCGAACCGGTGAACAGGCACAGAAAGGCGAACACCGCGCCAATGGGCGCCATAGCCTTGTGCGCGACATCCGCCAGCGGGTGGCGCCAGACAAGGATGCCGAGCGCCGAGACCGCCAGCATGGAATAGCCGAACATCGCCAGCCACGCGAAAGGCACGTGGATGTACATGATCCGCACCGTCTCGCCCTGCTGGTAGTCGGCGGGGGCACGAAAGGCGAGGAAGAAGCCAAGCGCCAGCGTCGCCAGCGCAAGGCCGGTCAGCCATGGCAGGACGCGCCCGGAAAGGGCAAGGAAACGAGTGGGGTTGGCAAGGTCCATCAGCGCCATGGGGCGGTTCTAATCTGCCGCACAAATCTCGGCAACATGCCCCTCCTGCGTCGAAACGCGGATGTGAGCCACAGGATGGACAAAACTGCGCTATTCAACCAACGCATCATCGACGATACGGGAATCGAGCGCTTATGCCGCACATCGCCGCCGCACCTGCCATCCTCCTCCTCGCGCTGGCCGCCGTGCCCCTTTCGGTGCCGCCGGCACAGGCACGTTCGGCCGACGACCAGATGATGATGCTGGTGCCGTCCGAGCGGATCGAGCAGCGGTGCAATGCCCGCGCTATGGGCGAGGTCGGGCGCGAGCACAAGGCGCTGCATCCGGACGAACTGGTCGCCTATGCCTATGCCGACCCGGTGATCAAGGGCTGGGCGATCCGGGCGCCGGGCGCGGCGGTGCGCAGCGGGGCGACCTGGTATCACATCGCCTATGAATGCGAGACCGCCCATGAGGGGCTGGAGGTGAAGAGCTTCCGCTACACGCTGGGCGCGGCGATCCCGACCTCGGAATGGACGGGCCATTATCTCGTCGGGCCATGAGCCCTGGCAAGGCGCTGTCAGATGGCCTCGCCCTCTGCCGCAGTCTTTGAAAGGGTGCGAAAGCGTGCGAAAACTTGACTTACCCGCGGGCGGCGCTTACGAAACCCGCATCCTCGCAGAACCCGCGAGCCGACCCGCCGCCCGGTCCTTGAGTCCGGAGGTTAACGCCCGACAGCGCTTTGCGCCCTCGGGCGACGTTCGGCGTTGCGTAGTGACCTGCGGGAAATGGAGCTGAGCGAACGCATGTTCGATTCATTGACCGACCGCCTTGGCGGCATACTCGACCGGCTGAAGCGACGCGGCGCCCTCACCGAGGCCGACGTGAACGAGGCCATGCGCGAAGTGCGCCGGGCCCTGATCGAGGCCGACGTCGCGCTCGACGTGGTGCGCTCCTTTACCGACAAGGTGAGGGCGCGCGCGGTGGGTGCCGAGGTGATCAAGTCGATCACCCCCGGCCAGATGGTGGTGAAGATCGTCAATGACGAACTCATCGCCATGCTCGGTTCCGACGCCAAGCCGATCGACCTCGAAGCCGCCCCGCCAGTGCCGGTGCTGATGGTCGGCCTTCAGGGCTCGGGCAAGACGACCTCCACCGCCAAGATCGCCAAGCGCCTGACCGAGCGGAGCAACCGCAAGGTGCTGATGGCCTCGCTCGACACCCGCCGCCCGGCGGCGATGGAGCAGCTGGCCACGCTCGGCACGCAGGTCGGCGTCGCCACCCTGCCGATCGTTGCCGGCCAGTCCGCCGTGCAGATCGCGCGGCGCGCCATGGAGGCCGCCCGTCTCGGCGGCTACGACGTGGTGATGCTCGACACCGCCGGCCGCGTCACGCTCGACGAAGCGCTGATGGCCGAGGTGGCTGAGGTTAAGGCGGCGACCAAGCCGCATGAAGTGCTGCTCGTTGCCGACAGCCTCACCGGCCAGGACGCGGTGAACACCGCCAAGGCGTTCGACGAACGCGTCGGCCTCACCGGCATCGTGCTGACCCGCGCCGATGGCGATGGGCGCGGCGGTGCCGCCCTTTCCATGCGCGCCGTCACCGGCAAGCCGATCAAGCTGCTCGGCACCGGCGAAAAGATGGACGCGCTGGAGGATTTCGATCCCCGCCGCGTCGCCGGGCGCATCCTCGGCATGGGCGACGTGGTGTCGCTGGTCGAGAAGGCGGTCGAGAACATCGATGCCGAAAAGGCGATGGCTGCGGCCGATCGCATGCGCAAGGGGCAGTTCGACCTCAACGACCTGCGCATGCAGCTCGACCAGATGGAGAAGCTCGGCGGCCTCGGCGGGCTGATGGGCATGCTGCCCGGCGTCGGCAAGATGAAGAACCAGCTCGCCGCCTCCGGCATGAATGACGGGGTGCTGAAGCGCCAGAAGGCGATCATCGATTCGATGACCAAGAAGGAGCGGCGCAACCCGAAGCTCATGGACGGGTCCCGCCGCAAGCGCATCGCCGCCGGCTCCGGCACCAAGGTCGAAGAGGTCAACCGGCTGATGAAGATGCACCGCCAGATGGCGGACATGATGAAGGCGATGGGCGCGCCGGGGGCCAAGCGCGGGCCGATGGCCGGCCTCGCCAACATGTTCGGCCTGGGTGGGGGCGGCATGCCGAGCCCCGACCAGCTGAAGCAGATGGCCGAGAAGATGCCCGGCGGGCTTGGTGGCGGCGGTCTGCCGCCTAATTTCCCCGGCAACATGTCCGGCCTTCCGGGCGGGCTGCCGGGGCTGGGAACCAAGCCGGGCGGGCTTCCGGGCCTGCCGGGCTTCCCGCCGAAGAAGAAGTGATGGCCCGATGAACTGACCCCATTGCCGTCATCCCGGACGGCGCTTCAAGCGCCGATCCGGGATCGTTCCCCGCCTTAGGCGTCAAACGATCCCGGATCGGCGTTCGCTGCGCTCTCTTCGTCCGGGATGACGACAGACACCAACCGACGACATCGACACCAAAGGAAGAAAGACATGTCCCTCAAGATCCGTCTCGCCCGTGGCGGCGCCAAGAAGCGTCCCTATTACCGCATCGTGGTCGCCGATTCGCGCTCTCCGCGCGATGGCCGCTTCATCGAGAAGATCGGCACCTTCGATCCGCTGAAGCCCAAGGATGCGACCGACCGCTTCACCCTCGACGTCGAGAAGGCCAAGGCCTGGCTCGCCAAGGGCGCCCAGCCGACCGACCGCGTCGCCCGCTTCCTCGACAGCCTTGAGCTGGTGAAGCGCGCTGCGCGCAACAACCCGGAGAAGGCCGTTCCCGGCAAGAAGGCGCAGGAGCGCGCTGCCGAGGCCGCCAAGGCCGCCGAAGCCGCTGCCGCCGCCGCTGCGGCCCCCTCTGCCGAGTGAGACCCTGCGCCGAAGGTGTCGACCCATGAGGGTCGACACCTTCGGCGGCATCTTTTGCTGGGTCCCGGATCGGCGCCGCGCCGCGCGCGTCTTGTCCGGGAAACGGGGCCCATTGCTGTGTCCCGGACCAGCGACGCCATAGCAAAGCGCCGATCCGGGACCTAGGAGAGGCTGCGCCGCAGGCGCTTGCCTGATCTGCCGCGAGACCGCTTCATGTCCCCTGACCGCATCCTCCTCGCCCGCATCGGCGCCCCGCACGGGGTGCGCGGCGAGGTGCGGCTGTTCGTCTTTGCCGGCGATCCCGCCGCGCTGCAGGATTACGAGCCGCTCACCGACGAGGCGGGCACGCGCGTCTTCCGCATCAAGACGCTGCGGCCGGCGAAGGATCATTTCGTCGCCCGGCTGGAAGGCGTCGACACGCGCGAGGCGGCAGAGGCGCTCACCAATGCCGGCCTCTACGTCACCCGTGACCTGCTGCCGGAACCCGATGAGGAAGACGATTTCTACCATGCCGACCTGATCGGGCTGGCCGCGCTCACCGGCGATGGCGCGCCGTTCGGCAAGGTGGTGGCGGTGCATGATTTCGGCGCCGGCGACATTCTGGAAATATCCCCCGAGGCGGGGGGCAAGACCCTTATGCTGCCCTTCACCAAGGCGGTGGTGCCGAGCGTCGATCTCAAGGCCGGGCGCCTCACGGTCGATCCCGGCGAATGGGCGCGCGAGGAGGCCCCGCCGCCCGAGGCGGACCGAGGCTGAGCGGCCGTCGGGACGGCTTGGGCGAGCCCTCATCCCGGCCAAGCGAGGGCCGAGCCGGGATCGCGCGCCGTACGTAGAGCCCTATCTTTCACGCGATCCCGGATAGGGCTGCAGCCATTCCGGGATGACGGCCTGACCACGCTGGCCACCGGATCGGAAACCCTGCCATGTGGCGCGCCTCGATCGTCACCATCTTCCCCGAGATGTTTCCCGGCCCGCTCGGCCTGTCCTTGGCGGGGCGCGCGCTGGGGCAGGGCGGCTGGGCGGTCGAGACCGTCGATCCGCGCGAGCATGCCACCGACCGCCACCGCTCGGTCGACGACACGCCGGCCGGCGGCGGCCCCGGCATGGTGATGCGGGTCGACGTGCTAGCCCGTGCGGTGGATGCCGCCGCGCCGCAGGGCGACACCCGCCCGCGCCTGCTGATGACGCCGCGCGGTGCGCCGCTGACCCAGAAGCGGGTGCGCGAGTTGGCGGCGGGCGACGGGGTCGTCGTCGTCTGCGGGCGGTTCGAGGGGGTCGATGATCGCCTCGTGGCCGCACGGGAACTGGAGGAAGTCTCGGTGGGCGACGTTGTGCTGTCCGGCGGCGAGATCGGCGCGCTGGTGCTGCTCGACGCCTGCGTGCGGCTGCTGCCGGGTGTCATGGGGCATCCTAACTCAGGCACCGAGGAGAGCTTCTCCGCCGGGCTGCTGGAATACCCGCAATATACCCGCCCGCAGAATTTCGAGGGGCTTGAGATCCCCGCCGTGCTGACCGGCGGCGACCATGCCAAGGTCGCGCGCTGGCGTCGCGAGCAGGCGGAGGCCGTCACCAAGGCCCGCCGGCCGGACCTCTGGGCGACCTGGCGCGCCGCGCATGACGGTCCTGCGACGAAGGGGGAATGACAAACCCTTCGGTTTCGCGTATAGGGCGCGCCGTCACTACCAACTGACAACAGCAAGATGCGGGCGGCCGGGTCTGACATGCCCTGACCGATCTCGCCTGAGGTGATAAAATGGTTGATATTATTCGCGAGCTCGACATCGAGCAGGCCGCCAGGCTTTCCGAAGTGCGCGCCATCCCCGACTTCCAGCCGGGCGATACCGTTATCGTGAACGTGAAGGTGAAGGAAGGCGAGCGCACCCGCGTTCAGGCCTATGAAGGCGTTGTGATCGCCCGCAATGGCGGCGGCATCAATGAGAGCTTCACCGTCCGCAAGATTTCCTACGGCGAAGGCGTCGAGCGCGTGTTCCCGCTCTATTCGCCGAACATTGACAGCCTGAAGGTTGTCCGCCGCGGCAAGGTCCGCCGCGCCAAGCTCTATTACCTGCGCGATCGTCGCGGCAAGTCGGCCCGTATCGCCGAGCGCCAGGACAAGAACGCCGGCAGCCGCAAGAAGGGCGCTGCCCCGGTCGCCGCTGCCGAGTGAGCACCACGCTTCGCATTTGATGAAAAGGCCGGGGCATGCCCCGGCCTTTTTGTTTTTCGCGCGATGGGCGGGGGCTCAGATCGCCTGGCCGCCCGAGACCTCGATGCGCTGGGCGTTGATCCAGCGGTTGTCGCTGGAGAGCAGGCTGGCGACCATCGGGCCGATATCGTCCGGCACGCCGACGCGGCCGAGCGCCGTGATGCCGGCGATGTGCCGGTTGATCTCCGGGTTGTCGCGTACGGCGCCGCCGCCGAAATCGGTTTCGATCGCCCCGGGCGCCACGGTGTTGACGGCGATGCCGCGCGCGCCCAACTCCTTCGCCAGATATTGGGTGAGCACTTCCACCGCGCCCTTGGTCGCCGCATAGGCGGCATAGCCGGGATAGGCGAACCGCGTCAGGCCGCTGGAAAAATTCACGATCCGTCCGCCGTCGGCGAGCAGCGGCAGCAGCGTCTGGGTCAGGAAGAACACGCCCTTGAAATGGACGTCGACCAGCCGGTCGAACTGCGCCTCGGTGGTCTCGGCGAAGGACGCGTAGTCGCCGTGGCCGGCATTGTTGACGAGGTGGTCGAAGGTCTCGCGGCCCCAGATGGCGCTGAGCGTGTTGCGCAGCCGATCGGCAAAGTCGGGAAAGCCGGCGATCTTGCCGGTGTCGAGCTGAAGCGCGACAGCCTTGCGGCCGAGCGCTTCGATTTCCGCAACGACGGCGAGGGCGTCGTCTTCGCGGCTCTGATAGGTGACGACGACATCGCCGCCGTGCCGGGCGACGCAGAGGGCGGTGTTGCGGCCAAGGCCGCGGCTGCCGCCGGTGATGAGGGTGATCTTCGTCATGATAGGTCTCCTGTCAGGTGGATGAACCAGATATGGAGCCGGCCCCGTGGCGGCGGTTGCCGGATGGCCGCGATTGCTTGCTCAATCCTCCAAAGAAGGTTCAACAGAAGCCGTCCTGCGCTATCATGCCGGCATGACAACGCTGCTCGACGCCGTCGCCCGACACGGCAAGCTCCACGCGGACGCGAACGGCATGGCGCCCACCGCGGTCCCCGGCCTCATGGTCGTGCGCGCCACGGCCCCCACCGGCATCGCCCACGCCATTTCCCGCCCGCTCATCTGCCTGGTGGTGCAGGGAGCCAAGCATGTCGCGATGGGAACGCGCGACTGGGGAACGCACAATGCGGGGACGCAGGAGTTTCGCTTCGGCGCCGGCGACACGCTGCTCATCACCGCCGACGTGCCGATCGCCAGCCAGATCATCCAGGCCAGCCATGCCGCGCCCTATCTGTCGCTGGTGATGGAACTCGACCCGACGGTGATCGCGGACCTCGGCGCGCAGATGCAGGGTGCGCTTGGGCACGGCGGCGCGCCGGTGCGGGTCGACCCGACCGACAGCGAGGTGGCCGATGCCGCCTTGCGCCTCATGCGCTTGCTCGATCGTCCGGCCGCCCTGCCGGTGCTGCAGGCGCAGCTGGTGCGCGAGCTGCATTACTGGCTGCTGGCCGGCCGCCACGGCGCGGCCATCCGCCGGCTCGGATGGCCGGACGGCCATGCACGGCGGGTGGCGCGGGCGATCACCCTGCTGCGCGCCGACTTTGCCCGGCCGCTGCCGGTCGAAAGGCTGGCAGCCGAGGCGGGAATGAGCGTTTCCGCCTTCCACCAGCATTTCCGCGCCGTCACCTCGCTCTCGCCGCTGCAGTTCCAGAAGCAGCTGCGGCTGATCGAAGCGCGCCGCCTCATGGCCGGGGAGGGCGCCTCGGCCAGCAGCGCCGCCTTCGCCGTCGGCTATGAGAGCGTGCCGCAGTTCACCCGGGAATATGGCCGGCTGTTCGGCCAGCCGCCGGTGCGCGACATGAAGAGCGCGCGGCAGAGCATGCACGCCGCCTGAGCGGGCTGCCCAAACGGGGCGCGCGTCAGCAATCCTTGATGTGCAGCACGCGGGTATTGGTCTGCTGCTCCACCAGCAGCGTGCCGTCGCCCAGCATCGCCGCCTGCATGACTGTGGCGAAGTCCGGCCGGCGCAGCGGGCAGGTGATCAACTGGCGGGCGGGGGCCGCCTCTGCCTTGGCAAGCTGCGGGGTCATATCGATGCGGTTATGCGCTTCGGCGGCGACGAACACGCCGAGGGTTGCAGCGATCAGGGCGATGTCGGTCACACGCATCGTTGTCTCCCAACGCCCGCTCAGCTTGGCGTCGAGGCTTACGTTACGCCATATCCTTTCGTAACGCCCCTGATCTTAGTGTCGCAGAGAAAAACATCGGGCAGATACTTGGTTATACATTATTACAGTTTCGCGCCGCTCACCCGGTCGTCACGGGCTCGTGCGCGGTCCGGCGTGGCTGACATCACGGGCGGTGATTGTTTGCGCGCTCAAGACTTGCTAGAAGACGTTCTTGCTAGAAGGGTTCCATGATGGCGGAAGGCTCCTCGACCACGGCTTCCTGCGGCGCGACGGTCTCGTCGGCGCCCGGCGCCGCGCGTCCCGAGGTTCGCCGCCGGCTGCCGACCACGATCGGCTTTGCCGCCGTGCCGGACCATGTCCGCATGCCGGCGCGTTTCTTCGGCCGCTTCACCGCCTGCGCGGTCGCCGGGCTTAGCTGAGCGCCGCCCGGAGCCCCGTGCTCCCGGCCGCGCTGCTGCCCCGCCCCTTGTTTCCCTGTTTCGTGAGACGCCAGATGAGCACGTCCGCTCCCCGCACCCTGTACGACAAGATTTTCGACGACCACATCATCGACCGCCAGGAAGACGGCACCTGCCTGCTCTATATCGACCGGCATCTGGTGCATGAGGTGACAAGCCCGCAGGCCTTCGAGGGCCTGCGCGTGGCCGGCCGCCGGGTGCATGCGCCGTCCAAGACGCTCGCCGTGGTCGACCATAACGTGCCGACGACGGACCGCCGCTTCGGCATCGACGACCCGGAGAGCCGCATCCAGGTGGAGACGCTGGCGGAGAACGCCCGCGAGTTCGGTGTCGAATATTTCAACGAGCTCGACAAGCGCCAGGGCATCGTCCACGTCATCGGCCCGGAGCAGGGCTTCACCTTGCCGGGTACCACTATCGTGTGCGGCGACAGCCACACCTCGACGCATGGCGCCTTCGGCGCGCTTGCTCATGGCATCGGCACCTCGGAGGTCGAGCATGTGCTCGCCACCCAGACGCTGATCCAGAAGAAGAGCAAGAACATGCGCGTCTCGGTCGACGGCCGGTTGCCGGACGGCGTGACCGCCAAGGACGTGACGCTCGCCATCATCGGCGCTACCGGGACCGCCGGCGGCACCGGCTATGTCATCGAGTATTCCGGCGAGGTGTTCCGCAACCTCACCATGGAAGGCCGCATGACGGTCTGCAACATGTCGATCGAGGGCGGGGCGCGGGCCGGCATGGTGGCGCCGGACGAGACGACCTATGCCTATATCAAGGATCGCCCGCGCGCGCCGAAGGGCACCGCCTGGGATGCGGCGCTGCGCTATTGGGACACGCTGCGCTCCGATGAAGGTGCCTTCTTCGACAAGGAAATCCGCCTCGACGGCGCCTCGCTGCCGCCCATCGTCTCCTGGGGAACCAGCCCGGAGGACGTGATCTCGGTGGACGGACGCGTGCCGGATCCAGACGCCATCGAGGACGCCGACCGGCGTGAGGCGAAGAAGCGCGCGCTGGCCTATATGGGCCTGATCGCCGGAACCAAGATCACCGACATCGCCGTCGACAAGGTGTTCATCGGCTCCTGCACCAATGGCCGCATCGAGGATCTGCGCGCGGCGGCGAAGATCGTCAACGGCCACACCATCCGCGAGGGCGTGAGCGGGATGATCGTTCCGGGCTCCGGCCTGGTGAAGCTGCAGGCCGAGGCCGAGGGTCTGGACGCGATCTTCCGCGCGGCCGGCTTCGATTGGCGCGAGCCCGGCTGCTCCATGTGCCTCGCCATGAACGCCGACAAGCTCGGCCCGGAGGAGCGCTGCGCCTCCACCTCGAACCGTAATTTCGAGGGGCGGCAGGGCTTCAAGGGCCGGACCCATCTCGTCTCCCCGGCCATGGCGGCGGCGGCGGCGATCGCCGGGCGCTTCGTGGACGTGCGCCAGTGGCCCGGCGCCGTGTGATGCGTGTTCCCGACCCGGCTTCGCGCCGGGCCGGGTACGCAGGCGCGCGTCGGTTCAGCCGCAGTTCGTTTCCCTGACGTAGCGGCGATGGTGGGGCGTTCCGACCTTCACCAGAGCGGTGCTGCAGGCCGGACCCTCATCCAGATAGGACGAGTACGGCCCGAAGGCATAGTCGCCGAAGAAGGGCGCGTAGCCGAAGCCATAGCCGTGGTTGTGGTAGACGTTGTGGAAGGGAATGCCGTGCGGAAAATAGCCGCCGCCATCGTGGTATCCGCCGGGAAATCCACCACCGTGAAAGCCGCCGCCTTCATAGCCGCCGCCATGGAAGCCGCCGCCGCCAAAGCCGCCGCCTCCACCGTGAGCGGCGGCGATGCCGACGCTGCCGGCAAGCAAGGTGAGTGCGACGAGGCCGGTCTTCATCGCGCCGGCCGCGCGGGATGTCATCGTGGTCATTATCGTCGTCCTTCTCTAGGACGTCGCCCGATGGAGATGTGGGGTGTGCGGACCGCGCCGGCTGTAGGGGTGCCCTTGCGAAACCCGTCCATGGCCGTGCGAATCGGAAATGTGCGGGCAGGGGAAACCGCCGCATGAGCCGGGCACCCAACGAGTTTCCGCCCGAGGACGACCCCATGGAAGTGTGGGGCCGCCGTATCGGGCGCGGGCTCGCCGTCGTGGCGGGGCTCGCAATGGCCTATTATCTGTTTGCGACCTATCTCAGGTGAGCCGATGACCGAAAGCGGGGACTGGCTGAAGCGCGGGGCGCCCTCCCTCGGCGACATGGAGGAGATGGCGGAGGAGGCCTATGCCCGGCTGCCCGACGAGTTCCGGGCGCTGTGCGGCAATCTCGTCATCCGGGTCGAGGACTTTCCGACCGACGAGGTGCAGAAGGAGATGGAGGCGGAAAGCCCGTTCGACCTGCTCGGCCTGTTCCAGGGCATCGGCCTGGCGCAGGGCTACGAGACGGTCACCGGGGTGCTGCCCAACATGATCTTTCTCTACCGCCGCCCGATCCTCGACTATTGGGCGGAGAACGAGGAAACGCTGGGCGACATCGTCACCCACGTTCTGGTGCATGAGATCGGCCACCATTTCGGCCTGTCGGACGACGACATGGAGCGCATCGAGGAGGCGGCAGGCTGAGACCCGCCGGCTCCGATTGAATTTGACGGACGCTCCGGCGTCCTGGAGGTTTGAGAGATGGACAAGTTCACCACCCTGAACGGCGTCGCGGCGCCGCTGCATCTGGTCAATGTCGATACCGACATGATCATCCCCAAGCAGTACCTGAAGACCATCAAGCGCACCGGGCTCGGCACCGGGCTGTTCTCGGAACTGCGCTACCTCGAGGATGGGTCGGACAATCCCGATTTCGTGCTCAACAAGCCGGCCTATAAGGGCGCGCAGATCCTGGTCGCCGGCGACAATTTCGGCTGCGGCTCGTCGCGCGAGCACGCGCCCTGGGCGCTGCTGGATTTCGGCATACGCTGCGTGATCTCGACCTCGTTCGCGGACATTTTCTACAATAACTGCTTCAAGAACGGCATCCTGCCAATCAAGGTTACGCCCGAGCAGCTCGCCGCCCTGTTCGACGACGCCGGGCGCGGCGCCAATGCCAAAATCACCGTCGATCTGGAAAGCCAGACCATCACCGGGCCGGACGGCGGCAGCATCTCCTTCGAGGTGGATGCGTTCCGCAAGCACTGCCTGCTCAACGGCCTCGACGATATCGGCCTCACCCAGGTGAAGGCGGACAAGATCAAGTCCTTCGAGGACACGCTGGCCAATGAGCGGCCGTGGTCCTGACGGATCGGAACCACGCCGTCATGCCCGGCCGTTTGCCGGGCATCCACGTCTTTGGCGCAGCAGGAAGACGTGGATGGCCGGGACGGAGCCAGCCGTGACGCGGTTCTTCACTTCACGGGGAAACAACCATGGCTGAGCGTCGCCGCATCTCCTCCGGCTCCGCCTTCGAGGCATTGGCCGGCTATTCCCGCGCCGTGGTCGACGGGAACGACATCTTCGTGTCCGGCACCACCGGCTACGACTATGCCGCCATGCAGCTGCCCGCGGATCTCGTCGCCCAGACCCATGCCTGCTTCCGCAACATCGCGGCGGCGCTGGCGGAGGCGGGCGCCGGCCTCGATGATGTGGTGCGGGTGCGCTACATCGTGACCGATGCGAGCTATGCCGACACCGTCTTCCCGATCTTCGGCAGCTATTTCGCCAAAGCGCGGCCTGCCGCCACGCTCATCGTCGCCGGTCTCCTGCAACCGGAGATGAAGATCGAGATCGAGGTAACGGCCCGCCGCCAGGGCTGAGAGTGCGCGCTGTCGCGTTTTCGCTTTACAGCGCCGTGTTCCCGGGATGGAATCGTTCAAAACGAGAACATTCCGGGAGACGCCCCATGTGCCACATCTTCGCGGGCCAAGCGCCCGAAACCTATGAGAGCCAGACCCGCTCGGTGCGGATCGGCGGTCATTCGACCTCGATTCGCCTGGAAGCGGCCTTCTGGACCGTGCTCGAGGACGTTGCCGTCCATCAGGGCATGAGCGTCGGCAAATTCGTCACCAAGCTGCATGACGAGGTGCTGGACCTGCATGGCGAGGTGCGCAACTTCGCCTCGCTGCTGCGCTGCTCATGCCTGATCTTCCTCGCCGAGGTGCGCCCGGCCGGGGTCGCGCCCGCCGCCGCCCGCGGACGCTATCTCTGCGAAAGCGGTCGCATCCACCTCGAAGCTGCCGAATAGGGCAGGGCGAAGCACCGGTCCGCCGGTCTTCAATGCACATCGTGGTGATGTGTTAGCTGTCTACCACCTGCCGCCGGTGGCGCGGCCTAGCATCCTGATCACGGCGACGCGTTCGCCGCGGTGAGGTTCAAGGCCGGAGGAACAGGTGGCGAAGGCCATACATTCGATGATCCGCGTGCTCGAAGAGGCGCGCTCGGTGGATTTCTACGCACGCGCGTTCGGGCTTGAGATTGCCCAACGCCTGCCCTTTGACGGCTTCACGCTGGTCTATCTGCGCAACGCGGAAGCCGATTTCGAAGTCGAGCTGACCATCAATCACGACCGCACCGAGCCCTATGTGCTGGGCGACGGCTATGGGCACATCGCCTTCGTGGTGGACGATCTCGCCGCCGAGCATGCCCGCTTCAGTGATGAAGGGCTCAATCCGAACCCGATCAAGGATTTCATGCACGAGGGAGCGCTGCTCGCCCGGTTTTTCTTCGTCGCGGACCCGGATGGTTACAAGATCGAGGTGCTGCAGAAGCACGGACGATACCGCTGAAAGACCGCGCCGGCACGCCAACCGGCGCGGAAGACTTAAATAATACATAAAAATACCTGGGAGGTAACAATGGCAACACTGATCGACAGGCGAGGTCCGTCACGCCGCGCCCTTCTCGCCGGCATCGGAGCGGCCGGCGCGCTGATGGTGAGCGGCGCGGCGGTGCTTAATCCGCGCGAGGCCTGGGGGCTGGAGGTCACGGCGCTCAAGCCCGAGACCATGCGCACGCTCATCGTGATGGCGCGCGACGTCTACCCGCATGACCGCGTTCCCGACCGCTTCTA
Source organism: Ancylobacter sp. (assembly GCF_965279025.1). NCBI lineage: Bacteria > Pseudomonadati > Pseudomonadota > Alphaproteobacteria > Hyphomicrobiales > Xanthobacteraceae > Ancylobacter > Ancylobacter sp. The sequence continues at coordinate 181,748 of NZ_OZ257132.1, read as the reverse complement.
CGCCATCGCGATGAAGCCCTATGAGGCCGATTCGGCCAAGGACCCCGCCGTCAAGACGCTGGTCGAGAATGGCGTCATCACCCTCGATACGCTCGCCAAGGCCAAATACGGCGTGCCCTATGCCGATGTCGGCTGGGAGGACCAGCGGGTCGCCGTGTTGCGCGAAATCGAGGACAGCGCCTTCTTCCAGAAGGTGCGCGGCGGGCTGGTCGTCGGCCTCTACAACCAGGAGGAGATCTGGCCGATCTTTGGCTATGAGGGCTCCTCGGCCGACAAAGGCGGTTACATCGACCGCGGCTTCAACGACATCGCCTGGCTGTGAAGGGAGCTTGAACCATGTCCGCACCCTTCGATCTGAATGACGATTCCGTTGTTGTCATCGTCGGCTCCGGCGCCGGCGGCGGCACGCTGGGCACCGAGCTGGCGCTGAAGGGCATCAAGGTGGTGATCCTTGAAGCCGGCCAGCGCCACAACATGGAAGATTTCGTCAACAATGAGTGGGAGAGCTTCTCCCAGCTCGCCTGGACCGACATGCGCACCACCTCCGGCTCATGGCGGGTGCACAAGAATTTCCCCAACCTTCCCGCCTGGATCGTCAAGGCGGTCGGCGGCTCCTCCGTCCACTGGGCCGGCGCCTCGCTGCGCCTGCAGGAGCACGAGTTCAAGACGCACACGACCTATGGCGGCCTCGAAGGGGCCAACCTGCTCGACTGGCCGATCACCCTGCAGGAGCTTGAGCCCTGGTACGCCAAGGCCGAGGACCGGATGGGCGTGACGCGCACCAACGGCATTCCCGGCCTGCCCGGCAACAACAACTTCAAGGTGTTCGAGGCCGGCGCCAAGAAGATCGGCTACAAGGAAGTCTCCACCGGCCGGATGGCGATCAACAGCGAGCCGCGTGCCGACCGTGGTTCTTGCCAGCAGATCGGCTTCTGCTTCCAGGGCTGCAAGTCGGGCGCCAAATGGTCGACGCTGATCGCCGAGATCCCGCGCGGCGAGGCCACCGGCAATCTGGAAGTGCGGCCGCAGAGCATGGTGCAGAAGATCGAGCACGATGCCTCCGGCAAGGCGTCGGCCGTCGTCTATGTCGACAAGGACGGCAAGACCCAGCGCCAGAAGGCCCGCATCGTCGCGGTGGCCGGCAATTCCATCGAGAGCCCGCGCCTGCTGCTCAATTCCGCCAGCAACATGTTCCCGGACGGGCTTGCCAACTCCTCGGGGCAGGTGGGGCGCAACTACATGCGGCACATGACCGGCTCGGTCTACGCCATCTTCGAGAAGCCGGTGCACATGTATCGAGGTACCACCATGGCCGGCATCGTGCGCGACGAGGCGGTGAACGACACCAAGCGCGGCTTCGTCGGCGGCTACGAGATGGAGACGCTGTCCATTGGCGTGCCGTTCATGGCCGCCTTCCTGGATCCGGGCGGCTGGGGCCGTCCCTTCGCCTCCGCCATGGACGGCTATGTGAACATGGCCGGACTGTGGATCGTCGGCGAGGACATGCCGCAGGAGACCAACCGCGTCACGCTCAACACCGACGTGAAGGACCAGTACGGCCTGCCGGTCGCCAATGTGCATTTCGACGACCATCCCAACGACGTCGCCATGCGCAACCACGCCTATACGCAGGGCGCGGCGATGTATGATTCGGTCGGCGCGACGCGCACCCTGCCGACGCCGCCCTATCCCTCGACGCATAATCTCGGCACCAACCGGATGAGCGAAAAGCCGCGCGACGGCGTGGTGAACAAGCACGGGCAGACCCACGATGTCCCGAACCTGTTCATCGCCGATGGCAGCCAGTTCACCACCGGCGGCGCCGAGAACCCGACCCTGACCATCGTGGCGCTGGCGCTGCGCCAGGCCGAGTTCATCGCCGGGGAGATGACGCGCAAGACCATCTGACCAACCCCGCTATCCCGCTGCGGCCGCAAGGCCGTTCGGGATGGCGCGGCCATGCGGGAGCGATCCCGGCTCCTCCCGCGCCCGGAACGGGGCAGCGCTCTCGTTCCTCCCCACCTGTCGCCGCCGGCCGCCCTGCCGGCGGTTTCCTTTTGCCCGGCCGGGTGCCCGGCACCGCTTGCCAGCGCACGCGTCTGGCTTTAGCACTCCCTCACCGGGCGGCCCGCCCGGCTAAGACGCTTCCCCCACAGCGCCTGCGAGGGACATCATGGCCACCCACAAGCTTCTCCTTCTTCCCGGCGACGGCATCGGCATTGAAGTCATGGCCGAAGTGAAGCGGGTCATCGACTGGCTCGACAGGCGCGGCATTGCCTCCTTCGCCATCGAGGAGGATCTCGTGGGCGGCGCGGCCTATGATTCCTGCGGCCAGCCGATTTCGGAGGAGGCGATGGCCAAGGCGTTCGCGGCCGACGCCATCCTTTTGGGCGCCGTGGGCGGCACCAAATGGGCCAATGTGCACTACGAGGTGCGTCCCGAGGCCGGCCTGCTGCGCCTGCGCAAGGACCTGCAGCTCTTCGCCAATCTGCGCCCGGCGGTGTGCTACCCGGCGCTCGCCGACGCTTCCAGCCTGAAGCGCGAGCTGGTCGAGGGGCTCGACGTGCTGATCGTGCGCGAGCTGACCGGCGGCGTCTATTTCGGCGAACCCAAGACGATCACCGACCTCAGCGACGGCCAGAAGCGGGCCATCGATACGCAGGTCTATGAATCCTATGAAATCGAGCGCATCGCCCGCGTCGCCTTCGATCTCGCCCGCACCCGCCGCAACAAGGTGGTCTCCACCGAGAAGCACAATGTGATGAAGACCGGCCTGCTCTGGAAGCAGGTGGTGAGCGAGGTGCACGGGTCGAGCTATGAGGATGTCGAGCTGGAGCATCAGCTCGCCGATTCCTGCGGCATGCAGCTGGTGCGCGCGCCCAAGCAGTTCGACGTCATCGTCACCGACAATCTGTTCGGCGACATCCTCTCCGACGTCGCGGCGATGTTGACTGGCTCGCTCGGCATGCTGCCCTCCGCCTCGCTCGGCGGAATCGAGGAAGTCTCCGGGCGCCGCCGCGCGCTTTACGAGCCCGTCCACGGCGCCGCCCCGGACATTGCCGGCAAGGGGCTCGCCAATCCCATCGCCATGATCGGCTCGCTCGCCATGGCGCTGCGCTATTCCTTTGGCGAGCTGGAGGCGGCCGACCGCATCGAGGCCGCGATTGCCGGGGTGCTCGCCGGCGGCTTCCGCACGGCGGACATTTATTCCGAGGGCAAGACCCGCGTCGGTACGTCCGGCATGGGCGACGCCATCCTCGCCGAGCTCGACAAGGCGGCCTGAGCCGTCGTCGCTCCCTTCAAGACGCGAAAAGCCCGGCTTCGGCCGGGCTTTTTGTTGGCTCTCGCCCGCATCCGCTCATGAAAAAGCCCGGCGCTGGCCGGGCTTTGAGGTCGTCACAGGCGATCTGAAGGGGCGAATCAGTAGCCGGGCAGATCGAAACGGCTCGGCAGCGGCCAGCGCGTGCCGGTAATGCCGCCATCGTCGCCATATTGCGGGTAGAGCGGCTGGACGACATAGACATAGTTGAGGTCGCGCGAGGTGCCGGGCTTCACCACCGGGCCGGGATCGAGATAGGACCGCGGCGGCAACTTGCGGATAATGATGCGGCTGGACTCCTGCGCGTCGGCGGGCGCCGTGGCGACGACAGCGGTGCCGGCTACCAGAGCGGCAAGGGCGAACAGGGCGACACGCATCTCAACCTCCAAGCAACGGTCGCGTCGCGCGGCGCGGACGGTCTCGTTCGGTACAACATTGCCCGGAACTTATCGTTCCGTCGAGATGAGGGAAGTCCTAATTCCGCCGATCGGCAACGAAATATGCCGCTTCCACGAGAAGTGTTGCCGCGCTGCCGAAGCCGGCGAGCGCGGCTTCGGCCTCGCCGACCAGCCGCGCCAGCTCCGCGCGCGCACCCTCGACGCCCAGCCGGCCGACAAGGGTGGCCTTTCCGGCGGCGGCATCCTTGCCCACCGCCTTGCCCACCATGCCCGCCTCGCCCTCGACATCGAGCAGATCGTCGGCGATCTGGAAGGCGCGCCCGACGGCCCGGGCGTAACGGTCAAGGCTCGCGCGTTCGCCGGCTCCCGCCCGCCCCAGCAGGGCACCGGCCTCGCAGGCCTGGCGCAGCAGCGCGCCGGTCTTCATGGCCTGCAGCTCGATGATCGCCTCCGCCGGCAGATCGAGCGGCGCCCCATCGGCGAATCGCCCCTCGGCGGCGAGGTCGAGCATCTGGCCGCCGATCATGCCCGCCACGCCCGCCGCCCGCGCGAGGCTGGCGACCAGGGCGATGCGCACCTGCGCATCCGGACCGGCATCCTCGCCCGCGAGAATCTCGAAAGCGAGCGTCAGCAGCCCGTCGCCGGCGAGAATCGCAGTGGCCTCGTCATAGGCGCGGTGCACGGTCGGCTTGCCGCGCCGCATGTCGTCGTCGTCCATGGCCGGCAGGTCGTCATGGACGAGGGAATAGCAGTGGATGCATTCAAGCGCCGCGGCGGCGGGCATTGCGGCAGCCGCCGGCACGCCGAACAGCGCCGCGCTCTCGATCACCAGGAACGGGCGCAGCCTCTTGCCGCCGGCAAGCGTGGCATGGCGCATCGCCGCCGCCAGCCGCTCGCCCGGTGCGCCGCTCGTCTCGATGACGCCGTCAATATGATGGGCGACGGCCTCGGCCGTGTGCGCCAGCACAACGGAAAGGGGCGGGCGGCTTTGGGTAGAAGGCATGATGGAGATCCGCACAGGGTTGTCAGCCGGAACGCGCCGTTCCGTGCCCGAGCCGGGCGGTGGGGTCAAGCAGAGCGGTGCCGGTGCGTCGCGCGAGATTATCGCTGAGATAGCGGTGCCCTCCGCGCGACGTGTGTTCTAGAGTGCCTTGCCGGGGAGAGAGCATGGGTGTCGTGTGGAGCTGGGCCTGGAAGATCGCGCTGGTGGTTGTCGCGACGCCGCTGGTGCTCGGCCTTTTATATAATGTGGCACCTGCGCCCTCGACATTGATGCTGGCGCGCTGGGTGACGGGCCAGCCGGTCGAACGCATCTGGAAGCCGCTCGACGCCATCTCGCCGAATCTGGTCCGCTCCGTGCTGGCCTCCGAGGATGCGCGGTTCTGCACCCATTCGGGGATCGACATGGTCGAGTTGCAAGGGGTGATCGACGAATCGGACGGGCTCAATGCGCCGCGCGGCGCCTCCACCATCACCATGCAGCTGGTGAAGAACCTGTTCCTGTGGAACGGCCGCAGCGTCATCCGCAAGGGGCTGGAGCTGCCGCTGGCGCTTTATCTGAACGTGGTGATGTCCAAGCACCGCCAGCTCGAAATCTATCTCAACCTCGCCGAATGGGGCCCCGACGGCCAGTTCGGCGTCGAGGCCGGGGCGCAGCGCGCCTTCGGGCGCGGGGCAGGGGATTTGTCGGCGCGCCAGGCCGCGCTGCTGGCCGTGATGCTGCCCAATCCACACAAGCGCGACGCCGGCAAGCCGGGGCGCGGGCTGAGCCGGCTGGCCGCCAACCTGCAGGCCCGCATTCCGAGCGAGGGCGCCGAGCTCACCTCCTGCCTCTGAGCGGGTGGTAGGCGGCGCGGGAAGCCTGCGACAGAATTGCGTCAGCCTCTTTCACTCGCGCGCATGAGTCTGTATAAGCCGCCACTCGAATTACGCACCATCCGGCGCCGGCCCTTCCGACTGGGCGTGAGCCAAGCCGGGACAGGAGAAGACCATGGCAGTTCCGAAGAAGAAAACCAGCCCGTCGCGTCGCGGCATGCGTCGTTCCGCCGACGCCCTCGCCAAGCCGACCTATATCGAGGACAAGGATTCCGGCGAGCTTCGCCGTCCCCACCACCTCGACCTGAAGACCGGCATGTACAAGGGCCGTCAGGTGCTGAAGGTCAAGGCCGAGGCCTGATCGCCGTCAGCCGGGCTGTCCTGCCCGTTGCGCTTAAGCCGGCCCCGAGGGCCGGCTTTTCTGCGTTTGGCGATGCGGCGCGATGCGTTGCCGTCCCGGAACCGGTAACGATCCGGAAGCCATGGCAATCGATGAAGCGCGCGAGCCCTGCCGCCTGCCTTACTGTTGCACCGGAACGATGGTAGCTTCCGGCCGGTGAACCTTGGAGCGTGCCGTGTTGCGTGATGCCAGCCGTGGAATGCGCCGCCGGTTCGCCTGGCTGCTGATGGCTGCCGTGGCAGTGCCGGTTCTTGCTGGCTGCGCGTCCCGGCCCGGCGATGACGCGCTTTCGATCATCGAGGTCGACCCGGTCAGCATCAGCGAGCACACCATTCTCGTCGCCTCCGCCCGTGCCCGCGACTCACGTCCGGGTGTGTTCTACAGCGGCGAGCGGACGCCGGAACTCAGCTTCGCCAAGGTCGAGATCGCGGTTCCTCCCACCCACAAGCCCGGCATGGTGGAGGCCCCGACCAAATCGCCGCCCAATCCCGCCACCGACATGGTGGTGCGCGAGGCGGTGTATCGCGACACGCCGAAACAGTTCAGCGCCGACCTCAACAGCGAGCTGTCGAAATATCCCGTCGGCAAGCGGCAGGTGGTCATCTTCGTCCATGGCTACAACACGCTGTTCTCCGAAGCGCTCTACCGCCTCACCCAGATGGCGGAGGATTCCAAGGCGCCCGGCGTGCCGGTGCTGTTCACCTGGGCCTCGCGCGGCGAGGTCACCGATTATGTCTACGACAACAACAGCGCCACCGCCGCCCGCGACCGGCTGGAAGAGACGATGCGCCTCGTCTTCGACAGCGGGGCCGATCAGGTGACCATTGTCGCCCATTCGATGGGTAACTGGGTGACGGTCGAGGCGCTGCGCCAGATCAAGATCTCCGACCGGCCGCTGCCCGTGAACAAGCTCGGCAACATCGTACTGGCTGCCCCCGACATCGACGTTGATGTCTTCAAGAGCCAGCTCAAGCGTTTCGGCAAGCTGCCCAAGCCCTTCATCGTCATCGTCTCGCGCGACGACAAGGCGCTGGCCTTCTCCGACTTCATCGCCGGCGACAAGCCGCGCCTCGGCGCCTACACGCACGACACCGAACTGGTCGAACTGGGCGCTGTCGTCATCGACATGTCCAATGTGAAGTCGACCGACGGTTTCAACCACGCCAAATTTGCCCAGCTGGCCGAAATGGCCCCGCAACTGCGCGGCATGCTGGCGCGCGCCGCACAGGCGAGCGGGGCCTCCACGGTCGAGGTGGCGGGCATCCAGTTCTCGGGCATCGACAAGATGCGGGCATCGCAGGTTGCTGCCGGCCTTCCCGCCCAATCCGAATCGAGCGCGGGCGAACCGCACGAGAGCGATCCGGTCGTCGACACCGCGACGTCCATCGTCAGCGCGAACGCCGTCGCGCGGCGCTGAGGGCCGCCGGCCGCCGCCGCACGCGCTCTGTCGCGGCGGGGCGGCTTTCAACGCGGATGCTGAGTTTGGTCCGATGCTGAGTTCGGGCGGGCGACAGGGCGCGCGCCCCTGTCCGGGCCACTCTTCGCGCCGCCGTCCTTCCACGGAGAGAGCGGTGGGCGCCGCTCCTCAGTCCGTCTTGCCGCCGTCGCCGAGCTTGTCCAGGCGCTTCTGCATGTCGGCGACCTGCCGGCGCAATTCGTCGAAATCGTCCGGCTGCGGGCCGGCCGGCGCCGCTGGGGTCTCTTCGGTGCGGCCATTGGGCAGGAACATCTTGAAGGTCCGGTCGAACATTTCCATGTTCCGGCGGACATGCTCGTCCAGTATGCCGAAGCCGCCAATGCCGCCAATGCCCAGCGTCTTGGTGAAATTCTCCCGCAGGCTGTTCTGTTCCTTGCTGAAATTCTCGATCGTCATGTCGAGATAGCGCGGCACCAGCATCTGCATGCTGTCGCCGTAGAAACGGATGATCTGGCGAAGGAAATTGATCGGCAGCAGGTTCTGCCCCTTGCCTTCCTGCTCGAAGATGATCTGGGTCAGGACCGAATGGGTGATGTCGTCCGAGGACTTTGCATCGTAGACCACGAAGTCTTCGCCGTTCTTGACCATCTGAGCGAGGTCTTCGAGCGTTACATAAGTGCTGGTGCCGGTATTGTAGAGGCGGCGGTTCGCGTATTTCTTGATGGTGACGGGTTCGTTGGATTTAGCCATTGTGATCCAGTCGCCTTGATCGTTTCCCATTGAAAACTCTAGGACGTTTCCCGACGCTCGGCTACAGGAATTGTGGCCGCTTGCGGGCGGGAGCGCCGGCGGCGCGGCGGGCAGCAGAGCTGAGGTCAAGAAAAGCCGCCTGCCATTGACATGGATCACGCGAGCCCACCACGATACTGTCACAGCTGAGCGTGAAGGTGCGGCATTGGCTCGCAGGCTGCGCCAGAAAAAACGCAACGTACCGGAGGACGTCACTCATGAAAGACGGCATCGTCATCGTCGGCGCCGCGCGCACACCTGTCGGCGCGTTCAACGGCGCGCTCTCCTCGCTGCCGGCGCATGAACTCGGCAAGATCGCCATCGCGGCGGCGCTTGAGCGGGCCGGCGTCGCGCCGGACGAGGTGAGCGAGACCATCATGGGCCAGATCCTCACCGCCGGCGCGGGGCAGAACCCGGCGCGGCAGGCCTCGGTGGCGGCCGGTATCCCGGTGGAAAGCCCGGCCTGGGGCGTCAACCAGCTCTGCGGCTCCGGCCTGCGCGCCGTCGCGCTCGGCTTTCAGGCGATCCTGAACGGCGACAGCGACGTCGTGGTGGCGGGCGGGCAGGAATCGATGAGCCAGGCGCCACATGTCGCGCATCTGCGCAACGGCACCAAGATGGGCAACCTCGAAATGGTCGACACCATGATCAAGGACGGCCTGTGGGACGCCTTCAACGGCTATCACATGGGCACGACCGCCGAGAACGTGGCCCGCCAGTGGCAGATCACCCGCGAGGAGCAGGACAGCTTCGCCGTCGGCTCGCAGAACAAGGCCGAGGCGGCGCAGAAGTCCGGCCGCTTCAAGGACGAGATCGTCCCCGTCACCATCTCCTCGCGCAAGGGCGACGTCATCGTCAGCGACGACGAATATCCCCGCCACGGCGCCACCATCGATGCCATGACCAAGCTGCGCCCGGCCTTCTCCAAGGACGGCACGGTGACGGCGGGTAACGCGTCCGGCATCAATGACGGCGCTGCCGCACTCGTGCTGATGTCGGCCTCCCGGGCCGCCAGCGCCGGCAAGAAGCCGCTGGCGCGCATCGTTTCCTGGGCGCAGGCGGGCGTCGATCCGGCGATCATGGGCTCAGGCCCCATCCCCGCCTCGCGTCGCGCGCTGGAAAAGGCCGGCTGGACGGTGGCCGATCTCGACCTCGTCGAGGCGAACGAGGCCTTCGCCGCGCAGGCCTGCGCGGTGAACAAGGACCTCGGCTGGGACCCCGCCAAGGTCAACGTCAATGGCGGCGCCATCGCGCTCGGCCACCCGATCGGCGCCTCGGGCGCCCGCGTGCTCACCACACTGCTCTATGAAATGGAGAAGCGCGACGCCAAGAAGGCGCTTGCCACGCTGTGCATCGGCGGCGGCATGGGCATCGCCATGTGCCTGGAGCGCGACTGATGCGAATCGGGCACAGCGGGCAGCCGCTGTGCCCTAACGCTGCGGCAGGCGGGCACTCCGCCTTGCCGTCATCAAGAATCGACGTAAAAGCCGTCGAGAGTTCCCTGGGGAAGGGACGCCAGAGGGGGAATACATGGCTCGTGTTGCGTTGGTCACGGGTGGTACGCGCGGTATCGGCGCGGCCATCTGCAGGGCCCTGAAGGCGGCAGGCTACTCCGTCGCCGCCAACTATGCCGGCAATGACGCTGCCGCCGCCGACTTCACCGCCCAGACCGGCATTCCCACCTTCAAATGGGACGTCTCCGATTTCGACGCCTGCAAGGCCGGCATCGCGGCGGTGACGGCACAGCTCGGCCCGGTCGAGGTGCTGGTGAACAATGCCGGCATCACCCGCGACGGCATGCTGCACAAGATGACGCCGGAGAACTGGCACGCGGTCATCAACACCAACCTCACCTCGGTGTTCAACATGTGCCGAAACGTAATCGACAGCATGCGCGAGAGCAATTTCGGCCGCATCGTCAACATCTCGTCGATCAACGGCCAGAAGGGTCAGATGGGCCAGACCAACTATTCCGCCGCCAAGGCCGGCGAAATCGGCTTCTCCAAGGCCTTAGCGCAGGAAGTGGCCCGCAAGGGCATCACCGTAAACGCCATCTGCCCCGGCTATATCGCCACCGAGATGGTTCTGGCTGTGCCGAAGGACGTGCTGGAGAAGAACATCATCCCGCAAATCCCGGTGGGCCGGCTCGGCGAGGCGGAGGAAATCGCCCGGTGCGTCGTGTTCCTCGCGGCCGATGAGGCCAGCTTCATCACCGGCTCGACGCTTGCGGCCAATGGCGGCCAGTATCTGGTCTGAGCCTTGGGCCCGGAGCCCGATAAGCCAAGCGGCAAGGCGCGCCGCTTGGCCGTAAGGTGCGCTTGACCAAGATGGCCGTGCTCAGTCGATTTCGCGCCTGACGACGGCACCGGTTGCGGCGTTGATGTCGATCTCCATCTCCTTGCCGGCGCTGTCGCGGCCCTCGGCTTCCCATTCTCCATCGTCGAGCTCGATCGAGGTGATCGTGGTGAGCCCGCCATCGCGGGCGATACGCAGCGCGTCCTCGGCGCTGATGGTCGGGGTCTGAGCGAGCGCGGGCAGGGCGGCGAAGGCGAGGGCGGCGACGGCATAACCCAGGGATTTCATGCGGAGCTCCTGAAGGGTGAGGTAACGCAAGGGTAAGGCGCTCTCGGCCGAACGGTTCCCCGCATGTGACGATTGCCGGCGTGCGTCCTCTCGGCGTGCGCCCCCTTGGCTTGCGTCACCCGGCCGGCCATAAGAAGCGCCCCATCCAGGTGTCCCCATGCCGCTCTCGACTGCCGCCGCCCGCCCGCTCTCCCGCCGCGCCGCCACCCTCATCGGCTTCACCGCCATCCTGCTCTGGTCGACGCTGGCACTCGCCACGTCGTCGACCGGCGCCGTGCCGCCCTTCCTGCTCACCGCGCTGACCTTCGCCATTGGCGGCTCGGTGGGGCTGGTCACGGCATTGGTGCGCGGCGTCGGCCTCGGCGTGCTGCGCCAGCCCTGGCCGGTGTGGCTGCATGGCGTGGGCGGGCTGTTCGGCTATCACTTCTTCTATTTCTCGGCGCTGAAGCTCGCGCCGCCGGCCGAGGCGGGCCTGATCGCCTATCTCTGGCCATTGCTTATCGTCGTTTTCTCGGCCTTCCTGCCGGGCGAGAAGCTGCGCCCGGCGCATATTGTCGGTGCGCTGATGGGGCTGGCGGGCACGGTGGTGCTGCTGGGCGCCCGCGCCGGCGGGCTTGGTTTTGCGCCGGAATTCGTGCCCGGCTATCTCGCCGCCGCGCTCTGCGCGGTGATCTGGACGCTTTACTCGGTCGGCTCGCGATATTTCGCGAACGTGCCGACCGAGGTCGTCGCAGGCTTCTGCCTCGCCACGGCCGTGCTGTCGGCGGTCTGCCACGCCCTGTTCGAGCCGTCCATCTGGCCGGCGGGGGCGGGGGAGTGGCTGGCGGTGGTGGCGCTCGGCATCGGGCCGGTCGGCATCGCCTTCTACACCTGGGACATCGGCATGAAGCGTGGCGACATCCGCCTGCTCGGCGTCATGTCCTACGCGGCGCCCGTGCTCTCGACGCTGCTGCTGGTGGCGGCAGGGTTCGCTGCACTGAGCTGGTCGCTGGCGGCCGCCTGCGCGCTCATCGTCGGCGGCGCCGCCGTGGCAACGCTGCTGGCACGGCGCTGAGGCTCAGCCCGGCTCCCAGCCCGGTGCCGCCATCTCAAAGCCGGCGAAGTCGAAGCCTGGCGCCACGGTGCAGCCGACCAGCGTCCAGGCGCCGAGGCTGCGGGCGGATTGCCAGGCGTCGCGCGGCACGATGCGCTGGGGCTCCTCGCCCGCATCGAGCGCGGGGCCGAGGAGATGAACCGCGACGGGTCCCGCATCGGCCTCTGCCACCCGCAGCTCCAGCGGCGCCCCGCCATACCAGTGCCACGCCTCGGCGGCGTCCACCCGGTGCCAGTGCGACACCTCGCCGGCGCGCAGCAGATAGTAGATTGCGGTGGAGACGGAGCGCCCCTCTGCGTAGCGGTGCGCATCGCGAAAGGTCTCGCGGAAATGGCCGCCTTCCGGGTGCGGAGCGAGCGCCAGTCGGGCGATGACCTCCTGCGCGGAAAGCTCGTCGAGGCGCATGGGCCGTCTCAGCCGCGGAAGCTGTTCTTGAGGCTGCGCAACTCGGTGAACACCGCGCCCGGCTCGGCGCCCGGCAGGCCGATGCGGGCGGCAAGCTCGGGGTCGTCCGCCCGCATGAAGGGGTTCGTCGCCTTCTCCGCACCAATCGTGGTGGGAAGTGTCGGCTTGCCCTGTGCGCGCAGGATCTCGACCTCTTCCAGCCGGGCGGCGACGGCGGCGTTGTCCGGGTCGACGCTGAGCGCGAAGCGGGCATTGGAGAGCGTGTATTCGTGCCCGCAATACACCGAGATGTCGTCGGGCAGTGTGCGCAGGCGGGCGAGCGATTCCCACAGCACCGGCGGGTCGCACTCGAAGGGGCGGCCGCAGCCCATGACAAACAGCGTGTCGCCCGAGAACAGCAGGCGCTCCTCCTCGAACAGGAAGACGATATGGCCCTTGGTATGGCCGGGCGTTTCCATCACCCGCCCCACCAGCCCGCCCACCGCGACCGGGTCGCCATCCACCACGGCGAAGTCGAGGCCGGGGATGGTGTCACGCTCTGCCTTCGGCCCGATGACCGTGGCGCCGAAACGCTCCTTCAGCGCTTCCACGCCCGCAATATGGTCGGTGTGGTGGTGGGTGACGAGGATGTGCGTCAGCGTCCAGTCCTCCCGCTCCAGCGCGGCGAGCACGGGCGCCACCTCCGGAACGTCGATGACGGCGGTCGCCTCCGTCACGGGGTCGCGCAGCAGCACCGCGTAATTGTCGGCCAGGCAAGGGATGAGCCGCAGTTCGGCGGGCATGGTGACCTCGAAGATTGGCGCTACGGGAGCGGTCGCAGGCAGCGGCCGCCATCATCTGGTCAGGCATCCGGGGCCGCCCGGGCAATATGCCTGTCTGCGGCCTCCGGTTCGGCGGCGTCTAGCGTGGGCGCTTGTCGATCAGCGGCATTCCTGCGCGGCACGGTCGACGGCCGCGGAAATGCCGCTCAGCGAGTAGGTGTCGGTAGTGACGTTTCCACGCAGGGACGTGCTCTTCACCACCACGTCGCGGCCCTTGCGCATGGCGTCGACGAGGCGTGTTTCCTCGGCGACATTGCGGACCCAGGCGCCGGTGCCGCGGGTATAAAGCTCGAAATTGGCGGTCCCGATGGTGAGCACGGCGTCGGTGCCCTCCTTGAGCGCGAAGCCCATGATGACGCTGACTTCGCCCTTCACATTCTCGGCGGTGCGGGTGGAGATGAAGAAATAGGCAGGGTCGCGCTTGAGGCCGGCCGGCATGCGGGTCTTGGGTTGCGACAGGGCATAGCAGATCTTGCCGCTGCCGCTCGTATCCAGATAGACCCCCCAGTCACCGAACTGGCCGACGAGCTTGGGCGCACCCTGAGCACTGGCGCCGACTGTTCCGATCATCGCCAGTGCCAAGCCGGCGAGCGCCGCGCGCACGGTGCGTCGTGCCATGGTCTCCGTCCTCCGTATCGTCGGCCGCCGAGGCGGCCCGCGTGATTCTCCGCTCAAGCCGCATCAGGGATATCCGCGCGAGTCGCGGCTGTGAACCCTTGGCGTCCCGATAGGATGGCTTTGTCGCTTAAATGGCTGAAGACGGGCGGCGAATTGATGGCAGAGCGGGCGAATTTCCCGCGATCCCCAGCCCGCACGATACCATCGCCGCCCGCATGGCGTCAGGCGCCGCGCAACCGCGCCAGGGCTGCCCGCGCCGCAGCGCGATGGTCGGCGCCGATATGGCTGGCGAGAAGGTTGAGCGCGGTGGCGAGCACGGCGGCATCGTCGGTGAAGCCGAGGCCGACGAAGATGTCCGGCACCGCATCGGTGGGCAGCAGGAAATAGCCAAGCGCGCCGAACAGCAGGGCACGCACCCGGGTCGGCGTCTGGCTGTCCAGTGCGCAATAATAGGCGGCGGCAGCGTCCTCGGCGAAAGGGACGCGCGACAATGTCGCCGCCAGCTTCGGCCAGAAACGCGCGCGCACCCGCGCTTCCTCCTCGGCGCCGGCGGCGGGGATTTCGATGTCGTCGAGATCGAAGGAAGGGTCGGATCGGTGGATCATCTCGCTCTCCGGACAGGCACAAGGACGGCCGGCCTTAGGCGTGACATGGTTGCCCCCGTGCGTTTTCGCAACATCCTCGTGGTCACATCAGCGGATAGGCCGCCTCGAGCCGGTACGGCCCGCCGCCAACCGAATCGCGCGAGGAGTAGAGGACGAAGCGGGAGACCTGAAAGGTCTCGCTGCGGAAATAGCCGCGCAGAGCGAGATAATCCGCCACCTGCCGGGGGGCGGCGTCGCGCAGCCGCGCCAGCGTGACGTGCGGGCGGAAATTGCGGCCCTCCGGGGGAAGCCCGATCCGCTTCATCGCCCGCTCGTGCTCGGCCTGCAGGTCGTTCAGCTCCTGGTTCGCCTTCACCCCGACAAAGATCGAGTGCGGTTTGTGATTTCCGAACTGGTCGACGCCCGACAAGGTGAGGTCGAAGCCGAAGCGTTCGATCTCGTCGAGCGCGGCGGCGGCGTCACGGGCGACCACATGGTCGACATCGCCGATGAAGCGCAGCGTCACATGGTAGAATTCCGGGCTGATCCAGCGAGCGCCGGGAAGACCGCCGCGCAGCATCGACAGATGCTCGGCGACGTCGCTCGGGATTTCGAGGGCGGTGAAGAGCCGCGGCATGACCCCCTCCTATCTGTTACCGGCAAGGGAACCAGCCGATGATTGACACGGATTCGCCCTCCGAGGAAAAGCCCAAAATGCGACAGGCAAAACACGGGCCGGGCTGGTGCCTGTGGGGCGGGCCCTGCGACGCCTCTCCGGCTGACGCGGGCGCCGCAAGCCGATATGGTGAGGCATGACGAGCGAATCGACCGAAGATGCCGATCTTTCCATCACTGCGACGGAGGCAGCGAAGTCGCTCAGCTTCGCCAGTATCGATTCCATCTACCGTTACCCCGTGAAAGGCCTGACGCCCGAGCGGCTGGAGGTGGTGGAACTGGAGGCAGGGAAGTATTTTCCCGGCGACCGGCTCTATGCCATCGAGAACGGCCCCTCCGGCTTCATCCCGGAAGCGCCGGCCTTCCAGCCGAAGATCAAGTTCCTGATGCTGATGCGCAATGAGCGCCTGGCCGCGCTCGATGCCCGTTTCGAGGACGCCACCGCCGAACTGGTGATCCGTCACGAGGGGGCCGAGGTCGTGCGCGGCAAGCTCGACACGCCCGAAGGCCGGGAGGCGATCGAGGCGTTCTTCCAGCGCTATTCCCGCTACGAGCTGCGCGGCGCGCCGCGCGTGCTGGCCGCGCCGCAGGATTTCCGCTTCGTGGACACGACCGAAGGCTACATCTCGCTGATCAATCTGGCGAGCTGCCGGGCGCTTGGCGAGATTATCGGCCAGCCGGTGGACCCGCTGCGTTTTCGCGGCAATCTCTATCTCGACGGCATGGAGCCGTGGGAGGAGTTCGACCTCGTCGGCCATACGATCGAGGTCGGCAACCAGGTCCGGCTCAAGGTCACCCAGCGCATCTTCCGCTGTGCGGCGACAAATGTGGACCCGGAAACGGCCAAGCGCGATCTGGACGTGCCGGGGACGCTGATGCGCACCTTCGGGCACACCGATTGCGGAATCTTCGCCGAGATCGAACAGGGCGGGCTCATTGCCGACGGGGATTCGGTGCGGATTACCGTCTGAGCCGCCGGCCCGGCGCCGACCTCGGCCCATGCTGAGTGGATGCTACAAAAAAGGCCCGGCTGAGCCGGGCCTTTTTCATGTTGGAAGCTTGGTTTCGTCGCCGGCTTATTCGGCGACGTCCGCCGTGGCGGGCTCAGAGCCTTCGCCTTCGGTCTCGCTGCGGCGGTAGCGGCGGCGGCGGGTGCGCGGGGCGCGGGCCTCGCCGTCCTCGGCGACGGCTTCCTCGGGCACGGCTGCCACCGGCGGCTTTGCCGCGCGAGAGCGGCTGGAGGTCTTCGGCGCCGGTGCTTCGGCGGCGGGCGCCACCTCCACCGGAGCGGCTTCGGGCGATGCGGTGACGGCAGGAGCGGCCGAGCGGGGCTCGGCGGCCTCAACCGGGGCTTCCGCCTTGCGCGCCGGCGCCGGCGTTACGGGCGTCGCGCCACCGCTCTGGGTGATGAAGGCGGGGAGGCCAATCTCGGCTTCCACATCCGGCCCGAGGCGCGGCTGCGGTTGCTGGGCAGGGTCACGGTAGCCGGCTTCACCATTTTCGCGGGGAGCACGGTTGTCGCGATTGTCGCGATCGCGATAGGGGCGGTTGTCGCGTCCCCAGCGGCTCTCGCGCGGCTGGTCCGCCCGGTCGCGGTCCGGGCGATCGCCACGATCGCGCTCCTGGCTGCGTTCCGGTGCGCGCTCCTGATTGCGGTCTTGGCTTCGATCCTGATTACGGTCCAGGTTTCGATCCTGCCCGCGATCGCGATTGTCGCGGCGGTTGTCGCGGTCGCGGAAGAAGTCGCGCTGGCCTTCGCGGGGGCCACCCTCACGCTGGACAATGTCGCGCTGGCCGCCCTCGCGCGGACCATTGTCGCGTTGCCCATTGTCCCGCTGGCCGCCGTCACGCGGCGCCTGCTGTTCGCGGGGCTGGAACGCCGGCTGCGCGTCGGCGCTGCCTTCCTCCATGTCCTCGTCGAAATCCTCGTCATCCGTGCGCTGGTAGGGCTGGCCCTGCACGCCGAACTGCGCCTGCGCGGCGGCGATGATCCGGTAATAGTGCTCGGCGTGCTGGAGATAGTTCTCCGCCGCCACATAGTCGCCGGTGGCCTGTGAATCCCGCGCGAGCTGCTGGTATTTCTCGACGACATGCTGCGCGGTGCCGCGCACTTTCACGTCCGGTCCGTTTGACTCGTAAACCCGGGTCAGCGGGTTTTGGCTCCGACGATTGCCGCCGCCACCATTATTGTTGTTGTTGCGGCTACGCATACGCTTCTGCTGGTTATTATTTCGCATCGAGCTGGTCTCTGGTGCCGAAAGGCCGTTGGCGGGGCGAACCCCGGTCGGTGCCGTGCAGGCGGGTCAATCACCAATGTGTCCGCAGTTCCGCTCCTTCGGCCCAAGGCCTTTGGTAACGGCACGGCGGGAAATCTCGCCATCAGTCGGGACAAGGCTGCCGCAGGCCGGAACCGCGAGGTTCCAGTCGTGCCACAGGTCGCCGTCGACCATCAGGCTTCTTCCATGGGAGCGCATCTCGAAGATGCTTCGCCGCCGGCCATGCCGACAACGATCCGTCCTGGCCGCATTTCTCCGGCCTGGACCCGGCGCGCGCTTTTGCGCTGCAGCCGACCCCATGTTTCATCGCGCAACCGAAACCGCGCTGATAAACTCTTGGAGCGTTCGCCCCTTTGAAACGGTTTGCATCCCGGCCTTCCGAAAGGTTCAGAATGCGTCTGCCGGCGACGAGCACGGCCGCTCGGGTCGAGGAGCGACCGGCAGTCAAATCACCAAAAGGCAGATGATGTCTCAGGACGATTCCTACAGACGACACTAATCGGTTCGGTATCTCGTTCCAAGCCCTTTTTTGCTGCACTGCCATCAAAGCCGGGCCGGCCCGGTCACGATGGCGCGTGCGATTCCGGCGAGGTCGCGCCGGGCGGCACCGTCGGCGGGAAGTCCGGCCGCAGCAAGCAGCGCCGCCACATCCTCTTCCTGCCCGATCCCGAGTTCCAGCACCGCACGTCCGCCCGGGACAAGCAGGCCGGGCAGGGCGCGTGCGAGGACGCGGTAGGCGTCGAGGCCTCGCGGGCCCCCATCCAGGGCGAGAAGCGGGTCGTGTTCGCGCACCTCCCGGTCGAGCGCCGCGATATCGGTGCTGGGAATATAAGGCGGATTGGAGACCACGAGATCGAAGCCCCCGCCGAGCGCCTCCGCCCAGCACCCGACGATCACCATCGAGCGGGCGCCAAGCCCCAATGCCACAAGGTTTTTCCGCGCCTGCCGGGCCGCCCCCAGCGACAGGTCCACGCCGAGGCCGCGCGCGGACGGATACTCGCTCAGAAGCGCCGCGAGCAGGGCGCCGCTGCCGGTGCCGAGATCGAGGATGCGCAGCGGAGCATGCCGTTCGGGGTAGAGGGCGAGCACCGCCTCGACCAGCGTTTCGGTCTCCGGGCGCGGCACCAGCGTCTCGGGCGCCAGCGTGAAGTCGAGGCTCCAGAACTCGCGCCGCCCCACCAGCCGGGCGAGCGGTTCACCGTTCCGGCGGCGGCCCGCCAGCACGCGCATCGCCTCGGCGTCGTCATCCGCCACGGGTGTCTCGGCACGGGCGACGAGGTCGAGATCCGTGAGATGGAGGCCCAGCTTGAGCAGCGCGCGTGCCTCCCGGTCGGGCACTTCCATCTCTGCCGCGGCAAAGCCTGCGGCAATCTCGCGCAGGAGGTCGCCGCGGGAAATCACCGTTCGCCCCAGCCGCTGCTTTCCGCCTCGGCGAGCAGTGCCGCCTGATATTCGGTCGTCAGCGCGTCGACGAGTTCGCCCAGCGCGTCGCCGGCGAGGATCTCCGGCAGCTTGTGCAGGGTGAGGCCGATGCGGTGGTCGGTGACGCGCGCCTGCGGGAAATTATAGGTGCGGATGCGCTCGGAACGGTCGCCGGAGCCGACCTGCACCTTGCGCTCATTGGCGCGCGCGCTGTCGCGCTTCTCGCGCTCGGCCTCGTAGATCTTCGCCCGCAGCATGCCCATGGCGCGGGCCTTGTTCTTGTGCTGCGAGCGCTCGTCCTGCACCGCGACGACGGTGCCGGTGGGAATATGGGTGATGCGCACCGCGCTCTCGGTCTTGTTGACGTGCTGGCCGCCGGCGCCGGAGGCGCGGAACACGTCGATGCGCAGGTCGCTCTCATTGATGTCGATGTCGACATCCTCGACCTCGGGCAGCACCGCCACCGTCGCGGCGGAGGTGTGGATACGCCCGGAGGCTTCGGTGTCCGGCACGCGCTGCACGCGGTGGACGCCGGATTCGAATTTGAGCTTGGCATAGGCGCCGCTGCCGTGCAGCCCGGCGACGATTTCCTTGAAGCCGCCGGCGCCGCCCTCGGTCATCGACAGCACCTCGACCGACCAGCCATTGAGGGCGGCGAAGCGCTCATACATGCGGAACAGGTCGCCCGCGAACAGCGCCGCCTCGTCGCCGCCCGTGCCGCCGCGCACTTCGAGGATGACGCCGCGCTCATCCATCGCGTCCTTGGGCAGCAAGGCGAGCCGCACCGCGCGGGAGAGGGTTTCGACCTCCTCCTCCAGCGTGTGCGCCTCTTCCTGCGCCATGGCCGCCATCTCGCGGTCGCCCGCCGTGTCGGCAGCAAGGGTGCGGGCCTCGCTGAGCTGGCGCTCGGCGCGCCGCAATTCCTTCACGCGTTCAACAAGGGGGGAAAGGTCGGCGAATTCGCGCGACAGGCGGACATAGGTTTCCGCCTCCGGGCTTCCCGACAGCGCATGCTCGATCTCCGCGTGGCGGGCGAGCAACTGGTCGAGCCGGGCATCGGGCAGGGCGGTCACGTAGCGGCACTCACAGCGGCAGGCCCGCCTTCTGGGCGAAGGCGGCGAGTTGCGGGCGCAGCGAGTGTACTTCGCCGGTGATGCCCAGAAGCGGCGCGACAAAGGCGGAGGCGGCCGCGAGATCGAGCTCCAGCAGCATCGCCTTCACCGGCCCATAGGACGCCGGCGAGACGGACAGCTTGCGATAGCCGATGGCGGCCAGCGCCAGCGCTTCCAGCGGGCGCGAGGCCAGCTCGCCGCACAGCGTCACCGGCTTGCCGTATTCGGCGGCCTTGTCGATGATCATCTTCAGCGCCCGCAGCGCCGCCGGGGCCAGCGGGTCGAAGCGGTCGGCGACGCGCGAATTGCCGCGATCGGCGGCGTAGAGGAACTGCACGAGGTCGTTGGAGCCGACGGAGGCGAAGTCCACCCGGCTGAACAGCAGGTCGAGCTGGAACAGCAGGGCCGGCACTTCCAGCATCACCCCCACCAGCACCCGCTCGGGCAGGCCGTGGCCGTGCCGGCGCAGATGGGTCAGCTCGCGCTCGACGATATGGTGGGCGCGGTCATATTCCTCCACCGCCGACACCATTGGAAAGATGAGGCGCAGCTCGCGGCCGGTGGCGGCGCGCAGCAGCGCGCGGATCTGACTGCGCAGCAGGCCGGGCCGGTCGAGGCCGAGGCGGATCGCGCGCCAGCCCAGCGCCGGGTTCTCCTCCTCGATCGCCCGCATATAGGGCAGCACCTTGTCGCCGCCGATGTCGAGGGTGCGGAACACCACCGGGCGTTCGCCCGCCGCGTCCAGCACCGAGCGGTAGAGCTTGAGCTGCTCATTGGTGCGCGGAAAGGCGGAGGCGATCATGAACTGCAGTTCGGTGCGGAACAGGCCGATGCCGGTCGCGCCGGTCTCCTCGATATGCGGCAGGTCGACGAGCAGGCCGGCATTGAGGTGCAGCTCGATCGGGATGCCATCCCTGGTGACGGTCGGCACATCGCGCAGCGCGGCATAGCGCTCCAGCCGCTTGGCACGGAACCGCACCTTGTCGGCATAGGCGTTCTCGACCTCGGCGGGCGGGCGGATATGCACCTCGCCGCTGACGCCATCGACGATGACGGCGTCGCCGGCGTCGACCTGGCCGACGACATTCTCCATGTGGCCGACGGCGGAGATGCCGAGCGCCCGGGCGACGATGGTGAGATGGCTGGTGGCCGCGCCTTCTTCGAGCACAAGGCCGCGAATGCGGGTGCGGTCATAGTCCAGCAGCGCCGCCGGGCTCATGTTGCGGGCGACGATGACCGCATTGTCGGGCAGCCGATCATGGTCCGAGCCGGCGGAGCGGCCGGTGAGCTGGCGCAGCAGGCGGTTGGCCAGATCGTCGAGATCGTGCATCCGCTCGCGCAGATAGGGATCGGTCATGCGCAGCATGCGGGCGCGGGTGTCCGACTGCACGCGCTCCACCGCACCCTCGGCGGTGAGGCCGGTCATGACTGCCTCGCGCATGCGGCCGATCCAGCCGCGATCATGGGCGAACATGCGGTAGGCTTCGAGGATCTCGCGGTGCTCGCCGACGCGGGCGACGCCCTCGTCCGCCAGCATCGTGTCGATCGAGGCGCGCAGCGTCTCCACCGCCCCGTCGATGCGCTTCAGCTCGGCGGGCAGGTCGTCGGCGATGACCTTGGTGACCTCGATACGCGGCTCGTGCAGCACCACGTGGCCGAGGCCGATGCCTTCCGAAAGCGCGAGCCCCTTGAGGTGCAGCGGCCGGCGGGCGGCCGGCTCGGCGCCGGGCAGCGCCATGGCGGTGAGTTCGCCCGAGGCGATGATCTCGGCCAGCACCATCGCGGTGGTCTGGAGGGCCTCGATCTCCTCCTCGGTATAGGAGCGGTGGGCGCGGTTCTGCACCACCAGCACGCCGAGCGTGTTGCCGGCCCGCAGGATCGGCACGCCGAGGAAGGAGTGGTAGATTTCCTCGCCCGTCTCCGGCCGGTAGGAGAAGGCGGGATGCGCCTGGGCGTTGGACAGGCTGATCGGCTCTGCCTCGCGGGCGACGGTGCCCACCAGGCCTTCGTCGATGCGCATCACCGTCAGATGCACGGCGGTGCGGTTCAGGCCCTCGGTGGCGTAGAGCTCAAGCGTGCCGTCGACGCGCAGCACATAGACCGAGCACACCTCGGCCACCATGTTGGCCGCGATCAGTACCACGATCTTGTCGAGGCGGTCCTGCGCGCTCACCGGCTCCGCCATGACCTCGCGGAGACGCCTCAAAAGCACGCGCGGGCCGCCGAGCGCGCCACGCATTGGCCGTCCTCGGTTTCCGGGAGCCGCTGTCCCGGAGCTTTACCTAAGTCGGCGCGACTCGCGCCGCGTCGTTGCCTGACGTCAGGCGTCCAGCCCGTATACCGAATGCAGCGTTCGCACGGCAAGCTCGGTATAGGCGGCGTCGATCAGCACCGAGATCTTGATCTCGGAGGTGGAGATGGCGCGGATGTTGATGCCGCGCTCGGACAGGGCCTTGAAGGCGCGCGCCGCGACGCCGGCGTGCGAACGCATGCCGATGCCGATGATCGAGACCTTCACGACATCCGTGGCGCCCTCGATGCTCTGGAAGCCGATCTCGTCGCGCACGGCGGAGAGCGCCGCCTTGGCGCGCTCGAAATCGGCGGTCGGCACGGTGAAGGTGATGTCGGTGAAGCCCTCGGCCGAGATATTCTGGACGATCATGTCGACATTGATGTTTGCTTCCGCGAGCGGCACGAACACATTGGCCGCGATGCCGGGCTGGTCCGGCACGTGACGGATGCTGACCTGGGCTTCGTCCCGGGCGAAGGCGATGCCGGTGACGACTTCACTCTCCACGATTTCCTCCTCGTCGCAAATCAGTGTGCCGGGCGGGTCGCCGGCGGTCTTGAGTTCCGGGGCGTCCGGATCGGTGAAGCTGGAGCGCACGAAGGTACGCACCTTGTGTACCATGGCGAGCTCGACCGAGCGCACCTGAAGAACCTTGGCGCCGAGCGACGCCATTTCCAGCATTTCCTCGAAGGCGACCTTCTCCAGCCGGCGCGCCTTGGGAACGATGCGCGGATCGGTGGTGTAGACGCCGTCGACGTCGGTATAGATGTCGCAGCGGTCGGCCTTGATGCCGGCGGCGACCGCCACCGCGCTGGTGTCCGAGCCGCCGCGCCCGAGCGTGGTGAGGCGGCCGGACGGCAAATGGATGCCCTGGAACCCGGCGATAACAGCCACTTCGCCCTGCGCGAAGCGATTGATGATCTCCTCGCCATTCACGTCGAGAATGCGCGCGGCGCCATGCGAATCGTCGGTGGAGATGGGGAGCTGCCAGCCGAGCCAGGAGCGGGCCGGAATGCCCATGTCCTGCAGCACGATGGCCAGCAGGCCCGAGGTCACCTGTTCGCCGGAAGCGACGAGGGCGTCATATTCGCGCGCGTCGTGCAGCATGGCGGCCTCGCGGCACCAGCCGACCAATTCATTGGTCTTTCCGGCCATGGCGGACACCACGACGGCAACCTGGTGGCCGGCCTCCACTTCCCGTTTGACGTGCCGCGCGACGATTCGAATGCGCTCAATGTTGGCGACCGACGTGCCGCCGAACTTCATCACCAGACGTGCCATTGCGGGAAACCGTACCGTGTTCTTCTGTGGGGCCGGGCGGGAGGAGGTGGGCTCCCGGCCCAAAAGGCGCGTATACATATCCACCTCGCGCCGCGCCCGCAACGCCGTCGCGCGAGCTTGGAATCCCTCTCGGCATGGCCGAGCGAAGACGAGGCGTCGATGACCGCAACCGCCACCACCGTCGATCCGCGCGAGGTCGAGCGCTTCGCCGCACTCGCCGCCGAATGGTGGAACCCGCGCGGCAAGATGCGCGTGCTGCACACGTTCAACCCGGTTCGGCTGGCCTGGCTGCGCGAGAAGATCACCGCCCATTTCGGCCGCGACCCGCGCGACATCCGCGCGCTCGAGGGGCTGCGCCTTCTCGACATCGGCTGCGGCGGCGGCCTGCTCAGCGAGCCGCTGGCCCGCATGGGCGCGTCGGTGGTCGGCATCGATCCGGCCGAACGCAATGTACGCATCGCCGCGCTGCACGCCGAAGAGAGCGGCGTCGCCGTCGACTACCGCGCGACCACCGCCGAGGCGCTGGCCGATACCGGCGAGCGATTCGACGTGGTGATGGCGATGGAGGTGGTGGAGCATGTGGCCGATGTCGACCTGTTCCTCTCCCGCGCGGCGGAGATGGTGAAGCCGGGCGGCCTGCTGTTTGCCGCGACGCTGAACCGCACCAAGCGCTCCTTCGCCCTCGCCATCGTCGGCGCCGAATATGTGCTGGGCTGGCTGCCGAAAGGCACGCATGACTGGAAGCGCTTCGTCACCCCGGAGGAATTGCAGGGCGCGCTGGAGGCCGGGGGCCTTGAGGTGGTCGCTCGCGAGGGCGTGGTGTTCAACCCGCTGGCCAATGACTGGCGCCGCTCCGGTGACCTTTCGGTCAACTACATGATGCTGGCGCAGCGGCGGCCGGAAGCCTAGCGTGACGCCACCAGCAAAATGACGCGACCCGGCCGGAACCGGCCGAGCGGCGGCGACTTATCGGTGCGATATCACCTCAGGATTGTCGCCCATGCGCTCATCGCCCTCCACGGTCGCGTTGCTCTCCCCGCTCGCGGCACTTGCGGCGCTGAACCTGTTCCTCGCGGATGTGCGTGACGGGCTCGGGCCGTTTCTCGGCGTGTTCCTGCAGGAAAAGAGCTGGAGCCCCTCCGAGATCGGCCTCGTCATGACGCTGGGCGGCCTCGCCGGCATGGCCGCCACCATGCCGATGGGCGCGCTCGTCGATGCCAGCCGGGCCAAGCGGGCAATCATCGTCATCGGTTCGGCGGCGATTCTCGCCGCGTCGATGACCATCCTGGCTTTGCCCAATTTCGGCGCGGTGGCGGTGGCGCAGGCGGTCAACGGCATCGCTGCCGCTGTGCTGCTGCCGGCCATTGCCGGCCTCACGCTCGGGCTGGTCGGGCCGGCGGGCTTCGACCACCAGCTGGGCCGCAACGAAGCCTTCAACCACGCCGGCAACATCCTTGCCGCGGTGCTGGCCGGCGTGCTCGGCTGGTGGTTCGGGCTGCCCGCGGTGTTCGCGCTGCTCGGCGCCATGGCGGTGCTCGGCGCCCTGTCCGCGCTGATGATTCCGGCCGACGCCATCGACCACGAAGCGGCGCGGGGCGGCGCTTCGACACCGACGGTGGCCGGCGAGGCCCGGCCCGGCCGGGAAAGCATTGGCGGGCTGCTGCGCGAGCCGGCACTGGTCACGGCGGCGATCACCTTCGGCCTGTTCCATCTGGGCAATGCGGCGATGCTGCCGCTGTTCGGCCAGGCCATGGTGGCGACCGCCGGCGCCGACCCCAGCGCGCTCACCGCGACCACCGTGGTGGTGGCGCAGGCGGCAATGATACCGATGGCGCTGATCGCGGCGAAGCTGGGCCAGCAGCGCGGCTACCGCCTCGTCCTGCTGCTGGCGCTGGCGGCGCTGCCTGTTCGCGGCGTCATCGCGGCGGCGGCGGTGCATTACGGGGCGTTCTGGGCGCTCGTTCCGGTCCAGCTTCTGGACGGCGTCGGCGCCGGCCTGCTCGGCGTGGCGACTCCCGGCGTGGTGGCGCGCATCCTCGCCGGGTCCGGGCGCTTCAATTTCGGGCTGGGCTTCGTGATGACCGCGCAGGGCATCGGCGCCTCCCTCTCCACCCTGCTCGGCGGCGTGGTGGCGCAGCAACTCGGCTACCCCACCGCCTTCCTCGTGCTGGGCGGCGTGGCGCTGCTCGCGGCCGGCGCCTACTTCATCGGCGGTTGCCCGGGTGGAACCGGCTCACGCCGTGGCGGAACCGTGCCGCTGCCCGAGCCGGCGGGTGCGTGAGGAAAATCCGCGCTTGATGCTGCGCAACGCCCTTCCGTTGCCGATAAGCCACACTACATGAAGACGGACGGATCGCCACAACGGGATCCGTTGCGGTGGCCGGGATACGGGCGCCGTCGTCCCACGTGACCGTTCGTGCCGTTCCGGGCGGACGGGGGGCCAGGAGGCTTTGAGACATGAATTTCGAGATATACACCGAGCGCGCGCGCGGATTTGTCCAGTCCGCCCAGTCGCTTGCCCTGCGTGAGGGCAACCAGCAGTTCACGCCCGAGCATCTGCTCAAGGTGCTTCTCGATGACCCGGAGGGCCTGTGCGCGGGCCTGATCACCCGCAGCGGCGGCGATGCCCGCATCGTGCTCGCCGATACCGAGGCGGCGCTGAAGAAGCTGCCCAAGGTGCAGGGTTCCGGTGCCGGGCAGGTCTATCTCGCGCCGGCCATGGCGCGCGTCTTCGAGGCGGCCGAGCAGGCGGCGAAGAAGGCCGGCGACGGCTATGTCACCGTTGAGCGGCTGCTGCTGGCCCTCGCGCTGGAAAAGGACAGCGAGGCGGGCAAGATTCTCGCCAAGGCCGGTGCCACGCCGCAGAAGATCAATGCCGCCATCGAGACGCTGCGCAAGGGCCGCACGGCCGACAGCGCCACGGCCGAGAACGCCTATGACGCGCTGAAGAAATATGCCCGCGACCTCACCGAGGCGGCCCGCGAGGGCAAGCTCGACCCGGTGATCGGTCGCGACGAGGAAATCCGCCGCACCATCCAGGTGCTGTCCCGCCGCACCAAGAACAATCCGGTGCTCATCGGCGAGCCCGGCGTCGGCAAGACGGCGATCGTCGAGGGTCTGGCTTTGCGCATCGTCGATGGCGACGTACCCGAGAGCCTCAAGGAAAAGAGCCTGCTCTCGCTCGACATGGGTTCGCTCATCGCCGGCGCGAAATATCGCGGCGAGTTCGAGGAGCGGCTGAAGAGCGTGCTGTCGGAAGTGCAGGCGGCCGACGGCGGCATCATCCTGTTCATCGACGAGCTGCACACCCTTGTCGGTGCCGGCAAGACCGAAGGCGCCATGGACGCCTCGAACCTGCTCAAGCCGGCTCTGGCGCGCGGGGAGCTGCACTGCGTCGGCGCTACCACGCTCGACGAGTACCGCAAATATATCGAGAAGGACGCCGCGCTCGCCCGCCGCTTCCAGCCTGTCTTCGTCGCAGAGCCGACGGTGGAGGATACCATCTCCATCCTTCGCGGCATCAAGGAGAAGTACGAGCTGCATCACGGCGTGCGCATCACTGATTCCGCGCTGGTGGCGGCGGCGACGCTGTCGAACCGCTACATCACCGACCGTTTCCTGCCCGACAAGGCGATCGACCTCGTCGACGAGGCCTCCTCGCGCCTGCGCATGCAGGTGGATTCCAAGCCCGAGGAACTCGACAGCATCGACCGCGAGATCGTGCGCCTGCGCATCGAGCAGGAGGCGCTGAAGAAGGAAAGCGATTCCGGCTCCAAGGACCGGCTGAAGAAGCTGGAAAAGGAACTCGCCAATCTCGAGGAGCAGTCTGCCTCCATCACCTCGCGCTGGAAGGCGGAGAAGGAGAAGCTGGGCGACGCGCAGAAGATCAAGAGCGATCTCGAGAAGGCGCGCGCCGACCTCGCCATCGCCCAGCGCTCGGGCGAGTACCAGAAGGCGGGCGAGCTCGCCTATGGCACCATCCCGGCGCTGGAGAAGAAGCTCGCCGAGGTGGAGGCGCATGACGGCTCCAAGGCCGCCGGCATGGTGGAGGAGGCGGTGACGCCCGACCACATCGCCGGCGTCGTCTCGCGCTGGACCGGCGTTCCCGTCGACAAGATGCTGGAGGGCGAGAAGGAGAAGCTGCTGCGCATGGAGGACATGCTGTCCAAGCGTGTGGTCGGCCAGAAGGAGGCCGTGGAGGCCGTCTCGACTGCGGTCCGCCGCGCGCGGGCCGGGCTTCAGGACCCGCACCGGCCGATCGGCTCGTTCATCTTCCTCGGCCCCACCGGCGTCGGCAAGACCGAGCTGACCAAGGCGCTGGCCTCGTTCCTGTTCGACGACGACACCGCGCTCGTGCGCCTCGACATGTCGGAATACATGGAGAAGCACTCGGTCGCCCGGCTCATCGGCGCGCCTCCCGGCTATGTCGGCTATGAGGAGGGCGGCGCCCTCACCGAGGCGGTGCGGCGCCGGCCCTACCAGGTGGTGCTGTTCGACGAGATCGAGAAGGCGCATCCGGACGTGTTCAACGTCCTCCTGCAGGTGCTGGACGATGGGCGGCTGACGGACGGGCAGGGCCGCACGGTCGATTTCCGCAACACGCTGATCATCATGACCTCGAATCTGGGCGCCGAATATCTGGTGAACCAGCCCGACGGCGAGGACAGCGAGGCGGTGCGCGAGGAAGTGATGGGGGTGGTGCGTTCGCACTTCCGCCCGGAATTCCTCAACCGGGTCGACGAGATCGTCCTGTTCCACCGGCTGCGCCGCGACCAGATGGGCGCCATCGTCGACATTCAGGTCAAGCGGTTGGAGAAGCTGCTGGAGGAGCGCAAGATCGCGCTGGAGATCACCCCCGAGGCGCGGGACTTCCTTGCCGAGAAGGGCTACGACCCGGCCTATGGTGCGCGCCCGCTCAAGCGGGTCATCCAGAAGCTGCTGCAGGACCCGCTGGCCGGCCGCATCCTCGCGGGCACGGTGAAGGATGGCGACGCGGTGCGGGTGGAGCGCGGGGCGAACGAACTGCTGTTCGACACCCGCGCCCGCACGGTGGACGAAGCCGCCTGACGACCGGGTCCCGTTCGCCTTTGTGATCGTTCAGAACCACCGAAGGGCCCCTCGCCGGGGCCCTTCTTGCATGAGGGAAGGCAAACCGCGCATGCCAATACCGATGGAACTGCAGCACGCATCGGATGATTTCGAGCGGTTTCTCGCCGATGCCCGCGACGGATCGGGCCTCACCACCCGCAATCAGACCTACACGATGGTCGAGGGTGTGCTTCGCACGTTCCGCCGCCGGCTGAAGGTGCAGCAGGCGCTGCACTTTGCCGATACGTTGCCGCCGCTCGTGCGCGCCATCTTTGTCGCGCGCTGGGACCTCGCCGAGCCGGTCCTGCCCTTCACCGACCGGGCGAGCCTGACGCGGGAGGTGCAGGCGCTGCGCCAGCACCATAATTTCGCGCCCGACACCTGCCTCGTCGACGTTGCCCGGGCGCTACGCCGGCATGTGGACACTGAGGCGTTCGACAGGCTGCTGGGGACACTGCCGGAAGGGGCGGCCGACTTCTGGCGCGCGTGATCGCCGCGCCGAACAAGCCAAAAGGGCGCCGCGAGGCGCCCTTTTCATATGGCGTGCCGACGGCGGTTCAGCTCCCGGCCCGTCAGCTTCCGGCCCGTCCGCTCCCGCTCTGTCAGCTCTTGGCCAGCAGCGCGTCGAGCTCGGGGCGGAAGGTGCCGGAGATTTCCGGGTTGTCCAGCGCATAGGCGACGTTGGCCATCAGGAAGCCGAGCTTGGAGCCGCAGTCATAGATCGCGCCGTCAAAGGTGACGCTGTAGAATTCCTGCGTCTGCGCCAGCTTCAGCATGGAGTCGGTGAGCTGGATTTCGTTGCCGGCACCCCGCTCCTGGGTGGCGAGGAGATCGAAAATCTCCGGCTGCAGGATGTAGCGGCCCGAAATGGCGAGGTTGGAGGGCGCGACGTCCCGTTTAGGCTTCTCAACCATGCGGGCGATCTTGTGCACGCCCTCGGCCATTTCCTCGCCGAGGCCGACAATGCCGTATTGGTCGGTCTGCTCGCTCGGCACTTCATAGACCGCGAGATGGTTGCCGCCGCCGGTCCGCGCATAGGCCGCGGCCATCTGGGCGAGGCATCCCATGCCGTTATTGGCCTTGTGCAGCATGTCGGGGAGCAGCAGCGCGAAGGGCTCGTTGCCGATGATGTCGCGCGCGCACCACACCGCGTGGCCGAGACCGAGCGGCAATTGCTGGCGGGTGAAGCTGGTGGCGCCGGGACCCATGGTCTCCTCGCGCAGCCGCTCCAGCATCTGGATCTTGCCGCGTTCCTGCAGCGTGTCTTCGAGCTCGTATTGGCGATCGAAATGATCCTCGATGACGCCCTTGTTGCGTCCGGTCACGAAGACAATGTGCTCGATGCCGGCCGCGCGGGCCTCGTCCACCACATGCTGGACGACGGGGCGGTCCACCACCGTCAGCATTTCCTTCGGGACGGCCTTGGTGGCCGGCAGAAACCGCGTGCCGAGGCCGGCGACGGGGAGGATCGCTTTGCGGATAGGTTTTACCATCGGGGAGATATGCCGCTTTTGATGACGCAGGTTCAGACAGAAAGAGCGAAATTGGTAACGTAGCGAGCTTAACGCTTCGCTCCCGGCAATGCACCGGCGGGATAACGCTGACATGACCGAATAGGTTCGGATACGGCATTCATTTTTTACCGACGGCGGGAGTGCCTGACGTTTGGGAAGATTCCGTGGCGTTAACGGCCTCGAAACCACGTGGCCTGCCTAATCATCGCCCTGAATTGCGTTAGGGTTGCGTCATGAGTCATCGCACGGCCTCCGGCCGGGGGCATGCCGGCATCATTGCCGGCGTCGCCATTGTCTGCTTCGGCCTCGCCGGCTGCGCAGGTTCGAACGACATCACCGGCGCCTTCGCCGCGCCGCCGGCGCAGGCGCGCGCCACCGCGCCGCGCCCCGTGGCCCAGGCACGCCCCGCCGCCCCGGCCTCCACGTCCGGCCATCCCGACATGACCCCCGCCGCTCTTGCCCGCGACGAGGCGAATTTCAGCCGCTGCATCGCCGCGCTGGAGCCGAAGGCGCGCGCGGCCGGCGTCTCGGCCGCCGGGTTCCGACGCTACACCGCCGGCCTGAAGCCGGACATGGGCATCATGGACAAGCTGCAGACGCAGCCCGAATTCACCCGCACCGCCGGCGACTACGTGACCATGCTGGTTTCCGAGACCCGCATCCGCAAGGGCCGCGAGGCGATGGCGCAGAACGCCGCCGTGTTCGCGCAGGTGGAGCGTACCTATGGCGTCGACCGCTATGTGGTGGCGGCGATCTGGGGCATCGAGACCAATTACGGCAGCGCCCGCGGCTCCTATCCGGTGATCGAGGCGACGGGCACGCTTGCCTGCGTCGGTCGCCGCAAGGCCTATTTCCGCGACGAGTTCGTCGCCGCGCTGCGCATTGTCGACCGGGGCGACATTCCCGAAACGCATCTGCGCGGCTCCTGGGCCGGCGCCTTCGGCCTCACCCAGTTCATGCCCACCGCCTTCCAGCGCGACGCGGTGGATTTCGACGGCGACGGGCATCGCAACGTCGTCGATTCGGTGGCCGACGCCATGGGCTCGACTGCCAACAAGCTGAAGCGCGGTGGCTGGCAGGCGGGGCGCAGCTGGGGATACGAGGTCGTGCTTCCCCGGCGCTTCGATTATCTCCTCGCCGACAAGAATGTCCGCAAGCCGATGCGCGAATGGGCGGCGCTCGGGGTTCAGCGCCCCGAGGGGCGGGCGATGCCGGACGCCAACGAAACGGCCTATTTGCTCCTGCCCGCTGGTGCCAAGGGCCCGGCCTTCCTGATGACCGACAATTTCAAGGCCATCCTCAGCTACAACCCGGCCGACGCCTATGCGCTCGCCATCGGGCACCTTGCCGACCGCCTGCGCGGCGGCGGGCCCTTCGTGCAGCCCTGGCCGGATGATCAGCGGGCGCTGTCCCGCAACGAGCGTTCGGAGCTG
Source organism: Ancylobacter sp. (assembly GCF_965279025.1). Classification (NCBI taxonomy): domain Bacteria; kingdom Pseudomonadati; phylum Pseudomonadota; class Alphaproteobacteria; order Hyphomicrobiales; family Xanthobacteraceae; genus Ancylobacter; species Ancylobacter sp. The sequence goes on along the minus strand of NZ_OZ257132.1, from coordinate 150,415 downwards.
CAGAAGCGCCTGGCCTCGCGCGGCTACGATGTCGGCGCGCATGACGGCGCCATCGGCGCGCAGACGCGGGCGGCGGTACGCGACTATCAGGTGGCGGCGGGACTGCCGCCGGACGGAATGGCGAGCGGCGAGGTACTGGAAAGCCTGCGCGGCGGCACCTGATACCGCGACTTGCGTCGCGGGTCTTGAAACAGCCGCGATAATGGTTCACCCGTGCAAGGCGATTGCCATCGGGAAAACGGCTCATGCGCCGCGTGCACGGCTACCGGATCGGACTGAAGGCGCTGGCCGTGGCCGGCGCGCTGGTCGCCGGCTGCTCGCTCGCGCAGGCGCAGAGCGACTGGTTCCGCCCCCCGGGCGATGTCGGCCAGCCCGCCACGCGCCCCTCCCAGCAGCAGCAACGCCCGCAGCAGCGCCAGCAGGCACGGCCCCAGCAACAGCAGCAACAGCGTGCGGCGCCGCAGGTCGCCGAGCCGCGTCGCAGCTGGTCGCCGTTCCAGCCGCTGATCGAACTGTTCGGCGGCAATGACAACCGCCCCCGCCGCGTGCGCCCGCCTTCCGAAGCGCCCGTCTTCGCGCCGCCGCCGCCCGTGGTGGCGCAGCCGCCGGCCGATCCGCGCGGCAAGGTGTATGACTCGGTCGCCGACGCGCGCGGCTCCTCCGGGGATGTGAAGGAAGTCGTGCTGGTGTTCGGTGACGAGCAGGCCGGCACGCTGGCGCAGGGGCTTGCGGACGCCTTCGCCGCCGACCGCGAGACCGCCGCCGTCGTCAGCCGTTCGGAGGCGGATGCGGGCTTCGCACCGGGCCGACGCGTCGACCTGATCGCCGCCGCGCGCCAGCTGCCGACCGGCAACGACCAGGCCAACGTCATCGTGGTGTTCGCCGGCGGCAATGACCTGCAGGCGATCGACGACCCGGCCGGCCGGGCCGAATTGTTCGACGAGCGCTGGCGCGACCTCTATTCCCGCCGCTTCGAGGATTTCCTGCTGGCCCTGAAGCTGCAGCGCCGCACCGTGGTGGTGGTGGGCCTGCCCCCCGTTGAGGATAGCGTGCGCAGCGAGCAGATCGCCCGCTACAACGCCCTGCTCAAGGAAATGGTCGAGCGCAGCGGCTTCATCTTCGTGGACGTGACGGACGGGTTCGTCGACGAGAACGGCAAGTTCATGATGTCCGGCCCGGCGGTCGATGGCCAGCGGCGCCGGCTGCGCAACTCCGACGGCGTCGGCTTCACCCGCGCGGGGGCACGCAAGCTGGCCTTCTTCGTCGACCAGAAGCTCGACGACCTGCTCTCGGGCCAGGATATTCCGGCAGCGGCGGCCGATCCCGCCGACGCGCGCCCCTCCATCATCATGCTCACCGGCGGAGCGCCGGCGGGCAATGCCCGCACGCTTGCCGGCGCCCCGAGCGTCGCGTCGGTGAACGATATCGGCCGGGCCGCTGCCGCGGAAGAGGGCAAGCCCGAGCCGGCGAGCGTGCTGGTGGATGGCGCGGCCCTGCCGCCGGTGGTGGGGCGGACCGACGATTTCCGCTGGCCCGCCGGGCAGCCGACCGAGCCGCTGGTGCCGGCCATGCCGCAGACGCCGCTGCCGAGCGCGACGACGCCCTGAATTCCATACCCCGCCGCGAAATAGGACTAGCTGCGGGGCCGCCGGCCGAGGCTCGCCGAGAAGCGGATGAGATAGCCGTCGGGGTCCTGAACCAGGAACTGGCGCACGCCGACCTCGTCCTCACCGGCGCGATACCATTTGTCTTCCGGCGCCATGTGGAGCGGCCAGCCCGCGACGGCGAGCGCATCGAGGATCGGCTCCACCACACGTACCGCGATCTGGAAATTGATGCCCCGGCCAAAGGGCTTTTCGAGAGGCCCTGTGATCCACTGCCGGCCCTCGCCTAGCTCTTCGAGCATCAGCTGCGCGCCTTCGCGCGCGAGGTAGGCGAAGCCATCCTCGTCGCGGCGATAGGCAATCTCGAAGCCGCAGAGATCGCGCCAGAAGACAAGGCTGGCGGCGAGGTTCGCCACCAGGAGCTCGGGCACCAGTGGCGCCCAGACGAAATCCGGCGCAGGGGAGGGCCCGCCGCCGGCGTTGCTGTCGGCCATGACGACCCTCAGCGCGGCAGGACGGAGCTGCCCATCAGGAAGGTGTCGATCGACTGCGCCGCCTGGCGGCCTTCGCGGATCGCCCAGACCACCAGCGACTGGCCGCGCCGCATGTCGCCGGCGGCGAACAGCTTGGGCACGCTGGTGGCATAGTCGAGATCGCTGGCGCCGACATTGCCGCGCTTGTCGAGGGCGAGGCCTTCCTGCTCCAGCATGCCCTCGCGCAGCGGGTGGACGAAGCCGAGCGCGATGAAGACGAGATCGGCCTTGATGAAGAATTCGGTGCCGGGAATGGGCTGGCGCTTGGCGTCGACGCGGGCGCACTTCACCGCCGTCACGCGGCCCTTCTTGCCCTCGATGCCGAGCGTGGCTGCCGCGAATTCGCGGTCCGCGCCCTCGGCCTGCGAGGAGGAGGTGCGGAACTTGGTCGGCCAATAGGGCCACACGGCCAGCTTGTCTTCCTTCAGCGGCGGCACCGGCCGGATATCGAGCTGGTGTACCGAGAGGGCGCCCTGGCGGAACGAGGTTCCCACGCAGTCGGAGGCGGTATCGCCGCCGCCGATCACCACCACATGCTTGCCGGCGGAGAGGATCGGCTGCTCGCGCGAAACGTCCTCATGGCCGACACGGCGGTTCTGCTGGACGAGATAGGGCATGGCGTAGTGCACGCCTTCCAGCTCCTGGCCGGGCAGGGCAGGGTCGCGCGGGGCTTCCGAGCCGCCGCACATCAACACCGCGTCATGGGCCTCCAGCAATTCGTCCAGCGGCGTGGTGACGCCGACATTGACGCCGTAATGGAAAATGACGCCCTCGCCCTGCATCTGCGCGACGCGGCGGTCGATATAGTGCTTTTCCATCTTGAAGTCGGGGATGCCGTAGCGCAGCAGGCCGCCGGCCTTGGGCTCGCGCTCATACACATGCACCTCGTGCCCGGCGCGGGCGAGCTGCTGGGCGGCGGCAAGGCCGGCCGGGCCGGAGCCGACCACCGCGACCTTGCGGCCGGTCTTGTGCGCGGCGGGCTCCGGCTTGATCCAGCCCGCCTTCCACGCCTTGTCGGCAATGGCCTGCTCGACCGTCTTGATGGTGACCGGCACATCCTCGAGGTTCAGCGTGCAGGCTTCCTCGCAGGGGGCGGGGCAGATGCGGCCGGTGAATTCGGGGAAGTTGTTGGTGGAGTGGAGGTTGCGCGCCGCCTCTTCCCAATTGCCGTGATAGACGAGGTCGTTCCAGTCCGGGATCTGGTTGTGGATCGGGCAGCCATTGGGGCCGTGGCAGAACGGCACGCCGCAATCCATGCAGCGCGAGGCCTGGTTGGCCACCTCGGCATCCGGCAAGGGCAGGGTGAATTCGCGGAAGTGACGAATGCGGTCGGAAGCGGGCTGATACTTCGCCTCGCGCCGATCGATTTCGAGAAAGCCCGTAACCTTGCCCATTGCGCCCTCTTTCGCGGAGCACCGCCACCTTGGAGGCATTCCACCTCCGGTGCCAGATACATCAAACATGCCAGTTGGAAAATGGCGGCGCGGCAGAGAGCCGCGCCACGACCGAGCCGTGGCCCACCGGAAGGGCCATGTCCCCCCGCCGCGTCGCGGCGGGAGAGCAGGCGGGCCTATTCGGCCGCCTGCAGGCCGCGCATTTTCTCCATTTCGCGCAGCGCCCGCTGATACTCGACGGGCATCACCTTGACGAACTTGCCGCGATATTCGGCCCAGTTGTCGAGGATCGCCTGCGCCCGCGCCGAGCCCGTATAGTGCAGGTGCTTGGCGATGAGCTGGTGCAGGCGCTCCTCATCGTGGTGGCCCATATCCTCCATGATGTCGATGCGGCCCTTGAACTCCAGGTCGCCGCCATGGTGGTGCAGGCGTTCGAGAAGGTCTTCCTCCTCCTCCACCGGCTCCAGATCGACCATGGAGAGGTTGCAGCGCTTCTTGAAGCTGTTGTCCTCGTCCAGCACATAGGCGACGCCGCCGGACATGCCGGCCGCGAAATTGCGCCCGGTCTGGCCGATGACGACGACGATGCCGCCGGTCATGTACTCGCAGCCATGGTCGCCGGTGCCCTCGACCACCGCGATGGCGCCCGAGTTGCGGACCGCGAAGCGCTCGCCGGCGACGCCGTGGAAGTAGCACTCGCCGGAGGTGGCGCCGTACATGACGGTGTTGCCGACGATGATCGAGTTCTCCGGCACGATGGCGCTGTCCTTGGCCGGCTGCACCACGATGCGCCCGCCGGAAAGGCCCTTGCCGACATAGTCATTGGCCTCGCCCACCAGCGTCATCGACACGCCGGTGGCCAGGAACGCGCCGAATGACTGGCCGGCGGTGCCGGTCAGGTGGATGTCGATCGTGTCGTCCGGCAGGCCGGTGTCGCCATAGCGCTTGGCCACCTCGCCCGAAAGCATCGCCCCGACGGAGCGGTTGATGCTCTTGATCGGGCTGTGGATCACCACCTTCTCGCCGCTTTCCAGCGCCGGCATCGCCTGCGCGATCAGCGTGCGGTCCAGCACGTGCTGGATCGGGTGGTTCTGCCGCTCGGTGTGGTAGATCGCGACATCGGGGCCGGCATCCGGCTTGGCGAAGATGCGGCTGAAGTCGAGTCCCTTGGCCTTCCAGTGCTCGATCGCCTCGCGCTGGTCGAGCCAGTCGGAGCGGCCGATCAGTTCACGGAAGGTCCGCACGCCCATCAGCGCCATCAGCTCGCGCACTTCCTCGGCGACGAAGAAGAAGTAGTTGATGACATGCTCGGGCGTGCCCTTGAAGCGCTTGCGCAGCACCGGGTCCTGGGTGGCGACGCCCACCGGGCAGGTGTTGAGGTGGCACTTGCGCATCATGATGCAGCCCGCCGCGATCAGCGGGGCGGTCGAGAAGGCGAAGTCGTCGGCGCCGAGCAGCGCGCCGATCACCACGTCGCGGCCGGTGCGCAGGCCGCCATCGACCTGCAGCGCGATGCGCCCGCGCAGATTGTTCAGCACCAGCGTCTGGTGCGCCTCGGCGAGGCCGATCTCCCAGGGTGAGCCGGCATGCTTGATGGCGGTGAGCGGCGAGGCGCCGGTGCCACCCTCGAAGCCGGAGATGGTGATGTGGTCGGCGCGCGCCTTGGCGACGCCGGCCGCCACCGTGCCCACGCCTACCTCGGAGACGAGCTTGACCGAGACGTCGGCTTCCGGATTGACGTTCTTCACGTCGTAGATGAGCTGCGCCAGGTCCTCGATCGAGTAGATGTCATGGTGCGGCGGCGGCGAGATGAGGCCGACCCCCGGGGTCGAGTGGCGCACCTTGGCGATCACCGCATCGACCTTGTGGCCGGGCAGCTGGCCGCCTTCGCCGGGCTTGGCACCCTGCGCCATCTTGAGCTGGATCATGTCGGCATTGACAAGGTAGTCCGCCGTGACGCCGAAGCGGCCCGAAGCGACCTGCTTGATCGCCGAGCGCATGGAATCGCCGTTCGGCAGCGGCTTGAAACGCGTGGCCTCCTCGCCGCCCTCGCCGGTGTTCGACTTGCCGCCGATGCGGTTCATCGCGATGGCCAGCGTGGAATGCGCCTCGCGCGAGATCGAGCCGAACGACATGGCGCCGGTGACGAAGCGCTTGACGATGTCGGCCACGGGCTCGACCTCGTCGAGCGGCACCGACGTGCGGCCGAGTTCCTCCGCCTCGCGGATGCGGAACAGCGAGCGGATGTTCAGCGTCTTGGTGCCGGCCTCGTTCACCAGCTGGGCGAAGTGGCGGTACTTGTCCTGCGCATTGCCGCGCACCGCGTGCTGCAGCACCGCGACGGTCTCCGGGTCCCACGCATGCTCCTCGCCGCGCAGGCGGAAGGCGTAGTCGCCGCCGACATCCAGCGAGGTGCGGTACACCGGCGCGTCGCTGAAGGCGTCGCGGTGGCGCATGGCGGTTTCCTCGGCGATCTCGGCAAGGCCGATGCCGCCAATGGAGGAGGCGGTGCCGGAGAAATAGCGGTCGACGACGTCCTGGTTCAGGCCGACCGCGTCGAAGATCTGCGCGCCGCAATAGGACTGGTAGGTCGAGATGCCCATCTTGGACATGACCTTGAGCAGGCCCTTGTCGATCGACTTGATGTAGCGCTTGACGATCTCGTACTCGTCGACCTCCTCGGGGATGTCGACGCGCATGTCGATCATCGTCTCGAAGGCGAGATAGGGGTTGATCGCCTCGGCGCCATAGCCGGCGAGGCAGGCGAAATGGTGCACCTCGCGCGCCTCTCCGGTCTCCACCACCAGGCCGACGGAGGTGCGCAGCCCCTTGCGGATCAGGTGGTGGTGCACGGAGGCCGTCGCCAGCAGCGAGGGAATCGGGATGCGGTCCGGGCCGACCAGGCGGTCGGACAGGATGATGATGTTGTAGCCGCCATGCACGGCGGCCTCGGCGCGCTCGCACAGCCGCTCCACCGCATCGCCCATGCCCGCCGCGCCCTTGTCGGACGGGTAGGTCATGTCGAGCGTGCGGGTGTCGAAGCGCTCCTCCATGAAGCCGATGGAGCGGATCTTCTCCAGATCCCCATTGGTCAGGATCGGCTGGCGCACTTCCAGGCGCTTGCGGCGGGAGTTGCCTTCGAGGTCGAAGATGTTCGGCCGCGGCCCGATGAACGAGACGAGGCTCATCACCAGCTCCTCGCGGATCGGATCGATCGGCGGGTTGGTGACCTGCGCGAAGTTCTGCTTGAAATAGCTGAACAGCGACTTCGACTTCTTCGACAGCGGCGAGATCGGGGTGTCGGTCCCCATGGAGCCGACCGCCTCCTGGCCCGTGGTCGCCATCGGCGCCATGAGCATCTTGAGGTCTTCCTGCGTGTAGCCGAAGGCCTGCTGGCGATCGAGCAGCGACACGTCGGTGCGCACCTCGCGCGCTTCCACCGAGCGCAGTTCCTCCAGCACCAGCTGGGTGCGCTGCAGCCACTCCTTGTAGGGGTGGGCCTGGGCGAGGGCGGTCTTCACCTCCTCGTCCGGCACGAGCCGGCCTTCCTCAAGGTCGACCAGCAGCATGCGGCCCGGCTGCAGGCGCCACTTGGTGATGATCTCGCTTTCGGGGAAGGTGAGCACGCCCATTTCCGAGGCGAGCACAATCTTGTCGTCGGTGGTCACCATGTAGCGCGCCGGCCGCAGGCCGTTGCGGTCGAGCATGGCGACGATCTGGCGCCCGTCGGTGGCGACGATGGCCGCCGGCCCGTCCCACGGCTCCATCATGGCGGCGTGGTACTCGTAGAAGGCGCGGCGTTCCTCGTTCATCAGCGGGTTGCCGGCCCAGGCCTCCGGCACCAGCATCATCGCCGCGTGCGGCAGCTCGTAGCCGCCCTGGATGAGGAATTCGAGCGCGTTGTCGAAGCAGGCGGTGTCGGACTGGCCCTCATAGGAGATCGGCCACAGCTTGGAGATGTCGTTGCCGAACAGCTCGCTGTCGACGGAAGCCTGGCGGGCCGCCATCCAGTTCACATTGCCGCGCAGCGTGTTGATCTCGCCATTATGGGCGACCATCCGGTAGGGATGGGCAAGCGACCAGGCCGGGAAGGTATTTGTCGAGAAACGCTGGTGGACGAGGGCCACCGCGCTCTCGAAATCCTCGTCATGCAGGTCGGCATAATAGGCGCCGAGCTGGTCGGCGTTGAACATGCCCTTGTAGACGAGGGTGCGGCAGGACAGCGACACGACGTAGTAGCCCGAGGTGCGCGGGTCCTTGGCGGAATAGATGGCGTTGGAGATGACCTTGCGCAGCACGAACAGCCGGCGCTCGAAATCGTCCTCGCTGGCCACCGCTTCGCCACGGCCGACGAAAACCTGCACATGCTTGGGCTCGGTCGGCAGCACGGTGTGGCCGAGCGAGGAATTGTCGGTCGGCACGTCGCGCCAGCCCAGCACGACCTGGCCTTCTTCCGCCACCACCTGCTCCATGGTGGCGCGGATGATGTCGTGCCCCTCGGAATCATGCGGCATGAAGATGTGGCCGACGGCATAGTGGCCGGGCTCCGGCAGCTCGAAGCCGAGCTTGGCCGCTTCCTTGACGAAGAACCTGTGCGGCAGCTGCACCAGCATGCCGGCGCCGTCGCCGGCGCGCGGGTCGGCGCCCACCGCGCCGCGGTGCTCGAGATTCAGCAGGATCTTCAGGCCGTCCTGCACGATCTGGTGCGACTTGCGGCCCTTGATGTCGGCGATGAAGCCGACGCCGCAGGAATCCTTCTCGTTGCGCGGGTCATAGAGACCCTGCGCCACGGGCAAGCCCGGGTCGATATGGGAAATGGTTTTGGTGGCACGGTCCGTCGCGGCCGGACGAACCGAACCCTCGCCGACCACGTGCGCGGCAAGGCCGCCCATTTCCTCTGTCATTCCCGTCACTCCCTCAAGGGTCGCCTTAACGCCCGGCGCCGACACGTATTGACCCCGCAGGGCGCTCCCCCGCAAGGCGTGCTCGGCCGCCGAACTCCGCTAGCATCCTTCGTGCCATGCCCGTTCCGGGCACCGGCCGTCGAATTATAGGACAGCATAGCTGCCCTATCAACCGCGAAGATGCCAGAATTGACGCTCGCGCACAAGCGCCGCGCGTGCGATGGCCGACGCGTTTTTTCACTCTTCTTGCGAAGTGTGCGCGCCACGCGAAACGAACGGTAAGGCGCCCGGCGTCCGCACGCAACGCCGTTGCTCGCGTCGTCGCCGCTTCGCGGGCGGCGGTTCCTGCGCGAAGGGTCTTTCCCACGCCGTATTTAGGGCTTCCCTTGGGGGCGGTTCAACCTCCTCGGAGATGTCCATGCCGATGTCCTTCGCGCCGACGGCCCGCGCGCCGCTGCGCCTCTCGTCGGTCGCCCTGCCGGTGCTGGCGGGCCTGTGCGCGCTCACCAGCGTGCCGGCGCAGGCACAGGTTTTCCTGCGTCCCTATGGCGGGGTCTATGTCGAGCGGTATTACGAGCCGCCGCCGGCCTATTACCCGCCGCCGCCCGCCTATTATCCGCCCCCGCCGGCCTATGCGGCGCCGGGGCGCTTTCCCTTCGCCGATATCGGCCCGATGCTCCGTTCCATGGGCATGACCGGCATTGGGCGCGCCCGCGTCGATGGCCCGACCTATCTCGTCGATGCCACCGCGCGGTCGGGTGCGCGCATGCGCGTGCGTATCGATGCCTATAGCGGGCAGGTGATCGCCATGCACCCGATAGGCCAAGCCCCGGTCGGCCGCGCGCCTTTGGGCGAAGAGCCGTTCGCCGGAGCCGCCGCCCCGCGCCCGCCGAATGCGCGGCAGGCGCTGCCCACCGTGGCGCCGCTGCCGCCGACGCGCCCGCCGGAACTGGCGGCCGTGCCGGCGCCCGCGCCGTCCGTGGAGGCCGCACCGTCGGCCGCTGCCGAGCAGGCGCCCACCGCCCCGGCGACCTCGGTGCCATCAGACGCTGCGGCGCCATCCGACGCAGCAGCGCCAGCGACGGCAGCTGCAACTCCGGCGACCCCAGTTCCGGCGGCGCCCGGAGCAGTGCGGATCATTCCCGGCACTGCCGTGCCGCCCAGCGCGGCGGCGGCCGCCGGCAGCACAGCCGATTCACGGGCGGAGAGCGCGACGCCCGCGCCAAGTTCTGCGGCGCCAAATTCTGCGGCGCCAAGTGCTGCGGCGTCGGCCGAGCCGCCGCTTCCGAGCAGCGGCACGGGAACCGGCGTCGGCACCGGCAGCGACACGCCGGCCGGTACGGCCTCTGTGTTTGCGCGCGGCACCTCCACCAAGGCGGCGCCGGCCGAGGAATAGCGCCGCCAGCGGCCCGCTACATACGAAGAAGGGCGTCCCGGTGGTCAGCCGGGGCGCCCTTTTCCTTGCGGGCCGGGGGAGGTGGGGGAGAGCCTCACCCGGCCGATTATTGCGCCTCGCCTGAAAAGGGGACGGTCAATCCACCCGCCTCAGGCTGACGGCGCGGTCACGCCGCCCGGGCTTCGCTGGTCTTCGCCTCGATGGTGCGGGGCGTGGAGGCGCCGGCCGAGATCGGGATGGTGCGGGGCTTCATCGCCTCGGGAATCTCGCGCACCAGGTCCACATGCAGCAGGCCGTTGGCAAGGCTGGCGCCACGGACCTCGACGTGATCGGCGAGCTGGAAGCGGCGCTCGAAGCCGCGCGCGGCAATGCCCTGATAGAGCACTTCGTTCTTGCCGGCCGCCTCGGCCTTGCGGTCGCCGCGAATGGAAAGACCGTTCTCCTTCACCTCGATGGACAGGTCCTGCTCGGTGAAGCCGGCCACCGCAACGGTGATGCGGTAGGCATTCTCGCCCGTCCGCTCGATATTGTAAGGGGGATAGGTGGTGCTGGTGTCGACGCTGTTAACCTGGTCGAGCAGCGAGAAGAGCCGGTCGAAGCCGACAGTGGAACGGTGCAGGGGGGTAAGATCAAACGTACGCATGGCATATCCTCACTTAAAGCGACATGCAGATGGTTGGGTCCTCTCGACTGAGCCGGACCCGGTTCGCGTACCGCCTTCCGGCCGGTACGACTTCGAGATAGGAAGGCGTTTGCACGCCGCAAGGGCCTTCGCCGCAAATCTTCCGGCGTCGCGCAGCGGGAAGGGCAGGGCACCGCGCGGCCGTGCCGCAACCCTGCCGCGAGGTATTGCAGCACCGAAGTGACCTCGATGAACGGGAGATGAACGGGCGGCTCGGGCGGTGTTCAGTGCCCGGTTCTTATGGGATAGACATTCGATACTCGCCGGTTTCAAAGGACGGTTTGCGTGATGGCGCGGGCATCGACGGTACGGATCGTCGCGCTGGGCTTGCTGCTCGGGCTGCTGCTTCCCGCCCTGCCGGGCGGATTGACCGTGCACGCCCAGAATTATCGTCCGCCCCCCGGCCCTTACGCCCCCAGTCCCGGCCCTTACGCCCCCTATGATGCGCCGCCCGCGCCGCGCGGCCGGGCCGGCGGACCCGTCGATGCCGACGCGGCAATGCGGATGCTTGCCGGGCGCGGCTTCTCGAATATCTCGGTGATACGCCGGCGCGGCGCCACCATCCTGCTGGAGGCCAATGGCCCGCGCGGCGAGCGGGTGCAGGTGGTGGTCGACGGGGCCTCGGGCGCCATCAGCGGCATGAAGGTGATCGGCTTCGGCGACAAACGCTACTGAACGGCAAAACCAGGCGGCTTTTGCCGGGCGGGTGCCTTGTGGCGCGGCATGGCTGGTTTATAAGCCGCAAGGTCGCAACGAGTATTCCCCCGCATGGCCGACACCACCCTCTACAGCACCAAGGGCAACCCCGTCCCCGAGGGGGCCAGTTGCGGCCTCGTGCCGGCCTCGGACGGCGTCAAGCTGCGCGTCGCCCGCTGGATGCCGGTGGAGGACGCGCCGTGCCGGGGCACGGTGTGCGTGTTTCCCGGCCGCACGGAGAAGATCGAGAAATATTTCGAGACGGTGCGCAACCTGCTCCAGCGCGGCTTCGCGGTCGCCGCCATCGACTGGCGCGGGCAGGGCGGCTCGCAGCGCCTTCTCGCCAATGCGATGAAGGGGCATATCCGCGATTTCGCCGAGTACCAGCTCGATATCGAGGCGCTGGTGCGCCAGGTGGTGGCGCCGGACATGCCCGGCCCGTATTTCGCGCTCGCCCATTCCATGGGCGCCTCCATCCTCATCGACCATGCGCGGCGCCAGGGGCCGTTCTTCGACCGCATGTTCCTCATCGCCCCCATGCTCGAACTCTCGCTGGTCAAGTATGATGTCGCGGCGCGGCGGCTGGCGCGCACGCTCTCCCGCCTCGGCCTGTCGCGCGCCTACGTGCCGACCCGGAAGGTGCGGCCGATCCACGAGGTGCATTTCGAGGGCAACCGGCTGACCTCGGACGAGGCCCGCTTCGCCCGCAACCTGACCATCGCCCTGGAGCAGCCGCAGCTCGATGTCGGGCCGCCCACCATCGGCTGGGTCCGGGCCGCGTTCGACCTGATGGAAACGCTGGCGGCTCCGGCGACCGCGCGGGCGATCCGCCAGCCCTTGCTGATGGTGGCAGCCGGGGCGGACAAGATCGTCTGCACGCCCACCATCGAGCATTTCGGCATGCGGCTCATCGCCGGTGCCCATATCGTCATTCCCGGCGCCCGGCACGAATTGCTGCAGGAGCGCGACGTGTTCCGCGAGCCGCTGCTGGCGGCTTTCGACGCCTTCATTCCCGGCAGCGCGGCGGCCTGATCGAGGGCGTCGCCGCGTGACGCAAAGCTCTAGCCGCCGTTGAGGACCCGGAGCGCCTCGTCATGCACGCGCCGGTCGCCGGAGGCGACCACGCGGCCGCCGGTGAGGTCCGGGCCGCCTTCCCAATTGGTGACGATGCCCCCCGCGCCGGCGATGATCGGGGTCAGCGGCAGGATGTCGAAATCGTTGAGATTGGTTTCGATGACGAGGTCGACATGGCCGGCGGCCAGCATGCAGTAGGCGTAGCAGTCGCCGCCGTAGCGCGGCAGGCGCACCCGCTTCTCCACCTGCGTATAGAGTGCGCGATTGCCTTCATCCATCAGCAGCGGACTCGTGGTCATCATCACAGCCTCGCCCAGGCTGCCGCAGGCCCGCACCGTCAGGCGCCGGTCGCCCGCCGGACCGCGATAGCGCGCCTGCGCGCCGTCGCCGAAGAAGCGCTCGCGGATGAAGGGCTGGTGCATCATGCCGTAGACCGGCTCGCCATGGTGGCACAGGCCGATGAGCGTGCCCCAGGCCGGCATGCCGCTTATGAACGACTTGGTGCCGTCAATGGGATCCAGCACCCAGACATAATCGGCATCCGTGCCCTCGTCGGGAAACTCCTCGCCGCGCACGCCATGGCTGGGAAAGGTGCGGCGGATGAGGGTGCGCATGGCCTGCTCGGCGGCGCGGTCGGCGGCGGTGACGGGGTCGAACACCGCGCCCCGGCTTTTGTCCTCGACGCCCAGCGCGGTGCGGAAGAAGGGCAGGATGGCCTGCCCCGAGAGAGTGGCGAGTTCCTGCACGAACGTCTCGAAGTCCACCGCACCCATCGGCCAGATCCCTGTCGGCTGCCACACGCCGACGCGCGGCGCCGGTCGTCAACGCATATCGGGCGCGGCGGGAGACGGCAATCGTCCGCGCCCGATATGCGGTGGGACATGAACCCCGGCGGCGGGATCTGGCGCGCCATGCACAAGCTGAGGGGCGTATGTCAGAAATGCCCCGCGTCCTGCGCATGGCTGCCATTCCGGCACGGTCAAGAAATGGGCAATTCTGCCGTTGCCTTCGGGAAGCGAAACTGCCATATTATTGCAGCGCGGTAGAGCGATTGGCGTCGCTTTACCGCCGCCCTCCTTGGGCGTTTCCTCCCTAGACTTGGGCCGCTCCGGCAACGTGAGCGGCCCCTTTCTTTTTCAGCATCATCTTGAAAATAAACGGTTATCCGCGTCCATGGCGGGTGGCTCGTGTCGGGCTTTACCGCCGCATTCCCTGAGCGCGGGCGCGCCCGTAGGCGCTCGATTGCGCGCCACGGACCGGCGGGCGCCTGTTTCGGGGGTAGGGCGCGTCGGATGCGCGATTGTCATCATTTGAAGGCCTGCGACCAAATGCCGGTTTCGTTTGGTTCGTTTGGCGGTTGTCAGCCACGCGCCACAGGGTTATGGATATTGCGTTGCGGCGACGTGATTGGCGTCATGTTGCCGCCGCCCTTCTTGGGCGTTTCCTCCCTAGACTTGGGCCGCTTGCGCACTGCGTAAGCGGCCTCTTTCTTTTCAGACATGCCCCGCGCTGCGTGCCGCCTCTGGCCGGGCGTCTGACGGGGCAGGGATGCCGCCCTCCGGCGCGCTTCGCATCCGCCTCGCCGCACGAGCCCCTCCGCACGGAACGCTCCGCAAAACACTCCCTGCCGGGGTTGCGCGGCTTGCGGTGAGGGGCGTCCCGCCGCAGCCGCCAGCCCGGCAAAAGGCCATGCCGGCCCGGCAAAGGCTATGGGGGGCGACGGACGATGGCGAGGGGTTGGAGGCGGGAGCGATGCCGCTCAGGCGTGCACAACGCGGGCCCTTCGCCACATGACGGCGAGGCGCCTCAGCGTTCCGAGGCTACGATTCCGAGGAAATTCGGCTGACAAAGCCCTACAGACGAAACGGGCGCTGACGCGTCGCGACCCCCCGGCCGACCCGTCAACGCCCGTCAGGGCGGCGAGCCCCCTTCGCAGGGTGCTGCCGTACCATCGAATGAGGCATTAATGCCACACCGGAACGACTGTTGTATTTGGTATGCCAGAAAGTCCCGGTGCCTGCCTTGATTATTCCGCAATGCACCTACATCTTACATTCGTACGCAGCGATTGGCGTCGCTTCGTACAGCCCTCCTTGGGCGTTTCCTCCCTAGACTTGGGCCGCTTGCGCACTGCGTAAGCGGCCTCTTTCTTTTGCGCCTGACGAACCGCCTGCCGTGGGCTTTGCCATCTTGCCGGTCGGTTCACTGCTGTCCGTGCGCCCTCGAAAGAGCCCCCCGATCACCTGAGCTGACATTTCCCTCCGCCTCGTGGCGGCTTGAACCGATCCATCGGTAGTGGAACATCAGCCCGGAACCGAGCGTGCAGAATTGGTATAGGTCGCATGTTGAAAATGCAAGGCTCTCTTTTGAGGTTTTTTACATCACCCCATCAAAACTGCAACCCGATGCATCTAACGTATTGAAAATAACAACTATTCCGCCGCCGCGCGGAGCGGCGCGAGGTCCAGGTGGGAAATATCCGAGAGCGCCCGCGCCACCTCGATGAGGTCGTTGCGGACGATTTCGAAGTTTTCCGACGGCTGGTAGACCGCCTCGCGCATATACAAGGCGCGGTTGATCTCGATCTGCACGGCGTGCATTCCGGAGGCCGGGTTGCCGTAATGCTCGGTGATGAAGCCGCCGGCATAGGGCTTGTTGCGCGCCACGGAATAACCCCGGCGGCGCAGCTCGGATTCGATGATGTCGGGAATGACCGGTGCGCAACTTGTGCCGTAGCGGTCGCCGAGCACGATGTCGATGCGCGCATCGCGCTGGCAGCCGGACGGCATTGAATGGCAATCCACCAGTACCGCGATGCCGAAACTGCGCTGCATCTGCACCATCAACTGGCGCAGCGAGCGATGATACGGCTTGTAGAGCGATTCGATCCGCGCAATAGCCTCGTCCACCGGAATGCGGCGGCCATATATTTCCTGCGCCTCGCCGACGATGCGGGCAATGGTGCCGAGCCCCCCGGCCACCCGCATGGAGCGCGTATTCGCATAGGCGGGCAGGCGGCCGTCGAACATGCGCGGGTCGAGCTCATAGGGCTCGCGGTTGACGTCGAGATAGCAGCGCGGGAAGTGCGCCCGCATGAAATTCATGCCGAGGCCGGTGACGTCGCGAAACAGATCGTCGACGAAGCTGTCCTCCGAGCGGCGCAGCACGGGCAGTTCGAGCCGGGACTGGCTGACGAATTCCCGCGGATAGACCACCCCGCTGTGAGGCGAGTTGAAAAGGAACGGGGCGCGGAGCGAGGCCGGCTGCACGATCTCGAATGCCGGGTCGATCAGCTCCGCGATGACGGCCATCATTCCTCATCCGTTTTCGGCGGCGGGGTCTGCAAGGGCGATCCCCACGCGCCTCCCCGACCGTGTCTAACATGACGTCTCCCGGCGCGGAATGCGGCAGGGGCGGGGGAGCGTGTATTTGCGCACACGTCAGCGCGAGGCCCTCAGGCACAGGGCGGCAGAATTCGCGCATGTTCACGATGTGCTAAGAGGCGTGGGAGTACCCAAGGGTGATGTACATGCGGGGGCAGTGCGCCTATCGGCTCGTCCGGCGCCCAGCCCGCCGCCTCAGACAATCAGGATGCCCGGGATGCTCAAGATCCTGCTCGCCGAAGACGACAACGACATGCGCCGCTTTCTGGTGAAAGCGCTGCAGAATGCGGGCTACGAGGTCACCGACTTCGACAATGGCCGTTCCGCCTATGACCGGCTGCGTGAAGAGCCGTTCGAACTGCTGCTCACCGATATCGTCATGCCGGAGATGGACGGCATCGAACTCGCCCGCCGCGCCACCGATCTCGACCCGGATATCAAGGTGATGTTCATCACCGGCTTCGCGGCGGTGGCGCTGAACGCCGACAGCCAGGCGCCCAAGGATGCCAAGGTTCTGTCCAAGCCGTTCCACCTGCGCGACCTCGTCAACGAGGTCGGCAAGATGCTGGCGGCGTGAGGAAGGCGGCGGCGTGAAGGCGCCGCCGGATCGAGCGCGGAACGGCGACGTCATCCACAGCCGCCACTACCCGCTTGCACGGGCGGAGGGTTCTCGTTATAGGGGAGCCCCGCTCGCAAGAGACCACGGAATGGGCGCGTAGCTCAGCGGGAGAGCACCTCGTTGACATCGAGGGGGTCACAGGTTCAATCCCTGTCGCGCCCACCATTCCAGTCCTTCCCATTCCCGGCCCCGGGAATGGCGGCGAGCCTTCCCCAAGCCTTTCAGTCGACCGCCCGCGCCGCTGTCATGCGGGCGCGAAGAGCGCGTTGGATTCGGCCCACCAGCGAAAGGCGTCGGCCGCCTCTGTTTTCTGCGCCTCGCTGTGGGCGCCCTGCAGGCGTCGGATGAGCCCCTCATAATCGCCCTTGGGGCGGGGATGCCTCTCGGCAAAGATGAGTGCCGCATCCAGGGTGGCGATGTCGGCGGTTTCACCGTCGACCGTCAGCCGGAGCGGCGGGGTGAAGGCGGCGGGCGTGTTCATGCAAGCTCCCGGGCAAGTTTGTCTGCAGAAACAGCCGGAGGTATCGAAATGTTCCGCGCCTCGGCGCCCGGGCGGGGGCGGGCGGCGTGGAGTTGCCTGCGAGGAATCGCGTATTTGTTTGCAACCAATTGCCGATTGGGAAGTTGATCCGTCAGAACATCCTCATGGAGGTTATCATGACGAAGACGCGAGTGAAGACGTCGGTCGGCGTTGCTGCACTTGTTGCCGCCGGCTTTGTTTTTGTCGCCGCCCCCGCCAGCGCAACCTCGGTCGGCCCGCGCGACAAGCCGCAGATCGGCGACAGCGTGGATCGCAAGCAGGTGCGCGAGCACGACAGGATTCGCAAGCAGCAGGTTCGCCAGACGCAGGGCGAATCGAAGGAGCGCGCCTTCTTCGGCCCGCTTTATGAGGGGCGCGATTCGCCCTGGCAGCGCATGAAGCGCGCTTTCGACTGACCATCGAGCGCTCTACTTCTTAATGACCAGCCTTCAGCGCCCTTCACGGGGCGCTTTTTTTTAGCTGCAGCCGCTCCCTGCGGGCCGCGGTTCCGGCTTGCCCCAGCCATTCGAGGGCAGGTTCGCATAAGGCTCGGCGAAATATTGGCGGACGACCTTGAACTGGCTCGGCACCGTGTCGCCCGGCCGGTCATAGGTCAGGATCCAGAAGAAATTATAGTTGTCGTCCGGCCAGGTGTCGGGAACACCGCCCGGCACGCCCTTCACCTGGTCGAGGTGCAGCAACTGGCGCAGTGTCACCTTCTCGCCGGCGAATTCCTTCTCCAGCGGCGCGCTGGCGATATGGAAATGCTCCCACACCATCACCACCGTCTGGCCATGCCAGCGGGGATTGGTCAGCAGGTCCGCCGCCACGCGCTGGTTCACCGTGTTGAGCTTGGCGTTGAAGTAGCGGTTGTTGCGGATCGGCACATAGCCGATTGCCGGCGCCGTCAGCTTCATGTTCCACGCGCGGGCGATGGGGCGCGCGGTTTCCACCGTGTGCAGCGTCATGGCGAGGATGGCGGCCGGCGGGTCGTTCTTGATCAGGCTCATCGGGCTTGTGGGGCTGAGATATTGCGCCGCCAGCGCCTGCGCCCGCTCCGTGCCGATGCTGCACAGGGTGAGGGGGGCTTGCTTCTCGCCATGCCGCACGATCACGATGCGTTTGGGCGCCGCCTCGGCGGCTGACACACCAAGGCCGATCATCACCGCCGCGAAGGCGGCCACAAAGCGCTGCAACGACATCTCTGAACCCCCGGTTTGCCGGCAGCATGCGGCGGCGCCGGGTTGCCGGCAAGGGAGAGTTGCGGGCGGCGGGCGCCGGCCTGCCGGGCAAACGGTCGTTCAGGCAACCATCCGGCGACGTGGTGGTTGATAGCGCGCATTCGCGCACGATATCAGTGCAGCACAGCTTACCGCGCCTCCCCATCCCGCCGGAGTGAACATGCCGCGCCGTCTCGATCATCTTGCCTTCGTGCCCCGCTCGCCCGAGGCATCCGCCGCCGCTCTCGCCCAACTGCCGCAATGGGACCTGTCGGACCTGTATCCGTCGATGGATTCGCCGGAGCTGGAGGCCGACCTCGCCACCGTCGCGGCAGAGGCGGTCGGCTTCGAGGACGCCTATAAGGGCAAGCTCTCCGCCGTGCTCGACGGCGCGGATGCTGGAGGCCAGATGGCGGAGATCGTGGCGCGCTACGAGAAGATCGAGGATCTGCTCGGCCGTCTCTATTCCTTTGCCGGTCTTGTCTATTCCGGCGACACCACCGATCCCGTTCGCGCCAAGTTCTATGGCGACGTGCAGGAGAAGCTCACCGACACCTCGACGCATCTGCTGTTCTTCACGCTGGAGCTGAACCGGCTCGACGATGCCAAGATGGAGGCCGCGCTCGCCAATCCGGCCTTCGGCACGTACCGCCCCTGGATCGAGGATGTGCGGGCGGAAAAGCCCTACCAGCTGGAAGACCGCATCGAGCACCTGTTCCACGAAAAGGGCGTCACCGGGCGCGGCGCGTGGAACCGGCTGTTCGACGAGACCATCGCGGGGCTGCGCTTCGACGTGGGCGGCGAGATCCTGCCGCTGGAGCAGGCGCTGAACTTCTTCGCCGATCCGGAGGAGGAAAAGCGCAAGCTCGGCGCGGAAGCGCTCGCCAAGGTGTTCGGCGAGAATCTGCGCCTGTTCACCCTCATCACCAACACGCTGGCCAAGGATAAGGAAATCTCCGACCGCTGGCGCGGCTTCGAGGACATTGCCGATTCGCGCCACCTCGCCAATCGCGTCGAGCGCGAAGTGGTGGACGCGCTGGTCTCCTCCGTCCACGCCGCCTATCCGCGCCTCGCGCACCGCTACTACAAGCTCAAGGCCAAGTGGTTCGGCAAGGAGAAGCTGGAATATTGGGACCGCAACGCGCCGCTGCCGAAGGTGGATACCCGCCCGATCGGCTGGGACGAGGCGCGCGACACGGTGCTCGGCGCCTATTCCACCTTCTCCCCGCGCATGGCCGATATCGCCCGCGACTTCTTCGACAAGAGCTGGATCGATGCCGGCATCCGGCCGGGCAAGGCGACGGGCGCCTTCGCCCACCCCACCGTGCCTTCCGCCCATCCCTATGTGCTGCTCAACTATATGGGCAAGCCGCGCGACGTGATGACGCTCGCCCATGAGCTTGGCCATGGCGTGCATCAGGTGCTGGCGGCGCCGAACGGCGCGCTGATGGCGCCGACCCCGCTCACCCTGGCTGAAACCGCCTCGGTGTTCGGCGAAATGCTCACCTTCCGCCGGCTGCTCGCCGCCGCGCCGGATGCCCGCGCCCGCAAGGCGATGCTGGCCTCGAAGGTGGAGGACATGATCAACACGGTGGTGCGCCAGATCGCCTTCTACACGTTCGAGCGCCGCATCCACACCGAACGCAAGAATGGCGAGCTGACCGCCGAGCGTATCTGCAAGATATGGATGGAAGTGCAGAGCGAGAGCCTCGGGGAGGCCATTCATCTCGGGCCGGGCTACGAGAATTACTGGGTCTATATCGGCCACTTCATCCATTCGCCGTTCTATGTCTACGCCTATGCCTTCGGCGATTGCCTGGTGAACTCGCTCTATGCCGTCTATGAGAACGCCTCGGAGGGCTTTGCCGAGCGCTATCTGGACATGCTTGCGGCCGGCGGCACCAAGCACCATTCGGAGTTGCTGAAGCCCTTCGGCCTCGACGCCCGCGACCCCGCCTTCTGGCAGACCGGCCTCGGCCTCATCGAGCGCATGATCGCCGAGCTTGAGGCGATGGAGGAGGCGTAAGCCTCACGCCGGCGCTGGGGGCTTCCCCCGCGCCGGCTGTGTCGATAGCCGCACGCCGCTGAGGCTCCACGAGGGTGGGGCACCGAAGGTGCGGCGGAAATCGTGGGTGAAATGCGCCTGGTCGCAGAAGCCCGCCTCGTGCGCGGCCTGTGTCAAAGTGCAGCCCCGCGCGACCGCCGCGACGGCGCGCCGCATGCGTCCCCAGGAACGATAGCGCCGGTAGGGCACGCCGACCTCGCGGGTGAACAGGTGCTGGAAATGATGCGGCGAAAGCCCCACCAGCGCACTGGCGGCGGCCACGCCGGTCGCACCGTCCGCGCCTTCCGCCAGCGTGCCGAGCATCCGAGCGATGCGGGGGTCGATCAGCCGGCGCGCCCGCCGGGCGCCGAAGCCTATGAGATCGTCCAGCGCCGCCCCGGCCCACGCGACGCTTGCCGCATCCTCCCACAATTCCCGCATCACCTCGCAGGCGCCGGTGCCGGCGTCCTCGCCGGTCAGCGCGCCCTGCGTCTCCGTCGTCGAGGCGGCGAGGGCGGCCAGCGTGTGGGCGCCTTCCAGCGTCGGCTCGATGTAGAGAACGCCGATCGGGTCGCCGCCAATGTCGAGTTCGTGGACGACGCCCGCCGGCACCATCGCCGTGCGCACACGGCGCCAGGGGCCGCCGGCGAGCCGCAGGCCGAACCGTCCGTAGAGCCCTGCCAGGAACACCGGGGCGCCGTGCCGGTGCGGCGCGTTGTAGGTCAGCGGGCCGATGAAGCAGGTGCGTTCGCCGTCGAGGTGCCATAGCGGCCCCGGCGCCGTCCCGGGCCGGGCGGGCGCCGCACATTCATACAAGCGCGCCGCCGGCGCCATGGCTAGCCTCCCCAATGGTGCACGCGCGACACCGCACCCAGTTGAACATCAAAAGGGCGCGCCGCGAAGCGGGCCGGGAGGAACGTCCATGAAGACCCTCATTCACCCGCCTGGCCGGGGCGGCGCACCGTCGCGCCGCAGGGTTCTGGCGGCCGCACTCGGCCTTGTCTGCGCGCCGGCGGTGCTGCGCTGTGTCCCCGCGCATGCCGGTGCGCCGGCCCTCGGGCCGACGACCCAGACCTTCCAGCGCCTCCGGCTCGGGGCCTTCGACGTGACGACGCTGCTCGACGCCAGCGCCATGATTGATGGCCCATGGCCGATCGTCGGGGAGGATCGCCCGGCCGGCGAGGTCGAGGCGTTGATGCAGGCGAACCTGTTGCCGCAGCGCCGCTTCCGTCCCGGCTTCTCGCCAACCCTCGTCAATACCGGGCGCGAACTGGTCCTGTTCGACGCCGGCAATGGCGAGAACGGGTTCGTTCCGCCGCCGGCCGGCGGCTGGCTGGTCGCGTCGCTCGAAGCGGCCGGCTATGCGCCCGAGCAGGTCGACGTGGTCGCGCTGACCCATGCCCATCCCGACCATGTCGGCGGACTGATGAGCGGCGGCAAGCCGACCTTTCCCAACGCGCGCTATGTCATCGGCGCCACGGAGTTCGACTTCTGGAAGAGCGAGCGCCCGCTCGCTGCGCCGAAGGAGAGCAACGAATATGGCTCGGCCATCATGTTCCGCTCGCATGTGCTGCCGCTCACAGAGCGGATGAGCTTCGTGGCGGCCGATGGCGAGGTGGTGCCGGGCATCCGCGCGGTGGCGGCGCATGGCCACACGCCGGGCCACCTTGCCTTCCATGTCGAGAGCGAAGGCCAGCGCCTGCTGGTCTGGGGCGACTGCGCCCACCACGAGGTGGCCTCGCTGGCGCGGCCGGACTGGCATGCGCTGTTCGACCAGGACAAGGAAGCGGGCGTCGCCACGCGGCGCAGGATCTACGACATGGCGGCGACCGAACGGATCGCGGTGGCAGCCTATCACACCTCCTTCCCCTCGCTCGGCTATGTCGAGCGGCGGGATGGGGGCTATCGCTGGCTGCCGGTGACCTACCAGTTCGCGAACTGACAGGAGCGCGGACGGCGTCGGCCTCGCCGTGCCGTCCGTATCGGCGGCGGGGGAGCGCGCATCGTCGTCGCAACCGACCAAAGATTGGGCTGACGGAATTGCTGCACACGTTCTAAGCTGGAGGCCCCCGCGCCCCTAGCCGAGCCGCTACGATGAACATCGCCACCCCGTCTCCCGCCCCGCTCGCCGGCCTTGAAGAGGCCCCGGCGGAGCCTTTTGCCCACACGCCCTTTGACGGTTCGCGCAAGCCGTTCTCGATCGCGCTGGCCCCGCTCGATCTCGCGCAATGGATCGAGCCCGATGCGCGGCTGGCGGCGACGCTGGCCGAGCGCGAGGCCCTGATCCGCGATAAGCGCGACGTGGTGGTGCGCGAGGAGGCGGGCACGCGCGAGGCCCAGCGCGAGGCGCTGGAGCTGATCGTGGCGTTCGTCACCGCCACCTATCCCCTGCTATATCGTCTGGAGGGGCGCACTCTCACCGTCGTGCCGACCGGCCGCAGCTTCTATCTCGACGCGACGGACGAGGCGCCGCTCGTCATCGCCGCGCAGCTGATCTCCGACGACCTGCTGATGCTGCGCAAGGGCGAGGGCGGCTACCGGCTCATTGCCGCCGTGCTGTGCTTTCCCTCCGCCTGGTCGCTGGCGGAGAAGTTCGGCCAGTCGCTGGACGCCATCCACGCCGCCGTGCCGGGCTATCCCGACAAGATGGCCAAGCTGATGAACCGCATCTTCGAGAATCTGAAGGTGGAGCAGCCGGTGTGGCGGCTGAACTGGTCAATCTATCCCGACGATGAACTGCACCATCCCGAATCGAAGGCGCGCCCGCGCAACTGGTTCGACGATCCCGACAATCTCGCGCCGGAGGTTTTCGTGCGGGTCGAGCGGCAGACGCTGCGGCGCCTGCCGGTGTCGGGCGACATGCTGTTCACGGTGCGGGTGCATGTCGACCCGTTCACCGCCTTCCGCCGCCATCCGGAAGGGCGCGAACTCGCCGGCTCGCTGCGCGCGCAGATCCTCGGGCTCGACGCCGAGCAACTCGCCTATAAGGGCCTGACCGAGCACCGCGACGCCGTCGCCGGCGTGCTGGAGCGGATCGCGAGCGGCGCCTAGGCGACCGACTCATTAAACCGCATCCATATTCTGAGTGATGCGAGTTTTACGCCGGCGAGGAAATTGTCAGGTCGCTTGTCGTATCGGGTCGCAACGGCGCGGTAGTGCTTGATCTTGTTGAAGAAGCGCTCGACGAGGTTGCGATAGCGATACAAGAAGGGGCTGAAGGCTGGCACGTTCTTGCGGTTCGGCATGGGCTTGATGTTGGCCCATGCGCCTCGCTCGCGCAGGCTTTGCCGGAGTTCGTCGCTGTCATAGGCGCGGTCGGCCAGGAGGGTCTGGCCATCGACAAGCGCGCCGAGCATGTCGCGGGCGCTGCGTCCGTCATGAGCCTGGCCCTCGGTCAATTTCAGGGCGATCGGCAGGCCTTCGGCATCCACCAGAGCATGGATCTTCGTTGTCAGGCCGCCCCGCGAGCGACCCATGCAACCGGATCGGTCGTCTTTTTTTGGGCGTTGGCGGCGTGCTGGTGCACGCGGATGCTGGAGGAATCGATCATCTGGATGTCGCCATCGTAAGCCTTTGACACCGCTTCCAGAAGCCGATCCCAGACCCCCGCCTTGCGCCAGCGGTTGAAGCGGTTCACGCAGGTCGTGTGCGGGCCGTAGCGCTCGGGAATGTCGGCCCACGGCGCCCCGGTCCGAAGTCGCCAGAAAATCCCGTTCAGCACGCGCCGGTCGTCCACCCGAGGCACGCCCCTCGGCTTGTTCGGCAAAAGCGGCTGGATCACCGACCACTCGAAATCCGTTAGATCAAAGCGGGCCATCTCATCCTCCATCAGGAGAAATGAATCAGCCTCCGACCCAAAAGGGAATCCCGTTTATGGGTCTGTGACCTAGACTGCGCCGCCGCAAGGGGGGAGGTGCCGGTGGTTTTCTGGTTCCCGTTGATCATCTGGGCGCTCGCGCTGGTGCTGGCGGTGGCCATGTCACTGCGTGGGCCGCGCCGGTTCTCGCTCGGCGTGCTGGTCGATCAGCTCCTGCGCTACATCATGCTGCTGCCGGTCGGCCTTCAGGGGCTGTGGGCCTTCACGGGCCATGTGTTCTTCGCCGAGCGAACGGCGGCCTCGATCGGCTGGGCGACGAGCCCGTTCCAGACCGAGGTCGGCATGGCCAATCTCGGCATCGGCATGGCCGGGCTCATCGGCGCCTTTCTCGGCTCGCCGGGCTTCCGCGCGGCGGTGGGCGTGGTGGCGGTCGGCTTCCTCGGCGGTGCCGGCATCGGCCACGCCATCCAGATCGAGGAGACGGGCAACCTCGCCAGCGGCAATGCCGGGCCGATCTTCTATACCGATTTCCTCACCCCGCTTGCCGTGCTGGGCCTGCTGCTGGTCCAGCGCGTGCTCGGGCCCGTACCGCAAAGGTGATGCCCCCGGCCGGTGCGACAGGTTGCGCGCCGCCCGGCGGACCCTAAGTGCTGGGAAACGCGCGAGGTTGCCTTGACCGATTCCGATTCCACCGACCGGGAAGCCAACCGGCTTTCCGCCCGTGCTTTGCGTTATGCCCGTGTCGGCACCAAGGTCGGCGGGGTGGCGGCGCGCATGGCCGGCACGCGCCTGTTCGGGCTGAACCAGCAGCAGGGCAATGCAGCCGCGCTTGCAGCCGCGCTCGGCGGCCTTAAGGGGCCGATCATGAAGGTCGCCCAGCTCATGGCGACCATCCCCGACGCGCTGCCGCCGGAATATGCCGCCCAGCTCGCCACCCTGCAGAACCAGGCCCCGCCCATGGGCTGGGCCTTCGTCAAGCGCCGGATGATGGCTGAACTCGGCCCGGACTGGATGGCGCGCTTCCTTTCCTTCAACAAGGAGCCCGCGGCCGCCGCCTCGCTCGGCCAGGTGCACCGCGCCCGCGACCTCGACGGCACCGCGCTGGCGGTGAAGCTGCAATACCCGGACATGCAGTCCGCCGTGGAGGCGGATCTGCAGCAGCTCGGCATGCTTCTCGCCCTTCACCGCCGCATGGACCCGGCGATCGATACCACTGAAATCGCCGAGGAAATTGGCGCGCGCGTGCGCGAGGAGCTGGATTATCGGCGCGAGGCCGCCCATGCGGCGCTGTACGCGCAGATCTTGGCGGATGAGCCTTCCGTGCGCGTGCCGGGCGTCCGCGCGGCGCTGTCGACCGGCCGGCTGCTCACCCTCGACTGGCTGGAGGGGCGGCGGCTGCTCGACTATGTCGACCATCCTCTGGAACAGCGCAACGCCATCGCCCGGGCCATGTTCGCCGCCTGGTGGCTACCCTTCTCGCGCTTCGGCGTCATCCATGGTGACCCGCATCTCGGCAATTACACCGTGTTCGAGGAGGCAGGGGCGCGGAAGGCGGAGCCTGCCGGCATCAACCTGCTGGATTATGGCTGCATCCGCATCTTCCCCCCAAGCTTCGTCGGCGGCGTCGTCGATCTCTATCGCGGGCTGCAGACCGGCGACGAGGCGCGCATCGTGCATGCCTACGAGACCTGGGGCTTCCGCGATCTCCAGCGCGCGATGATCGACGTGCTCAACATCTGGGCGCGCTTCATCTATGGGCCGTTGCTTGACGACCGGGTCCGCACCATCGCCGACGGCGTGGCGCCGGGCGAATATGGCCGGCGCGAGGCCTTCACCGTGCACCGTGCGCTGAAGGAGCTGGGGCCGGTGCGGGTGCCGCGCGAATTCGTCTTCATGGACCGGGCGGCCATCGGCCTCGGCGGGGTGTTCCTGCATCTGAAGGCCGAGCTGAACTTCCACGCGCTGTTCGAGCAGGCGATCGCCGATTTCGCGGTGGACACGGTGGCGGCGCGTCAAGGCGCCGCGCTCGCAAAGGCCGGGCTGCGCTGAGCTGCCGGGGAGCTGCCGTTGCCGCAGCTTGCGTCTTCCGCTAAAGCGGAGCATCGCGCGATCATTATTCTTTGGGAGGGGGTCGACATGGCCGATCACGGAGTGACCGAATACGCCAAGGCGGACGGTAACGACTATACCGAGCACCGTGGCACGTACCACTTCTTCACCAAGATGACCCTCGTCAGCACGCTGGCCCTCTGCTGCTTCATGGTGGCCTTCGCCATTGGCGGCGCCAACGGGCACTGGGGCATCTTCACCGTCGGCACGCTCGCCGCGGTAGCCGCCTGCGCCGTCGGCCTCGCCTCGCAGGACGGCAAGCCCAAGCTGCTGTTCGCCCTCCTCGGCGTGCTCGTCCTCGCCTTGATCATCACGTCCTGAGACCAGCCATGCGTATCGCAATTGTCAAAGAGAGCTCTGCTTCGGAGCCACGGGTTTCCGCGTCTTCGGACACGGTCAAGCGGTATGTTTCGCTTGGGGCGGATGTGTTTGTCGCGTCGGGAGCGGGGTCGGCGTCGGGGATCGGCGATGCCGATTACGAGGGCGCGGGGGCCACGGTGGTTGCGGATAATGCGGCGGCGGTGGCCGGGGCGGATATCGTGCTCGGCGTGCGGCGGCCGGAGGCGGCGGCGCTCGCCGGGGTGAAGCCCGGGGCGCTGGTGATCGCCATCGCCGACCCGCACGGCCATGAGGCGGCGCTGGCCGAGGTGGCCGGCACCGGCGTGAGCCTGTTCGCCATGGAGCTGATGCCGCGCATCACGCGGGCGCAGGTGATGGACGTGCTGTCCTCCCAGGCCAACCTTGCCGGCTACCGCGCGGTGATCGACGCCTCGTCCGAGTTCGGCCGCGCCTTCCCGATGATGATGACGGCGGCCGGCACCGTGCCGGCGGCGCGGGTGTTCGTGATGGGGGCGGGCGTTGCCGGCCTGCAGGCGATCGCCACGGCGCGGCGCCTCGGCGCGGTGGTCTCGGCCACCGATGTGCGCCCGGCGGCGAAGGAACAGGTCGAATCCCTCGGCGCCAAGTTCATCGCGGTCGAGGACGAGGAGTTCAAGCAGGCGGAGACGGCCGGCGGCTACGCCAAGGCGATGTCGGCGGAATACCAGGCCAAGCAGGCGGCGCTGACGGCGGCGCATATCGCCAAGCAGGACATCGTCATCACCACGGCGCTGATCCCCGGCCGGCCGGCGCCCAAGCTCGTTTCCGCCGACATGGTGGCGGCGATGAAGCCGGGCTCGGTGCTGATCGACCTCGCGGTGGAGCGCGGCGGCAATGTCGAGGGCGCGGTGCCGGGCGAAGTCGCCACCACGGCGAACGGGGTCAAGATCGTCGGCCATCTCAACGTGCCGGGCCGGCTGGCGGCGACCGCCTCGCAGCTCTACGCCAAGAACCTCTACGCGTTTGTCGAGACGCTGGTCGACAAGGGGACGAAGAGCCTGGCGGTGAAGTGGGACGACGAGCTGGTGAAGGCGACGCTGCTGACCAAGGACGGGGCGGTGGTGCATCCGGGCTTCAGGCCGCAAGAGGTTGCGGTTGAGGTTGCGGCACCGGCTGCTGCGGCGGACGTCTCGGCGGCGTAGGCGCCGCGTCACCCGATCGATCAGGCGGGGCGGCCGTGCCGGGGAGGGTGCGGCTGGGCCCCGGGAAACAGTCTTCAAGGGGATAGGAAATGGCCAATCCGGCAGGGGGCGTGATACTCGCCCAGAACGCACCGGGCGTCTCCGACGCCGTGGCGCAGAACGCGGCCGAAGGCGCGCGCATGGCAGCGGACGTGGCGCGCCAGGCGGCGGAGGCGGCGCAGGCCTATGCCGAGGTCGCGGCGCAGAACTATGCCGACATCGCGGGAACGGCGGCGCATGCGCTGACCGGCGGGGCGATCGACCCGTTCGTGTTCCGCCTCGCCATCTTCGTGCTGGCGGTGTGCGTGGGCTATTACGTGGTGTGGTCGGTGACGCCGGCGCTGCACACGCCGCTGATGAGCGTGACCAACGCCATCTCCTCGGTGATCGTGGTGGGCGCGCTGCTGGCAGTGGGCGTGGACACCGTGGCCGAGGGCACGGAATGGGCGCGGGGCTTCGGCTTTGTCGGCCTCATCCTGGCGGCGGTGAACATTTTCGGCGGGTTCCTGGTGACCAGCCGGATGCTCGCCATGTACTCGAAGAAGAAGTGAGCGCGCTGACATGAACGCCAATCTCGTCGCGCTTCTCTACCTCGTCTCGGGGGTCCTGTTCATCCTGGCGCTGCGCGGGCTGTCGAGCCCGGTGACCTCGCGCCAGGGCAACATCTTCGGCATGGTCGGCATGACCATCGCCATTCTGACGACGCTGGCCGCCTCGCCCCCGGCGGGGCTGGGCGGCTGGGCGCTGGTGATCGGCGGCCTCGCCATTGGCGGCGGCGCCGGCGCCGTCATCGCCCGCAAGATCGCCATGACGCAGATGCCGCAGCTGGTGGCGGCCTTCCATTCGCTGGTCGGCCTGTCGGCGGTGATGGTGGCGGCGGCGGCGCTCTACGCGCCGGCGGCGTTCGGCATCGGCGATCCCGGCCATATCCACGCCCAGGCGCTGATCGAGATGAGCCTCGGCGTCGCCATCGGCGCCATCACCTTTACAGGTTCGGTGATCGCCTTCGCCAAGCTCAACGGCAACATGTCGGGCAAGCCGATCATGCTGCCGTTCCGGCACGTGATCAATGCCGGCCTTGCCGCGCTGATCGTGGTGCTGATCGGCGTGCTGGTCATGAGCGAAAGCCACACGGTGTTCTGGCTGATCGTGATCGCGGCGCTGGTGCTGGGCGGCCTCATCATCATCCCGATCGGCGGCGCCGACATGCCGGTGGTGGTGTCGATGCTGAACTCCTATTCCGGCTGGGCGGCGGCGGGCATCGGCTTCACGCTGGGCAACACGGCGCTGATTATCACCGGCGCGCTGGTGGGCTCGTCGGGCGCGATCCTGAGCTACATCATGTGCAAGGCGATGAACCGCTCGTTCATCTCGGTGATCCTGGGCGGGTTCGGCGGCGACGCGGCGGGCGGCCCGGCCGGCGCGGTGGAAAGCCGCCCGGTGAAGCAGGGCTCGGCCGAGGACGCGGCCTTCATCATGAAGAACGCCTCCAAGGTCATCATCGTGCCGGGCTACGGCATGGCGGTGGCGCAGGCCCAGCACGCGCTGCGCGAGATGGGCGACCGTCTCAAGGAGGAGGGCGTC
This sequence comes from Ancylobacter sp., assembly GCF_965279025.1. Classification (NCBI taxonomy): domain Bacteria; kingdom Pseudomonadati; phylum Pseudomonadota; class Alphaproteobacteria; order Hyphomicrobiales; family Xanthobacteraceae; genus Ancylobacter; species Ancylobacter sp. The sequence goes on along the minus strand of NZ_OZ257132.1, from coordinate 121,277 downwards.
GAGGTCAAGTACGCCATCCACCCGGTGGCGGGGCGCATGCCCGGGCACATGAACGTGCTGCTGGCCGAGGCCAACGTGCCCTATGACGAGGTGTTCGAGCTCGAGGACATCAACTCGGAGTTCGCGCAGGCGGACGTCGCCTTCGTCATCGGCGCCAATGACGTGACCAACCCGGCGGCGAAGACCGACCCGACCTCGGCGATCTACGGCATGCCGATCCTCGACGTGGAGAAGGCCAAGACGGTGCTGTTCATCAAGCGCGGCATGGCGGCGGGCTATGCCGGCGTGGAGAACGAGCTGTTCTTCCGCGACAACACCATGATGCTGTTCGCCGACGCCAAGAAAATGGTCGAGGACATCGTCAAGAACCTCGGACATTGAGCGGCACGCCCCGCGAGGCCGGTCGGTCGGACCGGCCTCATCGGTCTCGTCGGTCTCATCGTCCACCTCATCGAACCGACCCTCCACACCTCGGAGCGGCCAAAGGCCGGGCACACGCCCGGCCTTTTTGCTGTGCCGGTTGCGCCAGATGTTGCGGTGCCGCAACGGAATTGGTTGACGGCTTGTGTATTGCATACCAGACTTAGACAAAAGAATAAGAAGCGTGACGGCCTAGGCTCCACCACCAGAGGGATACGCCATGCTTGTCGCCGATCTCATGAAGCTGAAAAACGCCCGCGTGCCAACGGTCCGCATGTCGGAAACCGTTGAAATGGCGGCAACTTTGCTCAATCGCGAGCGCATCGGCGCCGTGGTAGTGAAGGATGCCTGCGGTTCCGAGGGCGTCACCGTCGTCGGCATCTTCTCCGAGCGTGACGTGGTGCGGGCCGTGGCGGAGCGCGGGGCCGCCGCGCTGCGGCTCACGGTCGGCGACCTGATGTCGCGCAACATGATTTCCTGCCAGATGGCCGACACCGTCGACCATGTCCGCGCCCTGATGGACGAACACCATGTGCGGCATCTGCCGGTGCTGGAAGAGCACCAGCTGGTCGGCGTGCTCAGCATCCGCGACGTGCTGTCTCACGATGTCCGCCGGGCCAGCACCTTCGCCGCGCCGCTGTCGACCTCGGCCGGGGCAGGGGTTCTGCCGATCTGAGCGGAAATGAAAAGGGCGCCCTTGCGGGGCGCCCTCGTTCGGCTCGATCGATGAATGGCCTCAAAGCGCCGGCGAGACTTCCTGCCGCATCGGCGCCGTCTCCATCTGATGCACGCGGTCGATCACCGCCTTCTGCACCTTCTCGAAGGCGCGGACCTCGATCTGGCGCACGCGCTCACGCGACACGCCGAACTCGGTGGCGAGATCCTCCAGCGTCATCGGGTCGTCGGACAGCCGGCGCGCCTCGAAGATGCGCCGCTCGCGCTCGTTCAGCACCGAGAGGGCGCCGGACAGCGCACTGCGGCGGTTATCCATCTCCTCGTGCTCGACCAGCACCGATTCCTGGCTGTCGCTGTCGTCGGCCAGCCAATCCTGCCACTCGCCGCCGCCCTCGACATCGCCGCGCAGCGGGGAGTTCAGCGAGGCGTCGCCGCCCAGCCGCCGGTTCATCTCGATCACTTCCTGCGCGGTAACACCGAGCTTGGTCGCGATCTGCTGCACTTGGTCGGGACGAAGATCGCCTTCCTCCAGCGCTGAAATCTGGCTCTTGGCCTTGCGCAGGTTGAAGAACAGCTTCTTCTGGGCCGCCGTGGTGCCCATCTTCACCAGGCTCCACGAGCGCAGGATGTATTCCTGGATCGAGGCCTTGATCCACCACATGGCATAGGTGGCCAAACGGAAGCCCTTGTCCGGCTCGAAGCGCTTCACCGCCTGCATCAGGCCGACATTGCCTTCGGAAATGACTTCCGAAATCGGCAGGCCGTAGCCGCGGTAGCCCATGGCGATCTTGGCGACGAGACGCAGATGGCTGGTGACCAGCCGGTGCGCGGCATCGGGATCCTCGTGCTCGCGCCAGCGCTTGGCGAGCATATATTCTTCCTGCGGCTCCAGCATGGGGAACCGGCGGATTTCCGCCAGATAGCGGCTCAGGCCGCCTTCGGCAGACGGTAGGCTCATAGCGGAACGGGCCATAACTGCACCCTCCTTTTCTCGCGGTCCCCTTCATCGGGCGACCGATTTGCGGCCGCTTTTAGCCGGCCCTACACCTATAATAGCAGGAAGAGGCCGTTTTTGCGAAAGCGCAAGGCAAAGAAGGGTCACGAAGCGTTGAGCGGGCGTATACGGGCTCAGTCGCCGGCATCAAGCGCCGCCTGCAGGCGCGCGAGGTCCGCCGGGAGTTCGCTTTCAAACAGCAGAAATTCGCCGGTCGCGGGATGCTCGAAGCCCAGCCGCGCGGCATGGAGCGCCTGCCGGCCGAGCGCCTCCAGCGCCGCGCCCGCCGGCTCGCCGAGCCGGTGGGCGCGCGTGCGCTGGCCGCCGGAATAGATCGAATCCCCCAGCAGGGGGTGCCCGACATGGGCCATGTGCACGCGGATCTGGTGCGTGCGCCCGGTCTCCAGCTGGCATTCCACCAACGCGGCGATGGGGCGGCCCTGCGTGTCGGCATAGGAGGCGAGGCGCTGCCAATGGGTGATGGCGAAGCGTCCGCCGGTGCGCACGGCGATGCGCTCGCGGGCGACGGGATGGCGGGCGAGGGGGGCGTCCACCGTGCCGCTGGGCAGATCGGGCACGCCCCACACGAAGGCGAGATAGGCGCGCTCCAGCGGGCCGGTGCGGCCATGGTCGGCGAACTGGGCGGCCAGCCTTTTATGGGCGCGGTCGTTTTTGGCGACGACGATCAGGCCGGATGTGTCCTTGTCGAGCCGATGGACGATGCCCGGCCGCTTCACCCCGCCAATGCCGGAAAGGCTGTCGCCGCAGTGATATAGCAGCGCGTTGACCAGCGTGCCGTCCGCATTGCCCGGGGCGGGGTGCACGACCATGCCGGCGGGCTTGTCGATAACGATCAGGTGCTCGTCTTCGTAGACGATGTCGAGCGGGATGTCCTGCGCCACCGGCGCGGCCGCCTCGGGCGCCGGCACCTCGATGCTGTAGGTCTCGCCGACTATGGCCTTGGCCGAACCGCCGGAGACCGGCTGCCCGGCGCGCTGGACCTTTCCCCCCGCCATCAGGGCCTGCAGACGGGTGCGGCTCAGCTCGGGCCAGTGCCGCGCCAGGACCCGATCGAGCCTTTGCCCTTCATCCTCCGGCCCGACGGTGATATCGACGCGCGTTGCGCCGACTTCCGGCACGACATCGTCCAGATCCTCGTTCAGTTCGTCCGGTGCCGGCATGACTTCTCCTGATACAGACGACGACAAGCTCGACCCCGCGGCCGAGCGCGTGCTGCGCCGGATGCGCCGCTTCGCCGCCTTCTCCGGCCTTATCATGCTTCTCGGCTTTCTCGCCGTCTTTGGAGCGATCGCATACAAGCTGATGAGCGGCAGGAAAAGCGCCCCGGCCGAGATTGCCGGTACGATCCAGCTGCCAAAAGGCGCGGATGTGCGTTCGGCCGTGGTCTCGGGCGACCTCATCGCCGTGACGGTGGCGCGCGAGGGCCGCGTCGAGACGCATTTCTTCGACCTCGACACCCGCGCGCCGCGCGGCGTCCTCGGTTTCGCCAGTGCGCCCTGAGCCGCGCCGCCATGGCGGGTCGCACCAGCGACGTGCACAGCCGGTGGAAAAAGCAGCGGCCTCCGGACGGGACGCTTGATCCCGCTGCCAAATCGCTCTAAGAGACCGGCCTGCCTAGATGCGCCCATCGTCTAGCGGTTAGGACGTCGCCCTCTCACGGCGAAAACCGGGGTTCGATTCCCCGTGGGCGCGCCATTTTCTGCGGATTGCCTTCGCAGCGCTGCGGTTCGGCCGTGGCCCTTTCGGTTCCGAGATCGCCACGAGAAGAGGCAATGTCTCCAGCGGCCGGGGCTCCTGCAATCGGCTCGGTTTTCCAACGCAAATCCAGCACGGCCTGCCCGCAGCGGCGCCCTGTCGTCATGGCCCTTGGTGCGTGGCGATGAAGACGGGCGGGCGGATCAGCAGGTAGAGGCTACCAGCGCCGGGGCGAGCGTGAAGAGGGTGGCGACGAAGCCGATCCAGAGGCCCAGCCGGGGCAGCCGCGCGTCAGGGCCGAGGCTTCGGCCGGCCGGAGGGAGCAGAGCGAGGCAGGCGAGCATTCCGGCCAGCCAGACGAGCAGGATCGCCGCGCGCTGGAGGCTGACCGGACCAATGGCCAGCGACGTCCAGTCCCACGCGCAGCCAAGGCCGTGCAGGCCATAGGCGGCGGAGAAGCTCACCGCCCAGATCGTGGGGCCGGCGATGAACCATGCCAGCCAGCGTATCCCGCCAGAGCTGCTCATCCCGCCGTCCCCTGCGCCCAGATGGCCACCGCCGCCAGCCCGGCCACTACCAGCGTGTAGCTCTGCCATGCCCCGAGATTGCGCAGCGAACCCGCGCGCGGCGTCAGTTCGCCCCGTCGCGCCTCATCCAGCGCGAAGGCGCTGAAGAGCAGCGCCAGGGCGACATGCAGCCCGGCATAGGCCACGATGGCCGCGCGTACCGCGTCTGCGGCATGGCGGGTCGGGTCGGGAAGCTGCCAGAATGCCAGTGTCGCCAGCGCAAGCAAGGCAATGAGGTTGGCGGCCACGGCGCCGGCAAGTCGGGCCGTCGCGGGCCGGCGGGTCTCGGCACGTGACAGCGCCTGCCGGGCGCAGATGGCGCCCAGCGCGAGAAGCGCCAGCAGGGCGACGGCGCCGATGCCAACCGCTGGGGCGGCGGGCTGCCAGGGGGGCATGGCGGGACCGGGCGAGACGAGCGACAGGAAGGCGAGGCCGAACAGCAGCGAGGCGAAGAAGGCGCCGTCGGCAAATAGCAGGAAGCGCAGCCCGCTCAGCGTCAGCGTCGGCTCATCGCGCGGGCCGACCGGCAGATGTAGCCCCGGCGCGACCTCGATCGTCTCCCCGTCCTTCCCAACAGTGGCCCGTCGGGCCCATATCCAGGTCAGCGCGACGACCGGGATCAGCGCCACTGGCGCCACCTTGTAGAGGCCCGCCAGCATCAGCAGCACGAAGGTGCCGATGGCGAGCGCGACCAGCAGGGGCAGGGCCGTGTTGAACGGCAACAGGGCGACATGCTCGGGCCGTGCCGAGCCGACGGACGACACCAGGATTTCGCGCCGGCCGCGCGGCGCCCCCGGCAGCAGGCCCTCGCCGCGCGCCAGGGGCAGGCTTGCCGCCGGCGCGCCGGCGCTCAGCAGCGCCGGGCCCGGCAGCGAGGCGAAATTGTAGTTGGGCGGCGGCAGCGCGATCGCCCAATCCAGCGTCGGCGCGTCCCAAGGGTTGCGCACGCTGCGTTTGCCAAGCCCGGCCTGAAGCAGAAGGTCGATCAGGAACAGGGCGAAGCCGATGGTCATGACGAAGCTGAAGAAGGACGAGCTCAGGTTGAGCCACATCCATTCGGGATTGCCGGCATAGGTCGGTATCCGGCGCGGCATGCCCATGAGGCCGGTCAGGTGCATGAGAAAGAAGGTGCCGTGGAAGCCGATCAGAATGATCCAGAAGGCCGCCTCGCCCAGCCCCTTGATGGGGCGGCGCCCGCTCATCATCGGCATCCACCACGTCATCCCCGCCAGCATAGGAAAGACGAAGCCGCCGATCAGCACATAATGCAGGTGGGCGGTGACGAAGGCGGTGTCGTGCGCCTGCCAGTTGAACGGCACGACCGCCAGCATCACGCCTGTCAGCCCGCCCATCACGAAGGTAAGGAAGAAGCCGAGTATGTAATACATGGGCAGCTTCAGCTCTGGCCGCCCGCGCCACATCGTGCCGATCCAGGCGAAGATCTGCACTGCGGTGGGCACCGCGACCAGCATCGACGCGGCGGAAAAGAACGCCAGCGCGAGATGGGGAATCCCCACCGCGAACATGTGGTGCACCCACAGCCCGAAGCTCAGGAACACCATGCCGAGGATCGCCGCGACAATGGCGCCGTAGCCGACGATCCGCGTGCGGCAGAGCACGGGAATGACGGTGGACAGGACGCCCGCCGCCGGCAGGAAGATGATGTAGACCTCGGGATGGCCGAACAGCCAGAACAGATGCTGCCACAATAGCGGGTCGCCGCCGCGTTCGGGATCGAAGAACGGCCAGCCGAAGGCGCGCTCCATTTCCAGGAGGACGGAGCCGAGGATCAGCGGCGGGAAACCCGCCAGCATCATCGCGGCGGTGCCCAGCATGTACCAGGCGAAGAGCGGCATCTGCGTCAGCTTCATCCCCGGCGCCCGCAGGCGCAGGATGGACACCATCAGCTCGATCGCCGCCGACAGGGCGGAAATCTCGACGAAGGTGACGCCCAGAAGCCAGACATCGGCATTGATTCCCGGCGAATAGGCCCGCCCCGACAAGGGCGTGTACATGAACCACCCTTCGCCGGGCGCCACGCCGGCCAGCAGCGCGACGATGAGAATGGTGCCGCCAAGCAGGTAGCACCAGTAGCCCAGCGCCGAGAGGCGAGGAAAGGCAAGGTCCCGCGTTCCCAGCATCTTCGGCAGCAGATACATCGCCAGCCCCTCCAGGAGCGGGATGGCGAACAGGAACATCATGATGCTGCCATGCATCGTGAAGATCTGGTTGTAGAGCGCCGTGTCGAGAAACGCGCCGTCCGGGGTCGCCAGCTGCGCCCGGATCAGCATCGAGAGCAGGCCGCCAATGCCGAAGAACACGAAGGCGGTGCCCATGAAGCGCAGGCCGAGCGTGGTGTGGCTCACGGTGGTGATCTGTCCCCACAGGCCGGGATCGTTGCGCCAGACGCGATCCATTTCCCTGTGCAGGGCGAGCGCCCGGCGCGCGCGATTGGCGGGGAGGGCGGAGGGCATGTCGTTCGGGGTCATGGGCGGGCCTCCGGCGCGCGTGGCGGCCAATCGGCCGGGTCGTGCGCGATCACCTCGAAGCGCATCGCCGCATGCTCCAGCCCGCAGAACTCGGCGCACAGGCCTTCATAGGTGCCAGGCCGCGCGGCTTCGATGCGCAGACGGTTCACACGGCCGGGGATCGCATCCATCTTGCCGCCGAGCTGCGGCACCCAGAAGGAATGGATCACGTCCGATGAGGTGATGAGCACGTCGACCGGCTGGCCGGCGGGTATGTGCAGTACGCCCTGCGTCTCGCTCGGGCCGTCCGCGCCGGGTTGCGTGAAGCTCCACGACCATTGCCGTGCATGGGCGTGCACCTCCAGCGCGGTCCCGTGCGGCAGGATACGCTCGCCCACCCACAGCGCGGCAATAAGCGTCAGCGTGAGTACGCCGAGCGAGAACCACACGCCCAGTCCGAGGATCCACCGCGCCTCGGGCACCTCGCGGGGCCGGCCGAAGCTGAGGGCCACCAGCACGAACACCATGAGGGCCAGCAGGGTCGCCCCCGCCAGCATCGCCCACCAGAGCCAGGCGATGTCCTGCGCGACAGGGCCGGAGGGCGACAGGGTCGAGAGCGGGCCGTCACATCCCGCCAGAAGAAGGGGAACCGTAGCCAAGCCTGCGCACTTCAACGGGGAGGCCAGACGCGAAGCGAAGGGAACCCGATGGATACGCGCCCCGATCTGTTCGACCCGCTGGAAGAGCGGCGGGCCCTGCAGGACACGGAATCGAAGATCGCCATCGCCGGTCATCCGCTGCACGCGATGCTGGTGGCCTTTCCCATCGCCCTGTCCTTCAGCACGCTGGGGGCGGACCTTCTCTATATGTGGACCGGCGAGGGCTTCTGGGCGCTGGTGGCGGCCTATGCGGTGTTCGGCGCCTTCGCCATGGGCGTGCTGGCCGGCCTCACGGGCACCGCCGAACTGCTGCTGGTGCGCGGCATCCGCAACCGCGCGTCGAGCTGGACGCATTTCATTCTGGCGGTGATGCTGCTCTCCATCCTCGGGGCGAACTGGATCATCCGCATCGGTGATCCGGAAGGTGCGGTGCTGCCGGTTGGGCTGGCCTTGTCGCTGGTCATGGCGGGGATGACCGCAGTGACGGGCTGGCATGGGGGAAAACTCGTCTTCGACTATCAAATCGGCACCAAGGCGGAAGGAAGCGGTCGGCCCTGAGGCGCTTTCAGGCTTGGCGGCAGGGCGTCGATCAGCGGCTGCAGGTCCGGCTTGGCGAGGACGAGATAGAGCACCGCTCCCATGCACAGCAGCGCCGCCGGCAAGGCGAGCAGCGCCGGCGGCATCTGGTAGGAGCCGCGTCCCTCGGAGGCCTGCACCGAGAGGTGGCCCAGCCAGGCATGCACCAGCACCATGCCGACCACGGCGACGAGTTTGGCCATCAGCCAGGGGTCGGTGATGCCAACCGCGAAGATTAGCCCCGTGCCCGCCGCGATGGCGATGATCGCTGCGGGGGTGACGATGCGGGTATAGGTGGCGTGTACCAGCAGCCGGAACTCGGAGAAGCCGGCCTGCGTGCGCACTTCCTCCCGGCGGCCATAGACCTGCAGCACGATGGGAAGCGCCACCAGCCCGGCGCACCATAGGCTGAGCGTGAGGATATGCACTGCCTTCAGTACGGCAATCATGTCAGGCTCGCCTCACGCCAGCCGCGCCGCAGCAGCAGTGCGCCGAGCAGGGCGAGCGGCACCATTCCCGGCACCCACATCACCAGCCCCGCCAGTTGCTGGTCGGCGAGCGCGCCGAGCCCATAGGCCTCGGTGGCGCCGACATGCTGGAGATAGAGGATGCGGGGCGAGAAGGTGAGGATGGCGGCGATCAGGCCCATCTGCCCGGCCAACGCCAGCACCATGCCGACGGAGGCGACCCGCTCTGCCGGGTGCTCGGCGTGGAACACGTGCGACCAGAACGCCCACGCCGATCCCAGAAATCCCGCCTGCATCAGCCAGTAGAAGCGGGGGCTTTCCCAGGCGAGCGTGTAGGCGGCCGGCAGATGCCAAAGCCACAGGAAGGCCGATAGGCCAATGAAGCTGCCGATCCGCCCGAAGGGCAGTCGGTGCGGCCAGGCAAGCGCCAGTGCCGGTGCAGCCACGAGGACGAGCACGAGGTGATGCAGCCCGCGCGCCGCGAACAGCGCAACGGTCAGCGCGCAGAGCGGTGAGACGAAGGCAAGGAAAAGGGCCGCCGCCGCCGCGCATGCCGGCCCTTTCTGCACGCCCGGAATCCGCATCGCTGCCAGCAGGGCGAGCGCAAGGATCGGCAAGGGCGCGACGTTCCATGCCGTGTAAAGCAGGTCGGGAGCGGGAGCGGGACCACAAACGGGAATGATCTGTTCCATGTCGAGGCTCCCTGGGGGGCAGAAAAGGCGGAACGGCGCAGCACGCGAGAGGCTCAGTCGGACAAGGCGGGGCCTCGCCGGGGCGATCTCACCCTCCTGCGCCCCCAAGGGTGCCGGGAAACCGCCCATTTGGTAACGGCCTGCCGCAGCTGTTGTTCCGGTAAAAGCCGCCGGCCCTGCTGCGTGGGGCGATCACGCCCAGGTAGGGGCCTGCGCCACCACCGGGCCGTAAGCTCTGGGGGACGCCATCAATCGGGATGTATCCGCACCGGAACTGACTTGGCGGCGGGCGTCTTGCTGCCCTGGGCAAAGTGCCAGAGCGGGATCAGCGCGTTGCACTCGGGAAAATAGGACGCGCAGGTGCCGGGCGGCACGTCGTAGTCGATCACCTGAAAGCCGCCCATGGCGCGGTGGATACCGTCATCGACGGCCGTCACCATGCGCACCATGCCGTTCTCGGTAATGCCGAGCCGCAGCCGGTCATCCCTATTCATCATGATCACCATGCGCGAGCCGCTGATGCCGCGCAGACGGTCGGAATAGCCGTAAACGGTCGTGTTGAACTGGTCGTTCGACCGAAGGGTGATCAGCCGCATGACATCGGCGTCCTTGCCGTCGTCGAAGCTCGCCGACAATGCCTGCGGGATCTGGAAATTGGCCTTGCCGCTCTCGGTCTCCCATTTGCGATCACGGGCGGCCACAGGCCGGGGGAAGCCGCCGGGCGTGTCCAGCCGGGCGTTGAAATCGCGGAAATCGTCGGGAAAGCTCGCCTCGATCGCGTCGCGCACCAGGGAATAGTCGTCCACCCAGCGATCCCAGGGAACCAGCGGGTTGGCGCGAAGGGTCGCCTTGGCGATTTCCGCGACGATCCTGGGCTCGGATAGCAGCGTCTCGGCTGCCGGGCCGAATGTGCCGCGCGAGGCATGGATGCAGGTGGTGGAATCCTCGATGGTGACGATCTGCGGGCCGGTGGCCTGGGAGTCGATCTCCGAACGCACGAGCGTCGGAAGCACATAGGTGGTCTTCGCCGTCACGAGATGGGAGCGGTTGAGCTTGGTGGCGATCTGCACGGAGAGATCGAGGCCGCGCCATTTCTGCTCCATCAGTTCCCGCTCGGGAACCGCCCGCACGAAATTGCCGCCGAGCCCGATGAAGGCGCCGATCTTGCCGGCGATCACCGCCTCGCACACCTCGACCGTGTTCAGACCGTCCTCGCGCGGCGGCTCGAAGCCGAACTGATCGGCAAGCCAGTCCAGCGGCACCAGCTCGGCCTTCTCGGCGATACCGACCGTGCGCTGGCCCTGCACATTCGAGTGCCCCCGCACCGGGCAGATGCCGGCGCCAGGCTTGCCGATATGGCCGCCCATCAGCAGCAGGTTCACCAGGGTCTGGACGTTGTCGACGCCGAGCCGGTGCTGGGTCAGGCCCATGCCGTAGATCGCGATCACCGACCGCGCCTTGGAAAAGGTGGTGGCCGCCGCCTCCAGTGCCGCCTGGGACAGGCCGGAGGCAAGCTGGATGTCGTCCCACCCGGTTTCCCGCACCATGGCCTCGAAGGCCGGGAATCCGTCCGTGTGTTCGGCGATGAACGCGTGATCCAGCACCCGCTTGCCATCGAACAGGCGCGCGTCGTCGTCGAACGCCAGCAGCGCCTTCGCCATGCCGACCATGGCGGCGATGTCGCCGCCGGCGCGCAGTTGATAATACTGCGTGGCGATCAGCGTCGGCTCGTTGGTCAGCATCTGGCCCGGCCGCTGCGGGTTGACGAACGCCTCCCAGCCCTTCTCGCGCAGTGGATTGAAGACGATGATCGGCACGTCGCGCTCGCGCGCTTCCTGCAGGGGGTGCAGCAGCCTCGGGGCATTGGTGCCGACATTCTGCCCGAAGGAGAGGATGCAGTCGGTGTGCTCGAAATCCTCCAGCAGCACCGTCCCGACCGGGGTTCCGATGCTCGGCGGCAGGGCCACGGAGGTGGTCTCGTGGCACATGTTGGAACTGTCCGGCAGGTTGTTGGTGCCGTAGAGCCGGGCCAGAAGCTGGTACATGTAGGAGGTTTCGAGCGACGCCCGCCCGGAGGCGTAGAAGACGACCTCATCCGGCGCATAGCCGCGCAGCTTCTCGCCGATCTGCGCGAAGGCCTCGTCCCACGACACCTCGACATATCTGTCGAGGCTGGCGTCGTAGCGCATCGGGTGCGTGAGGCGCCCCTGGTTCTCCAGATCGTAATCCGACCAGCCGAGCAGTTCGGAAACGGTGTGCTGCGCGAAGAAATCGGGCGTGGTGCGGTTCGAGGTCACGTCCCAGAAGGTGGCCTTCGCGCCGTTCTCGCAGAATTCGGCGGCATGCGGCTTGGCCGGCTTCGCCCATGCGCAGCTCGTGCACATGTATCCGCCAGTCTTGTTATGAGCCGTAACGAGACTCGATATAGCTGAAACGGCATGCTGCTCAGTGGAGTGTATCAAGAGCGACTTTGCCGATCCCCAACCTCCCACAGGTTGATCGTAGGATTCGTGCCGAGCGCGCTCTGTCATGGACTTCTCCCCTGCGTGTACAGGGGTAATGGCCCAAAATCGCCGCGGTTCCTCTATCCGGAGCGATCACCAACACATAGGTGTGAGAGCCTGTTGGAAAATTTGCGGCGTCAGCTAGTGGCAAACAGCCGGTTGAGGTCGACGCTCTTGCGGGTGTCGCGGTCGAGATCGAGGCGCTCCTCGACATTGCCGAGGTGTTCCTCCATCAGCGCGGTTGCCGCCGCGCTGTCGCCGGTGACGATGGCGTTGAGGATCATCTGGTGCTCGTGGTGCGAGCAACTCGGCTGCCCCGGCTTCTCATAGACCAGGATCACCAGCGCCTCGCGGGTGATGAGTTCGCGCAGAAAGCGCAGCAAGATGTCGTTGCCGGCAATCTCGGCCAGCAGCAGATGGAACTCCCCGGACAGCCGGACCATCTCCGGCCAGTCGCGGCGCGCTTCGGCGGCGACTTCCAGCGCGATATGGCGGTTCAGCGTGGCGAGCTCCGCTTTGCCGATCCGGCCGGCCAGCAGCCGCACGATGGTGCCTTCGATGCCCCGCCGCGCGGCGAATATCTCGCGCGCTTCCCGGGGGGTGGGCTGGAATACGGACGCGCCCTTGTTCGGCTCGATCGTCACCAGTCCCGCGTAGGCCAGCCGCGCGAACACCTTGCGGATGCGCGCCCGGCTGACGCCGAAGATCTGCCGCATCTCGTCCTCGCGCAGGCGCGTTCCGGGAGGCAAGTCCTGCGCGGCTATGGCGGCATGGATCTTCGCGTAGATGGCGTCGTCCGTGCCGCCGCCGCGCTCGTCCTCCGGCGCGTCCGCACGGCCTCCCACGTCGCCCGTCCCGTCCTTGCGTGCCATCATCCACCGCATCGATATCGCTGAGGCATGTAGACATGTAGCCCATTCGATGTCGAGTTAAATGCCTATTTTTGTATCACGATCAGCAAATAATTGGTGCACATAACAGGATTGTTTTGTCGACAATCCTCTGTACGATTATCGACATGAAAACGGCGTCCCGCCGCCGCCTCCTCGCTCAAGAGGGTGTCCCGTGTCGCTCGATCTGACCCATGGTTCCGCGCCGATGCCCCCTGTTGCCGTGGCATCCGGCGTGGCCGCGCGCCGCCGGAAGTTGCTGCCGGCCCTCATGCTTCTGGGGCCGGTGGTGGTGTTCTTCCTCGCCGTCTTCGTCATCCCGGTGGGGCTGATGGTGCGTTACAGCTTCCTGCAGCAGCTTCCTGACGGCACGTTGAGCGATACGTTCACGCTGGCCAACTACATCCGGCTCGGCGCGGTCGATCTTTATCGTAACGTCGTGATCACCACGCTGCGCATCAGCCTGTTCACCACCATCGGCGCGATGCTGCTGGCCTATCCGCTCGCCATGGTCATCGCCCGTGGGCCGGCGCTGATCGGTCGGGCCATCACCGTGCTGGTGATCGCGCCGCTGCTGGTGAATGTCGTGGTGCGCGCCTATGGCTGGCGCATCATCCTCGGCAACGGCAATAGCGGCGTGCTCAACTGGGCGCTGTCCTATGTCGGCCTCGGGCCGGTCGAGATTCTCTACACCGAATGGGCGGTCGTCATCGGCTCGATGCAGGTATTCCTGCCGATGATGGTGCTACCGCTGGCCGCCGCCATCGGGCGCATCGACCCGGCGGTGGAAGACGCCGCCCGCACGCTCGGCGGGTCGAGCCTGGCGGTGTTCCGCCGCGTGACGCTGCCGCTCAGCGTGCCCGGCCTCGGTGTCGGCTGCACGCTGGTGTTCTCGCTCACCGCCTCGTCCTTCATCCTGCCGGCGCTGCTCGGCGGCAGCTTCACCAAGATGCTCGGCACGCTGGTGGAAGAGCAGATCCTCACCGTGTTCGACTGGCCGTTCGGTGCCGCCATCGCCACCGCCATGGTGCTGATCGTGATGGCGATCAACCTCGTCTACATGACGCTGATCGAGCGGCGCTTCCGCTCCCGTGCGACGGAGGCCGCGTGATGTCGGAGAACGGTCTCGGGCGCGCCGCGCCGCTCATCTACACCCTCACCGGCCTCATCGTCCTGTTCCTGCTGCTACCGCTGATCTTCCCGATCGTATTGTCGATCTCGGACACGCCGTTCGTCACCTTTCCACCGCAGGGCTTTACCTTGCAGTGGTACGGCAAGGTTCTTGAAGATCCCGACTTCACCTCGTCCTTCAGCTTCAGCGTGCTGCTGAGCACGACGGCGGCCTGCGGCGCCGTGCTGCTGGGCACGCCGACCGCCGTCGGCCTCGTGCGGCTCTCCTTCCCCGGCAAAGGGCTGATCCAGGCGTTGGTGCTGTCGCCGCTGATCTTCCCCTCGCTGGTCACCGGCATCGCGCTGCTGCGGCTGTTCTCGTCGATCGGCTTGAACGACGCCTTCCTGAACCTGTGGATCGGCCATGTGCTGGTGACGACGCCCTATGTCGTGCGCACCGTCTCGGCCAGCCTCGTGGTGGTCGATCCCGGTCTCGAAGAAGCGGCACGCACGCTGGGTGCCGGTCGCTTCACCGCCTTCTGGCGCATCACCCGTCCGCAGATCATGCCGGGTCTGGTCGCCGGCGCGCTGTTCGCCTTCGTCACTTCGTTCGACAATTACGCCGTCTCGATGTGGCTGTTCGATGCCTCGCACGTGCCGCTGCCGATGATGATGCTCTCGCTCATCAGCCGCATGTTCGATCCCGGCATCGCCGCCATCGCCTCGCTGATGATCTTCTTCTCGCTGTTCATGGTGCTGCTGCTGGAACGCCTCGCCGGCCTGAGACGCGCCATGAGCTTCTAGCCCGCCTCGCATACGCATCGCCGTTCATTTCACTCGCTGCGCGCGGCCCGGGCCGAAGCGCGAACCCCGGAGCCATGCCATGACCGCCTCAAAGGTACTTTCCACCCGCCTCAGCCGCCGCCGCCTTCTGAAGGCAGGCGCTGCCGCCGGCGCCGTCCTTGCCGCGCCGAGCTTCTTCGTCCGCAATGCCTGGGCCGCCGGCAAGACCATGCAAATCGGCATCTGGGGCGGCGTGCAGGGCGAGTTCATACGCAAGCAGGTGTTGCCGGCCTTTGAGAAGGACTTCGACTGCAAGGTCGACGCCCAGCAGGGCTCGACGCTGGGCCAAATCGCGCTGCTGCGCGCCGGCAAGGAGGCGCCGAAGTTCACCGTGATGTTCGTCGACGATCTCGGCGTCGAGATTGCCAAGCGCGAGGGGCTGATCGACCCGCTGCCCCGGGACAAGATGCCCAACCTCGCCAAGGTCTATCCGCGTTTCATCTATAATGACGGCTACGGCGTCGCCCTCGCCATCTCCTCGGCGGGGCTGTTCTACAACCCGCAGGCCACCAAGCCGCTGGAAAGCTATGCCGAGCTGTGGGACCCGCGCTTTGCCCGCAAGGTCTCGCTGGTCGGCACCAAGACCACGCCGAGCGTATTCACCGTCATCATCGCCGCCGCCATCGCCAGCGGAAAGCCCTACAAGGAAGCGCAGTATCTCGCCGACCAGGCATGGCCCAAGCTCAAGGAGCTGAAGCCCAACGTGCTGAACCTCTACAGCACCGACGACGCGCCCCTGCTGGTGGCGCAGGGCCAGGGCGCCATCGGCGGGCCGGAATACTCGAAATACGTCTACCCCTACAAGCTGAAGGGCGCGAGCATTGACATGTGCTTCCCCAAGGAGGGAGCCTTCGCCGGCGTGAACTGCCAGATCCTGGTGAAGAACGCCCCGAACGCCGACCTTGGCGCCGAGTTCATGAACCGCATGCTCGACCCCGCCATCCAGCAGGGCCTCGCCGAGACCGCGCTGGCGGCACCGGCGGTGAGCGGCCTCAGCTTCAAGCCGGAGATCGCCGGCCTGCTCGCCTACCCTGAATCCAAGATGGACGAACTCGGCCTGTTCAGCCCCGATTGGGCCTATGTGAACTCGGTGCGGTCCAGCTGGATCGAAAACCTCAACCAGATCTTCACGGCGTAACCCTCATGGCAAACCCGCAGCCCGAATTGGCGATCCGCGCCGCCGACATCGCGGTGGACGATGTGCGGAAGGATTACGGCGCGCACCGCGCCGTGCGCGGCGTCAGCTTCACCATCGAGCCGGGGCATGTGCTGTCCCTGCTGGGTCCTTCGGGCTGCGGCAAGACCACGATCATGCGGATGATCGCCGGTCTCATCGATCCCAGCGCCGGCGATATCCGCATTGCCGGCCGCTCCGTCGTCGACACGCCGGTGCACCACCGCAATATCGGCATGCTCTTCCAGAACTACGCGCTGTTCCCGCACCTCACCGTCGCCCGCAACTTGGCCTTCGGGCTGGAAATGCGGAAGGTGCCGAAGGGCGAGATCGCCAGCCGCGTGGCGGCGACGCTCAGTACCGTGCGGCTTTCCTCCTTTGCCGACCGGCTGCCGCACCAGCTTTCCGGCGGCCAGCAGCAGCGTGTCGGCCTTGCCCGCGCGCTGATCGTCGAGCCATCCGTGCTGCTGCTCGACGAGCCGTTCGGCGCGCTCGACAAGAAGCTGCGCGAGAACATGCAGATCGAGATGCGCCAGCTGCAGCAGCGGCTTGGCATCACCACGCTGATGGTCACCCATGACCAGGACGAGGCGCTCACCCTTTCCGACCGGGTGGCGGTGATGAACAACGGCCGCATCGAGCAGGTCGGCACGCCGAAGGAGGTCTATGAGCACCCGGCGACACGGTTCGTCGCCAGCTTCATCGGCACGTCGAATTTCTTCCACGGCCGCGTCACCCGGCGGGAAGCCGGCGGCTATCTCGTCACCACCGGCGACGGCCTCACCCTCGCGCTCGACGGCACGCCGCCGGCGAACGGGCAGGCCACCATCGCGCTGCGCCCGGAATCGGTGCGCATAGTCCCCGCCACCGGCGAGGCCGGCCCAAATGCGGCGCGGATGACCGTGGAACAAGTGGTCTATCACGGCATCAGCACGCATTATTACCTGCGTCGCCCCGGCGAGGAGCCGCTGATCGCGGTACGCCAGAACGATGTCGTCGATGCCGTCGCGCCCGATATCGGGCCGGGCAGCGAGGTGCTGGCGAGCTGGCAGGCCGACCGCAACTGGCTGGTGCAGGAGGATGCCGCGTGAGCCTCGCTTCTCCCTCGCTTCGCCCCGATTGTCGCGCAGCTCTCGGCATGATCACCCCCTCGGCCAATCTCGTGGTGGAGCGGGTGACCTGCGCCATGCTTGCTGATTTTCCCGAGGTTTCCGGCCATTTCTCTCGCACGCCGGTGTTCGGCGCCCGCGACCTGCATCCTGACGATTACGACTGGGACGGGATGCTCACTGCCGCCCGGCTGCTGGCGCAGGCGCGACCGGATGTGATCGCGTGGAACGGCAGCAAGGGCGCGACGCTGGGCTTCGCCACGGACCGCGAACTGTGCCGCCGCGTGACCGAGGAAACCGGCATCCCCGCCACCACCTCGTCGCTGGCGCTGGAAGCCGCGCTTGCCCGCCTCGGCGCGCGGCGTATCGCGGTGGTCACGCCCTATGTCACCGACTACCAGGCCAAGCTCATCGCCGGCTTTGAACGCGAGGGGCTGGAGGTGGTGGCGCAGGCGCATTCCGGCATCGCCGATAATCTCGACTACGCCGCCGTTCCCGACGACGCCATCGCGGCGATGATCCGCGATGTCGCCGCCGCCAAGCCGGACGCCATCCTCACCTGGTGCACCAATTTCCCCGCCGCCTATGGGGTCGACGCGCTGGAGCGCGAACTCGGCCTGCCGATCCTTGACTCCGTCACGCTGGCGGTGTGGCACGGGCTGCATATGGTCGGGCGCGCCGATTTTCGCGGGCGGCGCTGGGGCCGGCTGTTCGACGGGATCGCACCATGAGCACATTGTTCCGCGACGTTCATCTTCTGGAACTCGACGGCGCGCGCGGCATGTCGCCGGCCACAGATGTTCTGGTGGAGGGTGACGCCATCGCGGCGGTCGGCGCGGATGCCACGACGCGCGCACCAGCCGATGCCCGCCGCATCGACGGTCACGGCAAGCTGCTGATGCCCGGCCTCGTCAACGCGCATTTCCACTCGCCCGTGAACCACATGAAGGGCCGGCTCGACAGCCTGCCGCTGGAAATCTTCATGCTCTACGAATCGCCGGCGCTGGAGGCGCTGCGCCCCAGCCCGCGCGAGGCCTATGTGCGCACCCAGCTTGCCTGCGCCGAGATGCTGAAGGCCGGCGTCACCTCCGTGCAGGACGACGCGTTCTTCGTCCCCGAACCAACCATCGACATCGTCGACGCGGTGATGCAGGCCTACGCCGATAGCGGCATCCGCGCCACGCTGGCGCTGGACGAGCCGAACCTGCCCGAACTCGACAAGCTGCCCTTCCTCAAGGACTTGCTGCCGGAGGACCTGCGCGCGGCATTTGCCGCGCCCCGCGCCTTCGGCATGCAGGATCTGCTCGGCATGTACCGGCACCTCATCACCCGCTGGCATGGCGCGGAGGGCGGGCGCCTGCGCGCGGCGGTTTCCTGCTCGGCGCCGCAGCGCGTCTCGACCGATTATTTCCATGCGCTGGAAGACCTCAGCCGCAGCCACGGCCTGCCGTTTTACGCCCATATGCTGGAGACCAAGCTGCAGCGCGTGCTGGGGCATGAGCGCTTCAACGGCCGCTCGCTCATTCGCTACGTGTCCGATCTCGGCCTGCTGTCGGCGCGCATGAACATCATCCACGCTATCTGGGTGGACGAGGACGATCTCGACCTCATCGCGGCGAGCGGCGCGGTCGTCGCCCATAACCCGATCAGCAATCTGCGGCTCGGCAGCGGGGTCATGCAGTTCCGCGCCATGCGCGAGCGCGGCATCCCGATTTGCCTGGGCACCGACGAGGCCATCGCCGACGACGCGGTGAACATGTGGGCGGTGGCCAAGATGGCCGGCCTCATCCACAACATCACCGGGCCGGACTATGACAGCTGGCCGCGCGCCAGCGAGATCCTCGATTGCCTGCTGCGCGGGGGAGCCCGCGCCATGGGATTGCAGGACCAGCTCGGCAGTGTCGCCGCCGGCCGGCTCGCCGACCTGACGCTGGTCGATCTCGACACGCTCGCCTTCACGCCGTTGAACGATCTGCATCGCCAGCTGGTGTATTGCGAGAATGGCGGCTCGGTCGTGCTGACCATGGTCAATGGGCGGATCGTGTACGAGAACGGCCGCCTCGCCACCCTCGACGAGGCCGCGCTGCGGGCCGAGGCGCGCGAGCTTTTCGCCGCGCGCGTGCCGGCGCTGCACACCGCGTCAAAAGCCGCCGAGCGGTTGCTGCCCTATTACCGCGCCATGTACGCCAAGGCCGCGGCCTCGGATGTCGGCATGAACCGCTGGCTTGGCGATCACTAGGAATCCAACGATGTCCGCGACACCGCTCGCCACCCACGGTCGCTACAGCTTCTCCTCGATCAAGGATCGCCCCGCCTATCGCTGGCCGAATGGGGCCGGCCTCGCGGTCTATGTCGCGGTGGGCGTCGAAGAGTATTCTTTCGGCGAGGGGCTTACCGAGGACCTTTTTCCTGGCGCCTCCAGGCCCGATCTCGTCAATGCCTCCTGGCGCGACTATGGCAACCGCGTCGGGGCGTTCCGGCTGTTCGAACGGCTCGCCTCCTTCGACATCGCACCAGCGCTGCTGCTGAACACCGCAATCTACGATCACGCCCCGGCCGTCATTGCCGCCGCCCGCGACATCGGCGCCGAATTCGTCGCGCACGGCATCAGCAATTCGCACACGCTCGCCGGCATGGACCCGCAGGAAGAGGCCGCTTATCTGCGCGCCGTGGTCGAGCGCATCACCGTCGAGGAGGGCGCGCCGCCGGCCGGCTGGTCGAGCCCGTGGCTGGCCCACAGCCCGGCGACGCTGGACCTGCTGGCGGCGGAAGGCTTCAAATATGTCGCGGATTTCCGCATGGACGACCAGCCGGTGTGGCTGACCACCCAGACCGGCCGGCTGATGTCGATGCCTTATGCGCTGGAGCTGAACGACAGCACCACCATCATCGGCCGGCAGGCCAGCGCGCGCGATTTCGCCGAGATGATCATCGACGAGTTCGATGAGATGCTGGAGGCCTCAAGGACCCAGCCATTGGTGATGAGCGTGGTGGTGCACTCGTTCATCTCCGGCCAGCCGTTCCGCCTGCGCGCCCTGACCCGGGCGCTGGAACACATTGCGGCGCGGCGGCAGGAGATCTGGCTGGCCCGCCCCGGCGACATCGCCGCATGGGCGGAGGAGCGGACAGGGCCGGGGGGCGCTTAGCCCCGTATCCGGCCCTAGGCCGGCAGGACGACGACCTTCGTCTTGACCGGGGTGCGGTCGTACAGGTCGATCATGTCCTGGCTCAGCAGGCCCACACAACCGCTCGTGACGCCGGAGCCGATCGATTCGGGGGCGCTGGAGGCGTAGATCGTATAGAGTGTGTAGGTACCATTCTGGTAGAGATGAAGCGTGCGGGCACCGAGCGGGTTGTCGAGGCCGCCCGGCATGCCGCCGGCATATTTGGCCACTTCGGGCTGGCGCTTGATCATTTCCCTGGGCGGCGTCCACGTCGCCCATTCGCTTTTGCGCCCGACATAGGCGTCGCCGTTCCAAAGGAACCCGGCGCGACCCACATTCGCGCCATAGCGGGTCGCGGTTCCATCACCCTCGACGCGGTAGACATAGTAGTTGCTGGGATCGACGATGATCGTTCCCGGCGCCTCGTCCGTTTCGTAGCGTACGGTCTTGCGGAAATATTTCGGCTTGACCTTGCTGACATCAACCGCCGGGATGGGAAACTTTTCGTCGGGCAGGGGGCCATAGACCTTTGCCGCCTCGGCGAGGCTCATGCCTTCCGGTGCCGCGCAGCCGGCCAGCCCCAGTGCGCCGAGGCTGACGGCGGAGCCGGCGAGAAACGACCGGCGGCTGAGAAGCCCCGCCCGACGCCCGAGCCGAGCGGTCGCATCGGTCTTGCTGACATCGGCACTGCGACGGTCCATCATCATGATCCTGGACTTCCGTGTCCTGCTGCGGGACGAGGTGCCACCCAGCATACACGCTGAGGGTCTTGCTGAGCGGGTGTATGCCGCCAGACGACCGGACTGGCAAGCGCCGGCCGTGGCCGCGCGGCGCTCTCCCTTCGCAGAAGCCGGCAAAGCCCGCGCCGTCTTGTGGTTCGGCCCGCACAGGCCTTGAGCAAAGCATGCAGGCCGCAGCGTCAGTGTCGCCTTGGTAAATTCTACGGCATTTGCCGGCGGGTGCATGTGGCGGCGCGCTTTCATCCCCGGCGGCCATGCCGTTTGGGCGAGAGCCTGCCCGCCGTATCGGCTGGATTCGGCGCCAGAGGGCCGGATCCCGGGCGAATTCACATTGAACGGCGCGGGCAAATCATCGATTGCTACGCCGGTGAGGGTGGTTGCCCACTATCGAGAGACGAGCAGACGGATGACGCCCGAAGAGTTTCAGAACGCGCTGGCAAAGCTGGGCCACACGCCGGCCGGCGTCGCCAAGCTGCTGGGCGTCGACGTGCGAACGGCCCGCCGATGGAGCACGGGCGTAAAACCCATTCCAGACAGCGTGGCCGCACAACTCGCGACGATCGTGCAGGCCGGCGGAGCTACCGCGCAGATGGCGGCGGAGATCGAGGCCTCCCGAAACAGCGAGGTCATCGAAACGTCCCGCTTCGTGTGGGTTCAGCGCAAGGAGGACGATCCGCACTGGACGGTTGCCGAGCACGATCTGGTCTCGGACATCTTCTACCTGCCCGGGCGCGTTGAGCGTTTCATCGTCGATGAGCTCGTCATCGGCCCGGTTGTCGCCCCGCCGCCGGGCTGAACGCCTGCCGACATTGCCGCCGGCGTCAGGTCGCCAGCCTCTCGGCACTCATCGTCAAGGTCACGATGATCCCGTCGTCCGACCAGTCGGTCTTGATGGAGCCGCCGAGTTGGCCGTTCACGCTGCGGTTGAGAAGCTTCGTGCCGTAGCCCTCATCGCCCTTCGTCTCCACGGCAGGCCCGCCACGCTCCGTCCACACCATGCAGACCTCGTCGTCCGTGTAGGTGCCGGAAATGTCCAGCATCCCCGATGCCGTCGAGAGAGCGCCATATTTGAGGGAGTTCGTCGCCAGTTCGTGGATGGCCAACGCCAGCGTGGTGGCCGATTGCTCCCCAATGCCCATGCGCGGAACAGCGACCCGAACGCGGCCGCTGAAGGCGCCGGTGTCGTCATAAGGCGCCAGAAGGACCGCGATCAGATCGCCCAGCAGCGCCGCGCGCCCTTGGTTCTTCGCCAACGGACGCACGAGGTCATGTGCCCTGCCAAGGGCTGTGAGCCGCTGCGTAAGTTCTTTTGCCATCTCCTCCACGGTGGTGGCCGAGCGGGAGGTCAGGCTGGTGAGGCCGGCGGCGATAGCCAGCAGGTTCTTAACCCGGTGGCTCATCTCGCCGGCGAGCAACTCGTGGCCTTCTTCCGCCTGCTTACGACCGGTGACATCGAGAAAAACCCCCGACATCAGCCCGCGATGCACGCCCTCGTCATTCCCGAGACCGCGTGCGGAAATCCAACGGATTTCCTGGCCCAGAAGGATACGGAAGTCGATCTCGTAAGCACCCACCAGGGCGCGCGTCGCCGTGAAGGCGGCTCGGACTCGATCCCGGTCGGCGGGATGAATGCGCGAGGACAAGTCCTCGAATGTCACATGGCTCTTTTGCGGCAGACCCCACAATTTGAACGCCTGCTCATCCATGGCGAAGGCGTCCGTCTCGACGCTCCACGCCCACAGGGCCACGCCCGCCGCGTGAAGGGCGCGCCTGAGGTTCTTCACTTCCCAAAGGGGATGGTCGTCACTGAATGGCATGGGTTTTTCTTAGCATGCAATTCAACCGATTGCGCTTCGCCTCTCCATACTTCCCTGGCCGCGTGCGATTTCCGGCCTAGGCCGACGTTCAGCCTTCGCTCAAGATCAGCCCGTTCCACCCAGCGCCCGCGCCACCAGGGAAGCGGCAAGGGCGAGCATGACGATACCGACGCCGGCATCGAGCACGCGCCACGCCGCTGGCCGGGCGAAGAGCGGCCGCAGCAGCCGGGCGCCATAGCCGAGCGCCGCGAACCAGGTGAAGCTCGCCAGCGCTGCTCCGGCGACGAAGAAGCCACGCGCGGCTTCCGGCTGGGCTGAGCCTGCGGCCCCCATCAGCAGCACGGTGTCGAGATAGACGTGCGGGTTGAGCAGGGTGAAGCCGGCCGTGGCCATGAGCGCCCGCGTCAGCGTCATGCCGCGCGCCTCGCTGACGGCCATGGCGTCCGGCGCCGCCATCCGCCGCAGTGCCGCAATACCGTACCAGCCGAGAAAGCCGGCGCCGCCCAGCGCCAGCAACGTCGTCAGTTGCGGCAGGGCAGCGAGAAAGGCGCCGACGCCCGCCACGCCTGCGCCGATGAGCAGAGCGTCGGCCGTCCCGCAGAACAGCACGATGGCCCCCACATGCTCGCGCCGCAGGCCTTGGCGCAGGACGAAGAGGTTCTGCGCCCCGATGGCGATGATGAGCGCGGCGGAGAGCAGGAAGCCGGTGGCGAAGGGCAGGAGCGCGTGTGTCATGCCGCCTTCCTGCGCGCCGCGAGGTGATAAGTGAAACTTGTTTTTCTAAATTCGATGAAGCAGAACTTCATTCATGCTCGATTACCCCTCGCTTACCGCTATTTCCGCCGTCATCCGCGAGGGCACGTTCGAGCGCGCCGCCGCGTCGCTGGGCATCACCCCCTCGGCGGTGTCGCAACGGGTGCGCGGGCTGGAGGAACGGCTGGGGGCGATCCTCATCGTGCGCGGCCAGCCTTGCGTGGCGACGGATCTCGGCCGCACGCTTTGCGCCCATCTCGACCGGGTACGCCTGCTGGAAAGCGATCTGGCGCCGTCGCTCGGCAGCGTCGCCGGCGGGGCGGGCGAGAGGCTGACCTTGCCGGTCGCGGTGAATGCCGACAGCCTCGCCACGTGGTTCCCGGCCGCTGCCGCCGCCTTCGGGCGGGTGGCGGATGTGTCGCTGGACCTCGCCCTGGACGATGAGGCGCACACCGCCGAGAGGCTGCGCAGCGGCGAGGTGATGGCCGCCGTGACCGCCGAGCGCGAGCCGGTGCAGGGGTGCCGGACGATCCCGCTGGGCACGCTGCGCTACGCGGCATGCGCCAGCCCGGATTTCGTCGGGCGCTATTTCGCCGGCGGCGTCACCGCCGCCGCGCTTGAACGTGCGCCCTGCCTGCGCTTCGACCGGCGGGACCATCTGCAGACGCGCTGGGTGCGGGCGGTGGTAGGGGCGGAGCGGATCGGGCCGGTCCACTGGGTGCCCTCGACCCACGGCTTCCTCGACATGACGCTGGTCGGCCTCGGCTGGGGCATGCATCCCTGCGCCATGGCGGAAGGCCACATCGCCGACGGCCGGCTGGTCGATCTGGCGCCGGCCTGCCGGGTCGACGTGGGGCTCCACTGGACCGCCACCCGCCTTCAGGCCGCCGCGCTGCGCCGGCTGACGCAGGCGGTTCGCGCGGCGGCGGCCACGGTTCTCGTGCCGCCCTAGCAAAGGAGGGCGGCGCGCCTCAATAGACGGCGCGGCCGCCGGAAATGTCGAATACCGCGCCGGTGGTGAAGGCGCAGTCCTCGGAGGACAGCCAGCCGATCATCGACGCCGCTTCCTCGACCTGGAGAAAGCGGTTCATCGGGATCTTCGAGAGCATGAAGTCGATATGCTCCTGCTTCATCTGGTTGAAGATCTCCGTTTTCGCCGCCGCCGGGGTGATGGCGTTGACCAGGATATTCGAGGTCGCCAGTTCCTTGCCGAGCGACTTGGTCAGCCCGATCAGCCCGGCCTTGGAGGCAGAATAGTGCGAGGCGTTGGCGTTGCCCTCCTTGCCGGCAATGGAGGCGACATTGACGATGCGCCCCCAGCCGTTCTTCAGCAGATGCGGCACCACCGCCTTGCAGGTGAGGAAGGGGCCGATGAGGTTCACATCGATCACCCGCCGCCAGGTCTCGGCGTCGAGCTCCCACAGCTTGCCATTGCCGCCGGTGATGCCGGCATTGTTGACCAATATGTCGATCTTGCCATGCGCGTCGGCGGTGGCCTGGGCGGCGGCGGTGACGGCGGCCTCATGGGTGAGTTCCACTACATGGGTCGAGACCGTGCCGCGCCCGCCCAGCGTTCCGGCGGATTCGTCGAGCCGGGCGGCGTCGATGTCCCAGAGCGCCACGGCGGCGCCGGAGGCCAGCATGCGTTCGGCGGCTGCATAGCCGATGCCGCGCGCGCCGCCGGTGATGATGGCGACGCGGCCGGCGAGGTCCAGCGTGTTCATGATACGGCCTCCCTCACTGCGCCGCGACAGTGGTCTGCTGCTGCTCGCCAAGCCCGGAGATGGCGAGGCGCATGGTCTGCCCGACCTTCAGATAGACCGGCGGCTTCTGGCCCAGGCCGACGCCCGGCGGCGTGCCGGTGGAAATGATGTCGCCCGGCTGCAGGCTCATGAACTGGCTGATATAGGAGACGATGGTCGGCACGTCGAAGATCATCGTGCGGGTGGAGCCGTTCTGGTAGCGCTTGCCGTCGACCTCCAGCCACATGTCGAGCTGGTGCGGGTCGGTGATCTCGTCGGTGGTCACCAGCCACGGGCCGATCGGGCCGAAGGTGTCGCACCCCTTGCCCTTGTCCCACTGGCCGCCGCGCTCGAGCTGGAAATGCCGCTCGGAGACGTCGTTGACGATGCAGTAGCCGGCCACGTGCTCATAGGCCTGCTCGACGGTGACATATTTGGCGGCCCGGCCGATGACGATGCCGAGTTCGACCTCCCAGTCGGTCTTCTGCGAGAGGCGGGGAATCTCCACCGCGTCATAGGGCCCGACGATGCAACTCGTCGGCTTCATGAACAGCACCGGCTCCTCGGGAATCGGCATGCCAGCTTCTTCCGCATGGTCGGTGTAGTTGAGCCCGACGCAGACGAACTTGCCGACGCCGCCGACGCAGGCGCCGATGCGCGGCGTGCCCGCCACGGCGGGAAGCGTCGCCGGGTCCACGGCGCGGATGCGGGCGAGGCCCTCGGGCGTCAGGGTGTCGCCGGCAATGTCGGGCACCAGCGAGGACAGGTCGCGCAGCGTGCCGGACGCGTCCACCAGGCCGGGCTTCTCCCGGCCGGATTCTCCGTAGCGAACGAGCTTCATGGGGCGTTTCTCCTGAATTTTGTCGGCGGGCGCCTCATGGGGCGCCCGTGCATGTCGGCTTCGCCCTCAAGCGGGGGCGAAGAGTGAATCGGGCGCCTGCGTGAAACGTGCAAGGGCCTCGCGGTCGAGACGTATGCCGAGCCCCGGCCGGTTGGGAATGCGCAATTGGCCGTCCGCATCGAGAAGGAAGGGCTCCGCGACGATGCCGTCGACATAGGCGCTGCCACCGATGAATTCGACAAGGTCGCACTGCGGCAGCGCGGCGGCGAGCTGCAGATCGGCGGCGACGCCGAGCGCGGTGTTCCAGCCATGGCCGACATAGCGCACGCCGAATTCGTCGGCGAGCCAGGCGATGCGCCGCTGCTCGCTGATGCCGCCGACCTTGGTGACGTCCGGCTGCACGATATCCAGCGCCCCGCCGGAGAGCCAGGGAAGGAAGCTCTGCCGGCGTGTGAGCACCTCGCCGCCGGCGATCGGTACCGGGCTGGCGCGGCGCAGCGTGCGATGATCCTCCAGCGCGTCGGGGCGCAGCGCTTCCTCGAACCAGCCGACATCGTAGTCCTTGAGCATTTGCGCGGTGTTGAGCGCCCATTTCAGGCCCTGCGGCCAATGCGCGTCGCTCGCCCCGGCATCGACGAACAGTTGCGCCTCCGGCCCCGCCGCCTCGCGCGCCGCCCGCACGATCGCTTCGTCGAGCCTGGCGCTGCCGCGCCGGCCGAACGGCCCCCAGCCGATCTTGAAGGCCTTGAAGCCGCGCGCGCGGTGCGGGCCGATGACATCGGCCATGCGCTCCGGCTCCTCCATCAGCAGCGAGCAATAGGGTGTCACCCGGTCGCGATAAACGCCGCCGAGCAACCGGCCCACCGGCTGTCCCAGCGCCTTGCCCAGCAGGTCCCACAGCGCGATGTCGATGCCGCTGATGGCATGGGTGAGGCTGCCGCCGCGCCCCATCCAGAACGTGTTCTGGTGCAGTTTTTCGGTGACGCGCTCGGGCTCCAGGGCATTCTCGCCGCGCCACAGCGGTTCGAGCACGGCGACCGCCGCCTGCACCAGCCGCCCGTCGGCGAACACGCTGCCATGGCCGGTGAGGCCCTCTTCGGTGTGCACGGCAATCAGCGCATGCACGGAATCTTCCGGCTTGATCTCGGCGGACCAGCCGCCCTTAGGGCTTTCGCCGAACAGGGGGGCAACGGCGATGGAGCGGATGGTGAGCCTGTCGGCTGTGCTATCGGTCATGTCGTCAACTCAGTTGCTGCGGCCGTGTGCCGTCCAACCGCGCTGCGACCAGCGCTCCAGCCGCCGGACCAGCAGGGCGGCGGGGAAGCCCACGGCGAAATAGAGGATCGCGGTGACGGTATAGACGGTGAAATACTGGTAGTTGCGCGCGGCGATGATCTGGCCGGAGAACATCAGCTCCTGCACGGTCACCACCGAGGCGAGCGCGGTGTCCTTGAACAGCGCGATGAGATAGTTGCCGAGCGCCGGCAGGACCATGCGGAAGGCCTGCGGAAACACGATCTTGAAGAAGGTGACGGTGCGCCCGAGCCCGAGGCTCTGTGCCGCCTCATACTGGCTCTTCGGCACGGCCTGGATGCCGGAGCGATAGACCTCGCTCATGAAGGCCGAATAATTGACCGTGAGGCCGATGATGGCCGCCGTTACCGGTTCCAGGCGGATGCCGGCGCTGGGCAGCACGTAATAGATGTAGATCAACTGCAGGATCAGCGGCGTGGCGCGGATGAACTCGACATAGAAATCCGCCGGCCAGCGGATCCAGCGCGTCGTCGAGAGCCGCGCCAGCGCCAGGGGGATGGCGAGCACGCCCGCCAGCAGGATGACGACGACGGTGAGGGAGGTCGTCATGAGCAGGCCCTGCAGGAAGACCCCGCTATACTCATGGACGACCGAGACATCGAAAAGATTCATGGTGCAATCCGCCGCTCAAGCCGGAGACGACGTGCGGGACCCGTGCCCCGCACGCCGGCTCGCGACGCAGCGGCCGTCAGAGCGGGAAGAAGAACAGGTTGCGGTTCGTCAGCCCGTAGCTTTTCAGTATCGACGTAGCTTGCCCGTTGCCGCGCACTTCGGCGAGGCCCTGGGTGAAGGCGGCGCGCAGCGAGCAATCGTCCTTGCGCAGCGCGTAGCGAGCGTAGCCATAGCCATATTTGAAGATCAGCTCGTCCGGGATCGCGACATTGCTGACGATCTCGATGGGGGCCGAGCCGTTGGCCTTCATGAATTCGATGATCTTTACGTCGTCGTCGAGAATGGCGTCGACGCGGGCGGTGGAGATCGCCGCGAACTCCTCGGCATCGGTCTGGAACGCGGTAACAGCGACGCCGATCTTGCGCAGATATTCGTCCGCCGCCGAGCCGGCGATGGCGCCCACCTTCTTGCCCTTCAGGCCGTCGAAGGAGGTGATGCCGGCCGGGTTGCCCTTGGCGACGACGATCGCCGGGCCATACCACCAGGCCGGGCCGGAGAAGGACACCGCCTTGAGCCGGTCCGGGGTGACGTGGATATTGGCCGAGACGATGTCGATGCGCTTGGCCAGCAGCGCCGGAATGAGCTGGCCGAACGGCATGACCTCGTATTTGAACTTGCTGACGCCGGCCCATTTGAGCGCCGCCTCGACCAGCTCGATGTCGAGCCCGCCCGCCTTCTTGGTCGCCGGATCGAGCGAGGAATAGGGCGGGGAGGGCGAGAAGCCGAGGGTGACGCCGTCCTTTTTCGCGAGGGCAAGCGAGGGGTCGCCGCAATTGTCGAACAGGGGCGGCGCTTCAAACTGGAATTCCTGAGCGCTCGCACTCGCGCTGACGCTGACGGCTGCCGCGAACAGGGCCGCCACTACGGTCTTGAGCATGCCATTCTCCTGGTGGAAGGGCCGGTCTGCGCCGACATGACCAAAAAATATTACTTCTTGTGGCCGTTCTGTCCAGATCGAATCCGCAGGCGGCCCGTTGTTCGGCTTAAAAATATGATTTAAAAATTCAGCGTTGATCTGCCGAAGCCGTTTCGCGTTGGGCTCCCACGCGCTACGGGATGTCGCGCCGCACAAACGGTGCGATGATGGCGGGCGATGCGCCCACCCATCGGGCTCGCCTGACGCAAACGGAGAGTGCCAGTGACGGAACGCCCATCGACGCCGCGCCCGCGCACAGACGCGGCGGAAGCTGGCGGCGAAGAGCGCACGCGCCGTCCCGCGCGGCCCTCCGGCTATCGCATCAGCGGCGTGCAGGGGCACGTCATCACCGAACTCGGCCGCGCCATCGTCTCCGGTCGGTTCGCGCCCGGCGAGTTGCTGCCGCGCGAGCCGGACCTGATGGCGGAGTTTTCCGCGAGCCGTCCCTCCCTGCGCGAGGCGCTGAAGGTGCTGGCGGCGAAGGGGCTGATCGAGATGCGCCAGAAGGTGGGCACGCGGGTGCGCCCGCGCGACCTCTGGAACACTTTCGACAGCGACGTGCTGGCCTGGCATTTCGGCGAAGGCGACGGCACCGCCGCGCTGCGCGACACCATGATGCGCGACCTCATCGAATTGCGGCTGATGATCGAGCCGGCGGCGGCTCAGCTGGCGACCGGGCGGGCGACCATCGAGGATCTGCGCCGCATCCGCGCCGCCCTCCACGCCATGGAGGCCGCCACCGGCGACCTCACCAGCTATGCCCATGCGGACGTCGCCTTCCACATGGCGGTGTTCGCGGCGAGCCATAATGTGCTGCTGGGCAGTTTCGCCCATCTGGTCGCCGACTTCCTGCATCTGAGCTTCTCCATTCAGCAGCAGGCGCTGAAGGCCGACAAGAGCATCGAGGACGATATCGGCCAGCACCGGATCGTGTTCGAAGCGATCACCGGCGGCGAAGGCGAGGCGGCGGCGCGGGCGATGCGGGACGTGATCCTCGACGGCAAGGATTCGCTGCTCGCGGCGCTGAAGTGAGCGGAGAGGCGCAGGCGCCGCTCGCCCTGGAATGGGCGCACGGCACGCTGTCCGTCCAGCCGGTGGGCGCGATGCTGGACAGTCTCGTCTTCCATCTGCCGGATGGGCCCTTCGCCCCATTCGCGCGCCGACACTGGTCGCCGGACGCGCCTGACCTGCGCGCGCTGCCGGCGCATCTGCGCCATCTCGGTGCGGAGTTCGTGTGCCTGCCCTTCGGCGTTGGCGGGCCCTTGCGCGACATCGCCCCCGACTGGCGCCCTTTCGGCCTCGAGCGCCAGAACGATCCCGCCCACGGGCTCTCGGCCAATGCCGTGTGGACCGTGGCGGAACAGGATGCCGACCATCTCCGCATGGTGCTCGACTATCCGGCCGACCACGCGGTGCGGCGGCTGACCCGGGTGTTGACCGTGCGGGCGGACGCCCCCGTGCTCGATCTCGCGCTCACCATCGAAGCGCGCCACGCCGCCCGCCTGCCGCTCGGGCTCCACCCCATCCTGTCGCTGGATGTCCCGGAAGGGAGCCTGCACCTCGACGCGCGCTTCCGCCGTGGCCTGACCTATCCCGCCGCCGTTCCGGGCGAGGCCATGGAGGCTGCCATCGGCCGGGATTTCGCCAGCCTCGCCAAGGTGCCGGCGCGAACGGGCGGGCTCCTCGATCTCGCGCGCCTGCCGAAGGCGGCGCCGATGGAGGACGTGGTGCAATTATGCGGGGTGGAAGGGCCGGTGGACGTTGTCTTCGCCGCGCGGGGCGCCGTGCTGAGCCTCGACTGGGACCGCGAGCTCCTGCCGTCATGCCTGCTGTGGATCAGCGACCGGGCGCTTTCGGGGGCGCCTTGGGAGGGCCGCTATCGCGGCCTCGGCATCGAGCCGATCGCGTCCTGCTTCTATTTTGCCGCGTCGGTGTCGCTGGCGGACAACCCGATTTCCGCCGCCGGCACGCCGACCAGCCTGTGCGTCACGCCGGAGCGGCCGGCGGTGATCCGCTACGGCCTCTCGGCGCGCCCGCTCTAGCCGCGTTCAGAAGGTCGCGGAGACACCGCCGTCCACCAGCACGATCTGCCCGGTCATATAGCGGGCGTCGTCCGAACAGAGGAAGAAAGCCGGGCCGGCAATGTCCGCCGGCTGGCCGGCGCGCCGCAGCGGGATGCGGCCATAGCGGATGTAGATGTCGCGAAACCACTCGGTTTCGTGCTCATGGCCGCTGCCATCGGGCAGTTGCGCCATGCGGGTATCGATGAAGCCGGGGGCGAGCGCGTTGACGGTAATGCCCTCCGCGCCAAGATCGCAGGCGAGGGCGCGGGTGAAATTGACCAGCGCGCCCTTCGCCGTTGCATAAGCGAGCGAATCGCGGCTGCCGCGCACGCCCTGAATCGACGTGACGTTGAGGATCCTCCGGCCTTCCCCGGCGCGGCGGATCAGTGGCAGCAGCGCCAGCGTCACCCGGACGGCGCCGTCCTGGTTGATGTCCAGCACCGAGCGGTAATGCGGGAAACTCATCGCATCGACGCCGGCGGAATCGAGGATGGCGGCATTGTTGACGAGGATTTCGCAGCGCCCGTAGCGCGCCCCGACCGCCTCCGCGAGCGCCGCCACCGAGGCGGGGTCGGCGATGTCGACCCGTAACGCCAGCGCCTGTGGACCAAGCGTGGCGGCGACGTTGCGGGCTGCCGTCTCGTCAATGTCGGCCACCACGACCTGCGCTCCCTCGGCGGCGAAACGTTCCGCGATAGCCCGGCCGATGCCGTTGGCGCTGCCTGTGACCACCGCGACGCGGCCTTCCAGGCGGTGCGCGGCGGAAGGGGGAGACCCTGGGGCAGGCATGGTTGGTTCCATGTGAGCGGCAAGGGAGGGGGTACAGGGGCAACATAAAATATGATGTTTGACGCCGTCAATCGCGAGGCGGCGTCGCGTCGTGCCGTCGTGGAAGCCGGAAACGCGTCTGTCCGCGCCATCTTCCCCGGCGGCATGATTGACCGGTCATATTAAATATGATTTTTTTCATCAGGCCATAAAGCGCCGGATGGAGAGCGGACGATGCATTGGATGTCGAGGGCAGTGGCCGCGTCGCTCACGACGCTCACCCTTTTCAGCTCGGCGGCCATCGCCAGCCCGAAGGGCGAAGTACGCCTGCTCGCCTATGAGGGCTATGCCGACCCGGCCTGGGTGGAGGAGTTCGAGAAGGAAACCGGCATCACCGTGAAGGTGACCTATGTCGGCGGCGTCGATGAGCAGATCGCCAAGATGAAGGCCTCCAACGGCAAGGATTACGACGTCGTCACCATCGATACCGCCAGCCTGAAGGCCTATGCCGACCAGAAGCTCATCTCGCCGATCGACAAG
This sequence comes from Ancylobacter sp., assembly GCF_965279025.1. Lineage (NCBI taxonomy): Bacteria > Pseudomonadati > Pseudomonadota > Alphaproteobacteria > Hyphomicrobiales > Xanthobacteraceae > Ancylobacter > Ancylobacter sp. Next base: position 89,084 of record NZ_OZ257132.1, on the reverse strand, counting down.
GCCAAGCTCACCAGCGCCGGCAATCTCCTCCCCGAATTCAAGGACATGGGGAACGCCACCTTCGACGGCGCCACCTATGGCGTTCCGTGGGCGTGGGGCTCGCTGGGCATGGTCTATGACAAGAAGACCTTCCCCACCGCGCCCGAGAGCTGGGAGGTCCTGTGGGCCCCGGCCTACAAGGGCAAGGTCATCTCGCTCGACGACGCCAATAACGCCATCAATTTCGGCGCCATCGTGCTGGGCATCAAGGATCCCTTCCACCTCACCGACGCGCAGTTCGCTCAGGTGAAGGACAAGCTGGTCGCGCTCAAGCACAATCTGCTCACCTATTTCGCCGGCTTCGACGAAGGCACCACCATCTGGTCTGAGAACGACGTGGTGCTGATGTTCTCCATGGGCGAACTCGCCGCCATCAACCTGCAGAAGAAGGGCTTCGACGTCGGCTACACCATTCCCAAGGAGGGGGCGGTCGGCTGGCTGGACAATCTGTCGGTCAGTGCCGGCACGCCCAACCCCGACGCGGCCTATGCCTGGATGAATTTCGTGCTGCAGAAGAAGATCGGCGCCGACATGGCCAAGAAGTTCGGCTATGGCGCCACCACCGACGCGCCGCAAGGCATGGACTATGCCGGCCGCCTGATCTGGGCCCAGAACCCTGAGGACTACACCCGCCGCCAGGCGGTGTGGAACGAGGTGAAGGCCGCCGAATAGCCACCGGCTTCTCCAGGGCCGGCCCGGCGGGCCGGCCGCTTTCCCGGGCGGCGCCGTGGCGCCGCGTCCGCGGCCGGATTGCGGGACCACGCGCGTGCAGCCACTGCTCCACCTTGAGAACATCTCGAAGCGCTACGGTGCCGTGCGGGTGCTGGAAGGCATCGACATCACCGTGGCCGACAACGAGTTCCTCACCATTCTCGGGCCGTCAGGCTCGGGAAAGACCACCATCCTGCGCATCATTGGCGGGTTCGAGGGCATAGACGGCGGTCGGCTGATGTTCGAAGGGCGCGATCTCGCCGCCGTGCCGATCAACCGCCGCCCCTTCAACACCGTCTTCCAGGACTACGCGCTGTTCCACCATATGACGGTGGCCGAGAATGTCGGCTACGGGCTGAAGGTGCGCGGCCGGCCACGGGCCGAGATCGCCGCCCGCGTCGGCGAGGTGCTGGAGACGGTGGGGCTCGGCGCCTTTGACGGGCGTTACCCCGCCCAGCTTTCCGGCGGCCAGCGCCAGCGCGTGGCGCTCGCCCGCGCCATCATCTGCGAGCCGCGCCTGATCCTGCTCGACGAGCCGCTCTCGGCGCTCGATGTCGAACTGCGCGCGCAGATGCAGCGCTTCCTCAAATCGCTGCAGCGCCGGCTCGGCATCGCCTTCGTCTTCATCACCCACGACCAGGAGGAGGCGATCGCGCTGTCCGACCGGATCATCGTGGTCAATCGCGGCCGCATCGAGCAGGAAGGCGCGCCGGAGCAGCTCTACCGGCGGCCCCGCACGCCCTTCACCGCGTCTTTCCTCGGCGAGAATAATGTGGTCGCCGGCACGCTCGCCGCCATCGAGGGCCGGCTTTGCGCGGTGGATACGCCCGCCGGTCGCCTTGCGGCGACCGTGGATGGTCCCGCACCGCCGCCGGGAAGCGCCGTGCTGCTGGCGGTGCGGCCCGAGCATGTCCGCCTTAATGCCGACAGCGGCGGCGAGCCCGGGCTGGCGGCGGAGGTGGCGGATGTGCGCTTCCTCGGCGCCAATGTGATGGTGGAACTGCGGCATCCCGCCCTGCCGGGCGTGCTGCTCAAGGTGCGCCGCCTCGCCGATGGTTCGACGGCCGGGCTGCGGCCGGGCCAGCGTGTCGGGCTGAGCTGGTCGGCGGACGACGCCGCCCTGCTGCCACCGGCATCGTGAGGGGGACGAGATGGACGCCACCCCCCGTCGCACCCGGCAGGATCGGCTGAGCGCCTTTCTGTGGCATGGGCTCAATCTGGGCCTGCCGCTGCTCTTCGTGGTGATCCCGATCCTGTCCTTCGTGGTGGTCAGCTTCTGGACCCTGCAGGAGGGGCAGATCCTGCTGATCCCGACATTGGCGAACTACCGCGCCTTCTTCACCGAAGGCAGCTATTTCGCGGTCTATCTGCAAACCGTCGCGCTCTCGCTGCAGGTCACCCTGGTCAATGTGGCGCTCGCCACCGCCATCGCGCTGTTCATCTTCCGCCGCACCCCGCGCCTGCGGTTCCTGATCCTGATGAGCTTCATGCTGCCCTTGTTCATGAGCTACATCATCAAGGTCTATTCCATCCGCTCGATCCTGGGGCAGCGCGGCCTGCTGAATGAGGGGATGATGGCGCTGGGGCTCATCGATCAGCCGATCGAGGCCCTGCTGTTCTCGCGCACCGCCATCTTCATCGCGCTGGCGGTGCTGTACCTTCCCTATGCGATCCTGCCGATCTATCTCGCGCTCGACCGTATCCCGGCGAATTACCTTGCGGCGGCGGCGGATCTTGGTGCCACGCCGGGGCAGATGCTGCGCGATGTGGTGCTGCCGCTGGGCCGGCCGGGCATAGCGGCCGGCGCGGTGTTCACCTTCATCCTCACCTTCGGCGACTTCGTCACCCCGCAAATGGTCGGGGGCGTGCAGGGCTTCACCTTCGGGCGCATCGTGTTCAGCCAGTTCGGCCTGGCGCTCAACTGGCCGCTGGGGTCGGCGCTCGCCGTCATCCTGCTCGCCACCACGCTGCTGGCGGTGGCGCTCGCCGGGCTGTTCCTCAAGCGCGAGCATGTGCGATGAGGCAGAGGGCGCCGCTTCTCGATAGCGTGCTCGGCATCCTGGCCGGTGCCGGCCTGATCGCGCTCTACGCCCCGCTGCTGGCGACGGCGGCGATCTCCTTCTTCCAGATCGTGCGCGTGCGCGGCAGTCTCGGCTTCGCGCCGTTCTCGCTCGGCCCCTATGCGGCGCTGCTGGCCAATGGCGAGATCCTCGCCGCGCTCGCCACCTCGCTGATCGTGGCGGTGGCGGCGAGCCTCATGGCGCTGGTGCTGGCGCTGATGTTCGCCTTCTACTTCGTCTCGGCCCGGCGCAGCCTTGGTGTCGCCATGCAGACCATGGTGTTCCTGCCCTTCCTGCTGCCGCCGATCATCACCGGCCTGTCGCTGCTGATCGCCTTTCGCGAGATTGATCTCGGGCGGGGGCTGGTGACCATCATCATCGCCCACATCGTCTTCATCGTGCCGGTGGTCTACCGCACCGTGCTGGTGCGCCTGCAGCTTCTGGGCAGCAGCCTCACCGAGGCGTCGCTCGATCTCGGCGCCTCGCGCTGGCAGACGCTGCGCTATGTGATGCTGCCGCAAATGCGCCCGGCGCTGATTTCCGGCGTGCTGCTGGCCTTCGCCATCTCCTTCGACGAGACGCTGATCACCCTCTTCGTCGCCGGCTCGCAAACCACGCTGCCAATCCGGCTGTGGGCGATGATGCGCGTCGGCTTCGTGCCCGAAATCAACGCGCTTGCAACGCTGATCCTTCTGTTCACCGCCCTCATCACCTTCGCCATCGGCCTCCAGCAACGCGCGGGCGAGCGCGCCTGACACGCCCGCCGGACCCACCCGCTATCAAGAGAAGACGCATCCCATGAAGATCGAGACGGTCGATTTCTTCTATCTGGCCATGCCCGAGATCACCACGGCGGCCGATGGCAGCCAGGATGCGCTCGTCGTCCGCGTCACCGCCGGCGGCCATGTCGGATGGGGCGAGTGCGAGGCGGCGCCGCTGCCGTCGATCGCCGCCTTCGTCTGTCCCATGTCGCACGGCGCCTGCCAGCCGGTGGCGAGTGCGGTGCTCGGCCAGCAGCTCGACGGTCCGCAGGACATCAGCCGCATCGCCGCGCAGGTCGAGTATGACTGCATGGACCTGCTTCAGGCCGCGCACACCTGGTCGGGCATCGAGATGGCGCTGTGGGACCTGCTGGGCAAGGCGCGGGGGGAGCCGGTGTGGAAGCTGCTCGGCTATGCGCGCTCCTGCGCCAAGACGCCCTATGCCTCGCAGCTGTTCGGCGAGACGCCGCAGGAGACGCTGGAGCGCGGCCGGCGCTCGCGTGCCGAGGGGTTCCGCGCGGTGAAGTTCGGCTGGGGCCCCATCGGGCGCGGCGCGCTTGATGTGGATGTCGACCATTTCGTCGCCGCCCGCGAGGGGCTGGGCACGGACGGCATCCTGCTCGTCGATGTCGGGCAGATCTTCGGCGAGGATGTCGAGCGCGCCGCCGCGCGCATTCCTGCCCTGGAAGCCGCGAGCGCTACCTGGCTGGAGGAGCCCTTCGCCGCCAGCGCCTATGGCGAATATGCCGCGCTCGCTGCGCGCAGCACGGTGAAGATGGCCGGCGGGGAGGGCGCGCATAATTTCCACATGGCGCGCAACCTCATCGACTATGGCGGCATCGGCTATGTGCAGATCGATTGCGGGCGCATCGGCGGCATCGGCCCGGCCAAGCGGGTGGCCGACCATGCAGGCGCCAAGGGCGTCACCTATGTGAACCACACCTTCACTTCCAATCTGGCGCTGAGCGCCTCGCTGCAGCCCTTCGCCGGTGTGGCAGAGGCCACCATCTGCGAATTTCCCGTCGCGCTGCAGCCGCTCGCGGCGGAGCTGACCGCTAACCACATCCAGCGCGACGCCAATGGCGAGATCGCCGCGCCGGACGCGCCGGGGCTCGGCATCGAGATCAACCCCGCCGCGCTGGAAGCCTATCGCGTCGACGTCGAGATCCGCGTCGGCGGGCGACTGCTGTTCGGCTCGCGCGCCGGAGATGGCAGCGGCGCGTCGGGTGCGCCGGCGATCAACAGGACAGCGTGAGGCAGGAGGGGCAGGGCGCATGACCACCCGCGAACCGTCTTCCCCGCGCCCGGCCGTCCGGGTCGCGGCGCAGACCGGCGATGTTCTCGGCGAATCGCCGCTGTGGCATCCCGTGGATGGCTGCCTGTATTGGCTCGATCTCGCCGGCGCCCGTCTGCACCGCATGGACATGGCCGGCCGCGTCGACACGCGCCGCGTCGACCGTCCGCCGCCCTTGGGCGCCATCGTCGCGGGCCCGGCCGCCGGCCGCCTCGTCCTCAGCGCGTCGGATGGCGTGTGGCTGTATGATTGGGCACGCGAGGCGCTGACGCCGCTCTGCCATCCAGAAGCGGGGCGCAGCGGCATCGGCTACAATGACGCGAAGGTCGACCGCTGGGGCCGTCTGTGGATCGGCACCAGCGATCTCGCCGAGCGCGATCCGCGCGGCGCACTATGGTGCTGGGTGCCCGGAAGCGAGCCGGTACTGGCCGATACCGGCTTCACCGTGGTGAACGGACCGGCCTTCTCGCCGGATGGCCGAACGCTTTATCTCAGCGACAGCCTCGCCCGCCGGGTGCTGGCCTATGATCTCGGTCCTGAGAGGGGAGAGCTCCACAACCGCCGGGTCTTTGCCGAGATGGAGGCGGACGAGGGGTATCCCGATGGGCTGACGGTGGACGCCGAGGGCGGGGTGTGGGTGGCCCATTGGGATGGCTGGCGCGTCACCCGCTTCGCGCCCGACGGCGAGCGCACGCTCATCGTGCCGCTTCCGGCGCCGCGCATCACCAGCGTCGCCTTTGGCGGCGAAGACCTCGCCACGCTGTTCGTCACCAGCGCCCGGCTGGAACTCGCCGGCCCCATGCTGGAAGCGGCGCCACTTTCCGGCGCGCTGTTCGCGGTGAGCGCGGGCTTCACGGGGCTGCCCGAAACGCCGCTGGCGCTTTCATGAGAGGACGCGGGCGCGTCCGTCACGCCTTTCCCGCCAACCCGCCGATAAAGGTGGCGCGTTGACGGGATCGTGGCGATGACGGGCGCGTGTCGTCAGTCGATCTTCTTGCCGGCGGTTTCCGGGGCGAAGAAGGTCGCGGTGACGGTGATGAGCGCCAGCGCGATGAGATAGATCGAGATCGGCCAGGTGGCACCGCTCCACGCCAGCAGCGCCGCGGCGATCATTGGCGTGAAGCCGCCGCTCAGCGCCGCGCCGACCTGGAAGCCCAGCGACGCGCCGGTGTAGCGCAGCCGGGCGTCGAACAGTTCCGACATCCACGCCGCGCCGATGGCGAACATGATGCCTTGCCCAAGGCTGAGCGCGATCGCCACCGTTATGGCGATGATGGTCGGGTCCGCCGTGTCGAACAGCCAGAACAGCGGAAAGGCGAAGAGGATGGAGAAGGCGCAGGCGAAGAAGAACATCACCCGCCGCCCGTAGCGATCCGCCATCCAGCCGAAGAGCGGGATGGTGAACAGCTCGATGAAGGCGGCGATGAGCAGGCCGTTCAGGATGACGCTGCGCGGCAGGCCGAGCTTCACGGTGACGTAGGAGATCGAGAACACCGTCACAACGCTGACATAGCCGATCTCGGAGACCTTGAGGCCGACGGCGGTCAGGAAGGTGCGGGGATGCTGGGTGAGGATTTCCATCACCGGCAGCTTCGCCACGGTGTTCTGCTTCTTCACCCGCTGGAAGGCCGGCGTTTCGTGCAGGCGCAGGCGGATGAACAGGCCCACTCCCACCAGCAAGGCGCTGGCCCAGAACGGGATGCGCCAGCCCCAACTGAGGAAGTCGCTTTCCGGCAATTGGGTGGCGAGGGCGAAGACGCCGATGGAGGAGAGCACGCCGAGCGGATAGCCGAGCTGCACGATGCTGCCGAAGAAGCCGCGCCTTTTGTCGGGCACGCTTTCCACCACCATCAGCACCGCGCCGCCCCATTCGCCGCCGATGCCGAGACCCTGCACCAGGCGCAGAATGACGAGAAGGATGGGTGCCCAGATTCCGATCTGGTCATAGGTGGGCAGGCAGCCGATGAGGAAGGTGCCGACGCCCATGATGATGATGGTCAGAGACAGCATCGCCTTGCGGCCGAGCTTGTCGCCGAAATGGCCGAAGATCGCCCCGCCGAGCGGGCGGGCGAGAAAGCCGACGGCATAGGAGCCGAAGGCGGCGATGGTGCCCACGACGGGATCGAAGCTGGGAAAGAACAGCTTGTTGAACACCAGCGCGGCGGCGGTGCCGTAGATGAGGAAATCGTACCACTCCACCGTGGTGCCGATGACGCTCGACCAAACGACCTTGCGCCGTTCAGCCGGGGAAAGCGCCCCGGAGGGCTCGGCCGACATCTGCGTGTCGGCCGCCAGGGTTGAAATCGACATGCTCGCCCAGCTCCATTTTAGTGGATGAAATTCCAGTAAAATGGAAGCAAGCCGCGTGCCAAGCGCCGCTCAGAGGTCGAGCGTGACCCCGACGCGCGCCCGCGACACGCAGGGCGTCATCTTCTCCTGCCGGTCGCGCAGGCTCAGCAGGCTGTCGCGGTGGATCACCACGCCGTCGCGATAGCCGCAGATGCAGGCGCCGCACACGCCGAGCTCGCAGGAGGAGGGCATGGCGACACCGTTTTCGCGCAGCACGTCGAGTGCCGAGCGGTCGGCCGGAACGCGCAGCGTCCGCCCGGTGGAGGCGACGGTGATGTCGAAGGGCTCCGGCTTGAAGTTCTCGTCGAAGACGGGCTGGAACACCTCGGTATGGTAGCGGTCCGGCTCCCACCCGATCTGCTCGGCTGCCGCGCGCACGGCGCCGTTCAGCCCCGCCGGACCGCAGACATAGAGATGCGCCCCCGGCTCATATGCGGCCGCGACGAGGGCACCGAGATCGGCCGGGCTCTCATCGTCGAAATGGGTGTGCAGCCGCGGGCCGAATGCACGCTCCAGCTCCGCCAGCAGCGGCGCGTGGCGACGCGCGCGGGCGAAGAAATGCAGCGCGAAATCCTCGCCCCGGTAGTGGGCCTCGCGGGCCAGCGCCGCCAGCGGGGTGACGCCGATGCCGCCCGCCATGAAGATGTGCCGCCCGGCGCCTTCCGCGAGCGCGAAATTGTTGCGCGGCGACGCGCAGTGAACCGTGCCGCCGACCGCCAGCTGGTCGTGGATCCAGTCGGACCCGCCCCGCCCGCCGCGCTCGCGCTTGATCGCGACGCGGTACAGCGAGCGGTCGCGCGGGTCGCCGCACAGCGAATATTGCCGGATCTTGCCATCCGGCAGATGCAGGTCGACATGCGCGCCGCCTTCCCACGCCGGAAGCGCCGGCCGGCGCGGATGCCGCAGAGACAGCACCACCACGTCCGGCGTTTCCTCGACGCGCTCGACGATGTCGAGCTTCATGATCATGCGTGCGCTCATGAAGGGCTTACTCGTCCAGCGGCTCGATGGCGTCTCCCGGCCGGATGACGCCGCCGCTCTCGATGGAGCAGTTGAGCCCGGAGCGGTTGTAGAGCGGCAGGAACACCGGCTCGCCGAGCAGTTCCTCCAGATATTTGCAGGGGAAGTTCAGCCGGCCGCCGCGCAGGATGGTCTCGCCCACCCGAAAACGCTTGCCCACCAGATGGTTGAGAGGCACGCCGCGCGTGGTGAGGTTGCGGCGGTGGTCGATCGGGGCGAGGTCGATCGGGCCGCTCTGCAGCGGCGGGTCGTTCTTGGCGAGCGCCTCGAGCGCCTCGATCTCGATGAGCGTGACCTCGCGGATATCGGGCTTGGGCGAATAGGTGCCGGTGCCGAGGAAGTAGCGGTCGCCCTCGATTCCCTTGCCGGCGACGAGGCGCGCTTCCTGCAGTTCCTCCATCTCGTGGGAGGCCGCCGGGGCGATGTGAATGTGCAGCAGGATGCCGCCTTTCCAGTCCGTCATCGTCCGCTCCTCACGCCTGTTCGACGAGCGCGATGCACTCGATCTCGACCAGAACGTCGCGCGGCAGGCGGGCGACCTCGATGGTGGAGCGGGCGGGCAGCGCTTCACCGAACGTGCCGGCATAGACCGCGTTCATCGCGGCGAAGTCATTCATGTCCTTGAGGAAAACCGTGGTCTTCACCACGCTGGCGGCGGAAGCGCCGGCGGCGATCAGCACCGCGTCGACATTGGCCAGCGACTGGCGGGTCTGCGCTTCGATGCCGTCGGGGATGTTGCCGTCAAGGTCCAGTGGCAACTGCCCGGCGACGAAGACGAGACCGCCGGCGCGGATCGCCTGGGAGTAGGGGCCCGCCGCCTTGGGCGCCGAGGGGGTGCTGATGATGGTGCGGGCAGGCATACGCGGTTTGCTCCTTTAGAAAGAAGCAAATAGTGGAATAAATTCCACCCAAGGGAAAGCCCCTTATCCGCGCAGGCCCGAGCTGTTGATGATCAAAAAATACTCACACTCGCCGGCGCCCAGATTGGTGAACTGGTGCGTCTCATGCGCCTGGAAATACAGCGCGTCGCGCGGCTCCAACTGGACGCGGCGGGAACCGACCCGCGCTTCGAGCCGTCCCTTGAGCACGTAGATATACTCCTCGACGCCGCGCCGATGGGCAACGAACTCGCCGCTGGTGCCGTGCGGCGGCAGGGTGTTCAGCACCCAGTCCACCCCGCGCCCGGGCAGCACCGGCGAGATGCAGCGGCGCTGATAACCGGAGACGGCATCGCTGAGGATCGGCTGGCGGTCGGCGGGGATCACGACGATCTCGCTTTCCACCGGATGCGCCACCATGAGCTGGGAAAAGGTGGTGCCGAGCGCTTCGGCAAGGCGCGAAAGCGTGCCGGTCGAGGGAACGGTCTCGCCGCGCTCGACCTTGGAGATCATCGAGCGGCTGACACCGGACAGCGCGCTCAGCGTTTCGAGAGAAAGCTGCCTCTCCTTGCGATGGCGGCGCAGTTCCGCGGCGAGGATACGGAGCTGATCGGAAACGCTCTCCTCGATCTCCTCCTGCTCAGTAAGCACGGCACGACTCCCGTTTCGACAGCCTCACTCCCATGCCGCGTCATACCAGCAAATCGGGCGGCGTGCGATCAGGCGCCGCGCCGGAAAAGGAGCGTGTGGCGGCCGCCTGCGGGCAGGGTCGGCCACCACGGGGTCGAGGGCCGGAAGCGGTTGCCGGCGCGTGCCCGGCCTCAATGCTCCAGCAGGTTGTCGCGCAGCGTGCTGCCCTGATAGCGCGTGCGCATGCGGCCGCGCCGCTGCAGTTCCGGCACGACGAGATCGACGAATTCCTCGAAGCAGCCCGGCGTGTAGGTGGCCGCCAGCATGAAGCCGTCGGCGCCGCCCTCGTCCATATAGTGCTCGATCTGGTCGGCGATGTCGGCGGCGGTGCCGACCGCGACCGGCATGCCCATGCCCTGCGCATAGATCATCGCCGCCTCCTTCACCGTCACCGGCGCACCGCCCTTGGCATAGATGATGGAATCGAACAGCCCCTGAATGCCGGGCACCTCGATGTTCTGCACGATGGCGTCGGGTTCGAACTTGGAGAAATCCAGCCCGAAATGGCCGGACATCCAGGCCAGAGCGCCCTCGGGCGGGATGCAGGCGCGGATGCGCTCGTATTTCTCCTGAGCCTCGCTGCGCGTGTCGGCGACCACGGTCTGCAGGCCGTAGATCAGCTTCACCGAGCCCGGGGCGCGGTTATAGGTTCCCGACAGCCGCGCGTTGAGGTCGGCGGCGTAGCCCTTCATCCGGTCGACATTGGGATGCACGGCGAAGATCGCCTCGGCATGCTTGGCGGCGAAATCGCGTCCCTGGCCCGAGGAGCCGGCCTGCCACAGCACCGGCCGGCCCTGCGGGGAGGGGGCGCAGAAATGCCGGCCATTGCATTTGTAGTATTTGCCTTCGTGCGAGACGACCTTGACCTTGGAGGGATCGGCATAGATGCCGGATTCCTTGTCGGCGATGATGGCGTCCGGCTCCCAGGAATCCCAGAGCTTGTAGCAAAGCTCCATATACTCTTCGAGCCGCTCATAGCGGCCGCTGCGGTCGGTCATCGCCTGGCCATAGGCGTCCCACTCGCTCTTGGAATAGGACGAGACGATGTTCCACGCCACCCGGCCGGAGGAGAGGTGGTCGAGGCTGGAGAGCCGCCGGCACATCGAATAGGGGTGCTCGAAGGCGGTCGACAGCGTCACGCCGACGCCGAGGTGCTTGGTGGCCCCGGTGATGATCGGCACGATGGTGGAGGGCTCATGCGTCGGGCACTGCACCGCCCATTTGACGATGGAATCCGAGCTGTCCTCATGGGTGTTGTAGGGGGCCAGCTCGTCGGCGATGAACATCGCGTCGAAGAAGCCGCGTTCCATGGTCCGCGCCATGTGCTGCCAATATTCCGGCCGCGCGAAGTTCCACTCGATCTTGTCCCGCGTGTGCCGCCACATGCCGGTGGCATGGCTGTTCACGCCGTGCTGGATGAAGCCGAGGAGATGGGCGTGCTTCTTGGTCGCTGTCGTCATGGTCGGGCCTCGCACCTGAAAGGACATGAAACGGGCATGGCCGTGCGGTGACGGCCATGCGTAATGTTCGGAGGGAAACGGCCGGAGAGGCCTGTTTCAGACGCTGGGGCGCTCGACGAAGAAGGCAATGCCGATGCCCGCCGCCGTGCCCAGAACCAGCAACGGCCCGGCATAGATCCACATCGGGGCGACGCCGGCGAGGGCGATGAAGCTTGCCGACAGCACCACCGAGACGGCGGCCATGCCGACATAATTATAGGGCGGCACGTCGGTGGGCTCGGGCTTGCCGCGCCTGTACTCAAGAACCGCGTTCCGCACGCCCCGCGAAAAGCCGGCGAGGAAGAGGACAGTCGCCGCTATGCCGAGGACGACAATGAGTGTGTACATGTTCGTTCCTTCCTGAAGAGGGTGTGACAGCGCTGTTTCACTCGGCCCCGGGAACCGGGCTGGCGATCTCGTCGCTCACCCGCCGCAGGCTGGTGACGTCGAAATCCTTGCCGCCCAGCAAGCCGCAGACGAACACTGTGAGGCCGCCAATGGCGACGATGGAAAGCGTTCCCGCCAGTTCGCCGACGAATTCGTAGATCGGCATGCCGATGGCGATGGAGGCGACGATGCCGCCGACAAAGCCCAGCGTGTTGGTCCTCGGCCACAGGATGGCGAAGACGAGGGGCAGCAGGATCGAGGTCTTCAGCGCGTAGGTGGTGAGCACCAGCGTGGTGAAGTCGACGCCCGACAGCACGATGACCGTGGCGACGAGCCCGCCCAGCAGCACCGAGATCTTGGTGATCGGGAACAGGAGCCGCTCGGAAATGCTCGGGAAATAGCGCTTCACGATGTCGACCGCGACGATCGACGACAGGGCCGAGGAGGCACCGTCAATGGTGGAGTAGCAGGCGGCGAGGATCACCAGCACGTAGAGCAGGACGAGGGTGAGCGGCAGCCCGATATGCGAGACGATGTAGGGCCCCACCGCCGCGATGTCGCCGCCGAAATCAGCCGGCGTCAGGCCATAGGCGATGCCGACGAGGCCGAGCATGCCGAGGCAGATCGGGATCGGGTAGAACAGCGCGCCGGCCCAGAGGAAGGTGCGCCCGACGTCGCGGCTCTTGATCGCCCACACCTTCTGCCAGAACGTCTGGTCGGAAACGGTGGCCGCCAGCAGGCCGAAGGCGAGGGTGATGCCGAAGCCGGCCGCCGCCTCGGGGCGCAGTACCGAGAGATATTCCGGCCCGACCGTCTGGACCGCCCCGAACACCGCGTCGGCGCCGCCCGGAATGGTGGCGAACACCGCCGCAACCACGATGGCCGCCGGCACGGTGATCATCAGGGTGTTGAGCGTGCCGGTCATCACGCTGGTCCACAGACCGCCGAAATAGGAATAGGTGAGCACGCAGACGATGCCGACCACGGTCGCCACCCGCCAGTCGATGCCGAACACGGTGGAAACGACCAGCGAGGTTCCCTTCAGGTTGATCAGGATCTCCAGCACGATGCCGAAGATCATGGTCAGCGTGACGATGCCGGTCGCCACCTTGGATTTCGAGAAGCGGTACTGGATGAATTCCGAGATCGTGTAGCCCTCCGGCATGTTCCGCCGGAGTACCCGCGCGAACGGGATCATCGCCATGACGGCGAAGCCATTGGGCACCACGAACCAGAACAGGCCCGACAGCCCCCACTGGAAGGTCATGGCGGAGCTCATCATCACCGCCATGGCCCAGGTCCATACCGAGATGACGGAGGCGACGCCGAAGCCGAAGCCGACGCGCCGGTCGGCGATGATGAAGTCGTGCGTGTTGCGCACGAGCAGCAGCTTCACCGCGTAGGAAAGCGCCAGCGAGAAAAGCCCCAGCCCGATCATCGAGGCGAAGCCGAGCGTAGGCGTGAGACTCGGCATAGACGCAAATACTGATTTGTCCATTGCGATATTCTCCGCAGGGTTAGAGGCTGTGGGGCAGTCTGTGATAGGTTCTCTTGCAGTAGAGAAGCGGCTCGCCATCGCTCGATGCTTGCGCCTGCGCGACATCGCACAGCACGATGGTGTGGTCGCCCGAGGGGATCATCTCCGCAACGGTCGCCGCTATCTGTCCGATGGCCCCGTCGAGCACGGGCGCGTGGCTTATGTCCGGGGAAAGACCGACATCGTCATAGCCATGATCGCCGCGAAAGCTGCGGGCGAAGCGTTCCGAGAGCACCTGTTGCTCGGCGTGCAGCACCGAGATGCCGATCGGCATGCCGGGCAGCAGGAACGAATGGCTGTCGCTGGAGCGCGACAGGCAGAGCAGTACCCGCAGGGGCGCCAGCGACACCGATGTCACCGATGTCGCGGTGAAGCCGTGGACGCGCCCATCCTTCCAGAACGAGACGACGCACACGCCGGAAGCGAGCCGGCTGAACACATCCTTGAAGCTGCGGGTGATGTCGTGCGGGGGCTCGGTCATCATGCCCATCTCACGTCTCGCCCTTCGCCGCGAGGACCGCCGGCCGGCGGATCGCCGGCGCAGTGTGAGGCGGCCGGCGGCGCGGCAGGGAGCGCGCCCGCAGCGCCGCAAAGCCAGGCTCCGGCAGCACTGGCAACGCTCCCGGCGCCAAGGGTCGCGTCGGATCCGGCGCCCTTCCGGGGGGTGATAAAGAGAAGAGCATGGGTGGCCTCACCGAGTGGTCTATATATTCTGTAGACAATTAGCCAAGATCTCACTTCACTGCAACTTCGAGCGGTCGCGCGGTTCGCAGCGGGCGTATGACGTGCTTCATGAAGGGCCCGGCATCGCGCATCGGGTCGTCGAACTGGCACACGATACGGTTGACGCCGAGGGCCTCCAGCGTCGGAATGCGCTGGCGGATATCGTCGAACGAGCCGATCAGCCCGAGTTCAAAGCCGGCATTGGAATCGACCATCTGGTCTTCGCTGAGCGAGGCCCAGGCGGCGGCTCCCGAGGCGCCGATCACCTCGCGGAAGAAGGCGATGGTCTCCGGGTTCCGGCGCGCGACCACGGATTTCCAGCGCTGCCGCGCCTGCTCGGTGGTGTCGGTGGCGATGACATAGGCGTTGACCGCGACCAGAACCTCGCGGCCCCACCGGTTGGCCTCCTGCCGGACATTGTCGATGTGCCGCTTCAACGCCTCGTCGCCCATGCCGTTCAGGAAGACGCAATCGCCCCACTCGGCCGCCATGCGTATGGCGCGGTCCGAATGTCCGGCGATCCAGACTTCCGGCAGCGCGGCGGGGTCGAGGCCATAGCTGGGCGCTTCCTCAACGCCCCCGGCCTCGGCGGGCGGGTTGAACAGCCCGTGCAGCGAGCGCAGGAACGCGGCGGCGCGGTCATAGCGGCCATCATGGTCAAGCCATTCCACGCCGGAGAGCTCGAACTCCTCCTGCCACCAGCCGCATACGATGTTCATGCCCAGCCGGCGCTCGGAAATCCGCGACAGCGTGTCCAGCATGCGGGCGACCAGGAAAGGCGAGCGGAAGCCCGGCTTCACGGCGCCGCACAGCCCCACCTTGTTGGTCACGGCGGCGATGGCGGCGAGGATGGTCCAGGCATCGGCGACGCTCTCGCGCGGGCCGTGGATGCAGTTGAGCAAATTCTCCGACGCGTAGAGGAAGTCGAAGCCGAGTGCCTCCGCCTGCTGCGCAATGGCGAGACAGGACGCCACGTCCGGCCCGGTGGGCGCATCGTGCGAGCGCAGCCATCCGCCATATACGGGAAGCCAGATGCCGATTTCCATGTGTCCACTCACCGTTCTTCCTGCGACGCGACCGCCCCGGCGATGCCGGGCGTGCCGCCGGAGGAGAAGACGAACCAGGTTCGCCCGTCTTCCCATGGCTGCTGCGGTCTCGCCCCTTAATGGCAAGCGGTGCGCCAAGAATCCGATGGCGGTGGCAAAACAACGATTTGATGAAAATTCGTGCAGTAATGGATGGTTGTGGTCAGATAAATGACTATAATATTCGCATAATGCAGTAAGCTATATATTCAATTCATGGCTGCGAAGTATTATTAATATCGTGACGGCAACATCATCTCGCTCAGCCGCGAAGATGAATTGGGCTCATCGTGGCGGCAGGCGCTGAGCGATTTGGAAGCAGCGCCGGCAGGGCGTGGTCCGAATTTGAACCGCCAGCGCGACGCCCGCCAATCGGGCGGGCCGTCATGCCGGTAGCCGGCGAGGGGAGAGCTGCGGTGACCTTCGAGCAGATGAAGATTTTCCTGGAGGCGGCCCATTATGGCAGCTTCACCCATGCCGCCGAGCAGCTCGGCATTACCCAGTCCGCCGTCAGCGTCTGCATCAAGAAGCTGGAAGAAAAGCACGACGTCGCGCTGTTCGATCGTACGGGGCGCCGGCTTGTTCTCACCGAGGCCGGGCAGGTGCTGCTGAGCGAGGCCGAGCGCATCCTGCGCGATGTCGAACTCACCATCGTGCGCATCGAGAGCCGCCGCCCCGTCGACAGCTTCGCCATCGTGGCCTGCACCGGCCACGCCTATGATCATTGGATGCCGGAGATGGCGGCAGCGGGCGGCGAGGACTTTCCCGGCATAAGGCTGCTGCGCACGCAGGCCGACGACGTGCCGGCCCTTGTCATGCGCGGCAGCGCGGATGCGGGCATCACCAGCGTGATGCCGAGCCACCCGCAGTTCCGCCTGACGCGCCTGTTCGCCGACACGCTGGTCGTCTGCGCGTCGCCGGCGCTCGCCCGGCGCCTGCCGGCCGATACCGGCTGGCGCGAACTGGCCGAGCACGCCCCGCTGCTCTGGGAACAGAGCGACCTGACGCCGACGATCACGGCGGGGCTGACCGCGCAGCGGCTCGACCCCGCCCGCCTTCTCGATCCGAAGCTGCGGCTCACGTCCAGCCTGGCGGTTGTCTCCGCCGTGAAGGGTGGGCGCCACCTGGCCATCCTGCCGGAGCGGGCGGTGAGCGCGCATCTGGAAGCGGGCCGTCTGGCGCGGGTCGGGAATCTGGCGATCCCGCTCCCCTACTGGATGTTCGCCCTGCGCGAGCGCGACATGGACGCGCTGGCGGCCCAGATCGCGCGCCGCGCCGGCTGAGCCCGCCGGGTCGAAAGGGCTAGCGGTCGAACAGCACGCTGTTCCCGGCGAAGGCGCCCTCCCGCCTCTGGCTGTAGGCGGCAAGCGCGGGCAGCAGGTGATAGAGAACGCGCAGCGGTATCTCGTCGCTTGCCGCGCCGCCCTCGGCATCCGTCTCGTTGATCCAGAGCCCGTTGAGCGGGTCGAGGTGGTGTTCGAACAGACGTCGCGCGGCAAGGTCCGCCAATGGCCTCGCCGCCGCGTCGTCGCCGGCTTCCATCTCCAGCGAGGCCCGCAGCACTTCCGTCAGCGGCCAGAGCGGGCGGCGTGTGCCGATAGGCCGACGGGCGGCGTCGAGGGCGTTCGGCAGCGGCGTGTAGGGCGTGCGGCCGAGCGGCTCGGCGATCAGCGCGCTGCCGAACTGGTAGAGCCGGCTGCCCAGCGCCTGCGCGCGCGCCGAGCCGGACATGCGGCCATAGCGGCCCAGCATCCACGACCATTCAAACTGATGGCCGATCTCGCAAGCCGCTCCCATCGTGCCGCCCGCCCGGCTCCAATCGGCCGCGTACCACTCGGCGATGCTGCCCTCGGCAGCGATGAGCCGCTGCTCCACAAGGTCGAGGATCGCCTCGCAGCGGCGCTCCCACCCGGTGCCCGGCTGCAGCCGCGCCAGGATCTGGCACGCCTCGAACAGGTGCATGTGCGGGAACTGGCGCCGGAGCGCGCCGTCGACGCCGGTGTCGCGGTAGCCCCCTTGCGGATGGGCCAGCCGGCCGTCGAGATCGTCGGCGATGCCCGCGATGAGGGCGAGCACCTCGTCGGCGCCGAAGGCCCCGGCATAGCCCGCCAAAGCGAGGAGCACGAAGGCCAGCTCGTACAGATCCGCCTCGGCCGGCGCCGGCTCCCCCTCAGCCACCGGGCGATGGGCAAACCGCCCGTCCGCCAGCCGGCAGGCCTCGCGCAGGAAGGTGAGGCCGTGCGCCGCCGCCACCCGGCAGGCGTCGCCGCCGGCCAGTTCATGGCCGAGGCTGAAAGTGTAGACGAGGCGGGCGGTGACAAGGGTGGTCTGCGGCGAGGAAAGGGGCCGCCCATCCTGCCCCACCGCCTCGATATAGCCGGGCTGCCCGCCTTCCAGCGCGCGGGCGGCCCATAGCGGCAAAAAGCGGTCGGTGAGCCATACGGAAAGAGGGCGTGGAAGCGCGCGCGCCGAAGGGGCGGGGGCGCGATCAGGCTGGGCGAAGGGCATCATGGGTGAGCGGGTACTACCAGAAGCGCACGCGCGGAAGAGGGATGAGGTTCGCCGCTCACATCACGGCGCCGATCTGCCACGGCACGAATTCCGCCTCGCCATAGCCGAGGCATTCGGAGCGCGTGCGCTCGCCGGACGCGACGCGCAGCAGGGCATCGAAGATCTGCCGCCCCTTGGTCTCCAGCGAGACGCCTTCGAGCATGTCGCCGCAATTGATGTCCATGTCGTCGCTCATCCGGCGGTACATCTCGCTATTGGTGGCGAGCTTCAGCGACGGCACCGGCTTGCAGCCGAAGGTCGAGCCGCGTCCCGTGGTGAAGCAGATGATGTTGGCGCCGCCCGCCACCTGTCCGGTCGCGGAAACGGGATCGAAGCCCGGCGTGTCCATGAAGACCAGTCCGTGCGTGCGCACCGGCTCGGCATATTCGTAGACCGCCTGAAGCGCGGCGTGGCCGCTCTTGGCGACGGCCCCGAGCGACTTCTCCAGAATGGTGCTGAGCCCGCCCGCCTTGTTGCCCGGGGAGGGGTTGTTGTTCATCTCGGCGCCGTTCCGCACCGTGTAGTCCTCCCACCAGCGCAGCCTCTCCATCAGCCGGTCGCCGATGCCGGGCGCGCGGGCGCGGCGCACCAGCAGGTGCTCGGCGCCATAGATCTCGGGCGTCTCCGAAAGGATCGAGGTGCCGCCATCCTGCACCAGCAGATCGGAGGCGAAGCCGAGCGCCGGATTGGCGGTGAGCGCCGAATAGCCGTCCGACCCGCCGCATTGCAGGCCGAGAACCAGTTCGCTGGCCGACCGTGTCGTGCGCCGGGCGGCCGCCGCGCGTGGCAGCATCTCGCGCACCGTGCCGACGATCTGGTCCACCGTGCGGCGCGTGCCGCCGGTTTCCTGAATGGTGAGCGTGCGGAAGCCGTCGCTTTCCTGGACGCCGAACTGCTGCTTCATGCGGGCGATCTGCAGCACTTCGCAGCCGAGCCCGACCATGATGACGGCGGCGAAATTGGGATGGCAGGCATAGCCCCACTGGGTGCGGCGCAGCACCTCGAACCCTTCGCCGCGCTCGGCGAGGCCACAGCCGGTGCCGTGAATGATCGGCACCACGCCGTCAATGCCGGGATAGGCTTCGAGCAGGCCCGAGCGCGTGATGGCATCTGCGGCGAAGCGGGCGACGGAGGCGGCGCAGTTCACCGAGGTGAGGATGCCGATATAGTTGCGCGTTCCCGTGCGCCCGTCGCTGCGCCGGTAACCCTGGAAGGTGGAGGGAATGCAGGCCGCATGCCCGCTTCCCCCATGCGCGCCCTCGGCCGCGCGTGCGGGGAATTGCATGTCGCAAACAGGCAGGGCGGTGGCGCTGATATTGTGGACATGCACCCATTCGCCCGGCGCGATGTCGCAGGTCGCGAGCCCGATCGGCTGGCCGAACTTCAGCAGCGCCTGCCCGCTCATCACCCGGCTGCGCGCCATCTTGTGCCCGCGCGGAATCCGGTCGCGCGCCACCACGCCCGCCGCAAGGTCGCCGCGCTCGATCGCGTCCACGGCGATGACGACATTGTCGGCATCGTCGAGGGCGATGGTGCGCGGTTCCGCCGGACGTGTGAAAGGGGAGAGGTCGCTCATCGCCAGCCGATCGGTTTGCGTTCTCTAATATGCTAATATATCAGTATGGACATGCCAATGGTGAAGAGTCCAGCCACCCCCACTCCGGCCCCGGCGCAGCCGCGCGGGCCGCTGCGCGCCATTCCCGCCTCGGCGCGGATCTACGACATGCTGCGCGAGTGCATCGTCGGCGGTGAGATGCTGCCCGGCGCCTCCGTGTCGGAGAAGGAACTGGCGGAGCGCCATCAGGTGAGCCGCACGCCGATCCGCGAGGCGCTGCTGCGGCTGGCCGAGGAGCGGCTGATCGACATCTTCCCCCAGCGCGGCACCTTCGTCTCCCGCATCAATGTCGAGGCCTTGCGCGACGGCATGGTCATTCGCGAGGCCCTGGAACGGGTCGCGGTGCGCCGGGCGTCGGCGCGGGTGAGCGACGCGGACATTGCCGAGCTGCGCCTCGTGCTCGACCGGCAGGAGATGAGCGAGCGCGCCCGCGACTGGGCCGGCTTCCATGCCGGCGACGAGGAATTCCACCGGCGCGTCGCCATCCTGTCCGGCCATCCCAATCTGTGGCGGGTGGCGCGGCAGGAAAAGGTGCAGATCGACCGCTGCCGTGTGCTGCATCTGCCGATGTCCGGCCGGCGCGAAATGGTGATGCAGGAGCACCGTGCCATTCTCGACGCGCTGGCTGCGCGCGACCCCGACGCCGCCGACCGCGCCATGGCCGAGCACCTCGGCAATGTGCTGCCCGGCCTCGACGAATTGCTGCGCGCCCGACCCGATTATTTCGAGGGCGGGGCGCAGAGCACGGCCGAGGGCGCGCCGGCCGCCATTCCCCTGCGCGCTAGCCGCAGCGGAGAGGCCGCGCGATGAGCGCCCCGTCGCTTCTGTCCGCCGCCACGCTGGGCCTGCGCGCCCCCGGCGTCGCCGCGCTTGCCTATGACCGCGCGCAGCAGCGCACCGGCATCGTGCATCTCGGCATCGGGGCCTTCCACCGCGCGCATCAGGCGGCCTTCGTCGACGAGCGGATGGCGGCTGGCGAGCGTGACTGGGCCATCCTTGGCGCCAGCCTGCGCTCGCCTGAGACGCGCGACGCCCTCGCGCCGCAGGATGGCCTCTACACGCTGGTCGAGCGCGACCCCTCCGGCGAGAAGGCGCGGATCATCGGCGCCGTCACCGGGCTGATGGTGGCGCCGGAAGCGCCGGAGGTTCTCGTCGCGGCGATGAGCGACCCGGCCGTGCGCATCGTCTCGCTCACCGTGACGGAGAAGGGCTATTGCCACGATCCGGCGACGGGGGATCTTCGCGAGGACCACCCCGACATCCTGCACGATCTCGCCATGCCGGGCGCGCCGCGCAGCGCGCCGGGGTTTCTCGTTGCCGCGCTGGCGCGTCGCCGCGCCGCCGGCATCCCGCCCTTCACCGTGCTGTGCTGCGACAATCTCCCCGCCAATGGGCGGCTCGTGCGCCGCGTGGTTTCCCGGCTGGCACGCCTGCGCGAGGCCGGCCTCGGCGGCTTCGTCGCCGATGAGGTCGCCTTTCCCTGCACCATGGTCGACCGCATCGTGCCGGCGACCACCCCGGCGGACCGCGCGGCGGTGGCGGCGCGGCTGGGGCTCACGGATGCGTGGCCGGTGGTGACCGAGCCGTTCCGCCAATGGGTGATCGAGGACGATTTCCCCATGGGGCGGCCGGCCTTCGAGGACGCGGGCGCCGAGCTTGTCACCAACGCCGCCCCCTATGAGGCGATGAAGCTGCGCCTGCTGAACGGGTCGCATTCGGCACTCGCCTATTTGGGATACCTCGCCGGCCACGAGACGGTGGCGCAGGCCATCGCCGCGCCGGGCTTCGCTCCCTTCATTCGCGGGCTGATGGACGACGAGGTCACCCCGACGCTGGACGTGCCGACGCAGACCGACCTTGCCGCGTATAAGGACGCGCTGCTGCAGCGCTTCGCCAATCCGGCGCTCAATCACCGGACATGGCAGATCGCCATGGACGGCTCGCAGAAGATTCCGCAGCGGCTGCTGGCGACGATCCGCGTTCGCCTTGCCGCCGGTGCGCCGATTTCCCGTCTCGCCCTCGCGCTCGCCGGCTGGATGCGCTTCGTCACCGGCATCGATGAGCAGGGCCGGGCGATCGACGTGCGCGACCCGCTGGCGGCGGGCCTGCGCGCCCTCGCCGATGCCGCCGGGCCGGTGCCCGACAGGCTGGTGCCGGCGCTGCTCGGCGTCCGCGAGATCTTCGGCAGCGACCTCGCCGACGACCCGCGCCTTGGGCGCCCCGTGCGCGCGGCGCTGACCGGTCTTTACCAAAGCGGCGCCGCGCGTGCGGTCGCCCAGTTCCAGCCGGAGACGTGACGATGAGACAAGGGTGGCGCTGGTTCGGGCCGAGCGATCCGGTAACGCTGGACCATGCCCGGCAGGCGGGGGCGACCGACATCGTCTCGGCGCTGCATCATCTGCCGCCCGGCGTCGCCTGGACGCGCGCCGAGCTGGAAGAGCGCCGCGCGCTCATCGAGGACGGTGCGGGAGCGCGCACGCCGCTGCGCTGGTCGGTGGTGGAGAGCATTCCGGTCGCTGATGAAATCAAGCGCGAAGGTGCGGGCGCCCGCACCGCCATCGACGCCTGGATCGCCAGCCTGGAGGCGGTGGCGGCGGTCGGGCCGCGCGTGGTCTGCTACAATTTCATGCCGGTGCTCGACTGGACCCGCACCGATCTCGACTGGCCGCTGGCCACCGGTGCGACGGCGCTGCGCTTCGACCAGAACCGCTTCGCCGCCTTCGACCTGTTCGTGCTGAAGCGCCCGGGCGCGAAGGCCGATTACGATGCCGCACAGCAGGCGGCGGCGCGCAAGGTTGCCGATGGGCTGAGCGAGGACGATGTCGCCGTCCTCATCCGCACGGTGCTGGCCGGCCTTCCCGGCGGCACCACCAAGGGGCTGAGCCTCGACGAGTTCGGCGACTATCTCGGCGCCTATGCCAACATTGATGCCGCGCGGCTGCGCGCCAATCTGATCGAATTTCTCGGCATCGTCGCCCCGGTGGCGCAGGCGCTCGGGGTGAAGCTGACCCTGCATCCCGACGATCCGCCGCGCCCGCTCTTCGGCCTGCCGCGCGTCGCCTCGACGGCTGAGGACTTCGCGGCACTGTTCGACGCCGTGCCCTCGCCGGCGAACGGCCTGTGCTTCTGCACCGGCAGCCTCGGCGTGCGGGCTGACAACGACCTGCCGGCCATCGCGGCACGGTTCGCCGAGCGCATCCACTTCACCCATCTGCGCGCCACCCGGCGCGACGCTGACCAGCTCGGCTTCCAGGAGGCCGATCATCTCGACGGCGATGTCGACATGCCGGCCGTGCTCGCCGTGCTGACGGCGGAGAACCGGCGGCGGGGCGAGGGGGACAGCATCGTGCTGCGCCCCGACCATGGCCACCGCATGCTTTCCGACCTAGCGGCCGACGAGGTGCGCAATCCCGGCTACACCGCCGCCGGGCGGATGAAGGGGCTGGCGGAACTGCGCGGCATCCTGCGCGTGCTCGACCGGCTGCCGGACGAGGCGCTCGCCGCCTTCCGCTGAAACCCGGCACGTTCCAAGAAAAAGGCCGCGCTTCCCTCCGGAGGCGCGGCCTTTTTATTGGGGGCCATCGGCTCAGGCGGCGGCCTTTTTCACCCGGGCGACGATCTGCGTCGGGTTGACGAAGCGTAGCGCCACGATCAGCCAGATCAGCGTGCTGAGCATGTAGATCACCGCCATGGCGTCGATCGACTGCCCCGCCCGCACCCCGGCGGCGAAGACCGAGTAATAGAGCGCGACCACCAGCGTCTGGCTCGACGGGCCGGCGGTGAGGAAGGTCAGCTCGAACATCGATACCGTTCGCACCATGGCGAGCAGCGTTGCTGCCAATATGCCGGGCACCAGCAGCGGCACGAGGACGTGGATGAACAGCCGGCCCGTGCCGGCGCCGAACACCCGCGCCGCCGCCTCCACCTTCGGGTCGATCTGCTCGATGAACGGGATCATCAGGATCACCGTGAAGGGCACGGTGGGCACCAGATTGGCGACGATGACGCCCCACATGGTGCCGGCAAGCCCGACCTTGTAGAGCACCGTCGCCAGCGGGATGCCGAAGGTGATGGGCGGCACCAGCAGCGGCAGCAGGAACAGCACGATCACCAGCGGCTTGCCGGGGAAATCCCGCCGCGCCAGCGCATAGGCAGCCGGCACGCCGATGAGCGCCGAGAGCAGCACCACCGCGCCGGCGATCTGGAAGGTCACCAGCAGCACGTCGCCCAGCTGGAACTCCCGCCACGCCGAGGCGTACCAGCGCGTGGTGAACGCCACCGGCAGCCAGGAATTGAGCCAACGCGTACCGAAGGAGTTGACGACCACGGTCGAAATTATCGCCAGCACGTTGATGACGAAGAAGATGACGAAGGCCCAGACGAGCGTCCGCCACAGCCGTTCCAGTGCCGTTTCCATGCTCAACCCTTTCCGCCGCCGACCGGGCCTTTGTAGAAGAGCCCCCGCGCCGTCAGCACCAGACCGACAAAGCCGAACTGCACCACCGCCATGATCATCGCGATGGCGGAGGCGTAGGAGTAATCGTACTGCTCGAAGGCGGCCTGCGCGGCGGCGAACGAGATCACCCGCGTCTCGCCGGCCGGCGCACCCAGCATCACCGCTGAGGGAAACACCGAGAAGGCATCGACGAAGGCGAGGCAGAACGTCACCGCCAGCCCCGGCACGATCAGCGGCAGGACGATATGGCGGAAGCGGCTGCGCGCTCGCGCGCCGAGCGTCGCGGCGGCCTGCTCCAGCGCCGGATCGATACCCGAGATCATCGACAGGGTGAGCAGGAAGGTGAACGGAAAGCCGGTGATCACCAGCGATATGAACACGCCCCAGTAATTGTGCACGAGGCGGATGGGGCGGTCGATGAGGCCGAAGAGGATGAGCGTGCGGTTCAGCCAGCCCTGCGGGCCGAGATAGTTCAGCAGCCCCTCGGCCACCAGCACGGTGCCCAGCGTGATCGGCAGCACGAGGATGGTGGTGAGCAGGCGCTGGTGCTTCATGTGTCGCACCTGCATGGCCACCGGCACGGAAAGCGCGATGTTGAGCAGCGTGACCGGCAAAGCCAGCCGCAGCGTCAGCCAGATGGTGCCGTACATGTACGGGTCGGAAAAGAACTTGGTGTAGTTGCCGAGCCAGCCGCCCTCCTTGGGAGCGAAGGACAGCAGCAGCCCGTAGATGAACGGGTAGACGAACAGCAGCACCACGAACAGCGCCGCAGGCAGGACGAGGAGCGTTACCCCGTCAATGCCGCGGTCGGCGAGCGTGCGCCGTCTCGGGCGGCTTGAGGCGCTCATCCCACGCCCCCCGCCGCATAGACCAGCGTGCGCTCGGCCGGCGCGCCGAGCCGCACCGGCGCGTCGACCGCGAGCGGGGTATCGGTGCGGAAATAGAGGTCGGCGCCGCCCGGTTCGGTCGCCGTGCCGTAATAGGCCTCGCCGCGATATTCGAGGCCGGTCACCACGGCATTGATCGGCCCGTCGACCATCGGCACGAGATCGGCCGGCCGGATGGCGACGATGACGCGCTCGCCCGCGACATCCACCGCCTGGCCACGGATGGGGCCGGCGAAGCCGCAATCGACCTCGACCTCGTCGCCCTCGCGGCGCAGCAGCTTGCCCTGCAGGGCGTTGCGGAAGCCCATGAACTCGGCGACGTTGGCATGTAGCGGCCGGCGGTAGAGGTCCTGCGGCGTCCCGATCTGCCGCACCTCGCCGTCGCGCAGCACCACAATGCGGTCGGCGAGCGAGAGTGCCTCGTCCTGGTCGTGGGTGACATAGATGGTGGCCGAGCCGAGCAGGCGATGGATGCGGCGGATTTCCGCGCGCATTTCCAGGCGCAGCTTGGCGTCGAGATTGGACAGCGGCTCGTCCATCAGTACCAGCGGCGGCTCCACCGCGATGGCGCGGGCGATGGCGACGCGCTGTTGCTGGCCGCCGGAAAGCTGGCCGGGCAGCTTGTGGCCCTGCTCGGTCAGGCGCACCACGCTGAGCGCCTCGTCGACGCGCCGCGCGATCTCGGCCTTGGGCACGCCGCCCATCTGCAGGCCGAAGCCGACATTGCGGCGCACGCTCATATGGGGGAACAGCGCGTAGTTCTGGAACACCATGCCGAAGCCGCGCTCTTCCGGCTTCAGCGTGTCGATGCGCTTCTCGTCGAGCCAGATCGCCCCGTCGCTGAGCGACAGCAACCCGGCGAGGCAGTTCAGCGCCGTCGACTTGCCGCAGCCTGAGGGGCCGAGCAAGGCGATGAACTCGCCGCGCTGGACGGTGAGGCTGATCTCCTTCAGCGCATTATGCGCGCCGAAGTTCCGGCTCATCCCGTCGAGCCTGAGCTCGCGAAAGCCGGCGGATGCTATCGCCATCGCGCTTAAATCCTGCTGGTAAAAAAGGTGGTCACGACGCGTTCCGGCGGGCCGCAGGTGCAGCCCGCCGGAGGCATGTCACTTCTTCATCTTCGCGGCGCCGATCTCGCGGTCCCACTTGTCGAACATCGCGACGAGGGGCTTGGCGTCGAGCGGGGCTTCGGTGGGATTGTCGGCGATCAGGCTGGCATATTCGGGCCGGCCGAACTGGGCGATGGTCTCCTGGCTTTCCTTCGGCGCCATGTCGAGCGTCACGCCCTTGATGGCCGGGCCGGGATACATGTAGCCGTGGTCGAACATGTAGGCCTGCTGGGCCGGCTTGAGCAGGAACGCCATCAGCTCCAGCACGACCTTGAGCTTGGCTTCCGGGATGCCCTTGGGAATTGCCATGTAGTTGGCATCGCCCACCCAGGTGAAGTTCTTGAAGGCGCCGACCTTATACTCTTCCGGCACGATGCCGAGATAGCGCGGGTTGATGTCCCAGCCGGTGGTGGTGGCGATGATGTCGCGCGTGCCGTTGGCCAGTTCCTTCATCGAGGCGGTGGTGCCGGCGGTGTAGTACTCGATGCAGGTGTCGAGTTCCTTCAAGTAAGCCCAGGTCTTGTCCCAGCCATTGATCGGATCCTTGGGATCCTTGTCGCCGAGCAGATATGGCAGGCCCATCACGAAGGTGCGGCCGGGGCCGGAATTGGCCGGGCGGGCATACATGAACTTGCCCGGATTGGCCTTGCAATAGGCCATGAGCGCCGCCGGGGTGTCGGGCAGTTCCTTCACCCGGTCGGGGGCGTATTCGAGCAGCGGGCCGGACGGATACCAGTCGATGACGAAGGCCTCGCCGCGCGCCATCTCCTGCATGAGATAGGCGCCGGGAATGTAGAGTTCCTTGAGGTTGGGGAACTTGTCGGCATATTTGGGCAGGATCTGCATCCACAGGCCCTGTTCCATGCCGGCGGCGAGCGCGTCATTGCCGGTCAGCACGAAGTCGATATCGACCCGGCCGGCGTCCTGCTGCGCCTTCAGCTTTCCGGCGAGCTCGGGCGCCGTCGCCTGGGTGAACACGAACTTCGAGATCAGCTCGGGATGTTCGGCCTGGAACTTCTCCAGCGCCGGCTGGCTGACCTGCAGGTCGCCGGCGACGTCGATCACGTTGATCACCACGGGCTCGGCCATGGCGCCGAAGCTGGTGGCGGCGAGAAGGGCGCCCGCCGCCAGCAGGCTGGATTTCCATCGCATAAGGGACATCTGTTCTCTCCACTCTGGTTGTTGTCGAACAATCGGCACCGGCAAAGTGCGGACTAGACGTTCGCCGTTGCCGTCTTGCTGGTGAGGCGGCTTGCGGCGGCACGATCGAGAAAAGCGTGGCAGGCGGGGTGCTGCTGGAGGATGGAGGCCGGCCACATATTGGTGACGGGCCCCTCCAGCACGTGCTGGGTGGCCTCGGCTTTACGCTCGTCCGGGACGGTGAGGACGACGAGGCGGCTGGAGACGATGCGCTGCACCGTCATCGAGATCGCCTCGGTCGGCACGTCCTCGAAGGTGGGGAACCAGCCCTCGCCGAATTGCTGGCGGCGGCAGCGCTCCTCCAGCTCGACCACCTTGTAGGCGACGGTCGAGGTGAAATCGGCCGGTGGGTCGTTGAAGGCGAGATGTCCGTTCTCGCCGATGCCGGCAAACATCACGTCGATGGTGCGCGCGTCGAGCAGCGCGTTGACCCGGGCGAGTTCGGCGTCGAGGTCGGGGGCATCGCCGGCGATGAAATGGAAGGCGCCCAGCGTCGGCAGCTTGCCGGTGAAGCGTTCCTTCAGATATTTGCGGAAGCTCGCCGGGTGGGTTTCCGGCATGCCGATATATTCGTCGAGGTGGAAGGCGGTGACCTTCGACCAGTCGATGCCCGCGGCCGCGACCAGCTCTTCCAGCATCTCGAACTGGCTCGCGCCGGTGGCGATCACGACGGTGGCCTCGCCATTGCTGGCAATCGCCTGCCGGATCGCTTCGGCCCCGAAGGCGGCCGCTGCCGCGCCGTTGTCGGCCTTGGTCTCGTGGATATGAATGTCAATCATGGTCACTTCCTGCTCGACGGATCGGGGGCGCTGGCCCGGGCCTTGGTGCGTGCCTTGGCCGGGGGCCTGCGCGGCGCGCGTGTATCGGGTGCCGGCACCTGCGCGGGGGCCGGGCCGGTGGAGCTGCGAACCACGAGCTCGCAGGTAATCACGTGGCTGTCGGTCGGCGGCGCGGGGTTGGCGAAGCCGTTGAGCAGCAGGTCGACCGCGTTGGCGCCGGCGATGGCGCAGCGCGCATTCACGCTGGTCAGCGGCGGGTAGGTGGTGGCGGCGATGATGTCGTCGCAGCCGACCACGCTGAAATCGCCGGGCACCGACAGGCCGCGCTCGGCGAGCCCGGCCATGATGCCCTGCGCCACCACGTCGTCGACCGCCAGCGCGGCGGTGACGCCGGCCTCCAGCAGGCCGGCCACGCAGTCGCGCCCCGCCTCGTGGCTGGGCCGGCCGGCGTCGATGTGCACCACCGAGAGCCCTTGGGCGGCGCCGGCGGCGGTGACGGCACGCGCGCGCTGCTGGCTCGACCACGAGGTGCGCGGCGCCCCGACATAGGCGACCGCTCGGTGGCCGAGGCCAGCCAGCAATTCGACGGCGGCGGTGAAGCCGGGGCCGGTGTCGACCAGCACGCGGCCAATGCCGTCGAGATCGCGGTTGATGACGACGACCGGCTTGCGCGCGGCATGCTTGCGGATGAGCTTCTCGTCGAGGCGCGGCGAGGCCAGGACGAAGCCGTCCACCTGCGCGGCCAGCTTGCCGAGCAGCATGTCTTCCAGATGCGCGGTCTCGTCGGAATCGCCGAGGAAGGTGGCGTAGCCGCGCTTGTAGGCCTGCGCCTGCGCGCCGCGCATCAGCGCGGAGAAGAAGGGATTGGCGACATCGGGGAGGATCAGCGCGATGTTGCCGGCGCGCCCGGTCGACAGCGCCCGCGCCACCTGGTTGGGCACATAGCCCAGCCGCTGCGCCGTCCCCAGCACCTTTTCCACCGTCGCCGAGGTCAGCAGTTCCGGCTGCGAGAAGGCGCGCGACACGGTGGCCTGCGACACCCCGGCTTCCAGGGCGACGAGCCTTATGGTCGGCGCGGGCGTGGGTTTGGCGTAGGGTGGCCGGGTCACGTTTCGCTCCGATGAAACCGGTTTCATGAGAAGAATGAAACCGCTTTCATCCGGAGTCAAATCATTCGTGCAATCTTTCTTGGCACGGGTCCGCCCTCATCGCCGGGCGGCACCTGCCGCCGCCGCGCACGGCCTTCCCGTTCCGTGCCGGCTAATGCGGCGGCATCGGCAGGAAAGCCGGCGGGGTGCCCTTGAAACCGGCGCGCCGCTTGATGTCCTCGTCGTCGGCATCGTGCGGCTTGAGGTAGACATAGAAGCGGTTGGCCCGCTCGACGATGTCGTCGCCGGGGGGGCGCGACAGGCTGATCAACTGGTCGAACTGAAGCTGCACATGCATGTAGCCGGGCATCAGCTCGGACCAGCCCTCGATATCGGCATCGAACAGCACCGCGACATCCGCCCCGCCGTCGAGCGCCACCACCCCCCATGCCTTGCCGTCGGCGGCGCGCGAGGGAACCTCCTGCCAGGTCAGCCCGGTCTGCACGAAGACGCGCGGCGGGTTCTGCAGGATGTAGAGCGCCCCGTCGGCGCCGATCCGCTCCATCCGCAGCGTCGCGCGGTAGGCGGATTGCTCGGGTTCATAGCCGACGCGCAGCAATTCCATGAACAGCCCGCTGGAGGCCGCCTGTTCCACCCGCTGCGTTTCAGCATGGCGGGCGGCGGCCTGCTGGCGCTGATGCCAGCCGAGGGCGAGATCGGCGAGGAACGCCAGCGCGACCAGCAGCACGAGGATCTGCAGCGGCCGGTAGTCGAGCAGCCGGCCCAATGCGTGCGCCGCGCCGCCGCGCCGCGCCCCAGCATCGGCCTGGTTGCGGCGCGAGCGCGACGTCGTGCCGATGCGGTGGCGCAGCGCCTGCACCGCGCTGCCCGCCGGCGCGGGGAGAGGCTGCGCCGGCACGCGCGCCTCGCCGGCCGGCCCGTCGCGGTCGAGCGCCTGCACCGTCTCCCACAGGCTGAGGATCAGCGCGTCCTTCTCCGCCGGGGTGAGGCGATCGAGATCGGGCAGGCGCGGCGTCCTCATGCGACGACCGCGCCGTCGGCGATATGGATGATCCGCCCGGCTTCCGCCGCCAGCGTGAGATTATGCGTCACCAGCACCAGCGTGGTGCCCCGCGCGCGGTTGATGTCGCGCAGCAGCGCCATCACCTCGCGCTCGGTCTGCTCGTCGAGGTCGGAGGTCGGCTCGTCGGCGAGCAACAGCCCGGGCTCGTTCATCAGCGCGCGGGCGATCGCCACTCGCCTTTGCTCGCCGGAGGAGAGCTCGAACGGAAAGGCCTCGGCGTGGCTGTCCAGGCCCATATCGGCGAGAAGCTGCGCCGCCCGCTCCTCACTGGCGCGCCGCGACATCGTGCCGGCCAGCCGCGCCGGCAGGGCGACATTGTCGAGCGCCCGCAGGTTCGGCAGCAGGCTGGCGAACTGGAAGACGAAGCCGACATGGGTGCTGCGGAACGCCGCCGCCTTGGCCTCCGACAGCCCCCACAGGTCGGTGCCGGCGATACGTACAGTTCCCGCACTCGGGCGGCTGAGCCCGCCGATCATGCTCATCAGCGAGGATTTGCCGGAGCCGGAGCGCCCGACAATGGCGGCATAGTCGCCGCTCCCAATGTCGAGGTCGACCCCGCGCACCGCCGTCACCGGGCCCCGGTCGGTCGCGTAGTGCTTGGTCAGGCCGCGGCAGGCGAGCATGTTCAGCTCTCCTTCCACAACAGGTCATGGGTGTCGCGCCGCCCCATCCGCCAGGCCGGCACCAGCGCGCCGAGCACGCCCACCAGCGCCGCGCCGGCGACGCAGAATGCCGCCACCGCGAGCGTTGCGGCACTGTCCAGCCAGAGGAAGGGAATGCCCATCTCGCCGAGATGATGTACCAGCGCCCGCTCGAACAGGCGCAGCAGCAGCAGGCCCAGCACCACCCCCAGCGCGCCGCCGCCCGCCGTGGCGAGCGCCGCTTCCGCCACCGCGAGGGCGACGATCTGGCTTGCGCGCGCGCCGATCGCCTTGAGCAGGCCGATCTCGCGCCGCCGCTCCGTCATGATGGCGGAGAACAGCACCATCACCATGATGGCGGTGCTGGCGGCCAGCGCGGTCACCAGCAGGACGAGGCCGCCGAGCAGCGCCACCAGCCCCTGCCGGATGCCGGTGAGCAGCGAGCCGCCGACTATCACCTTGATCTCCGGCAGGCTGGAGAGCAGCGCGAAGCGCAGCGGCAGCTCCGAGGCGCCGGGCGCCAGCTGGAGGAGGAAGCCGGTGACGCTTTCGCGCGCCAGCATGGGCGGCACTACGCCGAGGCGCGCCTTTACCGCGCCGGCAAGTCCGATCAGGCTGTCCATCTGCAGGAAGACGCCGTTCTCCTGCGTGCCGGAGCCGGTGCGGGCGAGCTTTCCATAGACGCGGAAGGGCTGGCCGAAGATCACCGCCTGGGAGCCCAGCGGCAGGGCGCGCCCGGCTCCGGCGATGATGTCGCCGGGCCGCATCGGGCCGGCGAGGCGCTCGGCCAGCCAGGGCAGGATGGTGAAGTCGGTCGCCGGGTCGAAGCCGATGAGGTCCACCCGTTCGCCCGGCCCGCCAAGGCCGGACTGGTCGGTGCGCAGGATGCGCTGCGCGGCCATCCGGGCGATGCCGGGCAGGTCGGCCCGGACGAGGGCGTCGGCCGGCAGCGTGCTGTCGGTCGGCTCGACGGTGAGCAGCGCCGGGGTGAGGTTGGTCAGCGCCGCCTGGTTCACCACCATGAGGTCGGCGCCGACGCGGCTGAGGCCGACCTGCATGCTCGCGACCACGCTGCGCATCGCCACCACGCCGGCAAAGGTGACGGCGCTTGCGAGGCCGATCGCGGCGACGAGCAGCAGGGTGCGCGCCTGCCGGCGGCCGAGATTCTGCACCGCCAGCCCGAGTATTAGCCGGCACGACGCGGCGGCGGGCATCAGTGGCGAGGCCCGCGCCGGGTGCTCACGTCTACAGCGTGCATGAGCGCGTGTGCTTCATGTGCTCCATCTCGGTCGGCACGATCACGCAGTCATGGTGCCCGCCGGAACTGGGCAGGATGCCGATGAGATTGTCGGTCGCGGTCTCGATCACGGCGATGCCGCTCGACAGCCGCTGGAAGCCGCTGAACGGCACCAGCACGTATTTGCCGTCATAGGTGATGGCCGGCGTCTGCAGGTCCGGGCCGATGCCCTGGATTTCCTTCTTGATCGTCCAGGTGTCGGTATCCACCACCATCACGCCGCTCGCTGCCGGGGCGGGATGCAGCACGGAGAGGTAGAGCTTCTTCGAATCCAGCGAGAACACCATGTGGAACGGGTTCGGGTACTTGCCCTTCCACAGCGGGTCCTCGACATGGGCGATCTTCTTCCAGTTGCGCGGGTCGGGATCGGAGGAATCAAACACCGAGCAGTTGTTCTCGCGCAGATTGTTCATCATGCACAGGAAGCGCCCGTCGGGAGAAAAGCCGATCTCGTGGCCCGGCGAGTGGATCTTGTCGAACGTCACCTCCCAGCGGTCCTCGGCGACCTCGACGACCTCGTACTGGTCCTGCGAGGCGGTGTTGAACTGCAGGAAGGCCTTGGGCGCGAAGTTGTTCTCCGCGTCGAGAATGGCGATGCCGCCGCACAGCCGCACCACGGTGGCCGCCCAGCGCCCGCTCGGGTGCCAGATGGTGCCGTCGGCGCCGGTGAGCCCCATGGGGTCGTCGCCGGGCAGCGTGCCTTCCTCGACGAAGAGCTCGCCCATCGGCACCATCTCCCAGTCGATCTTCTGGCCCTTGGTGCCGAGATAGTCGTACTTGCCGGTCTCCGCGTCCGGGTAGATGCGGTAGATCGTCAGCACGCCGCCATCCTGCCAGGCGCGGGAGAGCTGGCTGGAATTCGCCTTCCAGTCGAATTTCAGCGCCGCCTTCACCTGCGACGTCGTGCGGTCGAAGCAGGCGGCGATGTCCTTCTGCCCGTCGGTGACGAAATAGGACTGCGCGTCCTTGGGGTTGATCGTCACATGCACGCCGAGCCCGAGGCCGGTGGCTTCCGAGACGTTTTCCATCAGCTGCATCTGCGCGCCGTCATAGCGCACGCGGTAGATGTTGAAGCCCGGCGCCGGCTCGGTGATGTTGGTCGGGATGCCGTAGATCAGCGCGTTCTTGCCGCCCTGGGTGGAGTTGACGAACTCGAACGAGTGATAGGGGTCGGCGCTGGGAAAGGCGCAGAGATGGTGGGCGATCGGGTTGAAGTCGCCATAGTTCCAGTACCAGATCGAGGCCAGCACCCGGTTGGTGTTGAGATCGAGCGCATAGCACCCGCCGCCGAGCTTGGTCGGCAGCACGGCCACCCATTTGCCGAGCCCCTTGCCGTCGAAGCTGGCGCGGGAATCGATCAGCTCGCGGGTGATCGGGGCCGCTTGCGGCTGGGCGGTCGCCGCGCCGGCGGGTGTGCTGCCGAGGCCGACGGCGTCGAGCGCGCCGCTCTGCACCGCGTGATAGCCGAGCACGCCGGTCTCGGCGATCAGCGCCGTGGCGGCGGCGGCCTTGAAGACGCCGCGCCGGGTCAGCCGCGTTGGCGCGGGGGGCTCTTCCGGGGGCGGGGCCAGCGGCAGCAGCGGCTGGGCAGCGAGGGCGCGCGCCTGTTTCTCGCGCAGATAGTTCTGGAATTCCTCGTGATCCGTGCGCTCCACCGCGTCGCGCCGGCTGATATAGGCGTCGATCTGCGCACGCGCCGCGCCGAGCGGCTCAGGGCTGATCTCGATGGCGGGCCTGCGGCCGTCCTGTTCCTCGCCCCTGCCATGCTCGCCCATCGTCCCCTCCCACGCTGCTGTTTCGGTCCAATGCCTAGGCGCCGCCCGCCGGACGGGCGCCCTTGCGGTCTTCGTCGTCCTGCGACGGGCGCAGTGCACGCGCCGCGCGCGCCGGCTTGCGGCCGGCCGGCGTCGCGCGTGCCAGGAGCACGTCCTTGGCGCGATTGATCTTCACCGCGAGATAATCGGTGCCGCCACGGTCGGGATGCACCAGCTGCATCAGCCGGCGATGCGCCGCCCGGATCTGCGGCGCGGTGGCGCCGGGCTCCAGGCCCAGCACCGCGCGCGCCTCGTCAAGGCTCATCGGCCCGTCGCCAAAGCTGGCCGCGTCCGCCCGCCCGGCGTCGTCGGCGAGGCTGCGGGGGCTTTCCGCACGCCCCGCCAGCGCGAGATAATCCTGCAGCACGATGGCGGCGCGCCGCGCCAGTTCCGGGTCCGGCCCGTGTGCGCCGGCCGGCGCGCCATAGCGCTGCGGCGGGGAGGGCGCCGGCTCGTCCGTCCAGAGCGGGCGGAAACGGCGGCGCGGCAGAAGCCGGCGCCAGTTCACCAGAGCAAAGGCGAGCAGCATCGCCGCGCCCAGCAGCATCGCGCCGGTCCATTGCTGGAAGGCCAGCAGCGCCATCAGCCCGGGAAGGGAGGCAAGGGCGAGCAGGAGAGCGACCATCCGCCCCGCCCGCAGGATGGTGCGCGGGTCGGAATGGGACAGCCAGTCGAAGCATTTCACGGCGGTGACGAGCAGCGAGAGGACCAAGGCGACCGAACTGACCAGGAACCCTACGCTCATCCGCGCCCCCAAAGCCAAGCAACAGAATACCGCTTCGTCGCTCCAGCGGCGACGGTAATAAAGTACAGTTCAAGAGTATCGATGATGCAAAGCCGCCGCCGCGCTGCATCATTGCAAGCAAGCGCGTGATTTAAAATTTGTAAGGGGATTCATTGAAAGACGCAACGCATTCGGCGTATCTTTTTGAGCCGTCTGGACTGGCGCTTATCTGTGGGTTTCGAGTTCGGCAGACATCTACGGAAATAACATGACCTTTTCGACCGGCGTGAGGCTGGCCATCGCCGCAGCGGCCCTGCTGTTCATTGCCATCATGATCGGCCGGGGCGATGGCGGGCCGCAGGACGGCGACGCCGCCTTCGGCATGGTGCGCGAGGGGGCGCCGGTCGACGAGGCGGACGGGCCGCGCGGGCTCGATCAGCAGCTGGCGCGCCTGCACGCCGACCTCGCCGTCGCGCCGGGGCAGCAGGCGGCGTGGGACGGCTTCGCCCGGGCGATGGTGGAACTCGACCGGGTGTCGCGCGCCTTCGAGGCGCGGGCCGGTGCCGCCACCGATGCCGCCGGCGAGCGGATGCGGCACGCACTGCTCTTTTCGGTGGCGCTGGGCGACATCGACGCGGTTCTCACCCCGCGGCAATCGGTGGTGCTGCGCGAGGGCGCGCGTTCGCTCGGCAGCGCCTTCCTCTGTTCGCAGATCGGCTCCACCGCGTTCGGCGCCCGGGGCGTGTGACGCGGCCGCCTTGCCGGCCATCCCAGCGGCAGGTCGGTTGTCGTTGACGACACAACCTGAAGGTGTAATGTTGCTACTCAGGATTGATGATGTCTTGGGGGCGATGGATGCCGCTCACGCCGGAACAACTGCGCAATGGTGCGCTCGCCTATGATGCCCCCGTCCTCCTGACGCCGCCGCCCGGCACGGCCTTCGCCCCCTGGAGCCATAAGCAGTTCGAGGACGCCCATCTGCCGCCGCCCAGCGCCGCGTATCGCTACGTTGCCGGCGGAGAGGACCTGTTCCGGACCGAGCCCGACTTCGCCGATGTGCAGCAGGGCGCCATCGGCGACTGCTACCTTCTGTCGGCCATCAACGCGCTGATCCGCACGAAGCCGCACGATTTCTTCCGCGAGATGATCGGCGGCGATGCCGATTACGTCCATGTGCGGTTCTTCGCCCCTGTCGGTCCGGCGTTTCAACCGGTGGTGGTGCGCGTGCCGCGCACCATACTGCACGCCGTGGTCAAGGGCCGCGCCGTTCCGCTGCAGAAGCACGGCGCGGTCTGGCCGTACTTCATCGAGAAGGCCTATGCCTTCTTCAGGACCTACTATCTTCAGCCGCTGTCGCTCCGAAGGCTGATCAAGATCCCCGGCCGCGCGCCGCCGCTGCCCGCCGAGCCGACATGGCCGTTCCCGAACGTCGTCTGCCCCCCGCCGAAGGCCCCGGATGAACGCTACGCCCGCACCTATATTGAAGCGCTTACCGGCGGCTCCACGGGCCGAGCCTACCAGCATCTCACCGGCGAGGAGATGGAGTGGGTGTCGCCGACGAAGACGATTTCCGGCAAGAACGGCGACATTCGCCTGCCGACGAGCGTCTTCCGGTGCGAATTGCTGCGCGCGATGCTCGACGAGGCCCGGCCGTCGGCGCTGGACATGCCGTGGGAAGCGCTTCTCGACGCTTTTCTTGAGGTCGCGGGGCGAAAGCTGGACGCATTGACCGGCCCGCTGGCGGGAGGGGCTGTTCCGCCGACCGGACTCCCCGATCTCCGCCTCGCCATCCGCCAGCATGTCCGGGCGACCCGTGCCGATCGTCGTCCTGCGGTCGACAAATGCCTGAAGCTGATCGCCTCGAAGATCGAGTATCGGCAGGAGATGCGTCAGGAGGACATCGCTCCTCTCATTGAAAAGATCCAGCCGGACGATGTCGATGATCCCCGGCTCGGATTGCGGCCGTTCAATTTCGGCAATGTCATCGATGACTTCATCTTTGTCTCATTTCCCGGAAAGCGCGGCACAGGGATCTATGCCGACTACCAGGAAAATCTGTTCTCCAAGATCGAGATCGGATTGAAGCCGATGGGGGGAACGGTGTCGGTCGCCTTCGCGGGAACCAAGAAGGTCCTCGGCACCGAACCCGCCTGGCTCATCCTGCGCAAGAACATCAAGAGCAAGAAGAAGGGCCTGGTGCCCGGCCACGCCTATCTGATCGGTGACACGCACAAGATCGAGATCACGGCGAAGGGTGGGACGAAGGAACTCTGCTTCGTCTATCTGCGAAACCCCTGGAGCAACTACATCAGGCGCTATGTGCCGAAGATCGTCGAGGCGGCGGATGGGAGCCGGACGGTCTCGCTTTCCGGCAAGGCGGTGGACGACATCGCCTCCCTGCCGCGCAACGCGGTCACCATTCTGGAAGCGGAGCTGCTGGGGCGCGAGGACGAGGTCGAGCGCCTGCGCGCCTTTGCCTCCCGCGACACCCGGCAGAGCGCGTTCTTCCCCGTCGAGCTCTCCGACCTGACCAAGTTCTTCGATGACGTCGCGATCTCGGTCTGAAGCAACGGCAACGCATTTCCAGACATAGGCACGCCGCGGGGGCGGCGAAGTGGGGCGAGGCGGATGGCGGGTGCGCAAGAGAAGGCCGGGACGCAAAGCGTCAGGTCGTTGACGGTCATCGAGCCCGACCAGTTCGAGACGCTGGGGCTTGGCGATCATGGCTGTGTGCTTCTCGACGACTGGCTGCTGTCGCTGTCGCAGGGCGGCGGCGCGGTTTCGGCGCAGCTGTTCGAGCTACCGGTCTTCGCGGCCAAAGGCACGCGTTCCGCCGGCACGCGATCGGTCGGCACGCGCGTCTTCCTCGCCGCGCGTGAGCGCTACGAGGTCTGGCGGCCCGGCGAGGCTTTTGGCGAGTTCAAGCCCTCGCGGGCGGTGATCGACAAGGCGCTGTGCCTTCGCGCGGTGCAGCTGCGCTATTCCTCCTATGACTTTGCCGCCGCCGGTGCTGCCGGGGGCAAGGCGAGCGCCGGCGATCTCGCCCTCATCCGCCGCACGGCGGAAGCGCTCGACGGCGACTGGCCGCACGAGCTGGCGCCGCTGCGCGCGGGGCTCAACTTCACCGGCGAG
The DNA here is from genome assembly GCF_965279025.1 of Ancylobacter sp. Classification (NCBI taxonomy): domain Bacteria; kingdom Pseudomonadati; phylum Pseudomonadota; class Alphaproteobacteria; order Hyphomicrobiales; family Xanthobacteraceae; genus Ancylobacter; species Ancylobacter sp. The sequence goes on along the minus strand of NZ_OZ257132.1, from coordinate 51,675 downwards.
GCGACGCTGCTGCCGAACCTCGACGCCGCAATGCGCAAGCGCTTCGGGCTGGAGGGGAGCGTGCGCGTCGCCGGCTGCGTCGGCAGAAGCACCGGGGGGTGCTGGATCGAGGCGCACACCGCGCTGGCGGTGGCACCGCTCGTGCTGTTGAACGGCCGGCTCTCCATCGCGCTGGCCACGGCCAGCATCGGCGCCGAACGGGTGAACGCCGGCGCCACGCCGCAATTCTCTCTCGCTTTGCAGGGCCGGATCGCCCTTGACGACCAGGATCTGGCCGCCTCGATCCGCATCGATCCTGTCGCAAAGCAACTGGCGATTGTAGCCGATGCGCCGGGGCTTATAAAGGCCGGCGCGCTGCTCAAGGGTCTGGCGCCGGAGATCGAGACCGCGCTCGGCGAGGCCCTCGGCAGCCTGGACGCTGCCGTCCCGGGCCTGCGCCGTCTCGAAATCACCACCCCGCTGACCGGTCTCGACGGCGCGCATGTCGCGCTGTGGCTCGGCTATGGCCAGCCCTTCACCCTGTTCGACCTGCTCCGCGTGACGCCCAGCCTCCACGCCAAGGGGACCTTCAAGAGCGAGGCGGTCACTTTCGAAGCCGAGTTCACCGGCATTGGCGAGATGCGCAACGGCGCGGAGGTCGTCCGGTTCGAGACGGTGCTGAGCTTGCCCGATGGCAGCTTCCACGCCGGGCTCGCCTCCGGCAGCACCGCCTCGCTGCCGGAGGCGCTCGCAGCCACGCTCGCCCCGGTTGGGGGCCGGGAAAGCCTGCAATTCGTCGACCTCGCCATCGACGCCAATATGCGGGAGGGAAGCTGTTCCTTCTCCGTCGTCACGGCGGGCTTTCTCGCCTTTCCCGTCGGCAGCGGCACCCTGCTGATCGGCGATGTGCGCTTCGAGATCAGCCGGCAGCGGCAAGCGGGCTTCACCGCCCGGCTGGAGGCGACCCTCGGCATTGGCGATGTGGAGGCGAACGTCGAGATCGACATCGACGACGGGATGAAGGGCAGCCTCTTCCTTCCGCGCCTGCCGATCGGCGCGCTGGCCGCCGACCTGCTGCAGATCACCGCCCCGGATGAGCTGTCGGCTGTCGAGATCGACGATGTCGAGGTGTCGCTGACGCTGGGGAGACAGGCCGCCTTCGCCTTCTCGGCGACATCGGGCTCTGCCTTCGCCGTCGCCGGGCTCACGGTCAAGCTGGCGGCGCTGGAGGTCCGCCATGAAGGCGCGCTGTCGCTCTCGGGCAAGGGGACGATCCGGTTCGACACCGCCGAGGTTGCGCTCGACCTCGATTATGCCGGCGGAACCTGGAATGTGACCTTCGGCACCGATACGCCTTTCGATCTCGGCCGGGCGCTCGGCGCCATCGCCCGCGAGATCGGCTTCGAACCGCCCTTCCAGGCGGAGAGCGTCATCGTCACCCGCATGGCCGGCGCCCTGCGCCTCGGCAGCGAGGGAACGCGCATCGCGCTGAATTTCGGCTTCAGGATCAAGGGCGACGATGCCCGCCTCACCCTGGTGGCGGCGCGGCTCAAGCCGGATGAGGGGGGCTGGGACTACAGCCTGAGGATGGGGCCGGCGACGATCGACTTCCGCGACCTGCCGGTCATCGGCGAGCCGATCGGCGCGGCGGCCGATGCCCTGGCAAAGCAGGGCGGCAAGAAGACCGTGGGCATCGAGGCGCTGCGGCTCGGCGTGGTCTCCACCCCGGAAGCGGCCGACATCGCGGCTCTTTTCGCCCATCTGCCGGTGGCCGATTTCCCGCCGCCTGTCGATGTCACCGGCACATTGTCGCTCACCGGTACGCTCCGGCTGCTGGATTACGAGAAGGCTATCAGCTACCCGCCGCCGAAGAGGGTGGAGACCAAGGCGGGGGCGGGGGCGCCCGCGCCGTCCGCAGAAGTCCGCGAGGGTGGGGCCGGCAAGGCTGGGGCCGCTACGGCCACTGCCAGCACGGCGCCGTCCGACATCAAGGCGTCGTCGGACGATCTGCACTGGCTGCCGATCCAGAAGGGTTGCGGGCCGCTGCACCTCGCCCGGCTGGGCGTCGGCGTCCGGAAAGCGGAGGGCAGCTGGGAGGTCTCCGCGGCGCTCGCCGGCAGGATCAACCTCGCCGGCGTGAAGCTGGAGCTGATGGATGCCGGGGTCGACCTCCGCCTCGACAGCCTCGCCGCGCCGCGCGGCCGGCTGAAGGGCCTGAGCCTCAGCTTCAGGCGCGGCGCCGTCTCGGTCGAGGGCGGGTTCCTGCGGGTTTCGGAAAACGTCTATGGCGGCCAGCTCAGCATCCAGCTGCCGAAACTCTCGGTCGGCGTGGTCGGCCTGTATGGCCGCTATCCCGTCGGCAAGGGGCGCGCCGCCACCTCGCTGTTCCTCTATGGCGCGCTGAGCCTGACGGGTGGGGCCGGCATCAAGCTCGGCGCCATCAGCCTCACCGGCATGGCACTCGGCTTCGGTTATAACCGCCGGGTGGTGGTGCCCGATATCGGCGCGGTGGCGGACTTTCCGCTGGTCGCCCTCGCCATGAAGGACGGCGCGGCGGCGCCCGGCGACACATCCTCGGCGATGGAAACGCTCACCGCGCTCGAACGGCACCTGCCCTTCGAAGAGGGCCAGATGTTCGCCGCGCTGGGCCTGCGCTTCACCCTTGCCGAGGCCATCGACGCCTTTGCGCTGGCCATCGCGCAGTTCGGCAACGAGGTCGAGTTCTCGCTTCTGGGCCTCGCGCGGTTTGAGAAATCGGCGGGCGCGCAGAAATTCTGCCGCGTCGAGATGGCGCTCAAAATGACGCTGCGGCCGGAGGAGGGGGTGTTCCTGCTGCAGGCCGAACTCACCGGCCATTCGTGGGTGCTGGACGAGAACTGCCGGCTCGCCGGCGGCTTCGCGCTCGGCGCGTGGTCTTCCGGTGCGCGCAAGGGCGATGTCGTTCTCACCCTCGGCGGCTATCACCGCGACTTCGCGCCGCCGGCGCATTATCCTACCGTCCCGCGCCTCGGCCTCAACTGGGCGGTGACGGAGGGGCTGACGATCAAGGGCGAGCTCTATTGCGCGCTCACCCCCTCGCATCTCATGGCAGGCGGACGGCTGGAGGCCGCCTTCATCAGCGGCCGGGTGAAGGCCTGGTTCGTGGCGGCGGTCGACTTCCTGCTGAAATGGGCGCCGCTGGAATACCGGCTCGATGCCGGGATATCGATCCGGGTCGAGGCGGAACTGCCGATCACGACGATCAATCTCAGTCTCGACGTCGTCCTCAGCCTACGGGGCCCGCCCTTCGCCGGGCGCGCCACGGTGAAAATCTCGGTGCTCTCGTTCGAGATCGCCTTTGGCGGGGAGAGGGCCGAAGCGGCGATCGAGACATGGGGCCAGTTCGGCGCGCTGTTCCTCGACAAGGCGAGCACGGCCTGGGAGCGCGTGCCCGCCGCCGGCGGCGCGGTGGAAGGCCCGGCCATCTGCGGCGCGAGCCTTGCCGGCGGGCGCCTCGCGCAGCCGGGCGACAAGCCGCCCGGCGGTCCGTGGATCGTGCGCGGTGACGAGCTGGTGCTGTCGGCGACGTCGGTCGTGCCGGCGACCACGCTGGCCTTCGGCACGCTCACGGGCGCGCCGCCGCCCCGATTGTGGAGCGGCCGGAGCCTTGCCGTCGCCAAGCCGCTGACGCTGGAAGCCGGTGCGGCCCGGTACGCCGCCGCGAGCCCGGCCTTCGGTCTCGTGCCGCTGTCGGTCTGGACGGCTGAGTCCGTACTGGCGGTCACGCTGGTCAAGGACATGGCCGGCGGCGCCAGCGTGCCGGTCGATCTCAGCGCATGGCAGGCGGAGCCCGAGCGCCAGGCCATGCCTGCCGCGCTGTGGGACAGGCAGCCGCCGGGCGACACCCCCGTCGCGAAGATGACCGATGCCTATCTCACCGGCCTCGCTGCCGTGCGGCCGCCCGCCGGCACGCGGCGCGGGGAGGGCGTGGTGGTCGACATCGCCCGGCACCGCGCCCGCGACCTTGTGTTTCGCGGCACTCAGCCCCGCGAGCCCGTCGTGGAGCCGGTTGTCCCGCCCGGTCCGCCGGCAGAGGAGCACCGCCGGCGCCAGGCCGAGACCGCCCGCGCCCTTAGCGCGCTGGGCCTTGCCGTCGATCTCGCGGCCCCGCCCGCCGCGCCGGACGTCTTCGAGCGCGTGCCGCCAGTCCCGCCGATGTACCGCAGCTGGCAGCAAGGAGCCTGACCATGCCGACACCCGGCGCGTCCCCGCCCGAGGCTCTCACGGTCGAGCTCTACGACGCCTATCTGCCGGCGCTCACCGCCGGCACGCACCGCGTCGTCGTGCAGCAGACCATCGCCTACCAGCCCCCGGCGGGGCCGGCGCAGGCGCAGGCGCATCATTACTACCGCGACGAGGCCTTCCTGGTGTCCGGCCCGCGCTTTTTCATCGACGAGAATGATATCCATGCCCGGTCTCCCTCGCACGGGGCAATGGGCGATTTCGAGCGGCACATTCCCTCCATCGTCCTGCGCAAGCGCGCTCTGCCGTGGGAGCGGGAGCTGGCGCTGGGCGAGGGGGTCGCCAAGGAGTCCGTTGCCCCGTGGCTGGCGCTGCTGCTGCTCACCGAGGCCGAGTTCCAGGCGCAGGGCGGCGAGGAGGCGGTGCGCGCCATTCCTCCCGCCGATCTGTTCGTGGCCACGCGCCGCAGCGCCGACGGCACCGTGCTGTTCCCCCGGCTCGAGCCCGAGCCGGGCAATGATGCGCGGGATCTGCGCGCCCAGGTGATGGATCTCGACCGCGCCCTGGTGCGCCGGCTCTGCCCGACGCGGGACGATCTGGCGCGCCTCGTCCACGTGCGCAGGGCCGCCATGGACGACAAGCCGCGCGCCGCGATGCACGGCGCCGGCGAGTTCCCGGTGGTGAGCGCCGGCCGCATTCCCGCGCCCGGCGCCAACATCGCCCTTCTCGTCTCGCTCGAAGGCTGGGAAGAGCTGATCGAGGGGGCGGGCGCGTCCCTGCCGGCGGGGCCGGACCGGCTGCGGCTGGTGATCCTGTCGCGCTGGCGCTTTACCCACGATCCCGCCTTCGCGCACAGCTTCCCGGCCGTCGCCCGCGACCTCACCACCGACCTCCTGCATGTCGCCACGCCCGAAGGGACGCCGGAAACGCCGGCCCGCATGCTCGCCGCCGGCTACACACCGATGCCGTACCGGCCGGAGGCCGGCGGAGCGGTGCTGGCCTGGTATCGCGGGCCCTTCGCGCCTGCGCCGGTGGCGCCGCTGCCGCTCGATGCCTTCACCCATGCCGACGCGGCGCTGATCGTCTCGCCCGACGATGGCGCGGTGACGCTGTCCTATGCCGCCGCGTGGCAGCTCGGGCGGCTGATGGCGCTGGCTTCGCCCGCCTTCCTTGCCGCCACACGCGCCTTCATCACCGAGGATGCCGGCCCGCGCGAAGTGGCGTTCCGGTTGGACACGTTCATGCGCACCCATTTGCGGGCGACCCAGCGCGAATGGGCGGCCGCCGATGCCGCGTCTGCCGCCGAACCCGCTGCAGCGGGCGAGGAGGCCGCGCCGCCGGGCTATTTCCAGGCGGCGCTGGCGATGCTTGGCTGGCTGCGGGGAATCCTGCTGCTGCAGGGCATCCCGTTCCATTATCTGGTGGCGGGCGAGACATTGCTGCCGGCCGGCAGCCTGCGCTTTTTCCACCTCGATCCCAACTGGGTGCTGGCGCTCGCCAATGGCGCACTGAGCCTCAGCGGCACCGCGACCGGCACGGCCGCTGCCGCCGGCCCTTCGATGCGCGGCCTCGTCTCCCGGATCCTGGAGCGCTGCGTCGCCGGAGCTGCCGCTATGCCCGATCCCGGCGAGGATTATCTTGACCGGCCGCGCACCGGCTTCCTGCTGCGCTCGACGCTGGTGGCGGACTGGCCGGGGCTGGAGACGCACGTCGCCACCACGCCGGAATCGGCGCGCCCCGTCCGGCTGGAGCGGCTGGCTGGCGACCTGTTGCTCGGCATCGCCGAAGGGCAGATCACCTCGCTCACCTTCCGGGAGCCGCCGGAAGGGCTGGCGTTCCGTCTCGCGGCGCCGCGAGAGGGCGTGCCGGAACCGGACGAACACCGGCAGTTCAGCCCGCTGGCGCGCCTGCGGGCGCTCAGTGTCCTCGGCCTCGCGCCCGCCGTGCCGGATCCGCTGTCCGCCGCCGCCTTCGCCGCCATATCGCTGAGCAGCGGCAGCAGCCAGAGCTTCGTCTGGGAGTCCGTGCGATGAACCCCGCCAGCCCGTCCACCGCGCCGTTGCTGGTGCCGCTCCAGCTCGAAGCGCTTGTCATCGAGGGCGAGGTCTCGCCCGACACCGGCGAGATGTTCCTTGCGCGGCACACGGCCGCGCGCGGCGCTTCGCTGCGTTGGAAGCCGACGCGCGCGAATTACGGGCCGGCGCTGCGCAATCTGCTCGATCCCAAGCTGAACCCGTTTCACGGCGCGGTGCCGGAGGCCGGAGGCCGGCTGGCGCTGCGCGAGAGCGAACGCCCGAAGGGCGGCGACCGCGGCGTCCATCTGCGCTGGATCGTTCCCGCCGGCCTGCGCAAAGCGCTGGGCAACAACAGCCTGCATTTTCCCGCCCTGCCGGACCAGTGGCTGATCCTGCGCATGGCGCGCCGCGCGGCCTCGCCCCGCGACGTGGAGCTGAAGGCGTGGGTGGTCGATGGCTCGGCCTATCCGGGCGATGCCGCATCGGCCAGCCTGCCGATCGCGACCCCGGGCCGGGAGCCGTCCGCCGGGCCGGAGCTGACGGCGCAGCCCGTCGGCATTGCCGTGCCATTGGACGCCTTCGACGCCGCCCGCCACGCGCAGATGCCGCGCACCACGCTCACCGCCATGGGCACGCCCTGGACCGGCTCGCCCACCTTCGCGACCTCCCTGGCGGAGAACCGCAACATCCTGTCCTGGCATGACACGCTTGCCGACCTGCGCGATGCGCAGGGCAGGCTGGCGCTGGCCTGCGTCAGCTACGCCCTTGTCGGCTGGTATTTTTCAGCCAGCGCGGACCCGCTGGCGGCCTTGCCGCGCGTGCTGAAGGACGCCGCCGGCCAGCCCGCCGATCTCGCGGCGGTGCTCGGCCATCTCGGCTGGAGCCTTGCCGGCGACGCCGATGCCGCGCCGGGCCCCTGCCTGTTCCACGGGCAGGTCGCGCACATCAATTTCTGGGATGGCGCGCGCTATCGCGGGCCGCTGCTCGGCACGCCGCAATCGCCGCCGGCCCATGCCGGCCTGTCGCCGCAGGAGGAGCGGGTGGCGGTCGGGCTCGGCGCCTCGGTGCCGGCGGCGCTGTCCGCGCTGGTGTCGGACCAGTGGTGGAGCGACGAGGTCGACCCGGAGAACCGCCCGAAATGGGCGGTGCTGGAGGGGCATCTGCTGGGGGCGGCCGACCCCGCCGGGCTCGATGCCGGCGAGCGCCGGCGGCTCGACCATCCGCTGGGATTCAAGGCGCTGGACGCCGGGATGCGGCACAGCTTCGTGCAGAACGGCAACGCGGCGGACAATTCCCCCGTATTGGCGCCCGCGCAGGCGCAGGAACTTGAGCGGCTCAACGCCCGGCAGTCGGCGCTCAATGACGCGGTGCGTGCGCTGGCGGCGCGCGGCCATGGTCTGCGCACGCTCTGGCGCGAGCGGGTGATCGCGGTGCGGCTGGGCACGCTGCGCCCCGCCGGGCGGCCGGAGGTGCTGGCGGCGCTGGAGGCCGATCTCGGTGCTTTCGGGCAGGCGGTCGAGGCGGCGCGGGCCACCGCCGTGCGGCTCGCCGCCGATGTCGATGCGCTGCGTGCCGGCCTGCCGCAAGGCTGGGGCCTGAGCGCCTCTGCCGAACCGCGCTTCTGGGCGGCGGCGGACCCGGTGGTGATGCTCGCCGGCCTGCCGGGCGCCAACCGTCCCACGCAACCCGCCCCCCTGCCGTGCCGAAGGCCCGCCGACCTCTTCGCCAACGTGCCGGCCGCGGGCGGGCGCGCCGGCTTTCCGCAAGCGGCGCTCGCCGCGCTGGCGGGCACGATCGCGGAAAAGCGGCTGCCGCTGGCCGGCCACCTCGCCGCGCTTCTGGGCGAAGCGGCGCGGATGGAACAGGCGGTCGCCTCGGAAGCCTTCGCCCGCACCACGCCCTTTGCCGGGCAGGGGGACTGGCAGGACTGGAAGGAGGCGCTGCAGGCGCGCTTCCGTTCCGGCACACCGGGGCGCTCCATGGTGCTGCTGGGCGGCAGCGGGCGGGAGGTGCTGCCGGAAATGCTGGTCGCCGTGTGGGGCCAGCAGCCCTGGTCGCCGCTCTATATCGATTGGGACCTCGTCTGGCATGCGAGCCCCGGCGGGCTGAAGGACTGGACCTTCGCCACCGGCCAGCATCCGCTGCACTATGATTACCGCCAGCCCGCGCATGTGCCGGCGGCCCGGCGCGACACGCCGGCGCGGGTGAGGGGGCGGAGCCTGCTCGCGCCGATGGACGGGCGCTTCGTCACCGGCGCGCTGGAGGCGGCGATCGCCGAATCGCGCCTTAACAATGGTGATTTCGCCGCGCTGACCCGTATGCCGCTGGTCGGGCAGGAACTCTCCGGCCTCACCGCGACGGTGCGCCGGCTCAACGCCCAGGCGCTGATGCCCGCGCCCGATGCCGCCCTGCCATGGCTGACCCCGCTTGCCGACGGCCGGCTGCAGGCGGCGACCGCGGCGCTGGTGGAACTCGCCGCCGGGCTGCGCATCGCCCTGCCGGCATCGCCGCCGCCCCTCACTGCCAGTGAGAAGGCGCAGGCCGCCCCGCTCGATGCCGGCTGGTTCCGCATCGAGCATCTCTGGGTGGTCGATGATTTCGGGCAATGGGCCGAGCCGGTCAGCCGGCCGGAGACGCGGGTGCAGCCGCATCCGCGCTCGCGCCTGCGCCTCGGGGCGGAAGCCGACGATACGCAATGCGGCCCCTTCGCCCTGCCGCCGCGCCTCGTCGACGGCGCCCGGCTGGACGTGCGGTTCGCGGGGCCTTCCTCGCCCCTGCGCGGCTGGCTTTATGTCAACCGGCTGGACAATGCGCTGGTCGTCTGCTCCGGCGAGGGCCAGCTGCTGGGCGAGCTGGCGCTGCTGCCGGGCCGGCCGGGGCCGCGCGTGGCCTGGCGCAGCCTCGCCGCGCCCGGCCCGGTGACGCTCGCCGGGATCGCCGATCCGGTGCTGGCGCATCTGGCCGGCTGGCTGGCGGACGCGACCCGGGGCGGCGAGCGCCTCGCCGGGATGATGCTTGCCATCGAGTCCGCCCTTCCCACCATCCGCCGCCGCGAGGCCGCGCCGGAGCACCTGCTGGTTGGCCGTCCGCTGGCGGTGGTGTCGGCGCGCGCGCGCCTGCAGTCGGTGCGCGGCGCGGCGGGGGAGACGTCCGGCGGCTCGCTGCAGCTGCCGCTGCGCATCGGCAACCGGCGGAGCCCGCAGGATGGCCTTGTCGCCCATGCGCAAGGGCTGAGCTTCGGTGCCGTCGCGCCCCTCGACGTGACCGAGCCGCCGCTGGCGAGCTTCGCCGAGGCCAGCGATCTGGTGCTGGTGATGGACCCGATGGCCTCGGTGGAATTCGCCTGCGGCGTGCTGCCCGCCAAGACGGTGAACCTGCCGCCCGACGAGGTGCGCGCGGCGCTGGCGCGGCTGGAGATTGGCTTCGGCGTCGGGCCGGTGCTCTGCCGGGGCGGCCTGCCCATCCTGCCGCCGCCGGCCAGCCATGGCGGCCGCTGGGAACTGCGCGCCGCGGATGGCGCCAGCGTGCCGGTCACCGCGCTTTCGGCCGATCCGCGCTTCGACGGATCGATCCCCTCGGCGATGGAGGGGCGGCTGATCCTGCGGCGCCCCGAGCGACCGGCAAACGCGACACGAGAGGCGTGAGAACGGATCCATGATGATGCACCGCAGACTGTCGCGCACCCTTCTCGCTACCGTGCTGCTGGCGGGGATCGCCTCTCTCGGCGCCGGGCCGTGCCGGGCACAGTCCGGCGCGCCCGCTCTCGAGGCGCGGGTCGTGCCCGGCGAGACGCCCACGCTGCAGCTGGTGGTGCCGCCGCTTTCCCCGGGTGACGGCGCGCCGCGTCCCCGGTTGATCGAGATCGTGCTGGACACGGACAGCCTCGCCGATGCGGTGATCCGCGAGGAGACCGACACGCTGTGGCAGGATATCGGCCGGGCCAATGGCGTGCTGCAGAATGCCGGCGGCGATCCGCCCTGGTTCCTGATGCGCAGCGATGCCGCCGAGCCGGGCAAGACCCGCCTCGGCATCGCCAATTTCGATCTCAACGGGCACGAAGGCCAAAACGCGCTCACCCGCGCCGGCGACCAGCCGCTGCGGGTGATCCTGCCGCTGCGGCCGGGCGACCGATCCCTGCCGCTGCAGGTGAGCGTCGGCACCAGCCTCGATGCCCTGTCGCCGCCGGTCACCGTCGAGGCGCGGCTGGAAAAGCCGGCCGAGCCGGACCGGGAGGCGAGGGTCCGGTTCGACGCCGATATGGCGCCGCTCACGGCGCTGGCGCTCGGCACCACGGTCACCCTGAGCTGGGATATACGTCCCTGCGTGCAGGCGACGCTGAGCGGACCTGTCGACTACCGCGAGCCGGTGCTGACCATCGCGCCGGAGCAGGGGGCCTGCACCGGGTCGAAGAAGGTGCTGGCGCTGGGGCCGGCGACCTACCAGCTGACGGCCGAGACCACCGGCACGCCGGACAGCCGCCTGAGCGTCATCCTCACCCGGACGCTTTTCCTCGATGTCCGCCGGCTCGACCAGTTCGCCAATCTCTCGCTGTCGCCGCCTTCCGTGCTGCCCGGCGGCACGGTGAAGGCGCGCTGGTACATCCGCGAATTGCCGGCCGACGACCGGCGCGAGGCGGTGCTGGCCTGGACCGACCTGCACGGCAACCGCCGGCTCCAGCGCCTGCGCGCCTCGGCCAGCCAGACCACGGCGGGCGAGATGAGCTTCGTCGTGCCGCAGGCGGCGGGCGAGGCGGATACCACCGTTCGGCTGCATTACGGCGACGAGACGATTGAACGGGCCTTCGATATCGAGCGCTGGCAGGCCGCCGGCCGCAGCGCGCTCGCCACCGGCGAACTGCGCGGCATGGCGTTCGCGGGCGGTCGGCTGGTGCTGTGCAGCGAGAAGGGGCTGTTCTTCTCGGCCGTCGGCGCGGGCGGTGGCATGGGCGCCGACGGCGTCGGCAAGGTCAACGAGCCGTTCCCGGACTTCGTCCGCGAGCCCCTGCGCGTCGGCGACCGCGCCTCCAGCCTGCACCCGGTCCAGGAATCGCCCTGCCTCGCCGTCCACGCCCTCGATGCCGAGCGCGTGGCGGCGCTGGTCGCCATCGGCGAGACCGCGCCCGGCCGCCCGGCTTTCGCCGAGATGACCATCGTCTCGCCCGACACACAGACGGCGACCTATCCGGTGACGTTGGCGGACGACCCCATCGACACCGCCGCCCCGCAGCGCCGCGACTACCAGCTCGCCCTGCTGCGCGGGCGCATCCTCGTCCAGGTGCAGATCGGGCCCACCGATCGCAGCACCGATCTCAACCCGCGCTCCTCGGTCAAGGCGTTCTCGATCAGCGAAAGCGACATCGCCACCGGCAAGGGTGGGTGGCGGGCCGAGCCGCTGCTCGCCACCAACGAGCTGCGCCCGCGCTATGGCTGGCAGATGATCGACGGCTTCGGTGCCGACAATGAGACGCTGTTCCTGCTCAACGAGGTCAGCGGCACGCTGGCGCGCTATGAGGTAACCGCCGACAGCGCCGCGCTGCTCGCCGAGGCGCGGGCGAGCGGCTCCCCCGCCAGGCTGGCGGCGGCGCGCGCGGCGGTCGCGGTCGACTATCCCGTATCGGCCCGCAGCGTCGGCCGGGAGCAGGTCGACGCGCTGGCGCAGGGGCCGCTCGTCAATGTCGGCGGCGTGCTGGTCTCGCTGGGCGCCGGGCTCGCCTACAACCCGCAGACCAATGAGTGGCAGCCGGGATCCTTTGGCCAGTCGGGCGGCACGGGCAGCGTCGCGGCTTATCGCGGCGACAACGAACCGCGCCTCTGGCTGATGAAGGCCAATGGCGAGCGCTTCAGCCTGCCGGTCGAGAGCCCGCGCCTGTTCGCCGCCGACTATTTCGAGAACAGGCGCGTCGCCAGCCTTCCCTATCTCGAACGGGGCGCGCGCCTGACCATCAAAAGCCGCGCCGCGCTGACCTGGCGGACCGACCGGCGTACCGAGCTGCAGCCGAAAGCGCAGAGCCTTGAGACGGGCACGTGCACGGTGAAGGGCGTCACCACCTCGATGCCGATGGTGGTGAGCGAATATGCGCTGGCCTATCCCGATCGGCCCTTCGAGCTCATCGGCGTGTCCGACGACGGCAGGACCAGCGTGTCGAAGGCCCATCTGGGCAAGGGCGCCTGGGACGTCACCATCAGTTCCGACCCGTGCGTCACGGTTCGGGTCGAGCCGGCCCCGGTGGCGAGCCGGTGAGGCCATGGCAGAGCCGGCGCGCCCGGCCGCATTCCCTCAGCAAGGAACAGGACAATGAGCGACGACACCGTGACGCCGTTATGGACCCTCACCCGGGTCAGTCAGGTCGACGGCACCAATCTGAGCCTCACCCGCGAGGGCGAGAGCGTGCCGAAGATGGAGATCACGCCGGATGGCCGCACCACCTTCAACACCTCCGTCACGGTCAGCGGCCGTGTCGTGGTGGGCGACACGGTTTCCGCCGCCAAGGGGCCGGTGACGATCGCGGGCGGCCTGTCGGTGAACGGGGAGGCGACGGCCCAGGCCGGGCTGGCGGTCAAGGGCCGGCTCACCGTGGCCGGCAGCATAGAGGCGGCCGAGGGGCTCGCGGGGCCGGGGGCGGTGCCGGTGGGCGCCATCCTCATGTGGTCGGGCAACCCGGCCACGCTGCCCTCGGGGTGGTTCCTGTGCAATGGCGGCGGCTGGCTGCCGAATGGCGACCCGATCCCCGATCTGCGCGGGCGCTTCATCGTCGGCCACGACCCCGGCGACAAGGACTATGCGCGCCTGCACGCAAAGGGCGGCTCGCCCGACCGCACCCTGACGGTCGCCAATCTGCCGAAGGACGACATGCTGACGGTGAAGCAGCTGGTGGTGTCGGTTCCCTATATTGACGGCGACAACAACGCGCTCTCGCGCAATGTCGGCCGGGATGTGAAGATCGGGTCGAACGGCGCCTCCCAGCCCTTCGACATCCGGCCGCCTTGGCACGCGCTGGCCTATATCATCTATGGCGGGCCCGGCGCCCGCGTCTCGGCCGACCCCAACATGCGGGCGGTGCTGCGCAATGGCGAGTTCTTGAGCGAGGGGCAGTTCGTTGCCTCGCCGTCGGGGCGCTACGCTTTGCTCCTGGCGAAGGGGGGGCGGCTGATGCTTCAGGACATGCAGGATGCGGCACGGCCCCGGCAGCTCTGGATCGCCCGGAAGGGCGATGCCGACGCCACGGGCACCCGGGCGATCCAGCAGGCCGACGGCAATTTCGTGCTCTACCATTCCGCCGGCAACGTCTCCTTCGCGGCCGGAACCTATGGCAAGGGCGTGCTGCTGAAGGTGACGGACGAGGGCAAGGTCACCATCGACAATGCCGAGGGCAGTGCGGCGTGGTCGCGGCCATGAGGCCGGCCGGCGCGCCCGGCGTCTTTGCGCCCGAAGTCTTTGCGCCCGGCGTCTTTGCGCCCACTGGCGAAACCGTTAAAACGTCAGCAGGGTGCGGGCTGGGAGAGCGGTCTCCCCAAGGCCGTCGCGCGGGCGCAGGCCGGACAGTGGGGGCGATCTGTGGGCGAGACGGACGCGGCCTTCGCGCTGCTCCTGCTTCTCTGCGCCGAGGCGGCACGGGGCGGGTCGCCGCCGGCGGCCGTACCGCCTGCCCCGGCGGTGGACGACTGGGACCGGTTCCTGGGTCTCGTTGGCCGGCACCGTGTGTACGGCCTTGTCCATTCGGTGCTGCGCCGCGCGCCCGGTCTGGCGCCGGAGGAGGTGCGCCGGGCCGTGGAGCGCCGCGCGGGGGCGCAGGCGCGCCACAACCTTGCCATGGCGGCAGAAACCGCGCGTCTTCAGCAGCTTTTTGACGCGGCGGGCATCGAGGCGATCTTCTTCAAGGGGGCGCCGCTCGGCCAGCGCGCCTATGGGTCGCTGGCGGTCAAGCATGGCAAGGACATCGATTTCCTGATCCCGCCGGAGGCTCTCGGCCCGCTGCTCGCGCTCGTCATGCGCGAGGGCTATCGCCCGGTCTTGCCGCCGCCGCCGCTCACCTCCTCGACCATCGATGCCCTGCGGGCGATGCACATGGAGGCGGTGCTGGTCGATGCCGTTCGCGGCGTGCATCTGGAGCCACACTGGCGGCTGACGGAAAATCGCCGCCTGCTGCCGCTCGCCCCCCTGCGCGCGGCGGCGGGCACCTATGAGACCCTTGCCGGCGTCGGCCTGCGCGTCTTCCATCCCGACGACGAGTTCGCCTATCTCTGCGTCCATGGCGCGCGCAGCGGCTGGTTCCGCCTGAAATGGCTGGCGGACCTCCATGCTCTGGTGGCCGGCGTGCCGGAAGCGGAGCTGCTGCGCCTTTATCGCCACGCCGAGAGCCGGCGGGCCGGGCCGAGCGCCGTGCTGGCCTTCGGGCTGTGCCGCGACCTGTTCGGGCTGGCGCTGCCTGCGCAGATCGCGGCGCTGAGCGAGACGGCGCGGCAGCGCGCCATGCGCCGGCTCTGCCGGTCCAACCTCGACGACGAAGCCCCGCGATTCGCGGTCCGCCGGGTGTTCCTGCTGCCGCTGCTGCACGCATCCGCCTATGGCGCCGGGGCGGTGGCGGCCGAGTTGCTGCGGTGGAGCGTTAATTTTCAGGATGCGCTGGACGTGCCGCTGCCGCGCCATCTCCACTTTCTCTACCCGCTGCTGCGGCTGCCGCTGGCGCTCGGCCGGAGGCTGCGCGGCAACCCGCACCGCAGGGTGGTCGTCGATTGACCCGGGCGGCGGTATCTTCGGCGCGGCCGGGCCGCCTTCTGCGCGCCTTCCTCCGCGCTCTGGCGGACTCGGCGCGGGGCCGGGGCGCGCTCAGCCTCGTCGCCATCCTCGCCGGGGCGCTGGCCGAAAGCGTCGGGCTGGTGCTGTTGATCCCCGTGCTGCAACTGCTCACCGGCCGCGAGGGACGGGTCGCGGCGTGGTTCGGCGGCTGGAACCCGGATGGCGCGCTGCTGCTTCTTCTCGCCGGCTTTCTGGCGATCATGACGTTGCGGGCGCTGATCCTCTATGCCCGTGACCGGCTGTTGTGGCGGGTGGAGGACGATTTCGTCGAGGCCCAGCGCGGCCGGATCCTGCGGTGCCTGGGGTCGGCGCGCTGGGCGGCGCTGGCGTCGGTCCGGCATGCGGAAATCCAGAGCGTTCTGGCCTCCGACATGGTCCGGCTGGCGATGCTGGTGCGATTCTCCGTCCAGATCGCCGTCGGCGTGCTGCTCATCCTGGTGCAGGGCGGGCTGGCGCTGTATCTCGCGCCGGCGCTGGCGGGCACGCTGTTGTTGGCCTTAGCGCTCGCCGGCTATGGCTTTTCCGGGCTGCGGCGCGCCGAAGGGCTGGGGCACGCTATTGCCCGCACCAACCTCTTGCAGGTGCAGGCCGTCGGCAATCTCCTGTCGGGCCTCAAAGCCGCCCTTGCGCAGGATCTCCAGCAGCGTTTCGTGCGGGAGTTCCACCACGCGCTGGGCGAGGCGCGGGCCAATCGCCGCCGCTTCACCGCGCGCCAGGCCCGCACGCGGATGATCTTCGCCATCGGCTCGGCGGCGTGCGCCTGCCTGATGGTCGCGGCCGGGGCGCTGCTGTTCCATGTGGCGACGCCGGTGCTGATCCTGCTGGTGCTGATCTTCGCGCGGCTGGCCGGCCCCCTCGCGACGCTGCAACAGGCGTTGCAGCAATTCGCCTACCATCTCCCGGCCTTTGCTGCCGTCGACGCGCTGGCCGCGCAACTGGAGGCGGCCGGCACCGCAGCGGCCGTTCTGCCGCAGGCCGTCCCGGAGGGGCGGATCGAGCTGCGCGGCGTCGGCGTTTCCCATGGCGGGGGCGCCGGGCTGGCGGGCATCGACCTTGTCGTCGACCCCGGCGCCTGGATCGCGATCCGCGGCGAATCCGGCTCGGGCAAGACCACGCTGCTGGATGTGCTGGCCGGGCTGATCGCCCCCGGGAGCGGGGAGGTGCGGGTGGCCGGCGTGGCGCTCGATGCCGCCGCCACGGCCGGCTGGCGCGCCCGCATCGCCTATGTCGTGCAGGAGCCCTATCTGTTTCGCGACACCATCCGCAGCAATGTGACGGGCGACGGTGCCCGCGCGGAGGCGGCGCTGTGGGAGGCGTCGGAGCTGGCCGGGGCGGCGGCGCTGGTGCGGCGCCTGCCGGGCGGCCTCGACACCGTCATCGGCGAGGCCGGCGGGCTTCTGTCCGGCGGGGAGCGCCAGCGGCTAGCGCTGGCCCGCGCCCTGTTGCGGGGTCCACGCCTGCTGATGCTTGACGAGGCCACCAACGCCATCGACCTGCCCGCCGAGCGGCGCCTGCTGCAGGCGCTGTCCCGCCTGTCGCCGCGCCCGGCGCTGCTGATGGTGACGCACCGGCCGGAGAATCTCGATCTGTTCGACCGCGTGCTGGAGATGCGGGACGGGCGCTTGCAGCCGGGCTCCTAGCGCCGGCGGCGCCCTCAAGCCGGCCTGCCGAGCCGGGAGAGCGCTCGGAAATTCTCGCCATAGGCCGCCTCGACATCCCGCACATAGCGCTGCGAGACCGGCACGGCGAGGCCGTTGGTCAGCTGGACGGAGCAGGCGCGGCCGGCGCGCACGCATCGCTCCACGCCATGGTCGGCAATCCACCACGAGCGATGCACCTGCCGACCCTGCGCCGGGGCCGTCTCGGCGATGGCGTCGCGCAGCCGCATCAGGATCAGCGCCGTTCCGCGCTCGGTGTGGACGCGCACATAATGGTCCTGCATCTCCAGGCACAGCAGCGGCGCGCGTATGTCCGGCGGCAGCCGCGTCATCAGCGGGGGCGCCGCGACGACATCGACGGCGGGCCGGCCCGGCGGCGGCGGATTTGCGCTCTCCGGCGCGAAAAGCCCCTCCACGGCGAACAGCCCGGCGGGCGCGACGCGGCTGCCAGGGTCGGGCATGAGCCCGCGGGCGAGGTAGAGCGTCAGCGAGCCCAGGACGACGATCTGCAGATAGAGCTCGGTGACCTCGGGAATAGAGGCCTCCCATCCCTTCAGCAGGTCGATCGCGCTGCCGGTTATCGCCACCATGGGCAGCGCGGCGAGGCCGATGATGGTGGCGTGCCGCACCCTCGGATCGGCAATCGGCGCGCCCACGACGCGCGCCAGCCAATGCTCGGTCAGTGCCACGACAAGGAACCAGCAGGCCATCACGCCGGTCCAGAAGCCCACCCGCGCGAAGAAGGGCGGGTCCTCCAGGCCGAACGGGCTGAGCCACGCGAAAGCAGGGCCGAGGCCCAAAGCGAGGCCGAGTTCGGCGGTTCGCCGCTGCAGCCACTCGCTACCCATCGCATTCGCGAAATCGCGCATCGTGGCCTGTCCCCGCCCGTCCGGGATCGCAGATTAGCGAAGAGTTTGGCGCAATTGCGAAGCCGGCATGGCCGGGCCGGGACGGACGGGAGAGAGCTGGGGAGAGCGCGTCGCCGACGCGTATGGGGCCGGCATCGGCGCCAATCCTCGCACCTTTCCCCGGCTGACCTCACCGAAGATGACCCGCCCGAACCTTGCCTCCCGTGCACCCTGCCGCTGGCGCCCGCTGCTGCTCGCTGGCGTGGCGACCGCGCTGGTCTCCGCCGTCTTCTACCTGTTTCCCGGCATCGACCGGTCCGTCACCCGGCTGTTCTTCGTGCCCGGCAAGGGCTTTCCCGCCGCCCGCATCGGCGCGCTGCAGGATTTCCGCCTGTTCGCGTCGCATGTGTCGCTGGCGGTTCCCCTGCTGCTGGCGATCGGGCTCGGCCTGATGTTGGCGTGGCCCCGCAAGCCCGGCCTCGTCCCGCCGCGCCTGTCGCTTTACATGGTCAGCCTGTTCCTGGCGGGGCCGGTTGTGCTGGTGAACGGGGTGCTGAAGCCGTTCTGGGGGCGGCCGCGCCCGGTCAATGTCACGGATTTCGGCGGGCCCTGGCCATTCCAGCAACCGTGGGTGATCGGCGCGCAGGGCCTGGCCAATCATTCCTTCTCCTCCGGCGAGGCGGCGGCCAGTGCCTGCCTGCTGCCGCTCATCCTGTTCGTTCCGCGCCCGTGGCGGTGGCAGGTCGGCGCGCTGCTCGTGGCCTTCGTCGCGCTTGTCGGGCTGAACCGCATCGCCGTCGGCGCGCATTTCCTGTCCGACGTGGTCATCTCCATCGGCCTCATGCTGGTGCTGGCGGCGGGGCTGCACCCGCTTATCGTCCGGCGCGGCGGCGCGATGAAGGAAGGCGGGCAGGGCGACACCGGGGAGACGTGAAGCCGCGCTATCGTCGCGTTCCGGTTGGCGGCCGATCGATCCATGTTGCGGTGCAGCATTTGGAAAGGTACGGTGAGGCCATTCCGTTTCAGAAGGCGCGCCCCATGCCCTCCAAGGTCCTGCCTCCCGCCCGGCCGCCGGCTTCCCCGCGCAAACGCGGCCCGCGTGCGGCGACCGCGCCCGCCGCCGTCGCGGCGGACGCGATGGAGACCGGCGCGCCGGCCGAAAGCGCCGGGCCGATCCGCGTCGATCTCGCTCTGCAGGGCGGCGGCTCGCACGGCGCCTTCACCTGGGGCGTGCTGGACCGGCTGCTGGAGGAGGAATGGCTGCACATCGAGGGCATTTCCGGCACCTCCGCTGGGGCGATGAACGCCGCCGTGCTGGCGGACGGCTTTGCCGCCGGCGGCCGCGAGGGGGCCCGCGCGGCACTCGACGCCTATTGGCGCCATGTGTCGGAGGCGGCGCGCTTCAGCCCGTTCCAGCGCGGCCCGCTGGATGTGCTGCTGGGCCGCTGGTCGCTCGATCATTCGCCGCTCTTCGTCACCATGGACCTGATGTCGCGGCTCTATTCGCCCTATGACCTCAATCCCGGCGGCTCGAATCCTCTGCGCGCCGTGCTGGAGAAGGCGATCG
Organism: Ancylobacter sp.; assembly: GCF_965279025.1. Classification (NCBI taxonomy): domain Bacteria; kingdom Pseudomonadati; phylum Pseudomonadota; class Alphaproteobacteria; order Hyphomicrobiales; family Xanthobacteraceae; genus Ancylobacter; species Ancylobacter sp. Next base: position 32,591 of record NZ_OZ257132.1, on the reverse strand, counting down.
ATTTCGACCGGCTGCGCACCTCGCCGGTCAAGCTGTTCATCACCGCCACCAATGTGCGCACCGGGCGCGGCCGGGTGTTTCGCAACGCCGAGATCACGCCGGACGTGCTGCTCGCCTCCGCCTGCCTGCCCACTTTGTTCCAGGCGGTGGAGATCGACGGCGAGAGCTATTGGGATGGCGGCTATTCCGGCAACCCGACCATGACGCCGTTGGTGCGCGAGCTGGAATCCGATGACACCATCCTCATCCCGATCAACCCGGTGGAGCGCCCCGGCACGCCGCGCACTGCCTCGGAAATCCTCAACCGGCTCAACGAGGTCTCGTTCAACGCCGTGCTGCTGAAGGAATTGCGGATGATCGCCCTGCTGCGGCAGGTCGCCGATCCCGGCAATTGCGAGGGCGCGCAATGGGCGCGGATGCGCATCCATCTGGTTCGCAACGGCATATTGGACACGCTCGGCTCTTCCTCGAAGCTGAACGCCGAATGGGAATTCCTCAGCATGCTGCGCGACGAAGGGCGCAAGGCCGCCGACGCCTTCCTCGCGGCCGATGCCGACAATATCGGCAAGCGCTCCTCGGTCGATCTCGACGTGCTGCTGGCGGGAGTGTGAGCCATGGGCCTCATCGGCATCCTGCTCGGCCTCGGCCTGCTCGTCTGGTTCGCCTATCGCGGCTGGAGCGTGCTGCTGCTGGCGCCGCTCGCCGCGCTGATCGCCGCCCTGCTGTCGGGCGAGCCGCTGCTCGCGAGCTGGACGCAGACCTTCATGGGCAGCGCGGCCAGCTTCGTGCGGCAGTTCTTTCCGCTGTTCCTGCTCGGCGCGCTGTTCGGCAAGCTGATGGAGGATAGCGGCTCGGTCTCGGCCATTGCCGAGTTCATGACCGAGAAGCTGGGGGCGCAGCGCGCCATCCTCGCCGTGGTGCTGGCCGGCGCCATCGTCACCTATGGCGGCGTCAGCCTGTTCGTCGCTTTGTTCGTGCTGGCGCCGATGGCGCAGGCGCTGTTCCGCACCGCCGATATTCCGCGCCGGCTGATGGCGCCGGCCATCGCGCTCGGCACCTTCACCTTCACCATGATGGCGCTGCCCGGCACGCCGGCGATCCAGAACGCCATCCCCATGCCGTTCTTCGGCACCACCCCGTTCGCTGCGCCCGGGCTCGGGCTCATCGCCTCGGCCATCATGCTCGGCTTCGGCCTGTGGTGGCTCGCCCGCGCCGAGGCGAGCGCCCGCCGCGCCGGGGAGGGGTTCGGCGACGGCAACGCGGCGGTGAACGCGCATCTCGACGACCCCGTGCTGCGCGAGCGGGCGACGACGGCGCACGAATTCGATCCCGCCGAGATCGCCCATGGCCATCAGAGCGTGGAGCGCCCCTCCATTGCGCTGGCGACGCTGCCGCTGGGGCTGGTGATCGTCGTCAATCTCGCCATGTCCTTCATCGTGCTGCCGCGTCTCGATTTCGCGTTTCTGGCCGAGGATCGCTGGGGCGGGGTTCCCCTCTCGGCGGTTTCCGGCGTCTGGTCGGTGGCGGTGGCGCTGGTCGTGGCGATACTGGCGACGCTCATCATCAACTGGCGCCGCCTGCCCAAGCTGCGCGAGACCATGGACGCGGGCGCCAACGCTTCGGTGCTGCCGATCTTTTCGGTGGCGAGCCTTGTCGGCTTCGGCGCCGTGGTGGCGGCGCTGCCGGCCTTCGCGCTGGTGCGCGACTGGGTGCTGTCCATCGACGGCGGGCCGCTGGTGTCGCTGGCGGTGGCGACCAATATCCTCGCCGCGCTCACCGGCTCGGCCTCGGGCGGGCTGACGATCGCGCTCGACGCGCTGGGGCCGGTCTTCCTGGAGCGCGCCAACGAGCTCGGCATCGAGCCGGCGCTGCTGCACCGCGTGGCCGTCATGAGCGCGGGCACGCTCGACAGCCTGCCCCATAGCGGCGCGGTGGTGACGCTGCTGGCGGTTTGCGGAGTGACGCCGAGGGAGAGCTATCTCGACATCGTCATGGTTGCCATCGTCGGTGCCCTGGTGGCACTAGTAGCTGTCATCGGGCTTGGCTCGGTGTTCGGCAGTTTCTGAAGGCGGCAGCCGGGCGGTGCAGCGTTGCAGCCGGCCTTGCAGCATGAAGTGGCAGCAGCGGCTGCAGTTCGGTGTGCAGCCGGATGTGCAGCGACGTCTGCAGTGGACGTGCAGCGTATTTCGCGGAGCGACGATGTCGGCGATCGAGATTTCAGGCCTGTTGACCTTCACCATCGCCATCGTCGTCTTCTTCGTCGGCTCCGGCATTAATCGCGCCATTCCGCCGCTGCGCCAGTTCAACATTCCCGAGGCGGTGACCGGCGGCCTGCTGGCGGCATTGGCGACGCTGGTGGCCTACAAGTTCTTCGATTCCGCCATCGTGTTCGATCTGGCGGCGCGCGACATGCTGCTGCTGTATTTCTTCACCGGCATCGGCCTCAACGCCCGGCTCGACGACCTTCTGGCGGGCGGCCGGCCGCTGCTGGTGCTTCTCGCGCTGACCATCGCCTATCTGGTGATCCAGAATGGCATCGCCATCGGTGCCGTCAGCCTGCTCGACCTGCCGGAAGGGCTCACCGTGTTCCTCGGCTCGGCCTCGCTCATCGGCGGCCACGGCACCACCATCGCCTGGGCGCCGCTGATCGCCGATCGCTTCGACGTCGCCAATGCGATGGAGGTCGGCATTGCCGTGGCGACGCTGGGCCTCGTGCTGGCGAGCCTCGCGGGCGGGCCGATCGCCCGCTACCTCATCACCCGCCACCACTTGAAGAGCGAGCCGGGCCAGGAAGCCGTCGTCGGCCTGCCAAAGCCGGTGGACGAGCAGATGGACGACGACATCAGCCATGTCAGCCTGCTGCGCACCGTGCTTGTGCTCAACGTCGCCATCCTCATCGCCTTCGCGCTGGAGGGGTTGGTGGAGTGGACCGGGCTGAAGCTGCCGATGTTCGTGGTGTGCCTGCTGGTCGGCATCGTGCTCACCAACATCGTCCCGCGCCTCCTGCCGCGCCTGCGCTGGCCGACGCGCACGCGGGCGCTGGCGCTGGTCTCCGACCTCGCGCTGAACATCTTCCTCGCCATGTCTCTGATGAGCATGCAGCTCTGGAGCATTGGCGGGCTGGGGCTGGCGCTGGTGGTGGTGCTGGCGGTGCAGACCGTGGCGGCGGTGGCCTACATCATCTTCGTGGTGTTCCCGGCCATGGGCCGCGACTATCAGGCGGCGGTGATCTCCGCCGGCTTCACCGGCATCAGCCTGGGCGCCACGCCTACCGCCATCGCCAACATGACGGCGGTGACCAAGGCGCACGGCCCCTCGCCCCGCGCCTTCATCATCCTGCCGCTGGTCTCGGCCTTCTTCATCGACATCATCAACGCCGCCGCGATCGGCTTCCTGGTGCGCTGAGGGGCGTCAGTCGGCGCCGGGGTCCTCGACGGTCTCGGTCACGGTGCGCCCGAAGCGCTCCACCTGCCCCTGATAGGTGCGGCGGGTGTTCGGGTCGATGACGGCGAGCGGCGCGCTGATGGCAAGTCCCGCCGCGCTGCCCACGGTCTGCCCGACCCCCATCGCCCCCGCCGCGATGCGGTCGCCGAGGCTGACGTCGGAATCGGTCACGGTCTGCCCGTTCACCAGCCGCTGGCCGATCAGCTGGACCACCTCCGGCGAGGAGGCGAAGCGGCCGTGATTGAGCGAATCGCCGCTGCGCATGGCGGTGAGGTCGATCACCACGATGCCGGACTTCGCCAGCTCGCCATAGAAATGCTGCGTGTCGATCATCCCCAGCCGGTCCACCCCGCCGGCGATGCGGCGCGACACCTGCAGCGCCCGGTCGTCGCGCGAGACAAACAGGGTGAAGCGCGCCTGCGTGCCCTGCAGCGCCCGCCATTGCGAGGCGAAGACGTCCACATCGACATCGGGCGAGGCGAGGATGACGTTGCGGATCTTGGCCGGCAGCTTGCCGTGGCGGATGGCCATCTGCCGCAGGCTTTCCATGGCGAGCCACGCCCCCATGGAATGCGCCATGATGGTCACGTCCTCGACGCGCGGGTCGCTTGTGACCTGCCAGACGGTGTCCTCGAAAGCGTCGCGCGAGACGATGGTGCTCTCGCGATCGAAGAGATAGTCGAACACCCGGGCGCGCGAGGGCCAGGTGAACAGCACCGGCGCGACGTCCGAGCCGGAATCATGGACGATCTGCGCGAAGCGGTAGACGGCATCCTCGAAGCGGTTGTTGAAACCGTGCACGAAGATCAGCACCCGCCGGCTCTTCGGCAGGTGCCCGTCGAGCCAGCTCTTGGCGGCCTTCACATTGGGCAGCGGCTCCACGGCGATGGTGGCGAAGTCGGTGGCGGGATTGGGCGGCAGGCTGCGCGGCCACTGCACCTCGCCGATCTGCCGCCGGCTGTCCGGCGGGATCGAGACGGTGAAGGCGTTGAGCGACACGCCGGTGCCGCGCTCGCCGGTGTAGAGCGTGCCCGCGTCATTGGAGGCTTCGCGCGTGGTGGCGACCAGCAGATCGACCTTGGTCGTGTCCGGCGCGGCGGCTTCGACGGGGGTGAGCACGCCGACCGGCCTGTTCGAGCATCCCGCACACAGGGCCAGTGCCAACGCAACAATAAGCAGACGCATTCAGCCTCCGTAGGGCGCCGCTCGCAACGACCGGCCAGCATTAGCGCGCCCTTGCGGCAATGGCGAGTCGTCCCGGCTCTGCACAGGGTTCACCATGCCGCCCGCATAGGGACATTTACGTGACGTCCGATGAATGTAATGTCGAGTGGTAGGATCAGGCCGGTGCCGGCGGATGCAATCCAGACCCCAGCCATTTCGGCAAGACGCGTGACGAGGAGCGACCCGCTATGACGAAGATGAAGCCGTGGATGGCCGCGGTGGCTCTGGGGTCGAGCCTCTTGCTTTCCGGGTGCGGCCAGGAAGCCGAGGTGGAGGCGCAGAAGCCGCGCCCGGTGCGGGTCGTCACGGTGGAAAAGGGCACGGGCGGCCAGGTGGCTTCCTTCACCGGCGAAGTGCTGGCGCAGGACGAGGCGTCGCTCGCCTTCCGCGTTTCCGGCCGGATGATCGAGCGCAGCGCCAATGTCGGCGACCAGGTGAAGGCCGGGCAGGTGGTCGCCCGGCTCGACCCGCAGAATGCGCTCAATGCGCTGCGTTCGGCGCAGGCGGCGCTGGCTGCGGCGGAGAGCCAGCTGGTGACCGCCGCCAACACCTTCGACCGGCAGGACCGCCTGCTGGTCAACGGCTTCACCACCCAGGCCAATCATGACGCCGCCCGCACCGCCCTGCAGGCGGCGCAGTCCGACGTCGACAATGCCGAGGCGCAGCTCAAGATCGCGCAGGACAATGTCAGCTATACCGACCTCGTCGCCGACGCCCCCGGCACGGTGACGGCGCGGGGCGCCGAGCCGGGCGAAGTGGTGCAGGCGGGCCAGATGATCCTCCAGCTCGCCCGGCAGGGCGGGCGCGACGCGGTGTTCGACGTCCCGGCCAATATCCTGCGGGCCGCACCGGCCGACCCGGTCATCACCATCACCCTCAGCGACGATCCCGGCGTGACGGCCACCGGCCGGGTGCGCGAGGTGGCGCCGCAGGCCGACCCCGTGACCCGCACCTTCCGCGTCCGCGTCGGGCTCGACAACCCGCCGGCCGCCATGCGCCTCGGCTCCACCGTCATCGGCCGCGTGGAACTCGGCACCGATGCGGCGATCGAAATCCCCGCCTCGGCGCTCACCGCCGTCAATGAGCGTCCGGCCGTCTGGGTGGTCGATCCCGCGACCGAGACCGTCACCCTGCGCAACATCGAGGTGCGCCGCTTCTCGCAGGCCTCGGTCGCCGTCGATGCCGGGCTCAGCCCGGGCGAGGTGGTGGTTACGGCCGGCGTGCAGGCGCTGCATCCCGGTCAGCAGGTGCGCCTGCTCGGTGCGGGGTCGTGATGCGTTTCAACCTGTCGGAATGGGCGGTCCGCGAACGCTCGCTGGTCATCTTCTTCATGCTTGCCGTCGTCGTCGCCGGCGTGTTCGCCTATACGCGGCTCGGCCGGGCGGAGGACCCGTCCTTCATCATCAAGACCATGGTGGTGCAGGCGGCGTGGCCGGGCGCCGGCATCGAGGACACGCTGCAGCAGGTCACCGAGCGGCTGGAGCGCACGCTGCAGGAGACCCCGCATCTCGATTTCATCCGCAGCTACACACGGCCGGGCATCACCACGATCTTCGTCAACCTCAAGGGCAGCACCACCGCCGACGAGGTGCCGGACGTCTGGTACCATGTGCGCAAGAGCGTCAGCGACATGGCCCACACCCTGCCGCGCGGCGTGGTGGGGCCGGGCTTCAACGACGAATTCGGCGACACGTTCGGGCTGATCTACGGCTTTACCGCCGATGGCTTCACCCATCGCGAACTGCGCGATTATGTCGAGCAGGCCCGCTCGACGCTGCTGCATGTGCCCGATGTCGCCAAGATCGAGCTGCTGGGCGAGCAGGACGAACAGATCTTCGTCGAGTTCTCGGTGCGCGAACTCGCCAATCTCGGCATCAACCGCTCCGCTCTCGTGGCGGCCCTGCGGGCGCAGAACGTGGTGCAGCCTTCCGGCGCCATCCAGACCGGCGACGAGAAGCTGGTGATCGACGTGAGCGGCGCCTTCGGCTCCGAGCAGGACATTGCCAACATCAATTTCGCCGTGGACGGGCGCATGCTGCGGCTGGCCGACATCGCCACCGTGCGGCGCGGCTATGCCGACCCGCCGCGCCCGCTGTTCCGCGCCAATGGCGAGCCGGCCATCGGCCTCGCCATCTCCATGCGCGAGGGCGGCGACATTCTCCAGCTTGGCCGCAACATCGATACGGCCATGGCGAAGATCACGGCGGAACTGCCGCTCGGCATCGAGCCGCATCTGGTCGCCGACCAGGCGGTGACGGTGGCGGGGGCGATCTCCGAATTCATGGAATCGCTCTGGCAGGCCATCCTCATCATCCTCGTGGTCAGCTTCATCGCGCTCGGCGTCCGCGCCGGCCTGATGGTGGCGCTCACCATCCCGCTGACATTGGCGGGGGTGTTCGCGGTGATGTGGCTGCTCGACATCGACATGCAGCGCATCTCGCTCGGCGCGCTCATCATCGCGCTGGCGCTGATGGTGGACGACGCCATGACCACCACCGACGCCACGCTCGGCCGGCTGGCCGCCGGCGAGAAGAAGGAAGTGGCGGCGGTCTTTGCCTTCAAGACCTATGCCTTCGCCATGCTGGCCGGCACGCTGGTGACCATTGCCGGCTTCGTGCCGGTGGGCTTCGCCGCGTCGTCGGCGGGCGAATACACCTTCACTTTGTTCGCGGTGGTCACCATCGCCCTGCTCATCTCCTGGCTGGTGGCGGTGGTGTTCGCGCCGCTGATCGGCCTCGTCATCCTGAAGCCGCCGAAGAAGGCGGGCGGCGAGCCGGGCCGGATCATGCGGACCTATCGCGGCTTCCTCTCGGCCGCGCTCACCGCCCGCTGGGTGACCATCGCCGTCACCCTCGCGCTGTTCGTCGCCTCCGTGCTGGCGCTACCGCTGATCCCGCGCCAGTTCTTCCCCTCATCCGACCGGCCAGAACTGCTGGTCGACCTGCAACTGCCGCAGAACGCCTCGATCTACGCCTCCGAGCGCGCCATGCAGCGGCTGGACGCCGTGCTGAGGGACGACCCGGACGTGGAGCGCTGGAGCGGCTATGTCGGGCGCGGCGCCATTCGCTTCTACCTGCCGCTCAACGCCCAGCTGCCGAACGACTTCTTCGGCCAGGCGGTGGTGGTCGCCAAGGATGTCGCGGCGCGCCAGCGGCTGGAAGCCAAGCTCTCCACCCTGCTCGCTGACGATTTCCCCAATGTGGTGAGCCGCGTCTCGCCGCTGGAGCTCGGCCCGCCGGTGGGCTGGCCGATCCAGTACCGCGTGGTGGGCCCCGATCTCGGGCAGGTGCGCGATATCGCATTCAAGCTGGCGGAGGTCATCGCCGCCGACCCGCTGACGCGGACGGTGAACTATGACTGGATCGAGCCGGCGCGCGAGATCCGCATCCGCGTCGACCAGGACCAGGCGCGGCTGCTCGGCCTCTCCACCGAGGCCATCGGCTCGGTGCTCAACACCGTCGTCACCGGCGCCCCGGTGACGCAGGTGCGCGACGACATCTATCTCGTCGACGTGGTGCTGCGCGCCACCGACGAGCAGCGTGTGTCGATCGACACGCTGCGCACGCTGGAAGTGCCGCTGCCGAACGGGCGCACCGTGCCGCTGAGCCAGTTCGCCACCTTCGATTACGAGCAGACCTATCCGCTGGTCTGGCGACGCGACCGGCTGGCCGCGCTCACCGTGCAGTCCGACATCGCCGCCGGCGAATTGCCGGAGACGGTGGTCGACCAGCTCGCGCCGCCGATCGAGGCATTGGCGAAGACCCTGCCGGCCGGCTACAGCATCGAGACCGGCGGCACGGTAGAGGAGAGCGCCTCCTCGCTCGCCTCGGTCATGGCGGTGGTGCCGGTGATGATCCTCATCATGCTCACCGTCCTGATGTTCCAGCTGAGGCGCTTCTCACTAACCGCACTGGTCGTCAGCGTGGCGCCGCTGGGACTGATCGGCGTGGTGCTGGCGCTGCTGGTCTCCGGCCGCCCGCTGGGGTTCGTCGCCATCCTCGGCGTGCTGGCGCTGATCGGGATGATCATAAAAAACGCTGTGATTCTAATAGGTCAGATCGAGTCCGAGCGTGCCGCCGGCAAGAACGCGCGCGAGGCGGTGATCGATGCCTCCTGCGCGCGCTTCACCCCGATCATGCTGACGGCGGTGTCCACCGTGCTGGGCATGATCCCCATCGCCCCCACCGTCTTCTGGGGCCCGATGGCCTTCGCCATCATGGGCGGCCTGCTGGTGGCTACCCTGCTGACGCTGATCTTCCTCCCGGCGCTCTATCTCGCGGCGCTGGGCCGGGAGCGCCCGGCCGCCACGTGACCGGCCGCGCTCAGGGTGCGGGCGCGGCCGGAGCGGGTTTGATCCGGTCGTTCATGTAGGAAAAGAACGGGTTGGACGACATCCGAACCAGCGCGTCGAGGCTGACGATCAGCGCGCCGCGCTCGCCGCGCACCGCCATGGCGCCGAGTTGCAGCCCGAAATTCTCGTCCGGGTCGGGATGCGAGCCATACAGCGCATCTTCCGGCGGGAAGGGCAGGGCGACATGGGAGAGCGAGTAGACGTCGAGCGGGTACGATAGCCCGAGCGGGCGGACCGTTTCTTCCATGCCGCCGGCGGGGATGGAGCGCTCCACCACCTGGTCGCTGTGGGCGTCCTCATTGGTGATGATGACGGTACGGAAATCGCGCGGCAGCGGCGGCAGCAGGCGCAGCAGCGCGGAATAGGAGGTCGCGCGCAGCAGCGGGCCAAGCTTGGTGTTGCGGTTGATGTCGAACAGCACCAGCTCGCTGCCATTCGCCGGCAACTGGCGATACAGGGCGTCGACGATGGCGCGGGTCGAGACGGTGAAGTCCATCACCGACTGGAAGGTCAGCACCGGCGCCAGGTCCTTCAGGCGATCGGCGCGCGCCTGCGCCGTGATCGACGCCTGCAATGCCCGCGTCAGCCGGTGCGACTGCACCGCGCCATTGACCGGAAAACTGTTGTATTTGAACGGGTTGAACTCCGGCACGATGCCGAGCCACGCGGCCTTGTCGAAGGCCGGGAGCCACGCGGGCAGCGCCGCCAGCCCGGCGAAGCGCGCGAAGCGGGTGATGCCGACCATCGGCGAGATAAGGACCAGTCGGGACGGTCGCGCCAGTGCGGCGTCGGTGAGCGCATCGAGCGCGTATTTCAGCGCCAGCGCCCCGCCATTGGAAAAGCCCACGATCTCCAGCGGCTTGCCCGGTGCCCGGGCGCCGGCCTCGCGCACCGCGAGGCGCGTCGCGGCCAGCCAGTCTTCCCATTCGACATCGGTGAGGCCGGCCGGCACCGTGCCATGGCCCGGCAGGCGCGGGGCGACGACGAGGAAGCCATTGGCGAGGTAGCGCTGGGCGACATGGCGCAGGCTGTAGGGCGAATCCGTTAGACCGTGCAGGAGAACGACCACGCCCACCGGATCGCCAGCCGGTGCCAGCTCATAGGAGCGGTTCCAGTCATGGGTGAGGTGCGGGGGGTAGACCACGCTGCCGGTGAAGTAGCGGTTGGAGGGAACGCGGTCATGCTCCGGCAGCTTCTGCACCACCTCGCGGGTGACATCGGCGAACAGCTTGTCCTCGCGGGCGAGATAGGCGGCCCAATCCGCCTTGTCGAGTTCGGCGACGCTCATCTCCTGCGGCACGAAGGTGTGCCAGGGCTCCAGCGGCGCGCCACTATTGGCAAACCACACGCGGGAGCCGAGGAAGCCGACAAACAGGACAAGCGCAATCACGCCCAGCCATTTGAGAACTCTCCGCACGAGAGCGAGAAGGGAGGCAAGCATGATCAGACGACGGGCTCCTCGCGGCCGGACAGCAGGCGGGATATCCAGCGCGTGCCGTCACCCTCCTCGCAGAAGGTGAGGGCGGCGATGACCAGCGGCACGCCGATGAAGGCGCCGGAAAGGCCCCACATGAATGACCAGAAAAACACGGCGAACAGCACGAGGAAAGGCGAGATGGCCAGCGCCTTGCCGGCGACACGTGGCTCGATATAGCTGCCGCTGAAGAACTGGATGACGTTCATGGCCAGAAACACCACCACGGCGGTCTCCCACGAGCCGAACTGTGCCAGCGCGAACAAGGTGGGCAGCAGCGTCGCCACCAGCGGGCCGATGAAGGGGATGTAGTTCAGCGCGAAGGCGATGACGCCGAAGGCCAAGGCGAGGTCTAGCCCCATGGCGGCGGAAACCGCCCAGACGAAAACGCCGGTCAGCACGCTCATCACCGTGCGTACCATCATGTAGGTGCGGAACTTCGCGGCCGTCGCGGCGCTGGCGCGCACCAGCTTGCGCCCGGTCTCGCCCGCCTCGGCGAGCAGCTTGGTGCGCACGATGGCGACTTCCAGCAGGCCGAGCATCACGAAGATCAGCGTCACCACGCCGAAGCCGAGAATGCCGTTGAGCCGCCCGGCCAGCCCCTGGAAGAAGCCGATGAGCCAGCTCGCATTGAAGGTGTCGGCCAGCATGCCGGCGGAATAGAGCCCCATTTCCTCCAGCTGCGCGGCGGTCTCGGTGTAGATGGCCTGGAACCTTCCGGCATTGGCGATCAACCACCGCCCGGCCTGGCTGAAGCCCCAGATGGTGACATAGCCGAGCAGCGCCAGAGCGAGGATTGTCACCGCCAGCGTCACGGCCATCGCCACCAGCGCCGGCAGCCGCCGTTGCAGCTGCACCTGCAGCGGCCAGACCAGCGCGATGATGAACAAAGCAAACGCCACCGGCGCCACCACCGAGCGGGCAAGATAGATCGCGCCTGCGGCGAGAATGAACGCACAGATGCCGAGCGGAAGACGTAGCGCGCTGAACGTCATGGGAGCTTTCATGGTGCCGGGGTGGGCCGAAGAAGGGGGATAACACGCCCCGCCGCCCCAGGATATCGCGACGGCGCGTCGTTACCGGTGCACGCCGTCGAGCGGGTGGCGGAGGCGGCTTAAATTGCGTGAGACGATGGTCTATCTTGCCGCGCCCGGCGGGAGCGGCGATGGGGGCGCCCCCGCCGCACTGACAGAAGCCGCCGGAACGAGGGAATGCGCATGAGTGGGCTGCTGGCTTTCAGCCGCGTCATCGACGGGTTGAACGAGAGGTTCGGCCGCCTCGCGGATTACTGCGTGCTGTTTGCCTGCCTCATCAGCGCCGGCAACGCCACGGTCCGCTATCTGTTCAGCTACAGCACCAACGGCCTGCTGGAAGTGCAGTGGTATCTGTTCGGCGCGGTGGTGCTGCTGGGGGCACCCTATACGCTGAAGCGCAACGAGCATGTGCGTGTCGACCTCGTCTACATGTCGGTCTCGCCGCGCGCCCGGTTGTGGATCGACACGCTCGGCTTCGCGCTGATCCTCATTCCCGCCGGCTGCTACCTCGCCTGGCTGAGCTTCCCATTCTTCTGGCAGTCCTTCCGTTCCGACGAGGTGTCGCAGAACGCCGGTGGGCTGATCCTGTGGCCGGCCAAGCTACTTCTGCCACTGGGGTTTGCCTTGCTCACGATCCAGGGCGCGTCGGAGCTGATCAAGCGCATCGCCGCGCTGTCCGGCCGAATCGAGATCGCGACCGATTACGAGAAGCCGCTGCAGTAGGAGCGGCGCCCGGCCGTTGCCCACCCGCTCTTTCCCTTCTCCTGGTTTCTCCCGACGCGCGAGCCCTGCATGTTCTCCTATGGCGTGATGCCCCCGCTCATGTTCGCCGGCATGATCTGCTTCATGCTGGCGGGCTTCCCCGTTGCATTCTCGCTTATCGCGGTCGGCCTGTTCTTCGGTTTCCTCGGCATTCTGACGGATCATTTCACGCTCAGTTTCCTGCACGCGCTGCCGTTCCGGTTCTACGGCATCATCTCCAACGACCTGTTGCTCGCCATTCCCTTCTTCACCTTCATGGGGGCGATACTGGAGCGCTGCGGGCTGGCCGAGGACCTGCTGGAAGGCACCGGCAAGCTGTTCGGCAAGGTGCCGGGCGGGCTTGCCTATGCGGTCATCATCGTCGGCGCGATCCTCGGCGCCATCACCGGCACGGTGGCGGCCTCGGTCATCGCCATGGGCGTAATCTCGCTGCCGGTGATGATGCGCTACGGCTATAATGAACGCCTCGCCACCGGCGTGATCGCGGCGTCGGGCACCATCACGCAGCTTATCCCGCCGTCTCTCGTGCTGATCGTTCTGGCCGAACAGCTCGGCAAGCCGGTGGGCGAGATGTATCTGGGCGCCATCGGCCCCTCGATGCTGCAGGTGCTGATTTTCCTCATCTTCGTGTTCGTGTTGTCGCTGTTCAAGCCGCAGCATATGCCGCCACTGCCGCCGGAAGCGCGCGGCGCCGGCGGCTGGCCGCTGATCCGGCAGGTGCTGTGGGGCATGGTGCCCTCCATCGTGCTGATCCTGCTGGTGCTGGGCACGCTGGCCATGGGCCTTGCGACCCCGACGGAAGCCGGCGCCATGGGCGCGGTGGGCGCCATCGTGCTGGCGGCGCTGCACAGGCGCCTCAGCTGGCTGCTGGTCCGCCAGGCGATGGCGTCGACGGCGCGGCTCACCTCCATGGTGGTGTTCATCCTGATCGGCGCCACCGTCTTCAGCCTAGTGTTCCAAGGCATGGACGGGGCGCTGTGGATCGAGCACCTGCTATCTCAGCTGCCGGGCGGGCGGGCCGGATTCCTGATTTTCGTCAATGTGTTCATTTTCTTCATCGCCTTCTTCCTCGATTTCTTCGAAATCGCCTTCATCATCGTGCCGCTGCTGGTGCCGGTGGCGGTGAAGCTCGACATCAATCTCGTCTGGTTCGGCGTGCTTTTGTGCGTGAACATGCAGACTGCCTTCATGCACCCGCCCTTCGGCTTCGCGCTGTTCTACCTGCGCGGCATCGCCCCCGCCTCGATCCGCACCTCGCAGATCTATTGGGGGGCGATCCCATGGCTGCTGATGCAGCTCGTGCTGGTCGTGGTGGTCATCCTGTGGCCGGAAGCGGTGACCTACTGGATCAGCGCCGCGCCGACGGTCGACCCCTCGACCATCGAGCTGAACATTCCGCAGTTCGACGCGCCGCCACTCGACATGGCGCCGCCGCAGTTCTGACGTTAGGGCAGCCGCTTCACGAGGCGCCGCAGGGCGCGGGCGGCATTTGGCCAGCGGAATCGATGACAGCCATCATTATTATTGACCTCTGATCAGAAGCGTTGCGGTGACTGGGTTTACGCCACGCGGCACGGCCGAATTCCGCCGGCTGTGTCTTTCGGCCTATAGGGGCGCCGGGCTTTTTGCGCGATAAGGCCTGCCCCCCACGGCCGTCAGCCGCGCCTCTTCGCCGCGCATTCCGGCGTCTCGGCGCATTGGAGCGCCCATGCCCGCCTTGAAATCCGCACCGGACCACGCTCAAGCAGGCAATCCGCATCCGGGAATGGGCTTCCGGGAATTCGTGCTGTTCATCGCCGGCCTCATGGCGACCAACGCCATCGCCATCGATTCCATGCTGCCGGCCCTGCCTGAAATCGGCGAGTCGCTCGGCATCGACACGGCGAACCACACGCAGCTGGTGATCACCGCTTATCTGCTGGGGTTCGGCGGAGCCCAACTCATCTACGGTACGCTCGCCGACCGGTTCGGCCGCCGCAGCGTGCTGCTCTTCGGCCTTGCCGTCTATACGGCGGCCTCCATTGGCGCCGTTTTCGCCGGCACGCTGGAGGTGATGCTGGCCGCCCGCGTGTTGCAGGGCGTCGGTTCGGCGGCAACGCGCATCCTCGCCATCACCATCGTGCGCGATTGCTATTCCGGCTCGCACATGGCGAAGGTCATGTCGCTGGCCTTCCTGGTCTTCCTGTCCGTGCCGATCGTCGCCCCCTCGATCGGGCAGGTGATCATGCTGGTAGCGCCATGGCGCGGCATTTTCCTGATGCTGTGCGTATTCGGCGCGGTGCTGTTCGTGTGGACGCTGGCGCGCCTGCCGGAGACGCTGCACGCCGAGGACCGCTCGCCGATCTCTTTCGCTGGTATTTCCCACGCGTTCGGGCTGATCATCCGCAGCCGCGTCACGGTCGGCTACATGCTGGCCATCACCATGGTGATGGGCGGCCTCTTTGGCTTCATCAACTCGGCCCAGCAGGTCTTCGCCGACGCTTTCGACGCGGAGGAGCTGTTCACCCTGATCTTTGCGCTCATCGCCGTGTTCATGGCGGCGTCGTCGCTGCTCAATTCCCGCATTGTCGAGAAGCTCGGCATGCGGCGCGTCTCGCACGCGGCGCTGCTCGGCTATGTCACCGTTACCTTGATCCATGCCGGCATCGTGCTGGCGGGTGTCGAGAACATCTGGACGTTCTCGATCCTGCAGGGCGCGATGATGTTCTTCTTCGGCCTGATGGTGTCGAACTTCAATTCCATGGCTATGGAGCCGGTCGGCCATGTGGCGGGCACGGCATCTTCCGTGCTGGGCTTCGTCAGCACGGTTGGCGGGGCGCTGGCCGGGTTCGCTCTGGGACAGAATTTCGACGGGACGACGCTGCCCTTGACCATGGGTTTCGCCGCACTCGCCCTCGCGGCGCTGGGTTGCGTGGTCTTTGCCGAGAGGGGCCGCCTGCTTCGCGCGGACGAGCGTGTCTCGGATACCGAGAACTGAACCTTAGTCTTCTTCCACTTCTGTAGCCTTCCGATCATTTGGAACAGTTCGTCAATAACGGCGTTGTAGTTCGCCAAATAGATGGGCCGGGGTCACAGGAGATTACCATGATACGTCATGCGATTATTGCGGCGTCGCTTATGCTCGCCGCTCCCTTGGCCGCCAACGCGCAGGATGGCGCGGGCACCGCAGCGGGTGCGACGACCGGGGCGGTCGGCGGGGCGCTTGTCGGTGGGCCGGTCGGCGCGGTGGTCGGCGGCGTGGCCGGAGCCATTGTCGGCGGCATTTCCGATGACCGCCGCTCGCGCTTCCGTGGCTATGTGGTCGAGGAGCAGGTGCCGACCTACCGTGTCGAGCGCGAGGTGATCGTCGGCACCGAGCTGCCGCCCGGAACCGTGCGTTACTACGAGGTTCCGGCGGAATATGGCGTGAGCGAATACCGCTACACGGTAGTGAATGAGCGGACCGTGCTTGTCGATCCCGCGACCAACCGGATCGTCCAGATCATCGATTGATCGGTGAGGACGGGCGGTGCCGCCGCTGCGGCCCGTCAGGGTGCCGCCGGACCCGTGGCCGCTGGGAAGGCGGCCACGGCAGGCCCGCGCGCCCCTTTTTGCGGCGAGCCTGCAAGCAGACGGGCGGCGCGGGACTGCGCAAAGTCCAGAATGAGGGCGCCCAGTTCCGGCTCGTCGACAAGCATGGCCGCGTCTTCGGCGGAAAGCCAGATCTGCGCCCGCTCATGACGCTCCGGCCAATCGGCAAGCTGGCGACGTACCGCCAGCGCATAGACCGCCACCTTTACCAGCGCGAAATGGGTTTCCAGCCGCTTCCAGTACAGATACTGGCCGAGCCGCTTGCGCCCGACATCCCCGATGACGCCGGCTTCTTCCCGGGCTTCGATCTGCGCCGACTTCCAGTCCTTGCGGTTCTTGATCGGCCAGCCCTTGGGGATGATGACCCGCTGTGTCTCACGCGAGGTCATCACCAGCACTTCGACACCGCCGCCGTCGCCGAGGCGGAAGGGGAGCGCCGCCACCTGGCTGAGGGGGCGTCCATCCGTGATGCGTCGCTTGTTCTGGTTGTTTTTGGCCATGATTCTTAATGTAGTGCATCCCGGGCGAATAGCGACGCCGTTGGCCACCCTCCCATATGTCGGACACAGAATGACAACGGAACTTACCCTTCTCGCCTGGACGCTCGTTCTGGCGCTTGTGCAGGTCCTTCTCCCGGCAATGTGGCGCAACCGGGAAACCGGCCTCGATTATAACGCCAGCCCGCGCGACGAGCCGGGGCCGCCGGTCGGGGTGGTGACGGGACGGCTGCGGCGGGCGCAGGCCAACCTCTTCGAGACGCTGCCGGTGTTCGCGGCGGCGGTGCTGATCGCCCATGTCGCCGGCCGTGAGGGTGCGCTCACCCTGTGGGGCGCCGGGCTCTATCTCGGCGCCCGCATCGTTTACATACCGCTCTACGCCTTCGGCGTTCCCTATCTGCGATCCCTGGCGTGGACGGTGTCCCTGCTCGGCGTCGTTCTGGTGCTTATCGCCGTACTCGGCTTTGCCGCCTAGGAAACGCCTTCATGCCCGTTGATCTCGCGTCCTTCGACTTTCTCGTCATTCCCGGCCGCGAGAACGCGCCGGCCGAGCACTGGCAATCGCATTGGCTGGGCGCATTCCCCAATTCGACCCGGCTTCTCCAGGCGGATTGGAGCCGGCCCGAGGTCGGGGCGTGGACCGGGCGTCTCGACGCAGCGGTCGAGGCTGCGCCGCGCCCGGTGGTGCTGGTGGCCCATTCGGTTGGCGTGGCGACGGTGATCCGCTGGACGGCCGCGCATTCCGAGCGCGCGCGGGCCAAGGTGGCGGCGGCGTTCCTCGCGGCACCCACCAATGTAGACGATCCCGACCCGGCGTTCGATCTCGTCCGCAATTTCGGCCCGATGCCGCTGTCACCGCTACCCTATCCGGCGCTGGTGCTGTCGTCGCGGGATGATCCGCGCGTGACGCCGGCGCAGGCACACGCCTTCGCGCAGGCCTGGGGCGCCGATCTCGCGGACGTCGGCGAACTCGGCCATATCGGCAGCGCCGCCCGGCTCGGCCTCTGGCCGGCCGGGCTTGTGCTTCTCGGCGGATTGCTGGCGCGGATCTGACGCCTGTCGGGCGGCGCGGGCTGCTCGACCGTGTCAATGCTGCCCGATCATTGCCGCGATAGCCTGCGCGACCGATTTGGTCACCCGCTTGCGGTAGCGGCGGTGGACGAGCTGGCCATTATGGAACACGTCCTGCTCGACATACAGATTGGTGCCGTCCCAGCGCAGGATGTTGTCCGACTCGACAGTCTCCATGACGCCGATCTCCGGGATCAGCTGTCCGTCCGGCGCGGTGGTGCTCATGCGTTTTCTCCTGTCGTGGCGGGACGCTCTCCGGCGTCCTGTCGACGAATGATAGCGGAGCTTTGCGCGAAAGCCATCGCGAGTCAGCGGCTCTTCGACGGGGCTGGCGCCGGCGCGGTGCCGGTGGCGTCCCCGGGCGCGCTCTCGACCTTGCCGCGGCGCTGCAGAAGCAGCACGACGATCCAGCACAGAAGCGCCCAGGCGCTGCCCGCGCACCAGCCCGCGAGCACGTCGGTCGGCCAGTGAACGCCGAGATAGATGCGGCTGAAGCCCACCATCAATGTGAGACCGACGGCGACAGCGAGCACATAGGCCTTGAGGAGCGGCTTGCGCACCGTGCGCACCAGAAGCACGCCCAGGGTGAGGAAGGTGACCGCCGAGCCCATGGCGTGGCCGCTTGGGAAGCTCAACGTGCTGACATCGACCAGATGGGCCACGAGGTCGGGGCGGGGGCGGTCGAAGCCCAGCTTCAGCGCGTAGCTCAGAAGGCCGCCACCGGCCGTGGCGATGAGCACGAAGAGCGCGGCCGCGCGCTTGCCGTCCATGGCGAGAAAGCCCGCGACGATGAGCGTCAGGAGGGTCAGCACCGTCGTGCTGCCCAGCGACGTCACGTCGCGCATGACGATTTCCAGCCAGGGCGGGCCGATCGGGTCCGCAGGATCTCCCGCCACGCGGAAGGCCAGGAGTATGGCCTCGTCAAAGGCGTGGGTCTCTCCCTCGGTCACCTCGTCGGCGATGAGCCCGAACGTCAGCAGCCCCAGTGCCGCACCGAGGATCCCCAGCAAGACGGCCATTTCCGGCAGGAGAAAGCTGGGAAACTGGCGCAGGCGCGGCGGCAGGCGGTCGAGGAATGTGCGGGGAGGGGAGGAGGACATCATTCACCAGGGTCACAGAAATTAGCGCTGGGACATGCCCATCGGACGTGGAACCGATTGGGGCGTCGCGGTGTTCCCTTGCTACAATCTCAAGGAGGTATTCATGTTGAAGGGTGGCGCTCTCTGGATGCTCGGTATTCCGCTGCCGATTATTCTTATTCTGTGGTTCCTGGGCTATCTCTGATAGCTGCGGTTTCCCGGCCGCGGCACTTTGCGGAGACCTGACGCGAAGGCTACGCTGTCGGCAACCGCGCGGCGCGCGGAAGGCAAATAATGTCCAGCGACCATGAACCTCGTCGTTAGCCACGATTTCGCGCTGGTGGCGCTGTCCATCCTGATCGCGGTGGCGGCGTCCTATACCGCTCTCGATCTGGCAGGCCGGATTGCAGGCGCGCGCGGAAGTGCGCGCCTCGCCTGGTTGGGATCGGCGGCGGTGGTGCTCGGCGGGGGCATATGGGCCATGCATTTCATCGCCATGTTGGCGTTGAATCTTGGCGTGGAAGTGTCTTACGGGCTCGGCCTGACGCTGCTGTCCCTTCTGCTGGCGGTCGCCGCCACCGGTGTCGCGCTGTGGGCGGCCGGCCGCGCTGCGGTGGGGCTGGACGGAATCCTTCTCTCGGGCATCTTCATGGGGCTCGGCGTTGTCGGAATGCACTACACCGGCATGGCGGCCATGCAGATGCCCGGAAGGATGTCGCATGACATGATCTATGTCGGCGCCGCCATCGTGCTGGCCGTCGCCGCATCAACGATTGCCTTGTGGCTGGCCTTCCGCCGCCACAACGTGCCCCAGCGCCTCATCGCCGCGCTGGCGCTCGGCTTCGGCATCGCCGCCATGCACTATGTGGCGATGATGGGCGTGACCTTCGCCGGCCATAGCGACGCCCGCGACACGGCCCTGGCTGCTTCTGCCGGCGGCATCGGCAATGGCGCGCTGGTGGCGGTGGTGACGGCGGCGACCTTCGCCATATTCGTCGCGATGCTTCTGGCCGCCGCCTATGACAGGCGCTTCGCCGTGCTCTCCGAACGCGAGGCGGGCCTTTGGCGCGAGAGCGAGGAGCGTTACCGCAACCTCTACCGCCGCACGCCGCTGCCGCTGCATTCTCTTGGCCCTGATGGCCATATTGCGCAGGTGAGCGACCGTTGGCTGAGCCTGCTCGGCTATGAGCGCGACGAAGTCGTCGGGCGTCCTCTGACGGATTTCATGACCGCGGATTCGGCACGCCGTCGCCGCGAAGAACACTGGCCGCGCCTGCTCGAAACCGGCGAACTGCGCGAGGCCGAGTATACGCTGCTGGCCAAGGACGGGCATGTGCTCGACTGCATCCTCTCCGCCATCGCCGAGAAGGACGCCGCCGGTAACCTCACCATGACGCTGTGCGGTCTGGTCGACGTCACGGAACGCCGCGCGACCGAAGAGGCGCTGCGGCAGGCGCAGAAGCTGGAAGCGGTGGGCCAGCTCACCGGTGGCATCGCGCATGACTTCAACAATCTTCTCGCCGTGGTCCTCGGCAATCTGGAACTCGCCGCCAAGCGGGCGCCGGACGATCCTCGGCTGCGTCTGTTGCTCGGAAATGCTCAGCAGGCCGCGCAGCGCGGCGCGGCGTTGACCCAGCGCATGCTGGCCTTCGCCCGCCGGCAGGACCTCAAGCCCGCCCCGGTAGACATACCCGAGCTTGTGCTGGGCATGGCCGACATGATGCGCCGCTCGATTGGCCCGAGCGTGCGCATAGAAACGCGCTTCCCGCTCGGCCTTCCCTGCGCGCGAGTGGACGCCAACCAGCTCGAACTGGCCCTGCTCAACCTCGCCGTCAACGCGCGCGACGCGATGCCGGATGGCGGCGTCATCACCGTTGCCGCCCGCGAGGAAATCGTCGCCCCGCCGGATGCGGACGGGGTCGGGGAGCCGGGTCGGCTCAAGCCGGGTCACTATTTCTGCCTGTCGATCAGCGACAGCGGCAGCGGCATGGATGCGGAGACGCTTGCCCGCGCGACGGAACCCTTCTTCACCACCAAGGGGGTGGGCAAGGGCACCGGACTTGGCCTCGCCATGGTGCACGGGCTGGCGGCGCAATCGGGCGGCAAGCTGGGGCTGGAGAGCAAGGCCGGCAAGGGCACGATCGCCACGATCTACCTCCCTGTTGCCGAAGGGGCCCGCAGCGCGGCGGCACCCGAAGCCGCGGTCGAGGAGGATGGCGTGCCCGTCGGGGACGCCGGGGCGCAGCGTGTGCTTGTTGTCGACGATGATCCGCTGGTGCTGTCGGCCACCGGCGCGATGCTGGAGGATCTCGGCTGCGTGGTGACGGAGGCTTCGTCCGCCCGGGAGGCACTGGGCCTGCTGGAAGGCGGCGCTACCTTCGACGTCGTGCTGACCGATCAGGCCATGCCAGGCATGACCGGCGTGCAGATGGCGGCGGTGATCGACGAGCGCTGGCCAGGCCTGCCGCTCATCCTCGGCACCGGCTATGCCGAGTTGCCGGCCGACGCCAAGGCGGGCATGCCGCGCCTCGGCAAGCCCTTCAGCCGGGAAATGCTGCGGCGCGCGATTGCTGCCGCCACCCGCAAGGTGCCCGACAATGTGGTGCCGATGCCCCGTCGCGGCTAAAGCGCCGACCCGCTGGCGGGCCGACCGGAATATTGTGGACCGCCGGTGACATTCGCCGGCTGAATGACTATATCCAAAGCGTCCGGGGGAGCCTCGTCAGGAGGCTGAGAGGCTATCGGCGCGCAGAGTGTGCGCGGCATGGCGACCCTTCGAACCTGATCCAGTTGAAACTGGCGGAGGGAGGGAGTGCATGTTTCCCCTGCAACGTGAATCGGCCGACCCAGCGCCCGCCCGTCCGGCGGCGAATGCCATGCGTGTGAAAATAGTCGGCGCCGGCGTCGCGGGTCTCACCTGTGCCCACGCTTTCGCCCGGCGCGGCGCCAAGGTGACCATCGTCGAGCGGAAGGCAGGGTCCGGGCAGGGATGCTCCTGGTATGCTGGCGGCATGCTGGCGCCGTGGTGCGAGCGGGAGAGTGCCGAGCCGATCATCGTCGATCTGGGTCTTGAATCGCTGCAATACTGGCGCGAGGCGGTGCCCGACGTGCCTGCCGAGGGCAGCTTGGTGCTGGCGCCGCCGCGCGATCTGCCGGATCTGCGCCGCTTCGCCCGGCGGACCTCGAACTTCGAATGGATCGATGGTGCCGGCATCGCTGCCCTAGAACCCGATCTCGACGGACGCTTCGACCAGGGGCTGTTCTTCCCGACGGAAGCGCATCTTGAGCCGCGCAAGGCTCTGGCGGCGCTGACCCGTCGGCTGGTTGACGACCACGGCGTGACCCTCCGCTACGAGTCGGAAGGGTTGGAGGACGCCGATGCCGCCCCCGCCGACCTTGTGGTCGACTGCCGCGGACTGGCCGCACGCGACACCCTCGCTGATCTGCGGGGGGTGAAGGGCGAGATGCTGGTGCTCTATTCCACCGAGATCAGCCTCAAGCGCCCGGTGCGCCTGCTGCACCCGCGCATTCCGGTCTATATCGTCCCGCGCGGCGACGGGCATTTCATGATCGGCGCCACATCGATCGAGAATGACGAGCGCGGCCGCGTCACCGGGCGTTCGATGCTGGAACTGCTTGGCGCCGCCTATGCGCTGCACCCGGCTTTCGGCGAGGCGGAGATCGTCGAGATCGGGGCGGATGTGCGCCCGGCCTTTCCCGATAATTTGCCGCGCCTGCGCAGGCGCGGCAACACACTCTATGTCAACGGTCTGTACCGGCACGGATTCCTGGCGGCGCCCGCGCTGGCGCGCCGCGCGGCGGAGGTCGCGTTCGACGGGGCCCATTTCCCGGAGGTGATGGATGAAGATCATCGTGAATGGTGAGCCGGCCGATACGCGGGCCGGCACGCTGGCCGGCCTTCTGGCCGAGCTTGAACTGACCGACGCCATCGTCGCGACGGCGGTGAATGGCGACATGGTGCGCGCCGCACGGCGCGAGGCGACCCCCATCGCCGATGGCGACCGGGTGGAAATTCTTGCCCCCATGCAGGGGGGATGACGGAGAGGCTGTCATGGATGCGATGACCGACAAGACGGCAAAGCTGGCGGATCCGGTGACGTTCTACGGCACTGATGTGACCTCGCGCCTGCTGCTGGGCACGGCGCAATACCCTTCGCCGGCGATCCTTGCGGAAGCGATCCGCGCCTCGGGCACGGAGATCGTCACCGTCTCGCTGCGGCGTGAATCAGGCGTGGCGAAATCGGGCCAGAGTTTCTGGCAGCTGATCCGCGACCTCGGCGTGAAGGTGCTGCCCAATACTGCCGGCTGCAAGACGGTGAAGGAAGCCGTCACCACCGCCGAAATGGCGCGCGAGCTGTTCGGCACGCCCTGGGTGAAGCTGGAGGTGATTGGCGAGGACGACACGCTGCAGCCCGACGTGTTCGGGCTGGTGGAGGCGGCGCGCCTTCTCACCCGCGACGGCTTCCAGGTGTTTCCCTATACCACCGAGGACCTCGTGGTGGCTGAGAAGCTGATTTCCGCCGGCTGCGAGGTGCTGATGCCGTGGGGCGCGCCGATCGGCTCCGGCCGCGGCCTGAACAACCCCTATGGCCTGCGCTCCATGCGCGCCCATTTCCCCGGCGTGCCGCTTGTGGTGGATGCCGGCGTCGGCCTGCCCTCGCATGCGGCGGCGGCGATGGAGATGGGTTATGACGCCGTGCTGCTGAACACCGCCGTCGCCAAGGCCGGCGATCCCGTCCGCATGGCCCGTGCCTTCGCCGCCGCCATCGCCGCCGGGCGCGAGGCGGTGATCGCCGATCCCATGGAGGTGCGCGACATGGCGGCGCCTTCGACGCCCGTCATGGGCCGAGCCTTTCTGGGCTCCTGATCAGTGAGTGAGTCATGAAGCTCGATCCGTTCTACCTCATCGTCGACCGCGCCTCCTGGCTGCCGCGCCTGCTTCCGCAGGGCGTGAAGCTGGTGCAACTGCGCGCCAAGGAACTGGAAGAGGACGAATTGCGGCGCGAGATCGTCACCGCCCGCGAGGTCTGCGCGCGCTTCGGCGCGCAGCTCATCGTCAATGACTATTGGAAGCTCGCCATCGAGCTCGGCTGCGACTTCGTCCATCTCGGGCAAGAGGATCTCGCCGAAGCCGACGTTCCCGCCATGCGGCGCGCCGGGCTGAAGCTTGGCATTAGCACCCATGACGAGGCCGAGCTGGAAGCCGCGCTGCTGGCGCGGCCGGACTATATCGCGCTCGGGCCCGTCTATCCTACCATCCTGAAGAAGATGCGGTGGGCGCCGCAGGGACTGGACCGCGTGACCCAGTGGAAGACGCGCATCGGCGACCTGCCGCTGGTCGCCATTGGCGGCCTCTCCCTGGCGCGCGCGCCGGGAGTGCGCCAGGCCGGTGCCGACAGCCTCGCTGTGGTCACCGATGTACTGCTGAACGACAACCCCGAGGCCCGCGCCCGCGAATGGGTGCTGGAGACGCGCGAAATGGCGTGATGCGCTCTTGTGCGGCGGGATATACTGTCCCGGCTGCAACTGGGGCCGCCCATGGGACGTTTCGCGGGACTGATGCTCGCCTCGGTGGCGGCCTTGTCCTTGGCGGTGCCGGCGGTGTCCGGGAACAGCGCGGAGGACGACATCCGGTCGCGGCTCGCCGCCTGGACCCATGCGTTCAACAGCGGCGACGTAGCTTCCGCCTGCGACCTGTTTTCCCGCACGCTCGTCTCGGACTATCGCGGGCAGGGGGAGGCGGACTACGCCACCCGCTGCGCGTTAATCGAGAAGGCGCTCAGCGACAGCGCGCGCCGCTTCCACTACGCCGCCGACATCAAGGAAGTGATCGTGGAGGGCGACCTCGCCGTCGTTCGCCTCACCTGGACGCTGACCATCTCGCCGGGCGACGTGAAGAGTGTCGAGCCGGGAATGGATGTCTTCCGTAAGGAGGGCGACGGCAAGTGGCGGATCGTCCGCTACATGGCCTATGAGGAGGACTGAGCCGCGCGGCGCCGGCGCAGGAGCGCCAGGACTTTTATCTTTTCCGGCGGGGCGCGCATTATTCGCTCCCGTCCGACGCCTAACGAAGCGGACGACCCCCGGCCCGTGGGAATTCCTGCCCGCACCGCGCTCCCTCAGTGCCGGGCTGGCGCGGCGGCTGTCGCCTTGTCGTGGGTGGCGAAGCGGTCGACCATGGTCGCGCTCGCCTCGTTGAGGCCGAGCACCTCGACCGAGGCGCCGGCCTTGCGGAACTTCATCACCGCCTTGTCCAGTGCGCCGACCGCTGTGATGTCCCAGAAATGGGCGTGGGTGAGGTCGATGACCACCGCGCGCGCCAGCCGGTCGAAGTCGAAGCCGCCCAGGAATGTCTCGGCCGAGGCGAAAAAGATCTGGCCGTTGACGACATAGGTGACGCGGCCCGCGGCTTCGTCGACATGCGCGCCGACCGCCACCAGCTGCGAGACCTTGCCGGCGAAGAAGACGCCCGACAGCAGCACGCCCACCAGCACGCCGATGGCGAGATCATGCGTTGCCACCACGGTGAACACGGTCGCCAGCATCACCAGCGAGGAGGAACGCGGGTTGGTGCGCAGATCGAGGATCGAGCGCCAGGAGAAGGTGCCGATCGACACCATGATCATTACCGCCACCAGCGCCGCCATCGGGATGATGCGCACGAGGTCGTCGAGGACAAGGATCAGGAACAGCAGGAACGCGCCGGCCACGAAGGTGGAAAGCCGCCCGCGCCCGCCGGAGGTGACGTTGATCACCGACTGGCCGATCATTGCGCAGCCACCCATGCCGCCGATCAGCGCCGAGGCAATGTTGCTGGTGCCCTGGCCGAGGCATTCCTGGCTCTTGTTGCTCGGCGTGTCGGTCATGTCGTCGACGATCTGCGCGGTGAGCAAGGATTCCAGCAGGCCGACTGCGGCGAGGGTGAGCGAGTAAGGCAGGATGATCTGCAGCGTTTCCAGGTTCAGCGGCACTTCCGGCAGGGTGAAGACCGGCAGTCCGTCGGGCAGCGCGCCGAGATCGCCAACGGTGCGAAGGTCCATACCGCTCCACCAGGCGAACAGGGTGAGCGCGGCAATGGCGACCAGCGGCGAGGGGACCGCCTTCGTCAGGCGCGGAAACAAATAGATGATGGCGAGACCCACTGCGATCATCGGGTAGGTCTCCATGGGAACGCCGATGAGTTCGGGCAGCTGTGCCATGAAGATGAGGATGGCGAGGGCGTTGACGAAGCCGGTGATGACAGAGCGCGAGACGAAGCGCATCACCCGGCCGAGCTTCAGCAAGCCGGCGATGATCTGGATGAGGCCCATCAGGATCGTGGCGGCGAAGAGATAGTGCAGGCCGTGGTCGCGCACGAGACTGACCATCACCACGGCGGTGGCCGCGGTCGCGGCGGAGATCATGCCCGGGCGGCCGCCAACGACGGCGGAGACGCAGGCAATGGCGAAGGAGGCGAACAGGCCGACCTTCGGATCGACGCCGGCGATGATGGAGAAGCCGATCGCCTCGGGTATCAGTGCGAGGGCGACGACAATGCCGGCTAGGACATCGCCGCGAATGTTGGCGGTCCAGTCGCGGCGGTATTTCTGAATGGGGGTCATGGGGTCTTCTTCGCAAAACAGCGGGCGTCCGTCCCGAGCGGGGCAGAGAGGGCAGGCGCTGCATGTGCGTGGTCCGGCGGATCGGCGGCCGGAAGAGCCACCCGGGATTTCACCGGGTCCAGATTTATGGATGCTTCGTACCCTCATCGGCGTTGCAGCGCAATGTGAGGCATTCCCCGGCGGCTTCGCGCGGGCCGGCACCCTTCTGCCGGGGAGAGGGGCACAGGGAAGGGCGGCTACCCGGCCGCCGCGACGGGGGCGCCGCCGAATTCCCGCTCCATCTCGCGGCGCAGACGCACGGCCGGGCTGTCCTTCACCTCGACATCGGCCCATCCGACGATCTCGCCTTCCGCGATGTCGCGGGTCAGAGTCACATGATGGGCGAGGCCGATGGGTAGGCCGCCACGGGCGAGCGAGGTGGCGGCGGGGAACAGCTTGCCCCACACGGTGAAGCCGCCTTCGCCGTCCAGCACCTCGCCGGCCTTGAGCGGGCGCTTGGCCACCGCCACCACATCGGCATTGAAGGCCTCGGTGACGCCGGTTGGCTCGCCGCGCAGCGCCGCCGAGGCGACGCTAACGCCGAGTTCCAGACCGATCAGGTGATAGGGCCGGTAGAGGGCGGTGTAGCGGCCGGAGGCATCCGTCACCACGCCATATTCCTTGAAGCAGCGCCGGGCATAATCGCCGCGTGCGCTCGGGTCGGCCTCGAACACCACATAGACGCCCCAGCGCAAATCGCGGAATACCGGGCGGCCGTCACGCTCCAGCGAGGAGACGGTTTCCACCGTGCCGGAATGCTCGAGAATGCCGCCGGCCTCGCGCGGGCGGAGAATGGTGGCAAGGTCGTCGACGCCGCAGGGCGGGAACAGCAGGCCGTCGGACGGCGCCTTCAGTCCCGCCGCATTGGCGATGGCCGCCATCTCGATGGAGGATTTGGTGCCGTCGGCGAAGGAGTTGAACATCTGCGCGTTCATGCCGCCGTCAGCCGCCTGCTCGGGGGTGAGGCCGTAGAGGCTCCAGATAGTGTCCGGCGTCGAGCGGTGGAAGCTCGGCAGGTATTTCGTGCCCTTGCCGGCGCAGACGACGCTGAAGCCGCAGGTGCGGGCCCAGTCCACCATCTCGCACACTAAGGCGGGCTGGTCGCCATAGGCCATGGAATAGACCACGCCGGCCTTGCGGGCGCGCTCCGCCAAAAGCGGGCCGACTAGCACATCGGCCTCCACCGTGACCATGACGATATGCCGGCCATGCTCGATGGCCGTGAGCGCATGGGCGGCGCCGGCGGACGGGCTGCCGGTGACCTCGACCACGACATCGAGGCCGTCGGCGGTGATCAGCGCGTGCGAATCGTCGGTGAGCATCGTGCCGCCGGTGCGCAGCGCCTCGGCGAAGCTCGGGGCGATCACGGCGTCGGCATCCCAGCCGGTGGCTTGCAGCGCGGCGCGGGCGCGCGGCACAGACAGGTCGGCGATGCCCAGCAGATGCAGGCCAGGCGTGGTGCGCAGCTGGGAGAGGAACATGGAGCCGAACTTGCCGGCCCCGATGAGGCCGACACGGACCGGGCGGCCGGCATCGGCGCGTGCCTTGAGCATGCGGGCGAGATTCATCGAGCGTATCCTTCCCAAATACGGCCGGGCTTTTGCCGCCCGGTCCGGATTATTGGCGTACGGTCTGGCCGCGCACGGTCAGCCCGCCGCCGCCCGTCCCTGAGGGCGGAGCTCTTCCTCGGTGGGCGCCTCGGCCGGGGGCTCGGCGTCCTTCAACGCCATGATGCGGTCGGCGAGGGACGGTGCCGCGCCGGGCGTGCGCGCATGGGCGGCAAGCAGGGCGTCGATGGGCGAGCCCGGGCCTTCCAGGCGCGAGGTGAGATGGGCGACCTCGGCCGCAATATCGCTGATGCGCTCGCGCAGTAGGGCGGTGTCCGGCGCGGCCGTGGCGTGCGGCACAGCCTCCGCCGCGCCGTTCGCGCGGGCGGCCTTCGCCTGCAGCACCGCCTGCTCGGCGGCGTGCGCGCGGGATTCGAGCCGGGCGATCTCGGCGGAGAGCGCCGCCTGCTCGGTCTTGAGGGCGCCGGCCTCTTCCTCCAGAGCGGCGCGCCGGCTCTCGGCATGCGCCAGCTCGTCCTTCAGCTCGCGGTTGCGGCGCAGCTCGATGGAGAGGCTCTCGCTGGTGGTGCGCAGCGTCTCGCGCTCGGTCTGCAGATGCGCATTGGCGGCGGCGAGGTGGCGGTCGAGTTCGCCGATGCGGTCCTTGAGCGTGTCGCGCAGGGTGGTGAGGGCGACGTGGTCGATCTTCAGCTCTTCTTCCCGCGTGCGGGTGTCCTCGAACGCGTCGCGGGTCTTGGCCAGCTCGGCGCGGGTGGAGAGGAGAGCGGTGCGCGACTGCTCGAATTCGCCGCTGCGGGTTTCGAGTTCGCCCAGCAGGTGGTCGCGGTGGGCGGAAACCGTCTCGTGTTCGGTCCGCAGGGCCTCGAACTCGGTCGAGAGGCGCTCGATGGTGTCCTGCCGGCTGCGCAGCATCTCCGCCTGCCGGGTCAGTTCGCCATACTGGTCGGCGGTGCGCGCCTGCTGCTTCTCGACCTCCATCTGGAGGCGGCGGATACCGACGGCAAAGATCGCGCGCTGCTCGTCCTTGTCGGCCTGCACCTCGGCGATCGAGACGGGGATGGCGCCCTCGATGCGCTTGCGTGTCAGCCGAACCGCCCGCCGCCACACGGCCGGCAGCGTGAGCAATGCCAGCAGCGTCGCGGCCAGGAAGCCGATGGCGGAATACATGATCGCTTCGATCATGCGGAGATCTCACCTCAGAACGCGGAAGGTCCGTGCGGGAATGGCGCAGACCCAGCCTAGGAAGACTTCAGGTTACAGATACCAAAACGGCCGGGCTAGCCCGGCCGCACGGCGTCAGGTGGGTGCGGATCAGAAAGGATTCCACGTCGCGGCGGGCGTGAATTTGAGATAGCCGATATTGGCGCCAAGACGCACGCCTACACCCGAGCGGATCGGCACCACGACGATGTTGTCGGAGGCCAGTGCCGTCATGCCGAAACCGGCGACGAAATAGGCCGAGCCGGAAATGCCGCCGAAGCGCCGGAAGATATCGTTGATGCCGTTCAGGTTGTAGACGAGGATCATGGTGCGGGCGCCGTCGCCGCCGAAATCCCAGCCCAGCGAGGGGCCCTGCCAGTAGACCTTCAGGTCGCCGGCATTGCGGGTGTAGAGCGTGCCGTCGCCATAGCGCAGGCCACCGACAAAGGCGCCGGAACCTTCCTGGCCGAGGATGTAGCCATTGGGCTGGCCCCACTGGTTGACGGCCTTCTCGATCGACAAAGCAAGGCCGCGCGAGACCTCGCCGAAGAAGCCGTGGCCCTGCTGCACCAGTTCGTCGCTGGAATAGGTGCTGGACTGCTGCTGCGCGTGCGCTGGAACGGCGAGGAAGGGCAGGGCGCAGAGCAAAGAGAGGCAGGCATAAAGCGCGCGCAAGGTCGGCATCGGCGGTCTCGCGTTTGATCTCAACAAGCGGAAGAGGTCCCGCTGCGGGCCACGATCCGGACCCGGGCAGCCAACTCCCCGAATGCTATCCATAGCATGGAGTGCGACCAGAGAAAGGCGATGGAGCCCCAAAAGCACGGCTCGCGGCACAAGCGCCACAGTTGCGCCGGTCACGAATGCGCACCACGGGCAATGAAGCCATGCACCCGGTAATCGGCCTCGGTCCGGGCGTAAGGTAGCGCGCTGCCATCGGGACGGCTGACGCTGCCGCCGGCGGCACGCAGCACGGCATGGCCGGCCGCGACATCCCATTCGCACACCGTGCCGAAGCGCGGATAGAGGTCCGCGCGGCCTTCCGCGACGAGACCGAATTTCAGCGCCGAGCCGCAGCTCATCGACTCGGCGATGTCGAGGCCGGAGAGGAATTCCGCCGTCTGCGGGTCGAGATGCGAGCGGCTGGCAACCGCGACGATTCCCTTCTGCGGCATCGGCCGGCAGCGAATCGGCGTCCAGAAATCCGGGTGGGCATCGAGCCCGGCGAGAAAGGCGCCGCTGCCGGCGGCCGCGGTGACGCCGGCATAGAGCTTGTTCACCGCCGGGGCGAGCACGATGCCGAACGTGGGCACGCCCGCTTCGACCAGCCCGATATTCACCGTGAACTCTCCGCTGGCGCCGATGAATTCACGCGTGCCGTCGAGCGGGTCGACCAGCAGGAAGGTGTCGGCGGGCGCTTCCCCCTGGCCCTGCGCCACCGCTTCCTCGGCGATGACAGGCACGCCCGGCAGCAGACGCGCCAGCTCGGCCCGCAGCAATTCCTCCGAGGCGAGATCGGCGGCGGTCACCGGGCTTTCGTCGCTCTTGCGGGCTACCGTCATGCCCTCGGCGCGGATGCGCAGGATCACCTCTCCCGCCTTGAGAGCGGCACCGGCGAGGGACGACAGGAGGCTGAGATGCGAGGGCAGATGCGTGACGTGGGAGGGCATCGAAAGAGCGGTTCCGGCTTGGGACGGGAGGGGGAAACGGTTGGCCTTGCTGGGAGCGCGGTGTATCACACCTGCGATGCTGGCTGCACGTGAGGCGGCCGATTCGCCGCATAATCTCCGCAAGGGACGCGATGACGACCGCCATCGACCTCGACAAGCTCGACCTCGCCGCTCTCCTGTGCTCGCGCGTGTGCCACGACGTGATCAGCCCGGTGGGTGCCATCGTCAACGGCCTGGAAGTGCTGGAAGACGAGGACGACCCGGCGATGAAGAGCTTCGCGCTCGACCTCATCGCCAAGAGCGCCCGGCAGGCTTCCGCCCGGCTGCAATTCGCCCGTCTCGCCTTTGGCGCCGCCGGTTCGGCCGGGGCGCAGATTGACACCGGCGACGCGGAAAAGGTGGCGCGCGGCTTCATCGAGGATGACCGCACCAGCCTGACATGGCACCTGCCGCGCGTGCTGGCGCCGAAGAACAAGGTGAAGCTTCTGCTGAACCTGCTTGTGGTCGCCACCTCCACCATTCCGCGCGGCGGCCGAATCAATGTGGAAGAGAACGGCGCGGGCGAGGAGGGCGGCTTCCGCCTCACCACCCAGGGCAGCCATTCGCGCATTCCCCCGCATCTCGTGTCGCTGCTGGCCGGCGAGGCGCAGGAAGGCGGCTCCGTCGACGCCCACGCCATCCAGCCGCATTATGCCGGGCTGCTGGCGCGGGCGACCGGCTATGGCATCAGCCTCGCCCACGAAGGCGACGCGGTGACGATCCTGGTCGGGCGGGATTGATCCTGCGAAAGCGGGGCGGGCCGCCCGGCTTCCCGAACGGCAGCTTCAGAAGACATTAACGGTATTGGTGGAACACTGCACATGCAGGCCGAAAGGCCGGCGTGTCGTGGTCCAGTTTTGCCGGTCGCCCATGTCCCCCGTCGACTCCCTGCCTGCCGCGCCGCGCGGCCCCGTCTCCCGCGAAGCCGCCCGCATCGCGGCGGCGTTGCGCGTGCCGTCTCCACGGATCGAGCCGGCGCGCCTCGACGTGCCGAGGGCGGAACGGCCTCGTGCGAATACCGCGCGGCTGGAGGTTCTGGCATTCTCGCTCGGCGGCATGCGCTTCGCTCTTTCCGCAGCCCAGATCGTGGAAACCATGACGGTTGCCGGCGCGCGGCTGGAGCGGATCCTCGCCATGGCCGAGACGGGGACGCTGGGGTCAAGCGGGCTGCCGCTGATTCGCCTTTCCCAGCGCATGGGCATTGCCGCCTCCGCCGCCAACGGCGCCGCCGGGTCCCGTTCCGCCGTCGGCACGCTGGCGCTGATCGGCCTGGCGGGCAAGGTGCGGTCCGCCGTTCTGATTGAAGGCGAGCCGCTGCGCCAGCAGGCGGTGGTCGAGAACATGCCGTCCGGCTGGCGCGAACGCTTCGGCCCGTGCGCGGACGTGATCGGCGGCATGGCCCTGCTGGCCGACGGCACGCGGGCGGCGCTGATCGAGGTGCCGCTCGGCGTGGCCACCCCGCATCTGCGGGCCGCTGCCGTGCCCGAGACCGACACCGCGCATCTGCTGGTGCGCGCCGGCCGCGCGCAGATGGAGGCGGTGCGGGTCGCGACGCTTCAGGGAATCACCGCACTCGACAAGGTGCCGGGCATCGCCATCCTGCCGACGCCGGGCCGTGCCCCGCGACGCATGCTGCTCAGCCTTGGCGGCGAGGGCGAGGTGATCGCCGTCGACGAGATCGTCGGGCTGGCGCCGCAGGGGCGCGTCGAGCGCGTGGGCGGCCTGCGCTTCCTGGTCACCGATTCCGGCCGCTACCGGCTGCTGGAGCCGTCAGACGCGCAGCCGGTGCGCGCGTCGCGCCAGCGCGTGCTGGTGACGGCGCCGGAAGGCCCGGACCGCACCGCCCTGCGCGATCTCGTCCGCTCGCTCGGCCATGAGGTGTCGCTGGCCGACGACCCGCGCGCGGCGCGGTTGATGGGAGGGCGCTTCGACGTCATCCTGTTCGATCTC